>NZ_CP041222.1:0-1253522 GCF_006542605.1 Porphyrobacter sp. YT40
ATGGAAGACTCCGAAGCCGTTAACCTCGCTGCCGACTGGGCCGATATCAGTCAGGGCCTGCGCAAGGATCTGGGGCACCAGCTGCACAGCCAGTGGATCAAGCCGATCCAGCTCGGCGCGCTGAACCGCGATTGCGGCACGCTCGATCTCTACCTGCCGACCGAATTTTCCGCCAACTGGGTGCGCGACCGCTTCCACGATCGCCTGCAGCTGGCATGGAGCATCGCGCGCAGCGAAGTGCGCAAGGTCAATATCGTGGTGCATCCGGGCCGCCGCCAGCTGCCCGACCTGCGCCTCGACGATGGCCGCCGCCCCGCCAATGACGGCGCAAGCGCGATTGCGCTGGCCGCCGGCGCGCTGGGCGATGCGAGCTTCACCTCCTCGGTCGGGCTCGATCCTTCGCTGACCTTTGCCGCCTTCGTCACGGGTGAGGCGAACATCCTCGCCTGCAACGCGGCGCAGCGCATGGCCGCGCTCGAACAGCCGCAGTTCTCGCCGCTCTATCTCAAGGCGGCGACCGGGCAGGGCAAGACCCACCTGCTTCACGCGATCGGCCACGGCTATCTGCAGGCCCACCCGCGCGCGCGCATTTTCTACTGCTCGGCCGAGCGCTTCATGGTCGAATTCGTCCAGGCGTTGAAGTCGAGCCAGACGATCGAGTTCAAGGCGCGGCTGCGCAGCTTCGACCTGCTGCTGGTGGACGACATCCAGTTCATCATCGGCAAGGCCAGCGCGCAGGAAGAGCTGCTCTACACGATCGACGCGCTGCTCGCAGAGGGCAAGCGGCTGGTGTTCGCCGCCGACCGCGCCCCGCAGGCGCTCGACGGGGTGGAACCGCGCCTGCTCTCGCGCCTGTCGATGGGTCTGGTCGCCGACATCCAGCCCGCCGATATCGAGCTGCGCAAGAAGATCCTCGTCTCCAAGCTCACCCGCTTTGCCGCGATCACCGTGCCCGAAGACGTGGTCGATTTCCTCGCCCGCACCATCACCCGCAACGTGCGCGAGCTGGTCGGCGGGCTCAACAAGCTGATCGCCTATGCCCAGCTGACCGGGCAGGAAGTCTCGTTGCAGCTGGCCGAAGAGCAGCTGACCGACATTCTCAGCGCCAACCGTCGCCGGATCACCATCGACGAGATCCAGCGCACCGTGTGCCAGTTCTACCGCATCGACCGCGCCGAAATGAGCAGCAAGCGCCGCGCCCGCGCGGTGGTGCGCCCGCGTCAGGTGGCGATGTATCTCTCCAAGGTGCTCACCCCGCGCTCCTACCCCGAGATCGGGCGCAAGTTCGGCGGGCGCGACCATTCGACCGTGATCCACGCGGTGCGCCTGATCGAGGACCTGCGCCAGCGCGATGCCGACATGGACGGCGATGTGCGCAGCCTGCTGCGCCAGCTCGAGAGCTGATCACCCACATCTCTTCCCCTACCTTTTCACCGCTGTTTCGACAGGCCTGTGCACAGGCCTGTCGACAGGTCGTGCACAGGTTGTAAACAGCCTGTCCATGCCTTCTCAGCGCCTTTCTCCCGACCTGATCGAGCTGCCCGCGGGCTGGCTTCCCGCCCTGTGGCGCGGCGCGAAGTGCCGCTGCCCGCGCTGCGGGGAGGCACCACTGTTTCGCGCATGGCTCAAGCCGGTCGACCGCTGCGGGCATTGCAGGCAGGACTGGTCGCTCCAGCAAGCCGATGATTTTCCGGCCTATATCGGCATCTTCGTGGTCGGCCACCTGCTCGCGCCGGTGGTGATCGCGATGATCGCGGGCGGCATGTCCGCATGGCTGACGCTCGCGATCCTGCTGCCGGTCTCGATCGTGATGCTACTCGTGATGCTCCAGCCGACCAAGGGCGCGGTGATCGCCTTCCTGTGGTGGCACGGCATCGGCGCCTTCAAGCAGGAACGGCGCAAGGACATGTCCGAGCCATGAGCCTCTCCCCCGCCCGGCTCGAACGCTTTGCCCGTCATATCGTGCTGCCCGAAGTCGGCGGCGCGGGGCAGGTGCGGCTGGCCGACAGCAAGGTCGCGGTGATCGGCCTCGGCGGGATCGGCTCTCCGGCGCTGCAATATCTCGCCGCGAGCGGGATCGGGCGGCTGGCGCTGGTCGACGACGATGTGGTCGATGTCTCGAACCTCCAGCGTCAGACGATCTTCACCACCCGCGACGTGGGCTATGGCAAGGCGGTCTCCGCGCGCCGCTGGCTGGCGAATTTCGACGATGCCCTGCAAGTCGATGTGTCCGACGCGCGCATCACGCCGGACAACGCCGCCCGCCTGATCGAAGGCGCGGACGTGGTGCTCGACGGCACCGACAATTTCGCCACCCGCCTCGCGGTCTCGGACGCCTGCGTGGCGAGCGGCATCCCGCTGCTTTCAGCGGCGGTGGGACGCTTTCAGGGACAGGTCGGCGCCTGGGCCGGGCACCTGCCGGGCGAGGCCTGCTACCGCTGCTTCGTCGGCGATGCCTTCGACGCCGAGGATTGCGACACCTGCGCCGACGACGGGATGCTGGGCGCGATGGCGGGCTGGGTCGCGACCTTTGCCGCGATGCAGGCGATCAAGGTGCTGCTGGCGGGTGTAAGTGCGATGGGCGAACCGGGCTTCGGCAAGCTCCACATCCTCGACGGGCTCGATCCGGGGATGCGCACGATCCGCATCGCGAAAGACCCCGGCTGCAAGGCGTGTGGCTCACCCGCCTAGCACCTCCTCGACCCATTGCGGCACCAGCACGCTGGCCGGGCCGTGGCGCGATTCGTGGAAGAAGCGTGAGCCTTCGGAGGGTTCGAGATTGAGTTCGAGCGTGCGCGCCCCGCTGCTGCGCGCTTCCTGCACGAAGCCCGCCGCCGGATAGACCGCGCCCGAGGTGCCGATGCTGACGAACAGGTCGCACCGTTCGAGCGCCTGATAGATGCGGCCCATCTGGTACGGCATTTCGCCGAACCACACCACGTCGGGGCGCAGGGTCGGCGCGTGGCAGACGGGGCACGGCGGGCGCTCGATCATTGTCGTCTGCCACGGCGCGCGGGTCTCGCAGGATGTGCACAGCGCGCTCTTCAATTCGCCATGCATGTGCAGCACGCGGGCCGATCCGCCGCGTTCGTGCAGGTCGTCGACATTCTGGGTGACCAGCAGCAACTCGCCCGAAAATTCGCGCTCCAGCCGCGCCAGCGCCATGTGCGCGGCGTTGGGCGCGACCTCGGCAAGCGCGGCGCGGCGCATGTCGTAGAAATTGAGCACCAGATCGGGGTTGCGCGCGAACCCATCGGGCGTGGCGACATCCTCCACCCGGTGCTGCTCCCACAGGCCGCCGGCACTGCGAAAGGTGTCGATCCCGCTCTCGGCGGAAATGCCCGCGCCGGTGAGGATGACGATGCTTTGATTTCCTACGCTCAAACCCGTCTCCGTTCGTCCTGAGCTTGTCGAAGGACTGTCTTTCCCTTTACGGCAGTGAAAGCAAGGGCGGGGCTTCGACAAGCTCAGCCCGAACGGAGGTTTGCGCAATGCTGCAATTCGGGGTGATCGGGCACAAGGGCCGGATGGGACAGGCGCTGGAGACGGCGATCGCGGATGCAGGCCATGCCCTGTGCGTGGGCGTGGATGCGGGCGGGAGCATCGGGCCCCATGCCAGCCAATGCGACGTGCTGGTTGATTTCTCCGCGCCGGATGCGCTCGCGGCGAACCTCGGTGCGGCGCGGGTGGCAGGCAAGCCGGTCGTGGTCGGCACCACGGGGCTGGAGGAGCCGCATTTCGTAAGCCTCGCCGAGGCCGCGCGCGCGATCCCGGTGCTGCAATCGGGCAATTTCTCGCTCGGCGTCACGCTGATGGCGCATCTGGTGCGCGAGGCCGCCGCGCGGCTCGGGCCGGACTGGGATATCGAGGTGCTGGAGATGCACCACCGCATGAAGGTCGACGCGCCATCGGGCACCGCCAAGCTGCTCGGCGAGGCGGCGGCGGCGGGGCGCGGCATCGCCCTGTCCGACAACATGGAAAGCGGCCGCCACGGCATGACCGGCAAGCGGGCCGAAGGCGCGATCGGCTTTGCCACCCTGCGCGGCGGCACCGTGGCGGGCGAACATTCGGTGATCTTTGCGGGAAGCGAGGAGCGGCTCACGCTGTCGCACTCGGCGGAAAACCGCATGATCTTCGCGCGCGGGGCGGTGAAGGCAGCGGAGTGGCTCACCGGCCAGAGCGCCGGGCGCTACACGATGAACGACGTCCTGGGGTTGTGACGACGCGCCCATGACCCGCGACCAGATCTTCGAATTCTTCCGCCGGCTGGCCGAGGACAACCCCTCGCCCCAGACCGAGCTGGAATATGGCAATGCCTACCAACTGCTCGTCGCGGTGGCGCTGTCGGCGCAGGCGACGGATGTCGGCGTGAACAAGGCGACCCGCGCGCTCTTCGCCAAGGTGCAGACGCCGCAGCAGATGCTCGATCTGGGCGAGGACGGGCTGAAGGCGCACATCAAGACCATCGGCCTGTTCAATTCCAAGGCCAAGAACGTGATCGCGCTCTCGCAGATCCTCGTCGACCGATACGGCGGCGAGGTGCCCGACAGCCGCGAGGCGCTGGTCACGCTGCCGGGCGTGGGGCGCAAGACCGCCAATGTCGTGCTCAATTGCTGGTTCGGTCAGGAGACCTTCGCGGTCGACACGCACATCTTCCGCGTCGGCAACCGCACCGGGATGGCCAAGGGCAAGACGCCCGAGCAGGTCGAGGCGAAGCTCGAAAAGCGCGTGCCCGCCCCCTTCCGCCGGGATTCGCACCACTGGATGATCCTCCACGGGCGCTATGTCTGCAAGGCGCGCACGCCCGAATGCTGGCGCTGCACGGTCGCGGACCTGTGTTCGTTCCGCAAGAAGGTGCTGGAAAACCCGCGCGGGTAAGCCGCCGGATCCGTTGCGAATCCATACCATTAGGCGCCTCAAGCGAATCAGGTTAGCTTCCCCGGACATATCAGGGGAGATGAGCCATGCGCTGTTTCGTGTCGTCCCGCCGCGCTCTGCTGCTGAGCGCTTGCTTGTCGCTGGCGGCTTTGCCCGCCTTGGCGCAGGACGCGGCCCCTCCCGAAGACGAGGAAGATGGCTCCGACGCCGTGATCGTCACCGCCACCCGCATCACGCAGGGCGGCGCGCAGGATGTGAAGCATTTCCGCTCGATCGCGCTCGACGAGCTGGGCGAGGCCGGTTTGCCGCAGGCGGCGGGCTTCACGGTCGAAGGCCTGCTGAGCGAGCATGATCTGGTGCTGCCCGCCAAGAAAGCCTGCACGCAGCTGTTCTGCGTCGCCACTCACGCCAAGCCATCGGCCCGCGCGCCGGGCGAGCATTTCATCGGCATCGGCTTCGACAGCGGGATCGACGCGGAGGCCTACAAGGCGGAACCGATCAGCCTGATCGCGCTGGTCGACCGTTCGGGATCGATGTCGGGTGAGCCGATGGCGCGGGTCAAGGAGGGACTGCACGCGGTGATCGACCGGCTTGGCGAGGGCGACCGGATGGGGATCGTGATCTACGGCACCACCTCGCTCATCCACCAGCCGGTGATCGAGGTCGCGGGCAACAAGGCAGCGCTGCACCGCGCGGTCGATGCGATCGAGATCAACGGTTCGACCTCGATGGAAGGGGGGATGCGGCTGGGCTACGCCGCCGCGCTGGCCGAGCGGGAGAACAGCCGCGGCAAGACCCGCATGATGCTGTTCACCGACGAGAACCCCAACACCGACAACACCTCGCCCGAAGGCTTCATGGCGCAGGCGATCGAGGGTTCGCGCAATGGCGTGGGCCTCACCACCATCGGCGTCGGCGCACATTTCGACGGGGCGCTGGCCACACAGGTGTCGAGCGTGCGCGGCGGCAACCTGTTCTTCGTGCCGCGCGAAGGCTCGGCCAGCGAACTGTTCGCCAAGGAGTTCGGCAACATGGTGAGCGAGGTCGCGCAGGATCTCGTCATTTCCATCGACCCGGCGGACGGCGTGAAGGTCGGCGCGATCTACGGCGTGCCGGGCGAGCTAATCGCGGATGCGGGCAATGGCACGGTGACGGTCACCATCGGCAGCGCATTCCTGTCGAGCAATGGCGGCGGGATCTTCGCCACGCTCGAAGGCGACCCTGCGGGCGGCGCGCTGGCCGACATTTCGGTCAGCTACACCGCCGCGACCACCCAGAAGCGCGAGAGCGATACCGACCGCGTTGCCGTGTCGGACGAGGGCGTCCCCGCCAATCTCGTCAAGGCCGAGGTGCTGGTCGACCAATATGTCACCACCCGCGCGGCGCTGGCGCAATATCACGAGAAGCGCGATGCCAAGGGCGCCGCCACAATGCTCGCCGCGCTGTCGGACCGGATCGCGTCCTCCGGGGTCGCGGGGCTCGATGGCGAGGTCGAACTGGTCGCCGGGCTTCAGGCCAAGGCCAGCAGGCTTGCCGGCCTCGGGGGGCGCACGTTGCCTTTCGAACTCTTCGGCGACTGGAAGGTCGTGCGCCACAAGGGCGTGACCGACGTTGCGCGCGGCGACCTTATCGCGATCACCGATGACGGCGAATTCATCACCGAGCGCACGCGCGGGCCCGCCAAGGGGGATGAGATCTACCAAAGCTATGCCGTCAACGAACGCCAGCTGCACATCGAGGGCACCGATCTCGTGTTCAACTACCGCATCCGCGGCAACCGGCTGTTCCTGCAGAACGCGCTCGACGGGGTCGAGATCGTGATGGAGCGCGATACCACCACCTGACGGGCGCGGGCGCGGCAGATTAAGGCGCGGTTCAAGCGGCGGGGCGATGATGCGGGCTCCCCCGCTGGAGAACCGCCATGCTACCACGCCTGTTCGCCCTCGCCCCGCTGCCGCTGATGCTCGCCGCCTGCGCCGCGCCCGACCCCGCCGCCGAGGCCGCGCGCACCGCCGAAGCCATCGCCGCCGCGCCCGCGGCGACCGTGAAGGGGCCGGGCGAGCGCTGCATCAACCGCTCGCAGCTTCGCAACACGGTGGTGCGCTCTGAACGGGTGATCGACTTCGAGATGAACGGCGGCAAGGTCTATCGCAACACCCTTCGCCAAAGCTGCCCGGGCCTCAACTTCGACCGCGCGATCGCCTACGAAACCTCGATCGACCAGCTCTGCACGCAGCAGATCGTCTATTCGCTGCAAAACGTCGGCGGCGTTCCCCGGCGCGGTGCAGGCTGTTCACTGGGCGAATTCGTGCCGGTGGAATATGTGAAGGAATAGCAGAGCCCCCCGCCTGTTCGATCATGGCACCGATGCGCCGGGCGCGCTAAGGCCGCCTCATGTTCCGCAGGCGTCACAAGACGGTTCGTTTCCACAGGCCGCGGCTTCGGCATAGGGGCAGCATGACCTGGCGGCGCGCCTGGTTCGAGGTGCGGCCCTTCGTCCTTCTGATCGCGCTCGTCACCATGTCCGTCATCGCTGCCATGCCGGGGAGTTTCGAGCCGCCCGGTTTCCTGCAAACTGAGCCCGAACGCATCGCCGGCAGTTTCACCCGCTGCGGCAAGGGGCGTGGGTATTACTGCGTGATCGACGGTGACACCTTCCGCATCGGGAAACGAAGCATCCGGGTGGTCGGCATCGACACGGCGGAGGTAGACGCGCAATGTGAAGCGGAAGCCGAGCAGGCGGCACAGTCCACGGCGGCCCTGCAAAGCTGGCTCAACCGCGGCGCCTTCACCATGACAGCGCGGATCGACGAACCCTTCGATCATTATGGGCGCGAATTGCGGATGATCCGGCGGACGCGCGCAGACGGGAGCGTCGATCGGTTGGCGGACTGGATGCAATCGAACGGCGGTGCCCGGGGCTATCTGGGCGGATGGCGCGGCGGCTGGTGCTGAAGCGCCGCGGCGTCAGCCCTCCCCGAAATTGCTCGGATCGAGATCGAGCCCCGCGCGCCCGTCGGCAGGTGTGTGGGCGGGGGCGTGGGGATGCTCGACGAAGGCCGGTTCCGGCGTCTCCAGCATCCCTTCCCACTTGGTGATGACCGCCGTCGCCACCGCGTTGCCGACCACGTTGGTGGCGGTGCGTCCCATGTCGAGGAACTGGTCGATCGCGAGAATGATCGCCACGCCCTCCACCGGCAGGCCGAACATGGCGAGCGTGCCGGTGATCACCACAAGCGACGCGCGTGGCACGGCGGCGATGCCCTTGGACGAGATCATCAGCGTCAGCAGGATCATGATCTGCGTGCCGATGCTGAGATCGATGCCGTAAGCCTGCGCAATGAAGATCGTCGCGAAGCTCATGTACATCATCGAGCCGTCGAGATTGAACGAATAGCCCAGCGGCAGCATGAAGCCCGAAATGCGGCGCGGCACGCCGAAGCGGTCGAGCTGTTCGAACAGCTTGGGCAGCGCGGCTTCCGAGGAGGCGGTCGAGAAGGCGATCATCAGCGGCTGGCGGATGTAGCGGATCAGCGTCCATGTCCGCGCGCCGAGGAAGAGCGCACCCGCACCCAGCAAGATCGCCCATAGCAGCACCAGCGAAAGATAGAACTCGGTCAGCAGCGTCAGGTACGTGCCGAGGATCGCCAGCCCGCTCGCGGCCACGACATTGGCGAGCGCGCCGAACACCGCAACGGGCGCGTAGCGCATCACGTAGCCGGTGATCTGCAGCATCATCTCCGCCAGCGCATCCGCGCCCTTGACCAGCGCCGTACCGCGCTCGCCGATGGCCGAAAGGGCAACTCCGGCGAAGATCGAGAACACCAGGATCTGCAGGATGTTGTTGGTCGACAGCGCCTCGAAGGCGTTCTTGGGGAAGATCGACAGGATGAAGTCAGTCGCCTTCAGCTCCTTGACCTCGCCGACGGCAGCGGCGGCTTCGGCCACGTCGGGGATCGGCGCGCCCACGCCAGGCTGGAACAGGTTGACGAGCAGGAGGCCGAGCCCGATCGAGATCAGACTCGCGGTGATGAACCACGTCAGCGCGCGTACGCCGATGCGGCCCAGCGCGGCGCTGTCGCCCATGTGCGCGATGCCGACCACGATGGTCGACAGCACCAGCGGCGCGACCAGCATCTTGATAAGGTTGAGGAAGATATCGCTGAGCAGCTTCAGCCACGGCGCGATATCGGCCTTGATGACATCGCCCGGCACGGTCTGGTTGAGCGCCTGCCCGACGATCACGCCGAGCACCATGCCGACCAGGATGTAGAGAGTAAGCTTGCGATCCATGTGCCGCCCGTTCCGTCGAATCGCAGGGCGGGAATGAAGAGACGCCTGCTCAGACGTCGTCTGCGCTGACCAGCTCGGCCGAGTCAATCTCGCCCGTCAGGCTGGCCACAGTCACCGCCACCGCCGCATCGCCGGCGACATTGGTGGTGGTGCGCATCATGTCCATGATCCGGTCGACCCCGGCGACGAAGGCGATCGTTTCGAGCGGCACGTCGACCGCGCCGAACACCAGCGCCATCATGATCAGCCCCGCCCCCGGAATGCCCGCCGCACCGACCGCGCCCAGCGTTCCGAGCAGCGCGATCATGCCGTAATCGCCCCATGACAGGTCGACCCCGAAAATCTGCGCACCGAACAGCGTGGCAAGGCCCAGATACATCGCCGTGCCGTTCATGTTGATCGTGGCGCCAAGGCTGATGACGAAGCTCGCGACCGAATTCGACACGCCCAGATTGCGCTCCGCGCAGCGCAGCGTCACCGGCAGCGTTGCGTTGGAACTGGCGGTCGAATAACTCACCGCGATCGCATCGATGATGCCGCGAAAGAAGCCGACGACCGATTGCCGTGCGACCAGTTTGATCATCCCGCCATAGACGATGGCGATGATCAGCAGGCAGCCGAGGTAGTTCAGAAACACCAGCTTGCCGAGCGCCGCCAGCGCATCGAGGCCGAGCGTGCCGGCCACCCACGCCATCAGCGCGAAGACACCGAAGGGGGTGAGCTCCATCACCACCATCGTCACCTTCTGCATCACGACGCTGCCGCTTTCGAACACCCTCAGCACGGGCTCGCCATCCTTGGCCGCCATCAGGATGCCGATGCCGATCAGCAGCGAGAAGATGATCAGCGGCAGGACGTTGACGTCGGCCATCACCTGCACCGGGCTCTGCGGGATCATGCCGAGCACCATCTCGCGCCATGTCGTGTCGTTGGGCGGCGGCGGGGTGCCCATGTCGATGCCCGAGGTATCGACGCCCACGCCGGGGCCGATCAGCGTGCCCAGCCCAAGGCCAAGCCATACCGCCATCTGCCCGGTCACCACGAAGATCAGCATCGCCCGCCAGCCGACCGCGCCGAGCTTCCGCAGATCGCCGATGCTGGCGACGCCTGCCACCAGGCTGAAGAAGATCAGCGGCACCACCAGCATCTTGATGAAGCCGATGAAGACATCGCCAACGATCTTGATGCTCTCGGCCCCGGGCCCCCATATCCGTCCGACGATGATGCCGAGGACAAGGGCAGCGATGACGCGCTGCCACAGCGGGATCCTGAACCAGACGGACAAAACTCTAATCCTCCTCCAGCGCCAGTGCGGCCCGGGCGATGCGGGCATAGATGCGGGCCAGCACGGCAAGATCGGGGATCGCCACCGCCTCGTCGCGCTTGTGCATGGTTGCGTTGCACAGGCCGAATTCGATCACCGGGCACACGCTGCGCAGGAAGCGCGCGTCGGACGTGCCGCCGGTGGTGCTGAGTTCGGGCTTGAGCCCGGTCTCGGCCTCGACCGCGTCGCTCACCAGTTTGGAGAACGCGCCGGGCTCGGTCAGGAACGGCTCGCCCGAGATCACCGGGCGCGCGGTGCCGCCGTGCTTGGCGGCAATCGCCATGACCCGGTCGGACAGGCTCTTGCCGGTGTGAAGATCGTTGAAGCGGATCGAGATGCGCGCCCCGCCGCTTGCGGGGATCACGTTGTGCGCGCGGTTGCCGACGTTGATGTCGGTGATCTCGAGGTTGCTGGGCTGGAACCACCTCGTCCCGGTGTCGAGTGTCAGCGCGTCGAGTTCCGCAAGGATCGCGACCAGCTTGGGCAGCGGATTGTCGGCAAGATGCGGGTAGGCAACATGGCCCTGCGTGCCCGCGACGTCGATGAAGATATTGACCGAGCCCCTGCGGCCGATTTTGACCATATCGCCCAGCCGATTGACCGAGGTGGGCTCGCCCACCAGGCACAGGTCGGGCTGGATGCCGGTTTCGGCCATGTAGTCGATCAGCGCGCGGGTGCCGTGGAGCGCGGGGCCTTCCTCGTCGCCGGTGATGATGAAACTGATGGTGCCGGTCTCCGCTGGCACCTCGGCAACCGCAGCGACCATCGCGGCGATCGCGCCCTTCATGTCGACCGCGCCGCGCCCGTGAAGCAGCTCGCCGCGCTCCTCCGGCGTGAAGGGGTCAGAGGCCCAGCCTTCCCCCGGCGGCACGACATCGAGGTGCCCGGCAAACGCAATGTGGCGCGATCCCGGTGGCCCGGCGCGCAGGGCGAGAAGGTTTTCGACCGGGGCCTCATCGCTCCCCTCCGGCCCGTCGCCACGGGTGAAGCGGTGGACGGCAAAGCCCAGCGGCACCAGCATCGCTTCCAGCTCGGCAAACACCGCGCCGATCGCAGGCGTCACCGAGGGCGCGGCAATCAAGCGCTTGGCAAGGTCGAGAGGGTCGAGCATTACCCAAGGCCTAGCAGGAGTTGCCGCCAATGCCCAAGCTCGATCTTGCTGCCATTCCCCAGACCAATGCGACCGGCTATCCCCCGCCCTTCGACGCGGCGGTGGAAGGGCGCTGGTATCGCCGTCTGGCCCCGGTCGCGGGCCTTTCGCTGATGGGGGCGAGCCACTGCACCCTGCTGCCGGGCGCCTTCTCCTCGCAGCGCCACTGGCACCGCGGGCAGGACGAGCTGGTAGTGATGCTGACGGGCGAGGCGGTGCTGATCGACGATAGCGGGGAGACCCCGGTGGCTGCAGGCGACGTGCTCGCCTTCCCGGCGGGCGAGGCCAACGGGCACTGCCTCCACAACCGTTCCGAGGCCCCTTGCGTCTTCGTCGCCATCAGCGCCGGCAGCCGCGAGGCGGACAGCGGCGAGTATTCCGATATCGACATGGTGTTCGACGCGGACGGCTATGCCCGCAAGGACGGCACCCGCTTCCCCGCCCAACGCATTCCGTGATCGACCTCACAGGCTTCGCGCTGGCGGTGCTGCTGGTGGAGCTGACGCCGGGGCCGAACATGGCCTGGATCGTCACGCTCACCCTGTCCGAAGGTCGCCGCGCCGGGCTGGGCGCGATCGCCGGGATCGCATTGGGTCTCGCGGCCAATGCGGTGCTGAGCGTGGCGGCGGCGAGCCTGATCCTCGACCAGGGCCCCGCGCTGACCCGCGCCGTCTCGCTGCTGGCGGCGGCAATGATGGGCTGGCTGGCGTGGGAGGCGTGGCGAGACACCGGCGAGAGCGCCCCCACCGCCACCCCGCGCGCCAGCGAGCAGCGCCATGGCCTCGCGGGGTTCGTCATCAACTTCCTCAACCCCAAATCGGCGCTGTTCCTGATCACCGTGATGCCGCAATTCGTCATCGATGGGCGGCCGAGCCTTGGACAGGGACTGACCCTCGCCAGCCTCAGCGTCGCCATCGCCACCGCGGTGCACCTCGCTCTGGTGCTGGGGGCAGAGCGGGCGCGCGGCGCGCTGATGGCCGAGGCGCGGGCGCGGTTCGTGCGCCGGGTGCTGGCGCTGGTGATGCTCGGCGTGGGCCTGTGGTTCGCGGCGAAAGCGCTCTAGCGCCGCCGGTCATCCTCGACCACCAGAGGCCCCGGCGCGAAGGCGCTTTCGAGCAGATCGGCGATCCTCAGCCCCGCCTGCTGCACCCGCCGCTTGGCGATCGGCACGCCGCGCACGATGTCCTCCTGCGTGAGCGCGGTCTTTTCCGGCAGGGGCGCGCTGCACAGATCATCGGTGTCGAAGGCGGTGGGGTAGACGAAGCTCCTTGCGATCTCCCAGCTTTCGCGGCCCCAGTCGTCGGGCGTGCCCCCGGCCAGATCGGCGCGCTCGGCGGCGGTATAGCGGCGCACCACCGGATCGGCAGGATCGCTGATCGCGCGTTCGGCGAGCGGGCCGTCCCAGATCGAATGAAGGTTGAGGCCCGGCTTGATCCCGTAATCGGCCTCGCGGTCGTTGCCGCCGCGATCCTCGTTGTCACCCGAATGGAGCGGCATATGCACGTCGCCCGCGAAGTGGATCATGAAAGCGAGCGCTTCCAGCCGCACCGCCGGGGGCAGGCGCTCGTCGGCCAGCACGCGGTGCGCGCGGGTGATCTGTGCGGTGACGCAGTTCCCCCCTGCGCAATTGCCGCGCGCATTGAAGGCCTCGCACACCGGCGCGGTGCGGTAGTGCCACGCGGCGGTGTAGCCCCAGCGCCAGCCCTCGCCCCGGATGCAATCGGCCCAGACCGCCGCATCCTCGATGGTCTCGAGCGGACATTCGGGCGTGCCCAACTGCTTATCGTAAGCGAGCAGCGCGCGGATTTTGGCGCGCACCTCTGGCGAGACATTGGCCTCGGCAATCGCGCCGGTCTGCTGGTGGGCGAAAAAGCCCCATGCGCTCGCGGGCGCAGGCAGCAGCGCCAGCAGCGCCGCGCAGATGGCAAGCAGCGCGCGCATCACGTCACCTGCTCGAACTGTTCGATCACCCATTCCTCTTCCTCGGCCGCACCCGCCCATTCGCGCATCCATTCATGCTCGGTGATCGCTTCCATATAGGCCTGCGCAAAGCCGGGCACCCCGATGCCATAGGTGACGAAGCGGGTGACGACCGGCGCGTAGAAGATGTCCGCCGCCCCGAAGGTGCCGAACAGATAGGGCCCGCTGCTGCCGTGCCGCGCGCGGGCCTCGGCCCAGAGGGTGAGGATGCGCACGATATCGTGCTTGGCCGCGTCCGACAGGCCGGCCAGTTCCACCCGGCGGCGGATGTTCATCGGCATTTCGCGGCGCAAGGCAAGGTAGCCCGAATGCATCTCGGCCACCATCGCCCGGGCCATCGCCCGCGCGGCTTCCTGCTTGGGCCAGAACCGCTCGCGCCCGACCTTGTCGGCGCAATACTCCATGATCGCGAGACTGTCCCACACCACCGCCTCGCCGTCCCACAGGATCGGCACCTTGCCGCTGGAAGGCTGCACCTCGCCCATGTCCTGCTTCATCCGGTCCCACTCCTCGCCCATGATGGGCACGGTGAGTTCGTCGAAATGCAGGCCCGACTGCTTGACCGCGAGCCAGCCGCGCAGGCTCCAGCTCGAATAGTTCTTGTTGCCGATGATAAGCTTCATGCCGCCGCGCGCTCCACCTTGCCGGGACTGATTATCGGGCTGCCCTAGATATTCAGTCTTTTCCTGTCGAGCGTGAACGGGCTATCGCGGGCCGATAAGGAGCCACCGCCATGACCCTGCCCCCCTTCCACCTCGCCTTTCCGGTCGACGATCTCGCCGCCGCCCGCGCCTTTTACGGCGGGGTGATGGGCTGCGCCGAGGGACGGTCGAGCGCGGAATGGATCGATTTCGATTTCCACGGCCACCAGATCGTCGCCCACCTCGCGCCGGGGCAGGCGGGTGACCGGGCGAGCAACCATGTCGATGGCCACGGCGTGCCGGTGCCGCATTTCGGGCTGGTGCTGTCGATGGAGGACTGGGAAGCGCTGGCCGAGCGGCTGCGCGCGGGCGGCGCCGATTTCGTGATCGAACCGACCATCCGCTTCAAGGGCCAGCCCGGCGAGCAGGCGACCATGTTCCTGCGCGACCCTTCGGGCAATGCGCTCGAATTCAAGGCCTTCGCCGACCCCGCCAGCCTGTTCGCCACCTGATCCCTGCAGACCTGAAAGTCCCCCGATGAACACCCCCAAGCGCCTCACCCTCGGCGCGGCTGCGCTGTCGCTGTCGCTCCCCTTCCCGCTGGCCGCGCAGGATGCCCAAGACGGCGATGCCGATTGGGCCGAGGATTTCTCCGAGGAGGCCAGCCCTGCCGAGGCAATCATCGTCACCGGACGCGGGCTCGATCCCGCGCTGTCGAGCGCGATCTATGCGACGACCATTCTCGAACGCGAGACGATCATCGCCAGCCCCTCGGGCCGGATCGAGGATGTGCTGCGCAATGTCGCGGGCTTCCAGCAGTTCCGGCGGTCGGACAGCCGCTCGTCCAACCCGAGCGCGCAAGGGGTGACGCTGCGGGCGCTGGGCGGCAATGCCACCAGCCGCGCGCTGGTGCTGCTCGACGGGGTGCCGCTGGCCGATCCCTTCTTCGGCTACATCCCGCTCTCTGCGATTGCGCCCGAAACTCTCGGCACCATCCGCGTGACGCGCGGCGGCGGCTCCGGCCCCTTCGGCGCGGGCGCGCTGGCGGGGACGATCGAACTGGAAAGCGCCGAACCCGGCGATACCGCAGGCTTCCTCGGCAGCGCCGCGATCAATGACCGCGCCGAGACCGAGGCAAGCGGGGTGCTCACGCAGCGCCTAGGCAGCGGGTTCGCGGTCGCCAGCGGGCGCTGGGACCGGGGACAGGGCTTCTTTACGACCCCCGCCGACCAGCGCGTCCCCGCCAGCGCGCGCGCCGCGTTCGACAGCTGGAACGCGGCCCTTCGCACCGTAGCCCCGCTGACCGACACGGTCGAAGTGCAGGCGCGCGTCGCCGCCTTCCGCGACAATCGCACGCTGCGCTTCGAAGGCGCGGATTCCTTCAGCAACGGCGAGGAAGCCTCGGTCCGCTTCGTCGGGCGGGGCGAGTGGCAGTTCGATGCGCTGGCCTATGTGCAGGCGCGCGATTTCGGCAATGTGGTGATCTCCTCGACCCGCTTCACCCCGACGCTCGACCAGCGCCGCACGCCCTCGACCGGGATCGGCGGCAAGTTCGAACTGCGCCCGCCGTTGCTCGAAGCGCACGATATCCGCATCGGGGTCGACTACCGCCGCGCCGACGGGGAGTTGCAGGAAGAGGCGATCAATACGGTCTCGGGCGCGATCACCGAACGCCGGCGCGAAGGCGGCGCGACAAGCAATCTCGGCCTGTTCATCGAGGACGACTGGCAGATCGGCCCGCTGACGATCAACGGCGGCCTGCGTGCCGACCGCACCAGCATCACCGATGGCTTCTACCGCGCGGTCAGTGCGAGCGGGGCGCCGGTCAGCACGCTTGTCGCCCCCGACCGCAGCGACTGGGCGCTGAACTGGCGCGCGGGCGCGCTGTTCTACGCCACCCGGCGGCTCGATCTGCGCGCGGCGGTCTATACCGGGCTGCGCCTGCCGACCCTCAACGAGCTCTACCGCCCCTTCGTGGTGTTTCCGGTGGTGACCGAGGCCAATGCCGCGCTCGAAAACGAGCGGCTGGAGGGCTTCGAGGTCGGCTTCGACTGGCAGCCCATCAACGCGCTGGTGCTGTCGGTGACGGCCTTCGACAACCAAGTCGAGAACGCCATCGCCAATGTCACCATCGGCCCCAACCTGCGCCGCCGCGCCAATCTGCCCGCGATCAAGGCGCGCGGGATCGAGGCCAATCTGGCGGCGAAGTTCGGCACCTTCAGCATCGACGGCGCGCTCGCCTGGACCGATGCCGAGGTGCGCGGCGAAGGCGCATCGCTGGCGCTCGACGGCAACCGCCCGGCGCAGACCCCGGCCTTTTCCGGCACGCTGACTTTGGGCTGGCGTCCGGCCGATGGCTGGCAGCTGGCCGGAACGCTGCGGCACACCGCCGCGCAGTTCGAGGACGATCTCGAAAGCGACCGCCTGCCGCCCGCGACCACCTTCGATCTGTTCGCCGCCGCGCCGCTTTGGGGCAAGCTGTCACTGATCGCCCGTGCGGAGAACCTCACCGACGAGGCCATCGTCACCCGCAATCAGGGCGGATCGATCGACCTCGGCGTGCCGCGCACGCTGTGGCTGGGGCTGCGCTACGGGTTCTGAGCGGTCAGGCCTTGCGCGGCGGCTCAGCGGAACTGCGCGGGCTTTAGCTCATATCTGGCGAGCTTGTCGTAGATCGTCTTGCGCGGGGTTTGCAGCAGCGCCTGCACTGCGGCGATGTCCCCCCGGCACTGGCGCAGCGCGTCTTCCAGCACGGTGCGCTCGAAATCGGCGACAGTCTGCGCCAGCGGGCGGCTGCCACCGGGAACGGGGGCGGAGGCCGGGCTGTCCTCCGCAAGATCGACGAGGCCAAGCACGAAGGCGCGGGCATAGCCCGAAAGTTCGTTGAGGTTGCCCGGCCAGTCATGAGTCTGCACGTGCCGCCACACACCCGCGCTGATCGCCGGGGCGGGCAGGTCGAGTTCGCGGGCATGGCGGGCGACGAAGCGGCGGAAGAATTCGGGCAGATCCTCGCGCCGTTCGCCCAGCGGCGGGAAGGCGATCTGCACCGCGCCCAGCCGGTGCCACAGCGGATCGCGCGCGGGTTCCGCACCCGTGCTCCCGGCAAGGCGCGCGATGATGATGCGGATATTCAACCGCCGGGGCTGGGCCGCGCCGATCGGCAGGACGGTGCGCTTTTCCACCAGCGACAGCAGCCGCGCGGTCAGCACCGGGGGTGCGGTCTCGATCTCGTCGAGGAACAGCGTGCCGCCATTGGCGCGCTCGATCAGTCCGGTGCGCGAGAGGCCCCCACCCCCCGGATCCCGCCCGAACAGCAGCAGCTCGGCATCCTCATGCGCCAGCACCCCGGCATCGACCGCAATGAAGGGCCGCGGGCGGCGCGGGCTGCAGTCGTGGATGAGGCGCGCGGCGTGGCTCTTGCCGGTGCCCGCCGGGCCGGTCAGCACCACATCGATCTCCGAACGCGCCACCCCCTCGATCACCGAGCGCAGGCGCTGGGCAATGGCGGAGGTGCCCGGGATAGCCCCCTCGGCGCTGCGCCCGGCCTCATCGCGCAGCCGCCGGTTCTCGAGCGCCAGCGCGCGCCGCTCCGCCGCCGCCCGCACCGCGCGGATCAGGTCGGCCGAGGCATAGGGCTTGGTGAGAAAATCCGCCGCGCCGTTCTTCATCGCCGCCACCGCCATCGCGATGTCGCCGTGGCCGGTGGTGAGGATCACCGGCAGATCGGGATCGACCTCGCGCAGCGCGGCGAAGAAGGCGATCCCGTCGATCCCAGGCATCCGCACGTCGCTCACCACCACGCCGGGGTAATCCGCCGTCAGCCAGCCGAGCGCCGCGCGGGCATCGGGGAAAGCGGTGACCTCCGCACCTTCGAGCGCGAGCATCTGCATCGTCGCCTCGCGCAGCGGCACGTCGTCCTCGACCAGCGCGATCTGGAGCGGGGGGGCGAGCGCGCTCATGCAGCGGGCATGACCATGGTGAAGCGCGCGCCGCCGGGCGTGTCTTCGTGCACGAGATCGCCGCCCAGCTGGCGCATGATGTCGCGCGCGATCGCGAGGCCGAGGCCGATCCCCTCGGGCTTGCCGGTAACGAAGGGCTGGAACAGCGTGTCGCGCAAGGCGGGCGGCACGCCGGGGCCGGTGTCGGTGACGCTGAGATGCAGCGCGGGCCCCTCGGCAGCGATGGCGAGCGCGATCTGGCCGCCGGGCGCACAGGCCTGCACCGCGTTCTGGAGCAGATTGACCAGCACCTGTTCCAGCTGGACATGGCGCGCGCGCACCTGCCCGGCGGCAGCCTCGGGCGCGGGGAGCGTGAGCGACAGCTCCTTCTGGCGGATCTGGTCGCGCAGCAGCAGCAGCGATCCGTCGATCACCTCGGCAAGCGTGACAAGGCGCGGCTCTTCGGCGGAGCGGCGGCTGAAGTTGAGCTGTTCCTCGGTGATCTCGCCGATCCGGCCCGCCAGCGCGGCGATGCGGGCGAAGTTCTCGCCCGCCTCCTCAGTGCGCGCGGCAGCGAGCAGGCGCTCGCCATTCTCGGCAAAGACCCGCATCGCGGCGAGCGGCTGGCGGATCTCGTGCCCCAGCCCGGCGGTGATCTGGCCGAGCGTCGCAAGGCGGTTGGCCTGCTGGAGCTGCTCGCGCAAGGTGGCGGTCTGCGCGGCGGTGGCGGCGGCGGCGCGCGCCTCGCGCTGGCGCTGCCACAGCCATGCCCCCGCCCCCGCCAGCGCCAGCAGCGCCAGCGCGATGACCCCCGCAAGCCGCCCGTTGGCGAGCGCCACCGAGACGCGCGGGGCCGGGTCGGCGAGCAGGTGCAGTTCCCACCCGACCGGGGCGATCGGCTGAATCTTCTCGATCATCCTGACCGGAGAGGCCCCGCTCCCCAACCCCGGCAGCGCCAGCGGGCGCGGCTCGGCAACGCCATAGCGCACCGCATCGCGCGCCGGATCGCGCGGGGCTGCCTCGCCGGGCGCTTGCGGCGCGGCGCGGAAGCGCCAGTCGGGATCGCTGGCGAGCAGCACGATCCCGCCCGCATCGGTGACGAAGACCCCATCCTCGGCATTGCGCCACTTGGCCTCGAGACTGTCGAATTCGACCTTCACCGCGACCACGCCCAGGGGCCGCTCCGCCGGGCCGACGCGCTGGGCAAGATAGAGCCCCGGGCGGCGGCTGACCGTGCCCAGCGCGAATTCGCTGCGCGTGCCATTGGCCAGCGCCCCCGCGAAATAATCCCGGAAGCCGTAATTCGATCCGATGAAGCTGTCGGGCCGGTCCCAGTTGCTCGCCGCCAGCGTGGTTCCACGCGCGTCCATCAGATAGATCGCGGCGGCATTGGTCTGCTGCGCCAGCGCGGCAAGGCGGCGGTTGAGCACGGCCTGCTGCCCGCGCTCGCCCGCCAGCAGCGCGGCGACCTCAGGGTCGGCGGCGAGCACGCTGGGTACGAGGGTGAACTTGTTGAGCTCGCTCTCCAGCCCGGCGGCGAGGATCGCGGCCTGGCTGGTGGCGGCGGCGCGGGTTTCCTCGAGCGCGCTGACCCGCATCGCACGGTCGAGCGCGAGCATCCCGAGCCCGCCGATCAGCAGCAGCGCCAGCCCGGCGATCCCCGCCAGATACCAGCGCCCCAATCTGCCGCCCTTCGCCAAAACTCGCTCTCCCTATTGGCACAGCTTGTGCGCCTTTCCGCACAACCCGCAAGAATTTTGTGCGGAAATCCGCACAAACTCGCCGGAGGTTTCCGACAAGTCCATGAAATTATGTGATCGCCCACGATTGTCACAAAAGCTTGCGGCGCGCCCCTCCCGCGCCGATTCTTGGCCGCAAAGAACAGATCAACGGGGGAGCCGGCGACCGATGGGTTCGCACACCATCACTGCAAGCGATACCGCACCGGTGCGCCTGCCGTTCTACCGGCAGCTTTACGTGCAGGTGCTCACCGCGATCGCGCTGGGCGCGATGGTGGGCCATTTCGCGCCCGAGTTCGGTGCCAGCCTCAAGCCGCTGGGCGATGCCTTCATCAAGCTGGTGAAGATGATCATCGCGCCGGTGATCTTCGTGACCGTGGCGACGGGTATCGCGGGGATGCGCGACCTCAAGGCGGTCGGCAGCGTCGCGGGCAAGGCCTTCGCCTATTTTCTCACCTTCTCGACGCTGGCGCTGATCATCGGCCTTGCCGTCGCCAATCTGGTGCGCCCGGGCGAGGGGCTGAACATCGACCCCGCCACGCTCGATACCGCCGCGGTCGCCGACTATGCCGACAAGGCCGAGGCGACCACGATCACCGGCTTCCTGCTCTCGATCATTCCCGAAACCCTGTTCAGCGCCGTCACCGACGGGCAGATCCTGCAGGTGCTGCTGGTGGCGATCCTCGCGGGCGTCGCCATCGCCGCGACCCGCCCGGCGAGCGATCTGGTGACCGACGTGCTCGCCTCCTTCGGGCAGGTGATCTTCAAGCTGGTCAACATGCTGATGAAGCTCGCCCCGATCGGCGCGTTCGGAGCGATGGCCTTCACCATCGGCGAGTTCGGGATCGGGAGCCTTGCCAATCTCGCCGCGCTGGTGGGGACGTTCTACCTTACCTCGCTGCTGTTCGTGCTGGTGGTGCTGGGGCTGGTGGGGTGGTTCACCGGCTTTTCGATCCTGTCGCTGATCCGTTACCTGCGCGCCGAATTGCTGCTGGTGCTGGGCACCTCTTCCTCCGAAGCCGCGCTGCCGAGCCTGATGGAGAAGATGGAAGCGGCCGGATGCCGCAAGGCGGTGGTCGGCCTGGTGGTGCCGACGGGCTATTCCTTCAATCTCGACGGCACCAATATCTACATGACGCTGGCCGCGCTGTTCATCGCGCAGGCGGTGGGGGTGGAGCTGTCGCTGGCCGAGCAGCTGACGCTGGTGCTGGTGGCGATGATCAGTTCCAAGGGCGCTGCCGGGGTGACGGGATCGGGCTTCGTGATCCTTGCCGCGACGCTTTCGGTGGTGCCGAGTGTGCCGGTGGCGGGGATGGCGCTGATCCTCGGGATCGACCGCTTCATGTCCGAATGCCGCGCGCTCACCAATTTCATCGGCAATGCGGTGGCGACCATCGTGGTGGCGAAGTGGGAAGGCGCGCTCGACGAGACACGCCTCGCCGCCGCGCTCGCGGGCACGCCCCTGCCGCTCCCGCCCGAGGATATCGAGCGCCACGAGCGCAGCGGGCCGGTGAGCGAGAAACTCGCCAAGGTATTGGAGAAAACCCCATGATCCGCCTCGCCCTCGCCGTGCTGCTCGCGCTGTTCGCCCCTGTCGCGCTGGCGGCCGCGAACGATACCGCGCGCGAGGAAATCCGCCTGTGGCCGGGCACCCCGCCGGGCAACGGCAAGGTCGAAGGGCCGGAGGTTCTCGGCGAAAAAGGCGCAGGCTTCGGCGCGGTGTCGAACATCGCGACGCCCCGGATGCGGGTCTTCCGCCCTGCCCGGCCCAACGGCGCGGCGGTGCTGGTGGCGGGCGGCGGCGGCTATTTCCGCATCCAGCTGTGGAAGGAGAGCACGCCCGCCGCCGAATGGCTCGCCGCGCAGGGCTTCACCGTGTTCGAGCTGATCTACCGCCTGCCCAACGACGGGTGGGATCCCAGCGTCCCCTTCATGGACGCGCAGCGCGCGATGAAGATCATCCGCACCCGCGCGGACGAATTCGGCATCGCGCCCGACCGGATCGGGATCATGGGCTTTTCCGCAGGCGGGCACCTCGCGGGCTTCACCGCCTATCAGCCGGAACGTGCGCTCTACGAAGGCAAGGACCGCTTCGAGCACGTCTCGGCCCGGCCGGATTTCGCGGTGCTGCTGTTCCCGGTCGTCACCCTGCGCGCGCCCTATGACACCACCCGCACCCGGCGCGAGATCGTGGGCGAAAAGGCGACCCCCAAGGCCGAGGCGGCATGGTCGATCGACACTTACGCGGACAAGCACGCGCCGCCGACCATCATCTTCGCCTCCGCCGACGATCCGACCACGCCGCCGGGGCACGGCATCCTGCTGTTCCAGACCCTCACCGCCGCCGGAGCGAGCGCGGAGCTGCACCTGTTCCGCGACGGCGGGCATGGCTGGGGCCTTGGCCAGCCCGATCAGGTCATCAGCCAGTGGCCGGAGCTTTTTTCCAAGTGGGCGCAATCACTCAAGATCATCGAAAAACGGGGAGAATAGGAATGTCCACCAATCGACTTGGCAGGTTCACCCTGCTGTGCGGCGCCAGCCTGATCGCGGCGCAGGCCGCCCATGCGCAGGATGCCGAAACGCCGCCCGCACCCGCGGCGGAAGAGGAAAGCGTCATCACCGTCACAGGCACCCGGATTCAGGGCGCCAAGATCAACGACGTGCTGCCCGTCACCGTGGTCGACGAGATCGACATCGCCAACGTCGCGGCGACATCGGGTGACGAGCTGTTCCGCTCGATCCCGCAGGCGGGCGGGGTGGCCTTCAACGAACAGAACGACACCACCATCAACAACGCCCGCGGCGATGCGGCCTCGATCAACCTGCGCGATCTCGGCACCGGCAACACGCTGCTGCTGATCAATGGCCGCCGCATGGTGCTGAACCCCGGCTTCCAGACCGAGCTGCTGGTGCCCGTGGTCAGCCCCGACACCAACGAGATCGCACCGGGCTCCGTGCGCCGGATCGAGGTGCTGCGCGACGGCGCATCGGCGATCTACGGCGCGGATGCAGTCGCGGGCGTGGTCAACACCGTGCTGCGCGGCAACCGCCGGGGCGGCTTCATCGAAGGCGAATTCCGCGCCTCGGAAGGCACCAGCCTTGAAAGCTATGCGCTGGCGGGCGGCTACGGCTTCGACTTCGCCGGGGGCCGCGCCAACCTCACGCTCTATGGCGGCTATTTCCACGAGACCGGCCTGCCCTCGTCCGAACGCGACTATGCCGCCGACGACGACCGCCGTGCGCTGGTGGTGGGTACGCCGTTCGAGGGCGACAACCAGTTCAACAACCGCAACACCTTCGGCCCCTTCGGCCAGTTCGACATTCAGGCACCGAGCAACCGCACGCCGCTGGGGGATGACGATTTCTACCTCCAGCCGAGCACCTTCACGGGTTGCCGGATCGATCTGGGCGACGGGCTGTGCGCACGCCCCGGCATCACGCCCGACCCGACGGTGCGTTACAACACCAATTTCGGCACCACGACGATCAGCGAAAAGACCCGCTATAACGTCATGGGCCTGCTGAATTACGAGCTCACCAACAGCCTCGAAGCCTATTTCGAGGGGAGCTATTACCGTTCGGAAAGCGAGCGGTTCATCACGCCGGCCGCGATCCTCAGCGCGGTGCCGGTGGGGATCAGCCGCAACGCCTATTGGAACCCCTTCGGCCCCGTCACCTTCCCCGACGGCACGCCCAACCCCAACCGGATCGGCGGCACCACCATTCCCGCAGGCGGCGCGGACGTGATCATGGAGCGCTACCGCTTCGTCGATGCGGGCAATCGCTCGGTCAATGTGACCAAGGATTCCTATCGCCTCGTCGCGGGCCTCAAGGGCAATTTCGGCTCGTGGGATTTCGACACGGGCTTCGTCTATTCCGAAGCGCGCACCACCGACCTTGAAGGCAACCGCGTTTCGCTGACGCTGCTGCAGGATGCGATCAACAAGTCGACGCCCGATGCCTACAACCCCTTCAACGGCGGCTGCGTGACGGGCGATCCGGGCAATGGCGATTGCACCCCCAACCCCACCAGCAGCATCGACCCGTTCCGCATCAGCGTGTTCCGCAAGGGCGGCACTTCGTTGGCGCTGGCCGACTTCAAGGTCAGCCGCTCCGACCTCTTCACCCTGCCCGGCGGCGATGTCGGAATTGCGGCGGGGATCGAGTGGCGGCGCGAGACCTTCTTCGACGATCGCGACCCGCGGCTCGACGGCACGATCACCTGGACCGACAGCGTGATCCCGGGCGTGGAGTTCGGTTCGGACGTGGTCGGCACCAGCCCCTCGCCCGACACCAGTGGTTCGCGCGACGTATGGTCGGCCCATGCCGAAACCTTCGTGCCGCTGGTGAGCGAGGATATGGCCATCCCGCTCGTCAGCGCGCTGAACCTCCAGCTCGCGGGCCGGGTGGAGCACTTCAAGGATATCGACCAGACCGCCATCGTCCCGCGCGTCGCCGCGTCGTGGACCACCGTGCCGGGGATCACCTTCCGCGGCGCATGGTCGCAGGGCTTCCGCGCGCCCAACCTGGTGCAGGTCAACGACGAAGGCACCACCCGTTCGAACACGCGCGACGATTTCGTGATCTGCGCCGCCCAAGTCGCCAAGGGCCAGCTTTCCAGCCTCGCGGTGTGCCCCGGCGAGGGCGTGATCAGCTTCCGTTCGGGCACCGACCGCTTGCAGCCGGAAGACAGCGAGAGCATCAATCTGGGCGTGGTGCTCGAACCCGGCTTCATTCCGGGGCTGACGCTGACGGCGGATTACTGGCGCGTGAAGCAGACCGGGCTTGTCGGCACCTTCGGCGATGACAACGCCATCGCGCTCGACCTGCTGCGACGGCTTGCGGGCGGCACCAACCCGGCGGTCGTCCGCGCCGATCCGACCGCCGAACAGATCGCGCTGTTCGAAGGCACCGGGCTGGCGGCAGCGGGCGAGATCCTCTTCGTCGACGATCCCTATCTCAACCTCGACAGCCGCGTGTCGAAAGGCTGGGACTTCGGCCTGTTCTATAACGTGCCCGATTTCGGCGCGGGGGATATTCGCTTGCGCTTCAACGCCGCGCGCCTGACCAGCTTCGTGCAGTCGGCGGGGAACGAGGGCGAGGAACTGCTCGAGGGGATCAATGACGGGCTGCTGCCGCCCGAAGTGGTGGTCGGCGGTCTCGGCCAGCTGCTCGAGATCGAGGGGCGGCCCAAGTGGCGCTTCTCCAGCTCGGTCAACTGGGGCATGGGCCCGGTCGATGTCGGCCTGTTCGCGCAATATGTCGGGCAGGTGTGGGACACCAGCGTGAGCCGCGACGAGCCGTTCGATTCGCCCGATCCCAACGCTAACTTCTTCCGCGTCGACGACATCCTGACCGTCAACCTCAACGTGTCCTATTCCTTCGAAAAGGGCGCGCTGGACGGCACCCGCATCCGGCTGGGGGTCAACAACCTGTTCGACAAGGACCCGCCGCTGGCGGACGAGGATCTGGGCTTCTTCAGCGCGCTCCATTCGGCCCGGGGCCGGGTGTGGCGGGTCGAAGTGCGCAAGAACTTCTGATAGGTCTCCGGCCCATGGGCAGCGCGATGCGACACCTGTGGGCCGGCGTGGCCCTGCTGGCGGGGGGATTGGCGGCGGCAGCGTGCAGCCCTCCCCCGCCGCGCCCGGTTTCGACAGCGGTGGCAGGGGACTGCCGCTCGGCCAGCGTCACCCTCGCCTTCGATTTCGAGGGCGCGCCGCCGCTCGCCTGCGCGGTGACGGGGGAGCGCGCCTTCACCCTGCTCGTCACCCCCGAACACGCCCCGCCGATCAATCCCAGCCCGTGGTATGCCTTCCGCTACAGCGCGAGCGGCGATGCGCCGGTCAGCGTGACGCTGCGCTATCTCGAAAGCGGGCATCGCTACGCCCCCAAGCTGGCGACGGGCGGCGGCTGGCGCACGCTCGAGGCAGAGGTGAGCGCCGACGGCAAGACCGCGCGCTTCGACGTGCCAGCCGGCGCGGGTCTGGTCGCGGCGCAGGAATTGCTGGTGCCGGAGCAAACGGGCGAGGCGCTGGCGCGGTGGAGCAAGGCGTCCGGCGCGCCGGTGTTCCAGCTGGGCACTTCGCATGATGGCCGTTCGATCCACGCGATCCGGCTAGGGCGCAAGGACGCGCCGCGGCTGGTGGTTCTGATCGGCCGCCAGCACCCGCCCGAGGTGACCGGAGCGATCGCGATGGAGGCCTTCGTCGATGTGCTTGCGGCGCGGGCGGGGAGCCTCGGGGACGTGCAGATTCTGGTGGTGCCGATGCTCAACCCCGATGGCGTGGTGCGCGGCCACTGGCGCGCCAATCGCGGCGCGGTGGATCTGAACCGCGACTGGGGTCCCTTCACGCAGCCCGAGACGCGCGCCGTGAACGCATGGCTCGCCGCGCTGCCTTCCGGAGTGCGTCCGGTGCTGATGGTCGATTTCCATTCGACCGGGCGCAACCTGTTTTATGTTCAAGGGCCGGACGAAGCGACCCCGGAACAAGCCGCCTTCCTCGCGCGCTGGCTGGGCGGGAAGGAAGCGGCCTTCGCCGGCTATCCCTTCACCCTCGAACCGCGCAACGCCAACCCCGGCAGCGGGACGAGCAAGAACTGGTTCCACCAGACCTACGCTATCCCCGCCTATACCTACGAAGTCGGCGACACAGCCGACCGCGAAGCCGCCGCCGCTGCCGCACGCGCGCTGGCCGCGGACTTGCTGGAAGCGCTGGCGGAGTAGACCGCTCAGGCGGCCTGTGCCGCCTCCAGCGCAGCCCCGGCAGCAAGCCAAGCCTCTTCCGCCTGCGCCAGTCGGTCGGCCACTTCGGAACGCTGCTTCATCAAGCCCGCCATCGCCGACCCTTCCGCTGCGAGAATCCGCTCGTCCAGCTTGGCCAGATCGGCGGTCAGACGCGCGATCGCCGCCTCGGCCTTGCTCTGTTCCGATTGCGCCGCGCGCAGGTCCGCACCCGTGTTCCGCGCACCCTTGGCCTTGCCGCCGCGATCCGGCTTGGGCTGGTTGCGACCGAGGATGAAGTCGATGTAATCATCCATGCTGCCGGCATATTCGCGCGCCGTGCCGCCATCGACCAGCACCAGCCGGTCGGACGTCAGCTCGACCATGTGGCGATCGTGGCTGATCAGGATCACCGCCCCCGAATAGCCGTTGAGCGCCTGAATCAGTGCCTCGCGCGCATCGACATCCAAGTGGTTGGTCGGCTCGTCGAGGATCAGCAGATGCGGCGCGTCGCGGGTGATCAGCGCCAGCGCCAGCCGCGCCCGCTCTCCGCCCGAAAGCTTGTCGACTCGCTGGTTCGCCCGCGGCCCCGAAAAGCCGAAGCGCCCCAGCTGCGCGCGCACCGCGCCTTGCGAGGCCCCCTCCATCGCGCGGTTCATCAGGTCGAGCGGCGTGTCCTCCCCCGCCAGTTCCTCGACCTGATACTGCGTGAAATAGCCGACCTTCAGCTTGCCCGGCGCATTGACTGCGCCCTCCGCCGGGGCAAGCTGCGAGGCGAGCAGCCGCGCCAGCGTGGTCTTGCCGTTGCCGTTGCGACCCAGCAGCGCGATCCGGTCATCGGCCTCGATCCGGAAGTTCAGCCGCTTGAGGATCGGCGGCGCCTCGCCGTATCCGACTGCCGCCTGTTCGACCGTGATCATCGGCGATTTCATCTCGGCCGGATCGGGAAAGTCGAAGCTCAGCGAGGGGTCTTCCATCAGCGCCGCGATCGGCTGCATCTTGGCGAGCATCTTGGCGCGCGACTGCGCCTGCTTGGCGGTCGAGGCGCGGGCGGAGTTGCGCGCGACGTAATCCCGCAGCCGCGCCGCCTGCGCCTCCTGCGAAGCCTTGGCCGCGGCGAGCTGCGCGGCGCGCTCGGCCCGCTGCTTCTCGAAGGCATCGTAGCCGCCGGGATAAAGCGTCAGCTGCCCGCCTTGGAGGTGGAGGATGTGATCGACCACCTTGTTGAGCAGATCGCGCTCGTGGCTGATCACGACCAGCGTGGCGGGATAGGACTTGAGGAAATTCTCCAGCCACAAGGTTGCTTCGAGGTCGAGGTGGTTGCTCGGCTCGTCGAGCAGCAGGATGTCGGGCTCGGAAAACAGCAGCGCGCCCAGCGCAATGCGCATTTTCCACCCGCCCGAAAAACTGTCGACCGGGCGCTGCTGCATCTCTTCGTCGAAGCCCAACCCGTTCAGGATCTTGGCCGCGCGCGCCGGGGCGGAATAGGCGTCGATCGCCAGCAGACGCTCGTGCACGTCGCCCATGCGGTCCATGTCGGTGCAGGTTTCGAGCTCCGCGAGCAGTTCGGCGCGCTCCGTCGCGGCGGCGAGGACGACGTCCTCGGGGGTCATCGACCCGCTCGGCGCTTCCTGCGCGATATAGCCGATCCGCGCGCGGGCCGGCTTGGAGATTTCGCCATCGTCCGGTTCGATCTCGCCGATCAGCGCCTTCATCAGCGTCGATTTGCCCGCGCCGTTGCGGCCGATCAGCCCGACCCGCGCGCCCACCGGCACGGTCGCGCTGGCGCGTTCGAGAATGGCCCGGCCGCCAAGCCGCACGGTGACGTTGTCGATGGTAAGCATGGGCGGCCCCTTAACAGCCTATCGCCGCGCGCCCAAAGGAAAAGCCGATTGCGGGCAAAGTGCTACAAAAGCACAGCCCCAACGCGTTACCTCCGCTAGCCCATCCACCCTTCGCCCAGCGCGTCGGCGACCACCGCGGCGCGCAGGGCGGCGATCCCCATGCCCTTTTCGCTGCTGGTGAGGTGCAGTTCGGGGTAGGCGGCGACATGCTTGCGGACTTCGGCGGCGGTCGCTTCGGCCACCTTGTCGAGCTCGCTCGCCTTGATCTTGTCGGTCTTGGTCAGCACCACACGGTAGCCGACCGCCGCCTCGTCGAGCATCTTCATCATCGCGCGGTCGACGTCCTTCAGCCCATGGCGGCTGTCGACCAGCACCAGCGTGCGCGCCAGCACAGCGCGGCCGCGCAGGTAGGAATTGACCAGCGCCTTCCACTTGTCGACCACCTTCACCGGGGCCTTGGCAAAGCCGTAGCCGGGCATGTCGACCAGCCGGAACAGCGGCAGCGCGCCCTCCTCCTCGGGCCTGCCGACATCGAAGAAGTTCAATTCCTGCGTGCGGCCCGGCGTCACCGAGGCGCGGGCGATGGCCTTGCGGCCCGTCAGCGCGTTGAGCAGCGAGGACTTGCCCACGTTCGAGCGTCCGCAAAAGGCGATTTCCGGCACCACGGGATCGGGCAGGAATTGCAGCTGCGGGGCGGAGCGCAGGAAATCGACCGGCCCGGAAAAGAGCCGCGATGCCGCTTCCTCGGCGCGCGCATAGTCCTCGGGTTCGTCCACGCCCGCTACCCCTTCGCCGCTTTTTCGGCGATCGCGTTGGCGGCCTTCAATTGCGGGTGCTTGGAGTAGAGGTAGCTCTGCTGCGCCACGGTGAGGATGTTCGAGGTCACCCAGTAAAGCAGCAGACCAGCGGCAAAGGGCGCCATCACGAACATCAGCATCCACGGCATCAGCGAGAAGACCTGCTGCTGTACCGGGTCCATCGCCGAGGGGTTGAGCTTGAAGGTCAGCCACATGGTGATGCCCAGCAGGATCGCGAGCGGGCCGATCGCGAGGAAGCCCGAGACTTCGAAGGGCAGCAGGCCGAACAGGTTGAGGATATGCGCAGGATCGGGCGCCGAGAGATCGCGGATCCACAGCACGAAGGGCTCGTGCCGCATCTCGATTGCCAGCACCAGCACCTTGTAGAGCGCAAAGAATACCGGAATCTGGATCACCATCGGCAGGCAGCCGGACAAGGGATTGACCTTCTCGTCCTTGTAAAGCTTCATGATTTCCTGCTGCTGGCGCTGCTTGTCGTCCTTGAAGCGTTCCTGGATTTCCTTCATCTTGGGCTGCACGGCCTTCATCGCGGCCATGCTGGCAAAGCCCTTCTGCGCGACGGGGAACATCAGCCCGCGAATGATGACGGTTAGAAGGATGATCGCCACCCCGAAATTGCCGACCAGCCCATTGAGGGTGCGCAGCAGCCACAGGATCGGCTTTTCGAAGAACTTGAACCAGCCCCAGCTGATCGCGAGGCCGAAATTGGTGATGCCGCTGTCCTCGTACTTGTCGAGCGTGCGGCTTTCCTTAGCCCCGGCGAACAGGCGCGTGTCCTGCGTTACCGTGCCGCCGGTGGGCACGGTGCTGGCGGCGTAGAGCAGGTCGGACCGGAACAGCTTGCCGGGCAGCGAGCGGAAGCTGGCATCGTCGACCTTGACGTTGCCCTGACCGTCGCCGGGGACCAGCGCGGCGAGCCAGTATTGATCGGTGAAGCCCAGCCAGTCGGGCGCGCCTTCGGGCACTTCCTGCCCGATCTCGGCCAGCTCGTCATAGGAATGGGGGTCCCACAGCGTTCCGCCGAACACCCCGACCGGGCCGGAGTGCGACACGAACTGGTCAAGCGTCGCATTGGTGCTGGTGCGCTTGATCAGCGCGAAAGGCTGGACAATCGCTGCCGCCGGGCTGTTGTTGGTCACCGACTGGGTGGCGGTGATCATGAAATCCTTGTCGATGGCGAAGCGGATCGCATAGGTCACGCCCGCGGCATCGGTGTGGGTCAGGGTGACGGGCGTTTCCGGGGTCAGCTTGCTGCCATCGGCCTGCCACAGCAGGTTGGACGGCTGGCGCGCACCGCCGCTCACGAAGCCGAATTCGGCGAAATACTGAACGCCCGTGCCCTCGGGCGCGAGCAGGCGGACGGGGCCCGAATCCTTCTCCACCGTCTCGCGGTAATCCTTGAGCACGATGTCGTCGATCCGTGCGCCGACGAGGTTGATCGACCCGGCAAGACGCGGCGTGTCGATCGCGACGCGGTTGCCACCGGCGAGCGCGGCCTTGAGATCGACCTTGCGCGGCGCGGCGACCTCTCCGCCCAGCGTCGCAGCCCCGGCAGCGACCGGCTGCCCGCCAGCCGATGCCGCAGGGGGCGCGCCCGTTTCCGGCGCGATGGGCGCGGGCACTGCGGCCTCGGGGTAGAAATAGCTCATCCCCGCCTGCCATCCGAAGAGCAGCAGAACCGAAAGCACGACAGCGAGCAGAAGGTTGCGATTATCCAAGTGTATGCCCCGAGAGTATGCGACGACAGGTGTATTATGGGGATAGAACGGTCCCGTTTCCAGACCCCCTAGGGCACCGGATCATGTCCGTGCCCGCCCCAGGGGTGGCAGCGCATTAGCCGCTTCGCCGCCATCCATCCACCCTTCACCGCACCATATTTGCCCAGCGCCTCGATCGCGTATTGGCTGCACGAGGGATAGTAGCGGCACGAGGGCGGCAGGATGCGCGAAGGGCCAAGCTGCCAGCCGCGCGCGATGAGGATGAGGATCTGCTTCATTTGCGGCGATTCCCCCGCCTTGGCCTGCGCCCGCCCGCCGGATCGCCGCGCCCTTCGCGCGCGCGTTCGAGGGCTTTGGCGAGCTCATCTGCCATCAGGTGAAAATCGCGCTCGACGCCGCCTGCACGGCCGATCAGCACGTGATCGTGATCGGCGAGGCCCCGCACCGGGAGCGCGGCGCGCAGCAGTTCGCGAAACCGCCGCTTCATGCGGTTACGAACCACCGCATTGCCAATCTTCTTGGTGACGGTGATCCCGTAGCGGATGCCCTGCCCGTCATTGGGCCGGGTCAGCAGCACGAACCCGGCCCGCGCATTGCGGGTGCCGGAGTTGGCGGCGAGAAAATCCGCGCGCTTGGTAAGAACGGAAATCATGGGTTCGCCGATAACGCAAACGGGCTCCCGAAGGGAGCCCGCAAGGGCGACTGCCCGCCGCGGCTTATGCCGCGAAAGCCAAGCGGGCCGGACGGCCCGCGCCCGGCGCCTGAGGGCGCCAGCGAATTAAGCGCAGAGCTTCTTGCGGCCGCGCGCACGGCGGGCGCGGAGCACCTTCTGGCCACCGGGGGTCGCCTTGCGGGCGAAGAAGCCGTGACGACGGGCGCGCACGAGATTGCTGGGTTGGAAGGTACGCTTCATATCATCCTCGAAACAAAGAGACCGGCGAGTGCGCAGCGGGCCTGTGCCCGCACACCAACCGGGGCCGCATCGCTGCGACCGTAAATCAGACCGGGGCCGTTATGGGAAAGCCGCCGGAGAGTCAAGCAGCCCGAAGCCCGGATCGGCATAGGCCAGCCGGGGCGCGATGATCGGGGCAGCGGCCATAGCACCCGGCAGCTCCCATGCCGCCAGCCGTTCGAGCGACTGTGCCACCAGCCCGCCGAGCGCATCGCCCGACCGGCCCAGCGCCAGCCGCACGCCCGCCGCCGCGTCGCCCTCGATCCGGCGGGTGGCAGGCGCGATCCAGCGCTCCATCTCGCCCGCTTCCAGCCACAGCGCGCTGGCGTGCGGCACCGAATTGGTCATGGCGTAGAAGGCGCGGGCCTCATCGGGGCTCATGCCCATTTCGGCATAGTAATCGAGATAGAGCCGGTTTTCGGGCGCATCCGGCGCAAAGTCGGAGGGCTCGCGCCCGCGCTCGTCGCGCCAGGAATGGACTGCGAAGAGCGCGCCGGGCGCGGTGGTGCGGCGGGTTCCGGCAAGGAACAGCTCGACCGCACCCGAGCGGGCCGAGCCGCCGGCGGGAACATGGGTCGCCAGCCCCGCAGCGCGGATGGCACGACCCAGCGCGAGGTTCGCCAGATCGTGACTGGTGCCCGGCGCATCGGCGAATTCAATCACTTCGAGCCCCGGAAAGGCGGCGAGCATGGCAGCGAAGGCCTGCGGGCTGGCCGCATCGGTCGAAGCGACCAGCGCCGCACGCTTGTCGTCGATCACACGGAACGGGCCGAAACGCGCGATCCCGGCGCTGACTGCGCTTTGGCGCGGCGTCTGGGCGATGAAGCGCACCGGTTCTTCGGTGATGATGGTGTGTGTGAAGGGGCCGGGCGCGGCCTGCACGAAATCGGGGGCAAAATCCGGGGCGAATGCGGCATCGCTTTCGTCGGCGACGCGCACCCATTCGCCGGTGGACGGGTCCCATTCCTCGACCCAGCTGACCGTGGTCACAACCCGCGCGGTCTGCTGCGCCAGCGCCGGGGTGGCGGGCAGCAGCATCGCAAGGGCGGCAAGCAGCAGGGCAAGGGCGCGGTTCATGACCTACGCACTGTCGCCCGGCATCCTTTCCGAAATTGCGAAGATTTATGCTTGAGAAAGTCCTTAGCGCTCGTGCAGGGGCGCGCGGCAAGGTTCGATTAATCCTGCGCACCGGCTCGACAAGCCTCTCACAAAGCTGCACAATCCGCGGCGGGGAAAGGACGGGGGCAGGCATGGTCGCATTGGTGAGGACGGTCGCCTACCTCGGGCTGGAGGCGCGCGCGGTGGAGGTGCAGTGCCACATCGGCCCGGGCCTGCCGCGCTTCAACGTCGTCGGCCTGCCCGACAAGGCGGTGAGCGAAAGCCGCGAGCGGGTGCAGGCCGCGCTCGCCGCAATGGGCCTGGCGCTGCCGCCCAAGCGGATCACGGTCAACCTCTCGCCCGCAGACCTGCCCAAGGACGGATCGCATTTCGACCTGCCGATCGCGCTGGCGCTGCTCGCCGCGATGGGCGTGACCGATGCCGAGCAACTGGAAGACTGGATCGCGGTGGGCGAACTGGCGCTCGATGGCCGCGTGGTCGCCAGTCCCGGCGTGCTGATCGCCGCGCTTCACGCCAGCGCGCTCGGCACGGGGTTGATCTGCCCCGCCGAGCAAGGCCCCGAGGCGCGCTGGGCCAGCGGCGTGCCCGTGCTAGCCCCGCGCGATCTGACGGGCCTGCTGGCGCATCTCAAGGGCAGCCTCGTCCTGCCCGAACCGCCACGCGGCGAGGTGGCCGAGGGGGCGATGGGCAATGATCTCAGGCAGGTGAAGGGGCAGGAAACCGCCAAGCGCGCGCTCGAAATCGCGGCCGCCGGGGGTCACAACCTGATGATGGTCGGCCCGCCGGGATCGGGGAAAAGCCTGCTGGCGAGCTGCCTGCCGGGCATCCTCCCCCCGCTCACGCCGACCGAGGCGCTGGAGGTGTCGATGGTGCAATCGGTCGCGGGGATGCTCGAAGCGGGCCGCATCAGCCGCGCCCGCCCCTTCCGCGCGCCGCACCATTCGGCGAGCATGGCGGCGCTCACCGGCGGCGGGCTGAAAGTGCGCCCCGGCGAGGTCAGCCTTGCGCATCTGGGCGTGCTGTTCCTCGACGAATTGCCCGAGTTCCAGCGCCCGGTGCTCGATTCGCTCCGGCAACCGCTCGAGACGGGGCAGGTCGATGTCGCGCGCGCCAATGCCCATGTCACCTTCCCGGCACGGGTGCAGCTGGTCGCGGCGATGAACCCCTGCCGCTGCGGCTATGCGGGCGATCCGGCGCGCAACTGCAACAAGTATCCGCGCTGCATCGGCGACTATCAGGCGCGGCTGTCCGGCCCGCTGCTCGACCGGATCGACCTTCACGTCCATGTCGGCGCGGTGAGCGCGCTCGACATGACGCTCCCCCCGCCTGCCGAGGGCAGCGAAGCGGTCGCCGCAAGGGTCGCCGCCGCGCGCCAACGCCAGACCGCGCGGGGTGTCCGCTCCAATGCGGAATTGGAGGGCGAGCGGCTCGAACACCACGCCACGCCCGACGAGGCGGGGCGAAAGCTGCTGTTGCAGGCGGCGGAAAAGCTGCGTTTGTCGGCGCGCGGCTATACGCGGATGCTGCGGGTCTCGCGCACCATTGCCGATCTTGCCGAGGCGGAAACGGTTGGCCGCGTTCACATCGCCGAAGCCCTGTCCTATCGGCTGATGACGGGCTAAGAGGCCCACGAAGGCCCCCTCCCCCAGCGGCCTTGTCAAAGGCGCAGTGGCGATTTCGGACGATATTCTTGCAGTGGAGACCGCAGAGCGGCGGGGCCTTGCCGCCCTGTGGGCCGGCCAGCGCGACGCCGCGCGCCGGCGCAAGCTGGCGAGCTTCGGCATCGCGCTGGCGCTCGAGGCGCTGATCCTGCTGTTGCTCCTGACGCTCGGCACGCAAATCGCGGGCGAGCCGGACGAGAAGGTGGTGATTACCGAATTCGCCGCCTCCACCGTCACGCAGGAGGCTGAACCGGAAGCCGAGACCACGCCCGAACAGCAGGCCGAAAGCCCCGACAGCGCGCCGCAGCCGACGCCCGATCAGGTGGTGCCGCAGCCCGAACAGCCCTTCGCCTCGCCTTTCGACACCAATCCCCGCCCGGCGCCTTCGCCGACACCCCAGCCCGAATCGCGACCCGATCCCAAACCGAGCGCCAGCCCTTCGCCGAAGATTGGGGCAAGGATCAGGCAGGGGCAGACCTACGGCCCGGCCGACACCGGCGATCCGCGCCGGGCGGGCGATAGCCAGCAGGTCGGCACCGCGCCCAATGGCGAGCCGCTCTACGCCGCGCGCTGGTATCGCGAGCCGACCGATCAGGAGCTCGCCGGCTACCTCTCCACCGCCACCGGGCCGGGGTACGCGCTGATCGCGTGCAAGACGGTGACGGGCTATTATGTCGAGGATTGCCAGCTGCTCTCCGAAGCCCCGCCGGGCGCGCAGATCGGCCGCGCGGTGATGGCCGCCGCGTGGCAATTCCGCGTCCGCCCGGCGCGGATCGGCGGGCGGGAGCAGTTCGGCAGCTGGGTGCGAATCCGGATCGACTATTCGGTGCGACGCGCCCAGCGCTAAGCCTTCAGATGATCCCGCACCACGGCGACGAATTCCGGCCCCCATGTCTCCAGCTTCTTCGCGCCGACGCCGGGGATGCGGCCCAGTTCGCCGAGCGTCTCGGGGCACTGGTGCGCCATGTCGCGCAGCACCGAATCGTGGAAGATGACATAGGCGGGCAGGCCATGTTCGGCGGCGAGCGCCTTGCGCCTCGCGCGCAGGGCTTCGAACAGCGGGTTGCCGACCGGGTTGGGGGCGTCGTTCCCGCCCCGCCCCCGCCGCGCGCGGCGCTGGCGCGCGGGCGGTTCTGCAAGGGTGATGCTACGCTGGCCCTTCAGCACGCTGCGCGCCTCGGGCCCCAGCATCAGCCCGCCATGCTCGGTCGCCGCCAGCATCCCGCGCGCCACCAGCGTGCGCGTGAGCGGGCGCAGCAGCCGTGCGGATTGCGCATCGACGATCCCGAACACCGACAGGCGGTCATGCCCTCGCGACGTGATCCGCTCGTCGCTTTGCCCGGTCAGCACCTTTTCGACATGGCCGATGCCGTAACTCTGCCCGGTGCGATAGACCGCCGAGAGCAGCTTCTGCGCCAGTTCGCTGGCATCGACCACCTGCGGGGGATCGAGGCAATTGTCGCAATTGCCGCAAGTCTCGGGCGGATGCTCGCCGAAGTGGCGCAGCAGCACCGCGCGGCGGCATTCGGGGGTTTCGACCAGGGCGGAGAGGCTGTCGAGCTTGGCCTTCTCCCCCGCCAGCCGCGCGGGTTCGACCTCGGCGAGCCATTGCTGCGCGCGGGCGAAATCGGAGACGCCCCAGAACAGATGCGCTTCCGCCGGGTCGCCATCGCGGCCCGCGCGGCCGGTTTCCTGATAATAGGCCTCGATCGACTTGGGCAGCCCGGCGTGGACGACGAAGCGCACGTCGGGCTTGTCGATCCCCATGCCGAAGGCGATGGTGGCGACCATCACCATGCTTTCCGAGGCAACGAATTCCGCCTGCACCCGCGCGCGGCGTTCCGGCTCCAGTCCGGCGTGGTAAAACCCCGCCTCGCGCCCGGAACGGGTGATTGCGGCGGCGAGGTCTTCGGCCTGCTTGCGGCTGGGCGCATAGACGATGCCTGCTCCCTCAAGCCGCTGGAGCAGCTCGGTGATCTGGCGGGTGCCGTTGTCGCGCGGGGTGATGGCGTAGCGGATGTTGGGCCGGTCGAACCCGGCGACAATCAGGCCCTCCTCCGCGATCCCGAGCTGTTTGAGGATGTCCGCGCGGGTCGCCTGATCGGCGGTGGCGGTCAGCGCCAGCCGGGGGACATCGGGGAAGCGATCCAGCACCGGGCGCAGCATCCGGTAATCGGGGCGGAAATCATGCCCCCATTCGGACACGCAATGCGCCTCGTCGATGGCGAACAGGGCGATTCGCGCGCGCTCCAGCAGGTTCTGGAAACCCGGGGTCGAAGCGCGTTCGGGGGCGACATAGAGCAGGTCGAGGTCGCCATTGCGAAAGGCTTCGGCGGTGGCGGCATTATCGCCGTCGGCCGAGGTCATCGAGGCGGCGCGGATGCCCGCTGCGGTGGCCGAGCGGATCTGGTCGTGCATCAGCGCGATCAGCGGGGAGACCACCACCGCCGTGCCCGCGCGGGCGAGTGCGGGGATCTGGTAGCACAGGCTCTTGCCCGCCCCGGTCGGCATCAGCGCCAACGTGTGTTCGCCCGCCATCACCCGGCCGATCACCGCCTCCTGCTGCCCGCGAAAGGCGGGGTAGCCGAAGGTGCGATGCAGGATGTCGTGACATTCGGGAGGCAGGCTCACGCTCATGCGCGGGAGCCTTAGCCCAATGGCCGCGCCATGCCACCCGCCGGTGCGCAGCTATCGACCGGTTTCGCGGCGCGAATCAGCCCGCGCGCGCGGTCTTCGACGCCAGATCGATCACATCGCCGTGGCCGAGCGCCTGGCCGGGGGTCGCCAGCGTGCCGTCGGCGCGCTTGCCGAGATCGGCGGGGCGGGTCAGCCACAAGTCTTCATGGCCGAGGATGCGGCCATCGTGGGCGAGGATCGAGACCGGGCCGATCGGCAGCCGGTCGCGCTCGTCGACCAGCACCGGGTCTTCGATCACCCGCTCGCCGCCGTATTTCTGCCCCCACTGGCGCAGCGCCAGCATCGCCGGAAGCAGGTCGAAGCCCTTGTCGGTCAGGCGATATTCGATCTTGCGGCGATCATCGGCGCAGGGCTCGCGCTTGAGGATGCCGTGTTCGACCAGCTTGGCGAGGCGGTTGGAGAGGATATTGCGGGCGATCCCGAGCTCGCTCAGGAATTCCTCGAAGTGCTTGAGACCGTTGAAGCTGGCGCGCAGGATCATGAAGGACCAGCGCTCCCCCATCACCTCGAGCGCTTGCGGCAGGCCGCATTCGATCAGCTCGCGCAGCGGTTCTCTCAAATCACCCATTCGCCGTTTCCCTTCCCCGTCCGGGGTCATGTGTAACCGATTTTGCAGGCCACACAAAAAAATTTCAGTTTTCAGTTGCAACTCACAACCTAGTTGGTTAGGTAGCGAATAGCAACTGGTTTCGAATCGAAATGTTGCGTTGCAAAATACAACGAGTGAGACCACAGGGGCCTCCGCCCCCTCTTTGAAAACAGGCAAAGGATACCCCGATGATCAACTCCCTCTCCATCCCCCGCACCGGCAAGCTCGCGATCCTCGCTTCGGCGCTGGTTTACACCGGCCTCAGCTTCGGCGTTGCCACCGGCGCCGCCCCGCTTCAGGCCGCGGGCAGCCCCTATTACACCGCCACCCTCTCGGCCCCGACGAGCGAGACCAAGGCCGTGACCGATGGCGTGGCCTGGGCCTGCAAGGACGAAACCTGCGTCGCCAAGAAGACCAGCGCCCGCCCCCTGCGCGTGTGCCGCGCGCTGAACCGCAAGTTTGGCGAAGTCGCGACCTTCAAGGTCGATGGCGAGGACATCACCACCGAAGAGCTGGCCAAGTGCAACGGCTGATCGCCAGCTGACCCGACACGACGTCCCTCTCTGTCGGCGCGCCTCTCCAGCCCGACAGAGCTCCACGACCCCCGGCACGCTCTCCCCAGTGCGTGGCCGGGGGTTAGTTTTTTGCGTTTCGCTCGCCCATCCGGGCGAGCATCCTCGGCGCGTTTCAAGCCTTTCAGGCTTGAGCGCCTGCGGTTCGCGCGTCCTTGTTGGCCTATCGCTTCGCTACTTGAGGCCAGTCGGCCTTGCGGTCGCTTTGCGACCGAGACAGCCGTCGTATTTGGCGTGTTAGAGAAGGCCCGCCGCGAGCAGCTGCGCTTCCAGCGTGGCCGCATCGGTGAAGAGATGCGCGTCCCAGCCGCGCGCGCGGGCGGCTTCGATGTTGGCGGGGTTGTCATCGGTGAAGAACAGCTGCGCGCCTTCGCGCCCGCTGCGCTGCTCGACGATGGCGTAGATCCGCCCATCGGGCTTGGCGACCTTCTCGACGCCCGAGACGACGATGTCCTCGAAATGATCGAAGATCGGCTGGGTCGGGCGGAACTCCTCCCAGAACTCGTCGCCGAAATTGGTGAGGCAGAACAGCGGCACGCCCGCCGCCGCCAACCGCTCGACCAATTCGTGCGCGCCCTCGACCGGCCCCGGCACGGTCTCGTTGAAGCGCGTCGCATAGGCACGGATGTGCGATTCGTATTGCGGGTAGAGCGCGATCCGCTCCGGCACCATGTCGGCCAGCGCACGGCCGCGATCATGCTCGTAGTGCCATTCCTCGGTCACGACATTGGCGAGGAACCACTCGAGTTCCTGCGGGTCGCCGATCAGCTTTTCGAACAGCGCGCCCAGCTGCCACTGGAACAGCACCCGCCCGACATCGAACACCACAGCCTTCTGCATCACGCCCATCCCAAACGGCTGCGGCCCGCGCTCCGGCAAGGAGGCGGGCCGCAGAATTCCTCAGCCGCCCGTGCCGGGCAGCCGCGCCGAATCAGCCCTGGCGGGCCTTGAAGCGACGGTCAGTCTTGTTGATCACATAGGTGCGTCCGCGACGACGGATCACGCGGTTGTCGCGGTGACGGCCCTTGAGCGACTTCAGGCTGTTGACGATCTTCATGACGCTTGTTCCAAAAGAGAAGCGCGCCGGAACGGTCCGACGCGCGGAAATTGAAGCGTGCCGTTAGCGGGACGAGGGGCCCGCGTCAATGCGAACCTGCCCCGGTCACCTCACCAAGTCGCTCAATTTGCGCTCCCACGCCAGCGCGTGGGCGATGATCGTGTCGAGATCGGCGTGCTGCGGCTCCCAGCCGAGCGTCGCCTTCAGCCGCGCGGGATTGGAAATCAGCGAATCGGGATCGCCCGCACGGCGGCCCTCGATCCGGCGCACCAGCTGGCGATTCGTCACCCGGTCGACCGCGTCGAGCACCTCGGTCACCGAAAAGCCCCGGCCATAGCCGCAATTCATCGTCAACGAGCGCTGGGGCTCGGCCATCAGCGCCTCCAGCGTCAGCACGTGCGCGGCGGCGAGATCGCTGACATGGATATAGTCGCGCACCCCGGTGCCGTCATGCGTGGCGTAGTCCGTGCCGAACACGCTCACCGATTCGCGCTTGCCCAGCGCGGCCTCGATCGCGACCTTGATGAGATGCGTCGCGCCCGCCGTGGACTGCCCGCTGCGCCCCTGCGGATCGGCGCCCGCGACATTGAAATAGCGCAGCACGCCATAATTGAGCGGATGGGCGGCGGCGACATCGGCGAGCATCTGCTCGGTCATCAGCTTCGACCAGCCATAGGGATTGATCGGGCGCTGCGGCGTATCCTCGCTCACGGCGGCGACATCGGGGATGCCGTAGGTCGCCGCGGTCGAGGAGAAGATGACATGCGCCACCCCCGCCTTTACCGCCGCGGCGATCAGCGCGCGGCTCTTGGCGGTGTTGTTGTCGTAATATTTGAGCGGATCGGCGACGCTTTCGGGCACCACCACCGACCCGGCAAAATGCATGATCGCGCGCGTTTGCTGCTCGGCAAAGATGCGCGCCAGCAGATCGGCATCGGCGATGTCGCCTTCATAGAAAGGCACGCCATCGGGCACGGCGAAGCGGAAGCCCGTCACGAGATTGTCGATGACCGCCACCGGCCATCCGGCATCGCGCAGCGCCAGCACCGCGTGGCTGCCGATATAACCGGCGCCGCCGGTGACCAGAACGGGGGCTTTGACGGAACTCTGCATGGTGCCGGGCCTTATCACGCAAATGCGCTTAGAAATCGTCAATCAGGCGCTCTATAAGCGGCTGTGCACGAAAGGAACCCCGCCATGCCTCACCTCCGCCCGCTTCCCCTGCTGGCCGCTGCCGCAGCCGCGCTTTCGCTATCGGCCTGCGCCACCTCGCCCTATACAGGGCCGGTGGAGGTCACCCGCTTTGTCGCCGCGCAGCCGCAGGCGCTGGGACAGGGCACCATCACGCTGGTCTTTCCCGACGAGGTGACCAATCAGGCGGCCCGCAGCGCCGTGACTGCCGCCGTCACCGCCGAACTCACCCGGCTCGGCTACACCGTGCTGCCCGAAGGCGTCCCCGCGGGCCAGACCGCGACGGTGCACACCAGCCGCAATCCCATCGCCGCCGCCCCGGTCGAACGGCGCGGCCCGGTCAGCGTCGGAGTCGGCGGGCAGACCGGCGGCTTCGGCAGCGGCGTGGGCATGGGGGTCGGCATCAATCTGGGCGGCGGGCGCGAGGGCCCTGCGGCAGTGACCGAGCTTTCGGTGCGCATCGCCGAGTCCGCAGGCGCAACCCTGTGGGAAGGCCGCGCCCAGATCGAGACCGGGGTGAAGTCGCCCTATTCGCAAGTGGACACCAGCGCCCGCACGCTCGCCGCCGGGTTGTTCAAGGACTTTCCCGGTGGCAATGGCGAGACCGTGACGCTCGACGCCAAAAAGCTGCAAGGACAATAATGACACTCTTCATCGACGCCGGTTTCGACAGCGGCAATATCGACGTGCTGGGGATCGAGGGCGCCACCGCGCGCCTCGCGATCCGCCGCGACAATGAATCCGACTTCTTCCAGTGGTTCCACTTCCGCGTCGCCGCGCCTGCTGGCGAGGAAGCGGTGCTCAAGATCACCGGCCTCAATGCCAGCGCCTATCCGGGCGGCTGGCCGGATTACGACGCCTGCGTCAGCGAAGACCGCGCCTACTGGACGCGCGCGGCCTCCAGCTTCGACAAGGACGAGGAGGGCGGCACGCTGACGATCCGTTATCTGCCCGCTGGCGGCGTGTTCTGGTGCGCCTATTTCGCGCCCTATTCGATGGAGCGGCATCATGACCTGGTTGCCGAGGCGGCCTCGTCGGAGGGGGTCGATTACGTCCGGCTCGGCACCACGCTCGACGGCCAGCCGATCGACTGCCTCGAAATGGGCGAAGGCACAACGCAGGTGTGGCTCTATGCCCGCCAGCATCCGGGCGAAACGCAAGCCGAGTGGTGGATGGAAGGCGCGCTCGAATGCCTGACCGACCCCACCGATCCGGTCGCGCGGAGCTTGCGCAAACAGTGCCGCATCCACATCGTCCCCAACTGCAACCCCGATGGCTCGCGGCGCGGGCACCTGCGCACCAATGCGGTGGGCACCAACCTCAACCGCGAATGGGCCGAGCCGACCGCAGACCGCTCGCCCGAGGTGTTGGCGATCCGCAATCGGATGGATCAGACCGGGGTCGACTTCGCGATGGACGTTCACGCCGACGAGGCGATCCCCGCGGTGTTCCTCGCCGGGTTCGAGGGCATTCCGTCGTGGAAGGAAGAGCAGGGCGAGGGTTTCTACCGTTACCAGCGCATCCTCGACCGCCGCACGCCGGATTTCCAGACGAAGCTCGGCTATCCCAAGGCCCCGGCGGGCCGCGCGAATCTCTCGATGAGCACCAACCAGCTTGCCGAGCGTTTCGGCGCGGTGTCGATGACGCTGGAGATGCCCTACAAGGACATCGCCGATTTCCCCGAGCCCGAACAGGGCTTCTCGCCCGAGCGCTGCAAGCTGCTGGGCCGCGAATGTCTGGCGGCGCTGGTGGAGTGGCTGGAAGGACGCGACGCCTGACGTGCCGGATCGGTGTGTCACAGTTAGGCCACACTGCATCAATCGCGATTTCTCACCCTCAACATTCCTGTTTTGCAGACGATCTCCTTGGGATAATTGCGGCGCCAAGCAATATTAACAGGGGAACGATTTCATGAACAAACTTTCGGTTGCAATGGTTCTGGGCGCGGCTGTGGTCGCGATGCCGGCGGCGGCTCAGGACAGCGGCAGCAACGGCGGCGGCTTTTTCGTCGGCGCGGTTGGCGGCCTCGACGTCATCAACCTCGAAGTGGGTGCCGAGAGCGACGCCGAATCCGGCGCTGTCTACGGCGTGATCGCCGGTTACGACATCAAGTCCGGCAGCGCGCTGCTGGGGATCGAAGCCGAACTGACCGACACCTCGATCAGCGACGGTGTCGGCAATGCCGGTCTCGACATTTACGGCGGCCTGCGTCTTGGCCTCGATATGGACGAAAACGACATCATCTATCTCAAGGCTGGCTACAGCCGCGTCGATGTCGACCTTGCCGATGACCTCGAAGGCGTGCGCGTCGGCGCCGGTTTCGAGCACAATTTCGGCGGCTTCGTCGGGCGGCTCGAATATCGCTATTCGACCTACAACGTGGGCGAGGTGCTCGGTCTCGATGCCAACGACAACCGCCATCAGGTCGTCGTCGCGGCCGGTTTCAAGTTCTGATCCACCTTCGGATCGACGATCGGCAAGCGGGCCGGAAGCATTGCTTCCGGCCCGCTTTTGCTTTTGCCAGAATGAGATCAAAGGCCGGAAGAAATCCTAGCCGAGGTGCGATGGCCCGAAGGCATGCGGCAGCAGGGCGGACAGCGCCACCCGCCGCACGTCGTCCTTGCTGACGCACAGCACCAGCGGATCGGTTGCGCCCAGGGCGGCGACTTCGTTCAGCACCTGACGGCACCGTCCGCACGGTGTGATCGGTTCGCGGTCGGCCTTGAGGCCCACCACCGCGACCGCCAGCAACCCGCCGCGCCGCCCCTCGCCCAGCGCCTTGGCGACCGCGACGGTCTCGGCGCACAGGGCGAGGCCATAGCTTGCGTTCTCGACATTGCAGCCGGTGATCACGGCGCCATCATCAAACAGCAGCGCCGCGCCGACGGGGTAGTCGGAATAGGGCGCATAGGCCTGTTCGGCAGCGGCAAAGGCGGCGCTGATGAGGTTCTTTTCCTGCGTTTCGTCGAGCGTCATTTCTGCACCACCACCCATTCGACCGGATCCTCGCTCGCCTCGGTGACGAGCGCGGAATTGGCGCTCCATAGCAGCCAGGGCCGCCCGGCATAGTCCGGCCGCGCCCGGTCGCGTGCCAGCCACAGATCGCGCGCCAGCGTGGTCGCGGTGTTGTGGCGTTCCTGAAAAGCGGGCGAGAGCTTGAGGATCACCGGCTTGCCCGCGTGCGTTTCGATCTGGTTGATCAGCGTCATCAGCTCGCTTTCGACCGCGGCATCGCTGACCCTGGGCTCGCAGCTCTCCGCCAGTGAGCCAAGCGCGATGGCCGGAGGAAGCAGGTCGGCATCGCGCGGCACCAGCTGGGCAAAGGCCCCGCTCTGCGCGTCAGCCGGCGTACAGGGATCGAAATCGAGCACCACCCCGACTTTCAGCCCCGCCGCCAGCGCGCGCGCCTGCCGCGCGGCGAAGCCTGCGCTGCCCTCGCCCGTCAGGGGGAGATAGACGAATTGCGCGCCAACCGCCTTCAGCGTCTCGAACCGCATCGCCGCACTTCCCGCGGGCACCAGCGCGCCCTGTTCGGGATAGCGCGCCTCGTCGGGTCGCCAGCTGCGCATGTCCCACCATAGCCACGCCGCGAAGGCGAGACCGAACAGCGCCAGCAGCGCCGCCAGCCGGAATATCCAGCGGCGCGGCGCGCGACGCGCGGTCTTCTTGCCCCCTCGCGCCATGAATCAGCCCTTGATGTGGAGCACGCAGATCAGCGTGAACAGCCGCCGCGCGGTGGCGAAGTCGGTTTCGACCTTGCCCTCCAGCCGCTCCAGCAACAGCTCCGCCGCGCCGTTGTGGATGCCGCGCCGGGCCATGTCGATCGTCTCGATCTCGGCCGGAGTCGCCTTGCGGATCGCCTGATAATAGCTGTCGCAGATCGCGAAATATTCGCGGATCGGGCGGCGGAAGCGCGCCATGCCGATCAGCAGCGTCTCCAGCAATTGCCCGCCGGTGTCGGCAATATCCATCGCCAGCCGCCCGTCAGTAACGGACAGGTGCAGGTGATAGGGCCCGCTCGCCCCGCGCTCCGCCGAACGCAGCGGCTTGAAGCTGTTTTCCTCGATCAGATCGTAGATCGCGACGCGGCGTTCCTGCTCGACATCGGCATTGCGCCACAGGATCGTCGCCTCGTCGAGCGTAACCTGGGCAATGCGATAGCCCCCCGCAGCGCCGGGCGCGGAGGAAGGCGGCAGGGAATCGGGCGGGCGATCGGCCATGGAGAAACGCCTTCGCAGATGCAGGGCACGCACTTCAAGCACTTCGACACGCTCTCCCCACTATCCACAGCGTGCGAAATAAATATTGGCCGCGTTGGCCCTTGCTTTCGACCCCGCCGAGAGCGCATCAGGCCGCCATGGCCGAACCCGAAAAAGTCACCCCGATCAAGCCGCAAGCCACAGATGGCGAGCCTGCGCTGCCCAGGCTGCCCGCCAATATCGAGGCCGAGGCCGCCTTTCTGGGCGCGGTGCTGATCGACAACCGGGTGCTGGAAGAATTGCAGGTGCCGATCCGGGCCGAGCATTTCTTCGAGCCGCTGCACGAGCGGATCTACATTCGCATCCTCGCGCTGCTCGAACGCAATGCCACCGCCTCGCCCGTCACGCTGCGCCCCTATTTCGAGGCGGACGAGGCGCTGAAGGAGCTGGGCGGCACGTCCTATCTCGCGCAGCTGACCGCGAGCGGCGCAGGCCTGCTTGCCCCGCGCGAACTGGCGCAGCAGATCTACGATCTTGCGCTGCTGCGCGAGCTGGTGAGCGTCGGACGCGGGCTGGTCGAAGGTGCGCTCGACACCTCGCAGGACACCTCGCCGATGGACCGCATCTCGCAGGCCGAGGCGGACCTGTTCCGGGTGGCCGAGGGTGCGGCGACGGGGCGCGAAGCCTCGACCTTCCGCGAAGCGGCGATGCAGGCGATCCGGATGGCCGAAAAGGCGATGCAATCGGGCGGCGGCCTGTCGGGCAAGACCACCGGTCTTGCCACGATCGACCAGAAGACCAGCGGCCTGCACGATTCCGACCTCATCATCCTTGCCGGGCGTCCGGGCATGGGCAAGACCTCGCTTGCCACCAACATTGCCTTCAACTGCGCCGAAAAGCATCTCGACTGGCAGCATCAGGGGGGCGAGTTCAACTATGGCGCGCCGGTCGCCTTCTTCAGCCTCGAAATGAGCGCCGACCAGCTGGCCACCCGCATTCTCGCCGAACAGGCCGAGATTTCATCGGAAGCGCTGCGCAGTGGTAAGCTCTCCCGCGAGGATTTCCAGAAGCTGTCCTATGCCAGCCAGCGGCTCGCGGAACTGCCGCTCTATATCGACGACACGCCCGCGCTCACCATCGGGAGCTTGCGCACCCGCGCGCGGCGGATGAAGCGGCGGCACGACATCGGCCTCATCATCGTCGACTACCTGCAACTGCTGCAAGGCTCGGGCCGCGCGAACGACAACCGCGTGAACGAAATCTCCGAAATCAGCCGGGGCCTCAAGACGCTGGCGAAGGAATTGCAGGTTCCGGTGATCGCCCTGTCGCAGCTCAGCCGCGCGGTCGAAAGCCGCGAGGACAAGCGCCCGCAGCTGTCGGACTTGCGCGAATCCGGCTCGATCGAGCAGGACGCGGACATGGTGTGGTTCATCTTTCGCGGCGATTACTACCACCTGCTGGTCAAGCCCGACACGCCCGATGCTTCCTCGCCGCCCGACGTGCAGGAGAAATATCGCCTCTGGGAAGAGAAGTTCGAAGGGCTGGTGGGCCGCGCGACGCTGATCGTGGCGAAACAGCGTCACGGTTCGACCGGCAACGTCCCGCTCCACTTCCAGAGCGACATCACCAAGTTCACCTCGCCCAACTTCAAGGACTATTCGGACTACGGGTTCGAATAGAGCCTACGCGCTGGCCGCAAGGTCGAGTGCTGGCGACGGGCTCTCGGCGCGCGTTTCAGCCTTGACCTGATAGAGCGCACGGTCAGCGAATTCGAACAGCGCGTCGGCATCCCCGCCGTCCTCGGGCCACTGCGCCACACCGATACTCGCGCCGACCTGCAAGAGCACATCGTCGATGTCGTGCGGCCGGGCGAGCGCGATCAGGATGCGTTCTGCCAGCGGGGCATCGCGCAGGGGAGAATGCGGCGGGATCAGCACCGCGAATTCATCGCCCCCCTGCCGCGCCACCAGCCCGTCATCGCCGATGGTCTCGCGCAGCCGGTCGGCGATCGCGCACAGCAGCTTGTCGCCGATGGCATGGCCGTGGACGTCGTTGACCGGCTTAAACCCGTCGAGATCGAGCAGCGCCAGCTTGAAGCCGGGCGCGTCCGCTCCCTTGCCGGCGCCCTTCGCCAGCAGCGCGGCAACCCGTTCGTCGAGCGCGCGGCGGTTGGCAAGGCAGGTGAGCGGATCGGTATGGGCCAGATCGCGGGTCTGGTGCTGCAATTGCAGCAGATCGACCAGCATCGCGTGACCCTGAAGGATGAAGCGCACGAGGATCGCAGTGCCCAGCACCAGCGACATCGCCGCCCCCACTTCCGCCGGGCGACCGGAAGCGAACATCAGCGCCGAGATCGGCACCACCCCGATCACCAGGTTGAGGATCGCGGCAAAGCGGATCGCGGACAGGCAATAGGCCGTCGCCAGCGAACCCATGGCGATGATCATGGCAAAGCTCGCGTGGTTCTCGATCGGCGAGGCGAACCAGTTGAGCACCGCCCAGGTGCTGCACATCACCCCGACCCAGCCCGAAACGCTGGCGGTCTTCTTCACGATCAGCCGCGCGCGGCGCAGGCTCAGATGGCGGCTGCGCGAGACCTTGTTCTCGATCAGCCCCAGCACGCACAACACCGCCAGCAGCGCGGGCATTCCGTACTTGATCCCCCAGTGCAGATCGGCCGCTCCCGCCCAGGCCGCGGTTGGCGTGGTGGCGAGCAGCATCAGATACATCATCGGGGTCTGGGTCTCGACCCGCCGCGCGCGCAGCAGGGTAAAGTCGTCACGGATCGCAGCCGGAATCGGCGGTACGAAGCGCTTGCGAAGCGTATGAATTCCCCAACCCATTCCGGGGCTTCTACGGGCATATCGTGAAACGCGCGTTAATCACGCGTAAGCCGACCCATCAGCGCGCGCTGATCTTGCTCACCCGGTAATCGGCAAGGCTCATCCAGTATGCCAGCCGCCAGCGCATCCGGTTGACGAAGGTCGCCTCGCGGGCATAGCGCTCGCGCGTGATCGGCAGGCTGGCCGCCTCCATGTGGTCGATCATCCCGCGCAGCGCCTCTGCCATTCCGGCATCCTCGATCCGCACCATCAGTTCCACGTTGATCCGAAAGCTGCGCTTGTCGAGATTGGCGCTGCCGACGTAGCTGGCATCGTCCACCACCAGCAGCTTCATGTGCAGCTTGCACGGCTGGAACTCGACGATCTTTGCCCCGGCGCGCAGCAGCCTGCCGTAGAGCAGCCGCGCCATGTCGATCGCTGCACCGATATCGGACTTGCCCGCCATCACCATCCGCGCCTTGCCGCGCCGCGCCACCCGCTCCATCTGGCGGCGGAAGCTGCGCGGCGGGGAGAAATAGGCCGACACCGTGTCGAGCCGCTTGGCCTTCACCAGATCCTGCCGGAACATCCAGGCCCAGTGCCCGCGCCGCACCAGCGGCCCGCCGACCAGCAGCCGCACCGGGCCATCCCCGCCGTCCCAGTCCTTGACGATGTCGCGCAGCCGCCGCAGCCGGTTGACCCGCCCGGCCGCCTCGCTTTCGGTCCAGTCCTTGAGCAACCCGAACCAGCGGGTGAACTGCTCGACCACCGGGCCTTCGATGGTGACCGACAGATCGCACCAGCCATTGTCGCAAGGTTCGGCGAAGTAGTGATCCGAGACATTCGCCCCGCCGGTCATCACCCGCGCCTCGTCCACGATCACGAATTTCTGGTGGTTGCGCACCAGATAGCGCGAGTTCAATTTGGGCGCGAAGATCGCAAAGCTGCCGCCTGCCTCCTTCAGCGGCGCGAAGAATTCCTCGCCCGCGTCATTGCCGAAATCATCGACGATCAGCGCCACCGAAACGCCGCGCCGCGCCGCCGCGACCAGCGCATCGCGCACCATCGTGCCCGATTCGTCGCTGTCGAACAGGTAGTAGAACACCTTCAGGCTCGTCTCGGCGCTGTCGATCAGGTCGACCAAGGCACGCCGGCGATCGAGCCCGTGCGGGTAGAAGGTAAAGCCGTGGCCGGCCGCCTCGACCTCGAACGGGTCGGGATCGCGATAGTCGGCCTCGTCGGGGGTCGATTCGGAGGGTTCAGGTGCCATGGCGTATGGCTTAGCCGCAATCGGGGGAGATGACAGGCCCAAGTGACAGACCGCGCCGACGTCAGAGCGGTGTAAACGTCACCTTCAGCCCGTCCTTGGGCTGCGGGATCGGCCAGTCCTGCCAATCGGGGTTGTAACCCGCCGCCGCCTCGATCCGGTAGCGCTGGAGCAGCTGGGCGAGCAGGATCTTCACCTGCATATAGGCAAAGTGCAACCCCAGACACATATGCGCGCCGCCGCCGAAGGGCACCCAGGCATATTTGTGCCGCGCCTTCACCTTGTCGGGCGTGAAGCGCAGCGGATCGAAGGTGAAGGGGTTCTCCCAATATTCCTCCGAATGGTGAGTCCAGTAGATGTTGATCCCCACCATCGCGCCCGCGGGGATGCGGTAGCCGCCATATTCGAATTCCCTGAGCGCGCGGCGCGGCATCGAGGGCACCGGCGGCACCATCCGCAGCGATTCCTTGAACGCCATTTCGGTGAGGTCGAGCTTGCCGAGATCGTCGTAATCGAGCGGGCGGGGGTTGCCCTCCCCGTCCGGCCCGCCGGTGACCGCCATGATCTCCGCCCGCAGCTTCTCCTGCCATTCGGGATTGGTGGCGAGGTGGTAGATCAGCGAGGTGGCCGAAGAGGTGATGGTGTCATGCGCGGCCATCATCAGGAAGTTCATGTGATCGACCACCTCGTCCACGGGGAGCAGCGAGCCGTCCTCGCGCGTCGCGGTGGCGAACTGGCTGAACATGTCCTGCCCGCCGCCCTGTTCGCGGCGGCGCAGCGTTTCTCTGGTGAAATAGTCGACCAGAAACGCGCGGCCATCGACGCCCTTCTTCATTTTGGTGAAGGGCAGCGGCTTGCGCACCGGCGCGACCGAGGCCTGCACCATGTCGACGAAGGCCTCGTTGATCTTGTCAGCTTCCGGCCCCCACGGCAGACCGATGAAGCTTTCCGCCGCGAGATCGAGGGTCAGCTTCTTGATGTCGGGATAGAACAGGCGCGGCCCGGCCCAGCCCGCCACTTCGCGCGCGATTCCGCGATTGAGCGCGCCCGAATAGTGGCGCATGGGTTCCGGCTTGAAGGCGATCGAGAGCGCGCGGCGATCGATCCGGTGATGCTCGAAATCCATCAGCATCAGCCCGCGTGGGAAGAGCTGGTCGAGCACCGGGCCCCAGCCCTGTTCGCTGGAGAAAATCTTGTCCTTGTTGAACAGCAGCAGCTCGTTCGCCTCGGCCCCGATCAGCGCGACCTGCCAGCCGCCGAAAGCGCGGTTCTTGTAGACCTTGCCGTGGCGCGCGATCATCCGCTCGGCGAAGGCGTGGGGATCGGCGAGCATGGTGAAGGTGTTGCCGACCAGCGGCCAGCCCGCCTCGCCCGGGATGTGGGCGAGATCAGCCTCGGTCAGGCGGCCCTCCCCCCAGTGGCGGGGCGCATCGGCAGGCGCAGTGTCGCGGGACTTGGGGGCTTCGGCGAGGGTGGCCATGATGGGTCGAGACTCCGTATCGGGTTCGGATTCGCAACTGACTCTGATGTAAATGGCGCGGGCGGTCAATTCCCGTGCCGCGCGGCTGGCATCATTGATACACCGACCAGTTCCTGCGCACCATGCCGATACCGCCGAGGCGGATCACCTCATTGACCAGCGGCATCAGCTTGGCCGGGCGGTTGCAGCCGACATTGACCGTGGAAATGCGATAGCCCGCCGCATCGGCGCGCTCCATCCCCAGCGTCTGGCAGTGCAGAAAGACCTCCGTCTCCCCATCCGCGCGGCGGTCCCATGTGCCAACCGCATGGTCGAAGGTGCCGGATTGCTCGGCCAGAGCGACAAGCCTGGCCCGTGCTTCGGAGGAAAGCCGCCGCCGCACCTTGCGCATCTCCACCCAGGGAGAGCGCACATCGCGCCGCTTGAACCCGCCGCCGACAACTTCGAGCAGCCCGGTGCCATCGGGCCGCAAGGTGATAGTGACGCTGCGCCAGAAAAGATCGTGGCCGGACGTGAAAGTGAACCGCATCACCTGCTCCGCCCCATCGGGCAGGCCCTGCCAGAGCGGTTTGAGGCCGGCTTCGCACATCCGGCTTTCGGAATAGCCGACATATATGGCTGCGCCCTCGACGTCGGGCGGCAACAGCTGGCAATCCTTGTCCGAGGCAGCAGCAGGCGCAGCCCAGCAGGCCGCCGCCCATGCCATCGCCGCCGCAGCGCGCCTCAGATCCATCCGCCCAGTTCGCGGCGCAGCATCGCCTCGATCATGGCAAGGCCGTGATCGGAGGTGTTGAGGCAATCGAGCACGGCGTAATCCTCGCCGCCCGCTTCGCAGAATTCCTCGCGGCCTTCGATCGCGAGTTCCTCCAGCGTCTCGACGCAATCGGCGGCAAAGCCGGGGGCGGCGACCACCAGCCGCTTGGTGCCCTTCTCGCCTTCCGCGATTAGCGTCGTGTCGGTCGAAGGCTCGAGCCACGCCGCCGGGCCGAAGCGCGACTGGAAGGTGGTTTCGAACCGCACGCCTTCGAATTCGGGACGACGCCCGAATTCCTCGCGCAGCAGGCGGGCGGTCTTCATGCAGTGGCAGTAATAGGGATCGCCCTTTTCCAGCGTCTGCTGCGGCATCCCGTGGAAGCTGAGCAGCATGACCTCGGGCTTGAAGGTCAGGGCCTGCACCTGCCGGGTCAGATCATCGGCCAGCGCGCCGAGATAATTCGGATCGTCGTGATAGGGCGGCACGAAGCGCAGCGCGGGCTGCCAGCGCATCTTGCCGAGCACGCGGGCGATCTCGTCGAACACCGTCGCGGTCGTCGCGGCGCAATATTGCGGATACATCGGCGAAATCAGGATGCGGTCGCACCCGTCGGCCATCAGCGCCTTCAGCCGGCTCTCGATCGAGGGGTTGCCATAACGCATCGCCCAGTCGACCTGCACGGCCTCGCCGAACTTGCCGACCATCGCCTCAGCCTGCCGCGCGGTGATGTCGGCCAGCGGCGAGCCACGCTCGGTCCAGATCTTCTGATAGGCCTTGGCGCTTTTCTGGGGCCGTGTGTTGAGGATGATGCCGCGCAGGATCAGCTGCCAGGCGATCGGCGGGATCTCGACCACGCGCGTGTCGGACAGGAACTGCTTGAGGTAGCGCTTGACCGAATCCGGATCGGGCCCGTCGGGCGTGCCGAGGTTGATCAGCAGCACGCCGATCTTGCCGCTCTTTACAGGAGGATGGTCGCCCGGAAGGCGCTGGGTCTGCCAGGTCATAGCCCGCCTAACGGTTGGCAGGCGTTTGGTTTCCGCACGCCCGCGATTGGCGCGGTTTCATGTTGCAAAAATGTCGGGATCATATGCCGTCCGAAAGTAGGGGCAGGCGGCGCAGGCGCAAGCCGGTCGCCGAATAGAGCGCATTGGCAATCGCCGGTGGGGCGACGACAGCGCCTAGCTCGCCGGGATCGGCAGGCGGGGCTTCGCTGGCGAGGAATTCGATCCGCATTTCGGGACATTCCGCCAGCGTCGGCAGGCCGAGCGCGCCAGGATCGACCGCTTCGGGCAGCCCGCCGCGCAGCCGCACCGGATTGCCCAGTGCAATGCCGATGCCGAACACCAGCCCGCCCTCGATCTGCTGGCGGGCAATGTCGTGATTGACGATCCGGCCGATATCGGCAGCGACCGAGAGGCGGATGACGCGCACCCCGCCCTCGCCCTGCCTTGCGGTGGCAACGCAGGCGATGCGCGCGGCTTCTGGCCCCTCGCCGATGCGGGCGCAGGCAAGCCCCTGCCCGCTCTGGTCGGCGCCGCCATCCCACCCGGCCAGGCTCGCCGCGCGCTGGAGGCAGGCGGCGAGGCGCACATCGCTTCCGAGCATCGACATCCGGAACGAGAAGGGATCGCGCTTCGCCTTGGCGGCGATTTCGTCGATGAAGCTCTCGATCGCGAAGATCGTCGGACCGTGAGCATTGCCGCGCACCCGCCCGACCGGCAGGCCGATCTCGGCCGGGATGTGCTCCACCAGCAGCGCCGGGATCTGGTAGGGCGGCACCGCGCCCTCGCAGGCCATGGGATCGGGCTCGCCCGTGGTCTCGCGGATCGCGGCCATGCTGGTGAGATTGCCGAACAGCCGCTTGCCGAATTCAAGCGCGGCGGGCGGGGTGGCGATACGGATGCGCATGGCGTCGATCGCGCCGCCCGTGCCCTCGGGCCCGCCCTTGGCGATCTGCGCGCCGAGCAGCAACCACGCAGGGGCGCGGGGCTTGGCGCGGATCAGCTCGTCCCGCCGCGGCCAGGTCAGCTGCACCGGGCGGCCGAGCGCGCGGGCGATCAGCGCGATCTCGATCGCATGGTCGTGCTCCAGCCGGGCATCGAAACTGCCGCCGGCGGGCATGGGGTAGAGCGCCACGTCCTCGGTCGCGATGCCGATCGCGCGGGCGGCGGCGATGCGCGCCTGTTCGGGGGCCTGCGAGGCGATCCACAGGTCGAGCCGCCCGTCGGCAAAGCGCGCCGCTGCGGTCGCGCTTTCGACCGGTGCGGCATAGGCGGGCTCGACCTCATAGCGGCGGCCGATATCGACCCGTTCCAGTGCCTCGCCGCCATAGCCCGTCTCGGCGATGACATGGGCCTCGCCCGCGGTCAGCAGGGTATCGAGCCGGGCGGCGATATCGGCGCTGCCCACCGGCGTGGGCGCGGCAAATTTGGGCTTCATCGCCGCGAGCGCGGCCTCCGCGCCCCACCAGGTGTCGGCGGCGACCGCGAGCCAGCGCTTGCTCTCGACGATCCCCGCCAGTCCTCTCACGCCGCCCGCCGCCTCGCGGTCGAAGCCGGTCAGTTCCGAACCATCGACGGGGCCATGGCGGATCGAGGCGAACACCATCCCCGGCAGGCGCACATCGCCGGCGAAACGATAGGTGCCATCGACCTTCGAGGGCAAGTCGATCCGGGGATAGGCCGGCGCGGCATCGACATCGGCGGGGAGCGGCGGTTCGCGCGGAGGCTCTGGCCGCAGCGGCGGCGGATCGGGCGGGGTGTAGCCTGCCGCCGCCTCGGCGAGCTCGCCGAAGCCGAGGCGCTTGTCGCCCAGCTTGACGAAGCCGCCCTCGACCTCGCATTCCTCCCACGACGCACCCCAGCGCGAGGCGGCTTCCTGCGCCAGCATCGCCCGCGCCGCCGCCGCGGCTTCGCGGCAGGGCAGCTCATAGGCGGCGAGCGATGTCCCGGCCGCGGTCGCGTTGAAGCGCTGGCCCTGCGCAAAGCGCAGCGCGATGAGATCGTCGGCCGCATCCGACAGCCCGGCAAAGGCAGGGTCCCACAGCGGCATCCACTTGGTCGCCAGCGGGACATTGGCATAGGCACCCGAAACCGGTGCGGGTTCGATCGCGATCTGCCGCCAGTCCGCGCCCAGTTCATAGGCGACGATCTGGGGAAGCAGCGTGGTGATCCCCTGCCCCATTTCCAGCTGCGGTACGGCCACCGTGACCACGCCATCGGTGGCGATCTTGAGCCATGCGCCGAACACATGCTCGCCGCTTGCCGCGACCAGCGGCGTGGCATAGCTGCGCGGCATCAGCCACCAGGCGACGATCAGGCCCCCGCCCGCCGCCGCCCCCGCCAGAAGTCCGCGCCGCGAAACTCGCATCGGCCTAGATCGTCCCTGTATCGAGCCAGCGGCCGAGCTTTTCGGCAATCGCGCGGAAAGGTTCTGCCGTCTCGTCATCGCCCGCCGCCGGTGGTGCGCCCTTGTCGCCCGCGATCCGGGTGGCGAGCGTCAGCGGCACCCGGCCGAGGAACGGGATTTCCAGCGCCGCCGCGAACCGTTCGACCCCGCCCTGTCCGAAGGGATCGCTGACCTCGCCGCAATGCGGGCAGGCATAGCCCGCCATGTTCTCGACCAGCCCGATGATCGGCACCTCGCCCTGTTCGAACAATTGCCCGGCGCGCGCGGCGTCGATCAGCGCGAGATCCTGCGGGGTCGAGACCAGCACCGCGCCATCGGGCTTGTGCGCCGAGAGCATGGAAAGCTGCACATCACCCGTCCCCGGCGGCAGGTCGACCAGCAGCAAATCGGTCTCGCCCCAGTCGGCCTCGACCAGCTGGGACAGCGCCTTGCCCGTCATCGGCCCGCGCCAGGCCAGCGCCTTGCCCGGCGCGACGATGTGCCCCATCGAGAGCACCTTGACGCCGTAAGGGCTGTCGATCGCCACCAGTTGCGCGCCATCGGCGGTGGCAGCGGGCTTGATCCCTTCGGTCTTCAGCAGCTTGGGTTGCGAGGGGCCGTAGATGTCGCCATCGATCACCCCGACGCGGCGGCCCATCCTGGCGAGCGCGACCGCGAGGTTGGTGGTCAGCGTCGACTTGCCGACCCCGCCCTTGCCGCTGCCCACCGCGATTAACCGCCGGCGGCGGCGCTCTCCGGTCAGCGCGATGCGCACTTCGTCCACGTCATCGAGCGGCAGCAGCGCAGCAGTGATCGCGACTTCGAGCTCGGCGCGCGCCGCATCGGACAGATCGCCGGCCTCGGCAACGATCACCGCACGCCCCGAAACGATCCGGGCCGAGCGCAGACGATGGTTCATTTCCGGGGTCAGCGCGGCGCGGATCAGCGCCTCTTCGGCTTCGGGATTGCGGGGCGTGTCGGACGTGTTGTTCATCGCGCCTCGCCTCTAACACCAAAATCACGCAGCGAACCCCTGTTTTTCGCCGAATGGCGTGCCTATAAACATTCCATGCAAAGAACGGACGGTTGGAAAGAGCGTCTTGGCGCCGGTCTCAAGGGCCTGGCCATGGCTGGCAAGAATAACCCCTGGGGCGGCTCGGGCAGCGGGGGCGATGGTTCCGGCGAGGACGGGGCTTCGGGCGATGGCAGCGGGGGCCTTGGCGGCGAAGGCGCGGGTGGGCCGAGCAATGATCGCGGCCCGCGCAACCCGTGGCTGCCCGGCGGCGGCGAGCCCGGCAAGCGCCGCTCGGCCAGCATCGAAGACATCTTCAAGAACCGCGGCCCCGAAGGCCCGCGCCGCGCAGGCGGCGGCGGCACCGGCGGCGGGCCGGGCTTCCGCCTGCCCGAACGCCCCGGCGGTAAGAGCTGGGTGCCGGTGATCCTCGGCGGCGTTGCGCTGATCTGGGTCGGCGTGACCAGCTTCCACGTCATCCAGCCCGGCGAGGAGGCGGTTGTGACCTGGCTCGGCGGGAAGTATTCGGGCACGCTCGATTCCGGGATCAAGATGACCGCGCCCTGGCCGATCCAGATGGTCGAGAAGGAAAACGTGACGCAGGTCCGGCTCGAGGAAATTCCCGGCACCAATACTGAGAAGCTGATCCTGACGGGCGACCAGAACCTCGTCGACCTGAGCTACCTGATCCGCTGGAACATCTCGGACCTGACGCTTTATAAGTACCAGCTCAACGACCCGCGCAACGCCTTGCTGGAAATCGGTGAGGCGGCGATGCGCGCGGCGGTTGCGCGGCAGAAGCTCGACACCGTGCTGACCGGCGCGGGCCGCGCCGAGATCGAGCAGGAAGTGCGCGAGAAGATGCAGGCGCGGCTCGATGCATATCGTTCGGGCATCAGCGTGCAAGGGATCGAAATCAACAAGGTCGATCCGCCAGGCCGGGTCGAGGAAGCCTTCAAGGACGTCTCCAGCGCCCAGCAGGATGCCGACGCCGCGATCAACCGCGCCCGCGCGGTCGCCCAGCAGCTGCTTGCCCGGGCACAGGGCGACGCGTCCGAGTTCAACGACATCTACGAGGAATACCGGCTCGCGCCCGAAGTGACGCGCCGCCGCCTCTATTACGAAACCATGGAGCAGATCCTGTCGAAAACCGACAAGACCATCGTCGAATCCGGCAACGTCACCCCGTACTTGCCACTGCCCGAACTGAAGCGCCGCGCGCAGGCCGCGCCCGCCGCGCCGCAGCAGGGGGAGTAAGGTGATGAAGGACCTTCTCCAGAACACCAAGGCGCTGATCATCGCCGCTGTGGTGGCGGTGATCGCGCTGATATCGAGCATCGTGATCGTGCCCGAAACACATCAGGCGGTGGTGATCGCCGCCGGTAAGCCGGTGCGCACCTTCAACCAGTTCCGGCCCGACGTGCCCTATGGCCAGACCGGGGCGGGGATCAATTTCCGCGTTCCGTTCTACGAGCAGGTGCGGATGATCGATCGCCGCGTGCTGGATGTCGACATGCAGCGCACGCAGGTGCTCTCGCGCGATCAGCAGCGGTTGCAGGTCGATGCCTATGCCCGCTACCGGATCATCGACCCGGTCAAGCTGGTCGAGCGCGCCGGGACCGAAGCCCAGTTCGAAAGCCAGCTATTGCCGATCCTTACCTCGGTGCTGCGGCAGGAATTGGGGCGCGTGCCTTTCTCGGCGCTGATCAATGCCGAGCGCGGCACCTCGATGGCCAACATCACCGCCACGCTCGACACGCAGGCGCGCAATTACGGCGCGCAGGTGCTCGACGTGCGGATCAAGGCGGCGGATCTCCCGGAAGGCCGTCCGCTCGATGCCGCCTTCACCCGGATGGAGACCGACCGGCAGGAAGAGGCGACCACGATCCGCGCCGCCGGTCAGCGCGATGCGCAGATCATCCAGGCCGAAGCCAGCGCCGAGGCCGCGCGCATCTACGCCGACGCCTATGGCAAGGACCCGCAGTTCTACGATTTCTACCGCGCCATGCAGAGCTACAAGAAAACCTTCCTTCAGGGCGAAGGGCAAAGCACCATGGTGCTGTCGGAGGACAGCGAATACTTCCGCCAGTTCAAGGGAGAGCGCTAGGCAATCGACCAAGCGCTGATCCGCGGCGATGGGCGCGGGGGGCGTTCAATCGGGGTTAAGCCGCAAAAAGGGCATTTTGGGGCGCACTCCAGCCATCCGGCTGGCCCCGCGAATAAGGTTTGCGGAACGCGGCGATGCCGTCGCGCATTCTGCCAAAGGACAAGGACCAAGAGGACGTGAACAACGTGCGCTATGTATACGGACTGTCGAGCGCGCTGCTGGTGGGCGGCGCTACCCTTTCGCTGATCACCGGCTCGCCGCTGGGCGCGCAGGTGGCGCAGAACGACGGGGCGGTGATGGACCAGGTGGTGCCGGTTGCGGGCGCGCCGGCCAGCTTTGCCGATCTTACCGCGCAGTTGCAGCCCGCAGTGGTCAACATCGCCACCCGCCAGCGGGTCGAGGTCGCCAACAACCCCTTCGCCGGCACGCCCTTTGCCGAACTGTTCAACCGGCGCGGCGGCGGCGGCGGCGGCGGCGAGCCCCAGACGCGCGAGGCGCAGTCGCTGGGTTCGGGCTTCATCATTTCGGCTGACGGCTATGTCGTCACCAACAATCACGTGATCAATCCGCCCGACAGCCGTGCCACGCTGGAATCGATCACCATCACCACGACGGACGGCACCGAATACGAAGCCGAACTGATCGGCGCGGATGCGGCATCCGACCTCGCGGTGCTCAAGATCAAGGCGAACAAGACCTTCCCCTTCGTGCGCTTCGGCGATTCGAGCGCGGCGCGTCCGGGTGACTGGGTGGTCGCAATCGGCAATCCCTTCGGCCTCAACGGCACGGTCACCAGCGGGATCATCTCGGCGGTCTACCGCAACACCGGCCAGGGCGGCGCCTATGACCGCTACATCCAGACCGATGCCAGCATCAACCGCGGCAATTCGGGCGGCCCGCTGTTCGACATGCGCGGCAACGTGATCGGCATCAACAACGCGATCTTCTCGCCCTCGGGCGGCAGCGTCGGGATCGGCTTTGCCATCCCCGCCGAAATCGCCGCGCCGATCGTCGAGAAGCTGCGTTCGGGCGAGGAAATCCAGCGCGGCTACATGGGCGTGCGGCTCCAGCCGATCGACGAGGATTTCGCCGCTTCGCTGGGCCTGCCCAAGCGCCGCGGCGAGCTGGCGCAGACGGTCGAGGACGGCAGCCCCGCCGCCCGCGCCGGGATCCGTTCGGGCGACGTGCTGACCAAGGTCAACGGCAAGGACGTGACCGCCGATCAGACCGTCAGCTTCCTCGTCGCCAACCTCCAGCCGGGCACCACCATCCCGGTCGAAGTGCTGCGCGACGGCAAGCGGGTGAACATCAATGTCACGCTCGGCAAGCGCCCGACCGAAGCGGAACTGCTCCAGCAGAACCAGACCTTCGACCCCGAGGCCGAAGAGCCGATGGCGCCGGGCACGTCGGACAGCACGATCGAGCAGAAGCTCGGGATGCAGGTGATGCCGATGAATGCCGGTGTGGCCCGCTCGCTCGGCGTCGCAGCCGATTTGCAGGGCGTGGTGATCGCCGCGGTCGATCCCAATGGCGATGCCGCGCGCAAGGGCCTGCGCCGGGGCGACATCATCCTGTCGGCCAATTATCAGGCAACCCCGACGGTCGAGGCGCTGCTGGCGCAGGTCAACGCCGCCACCGCCGAGAAGCGCGACGCGATCCTGCTGCGCATCCAGCGCCGCACCACCCCGCCCGCCTTCGTCGCGGTGCGCCTCCGGTAAGCGGGATTGCGAGACCAAAAATGAAAGGGCGCCGGGAGATGATCCCGGCGCCCTTTTCGTATCCCCCCGGCGATCGCGCTACTGATCTGCGGGCTTGATCGCGGGCTGCGGCGGCGGGCGGCGCGGCGGGTCGCGCTGCGGATCACGTTGCGGGCGGGGGTTCTGCGGCAGCGCGCCGCCGGTTGCCTGTTCGAGGAACTCCTCGCTCGCCGCTGGCGGTGCATTGACGCCGCGCCCGCTGTCGGGCCCGAAGGGATCCGGCCCGTTCTCGCGCGTGCCGGGCTCGACCATGTTGCCCTGTTCGTCGATGTAGTAATAGTCGTCCGGGCTGCCGAACATTGCTTCCTCGTCGGGCTCCAGCTGCCATTCGGGCAGGTTGAGCGTGACGTCGAATTCCTCGACCGGGCGGCTCTTGACGGCATAGCGCATATAGGCGGCAAAGGCCTGTGCGGGGGCGCGGCCACCCTGCAGGCCGGGGACGGGCTTGGCATCGTCGCGGCCCATCCACACGCCGGTGGTGATCCCGCTCGAAAAGCCGATGAACCAGCCGTCCTTGTTCGACGAGGTGGTGCCGGTCTTGCCCGCCACGGGCCGCCCGATCTGCGCCGCGCGCCCGGTGCCGGTCTGCACCGCGGCCTGCAAAAGGTCGGTGATCCCGGCCACGACGTAATCGGGGATTTGCGGCGAGGGGTTCACCTCTTCATGGCGGTAGAGCACCGCGCCATCCGCACTGGTCACCTTGGTGATGCCATAGGGCTGCACCGCGGATCCCTTGGCCGCGATCCCGGCGAAGGCCTGGGTCATCTCGATCACGCGCATTTCCGAGGCACCCAGCACCATCGAAGGGTTTGTGTCGATCTTGGAATTCACCCCGAACCGCCGCGCCATCGACGCGACCGTGCCGAACCCGACTTCGTTGCCGAGCTGCGCCGCGACGGTGTTGATCGAGAAGGCGAAGGCGGTGCGCAGATCGGTCTCGCCCACGTTGCGACCGTTGGAATTGCGCGGGCTCCAGCCGCCGATGGTCACCGGGGTGTCGTTGACCCGGTCCTCGGGCGTGTATCCCGCCTCGAGCGCGGCGAGATAGACGAACAGCTTCCACGCCGATCCGGGCTGGCGCAGTGCGGCGGTGGCACGGTTGTAGTTGCTGGCGACGTAATCCGTCCCGCCCACCATCGCGAGAATTGCGCCGTCGCGGTCGAGACTGACCAGCGCACCCTGCGCGCCCTTGGGGGTATTGGCCTCGATCGCGGCGGTCGCGGCGCGCTGCATCCCGACATCGAGCGTCGTCCACACCTCGATCGGCTCGTAGGTTTCAGGCAGGATGATATCGAGCTGCGGCAGCACCCAGTCGGTGAAGTAGCGCACCGAGTTCTGCCCGGCCTGCTCCTTCAGCTGCACCGCGCTGACATCGACCTGCGCCTCGTCGGCGGTGATGTAGCCCTGTTCCTGCATCAGCTTCAGAACCACCTGCGCACGGTCGACCGCGGCCTGCACGTCGGCGGTGGGCGAATAGGAGCTGGGGGCCTTAACCAGCCCGGCGATGATCGCGGCTTCCTCGACGCTGAGCTCGCTCGCGGGGTGGCTGAAGAATTTGCGGCTGGCGCTGTCGATCCCGTAGGCCCCGCCGCCGAAATAGACCTTGTTCAGATAGAGCTCGAGGATCTGTTCCTTCGAGAATTTCCATTCCAGCGCCATCGCCAGCACCGCCTCGCGCGCCTTGCGGTCCGGGGTGCGGTTGTTGTTGAGGAACAGGTTGCGGGCCAACTGCTGGGTGATGGTCGAGGTGCCGCCGATGCGCGAGCGCGATCCCGTCACCCATTCCACCACCGCGCCCGTCAGGCGCACCGGGTCGACCCCGAAATGCGACTGGAAGCGCTTGTCCTCCACCGCGACCATGGCATTGGTCATGTTTGTCGGGATTTCGTTGTAGGTGAGCCATTCGCCGAAGCTCGGCCCGATCTCGACCAGCTCACGCCCGTCGCGCGCGCGCACGACGATGGTCTGGCCCGGCTGGGTCGCCTTGAGCGTGCCGTAATCGGGGAGCGAGGAGGCGGCAAAGCCGACTGCGAAGGCCAGCACGACGAGGCCCAGAACCGCCAGCGCGCCGCCCCACAGGAACAGCCGCTTCAACCACACCCGCCAGCGCGGCGGCCCGCCGCCCGGCCCTGTGGGCGCAGCGTCGGAGGCTGGCGCGGCATTGCGTTCGGCCGCCGCCCGGCGGGAACCGCGCGCGCGCTTGTTCTGCAACTGCTCACCCCGTCTCGACATTCGGCCTGCCCATCATAAGCCCCCCGGCGCAGGGGCAGCAAAACGCCCCCTTGCATAGGCAAGTTCTAACCGGGGGTGAACCCGCCAGCACACCGCTCTCCCCCGCCATGACGGCGCTTCGGCTCAGCTTTCGGCCGGGGTGAAGATCAGCGCGGCGGAATTGATGCAGTAGCGCAGGCCCCCCTGCTCGGGCGGGCCGTCGGGGAAGACGTGGCCCAGATGGCTGCCGCACTTGCCGCAACGCACCTCGGTGCGGACCATGCCGTAGCTGACATCGCGGTGCTCCTCGATCACCTCGTCGTCGGCGGGTTTGGTGAAGGCGGGCCAGCCGCAGCCGGAATTGTACTTGGCGGTCGAATAGAACAGCTGCGTGCCGCAGGCGGCGCAGTGATATTCGCCCTCGTCGTAGAACTTGTCGTATTCACCGGTGAAGGCGCGCTCCGTCCCCGCCTCGCGCAGGACGTGATACTGCATGGGGGTGAGCTTCTCGCGCCATTCGGCTTCGGTCAGGCTGCGGGGATCTTCGGACATATCATCACCTTTCCAGTTGGCGCTGATATCGGATTGCCGCAGGCAATCCGCAAGCCCGAACGGGCGCCCGCAGCGACGGGGCCTTCAGGCCCCGTGAGCGAGGATGCTATCCATCAAGAAGCGCGTAATGCGCGGGCGGCTTGATCGTCTCCATCCGCTCGGTGAGAAGCGGTCGGAAGCTCGGGCGGCTCTTGAACACGGCATACCAGCCGCGCGACTGTTCGTGCCCCGCCCAGTCGATCCCGCCGAGGTAATCCGCGACCGAAATCTGCGCGGCGGCGGCCAGATCGGCGAGGCTCATGGTCGATCCCGCCACCCACGGGCGATTGTCGATCAGCCAGTCGAGATAGTCGAGATGCCCGTGCGCCATCTTCATCGCATTGCGCAGCGCGCCGCTGTCGGGCGGCTGGCGCAAGATGCGCTTCTTCATCCGCTCGGACAAAAGCGGCGCGGTGACATCGGCGTAGAAGTTCTCGTCGAACAGCGCGACCAGCCGCCGAATTTCGGCGCGCTGGGTGGCGGTGCCGTTGATCATGGACCCACGCTCCACCGTCTCCTCGAAATATTCCGCGATCGCGCGGCTATCGGGAATGACGATGTTCTTGTCCGGATTGACGATCACCGGCGTCCGTCCGGCCGGATTGAGGTTGAAGAACATGTCCGAGGCCGACCACGGGTCTTCGCGCACCAGATCGAAGGGGATGTTCTTCTCGCTCAGCAGCAGCCGGATCTTGCGACTGAAGGGGCAGAGCGGGAATTGATGGAGTTGCCACATGGTGGCCATTCCATGCCCCATCTGTCGCGGCGAATCCAGCGGCGCGCGCGGCGGGTGCGGGGATATGTTGCGACAGTTTAAAGCCCGGCGGCGGACTTCATCAGTTCGCAGGCGGGCATCAGCTGCGCGACCCGCTGTTCGCCATCGGGGCCGTTGTTGCTCTCCACGCCCTTGGCAGCGATCGTGACGATGTTATCGCGCGTCAGACCGGTGTCCATCAGCTGCGCCATCACCCGCACGAAGAATTCGCGCCCGCCGCTGGCGGTGACCTCGGGGTAGCCCGCCCCGCGCGGGTCGCCGGCCTTCTGCCACTGGCCGATGGTGGCATAGGCGACCGCGCAGCGTGCGGCGGCGGCATCGGCGACGGGGAGTTCGTCGATCGTGACGGTCTCGGCGGGCGGCTGCTGCGCGGCTTGCGGCGGAGCATCCTGAAGCGCAAGCGCGGCGGCGAAAAGGGGGATAAGCATGGCCTCTCCTATGCCCTCCCACCTGAACCTGTGGCTACCGAAATCGCCGTTGCGGGTGGGGGCGATCCGTCCTAATCCGCAACCTGTCTTATGAGAGGAGACGAAATTTCATGTTCAGTCACATCATGATCGGGACCAGCGATTTCGACCGGGCCAAGGAATTCTACGATAAGGTGCTCGGCGTGCTGGGCGCGAAGCCGGGGAACATCAACGTCGCCGCCACCGGCCACCGCCGCGCCTTCTGGATGCACAATGGCGGGATGTTCTCGATCAGCGAGCCGATCAATGATCAGCCCGCGACCTGCGCCAACGGATCGACCATCGGCTTTGCCTGCGACAGTCTGGAGCAGGTGCAGGCCTTCCACGATGCCGCCGTGGCCGCGGGCGGCAAGTCGATCGAAGACCCCCCGGGCCCGCGCACCGGCGCGATGGGCACGCTGAATCTGGGCTACGTGCTCGATCTCGACGGCCACAAGCTGTGCATGCTGCACAGGGCTTGATTGGTTTGCGCGCTCGCTGACGCGAGCGGCAGACCTCCCGCCCCGCCTCCCCGCCCGGCCACCATAACATAGTGGTACTATTGGTGGCCGGGCGGGGAGGCGGGGCGGGAGGTCTGCGCCACCGAAGGTGGCCGAAAACTAACGACTCAATTCGAAAACTGCGAATTCGGCGCGCCAGTTCGCTGCTGGCGCGCCGATTTGTTTCTCGTTGGAGAAGAACCACGCGCGCTCCACCTTCGCGCCCTTCATCCGGGCGAGGTCGCGGAAGTCCTCCACGGTGACATGGTGGATGTTCTCGGTCTCGTACCAGCTCACCGGCAGCGCGCGCGTCACCGGCATCCGCCCACCCAGCAGCAGCGCCGCGCGAGTGCGCCAGTGGGCGAAGTTGGGGAACGAGACAAAGGCCCGCCGCCCCACTCGCAGCAGCTCGTCGAGCATCAGATCGGGCCGTGTCGCGGTCTGAAGCGTTTGGCTGAGGATCGCGTAGTCGAACGCCTTGTCGGGGTAGTTGGCAAGGTCGAGGTTCGCGTCCCCCTGCACCACGCTGAGCCCGCGCGATACGCAGCGCTCCACCAGCGCACCGTCCAGTTCCATCCCGCGCGCATCGCAGCCGCTGACGCTCTCCAGTTCCGCCATCAAGGCCCCATCGCCGCAGCCGATGTCGAGCACCCGGCTGCCGGGCGCGACATGGGCGGCGATCGCGGCGAGGTCAGGCCGTAGCCGGGAAGTGGGGGGGCTCATTCCACGAACCCCTTCACCACCCGGTCGAGCTGATCGTGCTCGAGCAGGAAGCTGTCATGCCCGTGCGGCGCGGAGAGCTCCACGAAACTCACCTTCGCCCCCGCCGCGTTCAAGGCGTGGACGATGTGGCGGCTTTCGGCGGTGGGATAGAGCCAGTCGGTATCGAAGCTGACGAGGCAGAACCGCGCCTGCGTCCCCGCGAAGGCGTCCGCCAATTTCCCGCCGTGCTCTTCCGCGATGTCGAAGTAGTCCATCGCGCGGGTGATGTAGAGGTAGGAGTTGGCGTCGAACCGCCTGGTGAACCCGCTGCCCTGATAACGCAGATAGCTTTCCACCTGAAACTCGGCGTCGAAGCCGAAGCCCTTGGCCTCGCGGTCCTGCAAGCGGCGGCCGAATTTCTCGGTCAGCCCCGCTTCGGAGAGGTAAGTGATATGCGCCGCCATCCGCGCCACGGCGAGGCCGTTGTCGGGCCGCGCGTCGCTGGCGTAGTAGTTGCCATCGTTCCACGCAGGATCGGCCATGATCGCCTGCCGCCCGACTTCGTGGAAGGCGATGTTCTGCGCCGAATGGCGCGCGGTCGAAGCGATTACCAGCACCCGCGCCGCACGCTCGGGCCAGTTGGCGGCAAGGCTCAATGCCTGCATCCCGCCCATCGACCCGCCGACCACGGCATGGAGCTTTTCGATCCCCAGCCCGTCGAGCAGCGCCACAAGCCCGCGCACCATGTCGCGGATGGTGATGACGGGGAAGCGCATGGCATAGGGCTGACCGTCGGGCGCGAGGCTCGCCGGGCCGCTCGATCCCATGCAGGAGCCGATGACGTTGGCGCAGATCACGAAGTGGCGGCCCGTATCGATCGGCTTGCCCGGCCCCACCATCCGCTCCCACCACCCCGGCTTGCCGGTGATCGGATGCGGGCTGGCGAGATACTGGTCGCCCGTCAGCGCGTGGCAGACGAGCACGGCGTTGCTCTTGTCGGGGCTGAGCGTGCCATAGGTCTCGTAGGCGATCTCGCAATTCTCCAGCACCTGCCCGCTGTCGAGCGGCAGGGGGGCGGGGACGCGGTAGACCGGTGAGACAGGCGGAGCGGCGTTCATTGGCCGTGCGACTTGGGGTAGCCCCCCGCGCGTGTCAATCGGCACCGCAGGCACGCCCGCGTTTTCGCGCTGTATTCGCACCCGCAAACTGGCTATCGCGCACGTCCGATGTCGAGACCCGAACCCAAACCCTGGATCGCCGAGATCCACGCCTACGTCCCCGGCAAGTCCAAGTCGGCGAGCGGCAAGCCGCTGGTGAAGCTGTCGGCGAACGAGAACCCATTGGGCTCCAGCCCCGCGGCGCTCGCGGCGCTGGCCGAGGGGCATGTCGCTGCCGATTACCCAGATCCCGATGCGCGCGCGCTGCGGGAGGCGATCGCGCAGGTTCACGGGCTCGACCCCGCGCTGATCGTCTGCGGCACCGGCTCGGGCGAGTTGCTGCACTGCGCGGTGCAGGCCTTGTGCGGGCCGGGGGACGAGGTGGTGATGTCGCGCTACTCCTTCTCGCTCTACCCGCTGCTGGCGCAGAAGGTGGGGGCCACGCCGGTGTTTGCCGAGCCCGAGGGTCACGGGGCGAGCGTCGACAACCTGCTCGCCGCCGTTACGCCAGCGACCCGCGTGGTGTTGCTCGACAATCCCAACAACCCCGTCGGCACCTTCCTCCCCCCCGCGGAGGTCGCCCGCCTTCACGCCGGCCTGCCCGCCGACGTACTGCTGGTGGTGGACGAGGCCTACGGCGAGTATGTCGACCCCGCCTTCCAGACCCAAGCCTTCGCCCTCGCAGCGGCCCACGAGAACGTGCTGGTCAGTCGCACCTTCTCCAAGGCCTATGGCCTCGCCTCGGAGCGGGTCGGCTGGGTGACCGGCTCGGCGCACCTCATCGACCTCGTCAACCGGTTGCGCGGCGCGTTCAACGTCTCGGTGAGCGGGCAAAAGGCCGCGCTCGCTGCGCTCTCCGACCAGACCTTCGTCGCCGCATCCCGCGAACACAACGCCCGCGAACGCGCCCGGCTGGCCGAGGCCATCGCGATGCTGGGCAACCACGGCATCTCCGCTTCGCCCAGCGAAGCCAACTTCCTCCTCGTCCATTTCGATGGCGCGGTGACCGCATCGCGAGCGCTCGAAGCGCTGGCCGAGGCCGGATACGCCGTGCGCCACCTGCCCTCGCAAGGCCTGCCGAACAGCTTGCGGATCACCATCGGCACCACCGCAGCGACCAGCGATGTGATCGCCACGCTCCGCCAGCTGTGCGGAGAGGCGGCATGACCATCCGGTCGCTCGCGATCATCGGCCTCGGCCTGCTCGGCGGGTCGATCGGGCTCGCGACCAAGGCGCGCGCGCCGCACATCGTCACCACCGGCTGGGACCGCGACCCCGATGTCCGTGCGCGGGCGGCGGAGCGGGGGCTGGCGGATACCATCGCCGACACCGCCGAGGCCGCCGTCGCAGACGCCGACCTTGTGATCCTGTGCGTCCCCGTCGGCGCGATGGGCGATGCGGCGCGGGCCATCGCCCCGGGCCTCAAGCCCAACGCCATCGTCAGCGACGTCGGCTCCTCCAAGGCCGCAGTCGCCGCCGCGCTGGCCGAGGCGCTGCCGGACGCCACCATCATCCCCGCCCACCCCGTCGCGGGCACCGAGCAGAGCGGGCCGGACGCAGGCTTCGCCACGCTGTTCGCGGGCCGCTGGTGCATCCTCACCCCGCCCGAAGGCTGCGACGCGGATGCGCTTCAGGCCCTGTCGGAGTTCTGGACCGCGCTCGGCTCCAAGGTCGAGCTGATGGACGCCGCGCACCACGATCTCGTGCTCGCCGTCACCAGCCATATTCCGCACCTCATCGCCTACACCATCGTCGGCACCGCCAGCGATCTGGAGGACGTGACGCAGAGCGAGGTCATCAAGTACTCGGCAGGCGGCTTCCGCGACTTCACCCGCATCGCCGCCTCCGACCCGGTGATGTGGCGCGACGTGTTCCTCAGCAACAAGGGCGCGGTGCTGGAGATGCTGGGGCGCTTCACCGAGGACCTCACCGCGATGCAACGCGCGATCCGTTCCGCCGATGGCGACGCGCTGTTCGACCTCTTCACCCGCACGCGCGCGATTCGCCGCGCGGTGATCGAACAGGGGCAGGACGACGAACGCCCCGATTTCGGCCGCGAACACGGGGAATAGGGCGCGGTAGCTTCAGGCTGGCGCCAGAAAAAAGCTGCCGTTCGGCTTTCGACCCAGTAGCTGCTGTTGAGGCGATCTCGGAAACATCCCGAAAGCTGCCGGGCCGCACCGACAAGATGGAGCGATTGAGGTCGGTCGAGATTTCAGCCTTTCGGGAGGGCGGCGAAAAGTGATAGATCGCAGTCCCTCACTCCTGTGGTCGGAGGGTCCATGCCGTATCCCCGCTCTTTCTTCGCGGTCGTCGGGCTTCTGCTGCTGATCATGGCAGGGTTCTGGCCGTTTTACTGGTCTCGTCTGCGCGAGGTGCCATGGGAATTGCACCTGCACGGGGCTACCGCAAGCTTGTGGGTTCTGCTCCTGCTGTTCCAGACACGAAGCATTCATGCGGGGAAAAGGCAGGCGCACCGGATAGCTGGCCGTGCGAGTCTCGCCTTGACGCCGTTCATTTCCGCCGGGCTGGTTGCAGCTCTTTACGGAACCGCGCGATTTTACCACCAAGGCGACGTGTTCTATCGTGCAGTCGGCCCGATGTTTGCCATTTCGACCGCGATCACCTTGCCTGCATTTCTTTATTTGTATGGACAGGCGCTACGTCACCGGACGCAGCCTGCCCCGCATGCAGGATATATGCTCGGTACCGCGCTGTTGCTGTTTCAAGCGCCCTTTGCCCGTATTCTGGTAGGGCTGGCCCCACCATTCCAGATCAGGGGCATCGAGGATTTCGGCAACCTCATTGATGCGGTGGTCGCCGCCACAGTCCTTGCTGCATTCATCGCAGCCCTGCTGTGGCTACGAGATCGCAAGGCCGCGCGCCCCTTTGCAGAAGTCGCGGTCATCCTGTCCGTTCAGGCTCTGCTGGTAAATTCGCTTTCCGGCTCTGCAATTGTGGACGCAGGGCTACGCGGTTTTGCTGCAGCGCCTTTTGCAGCGAGCCTTGCGGTTGCGTTCATGGCTGGATTGGCGACGACGTGGCTCGGCTGGAGGGCGATTGGACATGGACTACCGACTGGCCTGGTAAAGGCCAATAGCTGAATCGATCAGCGAATGTCAGATTGGCCACCTTGAGCGGAAAGCGGACTGCCCGCGAAAAGCAAAGACCGCGCCAATTTGCGAATGGCCGACATTTTTGTAGCAGCATCCAGTCAGAAACTGCCATTCGCCTTCCCACCCACTTCCGGCCATTCGGGCCAAATTCCCGCAAACGTGAAAGCGGACTTCAGCCGCCGCCCTCTACCCGTTCAGCATATTGATCGCCGCGTGGACCCGCGCCTCCACCTCCTCGCGCGGGAGGCCCGCAGGGATCGTGTCGCCGACCTTGTAGGTGATCCGGCCGGGCCGCTTGACCGGGCGGTGATAGAGCCGCCCGCTGTCCACCGCGATCGGCACGACCGGCAGGCGCAGCAGCTTGTAGAGCCCGGCGAAGCCCGCTTGGAGCGGCGGGCGCGACCCGTGGGGGACGCGGGTGCCTTCGGGGAAGATCACCAAGGGGCGGCCCTCCGCGACCCGCTGCTTCGCCAGCGCAAGCATCTGGCGCAAGGTCTTGGCGCCGTCGCCGCGCGCGACCGGGATGAGGCCATAGACCAGCGCGGAATAACCCCAGCCGGGGATGCGGAACAGTTCCTGCTTGGCGAAGACCGCCGGGTGCGTGAACAGGCGGGGGGTGTCGATCGCCTCGAAGAAGGCCTCGTGCTTGACCGCGATCAGCACCGGGCCCTGTGGCAGTTCGCCATCGAGCACCACCTCGATGCCGAGCAGATGCTGCACGCACCACAGATGCCAGCGGCCCCACCGCCCGACGATCCCGCGCAGCCAGCCGCGCCGCACGGTCACCGCCACCACCGAGGCGATCACCAGCAGCGCGCTGCCGCCATAGAACAGCACGTAGAAGACAAGGCTGCGCAGCGCGGCGATCAGTCCGCTCAAAGGTCCGCCAGCCCCGCCGCGCGGCTGGCGAGCAGCTTGTGATATTCGAGAAACAGCGTGCCGACATCGGGCTTCGAGGGCACCGCGTCGCGCACCACCGTGACATGGTCGGGCAGCGTGCGGGCAAGCTCTCCTGCGGCGCGGCGCATGTGCCAGTCGGTGGTGACCAGCCGCAGCGAGCGCACCTCGTTCTGCGCGACCCACTTGGCGGTTTCGGCGGCGTTGGAGCGGGTATCGACCGCCGCAAAGCCGAGCGTCACGCAGCAGGACATGCGCTGCGGGGACACGCCGAACTGGGCGGCGAATTCCTGCGGGCGCACCTCGCGATCGACCCCGCTGACGAGCATCTTGCGCGACAGGCCTTCGTCGAGCACTTCCAGCCCGCGCGGGATGCGCCCGGCCCCGCCGGTCGGCACGATCACCGCGTCGGTTCGCACACCTTCCTCGGCGGGCTGCGGCAACAGGGTGGCGAACCACAGGAAGCCGATCGCCCAGGCCAGGAATATCACAGAGAGCACGCGCCGGATCATCAAGCGTCGCCTAAAGCATGTCGCGCAAGGCAAGCGCAATGGTGATCCGCGCGGTGAGCAGCGCCAGCAGCACCCCGGCGAGCGGAATCGCCGCGATCACCAGCCAGTCCCCGAGCGTCAAGCCCCCGCCGCTCACCATCGCGCTGCCGAGCGCCGCGAATTGCCGGCCGAGCAGCCAGACCGCCGCGACCCCCAGCCCGGTGCCCAGCAGTGCGCCGAAAACCGCCTCGCGCAGCACGTCGCGCAGGAACACGGCGCTGACCTGCCGCTCGCTCGCGCCGAGCAGGTGCATGATCTCGACCGTCTCGCGCGCCCCGGCAAAGGCGTTGCGCGCCGCCAGCCACACCGCCGCAGCGGTCGCCAGCGCGACCAGCACGATCAGCGCCAGCGCCATCCACTGCACCGCTGCGAGCGCATCGGCCACGGGTTTGAGGAAATCGCCCTGGGCATCGACCCGCGCGCCGGGCACCTTCGCCGCGAGCGCAGCCTCGATCCGGGCGATCTCATCCGCGCCCGCCTCGGAGGACAGCTCGACATCGATCAGCGCCGGGATCGGCACATCCCCGGACGACGCGCCTTCGCCCAGCCAGGGTTCGAGCATGGCGACCAGTTCGGCCTCGGGCAGCAGGCGCACTGCGGTAACCCCCTCGAGCCCGGTCAGCACGTCGACCGCCGCCTGCCCGCGCGCCGCGCGCAGATCGGGGTTGGGCTCGATCACCTGCACGCTGACCGCACGCGACAATCCGGCGTTGGCGCTGGCGGAGAGATTGGCGAAAGCCAGCCCTCCGGCTGCGGCGATCACCACCAGCGCGATCAGGATCGCGATAACCCAGGGGATCGGCCCGGTCAGGCGCGCAGGCGGCAGCAGCCGCGCCGCCGCCCGGCCGAGCGGACGCTGCGGCAGCGGCGCGGCGAGCGCGGCGTCGTCCTCGGTCTCGTCGGCGTCGGGCCCGGCGGGGAGCGGCGGCAGCGTGCTCATGGTGCCCCGCTCACGCCCGAAGGCCGCGGTGGATAGCGCAGCGCGCCGGTGGGATCGGACAGCTGGCCCTTGTGAAGCCGCATGATCAGCGAATCCGGCACCTTCTTGAGCAGGTGGACATCGTGGGTCGCCACCACCACCGTGGTGCCGACGCGGTTGTTGAGCGCCTCGAACAGGCGCAGCAGCTTCAAGGCCATGTCCGGATCGACGTTGCCAGTCGGCTCGTCGGCGATCAGCATCTTCGGCCGGCCGATCACCGCACGGGCGATGGCGACGCGCTGCTGCTCTCCGCCCGACAGGGTCGGCGGCACGGCATGGGCGCGGTGCGACAGGCCCACCCAGTCGAGCATGTCGCCCACCGCCTTCACCACCTTCTTCTCCTCCGTCCCCGCCAGCCGCAGCGGCAGCGCGACATTGTCGAAGGCAGTGAGATAGGGGACGAGGCGGAAGTTCTGGAACACCACGCCGAGGCGGCGGCGCAGATCGGGCAGGCGATCGCGCGGCATCGTCACCAGATCCTGCCCGAACATCCGGATCGCCCCGCGCGAGGGCCGCTGGGCGAGGTAGAGCAGCTTCAGCAGGCTGGTCTTGCCCGCCCCGCTCGCCCCGGTGAGAAAGTAGAAACTGCCGGGGAACAGGGTGAAGCTCAGGTCGCTCAGCACCTCGGGATCGGTGCCGTAGCGCAGCCCGACATTGTCGAATTTCACATGGCCCGCGAGGTTGTCGGTCATGCGCCGCACCTAACAGCGGGGCGGGGTGCGGAAAAGCCGCAAGCTGCAAAGAGTGCGGCCCATCACCCGATTTTGCCCCCGCAATGTGGAAAACAGCGGGTAAATGCCCTTGACGGCCCCCTGCACTCTTGTGCGCGGGGGCGCGGTGATTCATGCTTTCGGCCGACATGATCATCGTGTGCCCCGCCTGTAGCACCCGCTATGCCGTGCCCGACGCCGCCGTCGGCAGCGAGGGCCGCACCGTGCGCTGCGCCAAGTGCAAGCACAGCTGGTTTCAGGAACCCGCCGAAAGCGCGGTGCCCCCCGCCCCGTCGCCGCCGCCTGCGCCACGCCCCTCGCCGACACCCGCGCCCGCGCCGCCTCCGCCGCCTGCCGAGCCGCCCGTCGCGACACCGGCCCCGCAGCCGGCCCCCGAGCCCGCGAGCGAAGGCCCGTCCGTAAGCCACTGGCGCTCGCCCGAGGCGTCGGGAAGCGCTCCGGGCTATACCGAGGAAGACACCGGCTTTGCCGTGCGCGCGCTGCGGCGCGGGCTGGCCAAGGACGGCGCGGCCGAACCGCCGGTGGGTGCCCCCGCCGCTCCGCCCGCCGTGGAGCCTGCCCCCGCCTTTGCCGACGACACCCCCGAACCGCCCTTCGATGACGAGGAAGCGGACGAGGAGGGCGGCTCGCAGTTCGATTACCGCGCGCCCTTCACCCGGCGGCGCAACACGCTCAAGATGTGGACGCTGGCCGCGGCGCTGTTCGCGGCGATCGCCACCGGGCTGGTCGTGGCGGTCAATTACTATGGCCTGCCCGATTGGGTGCCGATCAAGCGCCCGACCTTCGGCGCAAGCCAGTCGGCGCTCGATTTCAACTTCCCCGCCGGTGAGCAGCGCAAGCAGACGCTCGAAAACGGCGAGGCGATCTTCCAGGTGCGCGGCACCATCACCAACACCAGCCGCGAGACCGTGGCGGTGCCCGATGTGCTGCTGGTGTTCCAGGACCGGCGCGACCGCAATGTCGGCGACTGGCTGGTGCCCCCGCCCAAGCGCAATCTGGCGCCGGGAGAAACCGTTCAGGTCACGCAGGCGGTGCGCAACATCCCGGCCGATGCCGCCGAAGCCAAGCTCGGCTGGGCCCCCAACTGACACCTTCGCGCACAAGCGCGTCAAACCGCTTGCGCGCGGCCAAACCCCTTGCTAGGGGCGCGCTCCTACCGCGGGGCCAGCGCTTTGGCTGCCCCGACATACCCCGAGTGCGGTCGTGGCGGAACTGGTAGACGCGCAACGTTGAGGTCGTTGTGGGCGAAAGCCCGTGGAAGTTCGAGTCTTCTCGACCGCACCAATCTTTCCCTGACATGATGTGAGATATCCGGGACACCGGATCCCCCGGCCCCACGCGGCCGCGCTGTATGCTTCAATCCCGCGCCAGTTCCAGCTCGGCGCGCAGCCCGCCCTCGGGCCGGTTGGCAAGGCGCAGCTGCCCGCCATGCGCGCGGGCGATGGCGGCGACGATGGCAAGGCCCAGCCCGTGCCCGCCGGTCGCCCGGTTGCGCGAGGGTTCGAGCCGCACGAAGGGCTCCATCGCCGAGGGCAACCGATCTTCCGGGATACCGGGGCCGTCATCCTCGACCACGAGGGTGGCGAAGCGCTCGTCCGCTTCGATCCCGATCGTGACCTGCCCGCCATAGCGCACGGCATTCTCGACCAGATTGGCGAGGGCGCGGCGCACCGCTGCCGCATCGACGGGGGCGCGGATCGGGGCGGCGGTGGACACGGTGACATTCGCGCCTTTCGCGCGGAAGCCGTCGCCAACCTCGCGGGCGATGGCGGCAAGGTCGGAGGGCTGGCGCGCCACGGAGGCCGTATTGCGCGCCAGCGAGAGAATCCCCTCGAGATCGCCGGACAGCCGGTCGAGCGAATCGATCATGTCGCGGCGCACCGCCTCGTCCCCCACCAGTTCCACCTGAATGCGCAGGGCCGCCAGCGGCGTGCGCAGGTCGTGGCCGATCGCGCCCAGCATCACGTCGCGCTCGCGCAGCATTCGCACGATCCGCTGCTTCATCGCGCCAATCGCGGTGACCAGCGCGCGCACGTCGCTCGGCGCGGTGGCGGGCGCGGGGTCGCCCGCCGGGGCCACGCCGTGGCGGCCCGCCTCCCAGCTGTCGGCCTCGTGGGTCAGCACCGCCAGCGGCCGGGTGGCGCTGCGCACCAGCCACAAGAGCGGGATCAGCAGCACGGCGAGGATCACCAGCGTCTGCAGCGCCAGCTCGGCGATCACCGGGCCGAGCGGGTCGGGGCCGCGGGCGCGGGCCGAGAGCCATCGCCCATCGGCGAGCCGGGCGGCGACGATCAGGACATTCCCCCCGCGCGGGCCCGTCTGCACGGCGGCCTGCACGTCGGCCACGCCCGCAAGGGCGGCTTCGTCGATGCGCGCGCGCAGCACCGCCTCGATATCGGGCAGGCGCGCCGCATCGGGCGCAACCGGGCTCGCGCGCGAAACAACCACCGCCACGCGCCGCAACCCGCGGCGTTGCGGGAACGCACGGATGTCGCCCGCATCGCCCGCCTCTATCGCATCGACCAGCCGCCCGATCGCCGGGCTGGCGGCGCTCTCGATCCCGAACCCGCGCCGCTCGCGCAGTTGCAGCGCGAAGTTGAGCGACTGCGCCAGGATCAGCCCCAGCGCGACAATCAGCATCACCTGCTGCGCCAGCGAAAGCCGCGCAAGCAGCCTCACAGCCGCGTCACCTTCGCGGCGAGGACATAGCCTGCGGCATGGACGGTCTTGATGAATTCGGGCGATTTGGGGTCGGCCTCGATCTTGCGCCGCAACCGGCTGATGGCGTTGTCGACCGCGCGGTCGAAGGGACCGGCTTCCCGCCCGCGGGTGAGATCAAGCAACTGGTCGCGCGACAGGGGAATGCCGGGGCGCTGCACCAGCGCTTCGAGCAGCAGAAACTCCCCGCCGGTGAGCGGAACCTCGGTCCCGTCCTCGTGGGCGAGGCGGCGGCGGGTGACATCGAGAATCCAGGGGCCGAAGCGGAAAGCCGTGTGATTCTCCGGCCCGCCGACGCTGCGCTGGCTGCGGCGCAGGATCGCGGCGATGCGCGCGGTCAGCTCGCGCGGGTTGAAGGGTTTGGCGAGATAATCGTCCGCGCCCATTTCCAGCCCGACGATGCGGTCGATCTCTTCGGCGCGGGCGGTCAGCAGGATAACCGGCAGATCGCCTGTGGCGCGGATAAAGCGCGCGAGGCTGAGGCCGTCCTCGCCCGGCATCATGATGTCGAGGATAGCGAGATCGAAGGCACCGGCCTGTAGATGCGCGCGCGCCTCGGCCGCATTGGCGGCGGCGGTGACGCGGTAGCCGGCATTGGCCAGCACCGTAGCGAGCGGTTTGCGGATCGATTCCTCGTCATCGACAAGCAGCAGATGCGGTCTGGCGGTGGTCATCGGGTCTTTCGGTGGTTCGGGTCAGCGCCCGTCCGATAGCACGGTTGCGGGCAAATGTGTGCGAAGGCGGGGGCCGGCGATGCGCCAGCCCCCGCCTCGTTGCCAAGGTGTGCGATCAGCCGCGGCGGGCCTTACGCGCCTCGCGCATGGCGGCGCGTTCCTCGGCGGTCACAACACCGTCCTTATTGGCATCGGCGCGTTCGAACCGGGCGAGCGCCCTGGCGCCGAATTCGGCGCGGGTGATGACGCCGTCGCCGTTGGCGTCGATCTTGCCGCGCCCCTCGCCGCGCTTTCCGCCACGGCGTTCGCCGCCGCGCTTGTCGGCCATCTCAGCCCCGCGGGCCTCGCGGCGTTCGGCGCGCTTGGCGCGATGCTGTTCACGCGCGGCCTGCATCTCGGCCTGCTCGATCTGGCCGTTGCCATTGGTGTCGATCGCCCGGAAGCGCTGGTCGAGGCGGGTGTTGACCTCGGCCAGCGTGACCTCGCCGTTCTTGTCGAGATCGCCGCGCAGCGACTGGGGCGGTGCGGCGATGGCCGTGCCCGCCAGAGCGAGCGAAACGAGACCGCCGGTGAGAATGGTAGTGATACGCATGGGGGAAGTCCTTTCAGGGAAGGCAGCACCATCGCCGCCTCTGGTGCCCTTATGGCGGGCGGCTGTCCCAGCGATTTGTCAGCGCAGGCGGAAAATTGTCGCAAGATGTAACGGGCAGCGCGCGGGCACCCGGCGACCTGAAAAAAATTTTTCGGGTTGACGGTGCATCGATCGGGCGGGCTGACGCCGGTTTCGATGCGCCACCTTCTGCAACAAATCAAACGTTTGCAAGAACGGTCTGCCGTCGGCTGGGGCCTTGAGGGGCAGTGCGACGAGCCGGTTCAGGCCATCGGCAGGCCGCTTTCCTAACGAGTTGCTAACCATCGCCGCGTAAATGCCCCGAGGTATGAATACGCAGACCCATCTTTACCTGTCGTCCACCACGCTCGTCAGCACCGCGCTGGCGCTGGCCGCGCTGACCGCTGCGCCCGCGCTGGCGGGGGGCGTGACTGCGGGGACGCTGATCGAGAACACCGCCGTCGCCAGCTACGAAGAGGCGGGCATTGCGCGCAACGTCAATTCCAACACCGTCACCGTGCGGGTCGACGAGCTGCTCGACGTGACGCTGACCTCGCTCGATCCCGGCCCCGTCACCGCGCGGCCCGGCGATGCGGTGCTGACCTTCGAGCTGACCAACCAGGGCAACGGCCCCGAAGCCTTCCGCCTGCTCGCCAACACCGCGGTGGGCGGCAATGATTTCGATGTCACGCTGCGCGCGATCGCGATCGATAGCAACGGCAACGGCACCTATGACGAAGGCGTCGACGCGATCCTCACCGCGCCTGAGACCACCGCGGTGCTCGCGCCCGATGCGGCGCTCACCGTCTTCGTGCTGGTGACCGTGCCCGACGGCGTCACCGATGCGCAGACCAGCAATGTCGATCTCAGCGCCGAGGCGGTCACCGGCAGCGGCACCCCCGGCACTGCCTTTGCGGGCGCAGGGGTGGACGGCGGCGATGCGATCGTCGGCAATACCGGCGCGCTGGCGACCGCGCGCGGATCGCTCGTCAATGCCGTCGCCAGCGTCGCGCTGGTCAAGTCTGTGGTGCTGCGCGATCCCTTCGGCGGGACGAGCGCGGTGCCCGGCACGATCGCCACCTTCACCATCGAAGCGCGCGTCAGCGGCACCGGATCGGTCGCCAATCTGGTGGTGCGCGACGCCATTCCGGCCGGCACGACCTACGCGCCCGGCACCCTCACGCTCGACACCGCCCCGCTGACCGACGCCACCGATGGCGATGCGGGCACGGCGTCCGATGCCGACGGCATCGCCGTCACGATCGGCAGTGTCACTGCCGGCACCAACCGGGCCGTCACCTTCGAAGTCACCTTAGACCAGTAAACCGACCAAATATTCTACTATAAAAACAAACATTTGAAATTCGGGTAATACAACAAAAAATGTACGGGGCCACGACCATGAAGACCTTGACCACGCTGATGTTCACCGCCGCAGCCGCCGCTGCGCTCGCCATGCCCGCGCTGCCGCTGGCCGCCCAGACCTCCAGCCCGATCGCGCTCAACGGCGACGTGAAGGCGGTCAAAGTCATCGTCGAAGCCGACGGCAAGGAGCGCACCGAACTGGTGGAGCCCACCGCGATCGTTCCGGGCGACCGGCTGGTGTTCGGCACCGACTACGCCAACAAGGGCGGCGAAGCGGTGACCAACTTCGTCGTCACCAATCCCCTGCCCGCCGCCGTGCGCCTCGCGCCCGATGCCGATGCGACGCTGGAAGTGTCGGTCGACGGCGGCAAGAGCTTCGGCGCGCTGGCCGCGCTGACCATCGCCAATCCCGACGGGACCACCCGTCCCGCCACCCATGCCGACGTTACCCACGTCCGCTGGGTGCTGGCCAGCATCGACCCCGGCGCTTCGGGGCGGCTGACCTATCCCGCCATCATCCGCTGACCAGCGGAAGGTAACCGCCACGTCCTGCGGGCGGGTTTGATCACGCGGGACACACACTCAGGACCGAAAACATGAAGACCACCAAGCAGTTGCTCGGTGCGGTAAGCGCGTTTGCGCTTGTCGCCATGACGAGCGCCCCTGCTCTGGCCCAGGGGACCAGTGCAGGCACCACCATCACCAACAACGTGACTGTCACCTACAATGTCAACGGCGTCACCCAGAACGCCGAGACCGCGACCGACAGCTTCACCGTCGACCAGCGCGTCAACGTGACCGTCACCAATGTCGGTGCGGCCACCAGCGTTGCGCCGGGCGAGACCGATCAGGCACTGGCCTTCGACGTCACCAACCTGTCGAACAGCAGTGTCGATCTTGAACTGACCGCGCTGCTCAACGCCGGGAACAACGCCAACATCAGCAACATTCGCATCTATCGCGATCTCGATGGCGACCGCGTGCTCGATGCCGCCGAACTCGCGGCCGGGCCGATCACCTATCTCGATGAAGTCGGCAGCTCTGCGACCGGCGTCACCGTGGCCGTGATCGTGCTGGCCGATGTCGGCCTCAATGCGACGAACGGCGACAGCTTCGACGTGGCGCTCACCGCCAATGCCCATGCTGCGGGCGGCGCGGGTTCGCTTGGTGCGGAACTGGTCGAATCGGCCAGCAACACCACCGGCATCGACACCGTGCTGTTCGACGGTCAGGGCGCCACCGACGCGCTGCGCGACGGCGCGTTCTCGGCGATCGGCACCTACACCGTGGCCGGCGCCGTGGTCGATGTGGCCAAGGCGAGCCGCGTGGTCAGCGATCCGGTCAACGGCACCAACAACCCCAAGGCGATCCCGGGCGCGACGGTCGAATATTGCATCACCGTGTCGAACGCGGCGGGTGCGGCGACCGCGACCGATGTCGACGTGACCGACGATCTGCCCTTCGATGTCACCTATGACAGCGCCTTCGGCATCTTCGTCGATGGCGATGCGACCTGCGCCAATGGCACCGCCGGCGGCACCTTCGCAGCCGGCGCTGGCGCGGGCGGCGAAGACCGCGTGACGGGCGACCTCAGCGATGTCGCTGGCGGTCAGACCCGCTCGCTCTACTTCCGGGTCACGATCGACTAAGCCCCTGATCCGGAAACAGGTCTTGCGTGTAACCCCCTCCTTGCGGCGCGTCGCGGCAGCACTCTTTGCAGTGCTGCTGCCGTTTGGCGCGTGGCAGGGAGGGGCATCGGCGCAGACCACTGACGGCGCCGGCGTGCGCACCATCACCAACATCGCCGAAGCCACCTGGGAGGCTGACGGATCGAGCCGCCGGATCACGAGCAATCCGGTCCGGTTCGACGTCAGCCTCGCCCCGCCCGCCCCGCCCGCGATCCGGGTGTTCCGGCGCGCACCGGGCACGGGTTCGGAACTGGTCTACCGTTCGCCGGTGTGCAGTACCGGCAGCAGCCCGGTGCAAACCGGCCGCTCGTCGGCGCGCACCGCTGTCAGCCCCAATCCGGGTGCGACCTCGGCGCTCAACACCTCGATCGTCCAGCCGACCGACCGCCTGCGCGGAGGCGAGCCGCTGTTCTTCGAAGTGACCGCGGCCAGCGCCAACCGCGACCCCGACGCGATCGACAGCCTTTCCGTGGTGCTTACCAGCCTCGAAGGCGACCGCGAAACCATGACCGTGTTCGAAACCGCCCCGGACAGCGGCGTGTTCACCGGCGTGATCGACACCTTCCGCATTCCCCCGCCGCTGGTGCAGGAAGATTGCCGCCTCAGCGTAGGGGCGGATTCGCGCATCACCGTGGCCGCGATGGCGCCGGGCAGCGACACCATCCTGGTGCAGACCGACGTTGCCGTGCTGGTCGATCCCTTCGGCGTGGTGTTCGACAGCGAAACCGGCGAACCGGTCGATGGCGCGCGCGTCACGCTGGTCGATGCCGCCACCGGTGCGGCAGCGACGGTCTTTGCCGAGGACGGGACAACCCCTTGGCCTTCAACGGTTATCTCCGGCAGCGACATCACCGATGGCGCCGGACGAACGGTGATGATGGGGCCGGGCGAGTTTTGGTTCCCGCTCACCGCGACGGGCCGATACCGGCTGGTGGTCGATCCGCCCACTCCCTACACCGCGCCCTCTGCCGCCCCGCGCGAGCTGCTAGCGCGCGTCACCCGTCCTGACGGCAGGCCGCACGTGATCCGCGAAGGGTCGTTCGGCGATACCTTCGTGCTCGACAGCCCCATCCCCTACGAGATCGACATTCCGGTCGACCGCCCCGGCATCGACCTTGCCCTCACCAAGACAGCCTCGCGCGTCAATGCCGCGCCGGGCGATGCGATCTTCTATACCGTCACCGTGCGCAACGCCGATCCGGCGCGGGTCAAGCGCGCGGTGACGATCACCGATACGCCTTCGCGCTGGCTGCGGCTGCGGCCCGACACGATCCGCATCAACGGCACCGCCGCCGCGCCGGGGGCGGTGACGATCGCTCCCGATGGCCGCGTGCTGACCATCGCGCTCGGCGACATCGCTGCCGGAGCGAGCGCGCGGGTGACCTATGCGATGACCGTGCGCCCCGATGCGCAGCCGGGCCGCGCGCTCAACGATGCGCTGGCACGCGACGCTCTCGGCCGTCAGGTGCGTGCGAGCGCGGCGGTCGACGTGGTGCGCGAAGGCATCGCCGACCGCATGACCATCATCGGCCGCATCACCGCCGGGGCCTGCACGCTCGACGAAGCGCAACGCATTGGTATTGCTGGCGTCCGCGTGATGCTGGAAGACGGCAGCTTCGCGGTCACCGATGCCGACGGGCGCTATCACTTCGAAGGCGTGGTGCCCGGCACCCACGTGGTGCAGGTCTCGCGCATGACCCTGCCCGAGGGCGCGCGGATGGTCGATTGCTCGGCCTCGACCCGCAACGCGGGCAGCGCGATCTCGCGCTTCGCGATCGGACAGGGCGGCAGCCTGGTGGTCGCGGATTTCCACGCGGTGTTGCCGGAAGGCGCTTCACCGGTTGCGGCAGCCGCGGCCCCGTCCGCACCCGAAGCCGCTCCCTCCGCCCCCGCGAACCCCGCGCAGCCCACCGCCGCGCCCGACGATTACCTCGCAATGGGCGATGGCGAGGATGGCTTCCTCAGCCCCACCGAAAACGCCAACCCGCGCGCGCCCGCGATCCGCGTCGCGATCCGCCACCGCCGCGGGCAGAGCGTGCAGCTTCTGGTCGACGGCAAGCCGGTCGATCCGCTCGCCTTCGACGGCACCCAGACGCCCGAGCGCGGCAAATATGCCGTCAGCCAGTGGCGCGGCGTGCCGCTGGAGAACGAGCGCACGATGGTCGAAGCGCGCGTGCTCAACTCCTTCGGCGAAGTCTCCAAGACCTTCACCCGCGAGGTGTTCTTCACCCGCACGCCCGCCAAGGTCGAGTTCCTGCCTGCGCTCTCGAACCTCGTCGCCGACGGGCGCACCCGCCCGGTGGTCGCGATCCGCGTGCTCGACCGCAACGGCCGCCCGCTGCGCGAAGGCATTTCGGGCAATTTTACGCTCAACGCCCCTTACCAGAGCGCCGAGCAGATCGACCGCCAGCAATTGAACCAGCTGACCGGCACCGCGCCCATCGCCGCGCGCTGGGTGATCGAGGGCGAGGAAGGCATCGCCCGCATCGAGCTCGCGCCGACCATGGTGAGCGGCTCGCTGCGGCTCGATTTCGCCTTCGACGACGGCACGATCACCCGCCGTCAGGAGCTCGAGACCTGGATCGAGCCGGGCGATATCGAATGGACCATCGTCGGCCTTGCCGAAGGCACGGTGGGCGCGCGTTCGGTCGCCGACAACATGGAGCGCGCCGGGCAGTTCGACAGCGATCTGGGCGATGATGCGCGCGTCGCGCTCTATGCCAAGGGCCGGGTGCTGGGCAAATATCTGCTCACCCTCGCCTATGACAGCGCCAAGCAGCGCGAAGACCAGCGCGTGCTCGGCGCGATCGACCCGCAGGCCTATTACACCGTCTTCGGCGATGCCTCGGCCCGCCAGTTCGATGCCGCCAGCCGCGAAAAGCTCTATGTCCGCATCGAGACCGCGACCTTCTACGCGCTCTACGGCGACTTCCAGACCGCCTTCAACCAGACCCGCCTTGCCAATTACAACCGCACCGCCACCGGCGTGAAGGGCGAGGCGCGGGTCGGCGGGATCAAGGCGCAGGGCTTTGCCGCAGAGATCGCCAGCCGGTTCCAGCGGCAGGAAATCCAGGGCCAGGGCATTTCCGGCCCCTACAGCCTCGCCAGCCGCCGCATCCTCGCCAATTCAGAACGCGTGACCATCGAAGTGCGCGACCGCTTCCGCCCCGAGCTGATCGTCTCGGCGCGCGAGCTGACGCGCTTCGTCGATTACGACATCGACCTCCTTTCGGGCACGATCAGCTTTGCCGCCCCGGTGCTCAGCCGTGACGAGAACTTGAACCCGCAATTCATCGTGATCGAGTTCGAAACCGACGGCGCGGGCGCGGCGGAGTGGAACGCCGGGGTGCGCGCCGACTGGACCAGCGATGACGGCGCGATCCGCATCGGCGCGACCGCGATCAGCGATGCCGGGCTCGAAACCCGCAGTGGCGAAGTGCAGCGCACCGATATCGGCGCGGTCGATCTGCTCGCTCGCGTCGGCGACAACACCGAAATCCGCGCCGAGTTGGGCGTCAGCCGCCGCGAGGGCGAGGCCGCCGCCGGCTGGCTGGTCGAAGCGCAGCACCAGACCGCCAGCCTCGATCTGCTCGCCTATGCCCGCCAGATCGACGCCGATTACGGCATCGGCCAGCAAAACGCCGCCGAACGCGGGCGCCGCAAGATCGGGGTCGACGGGCGGGTGCTGCTGAGCCAGCGGTTCACCTTCACCGGCAGCCTGTGGCAGGACGACAGCCTGACCGACACGGTCCGCCGCCGCGCCGTGCAGGGGCAGTTCACGCGCACCGGCCTCAACACCGATCTGCGCCTCGGCATCACCCATTTCGACGATCGCCTCGCCGATGGCTCCACCGCCGCCTCGACCGTGCTCGAAGCGGGTGCGACCCAGCGGCTGTTCGGCAACCGGCTGGAGCTGTCCGCCGGGACCGCCGTAGCACTGGGCCAGAGCGAAAGCCTCGATCTGCCCGCGCGCCACCGGCTCGGCCTGCGCTATGCGATCACGCAGGACGTGCGGCTGGTGGGCACCTATGAACTGGCCGAGGGCGAGACCCTCAAGGCGCGGCAGCTGCGCGGCGGGATCGAAGTCGCGCCGTGGCAGGGCGGGCAGATCGTCACCACGCTGGGCGAGGAGACCATCGGCGAAAACGGCACCCGCAGCTTTGCCGCCTTCGGCCTGTCGCAGACGCTGCAAATCGACCAGCACTTCACCATCGACGCCACGGTGGACGGCAACCGCACGATCGGCGGCAACCCCGGCACCGCAGGCGTCATCAACCCCGCCCAGCCCCCGGCGAGCGGCGGCCAGCTGACCGGCGGCCTGCTGTTCGAGGATTTCACCGCCGTCACCTTCGGCATCGCCTGGCGCAAGGACCGCTGGAGCGTCACCGCGCGCGGCGAGATGCGCGATGGCGAGACCGCCGACCGCAAGGGCGCGCAGTTCGGCGCGATCCGCCAGCTGGGCGAAGGCAGCCTCGTCGGGTCGGGGATCACCTGGACGCTGTCGGATTCCCCGACCGGTGCCAAGGCCGAGATCCTCGATGCCAGCATCGCCTTTGCGCACCGCCCCGACGGCGCGCCGCTCGCCATGCTCGGACGGCTGGAGTTCCGGTCCGACCGGATCACCGGCGGCGTGGCGGGCGAAATCGGCGGCGCAGGCGGTGCAGGCCGCACCGCGCTGGTGGTCGATGGCGATGCCACGGCACGCCGTCTGGTCGCCAGCCTCTCCGCCAACCTCACCCCGCGCGGGGACGAGGGCGGGGCCGAAGTGCGCCGCCACGAATTCGCGCTGTTCCTCGGCGCGCGGCACAATCTCGACCGCTTCGAGGGCACCGAGTTTTCGGGCACCTCGGTGCTGGTCGGGGCCGACGGGCGCATCGGGATCGGCGAGCGGTTCGAGATCGGGGCGAGCGCGACGGTGCGTTCCAACCTCACCGACGAAGTGACCAGCTTCGCCTATGGCCCGACCGTCGGCGTGACTCCGGTGAAGGGAATGCTGCTGACGCTGGGCTATAATGTCGAAGGCTTCCGCGACGCCGATTTCCGCGCCGCGCGCAACACCGACAAGGGCGTTTTCGCGGCGGTGCGGATGGCCTTCGATGCCGACAGCTTCAGCTTCCTCGGACTGGGGAGGTAAGCGATGGACAGCGCAGCCTCCAGCCGGTTTGCTAACTACGTATTTACCACGATTTCCTATGCCCGGCGCATGATCGCCGCCTTGTTCCCTGTCCGCCGGATGCTGGCCGGACTCGCGCTGCTCGTCGCGCTGATGTGGAGCCCGGCGGCGATGGCGCAGAATTGCGGACAGGCCGCCACGCAGGGCACCGCGCCTGCCAGCTGGCAGACCTATTGCTGGCTCAACCTCACCAATTACAACGATGCGACCGCGCGCACGGCGGCGGGCCAGAACCTCACCTTCACCCTGCCCGATGGTTCGGTGCTGAGCTTCAATGCGCGGGTGACGGGGACGACCACCGCCTACAATGCCGTCACCGCGCCATCATGGACCGGGGCGGCGATCGGCAACACCGCGTTCATGGGCATTCCCGGGCGCCCCATCCTCTACACCGCCAGCGCTGGCACGCGCACCATCACCCTGTCGAACATCACCGTCACCCCGCCCGTGGGCGCGAGCGCGACGGTCTATTCCTTCGTCGTCGCCGATGCCGAATCGACCAACCAGAGCGAAAGCCTGCGGATGACGACCAATGGCGGCGGTTGGCAATTGCTCGACGCGGTCAATCCGATCAGCGGATCGACCTTCCCGACCATCAGCGGGGTCGGGACGGGCACGGTCACCATCGGCGGACAGGCCGGCACGGTCGGGGCGCATATCCTCGGCAGCAACAGTCCCACCAGCGTCACGGTGGAGACGCAGGCGGGCGGCTTGCAGGGGGTGATGTTCGCGGTGCGCTTTGCCACCATCCGGCTCGAAACCCGGATCAACGGCGCGCGCGCGAACGCCGCCGACCAGTTCAATTACCGCATCACCTCGGCGATCACCGGCGCGACGCTCAATGGCGGGACGACCAGCGGCAGCGGCGGCGGGCCGTTCACCGCCGCGCCGCTCAACATGTCGGCCGGGCTCCCGCTCAGTCTCGCGCTCGACATGGCGGCGGGGAGCGCCAGCCCGCTTTCGGCCTATGTCAGCAGCCTGACCTGCGTGAACACCGCCGGGACAACGCGCGCCGCGCTGCCAAACAATCTCGCCGCCACCGGCACCACCATCGGCCAGCTGCAATTCGGCGAGTATCTGGTGTGCACCTATACCGTCGGCGCGCAGCCCCGGCTGCGGGTGCGCAAGGCGATGGGATCCTCGCGCCGCTTTTCCACCGACCAGTTCACCGTGCGGATCATGGAGGGCGAAACCGTGTTCGCCTCCTCCACCACATCGGGATCGAGCAGCACGATCAACAGCGGCACCGGCGATACCGGGCTGGTGCAGCTCGTCAGCGGCGTGACCTATAGCGTCGACGAGATCGGGGCAGGCACCACCAGCCTCGGCAACTACAATGCCGTGCTCGCCTGCGCCAATGCGGCCAGCGGATCGACCACCGTCCTGCCGAGCACCATCGGCGGACCGATCGTCCTGCAGCCGGGCGATACCGTAACCTGCACCATTACCAACACCCGCCGGGCGACGGCGGTGCTGGTGGTCGAGAAGTCCAGCGTGCTGATCTCCGATCCGGTCAACGGCACGCTCAATCCCAAGCTGATCCCCGGTGCGGTGGTCGAATATGCCATCACCGTGCGCAATGTCGGCATAGGACGCCCGGACACCGCCTCGATCGAAATCATCGATCTCATGCCGGCCGACATGGCCTTCGCCACGGGCACGCCGGTGACCTTCACCGACGGATCGCCTTCCAGCGGGCTGTCGAGTTTCAATGCGGCCACGATGGTCGATTTTTCGTCGAACGCGACCGGATCCGGGCCCTACACCTACACCCCGACCGGCGCCTTCGATCCGGCCGTGCGGGCGATCCGCATCACCCCCGCAGGGCGCATGAATGCTGCCAGCAGCGGCACCATCCAGCCCAGTTTCACGATCCGGTTCCGCGCGCGGGTGCAGTAGGCCGGGGCGCCGTACAGACGCAATTACGCTTATCGGGTCGCACGATTTCTTAAAGCCTTGCAGGCAATAGATCGCGGCGTGCACCCCGTTCCCCGCCTCGATGCCATTCGCAATCTCGGGCTCGACGCGATTCCCGATCGCGACCTGTTTTCGCGCATCACCCTGCTGGCGACAAGCATCCTCGATTGCCCGATCGCGCTGCTCTCGGTGGTCGAGGAGGACCGCCAATGGTTCCTCGGCAGCACCGGGGTCGACTTGCCCGAAACCCCGATTGAGGATTCCTTCTGCGCCGCCTGCGTGCTCAACGAAAGGCCGCTGCTGATCCGCGACGCCCGCGAAGATCCGATCATGGCGGACAGCGATCTGGTGACCGGGCCGCCGCATATCCGCTCCTATCTCGGCGTGCCGATCCGGGCGGACGACGGCATGGTGCTGGGAGCGCTGTGCGTCATATCGCCAGAGCCCGATGCCTTCACCCCCGATCAGGTCGCGCCGCTGGCGATGCTGGCGGAAATGGCCGAGCAGAGCCTCGCGCTCCACGCCCGCACCCGCGCGCTCAGCCTTGCCAACGCCGCGCTCCAGCAATCCACCCAGATCTTCCGGCAGGCCGAACGCGCGGTCAATGTCGGCAGCTGGCGGGTCGACATGGCCAGCGGGGATCTTGTCTGGTCCGATCAGGTCTTCGCCATCACCGGGCTCGAACCCGGCCCTTCGATCAAGGTGCGCGATGTCGTACAGCTCTATCAGCCCGAAGACCGCGCGATGGTCAGCAAGGCGATGGATGACACGCTGGTGGACGGCAAGCCGTTCATGTTCGAAACCTCGATCCGCCGCCGCGATGGCGAGCGGCGGCGCATCCGCGTGGTGGGCGAGCGGATCGATGTCGATGGCAAGCCCGAATGCGTTGCGGGCATCATCCTCGATTGCACCGAGGAACATCTGCGCAATGTCGCCCTGAAACGCGCCGCCGAGCGTGACCGGCTGACCGGGCTCTACAACCGGGCGACCTTCGACCGGCGACTGGCGCGGGCGATGCAGCGGGTGGAAAGCGAGCCGGTGACAATCGCGCTGATCGATCTCGACGGGTTCAAGGATGTCAATGACACGCTCGGCCATCTGGTCGGCGACCGGGTGCTGGAAACCATCGCGCTCCGGCTGCGCCAGCGCACCGGCTCCGGCATGTTGCTGGCGCGCTGGGGCGGGGACGAGTTTGCCCTGCTGTTCCCGCCCGCGATGCCGCTGGCGGAGGTGACGGCCTTCCTCGAAGACCTGCTCGTCGATCTCGGCACGCTGCCGCCGCTGGGCAACGCGATGCTGCGGATCGGGGCGACCTGCGGCGTTGCGCACATGACCACACCGGCGAGCAGCGAGGAGATCATGCGGCGCGCCGATCTTGCGCTCTATCGCGGCAAGGAAGAGGGGCGTGGCTCGGTGGTGTGCTGGGACCAGCAGATCGAAGCGCGCCAGTCCGATCGCCAGCGCGCCATCGCGATGCTGCGCAGCGCGCTCAACGATGGCCGCGTGCTGGCAGCCTATCAGCCGATCCTGGCGCTCGATACCGGCAAGGTCGTCTCGGTCGAGGCCCTGCTGCGGCTCGGCGGCGATGACGGCGCGATGATCCCCGCGAGCGAGGTTTTCGCCGCGCTGCTCGACCCCGAATTGTCGCGCCGGGTCAGCCGCGTGATGCTGGATCAGGTGGTCGCCGACGGGCCTGCGATCCTCGACCTGTATGGGCCGGACACGCGGATCGGGATCAACCTGTCGGAGGCCGACCTGAGGCAGGGCGATTTCGTGCGCCATCTGATCGACGTGATCGATGACAGCGACCTCACCCCGCACAATATCACCATCGAAGTGACCGAGACCATGCTGATCGACGCGGGCGGCCAGCTGCGCGCCTCGCTCGCGATGCTCGACGAATGCGGCTTCACGATCTGCCTCGACGATTTCGGCACGGGCTTTTCCTCGCTCACCCACCTGCGCGCCTTCCCGATCCACAAGGTCAAGATCGAGCGCGATTTCATCGCCGCGATCGGGGAGGATCATCAGGCACGGCTGATCATTCAGGCGATCGTGCAGATGGGCCACAGCCTGGGCCTGCGGGTGGTGGTCGAAGGGGTCGAGACCGAGGAGCAGGAGACCTTCCTGCGCGCGATCGGGTGCCGCCATGTGCAGGGCTATCGCTATGGCCGCCCCGCGCGGCTGGCGGACCTGCGCGCGCGGGCCGCCGAAGCCGAAGCCGAGGAACCCGCCCGCCGCCGGGCCTGATTCAGCGCTTCAGCTCGGCTTCTTCCGGCGCGTCACCGGCGTGGAAGATAAAGGTGACCGGGCTGGTGCCGGCGCCGATATTCACCCGGTTTTCCTGCCGCGCCCAGACATCGGTGAGGATCTGCGAATTGACCCGCAGCTGCACCGCGCCTGCCGCGGGCCCTCCGGCGGGAATCGGGATTTCCTGATAGACCCACAGGCTCCCGCCATCGATCTCGCTGCCGACGAGATCGGGGATCACGACTTCGCCATCGATCTGGAGCAGGAACCGCCGGGTGACATAGCGGGCAAAGGCCTCGCGGCTTTCTTCGCTGCCGATGATGTCGGGATTGTGGAGGTCGGCATTGCCCGTCCGCTGCACCGTAAGAGCGTGCTCGGCATCGTGCACCGGCACCTGATGCGCGATCTCGATCATCCCGGTGCGCGGGTTAGCAGCGATGGTGGTGATCGCGAATTTCTGCTGATGCGCCAGCGCCGTTCCCACCCCGAGAGGAGCGAGCACCAGCGCCAGCAGCAGCAGCCAGAAGCGCCGCATCACTTGCGCTTCTTGTCCGGCTCGGCCCCCGCCGCCTCGCCCATCAGATCACGGCTGACGCGCGACTTCGATGCCTCATCCTTGAAGGCCTCGACCCGGCTGGGGATGATGCGGCGCGGGTAGTGGTTGTTCTCGAGGTCTGCATCACCCGTCTCCCAATCGGGATCGACCACGACCTGCACCAGCTCCTTGTCTTTCGGATAGACCAGCAGCTTGGCAACCTCGCGGGAATTGCGGCGCCAGATTTCGGCCGGGATGTTGAGCTTCTCGGTCGAACCGTCCTTGAAGGTGAGGCCGAGGATGATCGGCATCACCAGCCCGCCCTTGTTCGAGAAGTTGAGGACGTAGTAATTCGCATCCTCCTTCACCGCGCGCTCGAACGCCTGACGCTCCCACGCCTGCAACCCGTCGAGGAAATCGGTGTAGCTTTTCTTGTCCTTGGGCGTGACGGTGAACTGGTCATTCTTATCGTAGAAATCGGTCACGCCGGGGTTTTCGAGCACCCAGATCGGCAGGCCCTGCTGCTCGTTGATCTGGATCCCGATCGGGGTCGGCTCGTCCGCCGCTTCCCGGCGGCGGCGCGGCAGGTCGATGTCGGGATTCTTCGTGTCCATCTTGAGGCGGTAGATCGTGTCGAGGCTGATATCGACGTGATCGGTGGTGTAGAACCACCCGCGCCAGAACCAGTCGAGATCGGTGCCGCTGGCTTCCTCGATGGTGCGGAAGAAGTCGGCGGGCGTCGGGCGCTTGAACTTCCAGCGGCGCGCATATTCCTTCAGTGCGAAATCGAAGCGCTCGCGCCCGATTACGGTGTCGCGCAGCACGTGATAGGCCGCGCTCGGCTTGCCATAGGCGTTCGAGCCGAGATCGGTGATCGAATCCGATTGCGTCATGATCGGCTGCTGGTTGTTCGACACCATGTAGGGCACCAGATCGCGCGCGAGGCTGCGGGTCCAGGGCATGTTCGGATCCCACTCGTAGCCCGCGACCGAATCGAGGAAGGAGTTGAGCCCTTCGTCCATCCAGGTCCACTGGCGCTCGTCCGAGTTCACGGTCATCGGGAAATAGATGTGCCCGACCTCGTGGATCACCACGCCGACGAGGAACATCTTCTCCGCCAGCGAATAGGTGCGGCTGCCATCCTTGTTCAGGGTGGTGCGCGGGCCGTTGAAGGTGATCATCGGATATTCCATCCCGCCGACCGGCCCGTTGACGGACTGCGCGACCGGATAGGGATAGTCGAAGCTGAAGCGCGAATAGACCTTCATGGTGTGGACCACGGCGGCGGTGGAATACTTCTTCCACAGGTCGCCGCCTTCCTTGGGCCAGAAGCTCATCGCCATCACGGTCTCGTGCTCGGCGCCGGGCTGCTTGTGGCCTTGCGCGTCCCACATGAACTTGCGGCTGGAGGCCCAGGCGAAATCGCGCACGTTCTGTGCGGCGAAGCGCCAGGTCTTGGTGCCGCGCGGATTGCCCGCTTCGGCGGCGGCGGCTTCCTGCGGGGTGACGATGAACATCGGCGCATCGGCGTTCTTGGCTGCTTCCAGCCGCTGGCGCTGGGCTGCGGTGAGCACCTGATCGGGGTTCTGGATCGTGCCGGTGGCGGCGACGATGTGATCGTCGGGCACGGTCAGATCGACCGTGTAGTCCCCGAATTCGAGCGTGAATTCACCCCGGCCCAAGAACTCCTTGTTGTGCCAGCCTTCGTAGTCCGAATAGACCACCATGCGCGGGAACCACTGCGCGAGCAGGAAAATGTCGTTGCCGCCCTTCCGCGGATCGTCGGGGAAATGTTCGTAGCCCGAACGCGCGCTGACCGCGTCTTCCTCGACGATGTTGAACGCCCAGTCGATCGCGAACTCGACGCTCTGCCCCGGCGCAAGCGGTTCGGGCAGGTCGATGCGCATCAGCGTGCCGACGATGGTGTGCGGCAGCGCGGCGCCGTCCAGCAGGGCCACCCGGGTGATGTCGTAGCCGTAGTCGTTATCGGCCATCGCCTGCTGGCGGCGCAGCTCTTCCATCGAAAGCTTGGTTGGCTCGCTCCCCGAACCCAGCGTGACCTTGGGCCCGCGCCGGCCGGGGCCGCCGAAGGCATCGGTCAGCTCGGCCATCGAATCGCGCTTGAAGATATTCTGGTCGAGCTGCATCCACAGCCACGGCAGCGCATCGGGCGAGTTGTTGGTGTAACGCACCGTCTCGCGCGCGGTGATGCGGCGACGGGCCTCGTCGAGCTCGGCTGCGATCGTGTAATCGACCTTCTGCTGCCAATATTCATGCCCCGGCGCGCCGCTGGCGTTGCGGTAGGTGTTGGCGTCGGGCAGCACCTCGTCGAGCTGGCGGAACTTGTCCTCGTAATTCCCCTTGGTCTGCTGAATGCCCTGCGCGGCGGCGGGAACGGCAAAAAACAGGGCGGCGACAAACAGCACGAAACGCAAGGGCGTTCTCCGGGTATGAGTGGCAGGCGGGTTTGAGAGCGCAAAAGCGCGGGTCATGCAACCCGTTATCCTGCCAAGGTGCGCAATTTCATGTCGTGCATGGCATCGCGGACACTTTTGTCCTAGGTCGCGCAGGCGATGACCTCTCCCGACTGGCAAGCCCTGCACGAAGCCGCCTGCGCGCGCGGAGAGAGCACCTATCGCGATCCCGAAACCGGCTACACCGTGTTCACGCGGCTCGCCCATCTGGAGCGCGGCAGCTGCTGCGGGTCGGGTTGCCGCCATTGCCCTTACGATCACGAAGCCGTACCGCACGGCCGCTGATTCACCGGAGATTTTGCTGATGAAAACCCGCGCCGCCGTTGCCTTTGAAGCGAAGAAGCCGCTCGAAATCGTCGAGCTCGATCTGGAAGGCCCCAAGGCCGGCGAGGTGCTGGTCGAGATCATGGCGACCGGCATCTGCCACACCGACGCCTATACCCTCGACGGGTTCGACTCCGAGGGCATCTTCCCGAGCGTGCTGGGCCACGAAGGCGCAGGCATCGTGCGCGAAGTGGGAGCAGGCGTCACCAGCGTGAAGCCGGGCGATCACGTGATCCCGCTCTACACGCCGGAATGCCGCCAGTGTAAGTCGTGCCTCAGCGGCAAGACCAATCTGTGCACCGCGATCCGCGCGACGCAGGGCAAGGGGCTGATGCCCGACGGCACCACGCGCTTTTCCTACAAGGGCCAGCCGATCTACCACTACATGGGCTGTTCGACCTTCTCGAACTTCACCGTCCTGCCCGAAATCGCGGTCGCCAAGATTCGTGAGGACGCGCCGTTCCAGAGCGCCTGCTACATCGGCTGCGGTGTCACCACCGGGGTCGGCGCGGTGACCAACACGGCAAAAGTGCAGGTCGGCGACAATGTCGTGGTGTTCGGCCTCGGCGGGATCGGCCTCAACGTCATTCAGGGTGCGCGGCTGGCGGGGGCGAACCTCATCATCGGGGTCGACATCAACCCCGACCGCGAGGAATGGGGCAAGCGCTTTGGCATGACCCACTTCCTCAATTCCAAGGGCATGAGCCGCGAGGAGACCGTGGCCAAGGTGGTCGAAATGACCGATGGCGGGGCGGATTACACCTTCGATGCCACCGGCAACACGGACGTGATGCGCACCGCGCTCGAAGCCTGCCACCGCGGCTGGGGCACCTCGGTCATCATCGGCGTGGCCGAAGCGGGCAAGGAAATCGCCACCCGTCCGTTCCAGCTGGTGACGGGGCGCAACTGGCGCGGCACGGCCTTCGGCGGCGCCAAGGGGCGGACGGACGTTCCCAAGATCGTCGACATGTACATGACCGGCAAGATCGAGATCGACCCGATGATCACGCACGTGATGGGGCTCGAGGAGATCAACACCGCCTTCGACCTGATGCACGAAGGCAAGTCGATCCGCTCTGTCGTCGTGTTCTGATGGAGACCGTCTCGCAAGTCCGCAGCCACGGCGGGACGCAGGGCGTCTACACCCACGCCAGCATCGCGACCGGCACCGGCATGACCTTCGCGGTGTTCGTGCCGGACCATGCGCCGGGCGCGAAGCTGCCGGTGCTGTGGTATCTCTCGGGCCTCACCTGCACCCATGCCAATGTCATGGAAAAGGGCGAATATCGCGCAGCCTGCGCGCGGCATGGCGTGATCTTCATCGCCCCGGACACCAGCCCCCGCGGCGAGGATGTGCCCGATGATGAGGCTTACGATTTCGGCAAGGGCGCAGGCTTCTATCTCGACGCCACACAGGAGCCGTGGGCGCAGCACTACCGGATGCGCAGCTATATCGAGGACGAACTCCCCGCGCTGATCGCCGCGAACTTCCCCGCCGACATGGCGCGGCAGGGGATCACCGGCCATTCGATGGGCGGCCACGGCGCGCTCACCATCGGCTTGCGCAATCCGGACCGGTTCCGCTCGGTCAGCGCCTTTGCCCCGATCTGTGCGCCTTCGCAGGTGCCGTGGGGCGAGAAGGCTTTCAGCCGCTATCTCGGCGAGGATCGCGCGGCTTGGGCGCAGCACGATGCAGTCGCGCTGATCGAAGGCGGCGCGCGGCTTCCCGACCTGCTGGTCGATCAGGGCACCGCCGACAATTTCCTCACCGAACAGCTGCGCACGCCACTGCTCGAAGCCGCCTGCGAGGCGGCTGGCATCCCCGCCGATATCCGGATGCAGGAGGGTTACGACCACTCCTATTTCTTCATTTCGACCTTCATGGCCGATCACATCGCCTGGCACGCCGCAAGGCTTGGTTAACCCGCTGGTTACACCGTAACTTTATGATCCGCGCCTAAGCCGGAATCGGCGCCGGAACAGGTCATGTACGAAAGCAGGATTGCAGCGGACCGGTTGACGGTCACGGCGGTGGAGGGCTTCCCGCCTGAAATCGACGCGCTCGCTGCCCGCAACCTTGCCGGACACAGCTTTCTGCGCGCCGCATGGTATGCCGCGCCCGCGCCGAAAGCAGGCCGCACGCTGCTGCTGCGGCGCGAAGCGGATGGAGCGCTGCTTGCCGCAATTCCCACCATCCCCTTCGGCCCGGCCATGGCCCGCGCGCGCAAGGTGCCGGGGTCCTATTGGCCACTTCGCAGCCCGCTGATCGCGCCCGATTGCACCGCGGTGGAGCTCGCCCATGCGCTCGACCGCAGGCTCAACCGCGAAGTCGCCCGCAGCCTCGGTCCGGTGTGGCGCGTCGGCCCGGCGCGCGCCGACGGCCCGGCCACCACCCTGCTGATCGCCGCTGCCCAGCTTGCGGGCTGGAGCGTGCTCGCACGCCCGGCGGGCACGAGCTGGGTGATCGACCTCGCCGCCGCCCGCACGCGCGGCTGGCCAAGCGCCGCCAGCGCACGCAAGCTGCGCGCGGCGTGGCGCAAGCTCGAAGCCCTCGGCACCCCGCGCTGGCGTCATGTCCGGGGGGCGGAGTGGAACAGCGGCGTGCTGGAGAATCTCGGCCGGATCGAAGCGCAAAGCTGGATCGGCCAGACCACCGACGGCAGCGGCGCGAAGTTCATGACCCCCGCCCAGCGCGCCGTGTGGCAGAATGCGCTCGGCGATCCCGTGCTCGCCGAAAACCTCTCCGCCACGATCCTGCTGCTCGATGATCGCCAGGTCGCCTTCAGCTTCGATCTCGATGACGGCGCGGTGCAATATGGCATCGCCGGAAGCTATGCCGACGACCTCAAGCACCTCGGCATCGGCAGGCTCGCCAATTACCGCGCCGTCGCGGACGCCATCGCCGAGGGGCAGAGCGTCATGGACCTCGGCGTCGGCGATACCGGCTACAAGCGGATGATGGGCGCGGTGGCGGGCTATGACATGGTCGATCTGCTGTTCGTGCACAGCGGCACGGCGGCTGCGCTGCTGGCGAAGGCGTGGGGCCCTGCCCTGCCCGCCCCCTCGCCCGCCACACTGGCGATCACGCCGGAACAGGCCGCGCATGGCTGAAGCCGATCCCGATCTGCTCGGCGCCCCGCCGCTCTCGCCGGTCCAGGCCCCGCCTTCGCTCGCCGCGCAGGTGCGATCGGCGGTGATCTGGCGTTCGGGCAGCCAGGTGCTGACCCAGATCGTCTCATGGTGTTCGACGCTGATCGTCATCCGCCTGCTCGCCCCGCAGGATTACGGGCTGTTTGCGATGGCGCAGGTGATGCTGGTGCTGCTCAGCACCATGAACGGCTGGGGGCTGGCGAGCGCGCTGATCCGCGAGGAGCACGTCTCGGAGGAACGGCTGCGGCAGGCCTTGGGGATGCTGATCCTGCTCAATTTCGGCCTGTCGCTGACCCAGTTCCTCGCCGCGCCGCTGGTGGCGCTGTGGTTCGAGGAGCCGATGGTGGCGCAGCTCTTGCGGGTGCAGGCGCTGCTCTATCTCGCGGTGCCCTTTACCGCGCTGTCCCACGCGATTCTTGCGCGGCGGATGGATTTCCGTCGTCCGGCGCAGGTGCGTCTGGCTGCGGCGGTGGTGGGGGCGGGCACGGCGCTCACCGGCGCGCTGAGCGGCTGGGGCGTGTGGACGCTGGTTGCCGCGCCGATGACGATGCTGCTGACCGAGGCGGTCGGCATGACCAGAGCCGCGCGCGCGCCGATCCGCCCGAGCTTCCGCTTCGCCGGCGCGGGCCACATCGCGGGCTTCGGCGGGGTGATGACGGCGACGCAGATCTTCTGGTTCGTGCAGAGCCAGGCCGACGTGATGATCGCCGGACGCGTGCTCGATCCGCATTCGCTGGGCGTTTACACCACCGGGCTGTTCCTGGCGCAGCTGCTCGCCTCCAAATTCGTGCCGCCCATCAACGAGGTCGCCTATGCCGCCTATTCGCGCCAGCAGGGCGAGGGGCAGGGCCAGCTGATCGCCCCGGCGCTGCTTGCCACGGTGCGGCTGGTGATGCTGGTCGCCCTGCCCGCCTATGCCGGGATCGCCGTGGTCGCTCCGGTGCTGGTGCCGGTCTTGCTGGGCAGCCAGTGGCTCGAGATCGTGCCGCTCCTGCCGATCCTGTCGGCGGCGATGGCGATGATGACCCTGCAAATCCTGTTCGCGCCCGCCACCAATGCCAGCGGGGTGCCGATGGCGGCGCTGAGGATCACGATGATCGGCAGCGTGGTGATGCCGGGCGCGTTCTTCATCGGCTCGCATTTCGGGCTGACCGGCTTTGCCTGGGGCTGGGTCGGCGGGATGGCGGTTCTGATGCTGGCGACGGTGCGGCTGTCGGGCCGGATCATCGGCGTCACCATCGGCGGCCTTGTCCGCGCGATCCTGCCGCCGCTCACCGCCGCGCTGGCGATGGCAGGCGGGGTGGCGCTGCTGCTCGCCGTGCTGCCGCCGCTGCCCGATATCGCCGCGCTGGCGCTGGCGGTGGTGCTGGGCGTGGGCCTCTATGGCGGCGCGCTCCACCTGATCGCGCCCGATCGTCTGGCCGAGGCGCTGCGATTTGCCCGCAACCGCAGCCACGCGGACGAGGCTGCCGAAGCGCTCCCGCTGGCCTGAGGCCGCCCCGCCCCCCCTGTCAAAGCTGTGCAATTGACACCCCGGGCGCGATGCTCTTGTGACGGGGGATGAGCAGCGCCCGGCCCGATCCCGTCACCCGTTTCTACCCCACCGGCGGCATCGCGCTGGCGGTGCACGAATGGGCCTCGCACGGCGACGGAGTGCCGCTGGTCTTCGCCCATGCAACGGGCTTTCATGGCCGGGTGTTCGACGCGATTATCGCGCGCTTCCCCGATCACCCCGCCTACGCCATCGACCTGCGCGGCCACGGCCAGTCGCGCGCCGGGCCGATCGACGACTGGCGGATAGTGGCGCGCGATGTCGGCGAGTTTCTGGCGCAGGCGGGCCTGTCGGGCGCGGTCGGCATCGGCCACTCGATGGGCGCACACACGCTGCTGCAAGTCGCCGCCGACGCGCCGGGGCGCTTTGCCCGGCTGGTGCTGTTCGATCCCGTCATCCTCGCGCCGGAATATTACGCGGCGGCAGAAACGGCCTTCACCGCCGACAACCCCCACCCCGCGATCCGCCGCAAGCGCGATTTCGCAAGCGCCGAGGCGATGATGGAGCGCTTCCGGGCGCGCGACCCCTACGACCTGTTCGACGTCCGCGTGTTCGAGGATTACTGCCGCCACGGCCTCGTCCCCGCTGCATCGGGAGAGGGCATCGAGCTCGCCTGCACGCCCGAGGTCGAAGCCAGCGTCTATGCCTCCAGCCGCAGCAACGGCGCAATTCTGGAAGCGGCGCGCGCGGTCGAGATTCCGGTGCTGGTGGTGCGCGCGCGGCAGACCAATCTGACCGATTTCAAAAGCTCGCCGACCTGGCCTGAACTCGCCAGAATACTGCCACAGGGGACCGACCTTCACCGCCCCGACATGACCCATTTCCACCCGTTTCAGGATCCGGCGGACGCTGCGCGGATCATTGCGGGCTTTATCGAAGATTGATGATGTTCCTGCAATGTTTCACGTGAAACATTTCAGCCGATTCACCCTGTCGCCGTAAGCAGATCTCCGATATCGCCGCGGATGCGCATCAGCGCGCCCGCCTCGGCCTGCCGGATATTGTCGGCGATCTGTCCCGCCAGCCCACCGTAAAACGCCTTGAGGCTTGCGCCCAGCGGGTGTCCGGGCGCGACCGATCCGGCGAGCCACAGCATGATCGTCTGCGCGCGGGTCAGCGGCTCGCGCGGGACCGGCGCGCCGCGTTCCAGCGCGATCAGCGCATGGCCGATCGCTGCCTGCGCCTCTTCCAGACAGATCCGCGTGAGATCGGCCCCGCCCGACGCCTCGATCCGCGCTTCGAGCGCGACGCGGCGATAGGCGGCGGCGGGGTTGCGGCTGAGCATCTGCATCACTGGCGCTCCTTACCGATCCCGCGCCGACCAGATGTCGACCTGCTGGCGCAGGAAATCGAGCGTCGTCTGCGAGGCCGCGACCCGCCGTTCGGACGCGGTGAACTGGCGTGTCAGACGCTCGCGCAGGGCCTCCTGCTGCTCGGCGATGTCGGAGAGGCGCTCGGCACTGGCGGCCAGCTGGCTTTCGTAACGGCGCAGCGATCCGCCCAGCGTGCCGGGATCGCTGATCAGGCTGTTCTCGCGCGCGAAGCGGTCCATCGTGGCGAACACGCCTGTGACCCCGGTGGTGAACATCGCCGCGACCGCATCGGGCGTGGTCTCGAGCGCACGGGTCAGCCGCGCGCTGTCGAGCCGGAAGGTGCCGTCGCGGTTAAGCGCGAGCCCGAGATCGGCGAGCGTGCGCGGCTCGTCCCCGGTCGCGCCGGGCATCACCACCCGCGCCGAAAGGCCCGACAGATCGCGGCGCAATTCGCGCGCGCCGGGGTCATTGCCAAGCTCGCCCCCGATCGGTGCGGCGAGATCGGCCACCTGGCCGACGATATCGTTGAGCGCGGCGACGAAGTCTTCCATCACGCTGGTGATCGCAGCCGAACTGGTGCCGAAGCTGAGCGTCGTCGGCGCGCCGATGTTCGTGCCGGTAAGGTCGAGCGTGAAGCCGCCCGGCAGCCCGGTAATCCGGTTGGTCGGACTGGTCATCGCCACCCCGTCCAGCGTCAGCGCGGCATCGCGCGCGGTCTGCTGCAATTGGGTGGTGTTGGTCGCCGGGCTCCAGCCGAGATATTCGAGATCGCCTGCCACCGCGCCGCCGCCCGCGCCACTCGCTTCGAGCACGAAGCCGTTCGCCGCGCCCTCGCGCCCCTTCATCACCAGCTGCGCGCCGCCGGTGCCGGTGGCGACATAGGCCTGCACATCGCCGCCGGTCGCCTGCGAAATCTTGCTGGCGAGCGTGGCGAGCGTGTCGGTGGCGGTTACGGTAATGTCGATACCCGCGCGCGCCGCGTCGGGGGCGAAATTCGTGCCGTCGACGGTGCCGAAGCGCAGCGTCAGCGTGCCCTCGCCCACCAGCGCGTCGCGGCTGGCGAGCGGGCGCGAGAGCAGCGTCTGGCTGCGCGCAAGCTGTGTGACCTCGAGGCTGAAGCTGCCGCGCGGGGCAAGCCCGGCGGGCACGCTCACACGCGCAACGGCAGGGTTCGCCAATTCGCCGCGCGGGGCGAGATCGCCGGTGCGCACCCGGTCACCCAGCGCTGCGGCCAGTCCGGTGACGGCGCTGCGCAGCTGCGCGGCGGCAGAGACCTGCGCCTCCAGCGCGCTTTGCCGCGAGGTGATCTGATTGCGCTGGGCGGCAAAGGTCGCATCGGAAATGTCCGACGCGAGCTTGATGAAATCGACGCCGCTGCCAGCGCCGAGCGCGGAGATGATCGAGGAGCCTGCGGTTTCCATGTCGGTCAGAACGTCGCAGGGCGAGGATGTTTAAGCATGGTTTTGCGGCCTCCCGTCGCCATCAAAACGCAGGCCCTCGGGCACCTCGACCAGCGGGCGGCGCGGGCGCTGGCCGCGCTTCAATGCCAGCACGAAAGCTACCAGCGAAGCGAGCGCGACATAGAGCTCCTCGCGCACCATCTGGTTGGGGCGCGTGGTGAAATAGACCGCGCGGGCGAGGGTCGGATATTCCAGCACCGGCAGCCCCTGCTCGGCCGCGATCTCGCGCATCGCGAGCGCGGTCTCGCCCCGGCCCTTGCACAGCAGCAGCGGAGCGGGCGCGCGGGCGGGGTCATAGGTCAGCGCCACCGCGAAGTGCAGCGGGTTGACGATCACGAACTGCGCCTCCTGCATCGCCTTGGCCACGCCCCCGCGCGCCAGATCGCGCTGGCGCTGGCGGCGTGCGCTCTTCATCTCGGGCGAGCCTTCGGACTGCTTGTTCTCCTCCTTCATCTCCTGAAGGCTCATCTTCAGGCGCTTGTCACGCTCGATCTGGCGGCGCAGGATTACGCCGTGCTGATGGGGGGCGTGAGCATCGCGCGCGGGAGCGTGCGCCCCGGCAAGCTGCTCGCCATCGACGCGGGCGACGTGCGCCCCGGCCACGGTCTCACGGGCGAGCCGACCCGCGATCCCTCCTTCGATTGCCCCGCGCTGTGGATCGCACCCGCCGCGCGCGATCATGCCGTGGCCGAGGGCTTCTTGGTTGTCGACCCGGCCTCGGTCATCGCCACCCACGCCAATCAGGCCTTGCTGGCCGAAGCGCACCAGCTGCTCGGCCCGGACGAGGTGCGCGACTGGGTGGAAGGGCTCAAGGCCCGCAGCCCCGCGCTGGTCGAGGCGGTGACGCCCGACCCGCTGCCGCTGCCCGCTCTGACCCGCACCCTGCGTGCGCTGCTGGCCGACGGGATCGGCCTGTCGCACCCGCAACCGCTGTTCACCTCGCTGGCGCTTGCGCTCCAGACCACCACCGATTTCGACGCGGTGATCGACGCTGTGCGCGCCGACCTTTCGGCGCGGCTTGTGGCACGCATCGTCGGCCCGGACGAGGCGCTGAAGGTCGTCACGCTCGATGCGGGGCTCGAAGCCGCGATCCTTGGCGGGATGGTCGATCCGGCCACCGGACAGCCGCTGATCGAGCCCGATTGCGGCAGCATGATCCTGCGCGAAGTCAACGCCGTCGCCGATGCGGAGCGCAGCCCCATCGCGCTGATCGTCCAGCCGCCCGCCCGCCGCGCGCTCGCCGCGCTGCTCAAGACCCGCGCGCCGCGCTGTCTAGTGCTGTCCATCGCCGAACTGCCCGCGGCCCAGCCGATCGCCGTCGTCGGCACGATCGGCGCGCCGGCCGAGGCCCCCGCCCTCGCCGCGCCGGAGGGGATGGCCGCATGAAGCACGATCACGCCGGTTTCGCTCACCCTGCCCCCTATGCCCCGTCGCGCGCCGAGGTCGAAGACCGCGTACGCCGTTTCCTGCCGCTGGTGCGCCGCACCGCCTGGCACATCAACGGGCGCGGGCGCGAGGGGCTGGAGATCGAGGATCTGGTGCAGGCCGGAATCCTCGCGCTCACCGAATGCGCCCAGCGCCACGCCGGGCCGACCGAGGACGGCTTTGCCGCCTATGCCAAGATCCGGGTGCGCGGCGCGATGCTCGACGAGGTGCGCCGCGTCGCGCACGACAGCCGCACCGCCCGCGCAAGGCGATCGGGCTACGAACGCGCGCTTGCCGCGCTGCGCGGGTCGCTGGGGCGCGAGCCGAGCCGCGCCGAGATCGCGCGCGCGATGGATGTCTCCGACGCCGAACTGCTCGCCATCGAAGCCTCGGGCGTGCGGTTGACCCCGATCGAGGATGCCTATGACGAGACCAGCCTTGCCTTCGCCAGCGACGATCCAGACCCGTTCGAGGCGCTGTGCGCGTCCGAAGACCGCGAGCGGCTGATCGCTGCGATGGTGCAGCTGCCCGACCGGCTGAAGCTGGTGCTCCAGTTGTTCTTCGTCGAGGAGCTCAACCTCACCGAAATCGCCGCGGTGCTCGAAGTCAGCGTGCCGCGCGTCCACCAACTGCGCGCCAAGGCGCTGAAGGATCTGCGCGGGCTGCTGGAAGCCTCTTAAAATTTAAGCCCGTAAGCCTTGTAGGTTGCCGCCAGCGAGGGGCGCATCTTCAGCGCCAGCGCGATCTCGTCCTTGCCTGCCGCATCGCCCATCTCGCGCCGGATGATCCCGCGCAGCAGGCGCGATTCGACCTGACCGGGCTCGGCCAGCAGCGCCGCGTCGATATCCGCCTTGGCCGCCGCGAGATTGCCCAGCCGCAGATGCGCCAGCGCCCGGCTGTCGAGCGCGACCGAGGGGTTTTCGCTTTTTTCGACCGCGAGCGTGCAGGTCTCGAGCCGCGCAGCATCGACCTTGGCCCAGATCGCCGCCTGCCAACAGGCAGTGTTGAGCAGCGCGCCATCGGTGGGCCGCTGTGCCACCAGCCCGTCGAGCAGATCGAGCGCTTCCTCGCTCGCACCCTGCCAGCCCAGCGCGGTCGCCATCACCTGCACGCCTTCGCTGCGTTCCTTGGTGAGCGCGTCGAAATCCTCGGCCAGCACCACCCCGTCCGCCGGTCGGCCCAGCAGCGCGAGCAATTCGATCTGATCGTAATAGGTCGAACCATCGGGTTGCAGCGCCTCGGCCTCTTCCAGATCGGCGAGCGCGCCCGCCATGTCGCCCAGTTCGCGCAGCAGCCCCGCCCGCGCGAGGCGCAAATCGCGCGAATCCGCGATGGCCATCGCCGCCTCGACATCGGCGAGCGCGCCGGTGTGATCGTAGATCGCGCTGCGGAAGGCGGCGCGGCTGAGCAGCGGATAGGCATCATCCGGCTTGGCGCGGGCGACGGCTGTGTCATAGAGTGCCTCGATCGCGGAGAGGCGCGCGCGGTCCTTGCCGAAATATTCCCACGGCTCGCGCACGTCGCCCGAGGTTCGCAGCACCGGCAATTGCCGCTCGAAGCGATTGAGATCGCGCCGCGCGGTGCCGATCGCGGCGGCGGGGAGCTCCTCGTCGCGCGTGCGCATCGATTGCGTCACCACCAGCCGTCGCCCGTCCAGCTTCGCTTCCGACGCGACCTCGACCCCGCCGATGGTCGCGCTGACCGGCGCGGTGCTCCCTTGGAGCGATACCCCGTCGAGATCGTCGGGAAGCAGGATCTCGGCGCTGCTGGTATTGTATTCCGGCCCGTTGAGCGTGACCGGGATCGCTCGCCATGCCGCCCGTGTCCGATCCGCCGGGAAGCCGACCGCGCGCGCGGCCTGCGCGGGCGGTTCGAGCCGGTAACCCTTGCCGTCCCGCTCCCACGCGCTGTCGATGATCCCGCGTGCGGTGATCGTGGCGATGCCCTTGTCCGCGTCATAGCGGATCGCGTGGTCGATCACCTGCACCTCGCCGATCACCTGCCCGGCCTCGGCGCTGACGGCGGCCTTGCGCATCTCGTCGGTGCCCTGATCGGCAAAGCTGCGCCAGAAGGCGCCCATCGCGCCACGATATTCGACCGTCAGATCGAAGGTGCCCGGCACCAGCAGCCCGGCGCTGTGATCCAGCGCCACGCGCACCGTCCGGTCGGGCGTCGCCTGCACCCGCGTGTCGAGCGGCATCAGCTCCGCCCCGTCCATCCGCAGCGGCAGGGCGTGGAAGAAGCGCGGCACTTCGTCGATGGTGTCGATCCTGACGCCCGAGGTGGTGCCATCGAGCCAGTAATTCGTGCCGCCGATTACCGCGCGCACGATCACATGGTCGAAATTGCCCGGCATCGGCACCAGCCCCGGCAGCGCATCGCCGCCCTGCGTGCGCACCAGCGTCGCCTCGGCCTCAATCCCCAGCTCGCGCAGGATGGTGAGCAGCAGCAGCGATTTGGCCTTGCAATCGCCGAAGCGCTTCTCCCACGTCTCTTCCGGGCTCTGCGGGATGTAATTGCCGCCCGCCATGCCGTTCATCAGATAGCTGATATCGTCCTGCACCAGCCGCAGGGCGAGCGAGGCGCGGGTCAGCGGATCGGGGCTGGCCGCGGCAATCCCCGCGATCCGCGCGGCAAGCTCTCCGCCCGGCGTGACCTTGCCTTGGGTGGCATAATGCGGGGCGTGGTTGCGCGAGACCGCCGCGTAATCGGCATAGGTCGACACCTGCATCAGCTCCCCGATCTGGAAGCGCGCGGGCGCATCGCCGGGCATCTCGTCGCCCTTGGGGGCGGGCAGCACGGCGGTCCAGGTGAGGAACCCGTCCTTCGCCACCGGATCGGCCACCACCGCCTTGCCGAATTTCAGCCGGGTGACGGGCAGAGTCTCAGGCCACGAGACCGAGACGCGGCCTTTTTCCAGCGGGAAGGGATCGGCCAACAGCCCGGCCTGCCACTGCACATGCTCGCCCATCGCCTGATCGGACAGGGTGATGGAGTAGGACAAGCGCAGCACATCGCCCAGCTTCGCCCCCGGCACCGCCATCGTCGCGGTCAGCGCCCCGCTGACGAGGCGGCTTTCGAGCCCCGCCTCACGCCGCAGCACCTCGAACTGCGCGCCGCCCGCCAGCACGTCGATCACCGCGCCCTTGCGGATCAACTCGACCCGGTGGACGATCAGATCGCCCTTGTCGGGCATCCAGCTCGCCTGAAGCGTGCCGAACTGGGTGAGCGCCTCGGGCGAATCGAGTGCGATCGCGGTGTCGGCATAGGTGGTGAGCCGCCCTTCCTCGATCAGCGCCTGCTGGTCGAGCAGCACGATCACCGCCTTCGACCCCGCCGCGCGCGCCGCCACTGGGGCGACTTCGACCCAGGCGGGGGTGGCATCGTAGAGCACGGTCTCCCCGGCATGAGCCGCCACACTGGCGGTCCCCGCAAGCAAGGCGGCGGCGAGATAGCGCATCGAAAGTCCCCCTGAAATCAGGCACACAGACTAGCGGGAGCCAGAGATATTGCTAGGGGTCACAGCGGGTTGGGCGTGTCGCAGGGCACGATTTTCGGGGAAGTGGGACATCGGGGCCATGCTGCGCGTGATCACCAACAATTTCGCGGTGCTGACGGTGCTGGGCGTGGCGCTGGCATGGGTCTGGCCGGAAGGTTTCACCTGGATGACCGACGGGCGGATTTCGTTCGCGGGCCAGCCGCTCTTGAGCCTAGCGCTGGGCACGATCATGCTGGCGATGGGCCTGACGCTCAGCTTCGAGGATTACCGCGCCCTCGCCCGCCTGCCGCGCGCGCTGCTGGCAGGGGTGGGGCTGCAATTCGTGGTGATGCCGCTGTCGGGCTTCGCGATTGCGCGGGCGCTGGCGCTGGAGCCGGGGCTGGCGGTGGGTCTCATTCTGGTGGCCTGCTGTCCCGGCGGAACAGCGTCGAACATCGTCGCCTTTTTGGCGCGCGGCAATGTCGCGCTGTCGGTGGCGATGACCATGGCCTCGACGCTCGCCGCCGTGGTGCTGACCCCGCTGCTGACGGGGTGGCTGGCAGGGGCTTACGTGGCAATCGACCGCTGGAACCTGCTCCTCCAGATGGTGAGTGTGGTGCTGCTGCCCGTGGTTCTGGGGACGCTCTTGAACCGCCTGTTCCCGCGCGCCGCCGAGCGGGTCGGCGCGGTGCTGCCGCTGGTGGCGATCGTGCTGGTGATCCTGATCGTCGGCGGGATCGTCGGCGGAGCAAAGGCGCAGATTGCGGAGCACGCCGGGGTGCTGTTGCTGGCGACCTTTCTGCTGCACGCGATGGGTTTCGGGCTGGGCTATGTGCTCGCCCGCTGGCTGGGGCTGGGCGAGATTGCGGCGCGGACGATCAGTATCGAGGTGGGGATGCAGAATTCGGGCCTCGGTTCAGGCCTCGCCAAAACCCCCGCCTTCGCCGCGCAATTCGCCGATATCACGCAAGCCGCGCTCGCCCCGGTGCCGGCGGCGATTTCGGCGGTGTGGCACGTGCTGATCGGGAGCCTGCTTGCGGGCTGGTGGCGGCGGCGCTCCTAGCCCCCTTTTGTCATTCCCGCGAAAGCGGGAACCCAGAGCTCGTTTCGCCAAGTGCCGCTCTGGGTCCCCGCTTTCGCGGGGATGACAGGTGTTACGAAAACATCCCCCGCTTCGGCCCGAGATAGCCGAACAGATAGGCCCCCACCTTGCGCATCTGGATCTCCTCCGAGCCTTCGGTGATCCGGTAGCGGCGGTGGTGGCGGTAGATGTGCTCGAACGGCTTGTGCCGCGAATAGCCGATGCCGCCGTGGACCTGCATCGCGCGGTCCGCCGCCTCGCACACCAGCCGGTTCGCCCAGTAATTGCACATCGAGACCTTGTCCGAGATGGTCCGCTCGATCTGTTCGTGGGGCATGTTGTCCATCTCCCACGCGGTCTTGAAGATGAGGAGGCGCAGCATCTCCGCCTGCGTCGCCAGCTCCACCAGCGGGAACTGGATGCCCTGATTGCGCGCCAGCTCCTCGCCGAAGGGCTTGCGTTCCCGCGCATATTTCACGCTCTCGTCGATGCAATAGAGCGCCGCGCCGCAGCTTGAGGCGGCCTGCCGGATGCGGTTCTGGTGAACGAAGCTTTGCGCCAGAGCGAGGCCGCGGCCTTCCACGCCGAGGATCGCGCTATCGGGCACCCAGACATTGGTGACGCTGAGGCGCGGGTGGTCGGTGGGCATGTTGAAGGTCCACATCCACTCCTCGATCTTGAGTCCCTCGGTGGGGTTGGGAACGAGGAAACAGGTGATCCCGCTCGCGTCCCCCGCCTTGCCGCTGGTGCGCGCAAACATCGCGCAGTGGGTGGCGACGTGCATCCCGGTGATCCACATCTTCTCGCCATCGATCCGCCAGCCGTCGACCCCGTCGCGGGTCTCGCGCACGGCGACCGTCTCCATATGGGTGGCGTCCGATCCGTGGTGCGGTTCGGTGAGGCCGAAGGCGACGCGCCGGGTGCGCTCGAAGCCGCCGAGGATGAATTCGGCCTTCTGTTCGTCCGTCCCCCACTGGTCGAACATGGCGACGAAGGGGAAGTTGCCGACGATCGAATGCTCGTTCTGCAAGTCGTTGTGGAGGCCGAGGCCCATCCGCGCAAAGTGTTCGCGGATCACCGCCATCCAGAGGTTGCTGCCGTCCTTCCCGCCATAGCGCTTGGGGGCAGAGAAGCGCCAATGGCCCGCCTTGTCGGCGCGGCGGGTGGCTTCCTTGAGCAGTTCCTCCCACTCGTGCCGAGGGAGCCCGCCGCCTTCGAAGTCCGTGCGCGCATATTCGCGGCGGTGATCGAAGAAGCGGATGTTGTCGTCTTGGCTCTCAAGCGGCTTGATCTCGGCGGCGATGAAGGCGTCGAGTTCGTCGAGATAGGCAGCCAAGTCGGCGGGGATGGCGAAGTCCATGTCTATTCCTCAATCTTCCAAAGCGTTCTTGCCGCCGCGAGAGCCGGGTATTTCGGGACATCCGCCCTCAGCTTTTCGAATGCCGCCCTTCGAAGCTCGGACAGCACGCCTTCAGTTTCCAGCGAAGCCCTCCCGGCGAGCAGAGCCTTCGCGCCGAGAGCATCGCTGGCGTGTGCCCCGAGTTCGATTGACCGGGTGACGATTCCCAAAGCGTTGCGGGCGACGGCAAGCTGGAACCGGTCGTGACCCGTCAGCTTGTCCTTGAGAGTGGCCAACCATTCGGAAACGGCAATTGCCATTTCTACGTCATTGGCCTCGCCAGTTGGTTGGATAGTCCAGTCGTTGAGGACAACAGGCCGCGCCCTTTCCGCCTCCGGCGCATCCTCCTCTAGCAACAGCAGCAGATCGAGTTCCTGCTCGCTCGTCCGGCGCGAGATCACCACGCGTTCGAGCATCCGATCCGCGCCCGAGCGCCATTGCGCGGCCATCTTGAGACATCCGAGCGCCCACCACACGGTGCGGTAGATCGTCCAGAAGCGGAAGCGCGCGGGATCGACTTTCGTGCCGCTCTCGGCTTCGTAGGCGGCGAGGTAGCCCTCGACCCGCCCCAGCCCCAGCGCCGGGCGGTCATACCGGGCGAAGCGCCACACGGCCATGCAGCCGAACGCCAAGTCCTCGTGCGGGTCGCCGAAATGGGCGAGTTCCCAATCGAGCACGCCGGTCAGCCGCGAGCCTTCGACCAGCAGATTGCCCATCCGGTAATCGCCGTGGTTTAGGACGGGTTCGACCTGCGAAGGGCAATTGTCCTCCAGCCACTTGAGGCCGAGCGCGATGATCGGGCGATCCCCGCCCGCCTCCATGAACTGCGCCTTGAGATCGGCAATCGCGGCGCGGTAATCCATCACCGGCACGCCTTCCGGCACATCGGACTGCCGCAGCGAGTGGATGCGGGCGAGGTCGCGGGCAATCTGCCGCAGCAACCCATCGGGATCGTCGCATTGCAAGATGATCTTAGGATCAGCCGTCCCCGGCAGCGCGCGCATGACGAAGCCCGAGCCGAGCCCGTCGCCCTCGTCCAGCACCGCCACCACTTCCGGCGCGGTCACGTCCGCTAAGCGCGCCGCTTCGATCAGCGCGGCTTCGACCGCGTGCCCGTAAGGCCGCCCCTCCATGAAGGCGAGGCTCGGCGCGCGGCGCAGGACGTAGTCGGAGCCGCCAGCGGAAAAGCGCCAGCTTTCCATCACCGCCCCGCCCGTCAGGCGCTGCGGCTCTCCCGTCAGCGTGCCAAGCCCTACGCGGGCGCACACCCGCGCAAGGCCCGCCGTCAACGCATCCGGCGCGATCACCCGATCTGCTTGCGCATCCGCTTGGCCCGGCTGGCGGGATTGGGGTGGGTCTGGAGCAAGGCAATCCCGCCCCCGCCGCCCATCGCCGCAAGCTTGTCCATCGCGGTGGCGCAGGCCATCCGGTCATAGCCATTGGCGGCCATGAAGGTCATCGCGTAGTCATCGGACTGCGTCTCGGCAGCCTGCGAGTGCTGGGCATACATCACGTTCTGGATCAGCCCGCCCAGCCGCGAATCGGCGATGCGCCGCACCCCGCCGCTGGCCGTGCCCGCCACGCTCAGCGCGGCATCCTGCTGCAGCGCGCGCTTCAGCCGCTTCTGCCCGTGTTCGAGCTTTACATGGCCGATCTCGTGCCCGATCACGCAGCGCACCTCGTCATCGGTGAACTTGTCCATCAGGCCCGAATAGACCCGCACCGTGCCATCCCCCATGGCGAAGGCGTTCACCTCGTCGACGAGATAGGCCTGAATGTCGAGCGTCAGCCCGTCATAGCTGTCCAGCCCCTTGGTCAGTTTGGCGAGCCGGACGGCGTGGGGGCTCTTGGCAGGCGCAAGCGGGTTCTGCCGGTCCATCTCGTCGGACATCTGGCCGAAATAGGCAACGATCTCGGCATCCGAGACGGTCGCGGCCTGTACGACCTTCTTCCCCGCCCCGAGCAGGTCACCCATGCTCTGCGCATCCGCCGGGGCGGCCGGGGCCAGCAGCATGGCCCCGGCCAGTCCGGCGATGGCAAGCCCCGGCACGGCAGCGGTCAACAGTCTGATTGCATTACGCATGATGATCCCTCCCTGTGAGTGCACGGTGCCTGCCACAGACTCGTTTATCAAGCCGGAACATTGTCCTTCTTGACGGTGATCACCTGCGCGTAGGTGAACTCCTTGAGGCCTTCCTTGCCGTATTCGGCGCCGAAGCCCGACTGCTTGTGCCCGCCGAAGGGCGCGAAGGGCGAGAGGTGGAGATATTCGTTGATCCACACCGTGCCGGTTTCAAGCTGCTCGGCGATTGCGACGCCCTTTTCGGGGTTGCCGGTCCACACCGCACCGGCGAGGCCGTAGTCGGAGTTGTTGGCGCGGCTGATCACCTCTTCTTCCGAAGAGAACTTCATCAGCGGCATGACCGGGCCGAACTGTTCCTCGGCTACAATGCGCGCGTCTTCCGGCGGGTTGTCGAGGATGGTCAGCGGCACGAAGTAGCCGGTGCCGCTCGGATCGACATTGCCGCCCAGCAGGAACTTGTAGCCGTTCGACTTGGCATCCTCGATCAGCTCGAGCACGCGCTCGTACTGCTTCTTGTTCTGGATCGGGCCAACGCCGGTGCCCTGCTGCGCGCCGTCGCCAACGGTGACGGTTTTGGCATATTCGACGATCGCGGCGCTGAGTTCATCATAGATGTCCTCGTGGATATAGACGCGCTTGGCCGCGACGCAGATCTGCCCGGCGTTGGAGAAGCTCGACCAGAACAATTGTTCGGCGACCTTCTTGGGATCGGCATCAGGAAGCACAATCGAGGCATCGTTGCCGCCGAGTTCGAGCGTGATGCGCTTCAAGTCCGCGCTCGCGCCTTCCATGATCTTCTTGCCCGTCGCGGTCGATCCGGTGAAGGTGATCTTGTCGATATCCGGGTGGCTGGTCATCAGCGGGCCGAGATCATCCTCGCCGGTAATGATGTTGACAACACCGGCGGGCACCTGGTCCGCGATCAGTTCGGCGATGCGCAGCGTGGTGAGCGGGGTGAAGGGCGAGGGCTTGAGCACGATGGTGCAGCCCGAAAGCATCGCGGGCGCGATCTTCTGGATCGCCATCATGACGGGGAAGTTCCACGGCACGATCCCGGCGACCACGCCCACCGGCACGCGGCGGGTGCGGCTGAGGCGGGTGTCGCTGTCCTCGTTGATCTCGTCATCGAGGCTGAGGGTGGACTGCGCCGCGCTCATCGCGGCAGCACCGTAGATTTCGCCCTTGGCCTGATCGTGCGGTTTGCCCTGTTCGCTGGTGAGCAGGCGGTAGAGCTCCTCGGCATTGGCCTTGATCGCGCCCGAGATCGCCTGGATCGCGGCGCGTCGTTCGTCGATGGGGGTGTTCTTCCACGTCTTGAAGGCGGCGCGCGCGGCGGCGACCGCCTCGTCCAGCTCGGCCTTGCCGCAGGCCGGGACTTGGCCGATCACCTGCTCGGTGGCGGGGTTGACGACATCGAGCATCCGGTCGGTCGTGACCATCTTGCCGTTGATGAGGTTCTTGTACTGGGTGACCATTATGTGTCCTCTCTCGTCCTCTGATTGGGGGAGTCGTCTCACTCCCGCGCAAACTGGCGCGCGCGCTGCCAAAACGCAATCGCGGCTGTGGCGGCGAGTGTAGGCGGCGCGGCGGCGCGTGGCGACTGGCGATTGCGCTATTGCTGCGCGCGGCTATGGATGCGCGCAACAAGATATCCCGGAGGAGAGCCGCAATGTCCGATACCCGCCCCGATCTGGTGATTTACGGCAGCCCGGTGTCGCCCTTCGTGCGCAAGGTTGCGGCCCTATGCAGCGAGAAGGGCGTCGCCTTCGAGACCGAAAATGTGGACATCTTCAACCCGCCGCCGTGGTTCCGTGACATCTCCCCGATGAAGCGCATCCCCGTTCTGCGCGACCGTTCGATCGCGGAGGAAGGCGCTGCGGGCACCATCGCCGATTCGTCGGCGATCTGCGCCTATATCGAGAAGAAGCACCCAGCCCCGGCGTTCTATCCGGCCGAGGCCTATGCCCACGGGCGCGCAATCTTCATTGAGGAATTCGCCGATACCAGCGTGGCGATGGCGGGGGGCATGGGGATCTTCCGGCCGATCTTCTTCAGCATCCTGCAAGGCAAGGAGCCCGATCTCGAAAAGGCGCGCAAGAGCTGGGCGGAGGATATGCCGCCGCTGCTCGCATGGCTCGACGGCGCGATCGGCGAGAGCGGGTTTTTCGCCGGCGATGCCCTGTCGATCGCCGACATCGCGGTCGCTTGCGTGCTCGCACAGGTGGCGCTGGTGGCCGAAATGCCGCTGGGCGCCTACCCCGCGCTTTCGGCGCATTACGACCGCATCAGCGCGCGGCCATCGCTGGCCGGGCCCTTCGCAAAAGCCGAGGCCTTTGTGCGCAAGGCCTTGCCCACGCCCTTCGACCTGACCTAAGGCGTTGAGACAAGAAAGAGGATAGCGGGGCGCATGGCCAGCGAGTGGTGCATCGGGATCATCGGGGGGTCCGGGCTCTATGCCATTGACGGCATGGAGGACACGCAGTGGATCGCGATCGATACGCCGTGGGGCGATCCATCGGACGAGATCCTGTTCGGCACGCTGGGCGGGGTCAAGGTGCGCTTTCTCCCGCGTCACGGCCGCGGTCATCCGATTTCTCCGAGCGAGCTCAATTCGCGCGCCAATATCGATGCGCTGAAGCGCGCGGGCTGCACCGACATTCTGGCGATCAGCGCGGTCGGCTCCTTGCGCGAAGAACTGGAGCCGGGGCGGTTCGCGGTGGTCGAACAATTCATCGACCGCACCGTCGCGCGGCCCAGCACCTTCTACACCAGCGGCTTCGTCACCCATGTCTCGATGGCCGATCCGGTCTGCGCGCGCCTGTCGGAGATGGCCGCCCACGCGATTGCCGCCGCCAAGGGCAAGGTCGCCGTGGGCGCGACCTATCTCGCGATGGAAGGCCCGCAGTTCTCGACCCGTGCCGAGAGCCGGATGTACCGCGCATGGGGCGCGGACGTGATCGGGATGACCGCGATGCCCGAAGCCAAGCTCGCGCGCGAGGCGGAGCTGCCCTATGCTCTCGTCGGCATGATCACCGACTATGATTGCTGGCGCGAAGGCGAGGCGGTCGACGTCGCGCAGGTCGTGCAGCAGATGCAGGCCAACGGCGCGCTCGCGCGGGCGATGGTGCAGAACTTCGTCGCTGCATTACCCGAAGAGCGCGAGCCCTCCCCCATCGACACCGCGCTCGACGATGCGCTGATCACCGCGCCTGACGAACACGATCCCGCGCTGATGGCCAAGCTCGACGCGGTCGCCGCGCGGCTGTTCGCCTAAGCCCTACCTCGCCGCCGCGTCAGGCCCAGAGGCGCTGCGCCAGTTCGGGCAGCGCCGCGGCATAGCGCGAGACATCCTCGAGCCTGCCCGTGCTCACCCGCGAATAGCCCGCCCAGGGGCCATAGGCGCCGCGGATCGCGATCCCCTTCTCCGCCATCGCATCGCGCAGGCTGTTGGCATCGGGCACCTTCACGAACACGAAATTGGTCTGCGAGGGCAGCGCGGTCAGCCCGGCCCTGGCCACCGCATCGACGATCATCGCCCGCCCTTCCAGCACCGCGGCGCGCGACTGGTCGAGGAAAGGCGTGTCGTCATAGCTCGCAATCGCCGCAGCCAGCCCGGCGAGATTGCCGCCGAAGCTCATCATGTGCGACTGGATGCGCTTGGCATTGGCCTCGCTGGTGATGGCATAGCCGACCCGCAGTCCGGCCATCCCGTAGATCTTGGAGAAGGTGCGGCAGACGATCACATCGGCGCCGCTGCGCACCAGATCGATCATCGAATTGTCCTCGGGCCGGTCGGTCAGCTCGTTATAGGCCTCGTCCACCAGCAGGGTCGCGGTGGGGGTGACGGCGGCGGCAAAGGTGCGCAGCGCGGCGGGCGCGATCAGCATCCCGGTGGGGTTGTTGGGGTTGCAGATCTGCACCAGCGCGACGCCATCCGTCACCTTGGCCTGCATCGCGGCGAGATCGACGTTCATGTCCTGCGCCAGCGGCACGCGGAGCAGGGATACCCCCTGCCGCTCGCCATAGAGGGCGGTGGTATCCCAGAACAGATCGGGGCACAGGATCGCCCCCTTTCGCCCCCAAGCGAGCGCGATGGCGCACAGGATCTCGGTCGATCCTTCGCCGACCACCACCTGTGCGGGCGCGACCCCATGCCGCTCGGCGATCATCGCGGTCAGACGCTGCTGGCCGCGGTCGGCATAGTAGCAGCCCATCTTCGCGGTGTCGGCAATCGCCCGCAGCGCCGAGGGTGCGGGGCCATAGGGGTTCTCGTTGCGGCTGAGCAGCGCCTGTCCGATCTTCGGCCCAAAATCGGGCTGGGCCGCCGCGCTCGCCGTAGCCGCGCTCAGCCCGCCCAGCGGCAAGGCACTCAGCCCACCGGCAAGCCCGGCCCCGGCAAGAAAGGATCGGCGGTTGGTTGGCATCGAACAGCTCCTTGAAGTCAGAACTTGGCGATCATCAGCACGCCGATGACGGTGAGATAGAGGCCGAACACCCGGCGCAGGATCGCCGGAGACAGCGTGTGCGCCGCCGCCACGCCGAAGGGCGCGCACAGCACCGAGGTGGCGATCAGCGCGATGGCGGCGGGCAGGTGGACGTAGCCGAGCGCGCCCCAGCCGAGCCCGCTTTCCCCCAATCCGATGGCGATGAAGCCGAGCGTCGCGGGGATCGCGATCACCGCGCCCATCCCCGCCGCCGTGCCGATGGCGCGGTGGATCGGGGTGCCGCACACGGTCATCGTCAGGGTGGTGAGCGTGCCCCCGCCAATCCCAAGCAGGGTCGAGAAGGCGCCCAGCGCGCTGGCAATCCCGGCGCGCGGCAGGCCCGAAGGCAGCGCGGCGAACAGCGGCTCACCCTGCCGTGCGGGCAGCAGGAAATAGACCGCGAAGGACAGCACCCCGACGCCGAAAATCAGCGCCAGCAGCGCGCCCGAGACCATGTCGGCAAACAGCGTGCCGACCCCCGTCCCCAGCACCACCCAAACGGCCCAGCCGCGCAGCAGGTCGAAATCGACCGCCCCGCGCTGCGCGTGGCTGACGGTCGAACGGATCGAGGTGAAGATGATCGAAGCGAGCGAGGTGCCCACCGCGACATGCGCGGTCTGATCGGGCGCAACCCCCAGCAGCGGCAGCAGCAGCATCAGCGCCGGGACCACCACGAAGCCCCCGCCGATCCCGAACAGCCCGCCCGCAAAGCCTGCGCCCGCCCCCGCAAGCAGCAGGGCCGGGAGCGCAAAAGCGAGTGTCGCAGGGGTGTTCATCGGCGGCGAGAATACGCCTGGTGCGAACGACTCCAAGAGAATTGTCGCACTGCAACATGGGGTAAATGACGCAGGCGCAGCCGGTTGCGGGCGCGGCGATTATCGTGCCTGCATCGCCTCTTCCTCGGCTGCGAGGCTCGCCCCGACAAAGCGCTCGACACTGACCCCGGTCGACCGGGTGCGGTCGCGGAGGAGGAATTCGCGCACCTCGTGCAGCCAGACGCGACGGCCCATCCGGTAATACCAGCGGATCGCGTGGCGGATCTTCGCCTCACGGTTCCAGATCAGCCGCCACAACGCGCGCGGGCGCAGCTGCATCACCGCCTCGATGATCTTGACCCACGCGAACAGCCGCCACGGCGGCATATGCGCCATGCCGAGCACCTGATGCTTGTAATCCCACTTGCTGCGGTCGGGCTGCACCACGTCCCGCTCGGTCGCCTCGGCATAATAGGGCGTCCAGCGATGCGGGACGACATAGAGCGCCTGAATCTGATCGGGATCGTAGGAAATGAGCGTCCTTAGCGCGTGCCACATGTCGCGGTCGGTCTGGTGGGAGAAGCCTGCCACCCAAGTCGCCATCGACAGGATGTTGTGCTCGCGTAGCAGGCGGATCGCCTCGCGGTCGGTGGTGGTCGCGCCGCCCTTGCGGATCAGGCGCAGGGTATCCTCGTCTGTGTTCTCGGTGCCCATCAGGAATCGTTCGAATCCGGCCCGCTTGTAGAGATGCAGGAACTCCGCATCGCGAACGATATCATCCGCGCGGGTCGATCCGACGAGGGTGACGTCGATGTACTCGGCGATCAGCGCCTCGAGGAACGCCTTCCACGCCTTGCGCCCGGCCGAGGGATTTTCGTCGGCGAAGTTGAACACCTCGACCCCGTGATCGCGATGGAGACGGGCGATCTCGGCCGCGAATTTCACCGGGTCGCGGTGCCGCCAGCGCGTCCAGAAGCCGCGCTGGCCGCAATAGGTGCACAGGTGCGGGCACCCGCGCGAGAACTGCACCACCACCGCGCGCTTGCCGCCCCAGTAGGAATAGCGCGCATGATCGATCAGCTCCCAGCCGATGCGATAGGCGTCGAGATCCTTGATCACGGGGGCTGCCGGGGTGGCGAAAGGCGCGCCGCCCTTGCGCAACGCAAGGCCGGGCACCGCATCGAGCGCGACCTGCCCTGCCAGCGCGCGGACGAGCTGTCGCGCGGTTTCCTCGCCCTCGCCGCGCACGATCACGTCAACCCATGGCTCGGCGGCGAGGATGTCGCGCCAGAAATAGGTCGGGTGGACGCCGCCATAGACTATCGTTGCCTCGGGCATCCGCCCGCGCACCGCCTCAGCACAGGCGGCGATAATCGGATGGCCCGAGGAGGAACCCGAATGGCCGAACATCACCACATCGGGCGCCAGCGCCGCCGCCTCGGCGACGATCTCCACCAGCGGCATCGGGCCGAATTCGCCGTCGATCAGGTGGACGTCATGCCCATCGTCGATCAGCGGCCCGCCGACCGACAGCAGGCCCAGCGGCGGCAGTTGCTCCCGCGGAATGCGGCTGCCGATCGCCGGATGCGGAATATTGATGAGCACGATCCGCAACTGCGTTATTCCCTTGCTCTGGAGCAACCCGATGAGAGCCGTCGTGAACGAAAATACTGGCCTCGCCTATTACACCGTTCAAGCAGCGAACCGCCGGCATTTCCAGTCGCTTTTCTTTGCGGTCTGCGGGTTTACGTGGAGTTTCGCGCTGGCCGTGCTGGTGTTGGTCGAGGACACCCCGCTGGGCCTTGGCGCCGGAGCTGCATGCCTGGCGAGCGGTTGTGTCTTGGTCGGCGGAAGCATCATCGCCCACCGCCTGCTGCTGCGCGAGAGGGCGGCGTTCCGTGAGATGATCACCATCTGGCAAGAGCTGCGCCAGATCGCCCCCGCCGCCACGACGCCGCACTTCCGACCGGGTGCGATGACGCTCGCCTGCGCGGTGCAGGCCCTGACAGGATTGGGATTGATCGGGCTAGGTCTGACGCTGTGACGCGCGCTATTGCAGCGTCACGATATCCTCGTCGCCATCGGTGCGGCCGAAGAACTGCATCAGTTGCACCAGCAATTCGCAGCGTTCGTTCAGTGTTTCGGTCTCGAGCAAGGCCTGTTTGCTGGCCGGATCGAAGGGCGCGATCTGCGATACGCCGTTGATCAGCGAGCGATCGTCGAGCCGCTCGACCGAATCCCAGTCGACCGAATAGCCCTGCCGGTCGGCAAAGGCGCGCGCTTCACGCTCGAACCCGCCGCGCTGGGCGTGGGTCAGGGTCTCGTTCTCGTCCTCGGGCAGGATCTCGGCCTCGACCTGTCGATAGGCGGTGGCGACATCCAGTTCGCGCAGCAGGCGGAAGCGCGATGTGCCCTCGAGGATGAGGTTGTAACGCCCGTCATCCATCGCCTGGATCTCGCCGATCCGCCCGACGCAGCCGACCTCGAACAGCGGCGCGCCCTCGATCGCGCGCTGCGGCTGGATCATCGCGATCTGCCGGTCGCGGATCATCGCGTCGGCCACCATCGCGCGGTAGCGCGGCTCAAAGATGTGGAGCGGCAGCTGCATGCCGGGAAACAGCACCGCGCCCGTCAGGGGGAAGATGGACAGTCTTTTGCTCATCCGAACAATACGCGCGACAGGCGGCGACGGACGCCGACCACCCATTCATCTTCCAGCCCCGTGGCCTCGAAGATCTTGAGCAGCTTGGCCCGCGCCGCACCCTCGTTCCATTCGCGGTCGGCGGCGATCATGGCGAGCAGGGTGTCGGCCGCCTCGTCGCGGCTCCCGGCGGCGAAGGCGGCCTCGGCGAGCGCGAATTGCGCGTCCATATCCTCGGGCGCAGCAGCAGCAGCGGCGCGCAGGGCGGCCAGTTCGCCATCGTCGACGCGGGTGCCGGAGAGCTCCAGCGCGCTGCGCGCGGGGGCGATCGCGGGATCGGTGGCGAGGCGCGGATCGCTCTCGATCACCTCCATCACCTGCTTGGCGTTGTCGATCTCGCCCAGCATCACCAGTGCCCGCACGAGGCCCGCGTGGGCCGGGGCATTGCCCTCGGCGAATTCGGTGATCTGCGCGAAGATCCCGGCGGCACGCTGCGCATCACCGGCGGAGAGCGCCTCCTCTCCTAGCTTGACGAATTGCGCGATCTCCTCGGGCGAAGGGCCCTGCGGCGCGCCGCCGGCAGCGGGCGCATCCCCGCCCTCGACCGGCAATTGCGCCAGCAACTGGTCGAGCGCCGCCTTCAGCTGCGATTCGGAGCGCGCGCTGGTCAGATCGGCGACCGGCTGGCCCTGAAACATCGCATAAACCGTGGGGATGGAACGCACCTGAAACTGCGCGGCGATGAACTGTTCTTCATCGACATTGATCTTGGCGAGCACCACGCCCTTATCGGCATATTCGCCCGCGACCTTCTCCAGCACCGGGGTCAGCGCCTTGCACGGCCCGCACCATTCGGCCCAGAAATCGAGGATGACGAGCTTGCTTTGCGAAGGCTCCACCACCGCCTTGCGGAAACGGTCGACCGCCTTCTGTTCGTCGATGCTCAGTCCCATGCTGGCCAAGGTATCTGCTCCTGCTGTGTGTCCGGCCCTCATGTGGGGCTTTGCGCGCCGATGTGAAGCGCGAGATTGTGCTGGCGGGTAAGCCATATGCGATCAACCCCCAATCGCGCCAATTTTGCGCTTGCAGGGTGAGAAGGGCGCTGCTAATCGCGCCGCCTCTCCGGCAGGAACCGCGCGATTCAGCGGCTTCTGTCAGCGCCAGTGAGCGGGCGTAGCTCAGGGGTAGAGCACAACCTTGCCAAGGTTGGGGTCGAGGGTTCGAATCCCTTCGCCCGCTCCATTTTTACCACGGAAATCAAGCTATTACGGGTAACGCGGCACTGCCGCGCCTGCTTACTTACGTGTTGCCAGTGCGCAAATAAGCAGGTTGTAAGCATAAACTACAGCAGGCACGGCTCTGTTCGCACGCGCCGTTTTTGCCGGACGTGACGCCAAGCTGATCCTATCCGAAGATGCGACGGTAGACTGCCATAGGTTCGCCTGGCCTTTTCGATCCTTCGACTCGCCAGCATGATGAAGCGCCGAGCCTCGCAATCGACGCGGACGTTTCCTTGTTCGAATTGTTCGTTTGCCCGGAAGGCTGCGCGTCTGGCTGATCCTGAATGCGCCAATCCTTCGCGTCGTTTCTCGGGATTTGGGGATCGGATCAAAATTGGAGTGGTCCGGAACCAGCAGCGCGTTTCCAAACCCGTGGCTTCAATACCTAACGTTGCTCCTTCCGGGGGCGCCTGCGCACCTTGCCATTGATACGCAGGGTCAATGGCGACCGACACATGTCCTTGTATTCTGTGGACCACTAGATTGGCGCGCACCGCTCAGTCCGGAAAGCCTTTAACAGAGCCTAATCCAAACGCCGCCTCGGCAGGCCTTGGTCAGATCCAATGCATCTCGAACTTGCCATTTGCCCCCCTCGCACTTCCGCCAACGAATTGGTAATGTTCGCGGAATAACAATTTCTGGGAGGCGTGGCGGAATGCGCTCGATTGCCGTGCCCTCGCGTCATTATCAGGGCCGGATGATATGTTGCCACTTCTTCTCCTGTCGGTGGTGCCTGCTGGTGCAGCGTTCAATTGTACGCCTACGGCCGTGTGGGACAGTGACGGTCCGATCTGGTGCGAGGAAGGTCCTCGAATTCGCCTTGCCGGTATCGCAGCACGCGAGATGGACGGCTCGTGTAGCCCAGGTCATCCCTGTCCAGCCGCGAGCGCCACAGACACGCGCGATGCGCTTGTGCGGCTGATAGGACAACCCACTGGTACAGGGCCGCATGGCCATATCACTGTCAAGGGACCGGCAATGCATTGCATCTCGGAGGGTTCTGGTGGTGGCAATCGGACAGCTGCATGGTGTGTTTCGCCCATAGGCGGCGACCTGTCATGCGCGCTGGTTGACTTGAAATTGGCTGCGAAATGGGATCGCTACTGGCGGGGGCATGTTTGCAAATGAAGGACCGGGATGACGAAGACGAAGGGTTGTCGATGGCTTTGAAGATCGAGGCAGCAGTTCTGCTGATTGCCTGGGTGTTGGGACTATTCTTTGCGATCGCGTCGCTGTTAGGTCCGATCGAGGCGAACGCACATCCCGGCGGTCTTGCAGCTGATGGTTGCCACAACGACCGGAAGAATGGAGGCAGGCACTGTCATCGCCAGCCTAGTGCGAGCACTGCGAAAACTTCTTCGGGTAGTGGCAAGATCCATTATCCCAACTGCGCCGCTGCGAGAGCCGCCGGAGCTGCGCCTATCTACAGAGGTCAGCCGGGTTATGGCTCCCATCTCGATCGGGATGGTGACGGAAAGGCTTGCGAGTAGGCCGGCGCATCAGACGTCGCACGCTTAACCCAAAATGGTTCAGGATCGGTCTCCCATAATTGGAGAGACCGAATGCTCACCGAACAGACCCTGCAAATCAAGCGCTGCGCGATTTACACGCGCAAGAGCACCACCCACCGGCTCGACCACGATGTGAATTCGCTGGTGACACAGCGGGAAATCAGCAGCGCGTACATCACGAGCCAGCAGTACAAGGGCTGGGTCGAATTGCCGCAGCACTATGATGATGGGGGGCATTCCGGGAGTGGTCTCGAGCGCCCGGCGCTTGCCCGGTTGATGCAGGATATCGAGGCCGGGAAAGTCGATACGGTCGTGGTCTACAAGATCGACCGGCTGACCCGCAGCCTCCTCGATTTCGTGCGGCTGATCGAGATGTTCGACCGGCAATCGATCACGCTGGTGTCGGTCTCTCAGGCATTCGACACCTCGGACAGCATGGGGCGGATGATCCTCAATGTCTTGCTGACCTTTTCCCAGTTCGAGCGCGAGCTGATTGCCGAGCGCGTGCGTGACAGCATCCGCACGCGCAAACGGCATGGCCGCATCCATGGCGGATTACCGCCGTTTGGCTATGTCGCCGGTCGTGACGGCATCCATGTCGATCAGGCCGAGGCTGACATCGTGCGCTTTATCTTCGCCGAGTTCCTGCGCACCCGGCGCTACACATCGGTGATGACCGCCGTCCGCGAGGCGGGCTACTGTAGCTCGGTCAAATTGTCGCGGCGGGGCGTGCCCCGCGGCGGAACGCCGATGTCTCCTGGGACCGTCTACGGCATCCTGCGCAATCCGATCTATGTCGGGCAGATCCGCGGACACGACACGACCTATCAGGGCGTTCACGAGCCCCTGATCAGCGAAGCAACCTGGAAGGCGGCGCAGGCGCTGAGCGAGGAGCGCAAGAAGCGCTCGCCTCATGCCAAGGAGACACACCATTTCCTCGCCGGCTTGCTGTGGGATGACCTCGGCCGGCACATGCTGCTCGACCTGAACTGGCAGCGCGGGCGAACATACTGCGCCTATGTGTCGAGCAACGCGGCCTGGTCGCAAGTCGAGTATCGCCGCGCCTATCGTTGCAATGCCGATCATCTCGACAGGACGGTTCTGGCCGCGGTTTGCGACTTCCTCGCTGACAGGGGCAAGCTCCGGGGCGCGCTCAAAACCCTTGGTCTCTTCGGTGATGATCTCGACCGGCTGGCCAACCGCGGAAAAGCGATTGGCCAGATACTCGAGGTTACGCGAGCCGAATGGCTGCCCGAGCTCTTTGCGGCTCTGTTGCATCAGGTCGAGATCGCTGAAGAGACAGTCTCGATCACTTTCCGATCGCTCGAGCTGCGACGCTTGATGGCATGGGACGGCAAAACAGCGTTCAGGGGCAGGCCTGCAGACTGGCCGTGCAGCGATGCGCGCTACGTCCTCGACGTCGATGTGCGGGTCATCACCGCAGAGCGCTGGCCTTCCCTCCATATCACACCGCGCACGAAAGTAAGCGACACGCGCCCGAACCCTAAGCTCGTCGAGCTGATCAAGGCGGCGCGGAGAGCCCAGATCCTCGTTGACGAGCATCGTGACCTGTCGATCGAAGAGCTTGCCAAGAAGCAAGGCTGCAGGCCGACGCATTTTGCCCGCCTCATCAGGCTGAACTATCTTGCACCCGATATCGTCACGGCCATCCTTGATGGCACTCAGCCCTCCGCCCTCGACCGAAAGGCGCTGCTCGAATCCAACATTCCCACAAGCTGGGCCGTTCAGCGCAAGCTCTTCGGCTTTCCTTCGCCAACAAGGGCAATAAGTCAGAGGCATATCTATGGCCGGGGCTTGTGGCCATCAGCGACCAAGAAGGAAGGGAGCGAGGTACGGCGGACATGACGGTTTCGCACAGCCAGGAGCTGGAGGTACTCGTCCTTGGCGAGCGCAAAAGCGTCGTCGAACGCCTCGAAGATTAGCTGCACCACTCGCTGCTTTTGTGGCGGCAGATGATCACAATCGGTGGGCATAGTCGGGTTGAAGTAGAAAACCTTTGTGCCACATGCACCTCGTCAGTTCGAAAATGCGCTGAAATTGCGCGAATTTTTCGTGGATCGATAGCTTGCCCCAAAAATCCAATGTCCGTTGGACGATGCGTCTGTCGACGGATTGAAGAGTGGATTATCGAAAATTATTTAGACCACGCGAACACAATCTGCGGCGCGCTCCAAAATCCGGCCGCCCGAAGACGTTCGAAGTTCTACGCAGTCTCTCGATTGACGAAGAGGAGCCAAAACACAATTCTGATCAAGGGGCGCCAATTTGGACAACCAGATGGAGTCACTTCCAATTATGTCTCACACTTCCGACAGGCTTCTCAGGCTCGATGCGGTGCTCGATCGCACAGGCCTTTCACGGGCGACCCTGTATCGCAAGATACATTCAGGGACGTTTCCAAAGCAGGTGAAAATTGCCGAGCGTTGTTGCGCATGGCGGGAATCCGCAGTCGAAGAATGGATGCAAAACCCCTCAGGCTTTACCGCCGCCTAGTTGCTCGGCAACCTTCTGAAGGGAAGCACTTCCGCACCGGTTCGCAGCTGATCCAGATAATCGCTCCACCATTGAGCCATGACGACACGCTCGTCCCAATGCTGACCGCGCGCATAGGCACCTCTGACGGCGTTGCTGTGGCCATGCGCGAGCGCTCGCTCGATCGCATCCGGATGCCACTTCCCGCTCTCGTTGAGCAAAGTGCTGGCGGTTGCTCTGAAACCATGAGCAGTGACCACGTCCTTTCCCAGGCCCATCCGACGATAAGCTAGGTTCATGGCATTTTCGCACATTGGCTTGCGGTGCGACCGCTCACCGGGAAACATGAATTCCATCCAGCCGGAGTTTTCGCGCAACTGTCTAAGAAGCGATAGTGATTGCTGCGACAGCGGAACGCTGTGTGGCCGCCGAAGCTTGGTGCGTTCTCCTGGTATCCGCCAAATGGCTTCGTCAAAATCGACCTCTGGCCATTTTCCGAGGCGCAGCTCACCTGGCCGAAGAAATACGTGGGGCAGGAGCTGCATGGCGATCTTGACGATCACTCCCCCGCTGTAGTCATCGATCGTGCCCAGAACTTCTCCGAGCTTCCTCGGTTCGAGAATTGCGGCATGGTGTTTGACTTGGGGTGTCGCCAAAGCACCTCCGAGCAACGCAGCAGGATCATTCTTGCACAAGGCCATCGCAACGCCGTGCCGAAATACCCGACTGGCAAATGCGCGCGTTCTGATGGCCGTCTCGCGTTTCCCGGCGCGCTCGATTTTTTTGAGAACGGCAAGAAGTTCGGCTGGTTCGATCGCGTCAATGGGTCGCGGGCCAATCGCATTGGTCAGGTGAGAAAGAAACCAGCGGGCCTTCTCGATAGTCGCCTCGGCCTTCCCACTGGCGACAAACCTTACGTCGATGAAATCTTCGGCGACCGACTGAAAGCTGTTGTCGGCAGATAACCGCGCTTTGATCTTCTCCATTTTGCGCATGTGCGAGGGATCTTCCCCCGCTCTGATCTGGCGTCGGGCTTCTTCACACTTTTCCCTTGCATCGGCCAACCGCACATCAGGGAAGGCGCCAAGAGCCAGGCGCTTTTCGGAGCCGAGGAATCGATATTTGAAGTACCAGAGTTTTGAACCACTCGGTCGCACCTCAATGTACAACCCTCTACCATCGAATTTTCGAAACGGGCGATCGGAGGGCTGCAACGCTGGTATCTGGGTGGCTTTCAGTGTCATGGGGCAACGCCTTCTTTCTGGTCGCTGTGCCCCCGGAATATTGCCCCCAGATTGGTGAAACCTAGGGGCATCTTGTGGAACAAAGCGAGACATCGGCTTCGGCCAATATGGCTCGAAACCCGCAGAAAATCAACGATTTGAGACGTTTTGGGAAGGGAGGCTGGTGCCGCTTACGTGACTCGAACACGTGACCCCATCATTACGAATGATGTGCTCTACCGACTGAGCTAAAGCGGCATTCCTGCTCGCGGCCCTAATCGGGTGGGCGCGCGGGCGCAATGCAAAGGTGGAGGCCCGAGCCGGAATCGAACCGGCGTATACGGATTTGCAGTCCGCTGCGTCACCACTCCGCCATCGGGCCGAGCCTTTACGGAGCCTTCGCTCCGATCGGAAGCGGCGCACTAGCGATTCGGTGGGGCAAAGGCAATCCATGATTGCGGAGCGCCCCGGCACGCGGCAAAGCCATCCGCCATGACCATTGCCAGCCTGCTCGAACCCGTCACCGGCCAGCCCGGCCCTGCCCGCCTTGCCCATGCCGCCGACTGGATGCAGGGACGCACGCTTTACGGCGGGGCCTCGGCACTGGTGGCCTATACCATGGCGACCCGCGCCTTTCCCGATCTGCCTCCCTTGCGCGCCGGGCAGGTCGCCTTCGTGGCGCCGGTGGGCGAAGAGATCGAATTGCACGCCGAAATCGTGCGTCAGGGCCGCAACGTCACCCAGGTGCGCAGCGAGATCCTGTGCGAGGGACGGGTCGCGCTCTCCGCTTTCTGGCTGTTCGGCGAAGGGCGCGAGGCAAACGCCGTCCACCCGGCGGCGCGCCCCGAGGACTGGCCCGGCCCGCCCGAGGACAATGCCGATGTCAGCCACAGCTTCGCGCCCGCCTTCGTCGCGAAGAACTTCGAACTGCGCCACGGCCAGCCCAAGGGCAGCGAGCGCGGCGCGACCGTGCGGCGCTGGGCGCGGCTGATCGAGGATCATAGCCTCGATCCCGTATCCAAGCTGGTGCTGATGGGCGACGTCATGCCGCCCGGTGCGATGCGGGCGATGCAGCGGGTCGGCCCGATCAGCTCGATCAACTGGTCGTTCAACGTGCTCGATCCCGGGAGCCGGTCGCAGGGCGGCTGGTATCTCGCCGAGAATGCCAGCCAGCACGCCGACGCGGGCTATTCCTCCGAGCGGCTGCGGATGTGGGACACCGAGGGGCGGCAGGTGCTCGATGGGCTGCAATGCGTTGCTGTGTTTGGCTGAGCAGGTCAGCCGGGGCGGTGTTCGGCTGGCCCGAAACCTGTTGGAAAGGTGACGAGAGTGACAGCGTGTCACTTTCCCAACAGATGGCTTACCTTCGTAATTTCAAGGCCTTGTGCCGAAACCCGAAGGCGGACGGACAAAACAGTCGCGGCGCGAAATGGCCCGTGCGCCCATGCGGCGCGGTGGCGGAGGCTGCGGACGATGGCAAAGAACCGCGCCCGGCTTACGCGCGCGGCTGGGTGTAGGAAAGGGCGCCGCAGCGCCTGCCCGCTCGCCCATGCACGGCTGAACCTGTAGCGGCGCGTTAACACCTCGTTTGCCTGGCTGCCCTATCCCGATGCCCAGGGGCCGCTAATCGGAGCAATCTTGCCCGTGACGAAGCAGGCAGAACGTTCAGGCGCGGCATCGGCGGACAGGCGATGGATCAGCGCATATTGGCTTAAACCGAAAAGCTGGGCTTTCTCGGACGATCCCGACGTTCTGATCGGGCAATATGCCAACTTGAGGCGGCAGGTTCCGCTGCTCTATCTGCTGCTGATCATCATCGCGTTCGCAAGCGTTTACCTGATGGCGGGCTCGGTGCCGATCCTGATTATCGGGCCGGTGGTGGGGCTGTTCGTCACCGTGGCTTCGATCAGGATGGTATGGTGGCTGTGGTTCCTGCCCGAACCGGGTGAGCTCGATGTGTCCGAGGTTCGGGCGCTGCTCCGCCGCACCACTTGGGCGGTCTTGCCCATCTGCCTCAGTTACCTCGGCTATTCGTTTCTGCTCGACGCCTTTGGCGATCCAGGCCAGCGCGCAGGCGTTGCGATCTGTCTGGTGATGACGGCGATCGGCTGCATCTTCTGCCTTATGCACCTGCCGCAAGCCGCCCTGCTGGTGAACCTGACGACAATGGTGCCCTATGCGCTCTATCAGGTCATAAGCGGAAACGAGACCTTCCTGATGGTGTCGCTGATTGCGGGGATCGTCACCACCTTGATGTTCCGGGTCTCGTTGAACGCGCATGAAACCTTCATCGAACTCATAAACTCGCGCTCGGAGCTTGCGGCACAGCGCGGCGAGGCGGAACGGCTGGCCAGCGAAAACGCCAGCTTTGCCATGACCGACGCGCTGACAGGCCTGCCCAACCGGCGCCTGTTCCTCGCCCGGCTGGATGACCGGGTGCAGCAATCGATCCGCGATCGCGGAAGCTTTGTGGTGGGGGTGCTCGATCTCGACCGTTTCAAGCCGGTCAACGACATTTATGGCCATGCGGTCGGCGACCAGTTGCTGGTCGAAGTCGGCCAGCGCCTGCAATCGCTGAGTGGCGCAAATCTGCTGATTGCACGCCTGGGCGGCGACGAGTTCGGGCTGCTGGTCGATGGTGACGATGACGCCGCGGCCGCCATCGGCGCGCAGGTGATCGCGATGCTGCACCAACCCTTCCAGATCGACGGGCAACGCCTGTCGGTGGGATGTTCGATCGGCTTTGCCAGCTTCCCCTATGCCGGGGCAAGTGCCAGCGTGATCTTCGACCGGGCCGACTATGCGCTCTACACCGTCAAGGCAGATCGGCGCGGGGCCTTCGCCTTCTTCACGCCCCATCTGGAAACCCGGCTGCGCACCGAAACCGAGCTGGAAGCCGCCCTGCTTTCCGCCGACCTCGCCAACGAGCTTGGGATCGCGCTGCAACCGATCATCTGCCTGCGCACGGCACAGGTGCGCGGTGTTGAAGCGCTCGCCCGCTGGCACAGCGCGCGGATCGGAGACACGGCCCCGACCCGCTTCATCGATGCCGCCGAGCGCCTGAACATCATGGGAAACATCACCACGACGCTGTTTACCAAGGCTTTGGCGAGCATGGCGGCATTGCCCGTGGATATCGACCTGTCATTCAACCTGTCCACCCGCGACATCGTCACCTCCGCGACGATCGACATGCTGATAGCGGCGATCGTCGATCAACAGGTCGATCCGCAGCGGGTCACCTTCGAAATCACCGAAACTGCGCTGATGCAGGATTACGACACCGCGATTGCGCATATCGAGCGTCTGCGCGCGATGGGGGTCGCGATTGCGCTCGACGATTTCGGAACCGGCTTTTCGAGCCTCAGCTATCTCAGCCGCCTGCCCATCGACAAGATCAAGATCGATCGCAGCTTCGTGTCCAATCTGGCCGAGCCGGGGGTGCACAAGATCGTCACCGCGATCCTGACCATGTGCGAAACGCTGGATGTGGAATGCATCGCGGAAGGGGTCGAAACCAGCGATGATTGCTTCACGCTGAAAGGCATGGGCTGCAATCTGGCGCAGGGCTTTGCCTTCGCCCGGCCGATGGACATCGCATCGCTGCAAACCTGGCTTGAGCGCGAGAATGGCCGGGCAGCCGACGGCCGCGCCCGTTCAGGACTGCTGAGTCTTCCCGCCTTTGCAGAGCTTCATGAGCGCTTCCCCACCCGGGCCGGCGCGTCGCGCTGACAGCGCGCGCGCCTGCGAAAGCCGCCGGAGCGCCGCCCCTCACACGTCCTCGAAGTTCGGCTTCCTGCGTTCCATTTCGGCCATCACCGCTTCCACCTGATTGCGGCTGCGCATGATGCCATGCTGTTCGATGCTTTCCTCCATCAGGATCGCATTGGTATCGTGCTCCCACATTCCGGCCTGAAGCCGCTTGGCGGCGCGGATCGCGTGGGGGTTCTTGAGCGCGATCTGGCGGGCGATCGCCATCGCGCGCTCGTGCGGCGTCTCGTCGAGATAGGTCGCAAGGCCGAGCCCCAGCGCCTCGGTGCCCGAAAATTCGCGGTTGGTGTAGATCAGCTCACGCAGCACGTCGTCGCGCACCAGCCCGCGCCACAGCACATAGCCGCCCATGTCGGGGACAAGGCCCCACTTCATCTCCATGATCGCCATGCGGGTGGTGGGGTGGCAGATGCGGATATCCGCGCCGCTGGCGATCTGGAGACCGCCGCCGAAGCACACGCCGTGGATCGCGGCGATTACCGGCACGGGCAGCTTGCGCCACTGCATCGCCACCTGCTGCGGGCGGTTGGCGTTGCCATAGGTGCGCTCGGTCAGGCTCGGTTCGTCCTCGGCCGGTTTGCGGGCGAAGTTGCTGAGGTCGAGCCCGGCGCAGAACGCCCGCCCCTCACCCGAAAGCACCACCGCGCGCAGGCCCTTCATGCGTTGCAGGGTATGGCCGGCCTCGATGATGCGTTCGAACATCTCGTGATCGAGCGCGTTCATCTTGTCGCCGCGGGTGAAGCGGACATCGGCCACGCCATCCTCGCCCAGGGTAATGGCGATGCGGTCGTTGGCAAGCGTGGTGGCGGTGGCGGACATGGCAGGCTGGTCCCTCGGCAGGCGTGAACGTTCCAGGATCAAGATTGGCCGATCCGCCGCGTCCTGTCCAGCGGTCCGCAAGGGTGGGGATCGAGGGTGAACCCGCCCTCGGGATGGTCCGCGATCAGCCCGGCGAGGCCGAAGGGTTCGAGCTTCGCGCGCAGCCCCGCAGCGTGATGGGCGAGGCCGCCGGTGACGGGGGTGCCGGGCGCTTCGGCCATGTGCCACAGCAGCGCGAATTCGCCCTCGCCCAACGCCAGCCAGCAGTCCACAACCCGGGCATCGCGGTGCGCCAGATCGAGCGTCACGTCGCCCGCCTCGCGGAAGCGAAGGGCGGGAAAGCCGAGGCCGGGGAACTGGCCGAAGGGCGGCGGGGCGTTCACAGCATTCCCCCGGCCCGCATCGAATAGACGGCATCAGTGGTGAAGATCAGATGGTCGATCAGCGCGATCTCGAGCGCGCGGGCGACATCGGACAGGCGGCGGGTGGCGGCGATATCGCAGCCGCTCGGGCGGCAGTGGCCCGAGGGATGGCTGTGCGCCAGGATGAGTCCGCGGGCATCGATCCGCAGCGCCTCGCCCAGCAACGTCCGCAAGCTGACCGTCAGCGTGCTCATATCGCCGATCCCGCATGGTCCATCGCCGATCCACGCGCTGTTGGCATCGACGAACACGGCATGGCCGCGCTCGTGCGTGACCGGATGCGCGAGCACGAGGCTGCGCAGATAGGCAATCATGGCGGCCACGCGCTGCTCGGGGCTCGGGGCCGCCTCCGGGGAGGCCGCAGACCGGGCATGAGGCAGCAGGGCAAGGGTCTTTGCCCCGGTCAGCACGGCGGGATGACGCATCGGGACTAACTCCGCTTGGCTAGGGTCAGGAACTAGAGCACTTGCGCTAGTTTCGCAGCCAGCGCTGGCCCGGCGGGCCAAGGCGCCACTCGCGATAGGCTCCGAACCTGCGCTGGCGCAGGCGATGGCGCACGAAGCCGGCTGCCAGCACCACCAGAATGGCATAGGACGGCCCGATGGTGAGGATCGCCGCCGCCAGCGGTGACACCGCATCGACCAACGCCTGCACCACGAAGGCCACCAGCGCGACGACCTGAAATCCGGCGATCCACAGCGGGTAATTGCGGTTGGCGTTGAGCGCGACGACGATGAACAGCCCGGCCGCAATCATGTCGATCACGAACCACACCTGAAACAGCAGGTCCGGATCGATCATCGCCACGTCCAGCCACATGAAGGGATAGACCGGCAGCACCATGGTGCCGACGAAAATGCCGATCAGCAACCGCTCCGGGCCGCCGCCCCAGCGCCAGATTGCCGCGGCAAGCAGCAAGGCGGCGATGTGCTGGGCGGCAACCCGGTACGCGTTGAACAGATCGAGTAGTTCGCCCATCCCGTCAGGCCTGAACCTTCTCCCGCCCGGCTGACGCCGACTCCACCACTTCGGGCGGCACGGTGGTCGGGATGCCGACGTCGCCCGCAGCGTGAACCTTGGCGACCTTGCTGAGTTCGTCATGCACCCTGAGCAGGTTGGTCGACATCGCCAGCGCCTGGCTTTCCGCCTCTGTCAGGCGAACCAGCGCGCGCTGGCCGGTGTGGACTTCGACTTCCGGGTTCTGCCGGGCGGCCAGCATGGCCTGCTTGAGACGGGCCATGGCGATGATCGATTCATCGGCCAGCGCCTCCGCCTCGCGGATCAGCTTCTTGAGATTGTGCGCGTCAGTAAGGATGCGGTTGTCCATCGGTGTTCTCCAGCGCGGCCGGTGCTCCACCGGCCACGGGGTCTGTATCCGCGGAGTAGGCGGCCTTGCCTTCCGTTGCCTGGCTGAGGGTCATCGCCGCCGTGACGGCGAGGATCACCGAAGCCAGAATGCCCGAAGCGATCCCGATGATCGCCCCAAGCCGCATCAGAACGGCATGCTCGCCATCGAGCACTCCGGGGACCACCCTGGGCTCACCCGGCCGCAGCCAGGGTGCCTGTACGATCAGAGGCGTTGCGTCGCTGAGCACCAGCTGCCCCGGGTCGTCCCGGAGCTCGAAATCAGCCAGATCAGTTGACGGGTTAATCTGATTATTTGTGCATGCAGCTTCACTGAAGGACTTCAGCAAATCTGTATCCGCGGCGTCACCGATGTCATTTTCTGCCGAAGCTTCAGCCGCTTCCGGGGCCAGCGTGGCACGGTAATTGTCCACCAGATCACCAAGGCTCCCGGCCTCGTAGAAGTCCTTGAGCGCGCGGATGTGCTGATTGATGCGGGTTTCGGACACGCCGAGTTCCTGCGCGATCACCTTGATCGGGACGCGCCGGTCGATGCGCTCCATAACGGCGCGCTGCCTATCGGTAAGCCGGCGAGCGGCTTCGGACGCCATCTGCCTCTCCAACAATGGTTGCCCCGGTTTAGACGCTAATTAGCCTGAATCGGATAAGGATTCTTCCGATTTGGAGCAAAAAGGCAAATTTCCTTCTATCCGCCGGATGTGTTGACCCCGGCAGACTGGAGGTAGCGCTTGATGTTGCGCGCTGCCTGACGAAGGCGTTGTTCGTTCTCGACCATCGCGATCCGGACATAGCCTTCACCGTTTTCGCCATAGCCCACGCCCGGCGCGACCGCGACCTGCGCCTGGGTCAGAAGCTGCTTGGAAAATTCCAGACTGCCCATCGATTTCAGCGCCGGCGGAAGCGGGGCCCAGGCAAACATCGAGGCGGGCGGCGGCGGGATCTCCCATCCGGCCCGGCCGAAAGCTTCGACCATCACGTCGCGGCGCTTGTGATAGAGCTGGCGGTTGCTTTCGATGATGTCCTGCGGCCCGTTCAGCGCCGCGCAGGCAGCCGCCTGAATCGGGGTGAAGGCACCATAATCGAGGTAGGACTTCACCCGCGTCAGCGCCGCGATCAGCTGCCGGTTGCCGACCGCAAAGCCCATCCGCCAACCCGCCATCGAATAGGTCTTGGACATCGAGGTGAATTCGATCGCGATATCCTTCGCGCCCGGCACTTCCATGATCGAGCGGGTCGGCTTGCCGTCGAAATAGAGCTCGGAATAGGCCAGATCGGATACGATCCAGACCTGGTTCTCCTTGGCCCATGCCACCAGCCGCTCGTAAAACGGCAGTTCCACCGTCTCGGCGGTGGGATTGGAGGGGTAGCTCACCACCAGCACCGAGGGGCGCGGGACGGTGTAGCTCATCGCGCGTTCGAGCGATTCCCAGTAATGATCGTCGGGCGTGGTCGGCACCGAACGGATCGTGGCGCCCGCGATGATGAAGCCGAAAGTGTGGATCGGATAGCTCGGGTTGGGCGCCAGCACCACGTCCCCCGGCGCGATGATCGCGGTGGCGAGGCTCGAAAGCCCCTCCTTCGATCCCATGGTCACCACCACTTCGTTTTCGGGATCAAGCTCGACCCCGAAACGGCGCGCGTAATAGCCCGCCTGCGCGCGGCGCAGACCGGGGATGCCCTTGGACTGCGAATAGCCATGCGCGTCGGGCTTGCCTGCAACCTCGCACAGCTTGTCGATCACGTGCTGCGGGGGCGGCTGATCGGGGTTGCCCATGCCCAGATCTATGATGTCCTGCCCGCCCAGACGCGCTGCATGACGCATGGCGTTGACCTCCGCGATCACATACGGGGGCATCCGCTTCATGCGATAGAACTGGTCATTCATGGGACGTCATCACCTTGTCTTGCACGGGTTTGATGGAACCGGCATTGTCTCCCTAGGCGAAACCCTCCGCCGGTGTGAAGGCGTTTTCGCTCGGTTGCGGCCAGCCCCGATTGGCGGCACTAGGGAACCGCGCAGATGGACAAGGGACGGTTTCAGGCTATGGCACAGGACGACGATCTCATGGCGGCGGCCGGGGACAGCCTCAAGAGCTTCTTCGACATGCAGAACGAAGCCTTGCGTGCGATGACAGGCGGCGCGGGCGGCGAATCGCTGCCCGAGGCGCTGATGGCCAAGGGCATCGACCCCGCCGAAATGACCGAATGGGCCGCCACCGCAGCGCAGCTTCAGCAGCTGTGGCTCGATTTCGCCACCCATCAGGCGCAGGCCGCCGCCGAAAAGGCGAGCCAGGGCGGCATGGCGGGCGCAAACCTGCTCGACCCCGCACAGTGGCTGGTGATCTCGCAGAGCATGCTCGGCCATATGCCCAAGGGGCTGATGGAAGCTTCGGCCAAGCTGGCGCAGGACCAGATGCAACTGTGGAGCGGGGTGATGCAGAGCTTCGCTTCGGGCGTCACCGGCGGGCAGGCCGGCGCAGCGCCCGAGGCGGCGGCCCTGCCCAAGTCCGACCGCCGCTTCGCCGATCCGGCATGGCGCGAACATCCCGCCTTCCTGCTGCTGCACCAGACCTATCTGATGCTGGCCGACTATTTCCGCACAAGCGTGAAGAGCATGGACGGGCTCGACAAGACCAAGCGCCAGCAGCTCGATTTCGCGGTGACGGCGCTGGCCGAGGCGATGAGCCCGGACAATTTCCTCGCGCTCAATCCGGTGGTCTTGAAGCGCACGATGGAGACCAAGGGCGCCAATCTGGTGCGCGGGATGCAGCACCTCATCAACGACATGAAACGCGGGCAGCTGACCCACACCGACCCGCAAGCCTTCCGGCTGGGCGAAAACCTTGCGGCGAGTCCCGGCAAGGTGGTGCACGAGACGCCGCTTTATCAGCTGATCCAGTACAGCCCTTCCACCGAAGAGGTGCTGGAAGTGCCACTGGTGATCTTCCCGCCGTGGATCAACCGCTTCTACATCCTCGATCTGACGCCCAAGAAAAGCTTCATCAAGTGGGCGGTGGATCAGGGCATCTCGGTCTTCGTGGTCAGCTGGAAAAGCGCCGACGAGAGTATGGCCGAGGTGGTGTGGGACGATTACATCCGCGCCCAGATCGAGGCGATCGATCATGTGCGCGCGCGGCTCGGTGTGCCCGCCTGCCACACCATCGGCTATTGCGTGGCGGGCACGACGCTCGCGGCGACGCTGGCGGTGCTGCACCGGCGGGGCGAGGCGGACAAGGTGAAGAGCGCCACCTTCTTCACCGCGCAGGTCGATTTCGAGAAGAGCGGCGACCTCAAGCATTTCATCGACGAGGGACAACTCGAGATGATCGGCAAGCTGTCTTCGGGGCAGGGCTATCTCGACGGGCGCTACCTCGCGGCGACCTTCAATGCGCTGCGCGGGCGCGACCTGATCTGGAATTACGTCGTCAACAATTACCTCTTGGGAGAGGACTACCCGGCCTTCGACCTGCTGCACTGGAACGGCGACGTCACCAACCTGCCGGCCAAGTGGCATCAGGCCTATCTGCGCGACCTCTACCGCGACAACAAGCTGGTGGTGCCCGATGCGCTCGAAGCCGATGGCACGCCGATCGACCTCACCCGCGTCGCCACACCCAGCTTCGTTCAGGCGGGCCGCGAGGACCACATCGCGCCGGCCGAAAGCGTATGGCGGGTCACGCAGCATTTCAGCGGGCCGATCGAGTTTCTGCTGGCGGGCTCCGGCCATATCGCGGGCGTGGTCAACCCGCCTGCTGCGGGCAAATATCAATATTGGGTGGGCGACAGCGCCGCGCCCAGCCTCAAGGCCTTTGTCGAGAGCGCGACCGAGCATCCGGGCAGCTGGTGGCCGCACTGGCTGGAATGGCTGCACAGGCAGTCCGACGCGCGCGTCCCTGCCAAGGGCAAGCGCGTGCCCGGCGGCAAGGGCGACCGCGTGATCGAGGATGCCCCGGGCCGCTACGTGAAGACGCGCTAGGGCGCGAGCCCCCTCACCCGAGCGAGCCGTTCCCTTACGGCAAAGCCTTGTAACTGCGCAACTTCGCTGATTTTTGTGCACTGCACAAAAACACTTGACTTCGCAGCCGCACTCGCTATTTTGTGCAGTGCAACATGAAGCGAGGTCGTCATGTCCGAAGTTGAACAGAATGCCGAAGTGAAGGCCCCGGTCTCCAAGATCGATGCCGCTGCCGAAAAGGCCTACGCCGAAGCGTCGTCCAAGACCGCTGCGCCGAAGGTCGATGTGGCCGCCGTCGCCGAGGCTGTTGCCGCGCCCGAGAAGGCTCCGGCCGCCCGCAAGGCGACCCCGGCCAAGAAGGCTGCCGCCAAGACCGTCAAGAAGACGGCGACCAAAACCGCCAAGTCCTCGGTCAAGAAGCCGGCGCTGGTCAAGAAGGCTGCCGCCAAGGTGAGCAAGCCCGCCGCCAAGAAGCCCACCGCGAAGACCAACCCCGTCACCAAGCTCAAGGATACCATCATGGCCACTGCCAAGAACACCGACATCACCGCCACCGCCAAGGAAGTTCTCGCCGACGTCCAGGCCCGCGCCAAGACCGCGGCCGCCAAGGGCACCGTGCTCGCCAACGAAGCGACCGAGTTCACCAAGGCGAACGTCGAAGCCGTCGTCGAAAGCGGCAAGATCTTCTTCACCGGCGCGCAGGAACTGCTCAAGGACAACGTCGAGACCGGCAAGACCGTGTTCGAATCCGTCACCGAAGACGCCAAGAAGGTCGCAGCCGTGAAGTCGCCGACCGAGCTGTTCCAGCTGCAGGGCGAAATCGCCCGTCGCAACTTCGATGCGATGGTCTCCTACGGCTCGAAGCGCACCGAAGCCTGGGTGAAGCTCTACAACGAAGCCTTCGCCCCGATCTCGAACCGCGTCAGCGTCGCGGCCGAGAAGATCAAGACGGCTGCCTAAGCCTCAAAAGTTCCTGAACCGGGCCTCTCTCCTCTCTCCCAACCCGGTTCACGAGAGCGCGCCGCAAGGCGGCCCGAGCAAGCACGGCTTGCTCGGGCCTTTTTCTTGGGTGCTCGCGGCCGGGCCAAGGCGCAAAATGAATCCAAGCAACCGCTTGCACCTGCCCGCGCGAATCCCATAATGGAAGCTCATGCCAACCCGCACCTTTCCCGTCCTCGCCGATCAGGCCGAGCCGCTGCTGCCGCTCGGCATGGCCGTGCGCGCGGAGGATGAAGGCAAGGACAGCGACGGACAGGGTCAGGTCGGCGTCGCCACCAAGACCCGCGCCAAGCCCAAGAAGCCGAGCCAGTACAAGGTGCTGATGCTCAACGACGATTACACGCCGATGGAATTCGTGGTGCTGGTGCTGAAGCGCTTTTTCTCGATGGATCTGGAACAGGCCACCCGCGTGATGCTCCACGTCCACCAGCGCGGGGTCGGTGTGTGTGGGATATTCACTTACGAAGTGGCCGAGACCAAGGTCAATCAGGTGATGGACTTCGCCCGCCAGAACCAGCACCCGCTGCAATGCACGCTCGAAAAGGCATGAGCGCGCGGGCGTGAGGCAAGCCCACCACCCCGATCCCGATCCAATCCTGCCGGGGCAGGAAAGCGTCTGGGACTATCCCCGCCCCGCCATCGCAGAGCCGACCGCGCGCCATATCCGCATCGTCCACAAGGGCGTGGTGCTGGCCGATACCCGCGCGGCGTGGCGGACGCTCGAAACCTCGCATCCGCCGACCTATTACCTCCCGCAAAGCGACATCGCGATGGCGCACCTTGCGCCCAATCCCGCGCGCTCGCTGTGCGAATGGAAGGGGCAGGCGGCCTATTGGGATGTGACCATCGGCGGCGACCGCTTCGCGCAGGCCGGCTGGAGCTACCCCTCTCCCACCCCGCCCTTTGCCGGGATTGCGGGCCATATCGCCTTCTACGCCGCGCCGTTCGACGACGTGACGGTGGATGGCGAGCAGGTGACGCCGCAGCCGGGCGGCTTCTACGGCGGCTGGATCACTGCGGCCGAGGCGGGGCCGTTCAAGGGCATTCCCGGCAGCCGCTTCTGGTGAATCCGCCTCGCACCGCCAATCGCGCGCGAAATGGGGGCATGACGGCGCCGCGCTCCCTCGCTATGGCCGTGTGACAATCGACGGAACCTCACGTGCCCCACCTCTTCCCCAGCATCGACCGCTATATCCTGCGGCTGACGATCGTGCCGATGCTGGGCGTCTTCGCGCTCGCCGCCAGCCTGCTGACGCTCGACAAGATGCTGCGCCTGTTCGATTTCGTCGCGGTCGAGGGCGGGCCGGTGGGCGTGGTGTTCAAGATGCTGGGCGCGCTGATCCCCGAATATGCCAGCCTTGCCATCCCGCTGGGGCTGTTGCTCGGGGTGCTGCTGGCCTTCCGCAAGCTGGCGACATCCTCCGAACTCGACACGATGCGCGCGGTCGGCCTGTCCTACAACCGGCTGTTGCGGATGCCCTACCTCATCACGCTGGTGATGGTCGCGCTCAACATCATGCTGGTGTTCTACATCCAGCCGATCAGCCGCTATTATTACGAGCAGATGGAATACGAATTGCGCTCGGGCGCGCTCGGGGCGTCGATCAAGGTGGGCGAGTTTACCACCATCGCCGATCGCATGGCGCTCCGCATCGAAGAGAGCGAGGATGACGGGCGCAAGCTCATCGGCATTTTCGCCCGCGTCGCCAATGCCAAGGGGCAGGTGCTGAGCATCTCGGCGCGCGAGGGGGCGTTCCTTGCCACCCGCGACAATCCCGACACCATCATCCTGCGCCTGACCGAAGGCACGATCATCCAGGACACGGGCATGAGCGGCCAGACCCCGCGGGTGCTGAGCTTCAGCCGCCACGATCTGCCGATCGATCTCCCCGCGATCGAGGCTTTCCGCGCGCGCGGCGATGCGACGCGCGAATATATCCTGCCCGAACTGCTGCGCATCGGCTGGAGCGACGAGAGCCCCGCCCAGGCGCGCGATGCGAGCCTTGCCAGCTTCAATTTCCGGCTGGTCGAGATCGTGATGATGTTCCTGATGCCGCTGCTGGCGGTGGCGCTCGCGATCCCGCCCAAACGGTCGACCAGCGCGCTCGGCGTGTTCGTGTCGATCGTGATGGTGGTCGCCTATCACAAGATCAACCAATACGGCGAAGACATCGCCTCGCTGGGGCGGCTCGATCCGATCCTGGCCTTCTGGGTGCCTTTTGCGGTGTTCGCCGGGTTGATCCTGTGGATGTATTACCGCGTCGCCTATGTGCCGGGCGGACAGGCGATCGGGGCGCTGGAGACCGCCTTCGCCAAGCTGTCGAAGCAGGTCGGCAAGCTGTTCAGGCGCCGCCGCCCGGGTGCTTCGACCACCGCAGCGGCCCCGGCGGAGTAGGCGCGCGATGCAGCTCGATTTCTTCCCTTCGCGCACGCTGACGCTCTATCTCGCCAAGCTGTTCGTGGTGCGCATTCTGGCAGTGCTGGTGATGCTGGTGCTGGTGCTGCTGGCGCTCGACCTCTTGTCCGCCACCGGCAAGATCCTCGCCGCGCCGGGCAACGGGCAGGCGGAGATCCTGCAATATGCCTCGCTGCGCCTGCCGCAGCTGGTCAGCCGTTTCTTGCCCTATTCGGTGCTGCTGGCGACGCTGATCACACTGGTGACGCTCAACCAGAACTCCGAGGTGGTGGCGATGAAGGCCGCCGGACTCTCCGCCCATCAGGTGCTCGCCCCGCTGCTGCTGACCGCGGCGGTGGTGTCGGTGGTGAGCTTCGGCTTCAACGAGCGGATCGTCACCCGCGCCAATGCGACGCTTAAGGCGTGGGAGGCGGCGGAATATGGCCCCATCCCCGAAGCCACCGGCGGCGGCGGGGTGCGCGCCAATGTTTATTTCACCGACGGGGAGAACATCCTCACCGCCGCGACGCTTTCGGGCGGGGGCGAGAATATCGTGCTCACCGGCGTCACTTGGTATGCCCGCGCGCCGGGCGGGATCATCCGCCAACAGGTAAGAGCGCCGCGCGCGACCTATGCTTCTCCCGGCTGGCGGCTAGAGCAGCCGGTGCGCTTCGATGTCGCGGGCGCGCTGACCGAGCCTCTGCCCGAACTGGTGGTGGGCGAGTATCTGACCCCCGCGCGGATCATGCTGCAATCGATCGACCCGGACGCGCAGAGTTTCTGGGAATTGAGCGACAGCATCGACGCCTATGAAGCCGCCGGGCGCAACACCGATGAGATGCGCGCCAAGTGGTGGCACCGCCTGTCGGGGCCATTGTCGGCGCTGTTGATGCCATTGCTGGGCTCGATCGCCGCCTTCGGCCTCGCGCGTTCGGGCCAGCTGTTCGTGCGCGCGATCATCGGCATGGCGCTGGGCTTTGCCTATTTCGTGGTCGACAATGCCGCGCTGGCGATGGGCAGCTTCGGCGGATACCCCCCGTTGCTCGCCGCCTGGGCGCCGTTTTTCCTGTTCCTGCTGCTGGGCGAGACCGTGCTGGTGCGGACCGAGGAGTGAGCTGGTCGCTGCGTCTTGCGCGGGCCGAGGATGCCGCGGCCATGCCGGCAATCGAGCGGGCGGCGGCGGTGGCCTTCGCCGGCGAGCCCACCATCGACCCCGCCCGCACCCGCGCAGAGGCGGACTATGCCCGCCTGATTCGCCGGGGCCATTCGCTGGTCGCCCATGTGGGCGAGGCGATGGCGGGCTTCCTCGTCGCCCAGCCATTCAGCCGCGAACTGCATATCTGGGAAATGGGCGTGGCCCCCGCCTATCAGCGGCGCGGGATTGGGGCCGGGCTGGTGCGCGCGGCGATGATCGACGCGCGCAACACCGGCTTCAAGGCGCTCACCCTCACCACCTTCCGCGATCTGGCGTGGAACGGGCCGTTTTATGCGCGGCTGGGCTTCGAGGAAGTCACCGCGCTCGACGCCCATCCGCGGCTGGCGGGCGAACTCGCGAACGAGGTGGACGACGGCCTCCCCGCCGACCGCCGCTGCGCGATGATCTGTTTTCTCGACTAGTGGCGAGGGGCGCGGCTTACGCCCGCCGCCCCATCGTGCTCTTGGCGATCCGCCCGACCAGCACCAGCATTCCGGGATGGTTCGCGCCTTCATAGGTCGAGCCCGTCCCCAGCTCGCGCGCCAGACGGCGGTGCGCTTCGGGCAGGTCGTGATAGGGCATCGAGGGCATCAGGTGGTGCAGCGCGTGATAGCGCAGGCCCACCGGGGCCCAGATTTCCGCGACGAAGCCCGGCGGGGGGACATTGACCGAATCGAGGAACTGCGCGGTCACCGTCATCGCCTCGCCCTCGTTCTCCCACAGGTGCGCGACGAGCGTGCGCAGCTGGTTGAGCAGCGCAGTGAGCGACAGGATCGCCAGCGCGGTGGCGAGCGGCTGCCAGCCGATCACGAAGACGCTCGCGATCAGGCACCACGACCAGACGAACACCCCGGCCTCCTGCCAGCGCACGCGGCCGATAAAATCGCCTTCGGGCGGGCGGCGGCGGAATTCGGGGTTGATCGACAGCGCCGAGAACCGCTCCCAGGTGAAGGTGCGCACCGCCGGGATCACGGCCCCGAGCGGCACCAGCACCGCCGCGCGCACGATCAGCGCCACCGGCGCGAGGATCGCGACGAGCACGAAAAGCGGCAGGCTCCACGGCTTCATCAGCGCGAGCGGCAGATATTCGGGATCCTCCACCGTGCCATATTGCGTGCGCTTGTGGTGGATGGTGTGGACGCCTTCATACATGAAGCTGGGCGTCAGCAAGGGCACGCCGACCAAGAGGTTCCAGCCCGTGCGGAAGCCCGGCAGCGCGTCGCGGTGGATATGGGTCAGCTCGTGAATGAACATCAGCGCGCGGTAGAGCGCCAGCGCCGCGACCAGCCCTGCGGCGATCTGCACCGCCAGATTGCCGCTCAGGATCGCGACCGCAATCCCGGCATAGCCCACGCCTGCCGAGATCAGCATGTCTGGCCAGTAGATGCCGGGCTTCGCCTCGCCCAGCCCCTTGGTCAGGTCGCGCACCGCGCGCAGCATCGCCTTGTCGTCCTCGGCCATGAACTGGGCGCGGGTGGCCCTCGCGGGCGGGGCGGGGGTGGTCTGATGCATGGTCATCGGCATGAATTCCTGAGGCTCCCCCTAGCGGAAAAGGGGTGCAAGGCCAAATGAGGGTTGTTGGTGACAGTGATCGACAGCCTTGCGCGAATGGCGCGGTCGCGACACAGACACCTTGATCAAGCGCAAATACGAGGATGGCGGCGTGACGGATGTGCTGGCCCGTGAGGCAGAAATAAGGATCGAACCCGTTAACGACAAGCGCCAGCGCGCCGCTTTCGTCGATCTGGGCCGTGCCTTTTCCGATCGCCTTGAGCATTTCGTGCCGCAAATCCGCTCCGAACAGCTCGAACTGGTCGATCCGGCGAAGAACCCCTTCTTCGGCCATGCGCGGGTGCAATTGTTCATGGCGATGCGCGCCGGAAAGCCGGTCGGACGGATCTCGGCGCATATCGACGAACTGGCGCTCGCCATGCCCGCCGATCAGGGCTTCGGCCCCGGCACGGGCTTTTTCGGCTATTTCGACGCCGAGGATGAAGACGTTGCCCGCGCGCTGCTGGCGGCGGCCGAGGCTTGGCTGGCGGGCGAGGGAATGACGCGGGTGCTCGGCCCGATCTCGCTGTCGATCTGGGAGGAACCGGGCCTGCTGGTGAAGGGGCAGGACCACGCGCCGATGATCATGATGGGCCATCACCCGGCGCATTACGCGGCGTGGATCGAGGCCGCGGGCTATGCGCGCGCCAAGACGCTCTACACCTATGATCTCGACATCACCAAGCCCTTCCCCCCGCTGATCCAGCGGATCGTGCAATCGGGGCACAAGAACGCGCGGATCAACGTGCGGCGCGTGCGCAAGAAGGATTGGGACGCGGAGGTGGCGATCATCCTCGGTATTCTCAACGATGCCTGGTCGGACAACTGGGGCTTCGTCCCCTTCAGCCCCGCAGAGGTCGCCTATGCGGGCAAGAAGCTGCGCCCGATCATCCATGAAGAGCTCAACATGATCGCCGAGGTCGATGGCCGCCCGGTGGCCTTCATGCTGACCTTCCCCGACATCAACGACGCTTTGGCGAAGATTAGGGGCAAGCTCTTCCCCTTCGGCTGGTTCCACATGCTGCGTTGGCTGAAGCATCCGAAGGGCGCCGGGATGCGGGTGCCGCTGATGGGGGTGCTAAAGGAACTCCACAACAGCCGGATGGCGAGCCAGCTGGCCTTCATGATGATCGAGGAAATCCGCGAGCAGGCCAAGACCAAGTTCGCCTCGACCCGCGGGGAAATCGGCTGGGTGCTGGAAGACAACCAGGGCATGGTCGCGATCGCCGACACCATCCAGAGCCAGATGAACCGCGAATATGCGATCTACGAGCGAAAGTTGGTTTGAATGAGCCACCGTCGGTGGGGCGGGCGGTCTGCATCACGCGCCAGCGCGATTTCCAGAAAAAAGGCCTCCGTTGCATGACAACGGAGGCCTTTCGGGATCGTATCACCAGCCGCTTGGACGGGAGGGGGGTCTCGGCGGTGACAGAAGCTAAATGCGCCAGCGAAATCGCGGTTCCCGTAGCGGCAAAAATTTTTTTCATGCCCTTCATTTTTTGCAGGAAGCCGCAGGAATCGAACATCTTACGAGATAGGCGCGACGGCGCGGCGGGGAACCGCTATGGCCGTGATTCGGTTGTCGGAGCGGTGCTGATCGAGCCGCCCGGAAGGAATTGAGGAGACGCCGATGTCGCTTGGAAGCCAGATTGCCGCAAACCTGCCGTTCCTGCGCCGCTATGCCCGCGCGCTGACCGGGTCGCAGGCGAGCGGCGATGCCTTCGTGCGCGAAATGCTCGAAGCGGTGCTGGCGGATGACGACCTGCGGGCCAGCCTCGCGGGGGGGCGCGTGCCGCTCTACCGCGCCTTCAGCAAGGTCTGGGCCAGCGCCTCGGGCCCGCTGGCGACGGGCGAGAAAGCCGCGCAGGATCTGGGCAGCGAGCACGAGGCCGGCGCACAGGCGCGGCTCGGCGCGATCACGCCGCCTGCGCGTCAGGCGTTGCTGCTGACCACGCTCGAAGAATTCACCAGCGCCGAGGCCGCCGCGATCCTCGAACGCACGCCGGACGAGATCGACGAGATGGTCGCCGAAGCCATCGCCGAGGTGGAGCGCGAACAGACCACAAGCGTGCTGATCATCGAGGACGAACCGCTGATCGCGATGCAGCTGGAAGACCTTGTCACCAGCATCGGCCACACCGTCAGCGGCACCGCCGCCACCCGCACGCAGGCCCGCGCCGCGGTGGCCGAGGCGATGCCGGGACTGGTGCTCGCCGATATCCAGCTGGCCGACGGATCGTCGGGGCTGGATGCGGTGGACGATATCCTCGCCGTCGGGTCGATGCCGGTGATCTTCATCACCGCCTATCCCGAACGCCTGCTGACCGGCGACCGGCCCGAGCCGACCTATCTGGTCACCAAGCCGTTTCAGGAAGCCACCGTGCGCGCGGCAATCAGCCAGGCGCTGTTCTTTGGGAGCACTAGGCCGTTGTGACCATTTCCCGTTCGTGCTGAGCTTGTCGAAGCACCGCACTTTCTTGAAGTGAGGGTGGTGCGGGAAAAAACGGCCCTTCGACAGGCTCAGGGCGAACGGAGAAAAAGGGGAGCGCTAAGGCTTCCTCACCCGCCGGTCGATTTCCCTCTCGCGAATACGGAAGTCCGCAGGCCGCCGCACCGGCACGCGCAGCACGCAGCGCACACCGGCGGGGTCGAATTCGAGCGTGACCGGCTGGCGCAATTCGTGCGCGACGACCTTCTGGATCAGCTCGGTGCCGAAGCCCCGGCGGCGCTGCTGCGCGACGGGCGGCCCGCCGGTTTCCTGCCATTCTACCTCGGCCCAGGTGGTTTCGGCAGCCTCATCGTCGCCGCGGCTCCAGCGGATCGTGACCTGCCCGCCGGGCACGCTGAGCGCGCCATATTTGGCCGCATTGGTCGCCAATTCATGCACCGCAAGGCCGAAGGAGAGCGCGTCGTTGGGCGCCAGTTCGAGATCGGGCCCTTCGAGCAGGATCGCATCGTCCAGCGCCTCGCGGAAATGCTGCAACTCCGCCTCGATCACGGCGCGGATCGGGGTGGTGCCCCAGTCGGTGACGGTGAGCAGATCATGCGTCGCCGACAGCGCCCGGATGCGCCCTTCGAGACTGTCGGCGAAATCGTCGAGCCCGCTCGCGCGGCGGCGGGTCAGCGACAGGATCGACAGCACGTTGGCGAGCGTGTTCTTGACCCGGTGATTGAGCTCGCGCGTCAGGGAATTGCGGATCGAATGCTGTTCCTCGAAAAAGGCCAACCGCGCCTGATCCTCGAACGCCTGCTGGGTCAGCAGCCGCGCCAGCAGCATCAGCAAGCTCGCCAGCGCGAGGCCGAACATCAGCGTCACCATCGACAGCGGAGAGAGCACCTGATGATCGGCATGTTCGATCACCAGCATCAGCTTGCGGTCGGCGATGGTGACTTCCTGCTCCACCGTCTCGCGCGCAGAGCCGCTGATCGAACGGGCGACGAGCAGATGCCCGGTCGAAACCTCGCCGTCATACAGTCGCACCCCGAATCCGCCGGCCCCTTCGCGATCGATCGCGGCGTCGAGAAACTCGCGCGCGCGGAAGGGGGTGTAGACGAAGCCCGACAGCCCGCGATCCTCGCTGCCCGAAAGGCGGAACACCGGCATGTAGATCGCAAAGGCGGGGGCGGCGGGGCTGTTGTCGCGGCGCAGCATGATCCGCCCCGATGCGGCGGGGCGCAGGGTCACTTCGGCTTCGGCCATGGCGGCGGCGCGGGCGGGGTCGGAATACATGTCGTAGCCCAGCGCGCGCCGGTTGAGCGGGGTGTCGGGCGCGAACATCGCCACCGGCGCGATCCGTCCGGTGTTGCTCGCAGGCGTCGGGGTGATCGCCGGGTAATCGGGCTGGCGCGCGCGGGTGCGGGCGAGGAAGCCGGGCAGATCGCGCGGCTCCAGCACCGGGATCCAGCCGATTCCTTCGGCCCCGGTATCCTCGGCATTGAGCTTGAGCGCGCGCACGAAGCTGTCGAAGGTTTCCGGGCTGACCTCGTCCACGCTCGCAAACAGCGCCGCCCCGGCGCGCAGGTAGGAGGTGAAACCACTGCCCGACCGGTCGAGCGCGGCGGCGAGGCCTTGCGCATATTCGCGCATCTGCGCGCGTTCGCGGGCGCGGGCGTTGCTTTCGATCGCGAACACGCTGAGCGCGGTGATCGCGGCCAGCGCGAGGAAGATCACCAGGGGAATCGCGCGCGGATAGAGCACCAGCCAGCGCCGCGCCCGGCGCGATGCGGGCGGCGGCGCGGCGGCCGGATCGGCATCGGTGCGGAGAGCGAGCGGGTCGATGGCGTTCAATTCCTGTCCGGGCGGGCGGCCCAAGCGCGGCACCAAATGGTGCGCAAAGGCCGCTGGCGGAACCAAACTGGTAGCGCATCGTTCCCGAATCGTCCAAACTCGACTCCTGCGGGTCTCGGCGGAAGGCATCCGGCCAAGCCCCGACAGATGAAGTGGCCCCATGTTTTCGGGGCCCGGACTATGGGATCAGGGACGAAATCAGACCATCATGGCCGCACGACGCAATCAGGGTGGAGGACATGGCGGGGGCGACAACGGCGCCCCGCGGCGCCCGCCCGAATGGGCTGACGGGCTGAAACAGCTTTACGATTCGGTGGTCGAGGAAGCCCTGCCCGACAATTTCAAGGATCTGCTCGACGCGCTCGACAGCATCCCGCCCGCGCCATCCTCCGATGGCCCGGACAGCCGCGGATGAGCGCAGCGGACACCACCGGCGCGAGGCGATCGGCCTCGGAAAAATCCGATTTCAAGCGCGAGCTGACAGAGGTGGTGCCGCATCTGCGCGCCTTTGCGCGGGGCCTGTGCGGACGGCCCGACGTGGCCGACGATCTGGTGCAGGAGACCTTGCTTAAGGCCTGGGCGGCGCAGGAGCGGTTCGAACCGGGCACCTCGATGCGCGCCTGGACCTTCGTGATCTTGCGCAACGCCTATCTCACCGACATGCGCCGCAACCGCTTTCGCGGCGAGTATGACGAGGGCGTAGCCGAACGCATCCTGACCGCACCTGCCGGGCAGGAGGAGCCGATCCACCTCAGCGATCTCCACCGCGCCTTGCTCACCCTCCCCGCCGAACGGCGCGAGGCGCTGCTGCTGGTCGGCGCGGGCGGCTTTTCCTACGAGGAAGCGGCGGCGATCTGCGGCTGCGCGGTCGGCACGATCAAGAGCCGCGTCGGCCGCGCCCGCGCCGCGCTCAGCGAAATGCTGACGAGCGGCAACATCCCGCAACGCTCGACCGATGACGATATCGCCCACAGCGCAATCCTCGAAGAGCTGGATACCGTGGCATCGGGCAACGGGGTCAGTTCGCGGGGGTGAGGCCCGACAGAAAAAGGCCCGGAAGCGTTTCCGCTCCGGGCCTTGATCATTCCGGAAACTTCAAAATCAAGCGTATTTCCACACCGTGCCGCGCGCGAGGTTTTCGCTGGCGAAGGCCCAGTTGAGCTTGTTCTCGACCACCGCGTCCAGATAGCTCGGGCGCTTGTTCTGGTGATCGAGGTAATAGGCGTGCTCCCACACGTCGAGCACCAGCAGCGGGTTGAAATCGCTGTCGGCGAGCGTGTCGGCATCGTGGGTTTCCTCGATCGAGAGCTTGCCGCCCTTTTCCGCCAGCCACACCCAGCCGCTGGCGAAGTGGCCCGCACCGCGATCCTTGAGCTTGGCCTTGAGATCGTCGACCGAGCCGAAGGCGTCGTTGATCTTGGCGACCAGATCATCCGAAGGCGCGGTGGTTTCGGCGGCCATCGAGTGCCAGTAGAAGCCGTGGTTCCAAGTCTGCGCAGAATTGTTAAACAGGCCCTGATTGCTGCCACGCGCGGCGGCGATCACCTCTTCGAGCGACTTGTCGGCGTGATCCGTGCCCTCGATCGCGGCGTTGGTCTTGTCGACATAGGCCTGGTGGTGCTTGCCGTGGTGGAACGACAGGGTCTCGGCCGAAATCGCCGGGGCAAGCGCGGTATCGGGATAGGGGAGCGGGGAAAGTTCGAAAGCCATGGGTCGTCCTCCAGAGGCAGTGGTTGCGGATTATGATAGGGTAACGCAGATCAGCGCGAATTGTTCATTCTTCAAGTCGGCTCATGCGCACCGTCTGCCGCACGGTCAACCGCGCTGGTAACGGCGACATTCATCGTGACATTGCCCAGCGTGCGCATCAGATCGGGCAGCATCTCCACCGCGACCAGCAGGGCGAGCGGCTCGACCGGCACGCCCATCGCCAGCGCGATCGGCCCGATCGAGACGACGAAGCTGATGGAACCCGGCAGGCTTACCGCGGAAAGGCTGATGATGCCGGCGATCAGGATCCCGGCCACCGCGATGGCAGGCGAAATCTCGATCCCCGCCAGCGCGGCGATGTAATAGACCACCGCGAGGTTCATCGCGGCGCTGGTGGCGCGGAAGATCACCACCGCCAGCGGCAGGACGAATTCCGACGTCGAGGGCCTGAGGCCGAGCCGGCTGGCAGAATCGAGCATCGCGGGCAGGCTGGCGAGCGAGGACTGGGTCGACAGCGCCACCGCCTGCGCGGGCAGCACCGCGTTGGCAAAGCGCGGCCCCGTCCGCCCCAGCGCGATCGCGATGACATAGGCCAGAACCAGAATGAAAGTGCCCATCGCGGTGACTGTCAGCACGTAATGGCCCAAGGCCGCGAAAGCCCCGCCGCCGCTCTGCACGCCGACGCCGTAGGCCAGCGCGAAGACGCCGACCGGCGCGATGGCGAGCACCCAGCCGATGATCATCAGCATGACATTGCCCAGCGCATGGAAGAACCCCAGCAGCCGCTCGCCCTGATCTTCCGGCAGGCGGGTGATGGCGACCGCGAACATCACGAAGAACAGCGTCAGCGGCAGCATCGCGGTTTCGGCGGCGGCGGCAATCACGTTGGGCGAAACCAGCGAGGCCATGAAGTCGAGCACCCCCGGCACCTCGCCCACGTCCTGCGGACTGTCGGCAAGGAAAGCGCTCGCGCCCGCGGGCACCGGGAAAGCCTTGAGCAGCGCGGGCATGAACAGCGCGGTGAAGGCCCCGCCCGCCAGCTGCACCGCGATCATCACTGCCAGCATCCGCCGCGCCGCGGTGCCGACCCGCGCGGCGAGGATCATCTGGACGAGGCCCAGCACCAGCAGCGCGGCGACCAGCGGGATGATCGTCATTTGCAAGGCGCGCAGCCACAGTCCGCCGACGAGCCCGGCGATCTCGGTAACGAGGGCGGGCGCACCGCTCGCCGCGCCGACGATCCCGGCGATCAACCCGCCCACCAGCGCCGCGAAGGTCAGCGCCACGGGCAGGCGGATCGATACCAGCGCAAACTTGCCCTGCCCGCCCGCCTCGGCTGCGGGCTGTGTGCTTTCACTTTCCAGCAATGGCCTATCCTTAAACGGGCTGCGCGCCCTTCCCTTCGGGCGATAACCGCGCCAGAAGCGGGAGACAACACGGCGCGCAGCACGGGACGGAAATTCAATGACACGCAAGCTGTTCGGCACCGACGGGATCAGGGGTCGCACCAATGCCGGCGCGATGACCGCGGCGATGGCGATGAAGGTGGGGCAGGCTGCTGGCCGCCACTTCGTGCGCGGCGGGCACCGGCACCGGGTGGTGATAGGCAAGGACACGCGCCTGTCGGGCTACATGATGGAAAGCGCGCTGGTCGCGGGCTTCACGAGCGTCGGGATCGACGTGATCATGACCGGCCCGCTCCCCACCCCTGCCATCGCACTGCTGACGCGCGAGATGCGCGCCGACCTCGGCGTGATGATCTCGGCCAGCCACAACCTCTTCGCCGACAACGGGATCAAGCTGTTCGGCCCCGACGGGTTCAAGCTGTCGGACGAAGCCGAGACCGAGATCGAGCGGTTGATGGAAACCGACATCCCGCTCGCGCCCGCCGAACTGATCGGCCGCGCGCGCCGGATCGAGGATGCGCGCGGGCGCTATATCCACGCGGTCAAGCAGTCGGTCGCCGCCGAACTGCGCTTCGACGGCCTCAAGGTGGTGGTCGATTGCGCCAACGGCGCGGCCTATCAGGTCACGCCGAGCGCGATCTGGGAACTTGGCGCGGAGGTCGTGGCACTCGGCGTCACGCCCAATGGCACCAATATCAACGACGGGGTCGGCTCCACCGCAATCGCCGCGCTTCAGGCCAAGGTGGTCGAGGAAGGCGCGGATATCGGCATTGCGCTCGATGGCGATGCGGACCGGCTGATCGTGGTCGACGAGAAAGGACGCGCGGTCGATGGCGACCAGATCATGGCGCTGATCGCAGGCCGGATGCAGGATCGCGGCTCGCTCAGGGGCGGCGGAATCGTGGCGACGGTGATGAGCAATCTCGGGCTCGAGCGCTATCTGGGGGGCCGCGGGCTCGATCTGGTGCGCGCCAAGGTCGGCGACCGCTACGTACTCGAAGCGATGAAGGCGGGCGGCTACAATGTCGGCGGCGAGCAATCGGGGCACATGATCCTGCTCGATTATGCCACCACCGGCGATGGCACCGTCGCAGCGCTGCGCGTTCTGGCGAGCCTGGTGCGCAGCGGCAAGCCGGCGAGCGAGCTGCTCCACGTGTTCGATCCCGTGCCGCAGCTGCTCAAGAACGTGCGCTACGATGGCGGCAAGCCGCTCGACAACCCGCAGGTGCAAGCGGTGATCGCCGAGGCCGAGGCGACCCTCGCAGGCAAGGGCCGCCTCGTCATCCGCCCCTCGGGCACCGAGCCGGTGATCCGGGTAATGGCCGAGGGCGACGATCAGGGACAGGTCGAACAGGTGGTCGATGCGATCTGCGAGGCGGTCAGGGCCGCGGTCTAGGCCGTTACTTGATCCGTTCGTGCTGAGCTTGTCGAAGCACCGTCCTTCCTTCATGCCGTATCGGTGAAAAAGGACAGCCCTTCGAAAAGCTCAGGGCGAACGGGAGAAGGATTGAGAACCATGCTCGAAATGCGCCCCGATTGCGAAATGTGCGGCGCGGGCCTGCCGGCCGAGGCGCCCGGCGCTTTCATCTGCTCGTTCGAATGCACCTTCTGCGCCGAATGCGCCGAGGATCTCGACGACCGCTGCCCCAATTGCGGCGGCGAACTGATGGACCGCCCGACACGCGCCAAACCGCTCCACGCGAAATACCCGCCGAGCACGGAACGCAAATACAAGGGATGACCACGCCCGCGCCCTCCAGCCCGCCGCCTCGCATCCTGTCCATCGCCGGCTCGGACTCATCCGGCGGAGCGGGGATTCAGGCGGATATCAAGACCATCGCCATGCTCGGTGGCTATGCGATGACGGCGGTCACCGCGATCACCGCGCAGAACACGGTGGGGGTGCAGGGCATCGCCGCCATCGCGCCCGAAATGGTCGCGCAGCAGATCGCCTCGTGCATCGAGGATATCGGGGTGGACGCGATCAAGATCGGGATGCTCGCCGATCCGCAGGTGATCGCTGCCGTCGCCTCAGCGCTAGAGGGCGTCAGCGCGCCCATCGTGCTCGACCCGGTGATGATCGCCACCTCGGGCGCGGAGCTGGTGGGGCCCGACGCGGTGGCGGCATTGCGCGAGCGGCTGTTCCCCCGCGCGGCGCTGATCACGCCCAACCTGCCCGAACTGGCGCATCTCGCAGGCCGACTGCTCGCCAGCCACGAAGCGATGATCGCGGCGGCCGAGGAACTGGCCGAGGCAAGCGCCACCGCGGTACTGGCGAAGGGCGGCCATGCCGAGGGAGAGCGCATCTCGGATGTGCTTTACCTCCCCGCCACCGAGCAAGACGGCGCGCGCATCGTCTCTTTCGATCATGCGCGGATCGACACGCGCCACACCCACGGCACCGGCTGCACGCTGTCATCGGCGATCGCGACTCTGCTCGGCCATGGCCTGCCGCTGGAACACGCGGTCCGGCTGGCGCGGCAATTCGTGCTCCGCGCGATCGAAGAAGCGCCGGGCTTCGGCGCGGGCCACGGCCCGCTGGGGCATCAATCGGTCAGGTCGGTGGACTCGCGGATCTCGTAGAAATCGCAGATGCAGGCCCAGGCCTCTTCGGCGGTTTCGACCCAGGTGAAGAGGTCGAGATCGGCTTTGGAGATCACGCCTTCCTCGGCCAGCGCCTCGAAATTGACGACGCGGTTCCAGAAGTCCTTGCCGAACAGGATGATCGGCATGGGCTTCATCTTGCCGGTCTGGATCAGAGTGACGAGCTCGAAGAACTCGTCGAAGGTCCCGAACCCGCCCGGGAACACCGCCACTGCGCGGGCGCGCAGCAGGAAGTGCATCTTGCGCAGCGCGAAGTAGTGGAACTGGAAGCTCAGGTAGGGCGTGACATAGGGATTGGGCGCTTGCTCGTGCGGAAGCACGATGTTGAGCCCGATCGATTCGCTCCCCGCATCGGAAGCACCGCGGTTGCCCGCCTCCATGATCGAAGGCCCGCCGCCGGTGGTGACGACGAACTGGCGCTCGCCATTCTCGATGATGCCTTTCTCGCTGACCAGCCGCGCGAGGCGATAGGCTTCCTCGTAATACTTGGCTTTCTCGGCGAGGCGCTGGGCGACCTTCTGGTCGTATTCGCTGCCGTTCTTGGCGGCCTCGATCCGCGCCTCGGCCTGCGCCGGGCTCGGGATTCGGGCCGAACCATACATGACCAGCGTCGATCCAACGCGCGCTTCGTCGAGCAGCATTTCGGGCTTCAGCAGTTCCAGCTGAAAGCGCACGGGGCGCAGCTCGTCGCGCAGCAGGAAATCGGTGTCGCGGAAGGCGAGCTTGTAGGCGGGGTGCGCGGTCTGCGGCGTGCGCTCGGGCCCGCCCTCGGCAAAGCGGGTTTCCTCACCGGCGCGGTAGAACTTGCGGTCTGTCAGGTCTTTTTCGGTCATGTCCTGCCCCCTAATCGGGGCCGGTGAGCGCCGCAACAGATTTGGCCGCAAGCGCCGCGCGGGATCAATCGGCCAGCGCGGGCGCGCGCAGGGCAGGCGCGGCCGCGGCGGTCGAGAGCGGCTCGCTCGCCAGCAGATCGCCGAAGGTCAGCGGCTGCGCGACAAGGGTCGGGTGCGGCGAATAGCCGTCGTGCCAGTATTTGTGCTCGATCACGTCGCGCGCGATGCTCATCCCGAAGAACCGCCGGGGCTGGAGCGCGCGGTTGTCCGGCCCGGCGTGGAGCAGATCGCTGCGATAGAGGATGACCGATCCCTTGCGCGGCGCGGTCTGCACGAGGCGGAACCGCGCATCGAGCGAGCGACCTTGGCGCAGCAGCCGCCACAACGTGCGCGGCCCCAGATGGCGCAGGCTGAATTGCGCGTTCTTGCCGGTGAGGAAGCGCAGCAGATTGGGCTGGTGCTGATCCCACTGGGTCGAAAACACCCGGTCGCGCAGCTCGCCCGGTGCGAGCGGGGTCGCGGCGTCGTTTCGCATCCTCCAGATTTTCGCGAGATTGTGGCGGAAGATGCGCGCGTTCCAGCGGGTGCGGAAGCGCTCCATCTGCTCATAGGCCCCGCCGCCGTGGCGGTTGTCCGCGCCGCCATACATATGCGTGCCCGGCACGAACACCGTGCCGCCCTGCTCTGCCGACACATCCTCGACCGCGGCAAACAGGCTGATGACGCCCATCGGATCGCGATGGATATATTGGTGCGACGAGCCGCGATAGCTGGTGAAGGTCGCCACCTCGAGCACCGGGCGGGTGCGGCCGCAATATTCGCCCAGCACCCCTTCGAGCCGCCGGGCGAGCATCGCGGCAAAGCCGATCACCTCGGGGCTGGAGGGCAGCGCGCAGAAATCGCGGCGCAGATAGCGGTTGTCGGTCTCGCTGGCGAAGGCGCTGTGGCTGCGATCGGGATCGGCGATGGTGCGGCGGATCAGGTCGAGGCCGGTCGCGGCCTCCGCGTCGGACAGCAGGCCGGTGAGGATCACCAGCCCGTGCCGGTCCATCATCGCCAGCGCCTGCCGGACACAGGGTTCCGCCAGCCGCCCGCAATCGTCGAGCGCGGCGGGCACCTCGAACGCGGATGTGTCGTTGGAAACCTGAAGCGCCTTCATGCCACCTTGTCTCGTTATCCCGGCCTTTCCGGGACGATCCTTGCGGGCGCTATCATGGCACGCGACGGTCTCGTTCGGGTTAATGGGCGGCCTTCGCCATGGTTCAGCGCGCAAAATCCCTTCGCAAGCAAGACCTAACAGCACTTGTCACTTCACCCGATGCCGCCGCCGCCCGATAATCGCGCGCAGTGCCAAACAGGCTTCAGGGGAGTGCCACCGATGCCGATCAGACCTTCGTTCCCGCTTCTGACAGGCTGCGCGCTGGCGATGCTCCCGGTGCCGCTCGCCGCACGGCAGGACAGCGGCCCGCCCACGCTCGGCGAGCTTCAGCGCTTCTCTGCCGAGGCGCTTGCCAAGTCGGAAGCCAAGGTGAAGGCCTGGTATGCCGACAGCACGGTGCAGGCTTTGAAGGCTCGGGCCGACGCGGGGGACGCGCGGGCGCAGGTCGAATTTGCCGACAGGATCCGCGCCGACATCTTTGGTCAGGCCTGGTCGCGCGACAATATCGCCCAGAGCATGCTGCGCTACTACGCGATGGCGATGGCACAGAACCACGGGCCCGCCTTTGCGCGGGTCGGCGCGCTGGCGGAATCGCCCGAAGACAGCTACACGCTCAAGAGCACCTCGCGCGATCTGGGCGAGGCTTTCACCTATTACGAAAAGGGCGCCGAACTGGGCGACCGGGATGCGATCGCAGGCTATCTGCGTCTGGCGCTCAACCCCGTGTTCTGCACCTTCTGCGAGGACAAGAAGGACCTGAAATTCGACCGGGACAAGATGCGCGCAGCAGGCATCGAGTTTGAAAATGACATCGACGCCGCGCGGCAGACCGCAGCCTATCGAAAGGAAAAGCTTGCCGCCATCGGGAAGGCAAGCAAGCTCGCTGCGTCGGGGCGGATCAATGCCGGGGACAGCGCCGGGCACCAGCTGGCCGCGGCCTTGCTGACCGGCGTGCAGGTTCCCGATTACGCGCGCGAGATCATCTATCTTGAAGGCAAGGCGATCCTCGGCGTGCGCCCGACCGACAAGTCGGCGCAATGGCTGCTCAAGCCCGATCTGCCCGAGGCCGAGCGAATCCTTCTCGAAATGTCGATGCGCGGCGATGCGCTCGCCACCCGCAAGCTGGCGGAGCTCTATCTCAAGGGCCGCACCAATCTCTATTCGGCTGCGATCCCCAAGGACCCTGCCAAATATCTCTACCACATGAAGCGCGCGGTCGATCAGGGGAGCATGATCGCGGCCTATTCCGCCGGTGTCGAACTGCTGCGCGGCAACAATATCCCCGCCGATCCCAAGCTCGGGGCCGATTTTGTTTCGACCGCCGCCGCCGCCGGCTTCGGCCCGGCCGAGGAGCTGGCGGGATATGTCTTCCGCGACGGGCTCGGCACCGAAAGGAACCTCGAAGTCGCGCTGAAACTGTTCGAGCGCGCGGCGAACCACGGCCAGCTCAAGGCCGCCGAGGAGGCCGAGGCGCTCTACCGCGCGGGCTATGGCTCGGACCAGCCCGCCATGCGCACGGCAGGCGCGATGGCGATGGCGGCCAAGGCCAAGTCGATCCGGGAGCTTTCCCCCATGATGGCCGAGGCTGTGCGCCGGGCGCATTGGGACAAGTTCAAGTAGCGGGGAGCCTACCCCTCGATCAGCACGAAGGGCGCCCACACCGCCGGGTCGCTTTCGCCCGCAATCCCGCTCTGCCCGCGCACCATCGCCAGCTGGGCGGCGCGCAAGGCCTCGGCCCGGTCTGCTCCGGCTTCGGCGCGGCGCAGCGTCTCGACCGAGAGGAACGCCGCGGCATCGTCGCGCACCGGCCAGTGCGACAGCAGCAGCGCACGCGCGCCCGCCAGCTGGAAGGCGCGCGCCAGCCCGCCATAGGTCGCGCTGCCCCGGCCATTGCCCGCCGCCGTGTTGCAGGCCGACAGGATCACCCAATCGGCATTGAGATCGAGCGCGGCGATCTCCGAGGCGGTCAGCAGGCCGTCATTGCCGGATCCCGCCGCATCGGGCGGGGTCAGCACCAGCGCCGGTTCGCTCAGTTGCGCGATCTGTCCGCCCACCAGCCCGTGGGTCGAGAAGGCCAGCACGCGGTAATCGCCCAGCGGCGCGGCGCGCACCTGCGGCTCGGTCGCCTGCGCGCCGGTCAGCAGCAGCGATGGCTCTCCGGCGAAGGCGGCCTGCATCGCGGTCAGTTCGGCGAGCGAGCCCGGCAGGGACGGCAGCGCGCGCAGATCGGCCGGATCGATGGCAAGGCCGCGCAGCGAGGTGGCCGCGCCCCGCGTCTCGGCGAGCGCGGGCGCGCCGATCCCGGCAAAGCCCCGCCCCGGCGCACGGATCGCCGCGCGCGTGATGGGGCGCAGGCTGGAGCGCACGGCAATCGCGAAATCCTCGATCAGATAGCGCCCCGGCGTGTCCCGCGCGGCAGGCGCCGAGATCAGCACCGCAGGCGGAATCTGCGCCAGCGGCCCTCCCGAGGGAAAGGTCAGCCGGGTCTTGCCCGCCAGCGCGGCGGTGATCGCGGGCGGGAAGAACCGGCGATAGATTTCGTGCGCGGCACCGTCATTGAAGGCACCACCGGCGATGCTGCCTTCCTCCAGCGAATCGCGCAGCTGGCGAATCAAGGCGGTGGTGGAATTGTAGGCTGAGGCGGTCTCGGCCCATGTCGCCTTTTCGCGGGTCAGCAGGATCGTGACGTTGCGGTCGTCGATCACCATCGGAATCACGATCGCTTCGTCGGCGGCCAACCCGGCCTGCGCCTCGGGAATGGTGACGGGCCGCGGTCTCAGGAAAAGCGCATGATCGGGATAGCGGGCCTCCAGATCGCGTTCGGCAGCTTCGCGCCGGGCGATGGCGGCGCTCAGCGCATCGCCGGTCACGGTGCCGGCTGCCAGCTGATCGCGCGCTGCCGTCTCCTCGCTGCGTGCCGTGCGCACGGCCTCGAGCGCAGCGCCGAAGCCCTCGGCATCGCCGGGATAGGATATCTGCGCCGATCCCAGCGCCAACTCGCCCAAGGACGCCAGCTGGGCCGCGCGCCAGGCATCGTCGATCCGGCCGTTCTGCAGCGCCACCCAGGCAAAATCGCGGAACAGCGTGTTGTTGCCCGCCGCAATGGTGCGCACATCCTGCGCGCGGGCATAGGTATCGAGCAGGCGCGCCTCGTTGGCGGCGATATTGGCTTCCACCATGGCCAGAGCCCGCGCGGGTGCCCCGGCGCGCGCCAGGGCCTTGGCGATCATCATCTCGGAAGTGATCCGGGCCGGATGGGTCGGCGGCAGCTTGGCGGCGAAGGCTGGCGCGGCCAGATCGGCCAGCCGCACCGCCTCAGCATCATTGCCCAGAAAGGCTTCCGCGCGCGCCAGCCGCGACTGGATGAAGCCCCAGCGCAGATCGGCCGGGTCCGTGCCTTCGAGCAGGGTCAGACCTTCGCGATAGAGCGCCGCCGCCCCGGCGATGTCTCCCTCGCCCAGCAACAGGCCGCCGATCAATTCGCGGTGCATGGCGCGATCGCCGGCGGGCCGGTCGCCCTCGATCCGCATCGCCTCGCGTGCCAGCACCAGCGCCTCCTGCCGCCGCCCCAGCCCTGACAGGGCAACCGCGCGATATTGCAGGATCGGATAGAGCCGCGGGTCACCCTCACCCCATTCGCGCACGGCAAGGTCGGTGATCCGCGCGTAGAGCGCCGCGGCATCATCGAACCGGCCTGCGGTCTGGCTGCTGTCGACCATGTTATACCACACGGCAATCCAGTGGGGGTGCCCCTCGGGCAGGATCTCGAGCGCAAGCTTTTCGACGCGGAGCGAGGCGAGGCGTCCTGCCGCGCGATCGGCCAGTTGGAGATGGCGGGCATGGTAGACCGCGAAAAGCACCTGCGCCGGATCGTCGGCGGCAAGATCGCGCTCGGCCAGTTCCATCGCGGTGCGGTACAGGGCAACAGCGCCGGGCAGATCGTCACACCGCATCGCGTCGGTGCCGAGCACGAATTGCGACAAGGCCGGAGCGAGCGGGCTGTCGCCGGGCGGCTGCGAACCGATTTCGGCTAGCTGCTGACGGATTGCGGCCTTCACGGCGTCATCCGACCCTGCATGCAGCGTCGCACCGAGGCCCGTCACCTGCGCCACGAGACCCAGTCCGGCATCGCTATGTGCGGCATAGAGCCGGGCGGCCTCGACATAACGTTCGGCGATGTAGGCGCCGGTGATCGCTTCGGACGCGATGCGGGCGCGTTCCTCGTCTGTCAGCGGCTGGGCGCTGTCCGCCAGCCGCGCCGCTGCGGCTTCGTATCGGGCGACGCTGCCGACAAAGGGGTCGTCGGCCTGCGGCTCCCCCGCCTGCAGCGCCGACGCGCCGAGCAGCAATGCGAAGGCCGCAAAGGCCCTAGTCGAACACCACGAAATAGCTCGCACGCTTTTGCCCCCCATTGGCAATCTCGATCCTGTACCGCTGCGAGAACAACGGGGTGAAGCGGCAGCTGCGCCCCAGGCCGGGATCATGTTCGCACACGACCCGGTTCTTGGCATCCAGCAAGGTCAGGCGCAAGCGTGCGCCGGACTCGCCCGACAGTGCGATCTCGGCCGGTTTTCCGGCAAAAAACAATTGCTCGAGCCCGCGCTCCTCGCCCGGGGCGAGCGTCCCGCGCTGGAATCCGGGGCCGAGCGCGCGGCCGCGCAGAGGGGCGGGGTCGACACCGGCTGCGGCGCTCCACCGCGCGAGGCTGGCCTCGGCCTCGGACCCCTGCGGCGCGACGCCGCGGTTGCGCAGACGGGTTATGGCGGCGGTGAGCGCGGGCACATCGGCATCCTCCTCCGCCTGCGCTGCGGCTGCCAGATCGGCCGCCACGCGCAAGGCCTGCGAGGTTGCGGCGGGCGGCGCTGCTGCCGCATCGGTGGGCGGGGGCGGCAGCGGCGAGGCTCCGGCGCATGCGCCCAGCCATGCCGTCACGGCCAGCATCGCAAGCGCCCGCATCATCCCTCCTCCGGCGCCAGCAGGAAATGCGCACCCGGTTCGCTCGGCATGACGCGCAGGGTCAGCCCGTGACGCTCGGCGATCGCGCGGGCGAGCGCCAGCCCCAGCCCTGCCCCGGCCTGATCGCCCGCCTGCGCCGAGGGCCCGCGCCAGAAGCGCTCGAACACCCGCTCGCGCTCGTGCGCGGCGATGCCGGGGCCGTTGTCGGCGACGCTGAGCCGCGGGCCCTGTTCCAGCACCACCCGGATCGCCCCGCCCGGGCGGTTGTACTTGAAGGCATTGTCGAGCAGGTTGGTCAAAATCCGTCCCAACTGCGCCTCGTCCCCCATCAGGCTGACACCCGGCGCGATGTCCCAGCTGAAGGCATAGCCCGCGTCCTCGGCGCTGTCCTCGTACAATTCGCAGATCCGCGCGGTCATGGCGCTGAGATCGACCGGCGCCATGCCCTGCCGCTGGCCCTGCTTGGCCTTGCTGGCGGCGATGTCGAGCAGCGCCTCCAGCGTGCCGACCAGCTGGCGGATCTCGCCGCGCGCGGCGACCAGATGGGCGGCGGTGGCAGGCGCAGGATCATCCGCGAGCGCCTTCGCCAGCCGCGCATCGAGATGCGACAGCGGCGTGCGGATTTCGTGCGCGACCTGTTCGGAGGTCTCGCGATAGGCCGCCATCAGCTGGCGATCGCGCTGGAGAGCGCGCGCGGCCTGCCGGGCGACCTCGTCGATCTCGTCGGCGCTGTCGGTCGCGGCGAGCGCGGAGAGCGCCCGATCGTCGCCGCTGCGGAAGGCGGCATTGACCCCCGCGACCCGCTGCCGCACCCGCCCGCCTGCCGCCTGCGCGAACAGGGCGATGCAGGCGACGAACACCGCCCCGCCCAGCCCGAACACCAGCGCGACCCGCGACAGGATCGGCGCGCGTTCGGGCGCTTCGTGGGCGACCAGCAGCCTGAGATCGCCGGGCAGCAGCGTGGCGCGGGCGTGCGCCTCGGTCTGGCGGCCGATCCGCACCGGGCCGCTTTCGGACACCGCCGGATCGAGCCCCGGCCATGCGGCGAGATCGCCCGCCAACCGCGCACCCGCCGCGTCGGCGAGCAGATAATGCGCCCGCGCCCCGTCGCTCGGCACCAGCGCCAGCCGGTCGGCGATCCGGCGTGTGAGTTCGTCCCTGCCGCCGCTGGCGTGAATATCGACCAGCCCTGCGAGATCGACGTCCACCCCTTCGCGCAAGGACGCGGCGATGGTCTCGTTGATCGTGCGGTCGGTCACCCACCACAGCCCGCACAACAGCACCGCCGACAGCGCGGCGGAGAGCAGCGTGATGCGGGAAAAGATCGAATGGCGCACGGTCAGGACGGCGTCCCGTCGAGCAGGCGATAGCCGGTGCCCCATACGGTCTCGAGCGCCGGCCCCTCAAAGCCGTGCTCGAGCTTGCGCCGCAGACGGCCGATATTGACGTCGACGACATTGGTCTGGGGATCGAAGCTCATGTTCCAGACATCGCGCAGCAGCATCTCGCGGGTCACGACCTCGCCCGCGTTTTCCATGAAATAGCGGAACAGCTCGAACTCGCGCGGGGAGAGCGCAAGGTGCCGGTTGCTGCGAAATGCAGTGCGCGCCTTCACGTGGCATTCGAACGCGCCATAAAGGATCACCGCGCTGTGTTCCCGGCCCGAGGCGCGGCGGTGCAGCGCGCGGATGCGGGCGAAGAGCTCCAAAGCCTCGAACGGCTTGGCAAGGTAATCGTCCGCGCCTGCCTCCAGCCCCTCGGCCCGGTCCCCGGTGCGGCCCAGCGCGCTCAGCATCAGCACCGGCGTGCTCACCCCGCTGTCGCGCAGCCGGGCGACCAGCGACAGGCCATCGGCATCGCCCAGCATCCGGTCCATGATGATGACATCGAAGGCCTCCATCCCCGCCCGGCGCAGACCGGCGAGCCCGTCGCTCTCGACCACGATGGTGTCGCCCTGCTCCCAGCCCAGCGCCCGCATGTCCGCCGCGGCGCGGGCATCATCCTCGATATACAGAACTTTCATCGCAGGTGTCGTCCGGTGCCTGTGAAGCGGTGTGTCGTGTGACAGGTCTGGCGGCACAGCGCGCGCGCTGCAAGCCCGGGCCGCCCGTCATGACAGGCATTGTCATCTTTATGTCAGGGCTTGTCGCTGGAGCCCCAAGCCAGCGCAGGCCTATTGCGGCGGCACCACCACAGGGAGAATGCCATGCCCCGTGCCAGACCCGGCCACCTGATCGCCCTTGGCCTGTCGGCAGCGCTTGCCACGCCGATGCTCGCCACGACCGTCGCAGCAACCGAGGCCTCGACCGACGATCCCGAGCTGGTCTACGAATGCTGGGCGGCGCTCGATTTCGCGAGCCAGCGCGGCAAGGCCCCCGGCGTCGTCCCCAACACCGCGCGCGCGCAGTTCGATGCGCTGACCAGAAACGATCCGGCCACAGGCAAGGCCGCGCGGCAGGCGATCGACAAGGTGTGGGCGGATTACCGCAAGCAGAACGGCAAGGCGATGCTGGAGCGCTACATCCTCGGCGTCGCGCAGGATTGCGCCGCCCTGTATGGCGCGAAACCGCAGACCGCCACGAGCGAACAGGAGCTCGGCCCGCTCGGCACGCTCAGCGCGGGCGCGCTCAGGGCCTATGTCCAGCGCACCGGCGATGCCGGGGCGGTGGCGGATTATCTCGTCTATCACTACCCCTACGGCAAGGACACGTTCAAGCCGAACGCCGATGGCGACTATCTCGGCGAGTTGATCGTGGCAGCCGGTGCGAAAGGCCTGCGCGCATGGAGCGACGAGGCGGTCTATGCCATCGCCAACAAGTATTACTGGCAATACAACCCGCCCGCCACGCGCCTGATCTTCGCCGAATACCAGCGCCGGATGCGCGCGGCGCGGCAGAGCGAGGAACAGGCCCGCGCAAGGGCCGAAGCCGAGGCGGCGCGCCGCGCGCAGATGGCACGGTCCGCCAATGCGCGCCCGGTCGGATCGCTCGGCTCGGGCAACACCGCCCCGCCCCGCAGCAGCGGGATCGTGGTTTGCACGACTTACGAAGGCCCGAACGGCGGGCGTGTCTGCAAGGAGCAGAAATGATCATGAAATATGCTGTCCCGACCATGCTCGCCGCGCTGGCGATCTCCTGTCCCGTGTTGGCGGATGACGCCGCAGGCCGCCCGGATGCCGCGGCCCATTATGCCGCTTTCGACGCCGCATCGAAGTCGGGGCTTTCGCCGCAGTCCATGTCCGAGGAACTGGCCTGCGCGGCCTATTGGGAGCGCTGGGCGTCGAGCCTCGAGGCCACGTCCGACGCGGCCTTCGTCGCCAGCCTCCACCCCGATTTGAGCGTCGCCAATGCGCGCGGACGGATCATCCGCTTCCAGCGCATCGCCCGCCGCAGGCAGGGCGAAATGGTCGACGAAGCCGAATTTGCCGAGGACATCGCGGAAGCCCAGGCGATGGCGGAGCGATCCTATGGCCGCTACGCGCGGCGCGAGGAGCGCGGCTTCGAACGGTTCATCGAAATGCTCGGCATCTGCCGCTGATCCGGCCGATCGCCGACGGCACATCGCAGTGCGTCCCGCAGGGCGGTCAGTCGGCAGGCATGGTGTGGGAAGATTGGATGCCCCGCAAGGATTCGAACCTTGATTGACGGAGTCAGAGTCCGCTCTCTTACCATTAGAGGACGGGGCATTGGCCTTGCCCCCGGCAGGTTCCGGGCGGCGCAGCGAGAGCGCTCCCTAGTTTCGCGCGCGCGGCAGGTCAAGCGCTGACGTTGCGGGTGATTGCTTGCCCTTGGCCAAGGCTTGGGGTAACTTCCGCTCAGGTGCCATGCGCATGAGAGGCGCGTATGGTGATGCGAAAGTAATGCGATCATGGCGGAAACACTCCCGCCGGACAGGAATAACAGTGCTGGGAAGAACCGGGGCGGCAAGTCCGGCAAGGTAGCCGATTTCCGCTACAAGAAGCGCCCCCCTCAGCCCGAAGCCCGCAAGCCCGATCGTGCCGGTCGGCCCAAGGCTGCCAGCAACGATGCCCGCCGCGTGGTGCGCCCTTCTGCCGCAAATGGCGGTGGTGAGAATGGCAGGGCTGGCAACGGCACCGCTGCGTCCCATACCGATCTGGCCGATATCGGTCCGTTGCGCCCCACCGCGCATGGCGAGGCCTATGCCGCGCTCGACCTCGGCACCAACAATTGCCGCCTGCTGATCGCCCGCCCATCGGGCCGCGATTTTACCGTGATCGACGCCTTCAGCCGCGTGGTGAAACTGGGCGAGGGCCTGGCCACCAGCGGACGGCTGAGCGATGCGGCGATGGACCGCACGCTCGCCGCGCTGACGATCTGCGCCGACAAGTTGCAGCGCCGCAATGTCCGCCTCGCCCGCTCGGTCGCGACCGAGGCCTGCCGCCGCGCCGCCAACGGCCCCGAATTCATCGAGCGGGTGCGCCACGAAACCGGCATCGCGCTCGACATCATCAGCGCCGAGGAAGAGGCGCGGCTCGCGGTGCTGGGGTGCCACATCCTGCTCGAATCGGGCGATGGCCCGGCGGTGATCTTCGACATCGGCGGCGGATCGACCGAACTGGTACTGGTAGATGCGGGCGAAGGCCCGGCGCGCGTCCCGCGCATTCTCGACTGGCACAGCGTGCCCTGGGGCGTGGTCTCTTTGACCGACACCGTCGGCCGGGCCGAGGACAGCGAGGCCGCGCGCATCGCCCGCTTCAAGCGGATGCGCGAACTGGTAACGGGTAGCTTTGCTCCCTTCGCCGCCCGCGTCGCCAAGGCGGCGCACCACGAGGATATCCGCCTGCTGGGGACCAGCGGCACCGTGACGACGCTCGCCAGCCTCTATCTCGAGCTGCCGTCCTACGACCGCAAGGCGGTGGACGGGTTGATCGTGCCCGCCAGCGAAATGCGCGGGATCAGCGCGCGGCTTTCGTCGATGACACCCTACGAACGCTCGACCCTGCCCTGCATCGGGCAGGACCGGGCCGAGCTGGTGGTGGCGGGCTGCGCGATTCTCGAAGCGATTCTCGACCTGTGGCCCGCGCGGCGGCTGGGGGTGGCGGACCGCGGCATCCGCGAGGGCATTTTGCGCTCGATCATGGCGGCCGAGCGCCAGTCCGAACGCACGCTCAAGGCGCTGCACCAGCAGCGCGGCAACGGCGCAGCCAGCGGGCGGCCCCGCGCGTGACCCGCGGCACCAAGACGCCGGGCAAGCGCGTCAAGACCGCCAAGGGCCGCACGGCGAGCCAGGTGCGCTGGCTCGAACGCCAGCTCAACGACCCCTACGTGCGTCAGGCCAAGGCCGACGGCTATCGCAGCCGCGCGGCCTACAAGCTGATCGAGCTGGACGAGCGATTCGGGCTGCTCAAGAATGCCAGCCGCGTGGTCGATCTGGGCATTGCGCCGGGCGGCTGGACGCAGGTGGTGCGCGCCAAGAAGCCAAAAGCCGAAGTAGTCGGGATTGACCTGCTACCGGTCGAGCCGATCGAAGGCGTGACGATCTTCCAGATGGATTTCATGGACGACAAGGCCCCCGCCCTGCTCGCCGAAGCCCTTGGCGGCCCGCCCGATCTGGTGCTCTCGGACATGGCGGCCAACACCGTCGGCCACAAGCAGACCGATCATCTGCGCACGATGGGGCTGGTCGAGGCCGGGGCGTGGTTCGCCGTGGAGAATCTCGCGCCCGGCGGGGCTTTCGTCGCCAAGGTGCTGGCGGGCGGCACCGATACCGATCTGCTGGCGCTGCTCAAGAAGCACTTCACAGCCGTCAAGCACGCCAAGCCCCCGGCGAGCCGCAAGGGCTCGTCGGAGTGGTATGTCATCGCTCAGGGGTTCAAGGGCTGAAGCGCAGGGGAGCGGACGAAAGCCCGCCTCCCCGCAGCCACAAAGTCCTTAGCGACCGGCGCCCGGGTTCGAGGCGACCGGCTGGTCGGCGCTGGCACCACCGGCGGCTTCGGCCTCGGTCGGGTTCTCGCCTTCGACGGGCGCCGCAGCGTCAGCCGGATCGGGCGCGCCTTCCGCACCGGCATCCCCTGCTGCCGCATCGGCGACGAAGGTCGGCACCGGCAGGTTCGAGCCCTTCGAGTTGAGATACATCGCAATTGCGGCGCGGTCTTCGATCTTGGACAGGCCGGCAAAGCTCATCTTGGTGCCCTGGACGTAACCCTTGGGGTTCTTGAGCCACTGGTTCATCTTGTCCCAGTCCCAGGTACCGCCAACGGCCTTCAGTTCGGCGCTGTAGGCAAAACCGGGGTGGCCTGCGACAGCCTTGCCCATCGTGCCGTAGAGGTTGGGGCCGATGCCGTTGGCGCCGCCCTGATCGATGGTGTGGCAGCTCTGGCACTTGGAAAAGGCCTTCTCGCCCGCCGCGATCAGATCGGCGGCCGGCATCGTGTTGAGCGCTTCGGCCATCGTCATTTCCGCCGGGCCGGCACCTTCCTCGACCACGCCTTCGATCACGTAGCCGAGCTTTTCCGGGCGTTCGGGCTTGTCGGCTTCGAAGTAGTGCTTCGAAATCTGCGCCAGGCCGAGGCCCACGACGCCGGCAAACAGCACCCAGCCAGCGGCCGTGTTGAACAGATCGCCGCCACCATTCTGGCCTGCGGCTTTATCCTGCGAAGAGTTGTCCTGTGTCATCCCGCGCGCTCCATAATGACGGTCCCGCGCGCACGCAAGACCGATCGTGGCACGATTTCTTGCGGCTTTTGCAAGCAGGCTTGTGTGGCCGTGCGGGCCGCTCTAGGCGACGAACACCATGCGATCCTTCCCCGGCCCCGCCCTTGAACTTGTCGACCGGATGCGCGCCGCGGCGGCCGCCGATCCGGCGCGCGCGATCGCCTTTCAAGGATCGCCCGGCGCCAATTCCCACCGCGCCGCGACCGAGGCCCGGCCCGACCGCGCCCCGCTGCCGTGCTTCAGCTTCGAAGACGCGCTCGAAGCGGTGAAGGACGGGCGCGCGGGCGAAGCGATCATCCCGATCGAGAATTCGCAGCATGGCCGCGTCGCCGACATCCACTTCCTGCTGCCCGAAAGCGGGCTGCACATCATCGGCGAATATTTCATGCCGATCCACCATGCGCTGATGGCGCTGGGAAGCGGGCCGTTCGAGGCTGCCTACAGCCATCCACAGGCGCTCGGCCAGTCGCGGCACTACCTGCGCGCGCGCGGCATCGTGCCGCTCAGCCATGCCGACACCGCCGGCGCAGCAGCCTATGTTGCCGAGCGTGGCGATCCCACCGTCGCGGCGATCGCCCCGGCGCTGGCGGCGGAGCTTTATGGCCTCACCATCATCGAGCACAATGTCGAGGACAGTCCCGACAACATGACCCGCTTCGTCCTGCTCGCCAAACAGGCGCTTGCGCCCGCGGCGCTGGCGGGCAAGCCGGTGATGACGACCTTTATCTTCGAGGTGAAGAACATCCCCGCCGCGCTCTACAAGGCGCTGGGCGGGTTCGCCACCAACGGCGTCAACATGACCAAGCTGGAAAGCTACCAGCAGGGCACCAGCTTTGCCGCGACGACCTTCTACGCCGACATCATCGGCGCGCCGGGCGATCCGGCGGTCGACCGGGCGTTGGAGGAATGCGCGTTCCATTCCAAGGAATTGCGCATTCTGGGCACTTACGAACAGGCCCGCGCGCGCGGATAGATCGACCCCGCCGGGGGCAGCGCGCGGTTTACCGTTGCACCGCGCCAAGCGTCATGCCACCACCGCACACGGGATGACCGCTGCGGCCGCACAAACTCTGCCTGTTCCATCAGCCACTTCGGGCGCATCGCCTCCCGCCGGGTGGGACGCCCTGCGCGCCGACGACAATATCCAGTTCGCCCCGGTCGAAATTCCCGAGATCCCCCCGCGCGAGCCTTCATGGTTCGAAAAGATGCTCGCCGACGTCATCGGATGGCTTGCCGATCTGTTCTCGCCGCTGGGCTCGGCGCTGGGCGGGTCGTGGGGCTGGCTGCAATGGGTGGTGCTGGGCGGGGTCGTGCTGTTTGCCGCGGTCCTGCTGTACCGGCTGTTCGGCGACAGCTTCGGCTGGCGCGGCAAGGCCAAGCCCGAGGCGGCCGCCACCGAGGAATGGCGGCCCGATGCCGCCGCCAGCCTCGCGCTGCTCGAAGATGCCGACCGGCTGGCCGCGCAGGGCCGGTTCGACGAGGCCACGCACCTCCTGCTGCAACGCTCTGTCCAGCATATCGCCGCCGCCCGGCCCGATTGGGTCGAGCCGTCCAGCACCGCGCGCGAGCTGGCCGCCCTGCCCGCCCTGCCCGGCCAGGCCCGCGCGGCCTTCGGGGTGATGGCCGAGCGGGTGGAACGCTCGCTCTTCGCGCTGCGGGCGCTCGAGCGCGCCGACTGGGAAGCCGCGCGCGCGGCCTATGCCGAATTCGCGCTGGCCCGGATCGACGGCACGCGGGAGTTGGCCGCATGACCGCCGCAGCAGCCGCCGCCAACCGGGCCACCGGCGCAAACGGCCCGGCCTTCACCAAATTCGGTGCCTTCGTGCTTGTCACGGCAGGTTTCGCCCTGTTCATTGCGCTACTCTACCTCATCGGTTCGGGCGAGGAGATCGGGGACAGCGAAGGCCGCGGCGGGCAGGCCCATGCCGCCAGCAACGGGCTCAACGGCTATTCCGGTCTCGTCCGGCTGGTCGAGGCCGAGGGATTCGATACCGAGCGCTCGCGCAGCCCCGGCGGTCTGGAGACGCGCGGCCTGCTGGTACTCACCCCCGGCCCCTATACCGAGGCCGAGGAGATCGCCGAGATCATCAAGGACCGCACCTATCGCGGGCCGACGCTGGTGATCCTGCCCAAGTGGCAGGCGATCGCGCCGATGGAGTTCATGCCGGCCGAAGTGCGCGAGAAGTTCAAACGCGGCTGGGTGATCCTGCTCGGCACGCAACCGGCGGGATGGGCCGAGGAATTGCCCGCGCCCTACCGCTTCCGCCACAAGTCCACGGGCGCGCGCGCGCCGGATGCGGGGCCGCCCCAGAACACACCCGCGCCACCGCCCGCCAAACCGGGCACTTGGCGCGGGTTTGGCGTATCGGGCAACCTGCCCGCAGCCCCGACGCTCTATGCCGAGCCGCTGTCCCCGCACGATACGCTGATCACCGATTCGGCGGGCCGCAAGCTGGCCTTCGCGGTGAACTTCGCGCGGGCGACCAACGCCGGGGCCGGGCCTGACCAACCCATCGTCGCCTACAGCGCCCAGCCGGTGGTGTTCCTCGCCGAGCCCGACATCGCCAACAATTACGGCCTTGCCGACAAGACCCGCGCTGCCGCTGCCGTGGCGCTGGTGACGCAGCTGGCGGATGAGGCCGAGACCGACAGCGTCACCTTCGATCTGACGCTCAATGGCTTCGGCGCGAGCGAGAATCTCCTGACGCTGGCCTTCCGTCCGCCCTTCCTTGCGGCGACCCTGTGCCTCATCGCAGCGCTGCTGATCGTCGGCTGGCGCGCGTTCCAGCGCTTCGGCCCGGCGGCGGCGAGCGGCGGGCCGGACATCGCTTTCGGCAAGCGCCAGCTGATCACCAACGGCGCAGGCCTGATCCTGCGCGCGCGGCGCTTCCGCCTGCTGGCCAAGCCCTATGCCCTGCTCAGCGCCCGGCGGCTGGCCGAGCGCATGGGACTGGCGCGGCCCGACCCCGAGGCGATCGACGCCGCCCTCGCGCGCCGCCTGCCCGACGAAGAACCCTACACCCGCCGCGCCGCCCGGCTCGAGGAGGCGAGCAAGCCCGCCGACATCCTCGCCGCCGCCAAGGCGCTCGACGATCTCAACCGCAAGCTTTCCTGAGGAATGACCCGCAGATGACCATGACCCTCGATGAAGTCCGCAGCCTCGCCGATGCGATCCGCGCCGAAATCGCCAAGGCGATCGTCGGGCAGGAGGATATGGTGGACATGCTGCTGACCGCGCTGCTGGCCGAGGGCCATGTGCTGCTCGAAGGCCCGCCGGGCACCGCCAAGACCCTTCTCGCCAATGCCTTCGCGACCTCGCTGGGCCTCGATTTCGGGCGCATCCAGTTCACCCCCGATCTGCTGCCGGGGGACATTCTGGGGTCGAACCTGTTCAACTTCCAGACCAGCCAGTTCACCCTGACCCGCGGCCCGATCTTCTGCGACCTGCTGCTGGCGGACGAGATCAACCGCACCCCGCCCAAGACGCAGGCCGCGCTGCTCGAAGCGATGCAGGAGCGCCGCGTGACGCTGGACGGGGAGACCTATTCGCTGCCCGCCAGCTTCATGGTGGTCGCAACCCAGAACCCGATCGAGAACCAAGGCGTCTATCCCCTGCCCGAAGCGCAGCTCGACCGTTTCCTGTTCAAGCTGCTGGTGCCCTATCCTGCCGAGGAAGAGGAAGCGCGGATCGTTGCCACCTATGGCCAGCGTTCCGGCCCGCAGCGGCCCGCCGATCTGGGGGTGGTCGCCGTTACCGACGCCGCCGGCATTACCGCCGCGAGCGCGGCGCTGGGGCAAGTCACCGTGGCCGATGACATCACCCGCTATGTCGTGCGCCTGATCCGCGCCACCCGCGAGCATGCCGAACTCACTGTCGGCGCCTCCCCGCGCGCCGCCGTGCTGCTGGCCGGGGCCGCCCGCGCCCGCGCCGCGCTGGAAGGGCGCAGCTATGTCATCCCCGATGACGTCAAGGCGCTCGCGGTGCCGGTGCTGCGCCACCGCCTGACGCTCTCCCCCGCCGCCGAGATCGAGGGGCGCAACATGGAAGCGCTGGTCGCCGATCTGGTCGAAGCGACCGAGGCACCGCGCTGAAGTGCTGCGCGTCCTGCGCCTTGTCCTCGGCTTTCTGCTACGTCCGCTCAGGCCGCTGCTGATCGTCGCGCCGACCGAGCGCGCGGCGTGGATCGCGGCGGCGCTCGCCCCGGTGGCGCTGCTGATCGCCGCCGCCGCGCCGGGTGCATGGGTCGCCGCGCCGCTGCTGGCGGGCGGCCTGCTGGCGCTGGTCGCGCTGGACGCGCTGCTGGCCGGCCGGGTCGAGGGGTGGGAGATCCGCACGGCGGAGGATATCGAGGTCGGCCAGCCGAGCTTTCTCGCCGTCACCGCGCGCTTCGTGGGCCGCACACCCTCGCGCGCCGAGGCGGCGCTCGCCTGCGATCCGCGTCTGGCTGAGGAGGGCCGCATCACCCTCGCGCTTGCCCCGCAGCGCGATGTGCCGGGCTGGCGCGGGGAGGCGACGCTGACCCCCACCCGCCGCGGCACCGCACCGGTCGAACGGGCGTGGCTCCGCTGGGTCGGCCCGCTCGGCCTCGGCGCGCGGCAGGTGGCCTATCCGCTCGAACAGGTGGTGCGCATCTGGCCCGATCTGTCGCCGGTGCGCTCACCCGACTTGCAAACTTTCCTGCGCAACGCCCAGATCGGCCTCATCAACCGCCGCATCCGGGGCGAGGGCACCCAGTTCGAGGCCCTGAGCGAATACGAGCCCGGCATGGACCGCCGCCGCATCGACTGGAAAGCGAGCGCGCGCCACACCCGCCTCTATGCCCGCGAGAACGAGAGCGAGCGCAACAACCAGATCGTCTTCGCCTTCGATTGCGGGCAGGCGATGTGCGAGCCGGTCGACGGGTTGCCGCGCATCGACCGCGCGGTCTCGGCGGCGCTGACCTGCGGCTATGTTGCGCTCAAGGGCGGGGACAAGGTCGCGCTGTTCGGCTTTGCCCGACGGCCGCAGATCATCACGCCGTTCATCGGCGATGCGCGCAGCTTTCACCGGCTGCAATCGGCGGCAGCGGGGCTCGATTACGAGCCGGTCGAGCCCAATTTCACCCTCGCCCTCGCCACGCTGACCGCGCGGCTCAAGCGCCGGTCGCTGGTGGTGGTGTTCTCCGACTTCACCGATCCCACCGCCGCCGAACTGATGGTCGAAAGCCTTGGGCGGCTGGTGAAGAAGCATCTGGTGCTGTTCGTCACCATGGCCGACAGCGAGGTCGAGGAACTGATCGCCGCGCCGCCGGGGGACATCGCCACCCTCGCCCGCTCGGTCACTGCCGACAGTCTTGCCCAGCAAAGAAAGCTGGTGCTCACCCGGTTGCGGCGGCTGGGGATCGACGTGCTCGAAGCCCCGTGGGAGAACATCGGCCCGTGCCTGATCGACCGCTATCTGGCGATCCGGGGCAGCGAGGCGATAGGATGACGAGGGGCGCATGAAGGCACCGATCATCTCCTCTTGGTTCGGACGCGGCACCGTCGCCGCGCCGCCCGATATCGAAAGCGCGGCGCTGCGTTCCGACCGCTTCCGGCTGGAGCGCGAGGGCGAGTGGCGGCGGCTGGAGGATATCGTCGCGCGGATGGAGCGGCGCGGAATGCGGCGCATCGCGGACGAGGATCTGATGGCGCTGCCTGCGCTCTACCGCACCGCCGCCTCTTCGCTTTCGGTGGCGCGCGAGACCAGCCTCGACGCTTCCACCCTCGCCTATCTCGAAGCGCTGGTGCAGCGCGCTTGGTTCCAGGTCTATGGTCCGCGCATGGGCTTCGTGCGCTGGCTGCGCGGCTTTTTGCTCGGTGGCTGGAGCCGCGCGGTGCGCGCGCTGTGGCTCGACATCTGCATCGCGCTGTTCGTGATGGTGGCGGGCACCATCGTCGGCTGGCTGCTCGTGGCGCAGGACGAGGCGTGGTATTACCGCCTCTTCCCCGCCAGGCCGGGTGAGGCGCGGGTGCCGGGGGCGAGCCGCGAACAATTGCTCTCGGTGCTGGCGACCGAGGAGAACGCCTCGGGCCTGTCGGCCTTTGCCGCGCAGCTGTTCAGCAACAATTCCGCGGTCTGCATCCTCGCCTTCGCGCTGGGCTTTGCCTTCGGCATCCCTTCGCTGCTGCTGCTGGTGCACAACATGGCGCTGCTGGGCGCGCTGCTATGGCTCTACAACGGGCAGGACGCGGTGGTGGAGCTGGCCGCATGGCTCAGCGTGCACGGCACGACCGAGCTGTTCGGCATCCTCCTGTCGGGCGCGGCGGGGATGCATATCGGGCGGGCGATGGCCTTCCCCGGCAAGCTGCCGGTGCTGGAGGCCGCCGGGGCCGCCGGACGCCGCGCGGCGGTGGTGATGGTGGGCGTGGTGATCATGATGATCGTCGCCGCAATTCTCGAAGCCTTCCCGCGCCAGCTGGTCGAAGGCACGCAGAACCGCTTCATGATCGGGGGCACGATGCTGCTGTTCTGGCTCAGCTACTTCTTCCTTTACCGTCCGGCCCCTCCGGCCGAGAGCGGGGCGGCATGAGCAGGAAACCCGCCGCCCTTCCCGCCGATCGCCGCGCGCGCACCATGATCACGCCCGAAGGCCTCGCCCTGCCCGTCACCATCGCCCCGCGCGCCAGCCGGGCGGGCGCGCTGATCATCGACGTGATGATCATCGTCTTCGGGCTGATCGTCTTCCAGATGGTGATGCGCTGGATCGCGGGCGGACTGATGGACAGCACCGGCTTCGACCTCGAAGGCGGCGAGACCGGGGCCTTCGAATTCCTGATCATCCTGTTCGCGCTGGTCGTGTTCGTCACCTGGTATGGCTATTTTCTGGTGCAGGAGCTGGGCCCGCGCGGGGCGACCTTGGGCAAGCGCATCGTCGGCATCCGCGTCGCCGCGCGCGGCGGAGCGCGGCTCACTCCCGAAGCGGTGATCGCGCGCAATCTGCTGCGCGATATCGAGATCTTCTATCCGCTCATTACGCTCGCGGTGCTGCTGGTGCTGGCCAACACCGGGCAGGATATCGGCATCCTCGGCTGGGTGGCGGCGGGCTGGTTCGCGCTGTTCCTGCTGTTCCCGTTCTTCAACCGCGACAGCTTGCGCGCGGGCGACATCGTCGCGGGCACCTGGGTGGTCGATCGCCCGCGCACCAAGCTGGCGCAGGTGCTCAGCACGCAGGGCGCCGCCGCCGCCAACGGGGCGAGCGAGGTCACCGGCGCGCGCTACGATTTCGGCGAGGCCGAGCTGTCGGTCTATGGCGAGAAGGAGCTGCAAACGCTCGAACGGATGCTGCGCGATGCCCAGCCCGATGCGCTGAAAGCGGTGCACGCCGCGATCTGCCGCAAGATCGGCTGGGATCCCGGCGCGGGTGACGAGCGGGCGTTTCTCGAGGCCTTCTATGCGCAGCTCCGCGCCAAGCTCGAAGGGGACATGCGGTTCGGCAAGCGCAAGGCGGACAAGCACTCATGACCATGGATCGGCGTTTCTTCATCGGCGGCAGCCTCGCGCTCGGGGCCTCGGCTTGCATCCCGCCCGACCAGAGCCCGCTCGGGCGGTTGGCGGCGGAGCTGCGGATCATCGAGGCGGCGGGTGACGGCACGCTGGGGGTGGAGCTTTACAACACCGCGACCGGGCAGTCGGTCGGCCTCAACAGCGACCGCCGATTCGGCATGGCCTCCACTTTCAAGCTGTCGCTTGCGGCCCTGCTGCTGCAACGCGACGCGACGGGCACGGTGGATGCCGACCGGCGGGTGACATGGAGCGAGGCCGAGGTGCTGTCCTACGCCCCCTTCGCCCGTGAGCGGATCGCCACGGGCGCAAGCCTGCGCGAGTTGGCGCGGGCGGCGCAGGTCGTGTCGGACAACACCGCGGCCAATATCCTCCTGCGCGAACTCGGCGGCCCGGCGGCGCTCACCGCGTTCTGGCGCAGCATCGGCGACGAGGTCAGCCGCCTCGACCGGATCGAGCCCGAACTCAACATCGTGCCCCCAACCGAATTCCGCGACACCACCACGCCCGCCGCAATGGCGCGCAATGTGGCGAAGCTGGTCTATGGCGATGTGTTGCCGGAAGCCGAGCGGGCGGAATTGCGGGGCTGGATGATCGCCACCCAAACCGGCCTCACCCGCGTGCGGGCGGGCCTGCCCGAAGGCTGGGTCGCGGGCGACAAGACCGGCATCAGCGGGCTGGTCGGCACGGAAGGGAATTACAACGACATAGGCTTTGCGGAGGGGCCGAAGGGCGAGGGGCCGATCACCTTCGCCTGCTATTTCCGCGCGCGCGGCCCGGCCGAAACGATGAAAGCCCGCGCCGATCTCGCGCTGTCGCGCATCGGCCGCATTATCAAGGAATTCGCCGAGCCGGAGCGTGGCTTGCCGCTGGTGGGGAAGATATACTGACCAATCACCGTTCGCCCTGAGCTTGTCGAAGGGCCGTTTTGCTTCCTTGCAAAGTCAAAAAGGAAGGACGGTGCTTCGACAAGCTCAGCACGAACGGGTGCGGATCAATGATCCGGCGTGCTCGACGCACGTTCCTCGCCGCCGAAGATCGCCACTTCGTTCAGCCCTGCGCTGGTCGCGCGGCCGCGATACATGCCGGTGGTGTTAAAGCTGAAGATCGCGTGCCCCTCGGGCGTGACGAGGATCACCCCGCCATCGCCGCCGAGCGCAGCCACGTCAGCCATGACAGAATCGGCGATTGACTGCGCTAAATCTTCTGGAGCTCTAGGCAACTTAAGCTCAAACGAATTTGCATCATCGGAGCCTGCCTTTGCGAGCGCCTCTCCCAAAGCCGATTCCATGGTTTGCGGGTCAACAGTCCACCACGTCCGCAGCCTTGCACAAATCTCATGCGCCACGCCGACGCGGATGAAATACTCCCCCCACCCCGTCGCCGAGAGCGCACAGGCGCGATTATCCGCATAAGTCCCCGCGCCGATCATAGGCGCATCGCCCACGCGGCCCCAGCGCTTGCCGGTCATCCCGCCGGTCGAGGTGCCCGCCGCCATGTTGCCCTTCGTGTCGAGCGCCACCGCACCCACCGTACCGAACTTGTGATCGACATCGAGCGCCGAAAGCTTCTCCGCCTTCAACCGCTCCAGCGCCTCGCGCCGCGCCTCCGTGGCGAAATATTCGGGCGGGGTGACTTCAAAGCCCTTTTCCGCCGCAAAGGCCTCTGCGCCTGCACCCATCAGCATCACGTGCTCGCTCTGCGTGCGCACCGTGTCGGCGAGTAGAATCGGGTTCCTGACCGTCTTCACTCCCGCAACCGCGCCCGCCGAGCGATCCCGCCCGTCCATGATCGAGGCGTCGAGTTCGTTGGTCCCGTCCCAAGTGAACACCGCGCCCTTGCCGGCGTTGAACAGCGGCGAATCCTCCATGATGATGATTGCGGCCTTGATCGCGTCCATCGCATCGCCGCCCTCGGCAAGGATCTTCGACCCCGCATCCAGCGCCCGCTGCAAATCCGCCTCGTAAGCCGCGCGCTTTTCCGGCGTCATCGCCTTGGGATCGAGCGTGCCTGCCCCGCCGTGGATCGCCAGCGACCAGCGCGCCTGTTCGGGGGCGGCCTCCTCGGCAAGCGCAGGTTGAGACAGGAGGGCGAGCGCGACGGCGGCGATGAGCTTCTTCATGGCGGAGAGGTGTAACGCGCCCCCGTTCGTTTCGCCAGCTTAACAGCGCGCCCGCCCCGCGCTACGGCAAACGCGATGATCTACCGACCCGCCACCCTCGCCGATGCCCCGGCCCTCGCCAAGCTGGGCGAGGCCACCTTCGTCGCCGCCTTCGGCCACCTCTACACTCCGCACGACCTCGCCGCCTTCCTCGCCGAGGTCCACAGCCCCGGCCCGGTCGCGCAGGAGATTGCGGGCAAGGAATGCACCCATTGCCTCGTCGAGGATCAGGGCAAGCTGGTCGCCTATTGCAAGCTGCGCCATCCCAGCCACTACACGTCCTACTGCGACGCGCGCGATCCTATCGAACTCGGCCAGCTCTATTGCCTTCCCACCCACACCGGCCACGGCATCGGAGCCAAGCTGATGGACTGGACGCTGGAACAGGCGCGCAGCGGCGGGCACGATGCGGTGCTGCTCAGCGTCTATTCGGAAAACTTCGGCGCACAGCGCTTCTACCAGCGCTATGGCTTTGCCAAGATCGCCGACATCACCTTCCGTGTGGGCGAACAGCTCGATGCGGAGTATCTCTACGAATTGAAACTATAGCGCGACAGGAGAGCGACATGAGCGAATTCGGCTTCAGCAGCACCACCGACGAGGTGCTGGCGGACATCGACCTCTCAGGACGGACGGTTTTCGTCACGGGCGCGAATTCGGGGCTGGGGCAGGAAACCTCGCGCGCGATGGCGGCGCGCGGCGCGCATGTCATCATGGCCGGGCGCGATCAGGGCAAGCTGGACGAGGCCGTGGCGGCGATCCATGGCGCACACCCCAAAGCGCAGCTCGACACGCTGGCGGTCGATCTCGGCAATCTCGAGAATATCCGCGCCGCCACTTCACGCGCGCGCCAGCGCTTCGCCAAGATCGACCTGCTCATCAACAACGCGGGCGTGATGGCGACCCCCTTCCTGCACACCGCCGACGGGTTCGAGATGCAGCTGGGCACCAATCACCTCGGCCATTTCGCGCTGACGGGCGAGCTGTTTCCGCTGATCGAGCGCGGGCATTTGAAGCGCATCGTCAACCTCTCGAGCCGGGGGCACCATTTCAGCCCGGTGGACTTCGACGACCCGCATTTTACCGCCCGCGCCTATGACCCGTGGATCAGCTACGGCCAGTCCAAGACCGCCAACGTGCTCTTCACCGTGGGGCTGGAGGAACGCTTCGCGGTGCTCGGCATCCATGCCTATGCGGTGCATCCGGGCGGGATCCAGACCAATCTCGGCCGCCACATGACCCCGGAAATGACCGAGGCGCTGATGGCGCGCATCAGCTCGCGCGATGGCGACTTCGCATGGAAGACCGTCCCGCAAGGCGCGGCGACCAGCTGCTGGGCCGCGACCGCGCCCGAACTTGAGGGCAAGGGCGGGGTCTATTGCGAGGATTGCCACGTGGCCGAGGTGGACGACGAATCTGCCAAAGGCGGGGTGCGCTCCTACGCGCTCAATCGCAGCTATGCCGAACGCCTGTGGGCGATGAGCGAGGAGGCGACCGGGGTGCAATATCCCAGCTAATCTGCCACGAATTCCGCCAGCAGGCGCAAAGCATCCTTCGCCTCGCGGGTGGGGAGAATCGCCATGAAGACGTGCGGTGCGCCAGCGTATTCGTAGAGCTTGGCATTGACCCCTGCGGCGCGCAAGCGGGCGAGGAATGTGCGCGAATCGACGATGAAGATGTCGTGTCGCCCGGTCCAGATCCGGGTCGGCGGCAGCTGCGAAAGCGCCTCGGCGCTGGCGTAGAGCGGGCTGACGGCGGGATCGTCCATCGCCCTGCCCTCCGCCACCAGCCCGCCGCAGGCGCGCAGGGTGCCGATCTTGAGCATCACGTCATGCGGCTCGACCGCGGCGATGGCCGGATCGACAAGGCCGAGATCGAGCCACGGGGCGAACAGCGCCAGCTTGCCCGGCTGCGCCCCGCCCGCCGCCACCAGCCGCAGCGCCAGCGCCAGCGCCATGTGCCCGCCGGCGGAATCGCCGTTGAGGATGATCCGCGCCGGATCGTGCCGCGCGGCCAGATCGGCCCACACCGCATCGGCCAGCGCGCCCTGCGCGGTGTAGCTCGCCTCGGGCACCACGGGGTAGAGCGGCACGGTGACGCTCACCCCGCACCGCTTCACCATTTCGGCGACCAGCGGCCAGTGCACCCTGAACATCGGCCGCACGAAGCCGCCGCCGTGGAAATAGATCATGTGCCACGGAGCGGGGCCGCCCTTGGGATGCAGCGTCACCACCTCGTGGCCGAGCATCTCGCGCTCCTCGACCATAAACCGCTTGCGAAACGCCTCGGGCATCGGCGCATCGCGCGGCAGGGTGCGGCCCCGCATCGCCTGATCGAACCCCGCCGCGTCGAGCGGGAAGACCGGCTCCTGCCTGCTCACCAGCCACTTGATCGCGCGCATCAGCAGGCTGGGCGCGGGCGAGCGCAGTTCGGTGGCGGTGTCGGTCAGCATGGTCTCTCCCCTTGGCCCCATGCAGAGTGCCGCGCGCCGGGGCCAAGTCAAGCGAGCGCTTGTCATTGCCGCGTCGCGCTTTGGCGACTATATGCCGCCCCATGTCTTCCATTCGGCCCTGGCGCACAATCGAGCGGCGCAAATCGCGTCAGATCATGGTGGGGAACGTCCCCGTTGGCGGCGACGCGCCGATCACCGTGCAGACAATGACCAACACGCCCACCGAGGACGTGAAGGCCACGCTCGACCAGATCCGTCGCTGCGAGGAAGTGGGCGCGGACATCATCCGCGTCTCCTGCCCGACCGAGGAATCGACGCGCGATTTCAGGAAGATCACGCAAGGCGCCCGCATCCCGATCGTCGCCGACATCCATTTCCATTACAAGCGCGCGCTCGAGGCGGCGGATGCGGGCGCGGCCTGTCTGCGCATCAATCCCGGCAATATCGGCTCGGCCCAGCGCGTTGCCGAGGTGGTGCGCGCCGCCAAGGCCAATGGCTGCGCGATCCGCATCGGGGTGAACGCGGGCAGCCTCGAGAAAGACCTGCTCGAGAAATATGGCGAGCCCTGCCCCGAAGCGCTGATCGAAAGCGCACTTGATCACATCAAGCTGCTGCAGGACCACGATTTCCACGAATACAAGGTGGCGGTGAAGGCCTCCGACGTGTTCCTCGCGGTCGCCGCCTATCATGGCCTTGCCGAGACGGTCGATTGCCCGCTGCACTTGGGCATCACCGAGGCGGGCGGGCTGATCGGCGGGACGGTGAAGTCCTCGATCGGCATCGGCTCGCTGCTGTGGGCGGGTATCGGCGACACGATCCGCGTTAGCCTGTCGGCCGAGCCGGAGCAGGAGATCAAGGTCGGCTTCGAGATGCTCAAGGCCCTCGGCCTGCGCACCCGCGGCGTGCGGGTGGTGTCCTGCCCAAGCTGCTCGCGACAGGGGTTCGACGTGATCCGCACCGTGGAAACGCTCGAAAAGCGGCTCGAACACATCAAGACCCCGATGAGCCTTTCGGTTCTCGGCTGCGTGGTCAACGGGCCGGGCGAAGCACGCGAGACCGATATCGGCCTCACCGGCGGCGGCAATGGCAAGCACATGGTCTACCTGTCGGGCATGAAGGCCCACGCCATCGATGACGAGGCGATGCTGGAACACATCGTCAAGCTGGTCGAGGAAAAGGCCGCCGCGATCGAAGCGGGCGAGGCCACCGCCTTCGATCCCCACGCCGCACCTGCCGAAGCCGCCGAGTGATCCGCGCCGCGATTGCCGCAGGTCTGGCGCTGGGGCTGGCCGCCTGCGCGACGACGCCGGAAACCGCCGCGCCCGCGCACCCCGAGGCGCGTTCCTATGCCGTAACGCCGGACGCCATGGCCGATGTCGATGCGGCCCTCGCCCGCGCCGCCGCCGCTGACAAGCGGGTGCTGCTGGTGATGGGCGGTAACTGGTGCCACGATAGCCGCGCGCTGGCCGGATGGCTGGAAACGGAACGCTTCGCCGCGCTGATCGCCGAACGCTACGAAGTCGTCTATGTCGATGTCGGCGTGCCGCAGACCGGCGAGGGCCGCAATCTCGATATCGCCCGCCGCTTCGGTCTTGCCGAAATGACCGGCACCCCGGCGCTGCTGGTGCTGGATTCCGGCGGCACAGCGCTCAATCTCGAAACCGCCGCCAGCTGGCGCAACGCCGCCAGCCGCAGCGAGGATGCGATCTTCGATGAACTCGCCGCCCTCGCCCCCGCGCAGGTCGCGGCGGCTCCGGCAGGCGAGGCCGCTGCCACCCTCGTCACGGTGGGCGGCGATGCGGCAGGTTGCCGCTATGCTCTGTCGCCCGAGGGGCCGTGGCTGGCCGAAGTGACCGATCTGCCCGGCCTCAAGGCCAGCCGCCGCATCGAACTGCGCAGCGCGCCCGGCGCGCCCTGGCGCTGCGTCGCCGGGGGTATCTACGCCCTCCAGCAAAGCGGCGCGGTGGTGGGTTTCGTCTCCGATCCGGCCGGGTAACAGTCTTGAGCTTCCGACGATGATCGCAGCCCTCCTTCTCGCCTTCGCCCTCGCGATGGACGCCTTTGCCGTGGCGCTCACCCAAGGTGCGCGGTTCCGGCCGCGGGTGGCGGGCGGGTTGGCGATCGCGCTCACCTTCGGGGTGTTTCAGGCTGTGATGCCGCTGATCGGCTGGGGGATCGGGGCCTTCGCGCTCTCCTATATCGAATCCGTCGATCACTGGATCGCCTTCGGCCTGCTCGCCTTCCTCGGCGTGCGGATGCTGGGCGGCCATGTGGGGGAGGACGAGGCGGCGCGCAGGCTTACCGGCACCACGCTGCTGGTGGCGGGCGTGGCGACCAGTATCGATGCGCTGGCGGCGGGCATCACCCTCCCCACCCTCGGCGTGGAGCCACTGGTTGCGGCGGGTCTGATCGGGCTCGTCACCTTTGCCATGAGCGGCGCAGGCGTGATGCTGGGCCGCCGCGCGGGCGACCACGGCGGCACCTGGGCCGAGCGCGCCGGGGGCGTGATCCTGATCGGGCTGGGCATCAAAATCCTCGCCGAACATTCGGGCTGGTTGTGAGGCTGTCCTACAGGTGATGAAGCTGGCATGGTGCCGCGCATGAGCCCGCTGCCGAACACCCTCCGCCGTACTTGCAACCGCAGCCTCGTACGGGCCGTAAATTTTGGTCCTAGACAGTGTCTCATCTGTCTCCAACAGACAGGAACAGGCCCGCTATTCTGAATGCTGCACGTCGTTCACCACGCCGACTACATGGCCCCGCGCCCCGAACGCGGCACCTTCCGATTCGACAAGTACTACCTCGTGATGGAGGAACTTCGTGCGAGCGGTGCGCCAATCACCGAACACGCGCCCGAGCCCATGCCGCGCCAATGGCTCGAAGCGGTCCACTGCCCCGCCTATGTCGACGAGGTGTTCCGCGCCGAAGTGCCCCGCGTGAAGGAGCGGCGCATCGGCTTTCCCGTCACCCCCGCGATCCGCGACCGCGTGCGCCATACCAATGGCGGCACTTGGCTCGCCGCGCAGCTGGCGATGACGCATGGCTACGCCGCCAACTCCGCCGCCGGGAGCCACCATGCGCTGCATGATACCGGCGCGGGGTACTGCGTGTTCAACGACCTTGCAGTGACCGCCAACCGCCTGATTGCCGAGCGCCACGCTGCGCGCGTGCTGATCGTCGACTGTGACGTGCATCAGGGTGACGGTACCGCCAGCCTTACCGCAGGCCGGGAGGACATCTTCACCCTTTCGCTGCATGCCGAGAAGAACTTCCCCGTCAGAAAGGCGCGCTCGAGCCGCGATATCGGCCTGCCCGACGGGATGGACGATGATGGCTACATGGCGGTGCTGACCCGCCACCTGCCCGAGGTCTTCGCCGACTTCGCGCCGGACTTCGTGCTCTATCAGGCGGGCGTCGATCCCCACCGCGACGACAAGCTTGGGCGGCTGGCGCTGAGCGACGCGGGCCTTGCCGCTCGCGACCGTTTCGTGATCGCCGAAGCCCGCAAGCGCGGCCTGCCCGTCGCCAGCGCGCTGGGCGGCGGCTATGGCGACGATGCGCGCGCTGTCGCTGCTCGCCATGCCGCCTCGATGCTGGCAATGGCCGAGGAGAACACCGCGTTTTGCGCACCGGCCTCCACGAGTTGAGGCGTGCGTGCGATGAACCGTTGCAGCCGTTATTGGGAACGCAAGGTCGCGGGTTTACGTTGTGACGCAATGAAGCGGCGCGACATTCTGAAGGGCACTCTGGCAGTCGGGGCAGCGCTTGCCCTGCCCGCGCGCGCCTTTGCCACGGTCGCTGCCGGCACCCCGCGCGACCGCATCCTGTTCGACATCGCCCGGCGCGAGCTGGTGCGGGCGGGCAATGCGATCTGGAAGACCGACATCGTCGGCATCGCCGATTTCGGGCTGCACTCGGCCAAGCCGCGGTTCCACTTCGTCAACCTCGAACGCGGCGAAGTGCGCTCGCACCATGTCAGCCACGGGACGGGTTCCGACCCGCAGCACGATGGCTGGCTCAAGCAGTTCAGCAACACCGAAGGCTCCAACGCGACCAGCCGCGGGGCTTATGTCACGTGGGAGTGGTACAAGGGCCGCTACGGCACCTCGGTGCGCCTCGGCGGGCTCGACCCCAGCAATGACGCCGCGCTGCAACGCTATATCGTGATGCACCGCGCTGACTATGCCGAGCCTGCGCACCTCGCCAAATGGGGCCGGATGGGCCGCTCCAACGGCTGCTTCGCAATGGGCAGCGAGGAATTCCGCGAGGCGCTGCTGCACCTGTCGGGCGGGCGGCTGCTGTTTGCGGATTCGCTCGGGCTGGAAGAAGACGGCAGCATCCAACCTGTGCCCGAACTCGCGATGATCGAGCGCGCCCCGCTCGACCTGTCGGCGCGCCCCTCGATCAGCGGCTATTGAGGCGTGGCCTACCGGGGCGGCTTCGGCAGGCCGGCATCGCTGCTGGGCGCGACAGCGGGGGCGATTGTTCCGGCGAGCATCATGGCGGGCCTGATCGGGACGGTGTGCGTGACCGTTCCCTTTGTCGCGATGCTGCTGGTGGACGGGTTTCTGAGCCCCTTGTCGCTTGAATCGCTGATCAACGCGCTGATGCTGTCCGGCATGATGATCGCGATCGGCTCGTTCGCCGGCACCTTTGTGGTCGGCTGGTTTCTGGCGATCTTCGGCCTGCCAGTGGCGTTGCTGATGGGCGAGCGAATTCGCACATCAGCCGGATTGCTCATCTCCGTGACAACGGCGGCAGCGGCGGCGCTGATCGCGCTCCGCTGGATGTGGGGCACGACCGCCGCATCGCCAAAGGCGATCTGGGAGGATGACGCGCTAATCGTCTTCGCCTTCGTCCTGCCCGCCGCGTGGTTCTACCGGCGGCAGGTGATCGCCATGCTCGACGAACTGCCCGACAATTAGGTGTCCTGCAGGTCGTCCTCGATCACGATCACCTCGTCGGTCGGCACGCTGCTGCGGTTGCGCACGCGCGGCTTGTCGAGGCTGGCGAGCACCTTGGTGTCGCGGCCGTAGATGTCCTTGAAGGTCGCCATCTCGCCGTTGATGTCGGTCGCCATCGTGAAATAGGTGATATAGGCCGGGAACTGCTTTTCGAGCATCACCTTGGTGTACTTGCCCGAATCCGCGATCGCGACCGCTTCTTCCTTGGTCGCGCCCTTGCCGAGGATCGCCATCGTCATCGCCAGCTCGAGCGCCCGCTCGGTGCGCACGCAGCCGTGGGAGAGCGCGCGGAAATCATTGGCGAACAGGTGCCGCGAAGGCGTGTCGTGGAAGAAGATCGCGTGTTCGTTGGGCATTTCGAGCTTCATGCGGCCCAGCGAATTGCCCGGCCCCGGCTGCTGCACCACGGTGACATAGCCATTTGCACCCTTGGTCGCGACATAGCCGTTGCGCTTGCCCCATGCCGGATTGGCGAGCACCTTCGCGCCCAGCCCCTCGCCCTTGACGATCGACTGCGGCACCGTCCAGGTCGGGTTGAAGACGACGCCTTCGACCATCTCGGCCAGCTGCGGAGTGGCGGTGCGCCCCGGCTTGCCGACGATGGTGCGATAGCTGCGGATGATCTTGTTCTTCACCGTCAGCCGCAGCTGGAATTCGGGCACATTGGTGATGAGATATTGCGCGCCCAGATCGCGCTGGAGCCAGCGCCAGCGGTCCATGTTGGCACGGATCAGCTTGCGGCGCGCGGTCTGGCCGTCGGACGTCGCTGCCAGTTCCGCCTTCAGCCGGGCGTAATCGGGATGGGTGGGATTGAGCTTCATCAGCGCGCCCGCGATGTCGCCGCTCGCCAGCGCCTCGGCCATGACGGCGCCTGCCGGAAACAGGTCACGGTCGGGGTCGATCACGAACCACTGCTCGCGCGCCTCCATCGGGGTGCGCCCGTCGCGCAGGTCCTCGACCAGCCACACGAAGCTTTGCGAGGCGAGCTCGTTCAGCTCCTTCGACGGGCCCGAGGCGAGCGCGACCCTGAGCGGTTCGAGATCGTAATCCTTGGGGTCGAGCCCCTCGGCGCCGATCCCCTCGATCACGGCGACGAGGCGCGCGGCCTGCCCCACGGTCCAGTTCTGGACCAGCGGAACGGCGGTCTCGGCGCCCTGCACCACCGGTTCGGACACGGTCTGGCCAAAGGTTTCGGCGACCGACGGACGCTTTTGTGTTTCGCTGGGGGGCGGCAGTTTCGCCGGGGCCGGGCCACCCTGCAAGGCGGCTTCGGGATTGGCGCGCACCGACTGGGCGGGCGCAGCGGTTTCCTGCGCCAGCGCCGCGCTTGCCACCAGCGCCGCCACCGCAATCCCGCCTGCCAACTTGCCCGCAAATCTCATTGTCACTCTTGCCTTTTCATCCTGCGCCGCATGGAGTGCGGTCGCTTGTCGTCGCCCCGCCATCATAGAGGCAGCCGGTCGCCGCTATCAACCACCTTCGCTTTCGCGGCGATTAATATGCCCGGGCGTGACCTTGCGCGCACAGCCGCCTATGGAGCCGGCCATGCCGCCGCGCCATCATGCCCTGCTGCCCTTCGTCGCCGCGCTCGCCGGCGTCGGGTTCCTGTCGCTGATGGACGCCTTCATGAAGGAGGCCGCGCTGCTGATCGGGGCCTACACCGCCACGGTGCTGCGCGCCTTCATCGGCGCGGCGATCATCGCCCCGATATGGCTGGCCCGCGCGCCCGCCATGCCGAGCCGCGCGGTGTGGAAGCTGCATTGGGAGCGCGGGCTGGTCTCGGCCTTCATGGCGCTGAGCTTCTTCTATGCGCTCACCAAGCTGCCGCTGGCCGAGGCGATCGCCCTGTCCTTCATCGCCCCGCTGATCGCGCTCTATCTCGCGCGCGTGCTGCTGGGCGAGGCGATCAGCCGCAACGCGATCCTCGCCAGCCTGCTGGGTTTCGCGGGCACACTGGTGATTGTCGGCGGGCGGATCGGCACAGGACGCTTCGACGACGAAACCGCACTGGGCGTCGCGGCGCTGTTCGTTTCGGCGCTGCTCTATGCCTACAACTTCATCGTCATCCGGCGGCAGGCGCAGGTCGCCGGCCCGCTGGAGATCGCGACCTTCCATTCGGGCATCGGCGGCGTGGTGCTGCTGACCCTCGCCCCGTTCCTGTGGGAGACCCCGCCTGCGGCGGCGCTGCTGCCGCTGGTGGTCGCGGGCGCGCTGACCGTGGCGGGATCGCTCGCCATCGCCTTCGCCTATGCCCGCGCGCCGGCCAGCGTGCTGGTGCCGACCGAGTATTCGGGATTCGTCTGGGCGGCGGGCTTCGGCTGGCTGTTCTTCCGCGAGCCCGTGACCTGGCCGACGCTCGCAGGAACCGTGCTGATCGTCACCGGCTGCTGGCTCGCGACGCGCCCTGCCCGCCCCGACCCGGTGGCTGCAGTCTAAGACTATTGACGCAAGGGAAGCCCCCTTGACCTCGCGCGCGCAGCAGCGCAGGAGCCCCAGCATATACCGCGCCCTTGGTGGATCGGGGGCGGGCCAATCGAAAGGACGCACACCCCCATGACCGCAATCGGCCAGGATTCGCTCGGCACCCGCCAGATGCTTGACGTCAACGGCAAGCAATATGCCTATTACTCGCTGGCGAAGGCCGCCGAGCAGCTCGGCGACATCAGCAAGCTGCCGATTTCGATGAAGGTGCTGCTCGAAAACCTGCTCCGCTTCGAAGACGGCGGCTTCACCGTCGATCGCAAGCACATTCAGGCAATCGTCGACTGGCAGAAGAACCCCGCCACCGGCGAGGAAATCCAGTACCGCCCGGCGCGCGTTCTCCTTCAGGACTTCACCGGCGTGCCCTGCGTGGTCGATCTCGCCGCGATGCGCGATGCGATCAAGCAGCTGGGCGGCGACACCGCCAAGATCAACCCGCTGGTGCCGGTCGACCTCGTGATCGACCACTCGGTGATGGTCGACGAATTCGGCCACCCCAAGGCGATGGAAGCCAACATGGCGCTCGAATACGAGCGTAACGCCGAACGCTACGACTTCCTCAAGTGGGGTTCCAAGAGCTTCAAGAACTTCACCGCCGTGCCGCCGGGCACGGGCATCTGCCACCAGGTGAACCTCGAATATATCGGCCGAGGCGTGTGGTCTTCCGAGGGGCCGGACGGCACGATGGTCGCCTACCCCGATACCTGCGTGGGCACCGACAGCCACACCACCATGATCAACGGCATGGGCGTGCTGGGCTGGGGCGTCGGCGGGATCGAGGCCGAGGCCGCGATGCTCGGCCAGCCGGTGTCGATGCTGATCCCCGAAGTGGTGGGCTTCTACCTCGAAGGCGCGATGGCCGAAGGCGTGACCGCGACCGACCTCGTGCTGACCTGCGTGCAGATGCTGCGCGAAGTCGGCGTGGTGGGCCGTTTCGTCGAATTCTACGGCCCGGGCGTCGCCAACCTCACCCTCGCCGATCGCGCCACCATCGCCAACATGGCCCCCGAATATGGCGCGACCTGCGGCTTCTTCGGCATCGACGACAAGACCATCGAATACCTGCGCCTCACCGGCCGCAGCGAGGAAAGCATCGCGCTGGTCGAAGCCTATGCCAAAGCACAGGGCATGTGGTTCGATCCGGCGAACGAGCCGGTCTTCACCAAGACCCTCTCGCTCGACATGGCCGCCGTCGTCCCCAGCCTCGCCGGGCCCAAGCGTCCGCAGGACAAGGTGGTGCTGCAGGAGGTGGACGAGCTGTTCAATTCCGATCTCGCCAAGGTTTACGGCAAGTCCGCGCCCGCCCGCGTCGGCGTGGAAGGCAAGGATCACGACATCGGCGATGGCGACGTGGTGATCGCCGCGATCACTTCGTGCACCAACACCTCCAACCCCGACGTGCTGATCGCCGCCGGTCTGGTTGCCAAGAAGGCCAACGAGAAGGGCCTCAAGCCCAAGCCGTGGGTCAAGACCTCGCTCGCCCCGGGCTCGCAGGTCGTCACCGACTATCTGGTGAAGTCGGGCCTGCAGGAGCACCTCGATGCGACCGGGTTCGACCTCGTCGGCTATGGCTGCACCACCTGCATCGGGAACTCCGGGCCGCTCGCCGCGCCGATCAGCGCCGCGATCAACGGCAACGACATCGTTGCCGCCTCGGTGCTGTCGGGCAACCGCAACTTCGAAGGCCGCGTCTCTCCCGACGTGCGCGCCAACTTCCTCGCCTCGCCGCCGCTGGTGGTCGCTTACGCGCTGAAGGGCACCGTCACCGAAGACATCACCACCACCCCGATCGGGCAGGACCAGAACGGCAATGACGTGATGCTCGCCGACCTGTGGCCCACCAACGCCGAGATCGCCGCGCACCGCGCCGCCAATATCGACCGCTCGATGTTCGAAAGCCGCTACGCCAACGTCTATGACGGTGACGAGCACTGGCAGGCGATCACCGTGGAACCGTCCGACACCTACCAGTGGCGCGCCGGTTCGACCTATGTCGCCAACCCGCCCTATTTCGAGGGCATGACCATGACCCCGGCGCCGGTCACCGACATCGTCGATGCCAAGCCGCTGGCGGTGCTGGGCGATTCGGTCACGACCGACCACATCTCCCCGGCCGGTTCGATCAAGGAAGACAGCCCGGCGGGCAGCTACCTCAAGTCGAACCAGGTCGCGAAGAAGGACTTCAACTCCTACGGCTCGCGCCGCGGCAACCACGAGGTCATGATGCGCGGCACCTTCGCCAACATTCGCATCAAGAACGAGATGGTGCCGGGCGTCGAAGGCGGCTTCTCGACCTACAAGGGCGAGGTGATGCCGATCTACGACGCGGCGATGAAGCACAAGGAAGACGGCACGCCGCTGGTTGTCATCGGCGGCAAGGAATATGGCACCGGCTCCAGCCGCGACTGGGCGGCCAAGGGCACGATCCTGCTGGGCGTGCGGATGGTGATCGTCGAGAGCTTCGAGCGTATCCACCGCTCGAACCTCGTCGGCATGGGCGTGCTGCCCTTGCAGTTCAAGGACGGCGACACGCGCGAGACGCTGGGCCTCACCGCCACCGACAGCTTCTCGATCCGCGGTCTGGCCGACCTCGTGCCGGGGCAGGACGTCACGGTCGAAGTAACCCGCGAGGATGGCACGCAGTTCAGCTTCACCGCGCTGTGCCGCATCGATACCGCGAACGAGATGGAATATTACCGCCACGGCGGGATTCTCCATTACGTTCTGCGCAAGCTTGCGGCATAAGACGCGCATGATCCGCGCCCGTCTCGCCCTTCCGCTTGTGCCTGCCGCGCTGCTGGCGCTGGCGGCCTGCGGGGGCGAGACGGGGCAGGGCCCCAGCGGCGATGCGCCGGCGCTCGGTTTCGAGCTGGCGATGGCCCGCACCGGCGATTCGGCCACCGAGGCCGCCTCGGCCACCATCGTCACGCTTACCCCGGAAGAACTCGCGGCCAGGCTCGCCAAGGGCAATGTCCGCCTGATCGACGTGCGCACCGATGAGGAGGTCGCCGAAGGGGTGATCCCCGGTGCCGAGCACATCCCGCTCGACCGCTTCGATCCCGCGGCCCTCGGCCCAGCGGATGGGCGCGAAGTGGTGCTCTACTGCCGCTCCGACCGCCGCTCGGGCATTGCCGCCGAAAAGCTGGCAGAAGCGACGGGCGCGCCCGCTACCCACTTGGAAGGCGGGATCCTCGCGTGGGAAGCCGCAGGTCAGCCGGTCGAAAAGCGGCCCTGAGGTCCCCTCAACACGCATGAAAAAGGGGCGGCCCGGTCATCGGCCGGCCCCTTTTCCGTTGCGCGCGTGGCGCGACGTGTCAGCCGAGGAACTTGCGACGCCCCAGAATCGCCGCGGCGGCGAGGCCGAACAGCACCGTCATCGGCGGCGCGGGCACATCGTGACCGCCCGAGGTCGACGAGCTGCTGCTGCTGCTGCTTGAGGACGAGGAGGAGGACGAGCTGCTGCTCGACGACGAGCTCGACCCCGAAGAGCCGCTGCTACCCGACGAACCCGACGAACCGCTGCTCGACGAAGACGACGAGGAAGACGAGGAAGAGGACGACGAGCTGCTGGTGCTGCTGGTCATGTCGCCCGAGCTGCCGCCGCTGGTCGCCCCGCCCGAGGAGGAGGACGAGCTGCCGCTCGACGACGAAGACGACGACGAGGAACCCGAGGAACCCGACGAGCCGGAGCTACCCGGATGGCCCGGCTTGCCGCTGCTCCCACCCGACGAGGACGACGACGAAGAGGATGACGACGAGGAACTCGACGACGAAGACGAAGAGGACGACGAGGACGAAGACACCGCGCCCGTCGACGAGCTGACATTGCCCGACGAGCTGGAGACGTTACCCGAAGAACTCGACACGTTGCCCGAAGAGCTCGAGACCGCTCCGGTGCTCGATGACACCGCGCCCGTGCTGCTCGAAACCGTGCCCGAGCTGGAAACCGCGCCGGTCGACGAGGAGACATTGCCCGAAGTGCTGGTGCTCGACACCGCGCCGGTGCTGCTCGACACCTGCCCGGTCGAGGTCGAGGTCGAAACCTGACCGGTCGACGAGCTGATCTGGCCCGAGGAAGAGGTCGTCGAGGTGGAATTGTCGATGTCGATGTCGATCACGACGCCGCTGCTGCCGCTGGTGCTAGTCGTGCCCGGATCGCCGCCGCCCGAGGTGGTGGTGCTGATCACCGAGACATCGCCCGAGGACGAGCCACCGCCCCCAAAGAAGCCGCCGAAGAAGCCGCCTCCGAACCCGCCGCCAAAGCCACCGCCGCCGAAGCCGCCGCCCCAGCCACCGCCGGGGCCGCCGCCGCCCGAAATCGGCGGCAGGGGCGGAAGCGGCGCAGGCATATAGGCGACCTGCGCGATCGGCGGGCATTCATTCGCGTCGAAATAGGCCTCGACCGCCCCGGCGGGACGGCTCGGCGCAGCCGCCGCAATCGCGCCTGCCGGACCGACCGGCTGGCATTCGACCGTGCGCTCGACGATCCGGCGGCGGCGCTGTTCCGGCGGCGCCGGGATCACGCGCTCGCGCGTCTTGATGTAGCGCGCGCCGGTCACCGGATCGACCTGCACCAGCTTGCCGTCGATATTGGTCGAATAGTCCGGCGCGTCGGTGTTCATCGGCTCGGCCACGCGCACGGCGCCGCCTTGCAACAATGCGACACCCGCAGCAGCGGCGGAAAGCTTCGCGATGGCCAGTTTGAGCGACATGGTCGTTTACCCTGTTTGCCTGTGACAGCGCCTGCGGACAGCCCGCAGCTTCTGCCAAGTCCAGCCTTCTTCTGATGCGAGAAGGCGCGGACGGGCAATCCGCTTAACCATGCACTGTGCCGGGAAGAGGCGGAAATGGCCCCGAAATCCGGGCTTTTCCGCCGCCCTGTCCCGAACTGGCACCGAAAACGGGGGTCGCGTTAGTCGATAGGTTAACGCGGGCGTGCGGACTCAGTCCTCGAACAGTCCGGCCTGGGGCGGGGGTGATTCTCTGGGCGGGGTCAGCTCCAGATGCGCCCATCCGGCATCGTTGAGCATGCGCCCGCGCGCTGTGCGGGCGACGAGGCCGAGCTGGATGAGGTAGGGCTCGACCACCTCCTCCACCGTGTCGCGCGGTTCGGCGAGGCCTGCGGCGAGCGTCTCGATCCCCACCGGGCCGCCCTTGTAGGTGGTGGCGATCATGGTGAGGTAGCGGCGGTCCATCGTGTCGAGCCCGAGGCGGTCGATCTCGAGCCGGGTCAGCGCCTCGTCCGCGACCGCCCGGGTCACGCTGGCACTGCCCGCGACATCGGCAAAGTCGCGCACGCGGCGCAGCAGGCGGCCCGCGACCCGCGGTGTACCGCGCGAGCGGCGGGCGATCTCGTGCGCGCCGTCGGGCGCAATCGCGAGACCCATGAGGCCCGCCGCGCGGGTGACGACGCGCTCCAGTTCCTCGTGGGTGTAGAAGTTGAGCCGCACCGGAATGCCGAAACGGTCGCGCAGCGGCGTGGTCAGCAGGCCCTGCCGTGTCGTGGCACCGATCAGGGTGAAGGGCGGCAGGTCGATCCGGACAGAGCGGGCGCTCGGCCCTTCGCCGATGATAAGATCGAGCGCGCGGTCCTCCATCGCCGGGTAGAGCACTTCTTCCACGACCGGCGAGAGCCGGTGGATCTCGTCGATGAACAGCACGTCGTGCGGTTCGAGATTGGTGAGCAGCGCGGCGAGGTCGCCCGCCTTGGCGATGACGGGGCCGGAGGTGGCGCGGAAGCCCACGCCAAGCTCGCCCGCGATGATCTGCGCGAGCGTGGTCTTGCCGAGGCCGGGAGGGCCGAAGAACAGCGTATGATCCATCGCCTCCCCCCGCGCGCGCGCGGCGGCGATGAAGACTGCAAGGTTGCCCTTGGCCGCTTCCTGCCCGACGAACTCGGCCAGACGGCGCGGGCGCAGGGCTGCGTCCGGATCGCCGGGTTGGCGGACAGGGGAGTGGAGGGGGTCAGTCATTCACCAAGCAATGCCTTGCGAGCCAACGACACTTCTCCATGACGTCGCCCGGTTGGCGCTTTGCCGATAATGCTTCGAAGCCTCACAGTTCGCAAAAACGTCGTGTCTCGTGCGTTCATTAAGTCCGCATTTTGAGAAAGCGCCATCCCGATCAGTGTCTTTTCAAGCCAATTGATAAGACGTTTCGTTGAAGTCCGATCACGGCTGAGTTGCCAGTCGGGATCATGAAAGTGTCGAGTAATGAGAGGGAAAAAGAAGATACGGGGAGGCCCTCGTCGACCGGCGAACGCATCATTGTAGTGGTCGAGTTTGTGTTGCGTGAACGCTTCATCTCGAAACCCACCTTCACACCACGTTTTACCAACATACCAAGGCTTAATGCGTGCATCGCCGAGCGTGAATAAATAACATCCAATACCTCTTTCAGGCGAGGTATCATATTCCTCTGCTATGGCTTGCCACCAATCTGCCTTCGGTTTGCGAATTTTTCCGCCTTCGATGTTTAAATCAAATGGCCCGTATACTTCAAAAAAGTGGCGACCATCCTCATCATTAAATTTGCTCATGTTCACCCCGCCGCCTTCTTCAGCGCGACCCGGATCAGATCACCCTCGCTCGCGCCTTCGCCCAGTTCCTCGAGCGCGCGGGCCACGGCCTGCGCCGCCACGGCAGGCTTGAAGCCGAGGTTCTCCAAAGCGCTCGCCGCGTCCGCGCCCTTGCTGCCTGCGGGGGCCGCTGCAGCGCTCGGCGCGAAGCCGCCCGAGCCGCCCGGCATCGCGCCCGCCTTATCCTTCAGCTCGTTGACGATCCGCCCCGCCAGCTTCGGCCCCACGCCCTGTGCGCGGGCGACCATCGCCGCGTCGCCACGCCCGCAGGCGTCGCGCAGTTCTCCGGTCGAGAGCGCGGAGAGGATCGCGAGCCCCACCTTGCTCCCCACGCCCTGCACGCCGGTCAACAGGCGGAACCAGTCGCGCTCGGCCTGTTCGGCAAAGCCCAGCAGGCGCATATCGTTCTCGCTCACCTGCAATTCGGTGTGGACGGTGCAGCCCTCTCCGACCTCGCCCAGCGCGGCGAGGGTGCGGCTGGAGCAGTGGACGAGGTAGCCCACACCGCCCACGTCGACCACCGCCCAATCCTCGCCGGTCGCATCGAGCCTGCCTGAGAGCTTCGCAATCATGTTTTGTTCCTGCCGCAAGGCCACCCAAGCGTCCAGCCTTTATGGACAGATGCCCACACTTGCGCCAGATGGCGACGCATGAGCTGGAACACCTTTGGGCGCGTGCTGCGCTTTACCACCTGGGGAGAGAGCCACGGGCCCGCATTGGGCGCGGTTGTCGACGGGTGCCCGCCGGGGCTCGCGATCTCCGAAGCGTTCATCCAGCCCTTCCTCGATGCCCGTAAGCCCGGCACCAGCCGCTTCACCACCCAGCGGCGCGAGGATGATCTGGTGCGGATCCTCTCTGGGGTGTTCGAGGGCAAGACCACCGGCACGCCGATCAGCCTGACGATCGAGAACACCGACCAGCGCTCGAAAGACTACTCCGAGATCGCCCAGCGCTACCGCCCGGGCCACGCCGACTACGCCTATGATGCCAAATACGGCATCCGCGACTATCGCGGCGGCGGCAGGTCGTCGGCGCGCGAGACGGCGGCGCGGGTGGCGGCTGGTGCGGTGGCACGGTTAGTGATCCCCGAGGTCACGATCACGGCTTACGTGTGCGAACTTGGCGGCGACCGGATCGACCCGGCGGCCGTCGACTACACCGAAATCGCCAACAACCCCTTCTTCTGCCCCGATCCCGCCGCCGCCAAGCGCTGGGAGGAAAAGGTCGATGCCGCACGCAAGGCCGGATCATCGCTCGGCGCGATTGTCGAGTGTGTGGCGACCGGCGTCCCCGCAGGCTGGGGCGCGCCGATCTATGCCAAGCTCGACAGCGATCTTGCGAGCGCGATGATGAGCATCAACGCGGTCAAGGGCGTCGAAATCGGCGACGGCTTCGAAGCCGCGCGCCTGACCGGCGAAGAAAACGCCGACCGGATGCGCCCGGGGCCGGACGGCAAGCCGCTCTACCTCGCCAATCACGCGGGCGGCACGGCGGGCGGCATTTCGACCGGCCAGCCGGTGGTGTGCCGGGTGGCATTCAAGCCGACTTCCTCGATCCTCACCCCGGTGGAATCGATAAACTCAGCCGGCGAGGCGGTGGAGGTGGTCACCAAGGGCCGCCACGACCCCTGCGTCGGCATCCGCGGCACGCCCGTGGTCGAGGCAATGATGGCGCTGGTGCTGGCGGACCACAAGCTGCTGCACCGGGGGCAGGTGGGGCAATAATGCGCTAGCGTCGCGCACCGGAGAGCATCGATCTGACGGAACTTCCTGCTTGATTTTTCCTTACCCTGAGAAGGAATTTACAAACACGGAGCCTGCTAGATGCCGCATTTCAAAACTCGCGACGATACTTCAATCCGTTTCAAAGAATTGGGCGAAGGCCGCCCGGTCATTTTGATCCACGGTTGGCCGCTATCGGCCGACAGTTGGGATCCGGTGATGATGCATCTCGCCGAAAACGGCATGCGCGCGATCGCTTACGACCGCCGCGGATTCGGCGCGTCCGACCATGCCCCGGGCGGCTATGACTACGACACTTTCAGTGACGATTTGGCCGATCTGATCGCGCATCTCGGTCTGTCAGGCAACATTGCGCTTGCGGGCTTCTCGATGGGGGGTGGGGAAATCGCGCGCTACATGAGCCGCCATGGCGGCGAGGGCGTGACAGCCGCTGCGCTGGTTAGTTCGGTCGTGCCTTATATGCTCAAGACCGACGACAATCCTGACGGCGTGCCCGACGCGACCTTTCAGGAGATGACACAGGGCATGAAAGACGATTTCCGCGCCTTCTTCACCGGCTTCTTCAAGGACTTCTACGGTGTCGGCGGCCCGGGCACGCAGGTTACCGAGGAGGAGCGGCACTGGGCATGGCTCACCACGATGAAGGCGTCGCAATATGCCACGCTGCAATCAGCCGCGGCCTTTGCCTACACCGATTTCCGCCCCGATCTGCCGCACTTCAAGGTCCCCACGCTGGTCATTCACGGCACCAATGATCAAACCGTGCCGATCGGTGCGACGGGACGTGCAGCGGCGCAGAATATCGAAGGCGCGACTCTGATCGAATATGCAGATGAACCCCATGCAGTGTTCGCCACCGTCACCGATCGCCTGAAGACCGATCTGGCCGAGTTCTTCGCTGCCAACACCTGACGCCAATCGTTGGGTCTGCGGCGGCCCATGTGCAAAGGCTGCCGAAGGTTGCCCGGCCCCGATCTTGTTTCGACAAAAGCGATCGGTTCCCGCGCTAATGATTGAAAAAAGCGATCTTCGCAATCGCAACAATCAACTTTTGTGCAGCGCAAAAAGTCCTATCTGGGCAGCATCAGTTTCAACCCTCTCCCAACCTTCCAACACAAGGACAAACTCCCATGGGTATCATCGGTTCGACCATCCAGCCGTTCACCGCCACCGCCTTCCAGAAGGGCAAGGACTTTTTCGAAGTCACCAACGAAGATCTCGCCGGCAAGTGGTCGGTGTTCTTCTTCTACCCGGCCGACTTCACTTTCGTGTGCCCGACCGAGCTCGAGGACATGGGCGAGAAGTATGCCACCCTCCAGTCGATGGGTGTCGAAGTCTACGCCGTCTCGACCGATACGCACTTCAGCCACAAGGCCTGGCACGACACCTCGGACAAGATCGGCAAGCTGACCTTCCCGTTCCTGGGCGACCAGAACCACGTGCTGTCGAACCAGTTCGGCGTGCTGCGTGAAGGCGTCGGCCTTGCCGACCGTGCGACCTTCGTGGTCGATCCGGACGGCGTGATCCAGATCATGGAAATCACCTGCGAAGGCGTGGGCCGCAATGCCAACGAACTGACCCGCAAGATCAAGGCCGCCCAGTATGTGCGCGCCAACCCCGGTCAGGTCTGCCCGGCGGCGTGGGAAGAAGGCAGCGACACGCTGGCCCCCTCGCTCGACCTGGTCGGCAAGATCTGAGCCGAACGGAACCGGCAGGGCGCGCCGCCTCCCCCCTCCTATGGCGCGCCCCGCCGCATAATCCCGAGAGCCATTCAAGAGCCCTCGGGTCGTAGACGGGACCGGATGTCCTGCCTGCCCCGCCCTTCCCCCCCTTTGACGGGCCGGGCGGCGGGCATCCGGCCCCGCACTGCCCTTCACGGATCGCACTAATTCACCCGCGCGGAAGAGCCGCGCCCGGAGGACACCCCATGCTCGATGCCGCCATGCAGGCCCAGCTCAAGACCTATCTCGCCAACCTTCGCGAAGGCGTGGAACTCGTCGCCTCGCTCGACGACAGCGAGAAGTCGCGCCAGACCCGCACACTGATCGAACAGATCGCCGCGCAGCACAACCTCGTCACCGCGCGTTTCGACGGGACCGATGATCGCAAGCCCAGCTTCGTCATCCGCCGCGCTTCGGACGCCGAGAAGTGGGTGCGCTTTGCAGGTCTCCCGATGGGCCATGAATTCACGTCGCTGGTGCTCGCGCTGCTGTGGGCCGGGGGCCACCCGCCCAAGGTCGATGCAGATCTGATCGAGCAGATCCGCGCGCTGGAAGGCGACTACAATTTCGAGATGTTCTTCTCGCTCTCGTGCCACAATTGCCCCGACGTGGTGCAGGCGCTGACGCTGATGGCGCTGGAAAACCCGCGCATCACCGCGACCTTGATCGAGGGCGGCACCTTCCAGGAGGAGGTCGAGCGCCGCGATATCATGGCGGTCCCTGCGACCTTCCTTAACGGCGACCCCTTCTACAACGGCAAGATGGAGCTGGCCGAGATTCTGGCGAAGCTCGACGTCAACGCTGATGCCAAGGCGGCCGAAAAGCTCGCCGCCAAGGCGCCGTTCGAGGTGCTGGTGGTCGGCGGTGGCCCGGCGGGCGCGGCGGCGGCGGTCTATACCGCGCGCAAGGGCTTCCGCACCGGGATCGCGGCAGAGCGCTTCGGCGGACAGTTGATGGATACGCTCGGGATCGAGAACCTCCCCGGCACGCCCTACACCGAGGGCCCGAAGCTGACCGACAGCCTCAAGAAGCACGTCGGCGAATACGAGATCGACCTGATGGACCTCGCTCGCGCAGTCGAACTGCGCGCGGCGAAGGACGTGGGCGGCTATCATGAAGTCGTGATGGCCAACGGCGCGAGCCTCAAGGCGCGCTCGTTGATCCTCTCCACCGGCGCGCGCTGGCGCAACCTCGGCGTCCCCGGCGAGGCGGAATACCGCAACAAGGGCGTGGCCTATTGCCCGCACTGCGACGGCCCGCTGTTCAAGGGCAAGCGCATCGCGGTGATCGGCGGCGGCAACTCCGGCGTCGAAGCGGCGATCGACCTCGCCGGGATCGTCGGCCACGTCACGCTGATCGAATTCGACGTGAAGCTACGCGCCGACGAAGTGTTGCAGCGCAAGCTGCGCTCGATGCCGAATGTCGAGATCATCACCAACGGCCAGACCACCGAAGTGCTGGGTGACGGCACCCGCGTGAACGGCCTCGTGGTCAAGAACCGCGCCAATGGCGAAGAACGCCGCATCGATCTGGAAGGCGTATTCGTCCAGATCGGCCTCGTGCCCAACACCGAGTGGCTGCGCGAGACGGGGCTGGAGCTGTCGAAGTTCGGCGAGATCGTGATCGACGATCACGGCGCGACCAGCATCCCCGGCATCTACGCCGCGGGCGACTGCACCACCGTGCCGCACAAGCAGATCGTCGTCGCGATGGGCGAAGGCGCGAAGGCGGGCCTCGGCGCGTTCGACTTCCTCATTCGCAACGAGCCGGTCGAGGAAATCGCGCAGGCTGCTTGAGACGACATCCGCCCTCCTCTTGAGAGGAGGGCCGCGAGACTTGGCCGCGCCAGCGGCCTAGTCGCAGGGGGGTGGTGTTTGCGGCACACGCCACCATCCCCAACCCCCTCCTCTGAAGAGGAGGGGGCTTTCGTTTGCCCCTCCCGCAAATTAATCGTCCCACTCAATCAATTGGCGCGTATTAATCGATTGGACGCGCCATCCTGAAAGCGTCATCCTCTCTCCATAGACTACGCCGAATGCCGCGAGTCTGACCTGTTCACAGCTGAGAGGAGACACCATCATGGACGCCAAAACCGGAGATATCAGCGGGGGTTGCCCGTTCCACGGCAGCAGCCAGATGCGCAACCTGCTGGGCCGCACCAACCGCGACTGGTGGCCCGATGCGCTGCAACTCGACATCCTCACCGAAGGCGGCAAGAGCGCCAATCCCTATGGCGAGGACTTCGACTATGCCGAGGCGTTCAACGCGCTCGATTACAATGCGCTGAAGGCCGATCTCACCGCTTTGATGACCGACAGCCAGCCGTGGTGGCCGGCGGATTACGGGCATTATGGCCCGTTCTTTATCCGCATGGCCTGGCACGCGGCGGGCACCTATCGCACCGGTGACGGGCGCGGCGGATCGAACAGCGGGCAGCAGCGCTTTGCCCCGCTCAATTCCTGGCCCGATAACGGCAACCTCGACAAGGCGCGCCGCCTGCTGTGGCCCATCAAGCAGAAATACGGCAAGAACATCAGCTGGGCGGACCTGTTCATCCTCACCGGCAACGTGGCGATTGAATCGATGGGCGGCCCGGTGTTCGGCTTCGGCGGCGGTCGTGCCGACGTGTTCGAGCCGGAGAGCGTCTACTGGGGCACCGAGGAGCAGTGGGTCAACGAAGGCGTTGCCACCCGCATCCACCCCAAGGAAGGCCGCGCTCTGGAAAACCCGCTCGCCGCGATCCAGATGGGGCTCATCTACGTCAATCCCGAAGGGCCGCAGGGCAACCCGCATGACCCCGAGGGCATGGCCCGCGACATGCGCGAAACCTTCGCCCGAATGGCGATGAACGACGAGGAAACCGTTGCGCTCACCGCCGGCGGCCATGCCTTCGGCAAGGCCCACGGCGCGCACCCGGCGGACACCTTCGGCGGAGCGCCGGAGAGCGAAGACCTGCACCTGATGGGCTTCGGCTGGCTCAACGACGAGGAGGAGATCGCGCGCGGCAACATCACCACCTCGGGCATCGAGGGCGCGTGGACGCCCAACCCGACCCAGTGGGGCGGCGACTATTTCCGGCTGCTGTTCAAGTATGACTTCGAGCTGGTGAAGTCGCCTGCCGGTGCCCACCAGTGGCAGCCGATCAACCCCGATCCCGAAGACATGGCCCCCGACGCGCGCGACCCGTCGAAGAAGGTGCCGACGATGATGACCACCGCCGACATGGCGCTCAAGAACGATCCGGAATATCGCAAGATTTCCGAGCGGTTCCTGAACGATCAGGCGGCGCTGGACGATGCCTTCGCCCGCGCGTGGTTCAAGCTGTGCCACCGCGACATGGGGCCGAAGATCCGTTACCTCGGGCCGGAAGTCCCCTCCGAAGACCTGATCTGGCAGGATCCGGTCCCGGCAGGCACCGCACCCTCGGATGCCGAAATCGCCCGATTCAAGGCGGCGATCATGGGCAGCGGATTGTCGGTGCGCGAGCTGGTCAAGGCGGCCTGGGCCTCGGCCTCGACCTATCGCAACTCCGATCACCGCGGCGGCGCCAATGGCGCGCGGGTCCGGCTGGAACCGCAGCGGTCCTGGGCGGTCAACGATCCCGAGGAATTGGCCAAGGTGCTCGATACCATCGAACAGCACCGCGGCAGCATGAGCATGGCCGATGCGATCGTGCTGGCGGGTTCTGCGGCGGTCGAAAAGGCCGCCAGGGACGCGGGCTTCGAAACCGAAGTGCCCTTCCTTGGCGGACGCGGCGATGCGACCGACGAACACACGGATGCCGAGAGCTTCGAGGCGCTGGAGCCGTTTGCCGATGGCTTCCGCAACTACCTCAAGACCAAGGCGCAGGTGAAGACCGAGGAAATGCTGATCGACCGGGCGCATCTGCTCGGCCTGTCGATCCCGGAAATGACCGTGCTGGTCGGCGGGCTGCGTGCGCTGGGCGCGGTCAGCGACCACGCCGAGCACGGCCACCGCATCGGTGTCCTCACCGAAACGCCGGGCAAGCTGACGCCGGACTTCTTCCGCAACCTGCTCGACATGAACACCAAATGGCACCCGGTCGACGAGAGCGGTGACGAGGAGTTCGTCGGCACCGATCGCAAGACCGGCGCGGAAAAGTGGCGCGCCACCCGCACCGATCTCGTCTTCGGCTCCAACTCGCAGCTGCGCGCGCAGGCGGAGGTCTATGCCGAGGCCGGGAACGAGGGCAAGTTCGTGTGCGACTTCATCTCGGCCTGGACCAAGGTGATGAACGCGGACCGCTTCGATGTAAGCTACGCCAAGTATCACTGAGGCGCGGCCCCTTGAAACAGAAAGGCCCCGGCAGCGCTGCCGGGGGCCTTTTTTATGGCGGAGTCAAATCCAGCGGGCGTCGCGCAATTCGGCGACCTTGGCGCGGGCAACGGGGGCCTCGATTCCGCGTGCCAGCCTGAGGCGCACATTGCGCCCGTCGCGCAGCACGTCCTCCACCGCCGCGCGTGCCACCCACCAGCTGCGGTGCACCTGCATCCCCTCGAGATCGCCCACCTGTGCCATGGCGTCGCGCAGCCGCATCAGCACCAGCGCCGATCCCAATGCGGTGTGGATGCGGACGTAATGATCCTCCATTTCCAGCGCGATGATGGCGCTGCCGAGTTCGGCGGGGAGCTGGTCGAGCAGCGGGTTGGTCGGAGGTGGCGGAGGCGGTGCGGGCGGTTCGCTGGCGGCGATGGGCGCAATCGGCGGCGCATAGGCGGGCACCACGGGCGCAGCGGCGGGGGAGCCTTGTCCCGGCTTCAACAGGTTGAACAGCAGCGTCACCGCGCCGCCGATCACCAGCACCGAGAAATAGGTTCCGGTGATCACGTCGATCCCCGGCCAGCGCACCGGGCCGGGCAGGCTGGTGATGATCTGCACCGCCACGGTCATCGGCAGCGTCGCAACGATCACCGCCGCCACCCACAACCCGGCGGCAGGCAGCGCCAGCCGGCGTGCGGCCCATTCCACCACCACACCCATCGGACGATAGATCGCATAGCCGACATAGGCGAAGGCGAGCCAGCTGAGGATCCGCCCCACCACCGGCATGGCAATCGTCCCGAACGGGCCGATCAGCCCGAGGAACAGGCCGACGACACTCATGACCGCCAGATCGATCAGGATCTGGCGCAAGGGGTGGGCGGGCTGAGGCGCGGAGGCTTCGCTCATCGGCGGCAACCTGCCTGCCCGTTCGCGCTTCGTAAAGTGGCAGGCACCCGGTTTTGGCGGACATTTCGCGCATCCCCGCCCCCGTTCGCGCAGATGCGCTGGTGCGTGAACGGGGCTGCGGCAGTGAGGGGAGCAACGAACACCTGCGCCTTTCAAGGAGACCCGCCATGACCGCCCTCACCCTGCCCTTCATCACCCGCCCCCGCACCCCGAAGCCCGCCGCCGGTTTCGACATCGGCCCGGTCGCCCGCACCGCCGTCAGCCTCGCCTGCTTTACCATGAGCTTTGCGGTGGTGGTGGCGCTGGGGAAGGCGGCACTGGGCATGGTCGAGGATCTTCACCACTACGCCAAGCTGCCGATCATCATCCATGTCGCCGCTGTCCTGCCGACAATCCCGCTGGGCGGCTGGCTGCTGCTGGCGAAGAAGGGCACCGCGCTGCACAAGCGGCTGGGCAAGGTGTGGCTGGTGCTGATGCTCATCACCGCGACTTCGGCGATCTTCATCCAGTCTTCGGGCGGGTTCAGCTGGATCCACCTCTTCGTGCCGATGACCTTCCATGCGGCATGGAAAGTGGTGGCAACCGCGCGGCGCGGCGACATTCAGGCGCACAAGCGCCATCTGGTGTTCACCTACCTGACAGCGCTGATGCTGCCCGGCATCGCGGCCTTCATGATCCCCGGTCGGCTGATGAACGTGATGCTGCTGGGCTGATCCCGCGCTGGGTCAGGCGGGAAAGCGAAACCGCTTGACCGGGGTTCGGGGTGATATAAATATGATACCATAATTATATCGCTCATGGAGATTCGTCATGTCCCCAGTTGAAACCCCTGCCCTCAATCGCAGCCGCGAGATCCCGGCAAGCACCCAGAGCGGCTATGTCATGCTGCTCGTCAGCCTGGCGCTGGTCGTGTTTGCCATCTTCCAGTTCGCCGTGGGTGGCGGGCTGGGCGTGATCCTCGCGATCCTGTGCGGGACCATCGGCCTGCTGATCCTTGCCGGCTTTTACATGATCAACCCGAACGAAGCCGCCGCGATCCAGCTGTTCGGCGCCTACAAGGGTACCGACCGCACCGAGGGGCTGCGCTGGGTGCTGCCGTGGCTCACCCGCAGCAAGATCGCGGTGCGCGCCAACAACGTCATTTCCGAGAAGATCAAGGTCAACGACGCGCGCGGCAACCCGATCGAGATGGCGGCTCAGGTCGTCTGGCGTGTCACCGACACCGCGCAGGCGCTCTACGATGTCGACGATTACCGCGAATTCGTCACCGCGCAGATGGAGGCCGCGGTGCGATCGATCGGCTCGCGCTACCCCTATGACGATATCGAGCATCTCGAGATCACGCTGCGCGGCAATCACGAGGAAGTCGGGGCCGAACTGCGGCTGGCGCTGATCGAGCGGCTGGCGGTGGCCGGGATTACGGTCGACGAATGCGGCCTCACCCACCTTGCCTATGCGCCCGAAATCGCCGGGGCGATGTTGCGGCGCCAGCAGGCCGAGGCGGTGATCGCCGCGCGCGCCAAGCTGGTCGAAGGCGCGGTCTCGATGGTCGAGCTGGCGCTCACCCAGCTCAGCGAGAAGGACGTGGTCCACCTCGATGACGAGCGCCGCGCGGCGATGGTGTCGAACCTGATGGTGGTGCTGTGTTCGGAACGCGACACCACCCCGGTGGTCAACGCAGGGTCGCTCTACTGATCGCCTGATGCCCGCCAAGAAAGCCTTTCCCCTGCGCCTCGATCCGGCGCTTCACGATGCGGTGCAGCGGCTCGCCGATGCCGAATTGCGCAGCGTGAACGCCGAGATCGAAGTGCTCCTGCGCGAGGCGCTTACCCGGCGCGGGGTCAAGGTCGCTCGCAGCGAACCGCCCCGGCGTGGTCGCCCGCCCAGCACTGCCCATGAAGGAACGGACGATGCGTGATGCCGACAAGCCTTTCGTGATGTATCGCCGCAGCCGGTGGAACTTCAACATCGTCCCGCGCGGTACCAGGGGCTGGGTGCAGCTGGGCATCTGGCTGGTGCTGCTGGTACCGCCCACCATCGCCTTCGAGGCCTATGCCGACACGCACGAAGGCACGCGCGAATTCTATGTCGCGCTGGGTCTCTATGTATTGATGGCGGTGATCTGGAGCCTTGCGCTGATCCGCTGGACCATGGCCCGCGCCGAAGTGATCGACATCGAAAAGCTGCTGCGCGAACAGCGCAAGTCGGAAGCGAAACCGCGCCGCGGACGCTAACCTCTCCTAACAAGCGCTGTAACATTCGGAAAAAGCGTGTATATCCCGACAATCTGTGACTGGCTGCTCGCGAGTCGGCCACAGATTGTTCGGAGGTCGTGGACCTGCGCTCAGGACAGCGCAGGCCGTAGGAGAGTGCCATGCGTGACAGGCGCAAGCCTTTCGTCGTCTATCGACGCGGGGGGGGGAAGCTTCAGCATCGTACCGCGCGGTGCAGCAGGCTGGGCACAGTTTGCCGCATGGATGGCATTGCTCGCCGCGATGGTGATCTGGTTCGTCGATCATGTCCAGGCCAATGCCAAGGGGCCAACCTTCTTCGAGGTGCTGGCCCTGTTCGGCGTAGGCTTGCTGGCATGGGTCGTGGGCGGAATCTGGTGGATGCTGGCCCGCGCCGAGGTAGTCGACATGGCCGAACTGACACGCGACCGCCAGCGTCAGGCCCGCAAGCGGCAGCGCAAAGAGCTCTAGGAACACCTTGCGCGCCCCGGTATCGAAGAGGGCATGATCCTGCGCCGCCTGTCCCTCGCCCTGCTGCTCGGCTGCGCGCTCGCCCCGGGCCTCGCCCCGGCTGCCGCAAACGCCCCTGCCGCCGCGCCCGCCGCCGCCGAGGCGCTTCCCGATGAGCTCGTCCTCGAAGGCGACAACATCATCCCGGTCACGATCAACGGCGAGGCCTTGCGGCTCGAAGTCAGCGCCGAGGCATTCGGGCCGCCGGTGATCAATCCCGAGGTCGCCGCCCGGCTGTGGCTGGTCCCCGAATACCGGCGTGGCTGGCGTTTCGGGCCGGTGGTGGTGGACGGACAGGCAGCCACCGCCGCGGTCGATCTCGGGGCCGGAGCCGAAGCCAGGACGCTGGCCTGGGCCGACCGCCCAGCCTCGGTCAAGGCCGACGGGATGATCGGCGTGCACCACCTGCCCTTTGCCCGCGTGACCTTCCGCCTCGCCCCGGCCGCCGAGCCCGAGACGGAGCACGCTTTCCCGCTCAAGCGCGCCGGGGGCAGCAACACCCGGCTCGGGACGGAGATCAAGGTGGGCAAGAAGCGGCTGATGATGATCTTCGTGCCCGAACGGGCGGAAAACCTGATCACCGCGCCCACCGCCAACTTCATCGCGACCCATCAGGAAGGCGGGTTCGAGCCGCGCTCAAGCGGAGTGGCGGTGATGGATTTCGCGGTCGAGCGTCCCACCCGGATGATGCGCATCGCCCAGCCGATCATGCTCGGCGACATCGCGGTCACCCGCTTTGCCGTGCGGGTCGAGGATTACGGCGACCCGCGCCGTGTGGGCGAAATCGTCAAGGACGACCCGCGGTTCGAGGCAGACAACATCCTCGTCAGCCGCCGCAAGGGGCGCGGGCGTCCTGACTTGCTGACCCGCATCGGCCGCGACCAGATCGCGCATTGCTCGGCGATCACCTATGATCTGAAGGCGGGCGAAATCAGGCTGCGCTGCGCGGCCACGCAAGCGCGCTGAGCCGCGCCTTGCGCGTCACGCCTCGCTGAAGCTGCCCTGGTGCAGGTTCACCTGCAATCCCCATTCGCCAAGCACGAGGTTGGTCGCCTGCGCGACGAAACCCTGAGCAAACTGATCTTCCGTCACGTGCTTCCACCCGACCCCGCCGAGCGCGCCGTGCGATGCGCCGATCTTGACGAGGCGGTGCTTCGAAGGATTGGCGCCCGATGGCGGTGTGACATTTTCCGTCCAGCCCGGACGGATCGGGTTGTCGACCCATTCGCCCAGCGACCGGGGAACGAAGCGCCCGTCACTGATGGTGCCCGCGTATTTCCTGACCAGCGCCGGAGTCACGTCGCGCACGAAGGTGTAGGAATTCTCGACATTGGCCGGAATACCCGCAGGCGTATCCCAGGGGTGCTTCTTGACCGGATCGAACAGAAGCAGTCCCGAGACCGGGAAACCGCGCATCCGCAGGATCTCCGCCGCCATCAGCGCCGCCGATCCGCCGCGGCTGTAGCCCGACAGGAAAAAGCGATCATCCGGATTGCACGAGAATATCCCGCTCATCAGCTGGGCGGCGGCGGTTTCCGCCTTTTCCCGCACCGTCAATCCGTCCGAGGAGGGGCCGCGCTGATACACGCTTCGGCCGAAGGCATTGCCGAGCTGCGAGCAGAACGACATTCGCATCGCCGCCTCGTAATCGCTGTCGAAGAAATCTCCCGTGCCATCGATGATGGCAATGCGCGTCACCCCCATGACGTATCCTCCCTTTTCCGGGCCCCTCACCCGAAGTCGTAAACGAAGCCGTTATCCCCCGCCGACACGGTGATGCTGCCAACGGCCGCGCCATCCATCTGCTTTTCGAGCAGCTGCACCGACATTTCCGGCAGCATCGTGTTGGTCAGGATGTTGTCGATCATGCGCCCGCCCGAATCCCCGTCGGTGCAGCGCGCAACGATGTGTTCGACCACGTCATCGCCATAGGTGAAGGCGATCTTGTGGTTGCCCTGAATGCGCTTCTTGATCCGGTCGAGCTGGATGCGCACGATCCCGCCCAGCATCTCCTTCGACAGCGGCACATAGGCCAGCTGCACCGTGCGCCCGATCAGCGCAGGCGGGAAGACCTTGAGCAGTTCGGGCCGCAGCGCCGCCGCCAGCGCCTCAGGCTCGGGCATCAGTTCGGGGTCCTGGCACATGTCCATGATGAGGTCGGTGCCGCAATTGCTGGTGAGCAGGATCAGCGTGTTCTTGAAGTCGATATACCGCCCCTCGGCATCGTTCATGAAGCCCTTGTCGAACACCTGAAAAAACATCTCGTGGACATCGGGGTGGGCCTTTTCGACCTCGTCGAGCAGCACCACGGAATAGGGCCTGCGGCGCACCGCCTCGGTCAGCACCCCGCCCTGCCCGTAGCCGACATAGCCCGCCGGCGCACCCTTGAGCGTGGAGACGGTGTGCGCCTCCTGAAATTCGCTCATGTTGATGGTGATCATCGATTCCTCGCCCGCGAACAGCAGCTCGGAGAGCACCACCGCAGTCTCGGTCTTGCCGACGCCCGAAGGGCCGCACAGGAAGAACACGCCGACCGGCTTGTTCGGATTGTCGAGCTTGGCGCGGCTGGTCTGGATGCGCTTGGCGATCGCGTCCATCGCGTGATCCTGACCGATGACGCGGGCCTTCATCCGCTCGGCAAGGTCGAGCGTCGCCTTGATCTCGTCCTTGACCATGCGGCCCACCGGAATGCCGGTCCAGTCGGCGACCACGGCGGAAACCGCGTCGCTATCGACCACGCCGAACACCATCGGATCATCGCCCTGCGCCGCGTGCAGCGCATCGAGCGCTTCGCCAAGCGCCGCGCGGGCGGCCTCCTCGTCTCCGGCAGGCGCGCCGTCTTCGCCCAGCGCGCGCGCCTCGGTGAGCGCGGTGCGCGCGGCGATCACCTTGGCAAGCGCTTCCTTCTCCGCCTCCCACTTGGCCATCGCCTCGTCGAGCGCGGCCTTGGCCTCCTCGATCTCGGCCTCGATCTTGGTGTGGCGATCGTCGCTGCGATATTGCGCGCCGCGCTCGCGCTCGACCACTTCCTTCTCGACTTCGAGCAGTTCGAGCCGCCGCTTGCGGTCCTCGACCCGCGCCGGGGTGCCGTGCTGCGAGACCGCGACCCGCGCCGCCGCCGTATCGAGCAGGCTCACCGCCTTGTCGGGCAGCTGGCGCGCGGGGACATAGCGCTGCGACAGCGTCACCGCGGCATCGACCGCCTCGTCGAGCACCGCGACCTTGTGGTGGCCCTCCATCATCGGCGCGATCGAGCGAATCATCAGGATCGCCTTTTCGCGGTCGGGCTCGGCGATGTCGACCGTCTGGAAACGGCGGGTGAGGGCCGGGTCTTTCTCGAAATACTGCCGATATTCGGCGTAGGTCGTCGCGCCGATGGTGCGCAGATTGCCGCGCGCCAGAGCAGGCTTGAGCAGGTTCGCAGCATCGCCCGTCCCCGCTGCGCCGCCCGCGCCGACCAGCGTGTGGATCTCGTCGATGAACAGGATGATCGGAGTGGCCGATCCTTCGACCTCGTCGATCACCGCGCGCAGGCGCTTCTCGAACTCGCCCTTCACGCTCGCGCCGGCCTGCATCATGCCGATATCGAGCGCCCGCAGCGTCACGCCTTGCAGCGCCGGGGGCACATCGCCCTCGGCCAGCCGCTTGGCGAAGCCTTCGACCACCGCGGTCTTGCCCACGCCCGCCTCGCCGACGAGGATCGGGTTGTTCTGGCGGCGGCGCAGCAGGATATCGACCAGCTGGCGCACCTCGGCATCGCGGCCGATGATCGTCTCGATCTTGCCGTCACGCGCCTGCTGGGTGAGGTCGGTCGAGAACTGCGCGAGCGCGCTGCCCTCGCCCCCCGGCCCCGCGCCCGCCGCGCTACCGCCGCCCGCGCCGCCATCCGCCGCCGCGCCCGCAACCTGCGTCGTCTCGGTCGAGCCGCGTGTCATCCCTTCGAAATCGCTCGCCAGCCGGTTCACGTCGATCTTGCGGAACTCGAGGCTCATGTTCTGGAGCGCGTTGCGCAGCGTATTGGTCTTGAGCATCCCGTAAAGCAGATGCCCGGTGCGCACCTTGGCCGCGCCGAATTGCAGCGAGGCATAGAGCCAGCCCTTTTCGATCGCTTCCTCGATCTGGGGCGAAAAGTCGGAGATCGCGCTCGCCCCGCGCGGCAGGGCGTCCAGCGCGGCGACGGTGTCGCGCGCCAGCTGCGTGTCGTCGATATTGCAGGCGGTGCGGATCGCGGCGAGATCGTTCTGCGCGTCCTGCAGCAGGATGTGCAGCCAGTGGACCAGCTCGACATAGGGGTTGCCGCGCATCTTGCAGAAGCCGGTGGCGGTCTCGATCGCCTTGAGAGCGGTCGGGTTAAGGCGCCCGAACAGGGCTGAGCGGCTGATTTCGGTCATGTCTTTCGTCCCCCAAGTCGCGCGCCGGGCCGCAGGGCGGCCGATGCACGGCGCAAATGCACATTGTCACGCAAATCGTCGTTCTGAGCTGTGCCGATCCATGAAGACCAGCCCAGCTGCGCCTGATCGCCCAGCCGCATCGGCCTCACCTCGGCCTGCGGCAGGCACAGGGTGATGCCCCATTCGAGATGCGAGGGCGCAAGCGCATCGAGCGCCTCGGCCGCCAGCGGAAACAGGTCGCCGCCGGGCAGCAGGCGGCGGAAATGCTGCTGGGTGGGGGCGCTGATGCGGACCTCGAAGCGGTCATCCACCAGATAGGCCCGCCGCCCCAGCACCGCCGTGCCGAGCTGGTGGTGCTGGCGGCCCAGACGGGTCTGGTCGGCAGCATCGATGTCGCGCAGCACGGGCACGAATTCGCGCAGAGTGACCTTCAGCCCGAGCAGGTGCTGCAAGCCCCCCGCAATCGCCCCGGCGCTGCGGCGCGATCCGAACAGCGCGGCATAGTGCAGCCGGGTGGTGGTATCGAAGGCCGCGCCATCCTGCGCCCCCTCGCCCGCCCCGGTCAGCGAGGCAACGAAGCGCGCGAAGCGATCGTCGTCCATGCGGTCGGCCTGCACCGCAGGCTGGCTTGTCGCCCAGGCGCGGTAAAACAATTGCAGGAACCGCCCGGCGAGAAGATCGAGGAAATCGCCGAACGGGCGGCGCGCGGCATAGCGCCGTTCATAGGCGGCAAATTCGGTGAGATGCAGCGGCAGCGGCGACATCGGCCCGGTCAGGCCCAGCCAATAACCCGAAGCCTCGGCCTTCCCGGCGACGATCTCCACCTTGTCGAGCGTCGCCGCAGGATAATGGGTGTGCGGCACCTGGCGCAGCCGCACCACATCCTGCGATGGCATCCGGCTCTGCCCCACCGGCGGCTTGCCCCGCGCGCGCGCCGCCAGCCCGCGCACCAGCGCGAACAGGCTGAAGCGCGGCGCATCGGCCGCGGCGGTCTCGGCGAAGCCTAGATAGGCTCGCGCGTCCCGATCCTCGGCGGCCATGCGGCAACCTCCCCCTGTGCCTTGGTGTGGAAACGCGTTTCGGTGAAGGAATTGACGGTGACGAAGCCGCTCAAAAAGCGCTCCACCACCGCGCTGAACAGGAATAGTCGCGCCTGATCGAAGGCGGCATCGTCCAGCTCGATGCTGATCCTTAGCCCCCGCGCCAGCGCCATCCGCCCGATCCCCGGAACGCGGCGGGTGACGTGCTCGCCCTTCACCCCGATAATCCCGTCGATCTGCGAGCGCATCACCGGATCGTCCGGCCGGCCATAGAGCGCGAGATGATTGCGCAGCATCTCGCCATTGCCGCCGCCTTCGCTCACCAGCGTGGCGTAATTGGGGGTGAGGTGCCCGATCACCCGCCATGCGGCATCGCCGATTCCCAGCGGCGGCAGCGGACGCGTTGGCGGGCGCAGGATCTTGATCCCTCGCGCCGCGATGCTCGCCGCCGTCAGGTGAAAATCGCCCGACACCTTGAGATCGACCGGCAGCTCGCGATTGGTCACCAGCGCGCGCAGGGCGAGATCGTGCACGCTGTCGAGCCGCGCCGGATCGCCGGGGCTTGTGAGCGTGATGAACATGTCGGTCCCGACATAGTCCTCGCGCCGCCGCAGCCGCCGCTCCTTGCGCGACATCTGCCGCAGCCGCAGCCGGGTGGTGTAGAAGATCGCCGAGCGGTAATCATACAGCAGCGAGCCATAGGAATAGAGCGGTGCCACCTCGCGCGGGTTCTGGTTCTGGCGATCATAGGCCTCGACCTTGAGCAGCCGGAACACCTCGAAATCGAGCGGCCCGTCGCGGTCGGCCACCACCTTGAACTCGTGCTCCCGCTCGGAAAAGGCGATGCGACTGAGCTGCTTTTCGAACAGGTTGATCGCAGGCGTCGCGAACAGGCGGAAATTGCGGGTGCTGACCGATTGCACCAGCGCATCCGACGATCGCGAGAACAGAATGGTGATCTCCACCGCCTTGCTCGACAGCGCCAGCGCCCGGCGCAGACCGCGCAGCCGTGCGAAGCGGAACCGCTCGGGACAGGCGAAATATTCGGTCAACATCCGGTAGGCCGACAGCGTGCGCCCGTCGTCCGGCAGCAGCGCGCAGTCCTCGCCGAAGCCGTGCTGCGCCGGGGTATCGAGCAGCGCATGGGTCGAACCCGCCACATCGAGCGGCCGCGCCACCACCGCCACGGCCTCGCCGATCAGCTGGCGGTAGAGCTCGTTCGCCACACCCTCGCCGCCGTCGAGATAGATCGGCAGATCGTCGGCAGCGATGGTCGAGAGGTCGATGCCGTCCTGCGCCTCGATCCGCAAGGTAAGCGCCGCCTGCGCGCGCACTCCCGCCAGATCGGCATAGCGCGCCGCCCCGGCCCGGCTGCCGAGATATTCCGCTTCGGTGATCCTGAGCGGCCACAGCGTAACATCCTGCCCGGTCTGGAAGATCACCGGAGTGCGCGAGCTGCCCTGCGGCTCGGCCGAAAGCTGCGTGCCACGCGGCACCTGCAGCCCGCGCGCAAGGCCCGGATCGCCCGTCACCGGCTCGAACCCGGTGATGCAGATCGAAGGCGTGGGCGCGAGGTAATGCGGCTGCACCGCCTGCAACAGGTGCTGGGTGAATTCGGGGAACTGGTCGTCGAGCTTCAGCTGCACCCGGCTCGACAGGAACGCCACGCCTTCGAGCAGCCGCTCGACATAGGGATCGCGCTCCCCCCCCGTCAGGCCGAGATTGGTCGCCGCCGCCTCGTGCCGTTCGGCGAATTCGAGCGACTGGACCCGCAGATATTCGAGCTCGGCCTCGTAATATTCGAGCAGCCGGGGATCCATCATTCACTCACTTCGACGGTCATGGTTTCCGGATCGACATCGGTCTTGAGCCGCACCGGCAGGGCCTGCGGGCCGCCGGTGATCTCGCCTTCGATCACGAAGCCGATCTTGCCCGTGTTGTCGGCCCGCCCGCGCGGCTCGACCCGCAGGCTGGCGGGGTTGATGCGCGGCTCGAACCGCAGGATCGCGCGCCGGATCTCGCGCGCCTGCTCGCGCGCGGCATCGCGGCCCATCGACCGCCCGGCAAAGTCGCGCACGCCGAAATTGAGCACCGAATCGCGCACTTGCGGGTGGTTCTCGAGGGTCTGGGCGGATTCGAGGGAGATCGTGTTCAGCAGCCACGCCAGATCGCGCATCACCGAGGCGCGCAGCGATTTCTCGGTGAAACGTTCGAGATTGGCGACCGCGAAATTGCGGAAATCCTCGCGCCCCACGGTGGGCATGTCGGCCTCGGCAGAAAGGCCCCCGAAATCATTGCCTGAAGCCAGCTTGTCGAACAGGGTCGGGGTGAGACGGATCTTGCCCGACATCGTCAACCGTTGCGCAAGCTGAGGTCGCGCAAATCCTGCACCGGCACTTCGCTCTCGTCGGAAAAGGCGAACAGGCGGTGGCCGAGCGGATATTCGCCCATCGCGTCGTCCTGCCAGCCGGTGGCGGTGCCGCGCACCAGCGCCGCATCGTCCGCCGCCTCGCTGCCGGGATAGCGCAGCGGGATGAACCCGGCGACGCGCGCGCCTTCGACAAGGCCGAACTCGGCCTGGATCCAGACCGTATCGCGCAGGTCGGAAGGCGGCGTGATGGTGAGGCTTTCGAGCGCGCAGAACGGCATCAGGCCATAGCGCCCGGCGATGATCGCCTCGGTCACCGGACCGAGCCGGGGGTCGGCATCGGCGATCCATTCGAATTCGAGACCGGCATCGGTCGTCCCGGCGGTGGTCGGCGCAGCGTCGAACACCTGCGCATAGAGCGCGTCGGCTTCGGCCTTGCCCTGCTGGCGCGCTTGCAAGGCCGCCGCAAGGGTCTCGCCCCACTCGACCGGGTAGAGGATCGGAGCAGGCTGGGTGCCTGCGAAGACCGCGGCACGGGTCGCCTCGGCGGTGATGCACTGGGTGTAGGCGACCGCAAGCATCCGCGCTTCGGGATCGAGCTTCGCCAGAGTGTCCAGCTGCGCCTTGGCCCGGTCCCATTCGCCGAGCAGCGCACACATCTGGAACAGGAACATGCGAACCCCGACATCGCCGGGGTTCGCACGCACTTCCTCGATAAGTTGCTGGCGGGCAGCGGCGACATCGCCCGAGACAAGCAGTTCGTCAGCCTTGACCATTGTTTGTCTCGATGCCCCCCAGTTCGGCCGATTAACCGGCCTTGTTCAGCAGGACGTCGAAGTAGCCCTGAACCTTGCCGCTCGACGTGCCCTTCTCGTCGCGCTGGTCGTAGATCTGGGTGATCTTGGCATAGGTCAGCGTGCCGTTTTCATAGGCCTCGCCCGATGCAGAGAAGGCATAGGAATTGAGCACGACATTCTCGAGTTCGTACTTGAGGAAGTCGATCTTCTTGTCGTCGCCGACGTTTGCCTGGAACGAGATCGTGCCCTTGGGGATGACCTTGCCCGAAGCGCAAGCCTTGAACAGCGCGACCGAGGTCTTGTCGACTTCCTTGCCGAACGCGATGTCGCCCATCAGCGCCTGACCCTTCGACACGGTCTTCGAGGCGTTGTTGTAGGACGAGGTGTTGCTGGCGGTGAAGCTGCAGCTCGCCAGCTTGATCTCGTTCTTGTGACCGTCGTCAGTCGCTTCACCCTCGATCCCGTCGAGTTTCAGAAAGATTGAAACTTGCATGTCTGTTCTCCGTTCCTCTGGAAATTTTTCGTATCAGAACAATTACTTCGTCAATTGCCCTTGGGCAGCTGCGACACCATGCTGACGCTCACATCCATGCCTTCCAACTGGTGGTGCGGCACAAACAGGAAGCGGCTCTTGTAATAGCCCGGATTCTCGGGATCCGGTTCAACCGTCACCTCGGCCCGCTTCAGTGGCAGGCGCGCCTTGGTTTCTTCACCGGCCGAATCAGGATCGGCCGTGACATATTGGTGGACCCAGTCGCTGAGGTCGGCCTGCAGTTGCGGCCCCTCGCGCGTGCCACCAACCCAGTCGCGCACCATGCACTTGAGATAGTGCGCAAAGCGGCAGCTGGCGAACAGGTAGGGCAGACGCGCCGCCAGCTTGGCATTGGCGGTGGCGTTGGGATCGTCGTACTTGGCGGGCTTGTGCACCGTCTGCGAGCCGATGAAGGTCGCGTTGGTGGTGCCCTTGCGGTGGATCAGCGGGATCAGCCCGAGCTCCGACAGCTCCGCCTCGCGCCGGTCCGAAATCGCGACTTCGGTCGGGCACTTCTGGTCGACCCCGCCATCGTCGGTCGGGAAGGTCGAGAGCGGCAGATCTTCAAGCGTACCGCCCGATTCCACCCCGCGGATGCGCGTGCACCAGCCATATTCGCGGAAGGCGGCGTTGATCCGCACGCCGAGCCCGTAGGCGGCGTTGATCCACAGGTGCTTGTCGTGCTCGCCATCGGTCACTTCGTCGAACTCGAAGGCGTCGATCGGGTTGTCCTTGACCGAATAGGTCGGCCGCCCGAGCATCCGCGGCATCGTCAGCGCGAGATACTTGCTGTCGTCCGAGCTGCGGAAGGCGTTCCAGGCCGCGTGGTCGGAACTGTCGAAACGGTTGGCGAGATCGCGCGGATCGGAGACCTCGGTCCAGCTGTCCATGCCCAGCAGGTTCGAATCCGCTGCCGAGATGATCGGCGCATGGCTCGCTGCACCGATCCGGGCGAGGCCCTTCATGATGTTGAGATCCTTCGACGAATGGTCGAAATACATGTCGCAGATGAAGGCCCCGAAGGGGGTGCCGCCCAGCTGGCCGAATTCGGATTCGTAAATCTTCTTGAACAGCGGGCTCTGGTCCCACAGCGTGCCGCGATATTGCTTGAACATCGAGGACAGCTCGGATTCGGCGATGTTCATCACCCGCACCTTGAGATCCTGTCCGGTCTCGCTCTTGGAGACCAGATAATCGAGCCCGCGCCATGCCGATTCCAGCGCCTGGAATTCGGGATGGTGAAGGATCGCATTCATCTGGTCGGAGAGCTTGCGGTCGATCTCGGAGATCATGCCGTCGATGGTGGCGAAGACATCGTCCCCCATCTTGACGGCACCCGCCAGCGCCTGCTGCGCCAACGTCTGCACCGCCTGTTCGATCTGGCTGCGCTTCTGATCGTCGCGCGGCTTGAAGTCGCGCTGGATAAGCTCGGCAAAATCATCGACCGAGATGGTCTCTGCGACCTGTGCCTGATCCAGTTTCGATGGATCCGATGCCATCATTCCCTCCGTTACGAACGCGAAAAATGTGCCCGGGATAGGGCGGCCGGACGAACCGGATTACTCGGCTGAGTCGGGCGCAGCCGGGGTTTCGGCAGCTTCGGCCTTGGCCGCGCTGAGCGCCTTGAGCAGGTTTTCGTCCTGCATCACCTTTTCGAGCAGCTCGGTCGCGTTGGACTTGCCGTCGATCGCGATCAGCAGATCGTTGAGCTGGCGGCGCGCTTCGAGCAGCTTCGCCAGCGCGGGCACCGCCTCGGCGACCTTGCCGGGGTCGAAATCTTCCATCCGCTTGAAGGTGATATCCACCCCGAGCTTGCCCTCACCCTCGATCGCATTGTCGACCAGGAAGGCGGCGCGCGGCGCGATGGCGGCCATGCGCTTGTCGAAATTGTCGACGTCGAATTCGAGGAAGTCGCGGTCCTTGAGGTCTTTCTTGGCGACCTCGCTCTTGCCGGACAGGTCTGAGATCACCCCCATCACGAACGGCAGCTCGACCGATTTGCGCGCGCCGTAGGTTTCCACGTCGTAGGAGATGTGCACCCGCGGCTTGCGATTGCGGCTGATGAACTTCTGACCGGAATCCGACATTATATTCCCCCTCTGATCGACCACGCGAGCGCTTTGGCACCGAAGCCCGCGACTCGCCCCGCGGACCGAATTAAGATCTGATCAACCGTGATCATTCCACATCGCGCCGTTCCAGCAAAACACTTTTCACCTCATCGAGACTGCGCGGGGCAATGTCTTCAAGGATTTCCATGAAGTCCTTGTTCACCCAGCTGCGCAGTCGCGCCATCGCGAGCCGGACCGGGTGGCCCGGTTCGGCACGAACGTAATACTGCTCGATCGCGCCGAGCGCGCGCAGCACATCGTCGCGCGATTTGACCGCGCCGCCGAAGGCAGGCCCGCCACCGGCGCCGCCGGCAGACTCCGCCAGATCGCCAGCGTCACCCTCGGCATCGCTTTCCGCATCTTCGCCGCCCTCGGGCGCACCGAGACCGGCGAGCGCGAGATAGGCTTCCTCGACCGCAAGGATGGTGTCGCGCACCGTGCTGAAATCGGGGCGGTCAGGCAGATTGTGTTCGCGCAACAACCCCTCGATCCGGGCCAGCAGATCGAGCATCGCGCGCAGCTGCGCGGCGACCGCCGCCTTGCCCTCGTCATCGAGCTGATCGAGCGTCATCCGCACTTCAATGAAGCTGTCGGACGCGCCCCCGTTCTGATGGGCGTCGAGCAGCTGCTCGGCCTTGATGCTTGACCGACTACCGAGCACCAGCGGCAGGCCCAGGAAGGGCATGGCAAAGGCGCCGCGCCCGGCAATGTCCTGAAAGATCGGCGCGCGCAGGCGGCCGTTCGGGTCGTCAAGCACCGGGTGCACATGATCCCACTGCTCTTCCAGCAGCCGCGCCGCGAATTCGAGTCCCTGAAGCACGATCTCGGGATCGCTGCGCACGAAGCCGCAGCGGGCATAGCTGACCGCCAGCCACAGATCCTTGGTCTTGTCGCACAGGCTTTCGATCTCGTCGAACAGGTCGCGCCAGTTGACAGGGGGCGGCCCCAGCTCACCTTCGGCGAGCGGGGAGACCCCGGAATCGATCGGGAAATTGTCGTCGAACGCGGCGCGCAGCGTGTCGAACGCGACGCTTTCGTCCATATCCTCGCCGCAGGGCTGGTCGTCCGAGACAGGCGCCAGCAGCTCTTCGATCGATTTCACCCGCTTCGCCCCCCCGGCCAGTAGTGTCAGTTGACGACGACTACCTCGACCCGGCGGTTGACCCCGTGATTGGGATCATAGCCTTCGATCAACCTGGTTTCGCCATAGCCAACCGCCTGAATGGCATCTTCGGGTACCCCGAGATCGACCAGCGCCTTGCGCACGGCCTCGGCGCGGTCATTCGACAGCTTGAGATTGGAAGCATCGTCGCCGGTGGCATCGGTGTGCCCGCCGATCTGGATGACCCGCTTGTTCCCCGCAGCAGCCGCATCGCGCATCACGTTGGCGAGCGCGCGGATGTCGGACATGTTGCCGGTTTCGATATCGGCAGACCCGCGGCGGAAGGTGACGAACAGGTTGGCACGCCCCGCGACCGACTCGGGCGCATCGACCGCTGCACCGCCCGTCATGCCGCGTCCGGTGGACAGCTGCCTGCGCTCTTCACGCAGTCGGGCCTTGGGGGCGGGCGCCGGCGCGGTGGACTTCACCGACGACTTGGCCTTGGGCGCGGCGGGCGCGGTTGCGCTCGTATCGAAGCGGCGGACCGGCTCCCCGACGATCGATTCGCCGACAACCCGTTCACCGTCTTCACAAATATTGTCGATCACACAGCGCCATTTCTTGACGTTGTCGGCATCCTGCGCCGCGTCGGCCGATGCCGGAACCGAGGTCGCCACACAGAGCCCGGCGGCGGCGGCAAGGATAGAAAAACGCACCTTCATCGTTCGGCTCCAATCGAAAAGCTCTACCAAGTTGAGGCAGGTTTGCCCCTTGCGACCAGACCGATTTGGCATTTGTCTTTTGTTGACCTTGCGGTAACACTTCGCCCCAAGAGTTACAAGCTGAACAAGATCGGCCCGTCCCCTTTTGGGAGACTTGGCCGGCGCTGAAGCCGGGTTGCACCACGTTACAAACTTGGTTGTGGGGGGGCATTCGCGATGACATCGGAATTTCGCGAAGTACGAATGACGGTGAATCTCGGCGGCGAGCAGGTCGAATATGTCGCCATGTCGGCGCGCGAGGAGTTGTCGAACCCGTTCGAGATCGACCTCCAGATCGTCGCCACCCTGAGCGAGATCGATCTGGTGCCGCATATCGGCAAGCCGGTTACCGTCACAATCCTGGAAGGTGCCGACGTCGCGCGCCACTTCAACGGCTTGCTGGCCGAAGCCAGCCATCTCGAAGAAGACGGCGACGGGTTCCACTACAGCCTTTCGCTGCGGCCTTTCACCTATTTCATGGAGAGTCGCCAGAACTTCGCGATCTTTCAGGAAAAGACCGTCGTCGACATCATCAAGGATGTCTTCGGAGCCGCCGCCATCACCGATTACGAATTGCGCGTGACCGAAAGTTACGAGCCTTTCGAATATTGCGTGCAATATGCGGAAAGCGATTTCAACTTCCTGTCACGCCTGATGGAGCAGGAAGGCCTATATTATTTCTTCGAACATTCCGAAGACAAGCATCTGCTGGTGATCTGCGACAAGGCCAGCACCCACAAGCCGGGCAAGGACGACACGATCGCCTTCAACGCCGCGGCCGGGTCTTCGCAGGCCTATCGCGTCGGCGATGCGCTTGGCGGGTTTCACGCGCTCCACGTGTGGACCGAACGAATCGGCAGCACCGGGCACGAACAGGTGGCTTTGCGCGGCTACGACTTCAAGAATCCGGTCAAGCCGGTGGACGGGAAGGCTGCGGACGAGTGCCAGCACGCCTGCGATTCGCAGGAGCACTACGATTACCCCGGCCAATTCATCACCGCCGCGCGCGCCAATCGGCTGAGCAAGGTACGGCTCGAGGAATTCCGCGCGCTGCGCCGCACCTTCATCGGGCGCACCAGCGCCAAGAGCCTGTGCGCGGGGACCACGATCAACGTGGCGCACCATCCCACCGCGCGGCTCAATGGCGAATATCTGATCATCGCCACTCATCATGCGATGGCGCCGGAGACCTACAAGACCGGCACCGCCGACGAGGACGCCGACGACATCCGTTTTGTCGCCATCCCGGCGGCTACCCAGTACCGCGCACACCGCCGGACGCCCAAGCCGCGCGTGACCGGGGTCGAGTCGGCGATCGTCACCGGCCCCAAGGGCGAGACGATCTACACCGACGAATATGGCCGGGTGAAAGTACGATTCCACTGGGATCGCGCCAGCACCCCGGACGAGAAATCGACCTGCTGGATCCGCGTTTCGCAGACCGGCGGGCTGGGCAATGTCATCCTGCCGCGCGTCGGCCACGAGGTGCTGGTCGATTTCCTCCACGGCGATCCCGATCAGCCGGTGGTAGTGGGTCGCGTCTTCAACGCCGAGCACATGCCGATCTACCCGCTTCCCGCCAACAAGACCCGCGCGGTGTGGCGCACGCTGACCTATGGCGAGCAGAGCGCCTATTCGCAGGCCGAAAAGCTCGACACCGGCGAGCCCAAGGCCAACGAGATCCGGTTCGAGGACAAGGGCGGCAAGGAAGAGCTGTTCATCCATGCCGAGCGCGACATGAACGTCCGCGTGCGCTACGACACCAGCACGCATATCGGCCACAACGAAGAATTGAAGGTCGGCTATGACCGGCAGCGTTACGTCAAGAACGACGAGAAGGTCACGATCGACGGCAACCGCAAATACACGCTCAAGAAAAACGAAGACAACACGATTACCGACGGCAATCGCAAGACGACGCTCAACAAGGGCAACGACACGCTGACGCTGGATATGGGCAATCTCACGATCACCACCAGCAAGGGCAAGGTGAAGATCGAGGCGCTGCAGTCGATCGAGCTGATCGTCGGGCAGACCTCGTTCAAGCTCACGCCGACCGGGGCGACGCTGACCTCGCTGATGGTGAACATCAAGGGCAACGCCATGACCGAGGTTTCCGCCGGCGGGATTTTGACCGAGAAGGGCGCGCTGATTAAGATCAACTGATCGCCGCGCCCGGCACCAGACAGGAACCGCAAGCCAAGCCATGACCGAATGGACCGTCGTCTTCTGGAGCAATGCCCGCCAGATCGCCGAGGAGGCGAAGCTGCCGCGCGCGCTGCTCCCTGCCACAGAGGTCGCGCCCGATGCGTGGTTCCGCAGCCTGCGCGAAGCGCGCGAGGAAACGGCGGCGATCGCCTACGTCGCCGCGGCCCTGCCCAAGCTCGAGGCGATCGAATGGGGTTTGGCGAGCCTGCCGCCGCTGGAACGCGATGCCCCCGATTACGCCGCGCGGATGTTGCTGCGCGATTCGGCGCGGCGCTGGCTGCAGGAGCCCGATGACGAGAACCGCCGCGCGATCGAACGGCTGACCCAGACCGCCGATCAGGAGTGGCCGGAAACCCTGATCGGGCTGGCCATCTTCTTTTCGGGCGGATCCATCGCGCCCGAGGACGGCCCGCCCGTTCCGGCCGAACCGGGTCTGCCCGGCCAGCTGGTCGCGGGCGCGGTGCAGATCGTGGTGGCCGAAGGCGCGACCTCCGATCCGGGCCTCGCCGAGCGGGTGCTCGATCTTGCCGATCGCTTCGCCACCAGCGGACGGGAGGCGGCCGCTCCGGCATGACTCTGACACTGCGGATCATCAACAGTGACGTCCCCAATTCCGGTGCGAGCCCCGAACTGGTGCTCAACAGCCGGGGGGCGAATATCGGGCGGGCGCTGACCTGCGAATGGGTGCTGCCCGACGATGGCCGGGTGGTGTCGAGCCGCCATTGCGAGGTGCAGTTCCGCGACAACGTCTATTTCCTCGTCGATTACGGCAGCACCAACGGCACCTTCGTCGGCCAGTCCGATCAGCCGCTGGTGGGCACACACCGGATCGCACCGGGCGACCGGTTCCGGATCGGCCCCTATACGATCGAGGCGCGGCTGGCGGGGGCAGCCTTGCAGCAGCACGAAAGCGAAGTCGCCGAGGCCGCCGCAGCGGCGCAGGGAACGGGCTATGGCGACTGGCACGATGTGCCGGGCGCGCGGCCCTCGGCACCGCCCGCGCCGCCGCCCCCGACCGATTTCGGCGGGTGGGACTTGCCGGAGGCCGCCCCCGATAAGGTTTCGGTGTGGTCCGAAGATGTCAATCGCGGCTCCGGCGGGCCGAGCGCGGACGACATCTTCGGCAACTTTACCGCCAAGAACGAAGTCGACTGGAACAATGCCGCCTGGTCGGTCGATCCCGATTTCGACCCCTTTGCCGATCCCTTGTCCGAGCCATCGGGCTTCGCGCCGCTGCCGGGCAGCGCGACCCCTGCGCCGGGGGCAGGCGATCCCTTCGCGCCGCTGGGCGGGAGCGGCGGGGCGACCGAGAGCCGCGATCCCTTCGCGCCCCTGCCGGGCGCTGCTGCGGCGCCGGCGCCGCCCCCGCCACCGTCGCCCGCAGCTGCACCTGGCGGTGGCTTTGCGCCCTTGCCGGGAAGCGTCCCGCCATCGCCGCCTCCATCGCCCGCAACCGGTGGCGGCAGCTTTGCGCCGCTCGATCCGGCTGCCCCTCCAGCAACACCGCCATCCGCCGCGCCATGGCCCGACCTGCCCGCGAGCACGCCGCCGCCCACACCTTCGGCCGACCCGTGGGGGCAGCCTGCAGCCGCGCCGCCCCCCGAACCGACCGCCGTGCCGAGCGCCATGCCGCCGATGCGCGTGCTGCCCTCGCCGGTTCCCCACGCACCGGAGCAGCCACCCGCTCAGCCTGCCGCTGCGCCGCCGCCCGCCGCCGCGCCCGCACCGCTCTCCGATGCGGTGTTCGGCGCGCTGCTGAGCGAATTGGGCGTGCCCGCCAGCCAGCTCAAGCTCAGCCCCGAGGAGACTGCCGCCAAGACCGGGCGGATGCTGCGCCACCTGATCGCGGGTCTGATGATTTTGCTCGAAGCCCGGGCCCGCGCCAAGGAAGAGATGGGCGCGGCGGGAACCGCGCTCAGCTTCGATGGCAACAACCCGCTCAAGTTCGCGCGCAATGTCGATCAGGCGCTCGCGATGATGCTCAACCCGCACCTGCGCGGCTACATGGAGGCCGAGGACGGGATCGAGGAGGCCTATCGCGACCTCCAGGCCCACCAGATCGCCACATTGAAGGCGATGCAGGGCGCGCTGCGCGAGACGTTGGGGCGGTTTTCGCCCACCGCCATCAAGGCGCGCACCAAGGAGCAGGGCCTGCTCGCCAAGGTGCTGCCCGGCCAGCGCGAGGCGGCCTTGTGGAAGGCCTATGAAGCGCAGTTCAGCGGCGTGGCGGAAGGCTCGGCCGAGGCGTTCCTCGAAGTCTTCTCGCGCGAGTTCCGGCGCGCCTACGAGGAAACCAGCCGCCGCCCGCGCTGAATTCCAGCTCTAACCCGGCTGGCGGTCGGCGACCTGGAACCACACCGCGTCCACTTTCCACTTCCCCGCCTTCGCCCCCTCGCGGAAGCGCTGCGGCCATCCCGCATCGAAAGTGGTGATGTCGCGCGGCAGCGGGCTGTCGCTGGACACGGCGACCACCCCGACATTTTCCTGCCCGCTGTGCGAGAGAAGGTAAGGCAGCGCGAAGCTCACCCCGTCGGCGGTCATCGTTCCCTTGTAGCGCGCCACCAACTCGCGGGTGGTCTTGCTGTCCATGACTTCGGGATCGCCCTTGTCGTAGACGAAGATCAGCGCGGTCTGGCGCGGCGGGGCCGATCCGGTGATCTGGATCAGCACCTTCGCATGGGGCTTGGGATCGGTCGGTCCGGTGCTGGTGTCGTAAGGCTCGTTGCGGATTTCGTAGGACAGCTGCGGCGTGGCGATCCGCACAGAGCCGCCGCGCGCGTCGCGCAGCGCGTCGAGCACCGCGCAGGTCGATTGCGGGAAGGCGAGAACATTGCTGAAATCGAAGGTCGAGGCATCTGCCCCTCCGGTCTGGAGCGACTGCTTGAGCTGCGTCTGCGCCTCTGCGGGCACAGCCGCCGCACCGGTGAACTGCGCCGCGCCGCCTTCTGCCTTGGCGAGCGAGAGCCATGAACAGGGCACACCCGCGCTGGCCTGCTGCGCGAGTGCAGCGAATTGCGGCGTGCCCGGGGTGATCGCGGGTGCTGCCGGAGCTGCATCGGCGATCGGGGCCGAGGCTTCGGCATCCGGGTCAGTTTCGGGGGTGTCGCTCCCGCCAAGGCTCATCACCACCACCAGCGCCACCACCGCAACCAGCGCCGCCACACCGCCGCCGATCAGCAGCGGGAGGCGATTCTTGCCTTCGCCCTCTGACGACGGCTTGCTCGGGCCCGCGCCGCTGGGAGGCGGCGGCGGGCCAGGCGGCACGAGTTGCGTGCCCCCACCATATCCGGCCACGCCGATATCGGGCACGACCCCGCCGCTGATCGCCCCGCTGGTCAGCAGCACGTTGAATTCCGCCATGGATTGCGGACGCCGCGCCGGATCGGGCTGGAGCGCGGCGGCAAAGGCGGAGCGGAAGGGCGGGGGAATATCCGACAGGTCGGGCACCTGCATCCGCTTGCGCACCGCATCGGCCATCGATCCGCCCATGTCCGAACGCTTGCCCGCCACCACCGCGCGCAAGGTCAGCGCGAGGCTGTAGATATCGGTCCAAGGCCCGACATTGCGACCATATTCGCCCAGCTGCTCTGGCGCGACATAGCCGAGCTTGCCCGCGAACCCATCGCCCACGATCGTGCCGCTCTGCCCGCGCGCATCCTTGGCGATGCCGAAATCGATGATCTTGGGCCGCCCCGGGTCGCCGTCCACCAGCAGAATGTTGTCCGGCGCGATGTCGCGGTGGATCGCGCCCAGCGTGTGCGCCGTCCCCAGCCCCGCAGCGAGCTTCTGCGCGATCGCGAGGAATTCGGCATCGGTCAGCTTGAGCTGGCCCAGACGCTCCTCAAGATTGGGGCCGGGGATGAACTCGGTGACGATGTAGGGCCGCCCCTCGCTCTCGCGCGCGGCGAGGCGGTATTGCACGATCGCTTCGTGGTTGAGCCGGGTGAGCGTCGCGCCTTCGTTGGCGAACATCGCCGCGACCAGCTCGTCCTCGGCCATGTGCTGGAGCATCACCTTGACCGCCACACGGTCATCGGGCTGGTGGACGTTCACCGCCTCGTAGATTTCCCCCATCCCGCCGCGCGCGATGAAGCGGGTGATGCGGTAGATGCCGTTGAGCACCGTTCCATCGGCGATCTGCTGGCGCGACGTGCCCCCTCCGGCAGGGGGAAGAGGCGGCGCGGCAGGCGGAGGCGCAGGTGGCGCGGCCGGGGAAGGCGGTGGAGGCGACGACGGTGGCGCGCTGCCCTTGGGCTGATAGACCGTGCGGTCTTCCTCTTCGGGAGGCTTGCTCATGGTCAGAAAGCCCCGATCTCGATCACGATGGCAGTCACATTGTCCGGCGCCCCGTGGGCATAGGCGCGCTCGATCAGCGCATCAACCGCGCTCTGCGGGCAGTCGGCCTCGATCAGCGCGCGGATTTCCGGATCGGAGAGGGGGCCGCTCAGCCCGTCGCTACACAGCAGAAACCGGTCGCCGGGCTCGATCTCGTCCTTGATGATGTCCACCTGAAGCTCCGGGCTCACGCCCAGCGCGCGGGTCAGCACGTGCGACATCGGGTGGCCGATGGCATCGGCGGGGGTGAGTATGCCCTCATCGATCAGGTCCTGCACATGGGTGTGATCGACCGTCAGCTGGAACAGCCCGCCGCGCCGCATGATATAGGCGCGGCTGTCCCCGACCCAGCCGACCGCGAATTCGCGTCCGCGCAGGATCAGGCCGACCGCGGTGGTGCCCATGGTGCCGCCGCCCTGCGCCGCGGCCTCGGCCTGGATCTGGCTGTTGACCAGCTGGATCTGCTCGGCGAAGCGCTCGATCGCAGGGTCGAGATCGGCAGGCAGCGGCTCTCCGGCAAAGGCCAGCGCCGCCATGCGCGAGGCCGCCGCGCCGTTCTGGTGGCCGCCCATCCCGTCGAACACGATCCAGAAGCTGCCTTCGTCGTCGAGCAGCATCGAATCCTCGTTCTGCGCGCGCACCAGACCGGTTTCGCTGCGGCCGGCAGCTCTGACGGGTATCATCGTCACACGAAGCATCCTTCTACCAGAGGCCAGGACGGCACCGAATCGGGCTTGGGCAGGCACGGCGGCGCACCTTCGGGCAGGAACCATTGCGGCACGGGCGGTGTTGCGGCGGCCTCTACCGGGGACAAAGCACCGAGCGCGGCGCGCAGGGCATCGCTGTCCGACCCGGCACTGACCGCATCGACCAGCGCGTCGTAGGTAGATTGCAGCGGCACCTCGGGCACGGTCACCGCCAGCAGCGGAAATTGCCGTCCGACCGCATCGACGCTGGGAAGCAGCACCGCCGCCGCGCGGGGGCTGTGGTAGAGCCAGGGGGCGGCGGTCTCGTAGGCCTCGACAAAATCGGCACCCAGCGCCTCATGCGCGGCGGCGAGCCAGTCGCTCAGCCATTGGTCGAAGGGCGCGCGCAAGGCCCCCGGCACCCCGCGGCTGATGAAATCGCCATGCCCCGGCAGCTTGCCGAACAGCGCCGGACATTCGAGGCTGGCAGAGGCCACCGGCGCGCGAGTCAAAGCATCTGCGGACATTGCACCGACCACAGGCCGCCGCCGCTGAAAGGGTTGCGATCGGTCGGGAAGGAAATGCGGAACACCGCGCGCGCCGGGCCGGGATTGAATTCGGCCTCGACGGTATCGTCGGTCACCGCGCGCACGCGCGCACGCTCGAGCAACCGAAACAGCGACCAGGGCCCGCTTTCGGGGCGCTTCCAGGCGACCTGCTCGGGCGGGCCGAGCCCCTCGATCCCGCCATTGGCGATGATCTTGACCTCGGAGGATTGCACCATCCCGCCGCCGAACTGCCAGGTCAGGTTCTGCACCTTGTTGTCGTCGAGATCGAAGCGCAGCACCACACCGCCGGTGCTCAATTCGACCCGGTTGGCCTCGCGCCCGAGTTGCATGAGCTCCATCCTGAGCGGTAGGCCCTCGCCGATGGTCAGCGCCAGCGCGTCCGCCTTCTGCATGTTCTTGGGCGTGGCGGGGCTGAAACTGGCGACGACGGGATCACCCTCGGTCCAGCGCCAGTCCTCGCCGCTGCGGTCGAGATAGGCGTCGAGCCGGGTCTGGATGAACTGCGGCACCAGCCCGCCCGGTCCGAAGGTCGCGCGCACCTCGCCTACCGCGGCATCGGTGGTGGCGGCTTTCTGGAACGGGAACTTGTCGCCCACCGCCTGCTCGCAGGCCGGCTGCACCTGCTGGCTGTAGGCGAGCGTCGCCTCGCCCTGCAGCACCGCCACGCCCGAGGAACTGCCGCCCTCGACCACGCCGTTGGCAAAGCCCTGCATGATTTCGGGGGCCTGTGTCGCGGCGGTCTTCAATTCGCCCAGCACCGGCGCCAGCGCCTCGGCCGCGCTGCCGCCCGTCCCCGGCTGGCCCGACGCGCTGACCGAGGAGAAGGTCTGGCGCACCGTATCGATGAAGGTCTTGATCTCGCCCGGCGCCTGCCCGGTGCCGGTCCAGGCGTTGAGATCGGCGAAGGCCATCGTGATCTCGCCATCGGCGGAACTCGCGCTGCTCCCGCTCGCCAACTTTTCGCCGATCTTGCCGACCTTGGTCTGCTTGAGCTTGTCGAGCGCCAGCTTCTCGGCCTTGTCGAGCGGGCTCGGGTCCTTGAAGTTGGTGTTCTTGCGCACCTCCAGCAGCACCGTGCGCAGCGGCGAGGGATCCTTGGTCAGCGCGCGGAAGGCCTGCGGATTGTTGAAGTAATCCGCCGCCTTCAATGCGCCCACCACGCCCTTCCACTGCGCGATATATTCCTGCGCATAGATGGTCGAGATCCCCTGCTGCATCCCGCTCAACTCGCCCGCGATGCTGCCGGTGGTCTGGCCGAGCACCCAGGTCTCGTTCTTGAGATCCTGCGCCACGTCCGCGCGGGCGATGGCATAGGACTGTTCGAACCCCTTGCGGGTGAAGATATAGGGCACGCGGATCGCCAGCAGCGCATCGGGATCGGCGAAGGCGGCGGCATCGCCCGGTTGCAGCAGAGTCGCCATCTGGAAGTCCTCTTCCGGCTTGGCGGTCTTCGCGCGCAGGATTGCAAAGGCCCGCTGCGACAGGCTCATGCTGCCCACGGCGGTGCGCGCGGCGGCCACCAGCTCGCCATCGAGCGGAGCCTTCCCCCCCGCCCAGCCGGCGGAAATGTTGGGGTCATTGGTCAAAGCATCGAGATGCAGCGCCAGCCGCTCGCGAACGGGCGCCATTTCCGCGCCGGGGAAGACCTCGCTCGCCCAGTCGGCGGCGACGTGCTGGCGCACCGTGTCGGGATCGATCCGCCGCCCCGGTGCAGCTCCGCCGAGCATCAGATAGACCTTGAGCGGTTCGTAGAGCGCCAGCGGATCGGCCAGCTCAGCGCGCATCTTGTCTTCCAGCCGCAGCATGACGCGTGGCAGGAGAATGCGTCGCAGACCGATGTGATAGGCCTCGGCATTGCGCTGGGCGAGGCTGCTCTGAAACAGGCCGAAGCGGTTGAACAGCGACGGGCCGCCATCGGCCTGCGCCTGATAGCCCTCGGGCAGATCGCGCAGCGCATCGAGCAGCGGCAGCACCTGTTCGAGCGAAGCATCGCTCGCGCCGATCCTCACCAGATCGAGGCGGCTCGAATCGATCTCGCCCTTGATCGTGTCGGCCGCCGCCAGCGTGTCGGACTGAAAGCCGCGATTGCCGAGGAAGCTCACCGTCCACAGCCCCACCGCCAGCACCACGGCAGCGGCAAGTGCGACTCCCACCGCCGTTATCTGCCGCTGGCGCTTGCGCTCCAGCGCAGGGTCGGAAACCGGCATCCCGGCTTCCTTAAACACCACTTCCTGCAGCAGCCGGTTGAGGAAAAACGCACGGCCTTCCTGCGCCCCGCCCGCTGCGGCAGATGAACCATAGGTCTTGCTGACACCTTGCAGGATGCGGTCGATCGCGCTGCCATCCTGCGTGCCCGAGGTGAGGTAGAACCCGCGCAGCCGCCCGCTCGGGCGATCCTCGTTGAGGAAGGCGCCTTCGATCAGGCGGAACAGCGCCGGGCGCAGCGCGAAGAGCTGGGCCGGGAAGCCGAGGATCAGGCCTCGGCGGCGGATGTCCTTTTCCTCCTCCAGCCGCTTGGGCTGGCGGGCGGCGACATCATTGGTGACCTCGTCGAAAGCCGCGGTGATGTCCGCCGACTCTAGCCGGGTCGCGATCGCCGGAAAGGTGTGCCCGATCACCGCGCGCCGCCCGTCGACATCGAGGTCAGCGAAATATTCGGTCATGCCCGCCAGCAGGTCGGCCTTGGTGATGAGCAGGTAGACCGGCAGCTCGACCTGCAACGCCTCGCGGATCTCGCGCAGGCGGCGGCGGATGATCGCGGCGTGATTGTCGATCACGCGCACGTCGCCGCGTTGCAGATCGTCCGCAGGGATCGCCACCAGAATGCCGTTGACCGGCTCGAACGGGCGGTGCTTACGCAGCAGTTCGAGCAGACGCTTCCACCCGGCATTGTCCACCGCACTGTCGCTGTCCTGCGTCGTGTAGCGACCCGCCGTATCGACCAGCACGGCTTCCTCGGCGAACAGGAAGTCGAGATTGCGCGTGCCCCCGGTGCCTTGCAGCGTGCGGTCGGCGAGCGGGAAGCGCAGGCCGGAATTCATCAGCGCGGTGGTCTTGCCCGCACCCGGCGGCCCGATGATGACATACCACGGCTGGGCATAGAGATAGCCGCGCTTGCCCCCGCCCGCCTCGCGGAGTTGCTTGAGCGCGGCGGCCATCCGGCCCTGCACCGCACCTGCCTCTTCGCCCGCCGCATCGGGCCCGGCCAGCTCGGCAGCGAGCGCGGCCTCGGCCTTCTTCGCGGCGCGGCGGCGCAGCAGGAACCACGCGAGCCACGCCAGCACCAGCAGCCCGGCGATCGTCAGCCGCACCCACAGCGGCTTCAGCGCGTCGACGAACAGCGGCAGGCCAAGGCACAGCAGCAGCGCGAGCAGCACCATCGTGCCGATCGAAACGGTCCACCAGTTGGTCAGGAACTTCTTCATTGCAATTGTGCCCCCGCCCCGATGCTCTAGTTGCCCAGCTCGACCACGAATTCGACCCGGCGGTTCTGCGCCTTGCCCTCCGCCGTGGCGTTGGAGGCGAGCGGGACGGTGTCGCCCAGCCCGACCACGGTGATCCGTCCGGCATCGGAAAGCTGCGCGCGCACGATCTGCGCGACGGTCTCGGCCCGCGCCTTGGACAGGGCGAGGTTGTCGGCGAATTCGATCGTGGGGCTGATCCTGTCGGAATCGGCATGGCCCTCGACCGTCACCGGGCCTTTTTCGAGCTCGATGGCCTTGCCGATCTTCTGGAAGATCGCTTCCCGCCCGGAGACAAGCGTTGCCGCGGCAGGCTCGAACAGCGTGCCGACCGTGGTGCGCACGCGGTTGCCGTCGACCACCACCAGCCCGGCGGCGATTTCCTCGGCGAGGAAGGTCTTGAGCCGCGCCTCGGTGCCGCTGGGCGGCAGGGCGAGCGGCTGGGCCTGCCGGGTTAGCGCGACCGGCTCGTCGGGGAACAGCCCCGCGACGCGGTTGTAGGCGTCCTCCCCGGTCAGCATCAGAGTGACGAAGAACACCAGGAACACGAGGAAGCACACCCCCGCCGCCAGCGCTGCGGCGAGGCCGATCACGCTCCAGAAATTTTGGCTCTTGCGCGGGGTCGGCGTGCCGCGCCACTGGCTGACGATCTCGCTTTGCGAGAGGCTGCGCACATGATCGAGCGCGGCGATGAGGCTCGCCATCACCTGGCCCTTGCGGTTGTGCCCGTCGGGCATGGCACGGGTGCGGCCTTCGAAGCCGGCGGCAAGGCAGGCGTGGAACAGCTCGATCAGATCGCGGTTGCGCGCCGGATCGCGCAGCACCTCGTCGACGAATTCCCAGAAGCGATCCCCGGCGATGTTCTCGCGGAAGAAGATCACCACCATGTTGCGCTGCGCCCATTCGGCCCCGCCCCCGCCGACGCCGGGCAGGTTCTGGGCGATGTCGTCGATCGTGGCGCACAGGGCATATTTCGCGCGCTGCTTGACCGCGTCGGGATAGACCGGCTGAATCGCCGCGTCGAAGGCGCTGATCGCTTCGGTGGCGCGGCGATGGAACTCGCCCATCGACACCTGCCAGCGGCCCGATTGCAGCGCGGCGGCCATCGCCAGCACCGGCGCGGCGTGGGCCATCAACACATTGCGGTCGCGCCGCGGCTGCGGGGGCTGGGGCGCCGAATCGCTGAACTGCTCCTGCGCCAGCACCGGCTCGCCCGGCGTAGCCTGGCCCGGCGCGGTGCCAAAGGGGTCCTGCGCGAGTGGGCTGAAGCCTCCCCCGCCCCCGCCGCCCGAGCTCCCCCCGCCCGGCCCCAATGGCGAAGCGCCCCCAGCGGGAAATCCCGCCGGGGGCGCGTTCTGATCCCAATCGCCCATTCCGCCTGAAAAACCGCCCTGTGCCGGGGGCTGGCCCGGAACTGGTGCGCCGCCGTCTCCGCCAGTCCCGGCACCGCGCTTGAGCGGCGAGGGGCGGAACACGGTCTTGTTGCGATCGTCGCTGGTCATTGCTTCTGCTTAACCGCCCACAGTTCGAGGTTGAGTTGCGGCCAGACGTCGGAGACGAACAGGCCCAGCGCCGCTGCATCGTAGACTTCCGGCCAGTCCGGCGCTCCGCGATCGAGTTCGAAATAGACATAGCCCGGCAGCGCATGAAGCTGGCCGGGCGGCGTGGTGACGTGCCGCAGCGGAATGCCCGGCAGGGCCGAGGCGATCAGCGTCGGCATCTTGGTGTTGGGCCCGATCTTGCACATCGCGGGGAAGCGCTTGCGGATTTCCTCCATCGACTTGGTCGAATCGGTCACGGCGAGGAACAGGAAGCTCTGGCGCAGCAGCGTGCGGTTCTTGATCACGTGCATGAACTGCCCCGGCCCCTTGCGGTCGAGCTTGAGCTGTTCGACCGAATAGGTGATCCCCGCCGACAGCAGCAGCTGCAACAGGTCGATCACCGGGTCGAAGCAGGCCTGCAAATTTTCGTGATCATATTTCGGCAGCTCGGGCGGACGCCGCTCCTTGCGGGTCAGCGTCGACAATTCCCCGGCCATCGCCAGCAGGTTCTCGAAAGCGCGCTCGGGATGGATCGCGGGCATGTGCGCCAGATGCCCGAGGATCGCGATCCAGCGATTGAGCGCCTGAAGCATCAGGAAGGCGCGGTAGGTGTCCTGCCCGCCCTCGATCGTCTCGGCCGCGCGCAGGGCCAGTTCGGAGACGAGCTGGTCGGCGCGTCCGATCAGGTCGGTGAGCACCGGGCGCAACCGGCAGGCCGCCAGATCGAGCGTCGGGGCGATGTAGCGATCGTCGAACACCAGCCGCTTGCCCGCCACTTCGCGGATGCGCGCCACCCCCAGCAGCAGCCGGCCCTCGGTCTCGTCCGGGGTAATGCCGTAACGCAGGTTGGCGGTACCCAGCTCGATCTCCTCGATCGTGCGCTCGCTGGCGAAATTGTCGCCGATCGACGCCTCGGCCACCAGAAACCGCGCATCGAGCGAGCCGCTGCCCGCTTCCATGAACTCCACCGCCCCTGCGGTGCGCGGCGGCAAGGTGAGATAGACCACCGCATCGCGGGTCTGCGGATTGATCGCCAGCGGGGCGGGCGCGGGCATGTCGGCGGGGATGGCAAAGGGCGTGCCGTCGGGCATCACCCCGCGCGCCTTGCGGATCGCGAACTGGCCGAGCTCCGACAGGGCCTGATCGATCTCGATCTCGACCAGCCCCCACGAAAAGGGCAGCGCCCAATCGTGCCGCGCCGACACGAAGCTTTCGATGAAGCGATCCTGAGCCTGGAAGTGCTGCGGCCGCAGGAACATTCCCTCTCGCCATGCAACACGATTTCTATCGCTCATCCACTTGCCCCCTCAACCGCATCCAGTTAAGCATAGGACGCAGGCCAGATAAAGCGCGGCGTGCGTGCGCGGAAGCCTTTTCGATCAGCGTCGCTGCTCAGCGCTTTCATTCCCTGGGGGCCGGGAGTTGGAAAGCCGCCGCGATGGAGCCAGAATCCACCAGCTTCAATCCGCGCACGTGGGTGCAGCCGGGGGTGCCGCCGACTCCACAACCCGGCGCGCCTGAGCCTGAAACACCGCCACCACCGTCCTCCCGTCGTCCGGCCATGCTGTGGCTCGGCGGAGGGGTTGCCGCCGTGCTCGCTGTGGGAGCGATCGCGATGTTCGTGCCGTGGGGCGGCCCCGGCGGCAAGCCGGGGGCAAAGGCGCACGAGGCCGCCGCAGCCGCCAAAGCCGCCGCCCCGGCCGCACCCAAGTTCGAGACGATGATCTTTCAGGCGGCCGATATGGCCCAGCTCAGTGCCAATCTCGAAGGGCTGGGCATCCCATCCAGCGATGCGACACGCGCCGCACGCGAAGTGATCGCCGCGCTCGGCACGATCGAGCCGATGATGGTCTCGGTCGAACTCGACCGGGCCGGGGGCAACCCCGCGATCCACGCGCTCAACGCCGAGCTCGGCAATGGCGCGACCGTGCGGCTGGTGCGCGCGGGGCCGGAAGGCTTCAAGCGCGAAAGCGTGGTCGAAACCGCACAGACCCGCTTCCGCGAGGCAAGCGGCGTCTATGACGATTGCACCTTCTACGCCTCGGCGGTGGATGCGGGGATTCCCAACGGGCTGGTCAGCGATTTCACGCAGGCCTTCGCCTTCGATGTCGACTGGGCGCAGATCCGCGTCGGCGACAAATTCCGCGCGGTGTGGGAGGAAACCGTCACCGCCAGCGGCCGCGAGGTCGAGCCGCCGAAGCTGGTCTCGGTCGAGTTCGAGACCGGCGGCGTGCGGCGCGTGTTCTTCGCCTATGTGCCGAGCAACGAGAGCGTGCCGCGCTGGTTCGACGAAAAGGGACAGGGCAACGCCCGCTCGCTGATGCGCACCCCGGTCGATGGCGCGCGCATCACCTCGAAATTCGGCCCGCGCTTCCACCCGATCTACAAGACCCCCAAGAACCACAACGGCGTCGATTTCGCCGCCCCCACCGGCACCCCGATCTATGCGGCGGGCAAGGGGACGGTGCTGTTCCGGGCGATGGCGGGGGGCGCAGGCAACCTCATCAAGATCGACCATGGCGACGGGCTGGAGACGCGCTACATGCACCTCAACGCCTTTGCCGATGGCTTGGCGGTCGGCGGCGCGGTGAGCCAGGGGCAACTGATCGGCTATGTCGGCACCACCGGCGGGTCGACCGGGCCGCACCTCCATTTCGAAATCCGCGTGGCGGGCGACTATGTCGATCCGCTCAGCTTCGAGAACACGGTGAGCGAGGCGCTGGCGGCGGACGAGCTGAGGATGTATCTCGCCCAGCGCAAGGCGACCATCGCCGAAATCGCGCAGAGCCCCAAGGTTACGCGGGCTGCGGCGGCGGTGGATACGAGCTCGGTGCGCTGCCTGACGGATGACCTTCCGCCGTCCTGACGCCGCCGTCCCACCAGTACCGCTTGCGCCCGCCGGGGCCGAGATCGACGATCACCGCCTCGATCCCCTGAAAGAACGGGCCGATCTCCTCGGGTGTGGCGCTTGTCGCAAAGGTTGCGAAGACGCGCGGATCCCAGAAGCGGAACAGCACCACATCGCCCAGCGGCAGGCGTGCGGTGGTGAACTTGCGCAGGTGGCGGCGCAGCGGCTTGAAGCCGAGCGGTGAGCGGATCGCCATGCCCCAGAACCGCCCGGATTCATGCCGCCGCCACAGCTCGGGCAGCTGTTCGCCGGGCACGAGGCGCACCAGATGCGGCAGCGCGGCCAGGGTCTCTTCGGGATAGTCCGCCTCGTAGAGACAGGCATGTTCGCTGGCCGAGGCGATCACCGGATAAAGGCGCGGGTCGGCGGCCCCGTCCACCACCGCGAACCAGTCAGCCATTGAAGGCCGCCGGAGCGATCATTGCTGGCAAATGCGGCAGAAGGGCTTGGCTTCCTTGTGCGCGCCGATCATCGCCTTGGTCTGGAGGTTGGGCGCCGAAAAGGGCACTGGCACGGCCATGCCCATGCCGGCCCCGCCGCCGCCGCCGCCCGAATTGGCGCTATCGCCGATCAGCACCGTCGGCGCGCCGCTGACGATCACGCCGCCATGCGCGGTGGTATCGCCCAGCCGCGCGGCGGGCAGGCTTCCGACGAGCACCGTCGCCGATCCCTTGACGATCACATCGGGCGGACCGGCACACACGCACATGTCGCTGATCCGCGCCTGCGGCATCATGCAGGTCAGCACGTTGGGCTGGCCCTTGACCACTGGCCCGCCGACATGGGGCACCGGCCCGGGATTGACCATCGGGCAGGTGTGCATGTCGGTGATGCGGGCGGCGGGCGGCATAGCGTAGTCTAGCGTACAGCGACGCTGGCCGCACGTCCACTGAGCACCTGGTTGTTGGTCTGCCCGACCACGAAGAACCCGGCCCAGTAGAACGGGTGCGAGGTCGAGGGATCGTTCAGCATGGCGCGCTGTGCCTGATTGGTCGCCAGCACGATCGAACGATCGCGTGCGGCTTCGTAGAAGGCCGACATGAACACCTCGGACTGACCTGCGTTCGACGTCTCCCAATAGGTCGCCATCACCGCGCGGCTGCCCGCGGCGAAGAACGAGCGCACCAGCCCGTCGAGCGTGTCGCCCGGGCGGGCTTCACCGGCGCGCAGCTGCGTGCCCTCACCCACCTGCGAGGCGGTCTGGCAGGCGGACATCACCACCAGATTGGTGTTGAGCCGCAGGCCCGCGATCTCGGCATAGCTCAGCAGCAGATCGGATTCGCCGGTGCCGCCGAACGAAGTCAGCAGGCCCGCCGGGAAATCATCGCAGTCGAACAGCCCCTCGGTCACGCCGTGGGTGGCGAAATGCAGCACCTGATAATTGGCGAGCTCCCCGCCTTCGCCGCCGAGCCGCTGGAGCTCGGTGTCGGAGAAGCGCGCCCCGCTCACCAGTGCCGGAGCGCCAGAAAGGCCCAGCGCCGCCGAGACTTCGCTGATTTCCGTTGCGGCAATCGGCGAGAGGCGGTTGATCGTCCCGGCAAAACGCGCCGCATCGACCCGGCACGACCCGATCGTCAGACGGCCGTCGGTGCCGATTTTCTGGTCACCCAGACCCACCGGCGCGGCCAGACCCAGCAGCGGGCGCGGCGCGGCCGAAGGCTTGAACCCGCGCGAGGCGATGAAGCTCACCGGCGACATCGCCACCGAAGTCGACACGTCCTTCGCGAGGAAGGCGACCTGGCTGTAATCCGACTTGTCGACCTGACGGCGGAAGCGCTGTTCAGACGCGTCGTCAGTCACCAGCATCGCTGCGCTGATGCCCGAGAACAGCCGCCCGCCATCGACCACCAGTTCGGTGTTGCGCTTGATCTGATTGTCGACCGACCCGAACAATTCGCTGTAGAGCAGGCTCGAAGCGGTGAGATCGAAGCCGGGAATCCGGTTGGTCTCGAAATCATAGGCGAGCGACGAGCGCAACTTGGCCGTCAGGCGCAGCAGCGCGTCCGAGGTCGCGCGCGGGCGGATTGCATAGGCGCGATCGGAATCGATGAGGATGCCGAACACGCGGTCATTCATCACCGCCAGCCGAACATAGGCCTCACCCGGCTTGAGCCTGGCCTGCAGATCGGTGAGCTCGGCCGGACGGTCGAACACCTGCGCCAGCTTGCCATTGACGGCCAGATCGGCATCGAGCACGGCGAACTTCTGGCGCGCGGCGCTCTGCTCGGCTTCCAGCGCAGCGATCCTGCTCGCTGCCGCCGCCGGATCGGGATTGGCGCGCGCATCGGCGATTTCGACCGGGATCGCCGCGAGCCGCCGCTCCAGCCCGTCGCGTTCGCGCAGCTTTTCGGCAATCTCCGGGTCGGCCGAAACGATCTGCTGAAGCTCGTTCACCTGCCGCGCGGCGCTGCTTTCGCCCGAGACCTGAAGCGCCGAGAAATAGCGCGCCGCGGCCGTCTTGTCGCCATTGGCCATGCGCCCGGCAAGGCTATCGAGATAGGGGTGCAGCAATCCGGTCGAGAAGCCGCCGCCTTCCTCGCGCGCGGCCAGCATCGCGTCGAGCGCTTCGGAATAGGCCTTGTCGATCGCGCCCGCGGGCTGCCCGGCGCGGTTGATGATCGCCGCCCGGTCAAGCTTGAGCACCGCGATCGCCGGGTCGTTGGGGTTGAAGGACGCGTCGGTCCCGTTGGGCAGCAACAGCGCGATGGCATCGTCATAGGACTTGATCGCGCTGCCATAATCGCCGCTGTCGGCCTGCACCCGCCCCAGCTGCCGCAGCAGCTTGGCATCGAGCCAGTAGAGCCCTTCCTTGTCGGCGCGCTGGGCATCGAGCAAGGCCTGCAGTTCCCCCAATTCCTTGCGCGCATCGACGATCGCGGTCAGCGCATCGGCGCGGTTGCCGAGCGCCAGCTGCGCGAAGCTGAGCGCCCACTTGCCCTGCACCCCGACCACCATCTCGCGTGCGAGATCGAGATTCGGCTGGGCGATCGCGGCGCGCGGGTCGGTCTTGTCGGTGCCGGGGTTGTTGAGCTGCGCGAAGATGGCGGGCTCGAGCTGGGCCTGCGCCTCGGCTTCCTTCGCCACCGTGCCGAGAATCCGCCGCGCGTTGCCGAAATCGCGCTGGTTGAGTGCATGGAGACCGCGATAGGTTTCCAGCTGCGGGCGCAGTTCGCGCTGCTCGGCAGGGGTCAGCTGCCGGATCACCGCCTCGGCCGCATCGATATTGAGCGACGCGCTGCGGAAGAAACGGATGTTCGAATCCGCAAGCCCCGCCTCCAGCAGCAACTGCGCGCGCACCTTGTCCGAGGTGTCGGCCGGCAGCGTGCTGAGCTCGTTGCGCAGGAATCGCGAAGCGTCGGCGCTCAGCCCGCGGAAATTGAGCGAGGTCGCGCGCGCCAGCAACGATTCGGCGGCCTCGCGCGGGCCGCTGGCGATCTGCCGCGAAGCGACACGTTCCGGCAGCGGAGCAAGCGCGGCCAGATCGACCGGGTTGCGGTTCGAGGTGAGTGCCTCCCCCGCGCCCTGACCGGTCAGCAGCAGCGCCGCCTGATAGGCCGCGCCGACCGCGTTGGGCGCCGCCGAAATCTGCACCATCGATCCGCGCTTGTCGGCATCGATCACCACCGTGGTATAGCCGAGCGCCGGGTCGAAGCAGCGCCGCGCCACCGCGCTGGCGAATCCGGGCAGGCTCACGCTCTCGCCCGCGCCGCATTGCAGCCCCGCGCTCGCATCGCTGCGCGCCGCGGCGGACGGGAACAGCCGCACCCGCGCCAGGGTATCGGTCACAGCCCCCGAACAAGTGACCGAGTAGATGTCGGCATATTTGAAGAAGCGGCCATGTGCCGGGTCGGTCCAGTTGCGCGACGCCGAGCAACTGTCGCCATTGGCATTGCGCCCGAGTTGCAGGGTCGCGGCCCCGGCATCGGCCCGGGACGGCGCCTGTGCATCCGCTTGGGCACCGGCCTGCGCCAAGGTCGCCGAGGGCACTGCGGCCGACAGCGACAAGGCAAGCACCAGCGCACCTGTGCCAAGAAAGTTTCCGGTCCCCCCAACTGCCGTCATGTCGCTATCGCTCCTCACTTGATCACGCAGACGCCATTGGCATCGCGCTGTTCGCAGTCCTTGTCGTCCTTGGGCGCGGTCGCCGCGTCGGAGAACAGGCCTTCGTTGTTGGTTCCGACCAGCGGATCGAACGGCACCCGGTCGCCTTCCTCGGCGACGATCGGCTCGATCACCTGCCGCGGCAGGTTGAGCACGAAGTTGCCGACGATGGTGGTGACGCAGCCTTCGCCGCTGCCGATGATGCAGCCGTTGACGCGCGAGGCGGGGGCAAGGAGCCGGTCGTTGACACTGATCAGCGAATCCCCGCCCAGTGCTGCCGCCGGTCCGGTGAACCCGTTGAGGCTGCCGAACAGCGCGAAGACGTTGCCATCCTGCACGCTGAAGTTCTGGAGCACCCCGGCGCGCAGCGGATTGAGCACCAGCGGCGCCCCGGCCGGCGCACCCATGCCGCCCAGCTGCACCCCTTCGAAGGCATTGCCCCCGTCGCGCGGCGCGGAGTTCTGGAACAGCGCCGAGCCGCCGTAGGTCACCGTCATCTTCCCGGCGATCAGATAGGTCGGATTGGCCAGTCGTGCGGCGCTGAGGTTCTGCGGCGTGTAGAGCAGCGATTCGGCGTTGCCGATCAGCTCCTTCACCTGCCGGTCGAGCGAGAGGCCCGCGACCTGATCGATCAAAGCCTGCTGGCCGAAGACGATGTTCTCGCCCCGCAGATCGAGCGATGCCGTGCCAAGGTCGATGGTCGCGGCGTCGATATTGGCGGTGATCCGCGATGCAACGCCCGATCCGTCCGCCGCCCCGCCGAGGCGGAAGGTGCGCGCCGCGCCGGTGCCGGACAGGTCGCCGGTGATGGCGATGGTGCCGGTGGTCGCAAGCGTCACGGTGTTGCTGCCGGTCTGATCCCGGAACGAAACCCCGGCAATGCCGATCGCGCCGCTGCCCGCATCGATCACCAGGCTGCCGGTGCTGATCCGGTCGAGCTCGGCGTCGGTGAGCGACATCGTGCCCGCCGCGCTGCCGAGACCGATGCTGCCATTGCTCCGCGACTTGAGCAGCACACTGCCCGCATTGACCGCGCCCAGCAGCTCGGCATTGGCGGCTTCGATATCGACCGCGCCTGCGCCCACCGCGACGGCGTTGGCCGTGACAAGGCCGGTCGCCTCGACCCGCAGGTTGGCCGCCTGAAGCGGACCGCCGAAGGTGACGTCGCTGGCAATTCGCGTGCCGCCGACGACCACATCGTTGACCGCAGTAACCGCGCCGGTCGCCACGGCGCCGGTGGTATCGAGCGTGATGCCGCGGCCCGCATCGAGCGCGCCGAGCGTAAGTGCGCCGCCGCCCGTGCTGTCGATATCGATCGCGCGGTTGGTGGTGATCGCCCCGGTGGTGATGGCATTGGTCGCCAGCAGCACCACGTCGCCGCCGGTGGCCGACGTCGCGCCGTTGATCGTGATGGCGAGGCCGTTCACGTCGACCGCGCCGTTGCGCGCCGTGATCGCGCCGGTGGAGATCGCGCCGCCTGCGTCGAGTTCGATCCCGAGATCGGCCAGCAGGGCCGCGAGGTTGAGGATCCCCGCGTTAGCGCCCGTGCCGGTGCTCTGGATATCGATCGCGCCGCCGAGATTACCCGAACGGATCGCGCTGATCGCGCCGGTCGCCGTGATATTGCGCAGCGCGGTCAGCAGCACATCGCCGCCGGTCGCGGTCGCGGTGCCGGTGATCGCGATACTGTCGCCATTGGCGGTGATCGATCCCCGGCGCGCGGTGATCGCGCGGGTGGCAATCGCGCCGCCCGCGGTCAGATTGACCAGCCGCGCCGCATCGAGCGTCCCCAGCGTGAGCGCCCCGGCGCTCGCCCCGGTGCCGGTGCTGAGAATCTCGATGGCCCCGCCCGAACCACCAGCTTCGACCGCCGTGATATCGCCCGTGGTGATATTGCCGAGCGCGGTCAGCCGCACGTCGCCACCGGTGGCCGAGGTCGCCCCGGTGATGGTGATGGCGCTGCCCTCGACCGTTACCGCACCATCGCGCGCGGTGATCGCGCCGGTGTCGATCGTGCCCGCAGCGAGGAGATTGACGAGACCGTCGGCACTGATCACGCCGTGGTTGAGCGCCCCGGCCGTGCTGCGGCTGTCCACCGTCCCGCCGACGCCGGCAACGCGAAGCGCCGTGAGCCCGATGGTGTCGACATTGCCTGTGCCGCGCAGCACGACATTGCCGCCAGTGGCGGTGATCGAGCCGGTGGTGATGCTGTCTGCGATGATGCCGACGTCCCCGCCGGTCGCGATGAGATTGGTCCGCCGCGCCGGATCGCGTTCGCCCGCCAGCACTTCGCCCGCGCTGCGCACCGAGATGCTGCGCGCCGAGACCGTGCCGCCGAAGGTGACGCTGTCGGCCGAGGGGCCTTCGCCCACGGTCAGCGCCCCGACGGCGTCGATCGCTCCGGTGACAATGTCACCATCCGCGGACAGGTCGATGGTCTGGCCCGCCGAGAGCGCGCCGAGCCGCAGATCGCCGCCCATGCCGGTGCTGTCGACATCCATCAGGCCGCTCGCGGTGATGCCGAGCGTGTCGATATCGCCGGTCGCCGACAGATCGACATTGCCGCCGGTTGCAGCCAGCGCGCCGGTGGTGATCGCTCCGGCATCGATGACAAGGCTGCCACCGGTCGCGGTCATGTTGGTGCGCCGCACCAGCACGCCGTCGCCATCGCGCTCGCCCGCCAGCACTTCGCCGGTGCTGCGCAGTTCGATGGCGACCGCGCTGACCGCGCCGCCGAAGGTGATGCTGTCCGCCGAGGAGCCGAGCCCTGCCAGCAGCGCGCCGCCCGTCGCGGTGGCTGTCCCTGCGCGGATCGCCCCTTCGGCATCGAGCGTGATCCCGAGCCCGGCCGAAAGATTGCCGAGGGTCAGATCGCCGTCGGCCCCGGTGCTGTCGACCAGGATCGACCCCGTCGCGCCGATCGCGGCGGTGGTGATATCGCCTTCCGCGATCAGGCTGACATCGCCGCCGGTCGCCGAAACCGCCGCCGCCGCGATACTGGCGGCATTGACCGACACATCGCCCGCGGTTGCGGCAAGCCCAGCACCTTCGAAGGCACCGGTGGTCAGCACCGTGATGCTCTGCGCCGCAGCATTGCCGCCGAAAGTCACGCTGTCGACCGACGAGCCGAGCCCGACGATCAGCGCCCCGCCGGTCGACGTGACCGGGCCCGAGGTGGTGATCATGCCGCCCGCATCGAGCGTGATGTCCAGCCCCGCCGTCAGCGCGCCCAGCGCCAGATTGCCGTCAGCCGCGTTGCTCTGGACCGTGATCGCGCCCGAAGCGGCGATCGCGCCCGTGCCGATGTCCTGGAAGGCATTGAGGTCGACATCGCCGCCCATGGCGGTGATCGCGCCGGCCGAAATCGCCCCGGCCTCGATGGTCACACTGCCCGCCGTCGCGGTCAGCGCCTGACCGGAGAACAGATCGCCCCCCAGAACGCTGATGCTCTGCGCCGTGGCATTGCCGCCGAAGGTCACGCTGGTCGGGCCCGAGGACAGACCCACCTCCAGCGCTCCGCCCCGCGCGGTGATCGCGCCCGTGGTGATCGCGTCGATCGCGTCGAGCGTGATCGCGCCGTCGGCATCGAGAATGCCGAGCGTCAGCCCGCCGCCGGTGCTCTCGACGTCGATCGCGCCGCCCATGCCCATCGATGCGAGCGCGGTGATGTTGCCGGTCGCGATCGCGCCCGGCGCCAACAGATCGACATCGCCGCCGGTCGCCGCAATCGCGCCCGCGGTAATGCTCGCCGCGTCGACCGAAACGCCGCCCGCGGTCGCGGTGAGGCCCGCGCCGTTGAAGGCCCCGGTGGTCAGAATGGTGATGCTCTGCGCGCTGGCGTCGCCGCCGAAGGTCACGCTGTCCGCCGAAGCGCCGAGGCCCACTGCCAGCGGCCCGCCGCTCGCGGTGATGCGGCCGGTGGCGATCGCGCTGTCGGCATCGAGCGTGATGCCCAGCCCGGCCGCGAGATTGTCGAGCGTCAGGTTGCTGCCCGCGCCGGACGTGATCGCGGTGATCGCCCCGCTCGCGGTGATCGCGCCGGTGCCGATATTGCCGACCGCTGCGAGATCGACGTCGCCGCCCGTGGCCGAGAGCGCCAGCGCGCTGATCGTGGCGGCATCGATGCTGATTCCGCCCGCATTGGCGGTGACGGAACGTCCGTCAAAGGCGCCCGTGGTCAGCACCGAAACGCTGTCGCCCGCGATATTGCCGGTGAAGGTGACCGAGGACGGCACCAGCATCCCGCCAACCGTCAGCGCACCGCCGCGCGCCAGCGCCGATCCGGCGGTGAGGCTGCCGGTGGTGTCGAGCGCAATCGCGCCATCCGCTGCCAGATTGCCGAGCGACAGGGCTCCGCCGCCGCTGCTGGCGATGGTGATTGCCGCGCCGTTGGCGGTGACATTGCCGGTGGTGATCGCGCCGCTGGCCGTCAGCACCACGGCATCGCCGGTCGCGCGGATATCGCCCGCGGTGATGGTGGTGGCGTCGATCGTCACGCCGCCCGCCGTCGCGGTCAGCCCGGCGCTCTGGAAGGCGCCAAGCGTGTCGACCGTAATGCTCTGAGCGACGACATTCCCGCTGAAGGTGACGCTGGCCGGGTCCGACCCGCCGCCCACGCTCAGCGCGCCGCCCGCAGTGACGCCGCCTGCGCTGATTGCGCCGCTTGTGTCGAGCGCGATTGCTGCGCCACCCGACAGATTGCCGAGCGTGAGATTGCCGTTGACGCTCTCGATATCGATCGCGCCGCCCGTGCCGGCGACGGTGGTGGCGGTGACATTGCCGGTGGTGATCGCGCCGGGCGCGGCGAGCAGCACATCGCCGCCGGTCGCGCGCACCGCGCCTGCCGTGATCGTAAGCGCATCGACATCGACGCTGCCTGCGGTCGCCGTCAGCGCGCCGCCGGCGAAGGCGCCGGTGGTGTCGATGGTGATGCTCTGCGCCGAGGCATTGCCGGTGAAGGTCACGCTGGTCGGCACCGCGCCGGCACCAACGGTGAGCGTGCCGCCGGTGGTGGTGACGCTCCCGGCCTGAATGCTCCGGGTGGTGTCGAGCGTGATGTCCGCCCCGCCGGAGAGATTGCCGAGCGTCACTGCGCCGTTGACGCTGTCGATGTCGATCGCACCGCCCACGCCCGCAACGGTCGTTGCCGTGATATTTCCGGCAGTGACCGCACGGACCGAATCCAGCAGCACGTCGCCGCCGGTCGCGCGGATATTGCCGGTCGCGATCAGATCGGCGTCGATATCGACGCCGCCCGCCGTCGCCGTCACATCCTGTCCGCGGAATGCGCCGAGCGCGTCGATTGTCACGCTGGCGGCGGAAATATTGCCATTGAAGGTGACATTGTTCGCTGCCGCCATGCCGCCAACCAGCAGCGCACCGTCCCGCGCAATCGCGCTGCCCGCGATGATGCTGCCGGTGGTCGCCAGCGTCATGTCCCCGCCAGAGGCAAGGTTGCCGAGGTTGAGTGCGCCGCCGCCGAGGCTGCGCACCGAAAGCGTGCCGCCTGTCAGGTCCTGCGCATCGGCGGTGATCGAGGCGGTGGTGATCGCTCCGGTCGCCAGCAGATCCACACTGCCCTGATTGGCGCGCACCGCGCCTGCGGCGATGCTCAGCGCGTCGACCGACAGATCGCCCGAGCGGGCGGTCAGGCCCATCGCGTTGAACGCACCGATGGTGTCGATCCGGACCGCGGCCGCGATGACATCGCCGTTGAAGCGCACCGCTTCCGGCGCGCTTGCCATGCCGACATCGAGGTCGCCGCCCGCACGGATCGCGCCGGTGGTGATCCGCCCGAAGGCATCGAGCGCAATGTCGGTATCGGCATCGAGCACGCCGAGGGTCAGCCGCCCCCCGGTGCTCTCGACATCGATCCCGCCGCCGGTGCCACGGAACGGGCTCGCGGTGAGGTTGCCGGTGGTGATATTGCCCGGCGCAAGCAGCGTGATGTCGCCGCCGGTTGCGGTGAGATTGCCCGCCGTGAGGGTCGAGGAGGCGCTCGCGAGGTCGATCCCGCCCTCGGTCGCGTTGAGATCGCTGACGAACAGCGTCCCTTCCGCTGCCGCATCGATGGCGGTGCCCGTTAGCGTTGCCGTGGCGCGCAGGTCGCCATCGGTGACGATGCTGACCGTATCGCTGCTGACCCAGGCGCCGTTGATGAACACGTCGACCGCCGCGTCCGGACTGTCGGCGAAAAGGCGAATCCCGTTCGAAGTGGCGGTCGCGCCGGTCGCGGTGACCAGCGCATTGACCCGCAGCACCGCGTCCACCACGCCGGTGTCGGTGACCATGTGGAAATCGACGCTGTCGCCCCGCACTGTGCCCGAAACGCTCTGCCCGCGCGCGATGGTGGTGCCGGCATTGACGACATAGCTGAGCGGGCTTCCGGGCGTGAAGCTGACATCGACGTCAGCCGCCGTGACGAAGCTGACCGTGCCGCTGCCCGCATCGATATCGGTGTTGAGGGTCAGTTGTTCGGACACGAACATCACCGAACCGTCGGTGATGAAATTGTAGCCCGGCCCGCCGGTGCGGATGTTGTTGCCGAGCGATCCGCCGAAGTTCAGCGTGCCAGAGCCGTTTCCGGCCAGATCGGTGCCGTTGTAGAAATCGAACAGGTCGGCATCGCTGACATCCAGTGTCGAGGCGAAGAACGAGGCGCTGGTGACGGTGCCGTCACCGCCGAACAGGATGCCGTTCTGGTTGATCAGCCACAGGTTGATGTCCGGCGCGTCGATGCTGCCGAGGATCGACGAAGGATTGGGGCCGATCACGCGGTTGACCAGCGTCGCGGTGGGGTTGGCGGTGCCGTTGGCGATCACCACCGAATTGTTGAGCGGAACGTTGAAGCGGTTCCAGTTCGCCACCACCACTGGCGCAAGCACGCGCATGTCGGTGCGCGTGGCGCTGGTGTCGGTCACGGTCAACTGGCCGGGATTGCCCCCGTCGTCGATCGCATCGATCAGATCGCCGGCCCTGACCAGCTGCGCATGGGCCACCCCCGGCATCGCCACCATCGCGGCCAGAGCGGTGGAGAGCATCATGCTCGAGCGGAAGGTGCGGTTCGCGTTTGCCATCTCGAATTCTCCTGTCGCCTGAGCGGCTTAACGGAACAGTGCGGGGAAGCGGGTCGTCAGTGAGAAGAGCAGGCGCTCGGGCGGTTTTTCCGCGTCGATCGCCAGCGCCCGGTCGAGCGGCTTGGCATAGGCGACCTCGGCGTTGATGCCGTTGCCCATGAACACGCGCACGCCGCCCCCGACCGATGCGAGCGTGCGTTCGGGCGAGGGGGTGAAGGGATCGAGATTGCGCAGCTTGATGATGTCGTAGAAGGCGAAGGCCTTCACGCGGGTGCGGGACTCGTCGTCGTCGAACACGGTCACGCCAGCTTCTCCCGAAAAGCCGATCGCGCGGTCGCCGCTGTTCGCGCCCGGATCATAGCCGCGCCCGATGCTAAGGTTGCCGATCGAATATTCGTCGAAATTGAGCAGCGGATCGTCGGTCCACTGGCCTTCCACCCGCGCGCGCAGATCGAAGGTCTCGTTGAGGAAGGCGGTCGCGTCGAACCCGCCGCGCACCACCAGCGCCTCGGCATCGCCAAAGGGGCGCGAGGCGGAGACGCCGTCGGTCTGGGCAAAGCCGAAGGGCGGGCCGAACTGGGTCGCCCCCATCACATCGATGCCCTTGCGCACTTCGGCGAAGGCCGCGTAGGTCAACCATGTCGACCGGTCGAGCCGGTTCATCCGCCCCTGCGTCTCGGCCCGGATATAGAGCGTGCGCAGCGAATCCTGGCTGAGATCGACCACGCCGACCGAGGTGTCCTGATTGATGTAATCGAACCCCAGCGACAGGTCCGACGACTTCATCGGCGTGCGCACCAGCGGGTAGGTCAGCGCGACATTGGCGAGCAGGGTCTTGGTTTCCAGATCGAGATTCTGGACATCGGGCCGCGACCAGGCATGGGTAACCTGCCCCCCCAGCCTGAGCCCGCTGGAGCCAAGGCCGAATTCATGCCCCGCCTGCAGGATATATTGCTCGTCGAAATCGAAGGTGGTCTGCCCGCCGATGAAGGTGCGGTCCGACAGGCCGGTGAGGCCGTGGAAATCGACCCGCGCGAACGCGGTCTCGCGCCCGATCGAGCGGGCGTTGTAATTGCGCAGGTTGAACACCGCAGCATAGCGTTCGAAATCGACCGATAGGTTGCCGACCACGATCCCGGCAGCCTCTCCCGAAGGCGCCAGGGCCAGCCTGACGCTGAGGCCGGGAATGTCGAAGGCCTTGAGCAGGATACGCTCGGCATCACGCTCGTTGAGGGGATCGAGTGCTTCGAGCGGGCCGAGCACCTTGGCCAGCGCGTTGCGATAGGGGCCGGGATCGCCGCTGACGCGCACTTCCGAAAGCCGCGCGGAGATCACGTCGAGCCGCAGCGTGCCTTGCAGATCCTGCTGCGGCACCTGAACGCTGGCGATCCAGCCATCGGCGCGCAGGGCCTGGTTGGCGGCATCGCGAATGTCGCAGATCACCCGGATCGGTTGCTCACCCTGCGGCACGCTGACCCCGGCCAGCGAGCGGGCGAGCTTTTCGGACAGAACTCCGCCGCGCGCATCGGCGAAAGTCACGCCGGTCAAGGTCACCTTGAGCGGGTTGGAGTCGAACGGACATTCGGCCTTCAGCCCCGCATCGCGCTGAACCTGAACGCCCTGGCGTTCATCCTGCCTTTCGGTATCGGGGAGGCGCAGATCGTTGGCCGACTGACCGTTGGACTGGGCTGCCAGAGGCGCGGCGGTGGCGATGGCCACAAGCGACGCGAACGCACCAACACGGGCTGCACCTAGAATCATTCAGCTTCCCCCCCGGAACTGCTTATGGACGGCGTCATGGGTCGTTAACCCGGTTGTGCCGTTGGGGGTGTGATATTTGCTACAGTCAGGCGAGTCAATGACGCCACCGGCTCCAGAAACGTTCAAAATCGCGCATTTCTGCGGCTTTCGGGCTCTATCGGGCAGTGCGGCGCATGGTTAACGCCGGTGGATCGCATAGCTTCGCGATGGGCCTTGTGCCGTTTCGTCCGAGTCGATCTCGCATGCGCAATCGGGCGCGACCAGCACGCGGTAAAGCCGGGTGAAGACCGCCGCATACCAGCCGAACAGGCTGTCGGGCGGCGGAATCGGATCATCCGCACCGGTGCGGTCGATGGTGAAGCGCCACGCGCCTGCTGCGGCGAAGCTACCCGCGCCCACAAAGGTCCAGGCATGCTTGCGGATCGCTGCCATCAGCAGCGGCGCAGCGAGCATCGCGGGCAGGCGCTTGAGCAGCCACACCGCCGCGCGCGGGATGCGATTGGCGATGATGTAATCCGCCGTCCGCGCGCCCGACTCCTCGGCGATGACGAAGGCACCCATCGGATCGTGCAGCGCCAACCAGCGATGCAGGCGCAGCGCTTCGATCTCGGGGATCATGTGCTCGCCCGAGGGAAGCCGCACGATCTGCGCGTCGGCGAGGATGGCGCTGGTTTCGACATGGCCCAGCCGTTCTTCCATCACCGCCACGGCTTGCAGCACGGCATTGGGCCCGATCAGCGCCTGCGCGCGTCGCCGCGCGTGAAGCCGCGCCTCAATCGACATCGATCCGGTCCCGTTTGCGCACCTCGCCCCGCTGCTTCATCTGCGCGCGCACCGCCTCGCGGCGTTCCTGCGCCTGCGCGGCCTTGTCGGCGTTGGTCTCCCAGTCGGTTGCGGCATCGGCAGCGGCGCGGCGGCTTTCGTCGAAGTGCCAGTCGAGCTGCTTCTTGGTCTGCGGCCCCCAGTAACCCGCCTTGCCGAGATCGTAGAAGGTGCGCTTGAAGCCCGCGCGCAGGAAGGCCCACAGGCACCCGAGCAGGTAGCGCCGCCGGAACCCCGTGCCGCGCCACGGATAGTGGAACAGCGCTTTGCGGCTGTAGAACCGCCGGTAGTTCTTCATCACCCCGTCGAGCAGCTCGCCCCGCTCCATCGCGGCGGGCTTCATGATCGGGGTGACGAAGTTGTACTTGCTGAAATCGTGGACTTCGACCTGATCCTTCAGCGTCTCGAACAGCGGGGTGTAGGGCCAAGGCGTGTACATCGCCCAGTTGGCGAGATCGGGCTGCCAGTCCCACGCCATCTGGAAGGTGTCCTCCAGCGTCTCGGGCGTTTCGTTGTCGAGCCCGACGATGAACTGCGCCTCGACGAAGATATCCGCATCGCGCAGCAGCTTGATCGCCTGCTTGTTCTCCTCGACCTTGGTTTCCTTGTTGAACCGGTCGAGCTTCATCTGCGCCGCCGCCTCGGTGCCGAGGCTGACATGGACGAGGCCGGCCTTGCGGTAGAAGGGCAGCAATTCCTTGTCGCGGTAGATGTCGGTGACGCGGGTGTTGATGCCCCACTTCACCTTGTCCGGCAGGCCGCGGTCGATCAGCTCCTGGCAGAACTTGATGAAGGTCTTGCGGTTGATGGTCGGTTCCTCGTCGGCGAGGATGAAGAAGCCGACGCCGTGCTTTTCGTGCAGCTCCTCGATCTCGTCGACCACGTCCTTGGGATCGCGCACGCGGTAATCGCGCCAGAACTTCCACTGCGAGCAGAACGAGCAGGTGAAGGGGCAGCCGCGCGCGAGGTTGGGGATGGCGACGCGGGTGCCGAGCGGGATGTAGGTGTACTGCTCCCAGTCGAGCACGTCCCAATCGGGTTTTATGGATTTCATGTCCTTGATGGTGGGTGCGGCTTCGGTGGCGACGACCTGATCTCCGTCGCGGAAGGCGAGGCCCTTGATCCTGCGCGCGTCCTCGGGCCAGCGGCCCTCGGCGATCGCGGTGAACAGTTCTACCGCGATCTCCTCACCCTCCCCGCGCACGATCACGTCGATATGCGGGGCCTCGGCCAGAACCTGCTGGTACATGAAGGTCGCATGGATGCCGCCCAGCACCCGCACCGCCTGCGGCACGTGGAGCGCGGCGATCTCCAGCACGCGTTCGGCGGCGTAGATCGAGGGGGTGATGGCGGTGGTGCCGACCACATCGGGTTGCAATGCGGTCATGCGCTGGCGCAACTCGTCGTCCGAGAGGCCCTCGGTCATTGCGTCGATGAAGGTGATGTCGTCGAAGCCCGCGCGCCTCAGCGGGCCGGAGAGGTAGGCGACCCAGGCGGGTGGCCATGTCCCGGCGATCTCGGCCCCGCCGGAACGGTAATTGGGATGAACGAACAGAATGCGCATGAGCCGACTCCCCCTCTTGGATGGTGCCAAGGTGGGGGAGATGCGGCATGGGGGCTTTGCGCTGGATCAAAAGCCATAGCCCCTTCCACTTGGGGAAGGGGTTGGGGATGGGGGTTCGACCGCCGATAGGCCAGAGCCCCCGCCCCCGGCCCCTCCCCGCTGGGGAGGGGAGATTCAGCCCTTCGCCGCGTTCTCGGCGCGGGCAATCTCGTGGAGCCAATCCGCATGGCGCGGCGCGGTCTTGGTCGCGCTCCACTCTTCCAGCATCACCGGGGCGACACGGGCGAGTTCGGCGTATTGATCGGGTGTGCCGATGTCCGCCGCCAATTCCACGCGGTGACCGTTGGGGTCGAAGAAGTAGATCGACTTGAAGATGCCGTGATGCGTCGGGCCGAGCACGTCGATGCCCTCAGCCTCGATATGCGCCTTGGCCGCCAGCAGCGCCTCTTCGGAAGGCACCTTCAGCGCGAGGTGCTGCACCCATTGCGGGGTGTTGGGGTCCTTGCCCATCTCGGGCTGGTTGGGCAGCTCGAAGAAGGCGAGGATGTTGCCGTTCCCCGCATCGAGGAAGATATGCATGTAGGGATCATATTCACCCGTGGAGGGCACGTGATCCTCGGCAAAGGCGGTGGTGTAGGTCATGCCGAGCACGCGGGCATACCATTCCACCGTCTCCTTCGCGTCCTTGCAGCGATAGGCGGCGTGGTGGATGCCCCCAAGCTGGACAGGGTGATTTACGGGGTGGCTCATTCCGCAGGCTCCTCGACCGTCAGCACCCCGCGCTGGATCTGGTCGCGCTCCATGCTTTCGAACAGGGCCTTGAAATTGCCCTCGCCGAAGCCCTCGTCACCCTTGCGCTGGATGAATTCGAAGAACACCGGCCCGACCTGCGCCTGCGCGAAGATCTGGAGCAGCAGGCGGGGGCTGCCGCCTTCCGTGGTTCCGTCGAGCAGGATGCCGCGCATCTTCAGCGCCTCGACATCCTCGCCGTGGCCCGGCAGGCGGCCTTCGAGCATCTCGTAATAGGTGGCGGGCGGCGCGGTCATGAAGGGCACGCCGAGCTTCTGGAGACGGTCCCAGCACGCGACCAGATCGTCGCAGATCAGCGCGATATGCTGGATGCCCTCGCCGTTGAAGGCGCGCAGAAATTCTTCGATCTGGCCCTTGCCGCCCTCGCCCTCTTCGTTGAGCGGGATGCGGATCTTGCCGTCGGGCGCGGTCAGCGCCTTGGAGGTGAGGCCGGTATATTCGCCCTTGATGTCGAAGAAGCGGATCTCGCGGAAGTTGAACAGGGTCTCGTAATAGTCGGCCCAATACTTCATCCGCCCGCCATAGACGTTGTGGGTGAGGTGATCGATGGTGTGGAAGCCCGCGCCTTCGGGGTGCTTGTCAACACCCGGCAGATACTCGAAGTCGATGTCGTAGATGGTGAGGCCGTTCCCCCCTTGGGCACCCTCATAGCGGTCGACCAGATAGAGGATCGCCCCGCCGATGCCGCGGATCGCGGGGATGCGCAGTTCCATCACCCCGGTCTGGACGGCGACGGGCTCTGCGCCCTTGGCGATCAAATGGTCATAGGCCTTGGCGGCGTCGCGCACGCGGAACGCCATGCCGCAGGCCGAGGGGCCATGCTCGCGCGCGAAGTACCACGCGGCGCTCTTGGGCTCGTAATTGGCGATGAGATTGATGCCGCCCTGCCGCCACAGGTGCACGTCCTTGGAACGGTGCTGCGCGACGCGGGTAAAGCCCATCGCTTCGAACACCGGCTCAAGCACGCCCTTTTCCGGCGCGCAGAACTCGACGAATTCGAACCCGTCGAGCCCGGCGGGATTGTCGAAAAGGTCGGTGGCCCCTTGGGTGTTGGTCGGTGCGTTCATGGCCGGGTTCCCTGCGGTTTGAAGATAGTTTCAATTGAAACCATCTACCGCAAAGCGACGATTCGTGCAAGCGTGGGGCAGTGGAGGCTGTTCCCTATTTCCGTTCGTGCTGAGCTTGTCGAAGCACCGCACTTTCTTTTCCGGGCGCGGCATTCGAAGGCAGAACGGCCCTTCGACAAGCTCAGGGCGAACGGGTTAGGGTGCGACCCGCCCCACGGTCCGCCCGCGCTCGTCCTGCCTCAGCGTCAGGCGCTTGCCGAAAGGTTCTCCGCTTTCAAAGGCCTCTGCCGTGGCCGCATCGGTCAGGTCGGCATTGCCCACCACCCGCTCGCCCGCGTCAGAGCGGCCAATGAAGATCGCCTCGGCGCCCTTGGGGCCGCGGTTGATGGTGTAGGTCTCGACCGTCGCGGCATCGACCGCCCCCTTGGCGAGCGGCACTGTGTCGGTCGCCTTGGGGAGCACGGCGAAGCGGTCGTTGGCGCTCCAGTCGGCAGGCGTGGTCGAATAGATGCCGGTCGCATATTTGCTCATCCAGCCGCCATTTGCGCCCACCAGCGCGAAGCTGCCCCGATCACCCCGCACCCGCTGCACCGCCTCGGCGATGGCGTGGGCCGAGTAGTTGTTCCCCGCCCCGCCGAAGAACGGTAGGCCACCCGTCAGCGTCAGTCCCCTCGGGTCGTCCGCCGACAGGCCGAAGTGGTCGCACTGGTTGAAGACCGGGATAGCGAAACAGGAATAGAAGTCGAGATAGGCCATGTCGCCGATCCCCTTGCCCGCCCGCGCCAGTGCCGCATCGACGCTGGCGAGGCTGGCCGGGTTGCCCGCCAGATCGGGCCGCTGCGACAGCTTCAACTCGGTCGCGGCGGTGACGGCGTGGATGTGCACCCACTTGTCCTCCGGCACCCCGAGTTCGCGCGCCAGCCCTGCGCTGGCGACGATGATCGCTGCGGCCTGATTCACCTGATCGCGCGCCACGGTCATGCGCGGATAGGGCTCGGCGACGATGCGGTTGCGGTCGGTGACGGTGGCGAGTTCCTCAGCGCTGCGCTCCACCGGCGCGGCAGAATGGGGGTTCGCGGCGGCAACGCGCGTGAAGGGCGCGAACAGCTTGCCGATTTCAAGCCGGTATTCCTCCAGCCCCATACCGAGCCGGTGCCGTCGCGCATTCTCCGCCAGCGCATAGAGCGGAATCGCCCCGCTTGCGCCGTGCATGAACAGCGCGGGCTCCATCAGTTCCTCGACGCCGAAGCCTTGATCCTCGAAGTCGCCGCCAATCTCTTCCGACCAGTCGGGTGTCTCGCCCTTGGCCGAGAGCGCCAGCACGGTCGAGATCGCCTCGGAGCCGACGATCACCGCGCACCGGCTGTCCCCCGCCGCAATGGCTGAAGCGAATTCGCCCACCAACTGCTGGTTGGTCTGCCCGCCCGTGGTTGTCAGGATCGCGCTCGCCGGATTGGCCCCAACGCGCTTGGCGATCGCACGCGGCACATTGTCCGCCGCGCCGAAGGGCGGCTTCCTATCGGGTCGCGACATTTCGAAGGCGCGGATCGCGGCGAGGGTGTCTATGGCACCCGCCACGTCACCGCTCGCTGCCCCAGAGGCACCGGTGTCCGCAATCGCCGCCGCCAGCGCGCGGCCCGCCAAGTCCATATAGGAGAGGGCGGCATAGCCGGGCTCGCCCACCCTCTCCGAATATTGCCCCACCCCGATAACGACCGGGGTGTTGTCGGGGACCTTAGTCGACAAAGTCTTCGACCCGCTCGACGATGATCGCCGGGGCCATGCCGCCCGCCGCGCACATCGTCACGAGGCCGTAGCGCCCGCCGCGCCGCTCCAGCTCGTCGACCACGGTGCCGATCAGGATCGAACCGGTCGCGCCGATCGGGTGGCCGAGCGCAATCGAGCCGCCGTTGACATTGACCTTGTCCCAATCAAGTTCGAGATCGCGCACGAACTTGGCGGCGACGACCGCGAAGGCTTCGTTGATCTCGAACAGGTCGATGTCGTCGGTGGTCAGCCCCGCCTTGGCCAGCACCTTCTTCGCCGCCGGGACGGGCGCGTTGAGCATCAGCGTCGGATCATCGCCCATATTGGCGGTGGCGACGATGCGCGCGCGGGGCTTGAGGCCGTGCTTCTGCGCATAGTCCTTCGAGGCGATCAGCACCGCTGCCGCACCATCGACCACGCCCGAGGAATTGCCTGCGTGATGGAAGTGCTTGATCTCGAGATCAGGATACTTCTGGTTGATCAGCTTGCGGAAGGTCGTGCCCGCCTCGTCGAGCGGCACATCGGCGATCTTGGGGAAGGCCGGTTCGAGCTTGGCGAGGTCTTCGCGGGTGGTCTGCGGGCGCGGATATTCCTCGCGGTCGAGGATCACGGAGCCATCATCACCCACCACCGGCACCACCGACTTGGCAAAGCGGTTGTCGGCAATCGCCTCGGCGGCACGCTGCTGCGAGCGGTAGCCGACCTCGTCAAGCTCCTCGCGGGTGAACCCTTCCATGCTGGCAATCGCATCGCCGCAGATGCCCTGGTGCGATTGCGGGTGCACCTGCTGGAGCCGCTGGTTGTAGCTCCCCATCATCGGCGGCTTGATCCCGGCGCGCATCTTTTCCTGACTCATCGCGGCGGTGAGGCTCATCATCTCGGTGCCCCCGGCGACGACGCAACCCTCCATCCCGCTCATTACCTGCGCGGCGGCGAGCGCGACGCTGGTGATGCCGCCACCGCAGAAACGGTCGAGCGTGGTACCGCTGGAGGTGATGTCGTAGCCCGCATCCAGCGCCGCCATCCGCCCCATGTCGCCCGCTTGCATCCCGTCCTGCGTGCTGACAGACCAGATCACGTCATCGACGGTCTTGGTGTCGAGATTGTTGCGATCCTTGATTGCCTTCAGCACCGTCGCGGCGAGGTGCTGCGGGTGCTGCGCGGCCAGCGCGCCCTTGCCCTGCTTGCCGATCCCGCGGGGGGTGCGCACTGCGTCGATAATGTAGGCTTCGGCCATGATGTTCCTCTCCCGATGTAGCGAAAATGCGGTTGACGGTCACGTAAACCGGCTGCACCACTCGCACAAGAATTGCGTTTCGAAACGCAATGGCAATTTCGATAGGGAGAGAGACCTGTGAGCGAGACCGCTGCGCCCGAAGTGCTGACCGAAGTTGAGGACGGTGTCCTCATCGTCACCATCAACCGCCCGGAAGCCAAGAACGCCATGACCAAGGCCGCGGCCGAGGGCATCGCGGCGGCGATGGAGCGGCTGGACAGCGATGAGACCTTGCGTGTCGGCATCCTCACCGGCGCGGGCGGCACGTTCTGTTCGGGCATGGATCTGAAGGGCTTCCTGCGCGGCGAAAGCCCCTCGGTCGAAGGCAAGGGGTTCGGCGGCGTGGTGCAGGCTCCGCCCGCCAAGCCGCTGATCGCGGCAGTGGAAGGCTATGCGCTGGCAGGCGGCCTCGAGCTGATGATCGCCTGCGACCTAGTGGTGGCGAACGCGGGCGCGAAGTTCGGCATTCCCGAAGTGAAGCGCGGCCTTGTGGCGGCGGCGGGCGGCGTGATGATGCTGCCCGACCAGATCCCCGAACGGATCGCGATGGAGCTGGCGCTGACCGGCGATTTCATCGGGGCGGAGCGCGCCTACCAGCTCGGCCTCATCAACGAAGTGACCGAAGGCTCGGCGCTCGATGCGGCCAAGGCGCTCGCCGCGCGGATCGCGGCGAACGGCCCGCTGGCGGTGAAAGTGTCGAAGGCGGTGATGAAGCAGTCTCGCGGCTGGGCGATGGACGAACGCTACGCCAAGCAGGGTGCGCTGATCGGCCCCGTCTTCGTGTCGCATGACGCCCGCGAGGGTGCCGCCGCCTTCGCCGAAAAGCGCAAGCCCAACTGGACCGGAAAATGATGCTGTCGAGTCCCCGCGCAGGCGGGGATCTCGGGCCACAAGCGCCAAAAACCGCCTGAGACCCCCGCCTTCGCGGGGGCTCACGGACAAGTCAGGAGAGAGAAAATGCCCGTCATCGACGTGCCGCAGCCCGCCTTCATGGAAGACGAGGAAATCGCCATTTTCGCCGACGCGGTCGGCAAGTTCTACCAGCAGCACGCCCCCGAAAAGCGCGTCCACAAGTGGCGCGAGGACGGGCAGGTCGAGCGTGAATTCTGGCGCGAGGCGGGCGCGGCGGGGCTGCTCGGCGTGAGCGTGCCGACAGAATATGGCGGCCACGGTGGCGACTTCCGGCATGACATGGTGGTGATCGACCAGCAGGGCAAATACGGCGTCGAAGGCTTCGGCGCGAGCCTCCACAACACCATCATCCTGCCCTACCTCGTGCGTCACGGCACCGAAGAGCAGAAGCAGAAATACCTCCCCCGCCTGGTCAGCGGCGACCTCGTCAGCGCCATCGCGATGAGCGAGCCCGATGCGGGGAGCGACCTTCAGAGCATCAAGACCACCGCCTTGAAGGATGGCAATGGTTACCGCCTCAACGGGTCGAAGACCTGGATTTCCAATGGCCAGCTGGCAGATTTCATCATCGTCGTCGCCAAGACCGATCCGGCCGAAGGGGCCAAGGGCATCTCGCTGCTATTGCTCGAGACCGAGGGCGCCGAAGGCTTCCAGCGCGGCAAGAAGCTCGACAAGATCGGATTGGATGCGCAGGACACTTCGGAGCTGTTCTTCGACAATGTGTTCATTCCGGCGGACAATCTGCTCGGCGGGGTCGAGGGGCGCGGGTTCTATCAGCTGATGGGTGAATTGCCGCAGGAACGCCTGGTGATCGCCATGAACGCCATCGCGGGGATCGAGAAGGCGCTCGATGTGACGGTCGAATATGTCAAGAACCGCAAGGCCTTCGGCAAGACAATCTGGGACTTCCAGAACACCCAGTTCACCCTCGCCGACCTCAAGGCGCGCGGCACCGCGGCCCGCGTGTTCGTCAACGACTGCATCGCCAAGCTGCTCGAAGGCAAGCTCGACGTGGCGACCGCGAGCATGGCGAAATACTGGGTGACCGAATTGCAGAGCGAAGTGGTCGACAAGTGCCTGCAATTCCACGGCGGGGCGGGCTACATCAATGATTACGCCATCGCCCGCATGTATCGCGACACCCGCATCGCGCGGATCTACGGCGGCAGCAACGAGATCATGAAGATGCTGATCGCGAGGAGTATGTGAGTTTGTTTGCGTGCCCGCATCCGCGGGCACGTCCTCGCTAGACGGCCTCCGCTGCGCTACGGCCCCGCTGCGGGCGGGCGGTCGCCCTTGCGGTCGCTACGCGACCGTTCCGGTGCGATCATTGAGAGTTGAAAAGGCGGCCCCGCAACGGGCCGCCTTTTTCGTGGCGCCCCGTACCTCGCAAAGTCGCGCTGTAACGACGCCGCAGGCGTCGCAAGCGCGACCGCGCGCCCGCAGGTGCTCCCGTAGCAAAGCGGAGGGAAACGCACCGAGGACGTGCCCGCGGATGCGGGCACGCAAACAAAGAAGAAACGGCCTGCCGCTAGGCAGGCCGCTTCCCTCTGCCGCTCCTTTTCGGAGCTAACCGGTTCTACGCGCTCAGAACTTCGCGCGCAGCGTGACGCCGTACTGGCGCGGCGGCAGGACGAAGGCCGAACGCGAGTTGGCCGCGCCCGAGCCGCGCAGGGTGGTGTTGAAGGTCACCCCGCGCACCACTTCGTCGGTCAGGTTGTTGACCCAGCCTTCGACCGCGAAATTCTGCTCCGGGCCGAAGCGCAGACCGGCGCGCAGGTTCACGAAGGCCTTGCCGTCCTGAATGTCGGCGATGATCGGCGGGGCCGCGTCGACCGCAGCCTGAACCTGCGCCTGCGTCGACCCAGGGGCCACGGCGGGGATGATGATCGCCTGGGTCGAAGTGCGCTGGTCACCCTCCATGCGAACCTGTCCGGCGAGGAAGAATTCGAGCGAATCGCTGATCGGCTTTTCCCACATCGCCCCCGCCAGCGCGACGATCTGCGGCGCGTTGGTGAGATCGTAACCGCACAGCGCCACCACCTGCACCGAGGTCTGGGTGCCGGCGCAATCATCCGGATAGCTCGCTTCGAGGAAGGTCGCGGCGAGGTTGAAGGTCAGCTCGTCGCTGGGCCGGATCACGCTTTCGATTTCCACGCCCCGCGTCTCGGCGACTGGCACGTTGAAGGTGGCGAAGGCCGTCCCGGTGAATTCGAGCACTTGGAAGTTGGTGAACTCCTCATAGAAGGCCGCGATGTTGACCGTGACCTTGCCGTCCGGGGTCTGGCCCTTCACGCCGAGCTCGTAGGCGTCGACCTCTTCCGACAGGAAGGTGGGGTCGGCCCCCAGCACCGCCGCGGTGGTATCGAGGTTGATCCCGCCCGCCTTGTAGCCGTGGGTGAAGCTGGCATAGCTGCTGACGAAGGGGCTGAATTCGTAACCGAGCTTGACGGTGTAGATCAGCTCTTCGTCGTTGAAGTCCGACTGGAAGGTGCGGACCAGCGGCAGCGGAGCGACCGGCGGGGTGGCGGTGGGGTTGCCGAAAGCCGCCGGAAGGTCAGCCGGCGCGGTGAAGCCGAAGCAGCCCAGCGCGATGAACGACCCCTGCAGCGGGGCCGGGATCGCACCCAGCGCTCCGATCGTCGCCGGGCAGATCTGGTTGTTGATCGCGGTCTGGGTGAACCCGCCCGACTTGTCTTCCCACGAATAGCGCGCGCCGACCGTCAGTTCGAGGCCGTCGGCGATCTCCAGCGAGTTGTGCGTGAAGACCGCGTAGCTCTTGGCATCCTGCTGGAAGCGGTTGGTGTTGCTGGTGCCCGCCGGATCGCGCCCGGTGAACACGGTCAGCGGGTTGGCACCCAGCGCCCCGCCGGTCGGCACGAACAGCAGCGCGCCGACATTCTCGCCATAATCCGCCCCGAGCGCGAAGCTGACCGACTGGTCGATCTGCTCGTCGGAGTAGAAGCCGCCGATCATGTAGTTGAGCTTGCCCTCCATCGCCTCGCCCTGAAGCCGCAGTTCCGCGGTCCAGTTGTCGATCTCGAGGTTGAGCGCGGGCACGTTGAAGATGTCGAGCGCGGTGAAATCGGAATCGTAATTCTCGAAGCTCTCGTACTTGCGGTAGGAGCCGATGAAGATCAGGTCGGCATTGTCGGAGAGCGGGAACTCAAGCTCGCCGGTCACGCCGTAGTTGTCGATATCGGCGCGCGGCGCGAAGTTGGCCGAGACGATGCGGTTGTCCATCGCCCGTTCGAAGGTGGCCTGGTCGTCACGCGTGGTGGCGACCACCGGCTGACCATTCCCGCCATTCGCGCCGAGCCCGACCGCGGCATAGGCCCCGCCCGTCACCAGCGGCGACTGGTAAAGCTCGATCGCGCCGCAGCAGCTCGACTTGCTCTTGGAATAGTCGGCGATGATGCGGCCGCGCAGGCCGCTTTCGGTGTCCCAGCCGAGCTGGCCGCGCACCAGCCACTGATCGACATCGTTGGTCTCGCCGATCTTGGTGCCGGTACGGTCGACCACATCGAGGAACCCGTCACGGTTGCGATAGGCCCCGGTGACACGCAGCGCGAGCGTGTCCTGCACGATCGGCACGTTGACCGCGCCTTGCAGGCTGACCTCGTTGAAATTGCCGTATTCGGCGTTCGCGAAGCCGCCGAACTCGGTCACGTCGGGCCGGACATTGGTGATGTTGAGCGCGCCGGCCGAAGTGTTGCGGCCGAACAGCGTGCCCTGCGGGCCACGCAGCACTTCGACGCGCTCGACGTCGACGAATTCGCTCAGCGCCACGCCGGGGCGGGCCTGATAGGCGCCGTCGATGAAGATGCCGACCGCGCTTTCGAAGCCGATATTGTTCGAGGTCGTGCCGATGCCGCGCACGCGCAGCACGACCGAGCCCGAGGCAAGCTGCGCCTGGCTGGCAGTGAAGGACGGCGCGAGCGCCGCGATCTGCTGGATGTTGACCACGCGCTGCGCTTCGAGCTGTTGCGGGGCAATTGCGGTCACCGCCAGCGGAATGTCCTGCACGTCCTGCGCGCGGCGGGTGGCGGTCACGATGATGACATTGTCGGCGTTGCGGGTGGCCTCCGCCTCGTCATCCTGATCCTGAGCAAAGGCGGGGGTGGTCAATGCGCTGCAGGCCAACAGGCCGCACGCGTAATATGCGAAATTGCGCTTCATGGCTGTCCTCTCTCCACACACCAGCCGGTCTTGATGCCGGTCTTGGTTGCGAGGCGGAGCCTATCAGCAAGGCGCGCACTAACAAGAGTCACAGGCAACTAATGGCCTGACAGTAGCAAAAATGCCACATTGGCGGTCACAGCGATGGATGCGTCCGCTGCATTCCTATGCAATCGCAACAATATTACGTTTCAGCCAGTTGCGTGCATCTGCCCTCGGTGGGCGTAAAGTCAGTTGCAGATTGCCATTCAAGACTCGCTTTTGCGGGAAGGCTGTGGTTACATCACGGCCAATCAGGGAGAGAGAGGCCCCGACATGCTCGCAACACCGCCCGATTTCGACGTGCTGATCGTGGGTGCCGGGATTTCCGGCATCGGCATGGCCGCGCACATGGGAATGAAAGCGCCGCATCACAGCTACGCCATCGTCGAGCGGCGCGACAATCTTGGCGGCACGTGGGATCTGTTCCGCTACCCCGGCATCCGTTCGGACAGCGACATGCACACGCTGGGCTTCGATTTCGAGCCGTGGCGGCACGAAAAGAGCATCGCCGATGCGCCCGCGATCCTCGAATATCTCGACCGCATCGTCGACGAACGCGGCATCCGCCAGCACATCCGCTTCGGCCACAAGGTCATCAGCGCCGACTTCCACCACGATGACGCGCGCTGGCATGTCGAGCTGGAAACAGCCGACGGCAGCCGCACCCGGATGACCGCGAATTTCCTCTATCTGGGCGCGGGCTATTACGATTACGACGAGCCCTATGATCCCGGCTTCGATTTCGGCGAATTCGAGGGGCAGGTGATCCACCCGCAGTTCTGGCCCGACGATCTCGATTACAAGGGCAAGAACGTGGTCGTGATCGGATCGGGCGCGACCGCCGTCACCATCGTGCCTTCGATGGCGAAGCAGGCAGGGCACGTGACGATGCTCCAGCGCACGCCGACCTGGATGTTCTCGCGCCCGGCCAAGGACGCGGTGGCGAACTTCCTGCGCAAGGTGCTTCCCGAAAGCCTCGCCTACCGAATCACCCGGTTCAAGAACATCAAGCTGCAGGACCTCGCCTTCAAGACCGCGCGCGACAAGCCGCAGAAGGTGAAGGACGCGCTCTACAAGAAGATCGAGAAGGCGTTGGGGCCGGACTTCGACCGCGAGACCTTCACCCCGCCCTACAACCCGTGGGAACAGCGGCTGTGTCTGGTGCCCGATGAAGACCTTTTCACCGCCATGAAGGCGGGCAAGGCGAGCGTCGTCACCGGCCATATCGCCAGTTTCGAAAAGGGCGGCGTGCGGCTGACCGATGGCCAGTTCCTCCCGGCCGATATCGTCGTGACGGCGACGGGCCTCAAGCTCGCGGTCGCGGGCAAGATCGACGTGCGGGTCGATGGCGAGCCGGTGCAGTTCAACGAGCGGTTCTATTACAAGGGCTGCATGTTCTCGAACCTGCCCAACCTTGCGGTGGTGTTCGGCTATCTCAACGCCAGCTGGACGCTGCGGGCGGATATCAACTCGGACTATGTCTGCCGCGTGCTCGAACACATGCGGCGGACCGGCACCACCATCGCCACCCCGGTGCTGACGCCCGAGGCCGAGGCTGCGATTGTCGAGGACGACGTGTTCGATTTCTCGAGCGGCTACATCCAGCGCGGCAAGCACATCATGCCGCGCAATTCCGTGAGCTACCCCTGGCGGCTCAATCAGGAATACGTCGTCGATCGCAAACGGATGAAGGACGACCCGCTGACCGACGGCATTCTGACCTTCACCCGCGCCGGTGCCAATGCACGCGGGCTAGACGAGCAGCTTGAGGCGGCTGAATGATCTGTGCAGCCCATCCGGGCTGCGATGTCCTCGCTCTCGCGACCTGAAGGTCGCATCGCTGCGGGCGGCCGGTCGGCCTTGCGGTTGCTTACGCAACCGGTTCTTGTGCCACCGGCGTCTCTACGCGCTTGAGACCGTCAGTCGAAGCGCCTAATCCTCCCTCATGACCTCTCCCGAAAAGATCTGGACCGCCGGACTTGTCGTTATCGGCGATGAAATCCTCTCCGGCCGCACGCAGGACAAGAACATTGCGCAGGTCGCCAGCTGGCTTCAGGTGCAGGGCATCCGCTTGGCCGAAGTGCGGGTGGTGCCCGATGTCGAGGCGCGGATCGTCGCGGCGGTGAACGATCTGCGCGCCGCGAACGATTACCTCTTCACCACCGGCGGGATAGGGCCGACGCATGACGACATCACGGTCGATGCGGTCGCGGCGGCGCTGGGCGTGCCGGTCGTCATCCACCCCGAGGCGCGCGCGCTGCTGGAGCGTTACTACGAGACCCGCGGCGGGCTGAACGAAGGGCGCCTCAGGATGGCGCGGGTGCCCGAAGGCTCGGACCTCATCCCCAATCGCATGTCTGGCGCACCCGGCATCCGGCGTGGCAACATCTTCCTGATGGCGGGCGTGCCGCACATCACCGCAGGCATGCTCGATGCGCTCACCGGACAGCTCGAAGGCGGACTGCCACTGCTCAGCGAAACGCTCGGCTGCTGGGTCGCCGAAAGCGAGGTCGCCGATCTGCTGCGCCAGACCGAGGCCGCGCACGAGGGCTGCCAGATCGGCTCCTACCCCTTCTTTCGCGAAGGCCGGGTGGGCGCGAATTTCGTGATCCGCTCGGTCAGCGCCAAGAGCCTCAAGGCCTGCGCCGAGAGCCTCGCCAGCGGGCTTGCCGGGCAAGGCCATGCCATCACGCCCGGCGGGATCTGACCTCGGAGAGACAACATAACACGACCTTAACTCTCGGGCGCTAAACGGGTTGGCGTCATGACCCGCGTGTTCATTACCATCGACACCGAGTATTCCTCGGGTCTCTATACGGGGCCGGGCGCGGCGGACCGGGCGGACAATTTCGCGCGCTCGATCGCCTGCAACACGCCGCAGGGGCCGGCGGGTGTGACGCACAAGCTCGAGGTTCTGGCGCAGCACGGACAGAAGGCGGTGTTCTTTGTCGATCCCATGCCCGCGCTGATCTGGGGCGTTGCCGCGATCGAGGACATTGTCGGCCCCATCGTCGCCACCGGGCAGGACGTGCAACTCCACTGCCACACCGAATGGCTGGGCCTCGCAGGCGCGTCCGCTCCGCTGCGCCTCGGCACCACCGGCCACGACCTCGCCGACTTCCCGTTCGAGGATCAATGCGCGATCCTCGACTATGCCCGCTCCACGCTGATCGCCGCCGGCGCACCCGCGCCGGTCGCCTTCCGGGCCGGCAATTACGGCGCCGACGACAACACCCTGCGCGCGCTCGCCAGCATCGACATCGCCTACGACACCAGCCACTGCCCCGCACTGGTCGGGGCGAGCGCCTGCCGCATCGGCCTCACCGAAGAGGACCGCGATCCGATCGGCCACATGGGCGTGGTCGAAGTGCCCGTCGGCACCATCGGCACCATCGGCGGCGGGCTGCGCCACGCGCAGATCACCGCGCTGACGCTGGCCGAGATGCTCAGCGCGATCCGCCATGCCCGCGACGGGGGGCGGTGCAGCTTCACGCTGGTCAGCCACTCCTTCGAACTCATCAACCGCCGCAAGCTGGCGGTGAACCCGATCGTGCGCCGCCGCTTTGGCGGACTGGTCCGCGCGCTTTCGACGATGCGGGGGGTGACCACCGGCACCTATGCCGAGACCCCGCCCGCCCCGCGCCTGACGGGCATCGGACACGAGCCGCTGCCCGCCAGCCCGGTGCGCACCGGGATGCGCATTGCCGAGCAGCTGCTGTCCAACACGCTCTACGGCTCGCTCTAGCCTGCGATGGCGAGCGCCGCGATCGACTTCACGCTGGGCTCGCGCCGCCTGCTGAGCGTGCCGCGCGCGCTCACGACCTGGGCCTTCACGCTCGAGGACGTGCTCGTCGGCACCCTGCCCCCGGCCCCGCCGCCGGGGCCTGACGGAGTGCGCGTGCTCTCCGCCCCCACCCAGCAGCTCGGCGCCATCACCGCGCGCTTCCCCGGCTTCCTCGCGGGCGGGCGGCAGGACTACCGCCGCCACTACATCGCCATGGACGGCAGCTTCGAAGGCTACCTCCGGGGCTTCTCGGGCAAGACCCGCTCGACCCTCAGGCGCAAGGCCAGGCGGCTGGCGGAGGAGGCGGGCGGCTACCGCGTCACAGCCCACCGCACCCCCGCCGAGATCGAGGACTTCCTCGCCGCGGCCCTGCCGCTGTCGGCGCGCACCTATCAAGCGCGGCTGCTGGATGCCGGACTGTCCGACACCCCCGCCGCCCGCCGCGCCATGCTGGAGGCGGCAGAGGCAGGCCGGATGCGCGCCTTTCTGCTCCACGCGGGCGGCCAGCCGATCGCCTACCTCTCGCTCCCCGTGGTGGGAGAGACCCTCGTCTACGCCCATCTCGGTTACGATCCGGACTGGGCGCGGCTCTCACCGGGGACGGTGCTTCAGATGGAGGCGCTGGAGCAGCTGTTCGCCGAAGCGCGCTTCCGGTATTTCGACTTCACCGAGGGCGAAGGCGCGCACAAGGCGCTGTTCGGCACGCACTGGGCGGAGTGCACCAGCCTGATGCTGCTCGAACCCACCCTCGCCAACCGCACTCTGCTGGGCGCGCGCGGGGCGTTCGATGCGGGGGTGAGCGGCGCGAAGTCGCTCGCCGCGCGGTCAGGCGTCCTCGGCCGGATCCGAGCCCTGCTGCGCGCGTGAACGCAGCACCGCGCGGCGGCGCAGCTCGTCCTGCGCCCGCACCCGCTGTGCCAGCGCCACCCGTGCCGAGGGCGTGCCGCTGAGCGAGCCATAACGCAGCGCGAGGTAAAGCCAGACCGCCGCCAGCACTGCCAGCAGCGCCCCGGCAGCAAGGCCTAGGGTCACGTTGTAGCTCAGCAGCAATCCGTCAGCCGCTACTGCGACCGCCGGGACCAGCCATTGCGGCGCAAGACGCTCGGGAGTGAAGGGCATCGGCTGTACCTCTATGTTCGGGGGCAGCGGCAGGGAGGGGAGAGAGGATGCCGCGCGCACGACCAAGATGGGCGAACGCCCGACAAAGACAAGAGGGGAGATGACGTATTCCGCGTAAGGCAAGAGGGGCCGGAAGCGCAATGCTTCCGACCCCTTTTATGCTGTCAGCCTAGCTGTAGGAAAGACTCTCGATCCCGCAGGGATCGCAAGCCCGACCGGGCGCCCGCAGCGATGGGGCCTTCAGGCCCCGTGAGCGAGGAAGCGAAGCCGCGGATGCGGCTTCGCCCTTCAAATCACGCCCCTTCGACCTCGCTGAGGTCGACCTTGAGACCCGGGCCCATCGACGAGGTCACGGTGACCTTGCGGACATACTTGCCCTTGGCCCCGGCGGGCTTCGACTTCACCACTGCATCGGTCAGCGCCTTGAAGTTCGCCTTCAGCGCGTCGTCCGAGAAGCTGAGCTTGCCGATGCCCGAGTGGATGATGCCCTGCTTTTCCACGCGGAATTCGACCTGACCTGCCTTCGCGTCCTTCACCGCCTGCGCGACGTTGGGCGTGACGGTGCCGAGCTTCGGGTTCGGCATCAGGCCCTTGGGGCCGAGCACCTTGCCCAGACGGCCGACGATGCCCATCATGTCCGGCGAGGCGATCACGCGGTCATAGTCGAGATTGCCGTTCTGCATGTCTTCCAGCAGGTCTTCCGCACCGACCTTGTCGGCCCCGGCAGCCAGCGCCTTTTCGGCGTTGTCCCCGCGCGCGAAAACGGCGACCTTGACGTCCTTGCCGGTGCCCGAGGGCAGCGACACCATGCCGCGCACCATCTGGTCGGCGTGACGCGGATCGACGCCGAGGTTCATCGCGACTTCGACGGTCTCGTCGAACTTGCTCTTGTGCTCGCGCAGGACGCTCAGCGCCTCGTCGACGGTGTAGAGCTTTTCGCGGTCGAGGTTCGCCAGAACCTTCGCCTTCTTGGTAATCTTTGCCATGTGCTTAGCCCTCCACCACTTCGAGGCCCATCGAGCGGGCAGACCCGGCGATGATCTTGATCGCCTGATCGATGTCGTTTGCGTTGAGGTCAGCCATCTTGGCTTCGGCGATCTCGCGCAGCTGCGAGGTCTTGATGGTTCCCGCCGAGACCTTGCCCGGCTCCTTCGAGCCCGACTTGAGGTTCGCGGCCTTCTTGATGAAGTAGGTCGCCGGCGCGGTCTTGGTGACGAAGGTGAAGGAACGGTCGCCGTAGACGGTGATGACCGTCGGGATCGGCATGCCCTTTTCCATTTCCTGCGTGGCGGCGTTGAACGCCTTGCAGAATTCCATGATGTTCACCCCGCGCTGACCCAGCGCCGGGCCGATCGGCGGCGAGGGGGTGGCAGAGCCCGCGGGCACCTGTAGCTTGATATAGCCTTCGATTTTCTTGGCCATGAGGCCTTACTCCTGTCGCACTGTTGCCCGGCTGTTTCCAACTCAGGCTCATGTTAAGCGGTCCAGCGCCATCGGGATGTGCAATCCTTCAGGCTCCCGCACGGAATCATCCGGCCCGTGGCCAGACGAAGGCGCGCGCATAGCGTTTCTGGCGCGCAATGCAAGCCTGCACTGCCCCGGCGCACGTTCATCCCGCAGCCTGTTGGAGACACATGAGACACTGTTCAGAGACAAAACTCCCGCCCCGGACAAGGTCGGCTTGCGCGCGGCGCGGGCGCGCGCGGCGAGGGGTGACGCGGGTGAAAGAAGCGAGGCGCATGCGCCGTCCCTAGATCGAACGGTGCCAGTAGGAAAATCCTCTCTGGCGCAATCGGTTCTTGCCATTCACCAATTTGCAAATAATTGTCCTCTATGGCCTTTGCTCGGGCCATCGGGCTGAACAAGGGGGCGTGCATGTTTCGGGTTGCAATCCAGATCAAGGAACTGATTTCCAGCAACGTGACGAGCGCGATCGAAGCCGCATCGAACCCGGCCAAGATGCTCACCATGCTCCAGCGCGAGATCGAGGAATCGATCATCTCGCTCACCGGAGAGCGCACCCGCGTCACGCAGGCCAAGCGCCGCGCCGAAGCCTCGCTCACCCAGCAGGAGCTGAAGGAGGCCGACTGGGCCGACAAGGCCAAGACGGCGATGGAACACGGGCGCGAGGATCTGGCCCGTCAGGCGCTGCTTGCGCGCGAGGAATGCCGTCAGGCGATCGCTCAGCTGAACGCCGACATCAAGGGCGCGGATGCCAATCTCGCCGAAATCGATGCCGCCGTGCGCGAGCTTGAAGCCAAGCGCGAAGAGACGCGTCTGCAGGCCAAGGCGCAGATGGCCGCCGATTATGCCGCCAGCGGCGGAAGCACCGTGGGTGGCGGCGGCAGCCGTGCCGAAGCCCACCTCAACCGCATCGCCACGCTGGAACAGCGCGCGCAATTCGCTATCGAGGACGAAATCCCGGCCCGCACCAGCGCGAGCGTCGACCGCGAGATCGACGAAATGCGCCGCGCCAGCGCGATCGAGGCCGAACTCGCTGCGCTCAGGGCGACCTCTGCACCTGCCAAGAAAGCGGGCGGCAAGAAGGGCTGATCCGGCCTCACGGCTATAAGCCTTATCCGGCAGGGGGCCGCGGCACCCGCAACCCCTTAGTGCGGCTGGTGAGGTGGAATGCCTTGCACAGCGCGCACTTGTAAGCGCGCAAGGTAACATCGGCACGCAACGCAGCCGCCTCGGCCTCGTCCCGCGAGGCGAAGCGGCGCTTCTTCTGGCAGATGCCGGGGCGGGTTTTCATTGCCTTGACCTAAAGGGGGCGGAACGACCGCGCCAGAGATCCGGCACATGATCTTCGGGCAAATCCGACGCGGGAGTTGCATCCCCGCTGGACAGACCGGCCCCGGAGGCGCAATCTCTCCCATGCAAATCAAGTCGTAGCGTCGCATTGCCGGGGGGCATGCCTATGTCGTGGACTACCGTGTTGGGCCGGGTGACAGGCTTTCTCGTCGGCCTGTTTATCGTGATTGTCGGCTTTTCCCTGTTCACCAAGGAATCGGGGCTGACCCACACCGGTCAGGTCACCGCGCTGATCTCCGTGCTGATCGCGCTCGGCATCGGCGTGATGGCCGCATCGCTTCTGCCCAATACGATCACGATCGAAGGCAGGGAAGTGAAGCCGCTCGGTCTCGGCCTGAATGCGACCGGCGGCGCGGGGTTCTTTATCATCACTCTGATCTTCCTGTTCTATTTCGACGGGAAGTCGTCCGAGCCCGAGCCCGGCAAGGAAGGCCCCGAAGTGATCGCCAGCGGCGCGCCCGATCCGGCACCCACCGCAACGCCGCCCGCCAGTTCGGAACCGTCCGCCGCCCCGTCCGACACGCCGAGTGCTGCCCCCGTCGGGCTGGCTTCGGGCGCTGTGCCCCTGTCAGGGCAATCCACACCGCCCCCGGCCTATCAACAGCCGCAGCAAAGCTATTACAGGGTGCAGACCTATTGCAGCATCTGCTGCCCGCAAGGGCCGCAGAACTGCGCACAAGTCGGCTATGGTGAAAGCTACAGCCTCGAGGAAGCGGCCTTGCAGGCGGCCCAAATGTGCGTTGCCAATCAGGGCTATGCAGAATCCTGCACCATCAACCTGACGCAATATTGAGCCGCGCAGCGGTCAATCCCGCGCGACTCGGCGAACCAAATGCCCGCCGGGACGCGTGACGGAATGCGCCCTTACTTCGACAACTCGACGTGCTCGAAATCGAGCTCCACCGGGGTCGCGCGGCCGAAGATCGACACGCTGACCTTGACCTTGGCCTTGTCGAAATCGAGCTCTTCGACGATCCCGTTGAAGCTGGCGAAGGGCCCGTCGAGCACCTTGACCGAATCCCCGATCTCGTAATCGACGCTGATGTCGCGCTTCGGCGTCGCCTGGGCTTCGGCCACGCCGCCGAAATAGCGCGAGGCTTCCTTTTCGGAAATCGGCTGCGGCTTGTTGCCCGAACCGAGGAAGCCGGTCACCTTGGGGGTGTTCTTGACCAAGTGATAGACATCGTCGGTCATGTTCAGCTTGGCGAGCACGTAGCCGGGCATGAATTTGCGCTCGACCTGCACCTTCTTGCCGCGCTTCACCTCGGTCACGGTTTCGGTCGGGACCTGCACTTCCTCGACACCGTCGGACAGGCCCAGCCGCTCGGCCTCGGCGATGATCGCGTCGCGCACCTTGTTCTCGAAACCGGAGTAAGCGTGGATGATGTACCAGCGAGCCATGAAACGTCCTTGGAAAATGGGGATGGTAAGCGCGGCGATTCGCGCGCCTTACTGGATCAGGTCGATCAGCGTGCGCACGGTCAGACCGAAGACCGTGTCGATGCCGAGGAAGAACAGCGCCAGGATCACCATGAAGATGAACACGAAGATCGCCGTGCGCACGGTCTCCTCGCGAGTCGGCCAGACGATCTTGTTCGTCTCCGCCTTGACCTGAGCGAAGAATTCGCCGGGCGAGGTCTTGCGCTTCTTTTCGTCTGCCCCGTCCTTGGGAGCGATCATCTTGTCGGCCATGGCAGCCCTTGTCCTTCGCGTAATGCCTGTGGTCTTCACCGGCCGGCTTTCAGGTAGGGCTCCGCGCCGCCCGGGACAAGGTCGCCGGAGGGGCTGGATAATCTGCCGATGTCGGAAAAGACGCTGCGGCTCTTACGCCCAAGGCAGCGCGAATGCAAGAATGCTTGCGCGCCTCAGTGCATCCCGAGTGAGCGCGCCAGCACACCGCTGCGCAGCTGCATCGACCGAAGCGGCCCGAAACAGGCATGATGAAAGGAGGAACCGTCACGAGTGAAAGGCGGCGGGAGCCGCTTCGCGAGATAATTGGCAGGGGTGACAGGATTCGAACCCGTGGCCCTCGGTTTTGGAGACCGATGCTCTACCAGCTGAGCTACACCCCTGCACTGGCGGAAGCGGCCCCTTATCCGAGCCTCTCGCGTTAGGCAATCCTCTTTGCCTCAACCCGCCCGGCCATGTATTGTGCACTGCAACCATGCACGCACCCCAGCGCCCTCCGATCCCGGTCGAAACCTTGCTGCTTGCCTATCGCAGCGGGATTTTCCCGATGGCGGACACGCGCGAGGACAGCGAGGTGTTCTGGGTCGAGCCGCGCGAGCGAGCGATCATTCCGCTGGACGGGCTGCATCTGTCGAAGTCGCTGAAGAAGGTGATCCGCGCCGATCGCTTCACCGTGACGGTGGACCGCGCCTTCGAACAGGTGATCCGCGCCTGCGCCGAACCGCGCGAGGATCACCCCGAGACCTGGATCTCGGAGCGGATCGTGCAGTCCTATATCGGCCTCCACCGCGCCGGACACGCGCACTCGGTCGAATGCTGGGCGGCGGGCGCGGATGATGCGCCGCAGCTGGTGGGCGGGCTCTACGGGGTCAGCTTCGACCGGGTGTTCTGCGGGGAGAGCATGTTCAGCCGCGTGCCCGATGCCAGCAAGGTCGCGCTGGCCTGGCTGGTGGCGATGATGGACCGCGCGGGCTTTGCGCTGCTCGACTGCCAGTTCATGACCGAGCATCTGCGCAGCATGGGCGCGACCGAGATGGCGCAGGCCGATTACCGGCGGCTGGTGGAACGTGCGCAGGGCCAGCCGCGCATCAGCCTCGGCACCGCGTGGCGGTGGTTCGGCGGCGCTTATGCGGCCGGAACGGCGGGCGAGGCGGCTTCGGGCGCGGGAGAAGCCGACGCCGCCGGGCGCGCGGCGGGCTTGCCCGAGGCTTCGGGCTTGGGCGCGGCGGGGCCCTCCTCTCCCGGAAAGCGCATCGTGCAGTCCTTGACCCAGACATCGTAGACCGGGTGCTCGACAACGTTGAGGCTGGGCGATTCGCGGAACAGCCAGCCCGAGAACACGCGCGAATGCTGCGCCGCTCCGCGGTTGCGGATGTCGACCTGCACGAAGGCCCCCGTCTCCTGCGGCATTTCCCACGGCGCGGTGCGCTCACAGGCGGAGACGCGCACGATCACCGGGCCGATCTCGCGGCTTTCGCCGGGCTTCAGCTTGATTTCTTCGGAGACATTGTTGCGCTTGTTGAGCAGCCCGAGCACCGCGACCCGCTCGTTCATCGGGGTCGCGCCGTAATCGTTGGTAGGCGTGGCCGCCGCGTAGGGATCGGGCGAAGCGCTCGCCTCGCCGAGCGGCACGGTGACGGCATCTTCCTCGGGCGCGGCGAAATAGTCGCAGCCCCCCAGCGTCAGCGCGCCTGCCAGCGCGGCGGCAAGATGGAGCCCGCGCACCGCCCTGCGCCTCAGCTGTCCGCGCCGCCGGGGGTCCAGGCTTCGTAATCGCCGACAGCACGCGCGCGCTGGCCGCCGCGCTCCAGGGCGCCTTGCGGGCGATAGGCGGCGAGGGTGCCGGTGGCGTTGGGGGTGTAGTCGGCCTCCCAGATGCGCGGCGGGGGCAGGTGGCTTTCGGGCACCTCGTCATAGGTGCCGTGCAGCCAGCCGTGCCATTCGGCCGGAACGCGGCTGGCGTCATTGGCGCCGTTGTAGATCACCCAGCGCTTTTCACGCGCGGTGTAGGAGCCGGTGTTGGCCCCGCTGCCCTTGGCGCGTTCCCGGTAATACTTGTTGCCGGCGGCATCGGTGCCGACGTGTTCGCCCTTGGCGCGGCTGGCCCACAGGTGCGTGCCGATCGTGGCACCATCCCACCAGGTGAAGATCTTTGCGAGGATACCCATGCGGGCAGCGCCTAGCGGATTCGCACCGGTGCGCCAAGTGAGAGATCACGGGACCGTGTAACTTACTCTATCCCCCGGCACGATCCCGAGCGCCGCCGCGCGGCCGCCGCGCAGTTCCAGCACGGCGCTGGCGGGGCCCTTCGATGGCACCGAATCGAGCGAATAGGGCGTGGTGTTCGCCGCGATATTGGCGATCCGCCCATCCGGCCCGATGAAGATGATGTCGAGGCTGAGCGGGGTGTTCTTCATCCAGAAACTGCGCGGTTCGGGCGTGGCGGAGGGGAAGATCATCCCCTCGAAATCGCCCAGCTCGGTGCGGAACATCAGGCCGCGCGCCTGCGCTTCGCCGGTGTCGGCCAGTTCGACCTTGAACGGCAGGCGCTTGCCCCCGCTCTCGACCACCAGATCGATCACCCGCAGACCCGAGACCGGGTGGCGCGCCGCTTGTCCCTCACCTGCGGGCGGGACGGGGCTTTGCGCCGCAGCGGCCGTGCTTTCGCCTGGCGAGCAGGCCGCCAGCGTGCCCAGTCCCAAAAGTGCGGCTGCCAGCCAGTGCCTTACCATCGCTCGTCGATCCCTTCTGCCTCTTCCGCCTCGGCAATCCATTGTTCGATGTCCTCGCCCCGCGACGCGGCGAGGATGAAGCGGGCGTGTTCGTATTGGTGGCCTGCGCGCAGCATTGCTGCAACGGCTTTTTCGCGCGCCTTGCGGATCGCGAGCGGATCGCCGCCCTCGCCCAGGGCGCCCCAAGGCCCGAGCCGCCGCTTTTTCGCCATCAGCGCCGCAGCACGGCGGCTGGCCGCCTCACCCGGCGCGTGGGCCTGCCGCAATCCTTCTTCCACCCCGGCATGGCGGAGCGTCTCCTCCACCCGCCGTGCGCCATAGCCGCGCGCACCGAGATCGCGGGCGCGCATCCGGGCATAGGCATCATCATCGACATAGCCGAGCTCCACCAGCCGGGCGACGAGCGCGGGAATGTCGATGTCGAGCGTGCGCCCGTCGGCATCCTCGGCCAGACCGCGCTCGCGGATCTTGCGGACGAGATAGCTCTCCAGCCGCGCGCCGGTGGTGGCGAAGCGGGCGGCGTAATGCAGAGCCAGATCGCGCAATTGCGCCTCGCCCAGCGGGGGTTTCACCCGCTTTGCACCCCGCCCCGAAACGCGGCGATCCTCCCCGGTATCGCGACCGGACGATGACGAATTCGCTTTACGTGAAACCATTTCGCCTTATTCGTGCCACTTTCCTTATCAAATGCGAAATATTGGACGCCGCCGGACTATGCCCGGCGACACGGGGTTATGCCAGAGCGCGAACGGGATATCGCCATGAAACGCGCCGCAACTTACGGGTATCGCTGAAAATTATGACCGACGCCGCATTGACGCCGACGCCGAATGATTGCGACCTGCCGCGCATCCGTGCGCAATTTGCAACCTTCAACGACGCGATCGACTACGCCGCGAAGAGCCAGAAGGGGCTCAATTTTCACGATATGCGTGGAGAACTCTCGCGGGTCTATCCCTATGCCGAAATGCGCGAGGATGCCCTCGTCATGGCGCGCCGCCTGATCGCGGCGGGGATCGGCAAGGAAGACCGCGTCGCGCTGATCGCTGAGACCGGCCCCGATTTCGCCGCGCTGTTCTGCGCCTGCGTCTATGTCGGCGCATGGCCCGTGCCGCTGCCGCTGCCGACCAGCTTTGGCGGCAAGGAAAGCTTCATCGACCAGCTCGCGGTGCAGCTGATGAGCAGCGATCCCAAGCTTTTACTCTACCCCGAGGAAATCGCCGAAATGGCCGCCGCCGCCGCCGCGCGGCAGGGCTGCGCTGCGGAAAGCTGGCAGGATTTCAGCCAGCGCCCGGCCCCCGCCTGCGACCTGCCGCAGGCCAATCCGGACGATATCTGCTACCTGCAATATTCCAGCGGCTCGACCCGCTTCCCCACCGGGGTGGCGGTGACCCACCGGGCGCTGCTGCACAATCTCTACGGCCATTCGACCACGATGGAGCTGGGCGCAAACGACCGCTGCGTCAGCTGGTTGCCGTGGTATCACGACATGGGGCTGGTCGGCTGCCTGCTCTCGCTGATCGCCAACCAGGTCTCGGGCGACTACCTGAAACCCGATGCCTTCGCGCGCCGCCCGCTGGCGTGGCTCGACATGATCAGCCGCAACAAGGGCAACACGCTCTCCTATTCGCCCACCTTCGGCTACGATATCTGCGCGCGCCGCATCTCGAGCCAGTCGAACGTCGCCGAACGCTTCGACCTGTCGCGCTGGCGGATCGCGGGCAATGGCGCGGACATGATCCGGCCGGACGTGATGCAGAACTTCGTCAACGCCTTTGCCGATGCGGGCTTCAAGGCGTCGAGCTTCACGCCTTCCTACGGCCTTGCCGAAGCGGTGCTGGCGGTGACGGTGATGCCGCCGGGCGAAGGCATCCGCGTCGAACTGGTCGAGGAAGAGCGCCTGTCGGGCGCGCCGCGCGATCTGTCGCGCCCGGCCCGCTACCGTGCGATCGTCAATTGCGGCAAGCCGCTGCCCGACATGGAAGTCTCCATTCAGGGCGAGGACGGGCAGGAGCGCGGCGATCACCAGATCGGCAAGGTGTGGTGCCGGGGCCCCAGCGTGATGCACTCCTACTTCCGCAACGAGGAAGCGACCAGCGACTGCCTCGTGCCGAGCGAAGACGGCAAGGGACCGTGGCTCGATACCGGGGACATGGGCTACACCGCCAATGGCTATCTGTTCATCGTCGGCCGGGCGAAGGACATGATCATCATCAACGGCAAGAACCACTGGCCGCAGGATATCGAATGGGCGGTGGAGCAGCTTCCCGGCTTCAACCACGGCGACATCGCCGCCTTCGCGATCGAGATGGAGAACGGCGAGGAAGCCCCGGCGGTGCTGGTGCACTGCAAGGTCTCCGACCCGGAAGAGCGCGTGCGCCTGCGGGAACAGATCGCCGACAAGGTGCGCTCGGTCACAGGGATGAGCTGCATCGTCGAACTCGTCCCCCCGCGCACCCTGCCGCGCACCTCCTCGGGCAAGCTGAGCCGCGCCAAGGCCAAGAAGCTCTATCTGGCGGGCGAGATCGTTCCGATCGATCTGGCGGCGTAACGCGGCCAGTAAGAGCGGCGACTAGATATTGCCCTGCTCCTCCTCGGGCACATCGTCGCCGGGGCGATAGTAGAGCGCGGCGCATTCGTCCTTCAGGCAGCCACCTTCGATGCTGAGATCGTCGCGATAGGCGTCGCGGATGAAATCGAAGGTGTCGAGGCTGCGATCCTCGAAATACATCTCGTGCACATCGTCGCGTCCGGCGCCGAAGACGATGCGGTCGACCTTGGCCCAGATGCTCGCCATCGTGCACATCCCGCAGGGTTGCAGCGTGGAATAGAGCGTCGCGCCCTTCAGCTCCATGTCGCCCACCTTCGCCCCGCCCGCGCGGAAGGCGCAGATTTCGGCGTGGGCGGTGGCGTCGTTGTCCTCTGCGGTGCGGTTGGTCTCGGCCGCGATCACCTCGCCGTCGCGCACGATCACCGCGGCGATCGGCGTGTCCGAGGGATCGGTGCCCTTGGTCTTGGCGAGGGCAATAGCCTCGCGCATCCAGCGTTCGTCTTCGGGCGTCATCGGCGGCTCCTAAGGGGGCAAGTGCAGGTCAGAAGCACGGCGAACGCTTTCGGGTCCATCGCCTCCAGCAAGAAACGGCCGGACCGGCCTATTCTCCCTGATCGGCCCAACCTGCGCGCAGCGGGCCGGTGCCCGGCCGCACGGCAACCGAAACCCCGGCCTCACGCAGCACCTCGGCGGCGGCTTCGGCCTGATCGGCAGGCCCGGCGAGCACCACGCTTCGATCAAGCCGCAAGGCCGCCCAGCCGATCAGGTCGAGCGTGTCGCTGTTCGGCGTGCCTTCGCTCACCGGAATCGCAGGCAGCACCGCCGGAGGGGGTATCAGCTCGACCCGCCAGCCCGGTTCGGTCCCGGCGATCCGCATCTCGAGTGCACGGTAGGTGGCAAGGCTTGCCCCCTCGAGCCGCTTGGCCCGCACCAGCGCGCGGCGGCGCGTCTGATCGAGCAGCACCTCGTCGGGCGCAACCCCGGCGGCGAGCGACAGGCGCATGGTCAGCGCCTCGGCCCGTGCGGTTGCCTCGCGGTCTTCGCGCGCACGGGCGGCGGAAAGCTGCGCACGCTCGGCGGCGGATTCATTGGTGCCGACCTCGTATTGCACCAGATCGAGCGCAACCGGCTCGCCCAGCCGCTCGGTCAGGCCCTTGGCAACGGATTCCTCGACACCAGGCCGCAGCGAAGGGGTGAAGACCACGGCATGGATTCCCACCGGGCTCGCGGTGAAGTCCATGTCCAGCTGATCAAGCTGCGAGCGCCCGTCGAACTGCGCGCTGATCTCGCTGCGCACGATGCGCTGGGCGTTGGTCTCCCACGCAATCCGGTTGAGCGAGAAGGCCAGCGGCACCGCCAGCCCCACGAACACCGTCAACAGGGCGATGTTCTGGAACATGGTGTTGCGCGCGCTGAGCGAATTGCGGAAGCCGTAGAGCTTGGCCATCCCGAAGGCGGTCAGCGCGATGGTGATGAAGTTGGTCACGAACAGCAGCAGCGCGCCCGAAAACACCGTCCAGTTCCAGGTCGCGAGACCGAAGCCGACCACCGCGAGCGGCGGCATCAAGGCCGTCGCGATCGCCACGCCGACGATCGCGCCCTCGCGCCCGCGGATCATCGCATAGGCGCCCGCCAAGGCCGAGAACAGCGCGACGAAGAGGTCAAACAGATTGGGCCGGGTGCGCCCGGCGATTTCGGGGGTGATGGTCTGGATCGGCGAGAGGAACACGAGCACCGCGCACAGCACCACCGCGAGCACGCTTCCGATCAGCAGGGTGATTGCCGATTGCTTGAGCCATTCCCAATCGCCGATCGCCAGCGAGAAGCCCAGCGCCATGATCGGGCCCATCAGCGGCGAGAGCAACATCGCCCCGATCACCACGGCAGGTGACGAAAGCAGCAGGCCGAGCACCGCGATCCCGCCGCTCATCGCGGTCATGAACAGGTAGTGCTCGGACATCTTGCCGTCTTCGCGGCGACGCTCGGTCACTTCGGCTTGATCGACCTGGCCGATGACGTGCACCGTCCACCAATCGCGGATGTTGTGCAGGATTGCCCCAATCGTAACCGGTATATGGCTGGACGCGGCCGGCTGGGCCACAGCGCTCGCTTCCGCCTCGGCGGCGGCAGCGTCTTCCTGCGAAGCGGTGTTGGCGGTGATCTCGGTCATGAATGGCCCTTGTGCGGCAGGATTTGACGCCAGCAATTACCCGCCGCAGGCGCAATTGCCAATGAATCCGCGCCGGTGCGATGGACGCACGGGGCCAATCCGGCCTAGGATGCGCACATCCGCTTGAAAGGCGTGTTTTAGATCACTAATACAGTGGAGATCGCCCCAAAGCTCAGGCTCGGGGCTTGAGGGAGCACGAGACGCGAACATGAGCACCGAAACCCAGACGGCCACCGCGACCCCGTTTTCGCTGACCCCGCCCGATCCGGTGCCGCAGGTCGCGCCCGATCAGGCTGCCGGGCTGGTGCCGGTTACCACAGAGCAGAAGTCGAAGCTCGACACCAAGGTCGATGCCTTCGTCACCGAGCTGGTTTCGGTCGATGCCAATTCGCCGCAGTTCGGCGAGAAAGTCGATCAGATCACACGCATGGGGCAGGAACAGATCCGCGCCGCCGCCGCGATGTCGAACCGCTTTCTCGACCGCCCGGTGCGCGCGATGGATGGCGATGGCAGCGTGGGCAAGGATCTGGCCGAACTGCGCCGCACGGTCGAGGATCTCGATCCCGGCCGGCAGGGCAAGCTTTCGGGCCCGCGCAAGATCCTCGGGATCATTCCCTTCGGCAACAAGATCAAGAACTACTTCGACAGCTATACCAGCGCGCAAGGCCACATCGCGGCGATCCTCCAGCGGCTCGAAAGCGGCAAGAAGGAGCTGCATCTCGATAACGCCGCGATCGATACCGAACGGCAGAAGCTGTGGGCGGCGATGGGCGAGCTGGAGCAGATGATCCACATCGCCAAGACATTGGACGGCAAGCTGGAAGCCAAGGCGCTCGAACTGGATTCGTCCGACCCCGCCAAGGCCAAGGCGCTGCGCGAATCCGCGCTGTTCTATGTCCGCCAGCGCACGCAGGATCTGCTGACGCAGATGGCGGTGAGCGTGCAGGGCTACCTCGCGCTCGATCTGGTCAAGAAGAACAATGTCGAACTGGTGAAGGGCGTCGACCGCGCCAGCACCACCACCGTCGGCGCGCTGCGCACCGCCGTCACCGTGGCGCAGGCGATGACCAACCAGCGCCTCGTGCTCGGCCAGATCACCGCGCTCAACAAGACCACCAGCGACATCATCGATTCGACCAGCACGCTGCTGCGCGAACAGACCGCGCAGATTCACGAGCAGGCGGCGTCCTCCACGATCCCGCTGGAGACGCTGCAGCGCGCTTTCCAGAACATCTACGACACGATGGACGAGGTCGACAATTTCAAGGTCCGCGCGCTGGAATCGATGAAGCAGACGGTGAACGTGCTGAGTTCCGAGGTCGAAAAGTCCAAGGGCTATATCGCCCGCGCCGAAGGTCAGGCGCAGGCGCAGTCCAAGGTCGCGGCGAGCGAGCCTTCGCTGCTGGCGCTGGACAAGTAAATGGCCGACACCACCCGCGATTCCGACCGCATCCTGCGCGAGGCCAAAACCAGCCTCGCGGTGCAGCGCGATGGCGGCACGCACCGGCCGGGGCTGCGCGGGGCGAGCATCGGCAAGGGCTCGGCCGAACTCAAGCTCAAGGGCCTGCTCGTCAAGGTCCGCAACATCGCGCTCGCGATCTTCGCGATCTGGTTGGGTGCGGGGATTGCCGGGGCGTTCATCGGCGGAATCGGGTTCTGGGGCGTGATGGCGGTGATCGTGGCGACCGCCATTGCCGTGGCGGTATTCTCGAGCTTTCCCAAGGTCAGGACGCCGAAGCGCGCCGAACTGAAGCAGGGCAATCCCGAAGCGATGGTCGCGCGCACCGAATTGTGGCTCGAAGCGCAGCGTCCCGCCCTGCCCCCGCCCGCGCAGGCGCTGGTCGATCAACTCGGCGTGCAGCTCGATGCGCTTGGCCTCCAATTGAAGGGCCTCGACGGTGCGCATCCGGCGATGGCCGAAGTGCGCGAACTGGTGGGCGAATACATCCCCGAAACCATCGACAATTACCGCAAGATCCCCGCGCATCTGCGCGCCGAGGAATATGCCGGCAAGACCGCCGACGCGCGCCTGACCGAAAGCCTCTCCAAGCTTTCCGGCGAAGTCGATCGCGTCACCCGGCGGCTGGCCGAAGGCGCGCTCGATGACCTCGCGATCAAGAGCCGCTATCTCGAATACCGCTATGGCGGATCGGAAGCGCTGGAGGACATGCGCGAGATGCCCGACACCGGCGTGCCGCTGCCCGATTTTTCGGTCACGCCCGCCGCGAAGGAGCGCTGAGCCATGCGCGTCGTCCTGCCTCACGATCTTACCAAAGAAGAAGTGCGCGCCCGGATGCACAAGCACGGGGAAGAGATCGGCGGTTTCTTCCCCCCCGGTCTTGCCAAGGTGATGACCGAATGGCCGTCTGAAGACCGCATGAGCATCACCGCCGTGGTCATGGGCCAGACCATTCCCGGCGGAGTCGAAGTGCGCGACAACGACGTGGTGATCGAAATGGATCTGCCGCTGCTGCTCGGCGTGATGCGGGGGCCGCTCGAGGCCGCCGTGCGCAAGGAAGGCGGACGCCTGCTCGCGCCCTGAAGGCGGCGGAGCCCGATTGCCAAGCTCTCACCCGTGTGTCATAAGTTTTTGACACATTTTTTTGCCTTATTCGCCTTACCCTCGGGATCGTTCGGCAATTCGGCGAGCCAGCCGATTCTGGCGGGAAGGACGGATTCATGGCGCCGGTCAGCGATGCGGCCAAGCCAGACGAGACGCTGCGCACGCACCTGCGCGCGGCGACGATGGTTGCGCATGATCTGCTCGATCATGCGATGCAGGCGGCGAGCGGCTGGCAGCAGCGGCAGGACTATGCCCGCTTTCTCGCCCTGCAACACGCCGCCCGCGCGCCGATCGAAATCTGGCTCGCGACCCACGCGCCCGCCGACTTGCGCCCCCCACCGCAAACGCCGCTGATCGCGCGCGATCTGGCGGCGCTGGGCGTGGTTGTCCCCGCGTCCGCCCCGCTCTTCTCGCTCGGGCGCGCGGCGCCGGGCCATGCGCTCGGCACGGCCTGGGTTCTGGCCGGATCGGCGCTCGGCAATCGCGCCATCGCCAAGGCCGTGGCCCGGATCGGCGGCGGGGAGTGGCCGGTCGCCTTCCTCGGCAATGGCGAGATGATGGCCTTCTGGCAGGGCCTGCGCGCCCGGATCGAACGCCCCGCCCCGCCAGCCGAAGCCGCCGCCGCCACCCAAGCGGCCGAGGCGGTGTTCGCCCATTTCCTCGCCGTGGCCGAGACCGGACAGGCGCCGGACCGCACGCTCGAAAGCACCTCGTCATGAACCTCCACCAGCGCAGCGACACGCTGACCGAATGCGACCGCGAGGCGATCCACCACATCGCGGCGGTTCAGGATTTCGGCGGTCTGATTGCAGCCGATGCGCAAGGCCGGGTGGTGCAGCTGTCCGCCAATGTCGCCGATCTGCTGGGGCTCGACTCCCTGCCCGAACCGGGCACGCCCCTCAGCCGCATGATCGCCGCCCCGGCGCTCGCCACGCTCGAACAGGCGCTGGCGGGGCTGGCCGGTGTCGATGCGCTGGAGCGCCGCTTCGGGCTCGACCTCACGGGCCGCAACCAGCCCTTCGACTGCGCGGTGCACACAGCCGGCGGGCTATCGATCATCGAGTTCGAGCCGCACGCCCGCAACGACTTTGCCGACCATGTCAGCATGATCGTGCCCGTGATCGCCCAGCTCGAACAGTCCGCCACCATCGCGATGCTGTGCGATACCGCCGCGCGGCTGGTGCGGCAAATGACCGGCTATGACCGGGTGATGATCTACCGCTTCCACCCCGACGAAAGCGGCGAGGTGATCGCGGAGGACCGGCACGAGGCGCTCGAGCCGTTTCTCGGCCTGCGCTATCCCGCCGCCGACATCCCGCGGCAGGCGCGCGAGCTGTTCCGCCGCAACCGGTTCCGCGTCATCGCCGACATGACCTCCGAGGCCGTGCCGATCCTCCCCGAACTGGGGCCCGACGACACGCCGCTCGACCTGTCGATGTCGATGCTGCGCTCGCACTCGAAGATGCACCTCGCCTATATGCGGAACATGGGCGTGGGGGCCTCGCTCGCCATTGCGATCGTGCGGCATGACCGTTTGTGGGGCATGATTTCGTGCCACCACCGCGAGCCGCGCCTGCCGCCCTATTCGCTGCGCACCGTGGCCGAACTGCTCAGCCAGACCTTCTCGCTGATGCTCGACCGCATTCTGGTCGCCCAGGCCGAGGGCTTGCGCGAACGGGCGCGGCAATTGAACGACCGCCTGCTGCTGCGGCTTGCCGGCGGGGTGAGCCTTGGCGACAGCCTGCCGATGATCGAGGAACTGCTCAGCGGCACGATCCAGCATGACGGCATCTCGCTTTTCGCAGAGGGCGAATATCGCGCCAGCGGCGATGCGCCCGACGCGGAGGAATTCATCGCGATCGCGCCGCTGCTCGCCAGCACGCTGGGCGGGGCGACCCATGCCACCACCCGGCTCGCCGATCAGGTGCCCGAGGCCGCCGGTTTTGCCGATCGCGCGGCAGGGGCGCTGGTGCTGCCGCTGTCGCGCGGCACGCGGGATTCGCTGGTGCTGTGGCGCCGCCCGCTCGACCGTGTGGTCACCTGGGCGGGCGATCCCGACAAGGCGGCGGCCAAGCCCGGCGAAATGCTCCAGCCCCGCGCCAGCTTTGCCGCTTGGGCCGAAACCGTGCGGGGTCACTCCGCCGAATGGAGCGCCGACGAATGCGAGATCGCCGCCCGCCTGCGCCGCACGCTGATCGAGGTGATCCTGCGGATGAGCGAGGACCTCACCCGCGAACGCGCCCGCGCGGCCGAGCAGCAGGACCTGCTGATTGCCGAGCTCAATCACCGGGTGCGCAACATCCTCGGCCTGATCCGCGCGCTGGTGGCGCAATCGCAGTCCGAGGCATTCAGCGTTCCCGGCTTTGCCGCGATCATCGGCGGGCGCATCGCCGCGCTGGCGAGCGCGCATGACAATATCACCGCGCGCAATTGGGGCCCGGCGAGCCTCACCCGGCTGATCGAGGGCGAGCTGGCACCCTATAGCGGGGCGGACCGTGCGCGCTTCCGGCTGGTGGGCGCGGATGTGCTCGTCACCCCGGAAGCCTATACCATCCTTGCGCTGGTGGTGCACGAGCTGGCGACCAATTCGGCCAAGTATGGCAGCCTCTCGGCGCGCGCCGGGCGGGTGGAGGTGACACTCGCGCGCACCGCCTTCGGCGATCTGGCGCTGCAATGGCGCGAGACCGGCGGCCCGCCGGTCACCGCGCCGACGCGGCAGGGCTTCGGCTCGACCATCATCACCCGCTCGATCCCGCATGATCTCGGGGGCGAGGCCGATGTGCGCTACAAGCTGGGCGGAGTGGAGGCCGATTTCCTCATCCCCGCGCGGCACCTGCCCACGCCCGAACCCGGCACGCGGCCCGCGCCCCCGCCCGAGCCGCTGCGCGATCCCGCCGTGGTGCCCGCAGCCGTCCCGGCGCGGGTGCTGGTGGTGGAAGACAGCATCATCATCGCGCTCGACACCGAGGAGAACCTCAAGCGGCTGGGCGTGGCCGAGGTGCGGCTCGAAAGCTCGGTCGGCGCCGCGCTGGATGCCATCGCCGCGGATCGCCCCGACTTTGCGATCATCGACTTCAACCTCGGCGGAGAAAGCTCCGAACCCATCGCCGAGGCCCTGCGCGCGGCGGGGGTGCGCTTCGTGCTGGCGACGGGCTATGCCGAAAACGCAGGCCAGTTCGAACGGCTGGGAGCCGCCGCCGTGCTGCGCAAGCCCTATGGCATGACCGAGATCGAGCGGCTGCTGGTGCCGGCGTAAGCCTTGCGGCCCAAGATGTTCTGCAAATGTTTCACGTGAAACATTGCGCCAGATGTCAGGCTGCGCGGGCCAGCAGCGTCACTCGGGCAGCGCTGAAATCGAGGCTGCTCAGCCCGTCGGCGACCAGACATTCCCCCGCAGCCGCCCGCGCCGATCCGTCCCGCGCGCTGACCTCTCCCGCCAGCGGCAGCACCAGCAGCGCGCCGCGATAGGCATTCTGCGTGGCGGCATCGGGCGCGCCCTCGATCCGGTCGAGCCGGAAATGCGGTCCATCGACCAGCACCGGGCCATCGGCAATGCTGCGGCGATGCTCCGGCGCATAGGGCACGTTTTCTGCCACAGCCAAGGCGCGCTCCAGATGCAATTCGCGCGGGCGGCCATAGTCGTAGAGGCGGAAGGTGGTCTCGCTGGTCTGCTGCACCTCGACCAGCGACAGCCCGGGGCCGATCGCGTGGACGGTGCCTGCGGGCAGATAGAACAGGTCGCCGCGCCGCGCCGGGTGCCAGGTGAGCAGATCTTCGATCGTCCCGTCCTGCGCTGCCGCCGCGATCTCCTCAGCAGTCACTTCGCGCTGGAACCCGATCGCGAGCCGCGCGCCGGGTTCGGCATCGAGCACCAGCCAGCACTCCTCCTTGCCTGCCTCTCCGGACAGCGCGGTGGCATCGGAGGGGTGGACCTGCACCGAAAGTTTTTCGCTCGTAAACAGATACTTGACCAGAACCTGCGGCACCTCGGGCGGGGGTTCGAACCAGATTTCGCCGATCCGCACACCTTCTGGCGCCGCGAAGGGCGCGGGCAGCACGTCGCGGCCCCAGACCTTGTCGACCATCCGGGTGGGCAGTCGGCGCGCGCTGCTCACTGGTTCGTCGCTCCGGGCAGCTTGCCCACCGCCTGCGCGCCGTCGCGCGTGGTCACCAGCACCTCGCCGTTCGAGACGATGATGCACGCATCCTCGAGCCCGACCGCCGAGATGCGCGGGCCGTCGCTCATGGCGAAGACATTGCGGCACTGCGCGAAGTCCGCCACGCCGCCGCGCGCGACATTGCCATCCGCGTCGGCCCCGCCTGCCAGCGCATCGGCGAGCGCGGCCCAGTTGCCGATGTCGGACCAGCCCATGTCGGCGGGCACCATCGCCGCGCGGGCGGTGTTTTCCATCACCGCATAGTCGATCGAGTCCCCCTCGATCGCTGCAAAGGGTTCGGCCGCGGGATGGAAGCGCGCACCCTCGCCCACGCCGCCCGCCACCGCCTCGCGCACACGTTGCGCCATGTCGGGGCGATAGGCGGCGAGCTCGGCCAGCAGGTGCCCGGCGCGGAAGGCGAAGATGCCGCCGTTCCAGCTGTATTCCCCGCTTGCGAGATAGGCCTCGGCGCGGGCGCGGTCGGGCTTTTCGACGAATTCGCGGATCGCATAGCCCCCGGCGAGCGCCTCTCCGCGCCGGAGATAGCCATAGCCGGTCTCGGGGCGGTCCGCCGCGATGCCGAAGCTGACGAGCCAGTCCTCGCGCGCGAGGGCCGCAGCAGCAAGCGCGGCGGCGCGGAAGGCTGAGGCGTCGGCGATGTGGTGGTCGCTCGGGCAGACCAGCATCACCGCGTCCTCGGGCAGCAGCGCGGCGGCGAGCGCGATTGCGGGCGCCGTGTTCTTCGCCGCCGGTTCGATCACCAGCCGCGCGCCGGGGGTATCGCCAAGTTGCGCGGTGATGAGATCGGCATGGGCGGCCCCCGCCACCACCAGCGGCGCGGCAAAGTGATCGTCCCCCGCAACCCGGCGCACCGCCTGTTCGAACAGGGTCTCCTCGCTCACCAGCGGCAGGAACGGCTTGGGCACCGCCTTGCGGCTGACCGGCCACAGCCGCGTGCCGCTGCCGCCGCACAGGATCACCGGATGGATCGCGCTCACTCGAAGTCCCCTTTGCTCGGCGAGCCTATAGCAAGTCGCGACCGCGAGACGAGTCCGATCTGGCGATTATCCCGCCGCCGGTCGCATCAGAACCACTGCTGGCGCCAATAGAACGGCGCGGCGACGGGGTTTCCGTTGGCATCGGTCGCCGGGCGAAAGCCGAGGCGGGTCTCGACCAGCTGGCAGGTGATGCGATCGGCTTCGGGATCGGGGCTGGCGCGGTAGATGGTGCAGCCGCGCGCGCGGCCATCGGTGCCGACGGTCACGCGCACCACCACCTGCGTCCCGCGCCGCGCTTCGCGCCCGCCGGGGGGCACGGGGAAGTCGCGGGCATTGTCGATTCGGCCCGAAATATGCACCGGCTTGGTCACCGGGATGCCACCGCCGCCGCTGCCGCGATTGCCGCTCCCGGTGCCGAGCCCGGTGCCCGCAGCGCCGGTGCCATCACCCGCCGCTGCCGCGCCCGACTGGCTGGCGTTGCCGGTCGAGGACGCGCGCGGCAGGGGGCGGTCCTGCCTGATCGGCACCTTGGGCGGCGGACTGGTGACTGCGCTCGCCACAGCCTTGCGCCCCGGATCCCCCTGCGCGCCCTCATCCGGTTCGGACCGGTTCTCAGGCGGGGGCGGAGCGGGGGGCGGCGGCGTGTCGATGCTGAAGGCGGCGATCACCTCACGCTCGACACTGGCGGTGAAATCGGGCGCGAACGCCTTGGTCAGACCATAGAGCGCGGCCAGATGGAGCAGCACGATGCCCGCCACGAGGGGCCAACGCACCCGCCGCTCGCGCTGTTCGAAGCGCCTCTCCTGCAATGTGTCCACGGCCGATGCTCCCCGATCCCTCCGATATGGACGCGGTTTTCACCGCACTCCTTGCGCAAACACTATAGCAAGGACTTGGCAATTGGCGATGGAGCGCAGCGATCGAGCGCGCACTGGATCATGAACGGCACGGCGGCGATGATCCGTATGATGCGAATGCAGACTGCGTCCCGGCAGAGGATGGCGGCTGCGGGGGAAATGCGCCTGACGCGCGGCCCGTCGCGGGCGTGCGGGCCGCGGCGCGCATGGCGGGTGATTCCGACCCGTCCACGGGCTCTCGGGAGCAGCCGAACAGGCAGGGAATCGCGGACTTCGCCATTGGTGCCTTGTCGCGGATCGCGCTTGGCCCTGTCGATGCAACCAGCCTGATCGCCGCGCTGATCGGCGGGATCGCCTATCTCGGCATCGCCTGCCTCAGTCTGGTGCTGGCCGAGGCCGGGGGCAATGTCAGCCCGGTGTGGCTGTCCAACGCCGTCATCGTCGCGGTGATGCTGCGGCTGCGGCTCGGCAACGAGGTGCCGCTGCTGCTCGCGTGTTTTGCGGTCAGCCTCGCCACCAATGCAGTGGTGCAACAGTCGCAGGCAGTCGCGCTGCTGTTCTCCTTCGCCAATATGGTCGAGATCGCGGTGGTGCTGGCGCTGACCCGCACCGGGCCCGGTGCGCAGCCGAACATGAGCCGGCTCGGCGATCTGGCGCGCTTCGTCTGGGCCGGGGGGCTGATCGGGCCGCTGGTCTCAGCCAGCCTGACCATGCCGCTGATGGGCGACAGCCTCGATCAGCTGCGCATTGGGGCGATGACGTGGTTTTTGACCGACTCGATGGCGATGCTGCTGGTGGTGCCGGTATCGCTGCTGCTGTTCGACCGCCTTACCGGCGCCCTGCCCGCGGCGCGCGTTCCGGTGCCGGAAAGCGCAGCGCTGCTGTGCGGCGGCATGGCCTGCGCGCTGATCGTGTTCGGGCAGAGCCACTATCCGCTGATCTTCCTGATCCAGCCGATCACGCTGCTGCATGCTTTCCGGCTCGGCAGTCTCGGCAGTGCGCTGCACGTGCTGGGCGTGGCGGTGGTGGCGAGCGGGATGACTCTGACGGGGCACGGCCCGATCGCCGCGGCGAATGTCGGGGGGATGAGCGAACTGCACCTGTTGCAGGCTTTCGTCGCCGCCAATTTCCTCACCGGGCTGCCCGTCGCCGCGATCCTCGCCGGGCGCGACCGGATGATGGCGCAGCTGGCGGCGGGCAAGCGCGAGGTCGATCTGCTGGCGGAGAATATCTCCGATGCGATCCTGCGCTTCGATCTGGCAGGCCTGTGCACCTATGCCTCGCCCTCGGTGGCGGAGGTGCTGGGAACGCCCCCGGCCACCTTCCTCGGCCGCCACATCGGCGCGCGGCTTCATCCCGATGCGCGCGCGCGGATCATGCAGACCTGGGGGCGGCTGGCCGATGGCACGAGCGAGCGGGAGCGGGTGACCTATCGCCGCTTTGCCGACGCGGCGGACGGGTCGCCCGTCTTCGTCGAGGCCGATTGCACCGTGGTGCGCAACCGCGACAGTGGTGCGCGCGAGGGCGTGGTGGTCGCCGCGCGCGATGTGACCGAGCGGGTCGAGCTGGAGCTGCTGCTCACCCGCGCGCGCCGCCATGCCGAGAACGCGGCCAATGCCAAGTCCGAATTCCTCGCCAATATGAGCCATGAGATCCGCACCCCCATGAACGGGGTTCTGGGCTTCGCCGAGCTGATGCTACAGGGTGAGCTCGACCACGATCAGCGCCGCTTTGCCGAGCTGATCGTCCAGTCGGGCCGGTCGATGATGACGCTGCTCAACGATGTGCTCGATCTCAGCAAGATCGAGAGCGGGCAATTCGCGATCGACCTTGCGCCGGTCGATCTCCATGCCAGCATCGCCGAATGCGCTGCGCTCCACCGTCCGGCGGCGGCGCGCAAGGGGCTGCGGATCGATCTCGCAAGTGAAAACGGTGACGATCCCGTCGGGCGCTATTCCGAACTCGACCCGCCCTGGGTGCTGACCGATGGGCTGCGGCTGCGACAGATCCTGCTCAATCTGATCGGCAATGCGGTAAAGTTCACCGAGGTCGGCCAGATCCGCGTGACCTACCGCGTCGAGCGGCAGGAGGTGCGGGTGACGGTGGCCGATAGCGGGATCGGGATCAGCGCCTTGCAGCTGGAAACGATCTTCCAGCCCTTCACCCAGGGCGAGGCGGATACCGCGCGGCGGTTCGGCGGGACGGGTCTCGGCCTCTCGATCAGCCGCCAGCTGGCCGCGCTGCTGGGCGGGCGGATCGAGGTCGAAAGCACGCCGGGGGAGGGATCGCGCTTCACCCTGGTGCTGCCCGCCGCGCTCGCCCCGCCGGTGGCCGAGGACATCGCCGACGATTATCGGCCGCGCGCCGATGCTCCCCCATTTTCGTCGGCGCCTGCGCTGGCACCCGCGCTCGCCCCTGCGCGCATCCTGCTGGCCGAGGATCACGACATCAATCGCCTGCTGGTGACCGAAATGCTCGAACGCTGCGGGCAGGAGGTCGATGTCGCGCATGACGGAAACGAGGCGCTGGCGATGGTGATCGACAGCATCATGCGCGGGCGGCCCTATGATCTGGTGCTGATGGATGTGCAGATGCCCGATTGCGACGGGCTGGCCGCCACCCGCGCGATCCGGGCGGAGGGGATCGGGCCGGGGTTGCTGCCGGTGATCGCGCTGACAGCCAATGCCTTTCCCGAAGATGTCGCCGCGGCGCGTGCGGCGGGGATGCAGGCGCATCTCGCCAAGCCCATAGTCTTCGCGCAGCTCGCCCGAGCGTTGCAGCGCTGGCTGCCGACGCGGATCGTCGAGGCCGAGCATCCCGGTGCGCCCGTGCCTGCCCGCGTCAGGCCCGACCCGGCGGCGCGCGCCTCGGCACTGGCCCGCTCGCCGCGGCTGGTGGCGCGCTGGCAGGCGCGGCGCGATGAAGCCGTGGCTGCGGTCCGTGGCGCACTGGAGGCTGGCTGGCTGCTGTCGTCCGCGCACGCCGCTCCGCCCGCCGCGCGCGCCGGCGATCTGGCGCGGCTGCTGCACAAGCTTGCCGGCACCGCCGCCCTGTTCGGGGAGCCGGAACTGGGCGAGGCGGCGGCGGCGCTGGAACGGGCGCTGACCAGCGGCGCCGGTGCCGCAGCCTGCACGACCGGAGCCCAGCGCCTGCTCGATCTCGCCGAGGCCAGCGGCACCACGGCCGCAGGTCAGCGCGCGATCGGCTGACGGACAGCACCTCTCCCGAACGCTGCACCTTGCCACAAAGCAAAAGGGCGACCCGTTGCCGGGCCGCCCTTTCGTATGTTCAGACGAGACGCGCGATCAGAACTTGACGCGCACCCCGAAGCGGACGCCCCACAGCGAACCGTTGATGTTGGTCGCTTCGTTCGGAGCGCGGAAGCTCGAGTAGCGGTACTGGGCGCAGGGCTCGGTCGCGCTTGCGACGCAGGCCACGCTCACCACCGACGCGGTGTAGGGGAAGCCGACCTGACGCACGGTGCCCCAATCCTTGTCGATCAGGTTCAGCACGTTTTCGACGTCCGCCAGCAGTTCGATCTTGCCACCGAACGGGATCGGCACTTCCTGACGCAGCGACAGGTCGAGCTTGTGCACCCAGGGGGTCTTGCCGATGTTCTTCGGCGCGATCTGGCCCTGATATGCGTTCAGCTCCGAGCCCTGCACCAGCGCCTGCACCGCTTCGAAGGTCGCGGTCGAATCGTAGATCACGTTGGCGTCGGCGGTCTGGCTGCTGACGTTCGGCACGTAGAGCAGGTTGCGGCTGCCACGGCCGGTCACACCGAACACCGCCGAACGGCCGTTGGTGGGATCGAACATGGTGTAGCTGTAACGCTGGCCCGAACGCACGTTGTAGAACAGTTCGACGCGGGTGTTGTTGTCGCCGAACAGTTCACCGTCGAAGCCGGTTCCGAGACGGAACTGGTGATCGCGCTGATAGTTCGAGATCCCCTGCGCCGCGAAGTTCGGGTCGAAGCCCACCGCGGTGTTGGTGTAGTTCGAGAACGCCACCGACGAGGTCCCCGGGTTCTGGTCGGTCACATCCTGATAGGTGTAGGAGCCGTTCAGGAAGAAGCCCGAATTCCAGACCTTGTCGAAGCGGCCGACGATGTTCCAGCTTTCACCGTAACCGGTGTTGGTCAGCAGGAGATCGGTGTTGGTGCCGCTGAAGCCCGGCAGGATCTGGTAACGCGGACGGCCATCCGGGGTTTCGGTGCCGCTGTCGACCGAACGCAGATCGGTCCATTCCAGCGCATCCTTCACCCGCGAATAGATCACGTCGACGCCGAGGTTCCAGCCATCGCCGAGCGGGCCGAGGTTGGCTTCGTAATCGACCGAGCCCGAGAACCGCCACTGCGAGGGAACCTCGAAGTTGGGATCAAGCGCGTTGGTCGGCGAGGCCGCCGTGCCCTGGTTGCGAACGGCATCGAACAAAGCCTGAGGCACGCCGGTGCCACCGGTCACGTTGTTCAGCGTGGCTTCCCCGATCGCGTTCTGCTGCGCAGCCGAAAGACCGGAGAGACCCGAAACCGTGTAGGTATCGGGCGCACCGCCGACACCGGGAACACGGCGCACCTGCACGCGGCCGAGCGTCGGCCCGGGGTTCGAGAAGCTGTTCGAGATCCAGACGTTGGGGCTGCCGCCGCCGAACAGGCCGGCCGAACCGCGAAGGGTCAGACGATCGGTCGGCTGCCAGTTCACGCCGAAGCGCGGCTGGAACAGATCGCGGCCGTTGAGGGTCCCGGTGTTCGGGAAGCCGAAACGCTCGAGGAAGTTGACGTTGTTGAACGGACGGTCCGGCGTGTCGAACAGGTCGTAACGCATGCCGGCCACCACGGTCAGGGTGTCGGTCACGTCGATCGTGTCCATGATCCCGAAGGTCCAGCTGTTGTTCTGGAAATCGGCGGTCACGGTATCGATGCCGCCGAGCAGCGGCACGGCGATATCGACTTCGTTGGCGCGCTGGGCCTGAAGGTCGGCAACGCTGTCGAACAGCCACGCACCCGAAACCCGCTGGGCGAACAGGTTGCGCACGTCCTGACGGCGACGCTCGGCAATCAGCTTCACGCTGTGGTTGTTGAGCTTGAGGGTCGCCTGGAATTCGATCGCCAGCGACTGCGTGTCGAGCTCGTTGGCCTGACGGCTGACGTCCGGGCCGAACTGCAGCTGCTGCTGACCGTCCGAACATTCGCGCGGTGCCGAACCATCGGCCGGAGCGGCCGGGTTGGTCGGGTCGAGGCAGACCAGGAACTGGCCGAAGCTGCGGTTGCCGCCGACCGGCACCTGCAGACGCACGTAATCGGCATAGGACACGCGCAGCTGGGTCGAGAAGCTGTCCGACCACTGGTTGTTCGACTGCAGAATCCCGAAGTGGTTGACCGCACCCTGCGTGTAGTTGTTCGACAGCAGGCTGTAGGTCGGGTTGTCGGCGTTGATCGCGCCCACGCCGGTCTGGCCGGCCAGCAGCGAGCTGTCGTTCCAGATGTAGGTCGCGCTCACGCGGTGGCCGTCGGCGACGTTCCAGTCGAGCTTGGTGACCAGCTTGTCGTCCTTTTCGACGATGCTGTCGGCAACGCCCAGCGTGTCGAAACCGTAGACGGTCTGCGCGATGTCGCTGATCTGGGTGAGATCGGCATCGGTGATACCGAGCTGCGAGGGCAGCACATCGGCCGGGACGGTGTCACGGGTGCGCTCGTAAGTGACCGCGAAGAACAGCTTGTCCTTGATGATCGGGCCGGTGACCTGCGCGGTGTAGATCTGCGATTCGAAGGCACCGGTGCGGGTCAGGTTGCGGGCACGATCGCCGCGCAGGCTGTCGTCCTGGTAATAGGCGCCGCCGAGGAAGGTGAAGGCGTTGCCACCCGACTTGAGCTGGGTGTTGATCGCGCCGCCCTGGAAGAAGCCCTGCTGGATGTCCACCGGAGCGATTTCGACCGAGAATTCGCCGATCGCGTCAAGCGGCACCGGGCCGCGGGCCGAAACGAGGCCGCCCGATTCGAGACCGAAGGGGTCACCGAAGGCGACACCGTCGACGGTGAAGCGGTTGAAGCGGTTGTTCTGCCCGGCGATGCTGATCGCGTTGTTGTTGGTCGAATCGAGCGTCACCAGCGGGTCGCGCGCGGCGAGGTTGCGGATGTCGCGGTTGATGTTCGAAACGCCGGCGATGTCGCGCGCGGTCAGGGTGGTGGCGGCACCGGTCGACAGAGAGATCGACGAACGGGTGCGCGCGCCGGTGACGACGATGGTCTGCCCGGCATCGGCCAGGGCGACGCTGATGCGCTGGGCCTGACCGGCGCTGAGGAAGCCGATGTCCTGCTCGGCGCTCTCATAGCCATCGGCGACCACGGTGACGGTGAAAGGGCCGCCCAGACGCAGGCCGGCCGCATTGAAGCCGCCATCGGCGTCGGTGGTCTGGGTCGAGGTGGTGCCCGAGGGCACGTGCGTCACGGTGACGGTCGCGCCCGCGATCGGGGTGCCGTTCTGGTCGACCACGTCGCCGCGAACCGACGAGGTGGTTTCCTGAGCGAAGGCCGGAGTGGCGATGGTGGTGGTCGCAGCAAGGCTGACGACGCTCGCGGCAAGGAGATACTTAAGCTTCATGGATCGGAGCCCCTGGTAGCATTGGAGAGTACATCGGAATGTCGTGGTGCGGCCTCACCTAGGCCGGAACGCTTGCGGCAAAGCGACTGTTCTGTGACAGTTTGATGAAATGCCCTGCCCTTGCGCGGCGATTCCTTAGTCGGAGTCTCTCCGAACGCCAGAAAAGTGTCGGAATTGCGCGAGTTCCGTCGCCGGGTGTTGCATCGCAGCAACGCCCGCAGGGAATTTCCCGAATGCAATCAATGACGCGAAAATGACGCTCGTTTGAGCGGGTCAGGCGAGGTTGATCTCGCGCAGGCGCTGCATCAGGAAATCATGCGCGCTGATCGGCGGCGCGGGGGGATTCGCATCCTCGGCCGAGACGCATTCCGGCAGGGCTTCGATCATGAAGTCGGGCCGGAAATGCAGGAAGAACGGCATCGAGTACCGCGACCGGTGCGCAGCCTCTCCCTTGGGATTCACCACCCGGTGCGTGGTCGAGCGCAGCCGCCCGTTGGTCTGGCGCTCCAGCATGTCGCCGACATTGATCACCAGCGAGCCTTTCTCCGCCGGGATCGGCAGCCACTCGCCCTGCCGGGTCAGCAGTTCGAGCCCGGCTTCCTCCGCGCCCAGCAGCAGCGTGATGGTGTTGATATCGCCATGCGCCGCGGCGCGGATCGCCCCTTCGGGCGCGCCTTCGCCGAGCGGCGGATAATGCAGCAGGCGCATCACCGAATTGCCGTCCGCAACGCTGCTCGCGAAGAAATCGCGCGGGCGGCCGAGGTGCAGCGCGATCGCTTCGAGCACGCGCGCACCGGTCGCTTCGAAAGCGGCGAACAGCGCGCTCATGGTCTCGCGGAAACCTTCGACTTCGGTCGGCCAGACGTTCGGGGCCATGAATTCGCTGAGCGGGTGGCCTTCGGGAAGATCGCGGCCGACGTGCCAGAATTCCTTGAGGTCGAACACCTCGGCGTCCTTGGCCTTTTCGGTGCCGAACGGGGTGTAACCGCGCGCGCCGCCGCCGCCTTCCAGCTTGTAGGCGCGTTTGACCGCGTCGGGCAGCGCAAAAAAGGCCTTGGAGACCGCCTCGGCCTCGTCGATCAGGTCTTGCGGGATGCCGTGATCACGGACCACGGCAAAGCCGTATTCGCCGAAGCTGCGGCCGAGTTCGTCGGCGATGGTTTCGAGCGGCTGGGCGAGACTGACGGAGGCGATGTTCATCATGGCCGCGCCCTTACACCCGCGCAAGCGGGCATGCCAAGGGGTCAGTATGGCAGGAACAGGCTTGCGAGCGCCGCGCTCATCAGGTTGGCAAGGCTCCCTGCCGCGAGCGCCTTGAGCCCGAGCCTTGCAATCACCGGGCGCTGGTTGGGCGCGAGCCCACCGGTCACCGCCATCTGGATCGCGATCGAGGAGAAGTTGGCAAAGCCGCACAGCGCGAAGGTGATGATCGCGCGGCTGCGCGCGGTCAGCTCGCCCGCCTGCATCTTGCCGAGGTCGATGAAGGCGACGAATTCGTTGAGCACGATCTTGGTGCCGAACAGCCCGCCCGCGATCTGCGCCTGTTCCCAGTCCGAGATGCCGATCAGGAACATCACCGGCGCAAAGATATAGCCGAGCAATTGCTGGAAGCTGATGCCCGAAAGCCAGGCCGCGGTCTCGGGGCTGAAGGGCGCGCCGCTGCGCTCGGCAAGGCCGACGATGCCGCCGCCGATTCCGGACAGCATCCCGTTCGCCAGCGCCACCAGTGCCACGAACACCATTACCATCGCGCCGACCGCGACCGCCAGCTTCACGCCGGTCTGCGTGCCCTGTGCGGCGGCCTCGATGATGTTGGCGGGGCGCTGGCCTTCCTCGAAGGTTTCCGCCGCATTCACCTCGTCGGCCTTGGCGCCGCCTTCGAGGATCGAAGCCGGGCCGACTGCGCTTATACGCGCCTGGGGGAGTTCGACCTCCCGCCCGTTTTCGTCATACATCACCACGCGGGTGGCTTCGGTCAGGGTGTTGGTCCGCCCCCGCGCCTGCGCCACGGCGGTGGTGGCGACCGACGTATCGTGCCCCGCGCCCTTGTGCGGCTCGTCGGGCATGATGATCTTGGCCATCAGGATTCCGCCCGGCGCCGACATGAAGGCCGCAGCAAGCAGGAAGGGCACCGCCTCGGTCCCGATGAAGCTGGCATAGGCCGCCAGGATCGTGCCCGCGACGCCGGCCATGCCCACCGTCATCAGCGTGAACAGGCCCGAGGGGCTGAGGGCGGCAAGATAGGGCCGCACCACCAGCGGGCTTTCCGACTGGCCGACGAAGATGTTCGCCGCCGCGCCCAGCGCCTCGACCTTGCTCACCCCGGTGATCCAGCCGATCGCCCCGCCGACCCAGCGCACCAGCCGCTGCATGATGCCGAGGTGATAGAGGATCGAGACGATCGCGGCGAAGAACACGATCACCGGCAGCGCGGCGATGACGAAGGTGTTGGCGAAGGGGTTGCTTTCCATCGGGCCGAACACGCTGGTGATCCCGACCTTGGAGAAATCGAGCAGCGCGATCACTCCGCTCGACAAGCCGCCGATCACCGCGACCCCGGCCTCAGTCCGCAGCACGATCAGCGCGGTCACCGCTTGCAGCGCAAAGGCCGATCCCACCACGCGCAGATTGATCTGCCGCTTCCCCGATGACAGCGCGAAGGCGATGGCAAGAATGGCGAAGACGCCGACAAGGCTCAGCAGAATGGACGTGATACTCTCGTTCACGGCGGCGACGTGCCCTTTGCTTGGAAGATTGGAGACCCCGGTGTGCCCTCGCGGGGTGGCAGTTTGTGCGCCCGCTTGCAAGGGCGATGGCTCCGGGTGCCAACAGCCGCGGGTGACAGACGGGTGACAGATGCGCGCGCGGCGCTTTTCATTTGCGCGGCGGCTGGCTAGCAATCGGGCGATGAACGACACCGCGCCCTTATCGCCCGCCGCCCCGCCCAACATGCCGCTGGGGCTGTTCGTTTTCACGCTGCTCTATGGCGGGATGACGGTGCTGGCGGGCGTGCTGGCGTTCAAGCAGGTGCAGCTGTGGCCGACCGATCTGGCGGTCGAAAGCGGGATCTTCGCCTTCCTGCTGCTGGTGGTGATCTCCAGCACGCTGTCGCAGCTTTACGGCCGGGCCTTTGCGCAGCGGATCGTGTGGTGGGGCTTCCTGCCGCTGCTGATTGCCTCGCTGCTGATGCTGCTGGTGCTGGGCCTCCCCGCCTCGACCGAGATGGTCGCGGGCCGGGCCGACGATCTTGCCGCTTTCGAGCGGGTGCACTCGACCGTCTGGCGCGTCTGGGCGGCGGGCCCGGCGGCCTACATCACCTCGCTGCTGCTCAACATCTGGATCTTCGACCGGCTGAAGGGCGACGGTGCGGAAACCACCATCGGCTTGATGCTGCGCGGCGCGATCGCCTCGGCATTGTCGCAGGCGATCGATTCGGTGATCTTCATCACGCTCGCCTTCTACGGCCTGTTCCCGATCATGAACCTGCTGATCGGCCAGGTGATCGCCAAGGTCGTGCTGAGCCTGGTGCTGGTGCCGTTCCTGATCACCTTCGGCGTGCGCGCCGCAAGGTGGCTGGACGCGAGGAAGAGCGGCTGAGCGGCCTCTCTGCTCCGCCCAAAAAGCGCCGGGACGGTCGCAAGGCGACCGCAAGGGCGACCGCCCGCCCGCAGCGGGTTCACAGCGAAGCGGAGAACGTCGAGCGAGGACGCAGCCGCGGAGGCGGCTGCGAAACACAAAAATGGTGAGCCCGACAGGATTCGAACCTGTGACCCGCTGATTAAAAGTCAGCTGCTCTACCTACTGAGCTACGGGCCCACATCTGCGCCGCGTGGTTGCGGCCGGCGCGCTCACCTAGGCAGGGGGCGCGGGCGGGTCAAGCGGGCTTGATAGTGCGCGAGCGTCAAGGCGCTGTTCGGCCCGCGCCAGTGGGGGGCGATGGCGCAAGCGGGATCGAGCACGAAGCGGCGCTGCGCAAAGGCGGGGTGCGGGATGGCGAGCCCTTTGCTGCGCCATGCACCGCCGCTCCAAGCGATAATGTCGCAATCGAGCACCCGGTCGCCCCAGCGCTGCCCGCGCCGCCGCCCGAAGGCGCGCTCGGTGTGCTTGAGCGCGGCGAGCAGCGCGGGCGGATCGAGTTCGCTGTCCAGCACCAGTGCGGCATTGGCGAAGCGGCGCTGCGCCGCGCCCATCGCCGGGGTCGCGATCACAGGCGAGCGCGCGGTGACGGTGCCGAACGCGGCAAGCTCCTCCATCGCCGCGCGCACCACGCCTTCGGGCGCACCGTAACTGCGGTGCCGCCGGTTGCTGCCGAGCGCGACGAGGTAGGTGCTGCTCAAATATGCGCCGTCAGATGTCTTGCGCGATCCGCCCGTAAAGCTGCGGGCGGCGGTCGCGGAAGAAGCCCATCCCTGCGCGGTGTTTGGCCGCACGCGCCAGATCGAGCCGGGCGGTCAGCACGCCGGTCTCTTCCTTGCCGAACAGCGCGAGGTCGTCTCCCCACTCGTCGGTGATGAAGGAGTGGCCGTAGAAGCTCTGGGCGCGGTCCTCGGGCCCCTCGTGACCGATGCGGTTGGCGGCGACTACCGGCATGCAATTCGACACCGAATGACCGATCATCGCGCGCCGCCACATGCGGCTGGTGTCGAGATCCGCGTCATAGGGCTCCGATCCGATCGCGGTGGGATAGAGCAGCACTTCGGCCCCCATCAGCGCCATCACCCGCGCGCATTCGGGATACCACTGGTCCCAGCAGATGCCGACGCCGACGCGGGCCATCGCGCCATCCTCTCCGGGCACGTCCCACACCTTGAAGCCGTCGTTGCCGGGGCGGAAATAGTATTTTTCCTCGTAGCCCGGGCCGTCGGGGATGTGGCTCTTGCGATAGGTTCCCATGATCTCGCCATCGGGGCCGATCATGGCGAGGGTATTGTAATAGTGGTGCCCGTCCCGCTCGAAGAAGCTGGTGGGGATCGTCACTTTCAGTTTCGCCGCCAGCGCCTGCATCGCGATCACGCTGGGGTGCTCGGCCGTGGGGCGGGCGAGCGCGAAGAGCGCCTCGTCCTCCTCACGGCAGAAATACTCGCCGCTGAACAGCTCGGGCGGCAGGATCAGCTGCGCGCCCTTGGCGGCAGCTTCCTCCACCAGCGCGGCGACGGCGGCGATGTTGGCGGCTTCGTCAGGCGAGCCGAGGGCGAGTTGAAGCGCGGCGACGGTGATGGCGGTCATGCGCGCGCCATTACTTTGCCCGCAGCGCGAAGTCCACTTGCACGCTGACCGTGCTGGTCGTCTGGCCGGGCTGGATCACGCCGCCTGCATCCATCGCGCGCTCCTCGACCATCACTGATTGCGGCATCATCGGAGGCGGCGGCGGCACCGCGCCGGGGATATAGCGGTTGCCCTGCATACCCCCCGCATCGCGGATGTAGAGCACGCGGCTGATCTCCATCCCCGCCGCCTCGGCATAGGCCTCGGCGCGCTTGCGGGCGTTGTTGTACGCGGCGGCATAGGCGGAGTTGGCGGCGGCTTCGGGATCGGTCATGCGCAAATCGGGCCCGCTCATCACGTTCGCCCCCGCGCCGGTCGCGGCGGCGACTGCGGCATCGGCCTTGGCGATATCGCGCACGGTAACCGCGACGATGTTGCTCGCCTGATACTGCCCCTTGCGGTCGCCCCATTCGATCCGCTGGATGTTGACCGCGCGGGTCTGGATGTCCTTTTCCGCGACCCCGGCCGCCTTGAGCGCGGCGAGCAGCGCAGCGATATCCTCGCGGTTGGCAGCGCTGGCCGCTTCGCCGGTTTGCCCGAAATTCTCGACGCCCACCTGAAAGAAGGCCTGATCGGGCCGGGTTTCGGCCTCGCCCGTGGCGCTGACGGAAAGGAGCGTTTCCTGCCGGTCGACCCCGCGCGGATCGGGCGCGGCGCTGCCGCAAGCGGCAAGCATCAGCGGTGCGGCAAGGGCAGGGATCAGGAACAGACGACGAGGCATGGAGCTCTCCCGGTTGCGGGCCGGATCATTCCGCCCGTCAGGATCGCCTTATTTCCGCCACAAAGTGAACGCGGGGTGAAGCCGCTGCCCCACCCCGCGGCTGGATTACATTGCCTTCTTGAACAGCAGCGTCATGCGGTCGCTTTCGCCGAGGCCCTTCAGATCGTCACGCTTGGTGGCGAGCACGGGGGGCATTTCCCACACGCCCTCGGCATGGTTGGCCGGATCGCTGGCATTGGCGTTGATCTCGCTCGCGGCGACCAGTTCGAAGCCGTTCAACCGCATGAAGTCGATCACGTCCTGCTGCTTCAGGTAGCCCTTGGTGCCGTTGGCATAGGACCACGGCGCATCGGCCTTGGCGCGGTGCTGGACGATGCCGAGAAGGCCATCATCCTTGAGCAGTTCGCGCATCGCCCGGATCTCGGTATCGGCGGTGCCAGCGCGCAGGATGTTGTGCATCGCGCGGATCACGAGGATGCGGTCGAAGGTGCCCTTCTGGCCTTCGAGATTGTCGAGCGTGATGCCGGAGAAGGCCTCCGGTGCGAGCCCGGTGTAGCCCGCGACTTCCGCGCCGAAGCCTGCCGCCTGATCACGGATGCGCTGCTGGCGCGCCGCATCCGGCGTAGCGGTGAGCGGGTTGGCGTAGAGGCCGACCAGCGCGCCCTCGCCGCCCAGATAATGCCCCAGCAGGCGCGAATACCAGCCGCCGCCCGGCGCATATTCGCCGACCTTCATTTCCGGGCCAACATGGAAGAAGGCGAGCGTCTCCGCCGGATGGCGAAAAGTGTCGCGGGCCTTGTCTTCTGCGCGGGTCGGGTGGTTGATCGCGCCCGACAGCGCCTCGCCATGCATCTTCATGAAATTGGCGGTGTCGAGAATGTGCGCCTCGTCCATGCTGCCGTGTCCGGCATGACCGGCGTGATTGTCGGCGAGGACAGGCGCGGCGAGGGCGAGGCCGCTCGCGGCGGCGAGGGCGGCAATCAGCTTGTTCATCCTTGGTACTCTCCCGGGAAATTGCAGGAACCGGACGCGCACATGGTGGCAATCGCCGGTCGGTCGCCTATCTTTGGCACAAAGAAACGGAGAATTCGATGAGCAATCTTGAAACCGCGATCGTCGCCGGCGGCTGCTTCTGGTGCACCGAGGCGGTGTTCCGCGACGTGGTGGGCGTGACCAAGGTCGAAAGCGGCTATATCGGCGGCACCAAGGCGAACCCGACCTACAAGGAAGTCTGCACCGGCAGCACCGGCCATGCCGAGGGCATCCGCGTGACCTTCGACACCGACACCATCAGCCTGGCCGAGATCTACGACGTGTTCCTCGGCACGCATGATCCGACGCAGCTGAACCGTCAGGGCAATGACGTGGGCACGCAATATCGCAGCGCGATCTTCCCGCTCTCGGCAGAACAGGGCGCCGAGGCCGAGGCCGCGATCGGGCGCTGGAACGCCGAAAACGGCAAGATGGCGGTCACCACGATCGAGGGCCTCGACGGCGGCGCGCAGGTGAAGGAATGGTATCCGGCGGAGGATTACCACCAGGAATACTGGGACGGCGAAGGCCAGCGCAATCCCTACTGCCTCGCGGTGATCCCGCCCAAGCTGATGAAGCTGCGGAAGAGCTTTCAGAAGTATGTGAAGGACTGAGCGGAAGGGCTGTTTTCGGATTCATTCGAGAAAAAGCTGCCGTTGGGGGGCGACACCATAGCCGACTCGGCAAAGTTGTGACATTTCTGGCGGATGCGGACCAGCACGATAATCTTGGGGCTTTTGGCCATGGCCACAACAAGCGGTTGTGTCACACCGGCCGCTGAGGAGCAGGCTGCCATCTTCCTCGAACCTTCACGCTTTGAAGGGCAAGAAGTCTCCGTCTGTGGGCGTTTGCGCGGAACTTCAAACATCTATTCAGCAGACGACGAAACAAGAATGCTTGGCATCTGGGCTACAGAACAAACTGCTCCGCTTATCCTCCAGAAGTCGAAAAGCCAGCGCTCCGCGTGTCTGAGAGGAACCATCGAGCGTGTTGGATGCGAAACCGACAAAGAGATTGTCTGCACTGACTGGGACTCCGATTATGCAATCAAAGTGGCGGAAGTAGAATAGCATCAATCCACCCACTTTCGGTCATTCGCCGCGCCCGAGCATAATCCCGAAAGCGGACATTCGAGCAAGCGACCGCATTGGCCACAATCCAAGCATCGTCGCCCCGTGCTTGACACGGGGCTTGGCTTTCTTCTGCCCACTCCGTCGAAGAAAAGCCTGGCCCCGGATCAAGTCCGGGGTGACGGTGGTTCTAGGCCTTGACCCACCGTGCAACGAAAAACCCGTCGAGCCCGCCCTTATCGGCCAGCATCCCCGGATGCGTGCGCAGCCAGCCATCAGAGGTCGGCGTTAGCCCTGCGGGCAGTTCCTCTGCCGTGATCGGCTTGGGCGCAAGGCCCAGTTCGGCGTCGATCCACGCCGCCTGCTCCTCGCCTTCCTCGGCCTCGAGCGAGCAGACCGCGTAGACCAGCACCCCGCCGGGGTTCAGCCATTCGGCAGCCTTGGCGACAAGCTTGCGCTGCAACTCCACCATCTCGGCGATCTGCCCCTTGCCGATGCGGTGGAGCACATCGGGGTGGCGCCGGCAGGTGCCGGTCGCAGTGCAGGGCGCGTCAATCAGAATCGCGTCGAAGCGGTGCTTGGGCTCCCACACCAGCGCGTCCGCCCGCACGGGCGACGCCTTGAGGCCGGTGCGCTTAAGATTGTCCTTGAGCAGATCGAGCCGCCGCTTCGACATATCGAGCGCGGTGACCTTCCACCCCGCCGCCGCCAGCTGCATCGTCTTGCCACCGGGCGCGGCGCACAGGTCGAGCGCCGAGCGGCCCTCGCCCGGCCCCAGCAGCCGCGACGGGATCGAAGCGGCGAGATCCTGCACCCACCATGCCCCATCCTTGAAATCGGCAAGGCTCTCCACCGCCGCGCCGCGCGGCAGGCGGATGTGGCCGGGCGCGAGGCTGACGCCGCCCATCGCCACGGCGCGGGTCTGGGTTTCGGCCTCGTCCTTCAGCGCTAGATCGAGCTCGGGCGGGAAGGCGAGGCCCGGCGCAATGACGGCAGCTTTCTCGGCTCCCCAGCGCGCGACGACACGTTCGGGCAGGCTCGGTGCCTCGGGCAACGCGGCCTCCTGCTTCATCAGCGCCGAAAACACCCCATGCGCCAACCGCCGCGGCCCGCCCGCGAGCAGCGGCAAGCCGGTCGCGATCACCGCGTGCGGCGGGGTGTCGAGCCGCCACGCCTGCGCCAGCATCAGCCGCAGCACCATGCGCGCCTTGGCATCGTCGGGCAGGCGCTGCTTGGTCGCAGAGTCGATCGCGGCGTCGAGGTCGGTCAGCCAGCGCAGACTCTCTCCCGCAATCGCGCGGGCCAGCGCACGGTCGGGGGCCTTGCGCACATCGGCAAGGCTCGCGCCCTCGGCCTGTTCGAGCGTCTCGCCCCGCCGCAGCACGGCATCGAGCAGGCGGAGCGCGGCGCGGCGCACGGGAAATCCGGGAGGTAGGGCCATCGCCCGCCACTACCCGCGCTTGAAACAAAGTGCCAGCACGCGCATTTCATACGCATGACCAAGCAGAAGTCCGAAGCCGCCAAGGCCTTCAAGAAGCCCGCCCACTGGACCAACGACCCGGTGCCCGCGCCGAAAAAGACCGATCCCCTGAAGGACGAGCCGCGCGATCTCTCCCCCACCCGCTATGGCGACTGGGAGAAGGACGGGATCGCCTGGGACTTCTGAGCCTGCCCTAAAGGCTGAGCGCCAATCCGCCCGCAGCGCACAGCGCGAGAATCCGCAGCACGCCCCACTTCGCACCGAAGGCCAGCACCAGCGCCAGCACAGCGAGCACGCCCGCGCGCCAATCGAAGCTGGCAAGGTCGGGCCAATCAAAGCGGATCGGCCCAGCAGCCACCTCCTCGACCCGCTCGAAAAGAACGTGGAGTGCAAACCATGCGGTGAGATTGGCGATCACGCCGACCACCGCCGCCGTCACCGCCGCCAGCCCGCCCTTCAGCCACACCGCCTGCCCCAGCCGGTCGATCCACGGGGCGAAGGCGAAGATCCACAGGAAGCACGGCGCGAAGGTCACCCAGGCCGTCAGACCCGCGCCCAGCAGCCCCGCCACCAGCCGCGAGAAGGGCTCCGGCGCACGGAACGCGGCGAGGTAGCCGACGAATTGCGTGACGAGGATCAGCGGCCCCGGCGTGGTCTCGGCGAGCCCCAGTCCGTCGGCCATCTCCCCGGGACGCAGCCAGCCGAAGCCCTGCACCGCCTCCTGCGCCATATAGGCAAGCACGGCATAGGCCCCGCCGAAGGTCACCACCGCCAGCTGCGAAAAGAACGCTCCGATCTGCCACAGCACATGTCCTCGCCCGAGCGTCGCGGCGATCAGCAGCATCGGCGCAGCCCAGATCGCGCCCCAGACGAGCACCGCGCTCGCCGTCGCACGCCATGGGTGAGGCGGAAGGGTTACGCTCGTCGTGCCGGGCTTCAGCGCCAGCCAGTCGGGCCGCATCCGCGCCGCGATCATCCCGATCACGCCTGCACCCAGCACGATCAGCGGGAACGGCAGGCCGAGCAGGAACAGCCCGGCAAAGGCCCCTGCCGCCAGAGCGCGCTTGAGCCCCGTGTCGAGTGCGCGGCCCGCTATCCGCAGCAAGGCCTGCACCACGATCGCCAGCACCGCAGCCTTCACCCCCAGAAACAGCGCTGCCACCCAGCCGAGGTTCGCCGCCAGTGCATAGAGCATCGACAACGCCAGAATGACCGCCGCGCCGGGGATCACGAACAGCAGCCCCGCCGCAAGCCCCCCGCGCACGCCCTGCAAGCGCCAGCCGATCCACGTGGCGAGTTGCTGCGCCTCCGGCCCGGGGAGCAGGTGGCAGAAATTGAGCGCGTGGAGAAAATCGTCCTCCGCCACCCAGCGGCGCTCGTCCACCAGCACGCGGTGCATCAGCGCGATCTGTCCCGCAGGGCCGCCGAAGCTGAGCAGGCCGATGCGGGTGAAGGCGGAGAGAAGTTCGGGGAACGTGGGTGCGGGGGCGGGTGCCTCTGCGCCCTGTGTGCGATTTGGAACGCCCATCTCGGCCATGCTCACCTCGAAAATGGCCCCGCGCGCGGGCACACGCAGGGGGGATGACGAGGCAACGCTTGGGCCGGTTCCGGCCTGGACGGGAGGTTGCTGGGCCCCGTGCCCGCAGTGATATGCGCTGCCGGAAGGGTGTTCAAGGGCCGAAGCGGACGCATCGCTACCCTTCGCCCGCACCCCTTTTCCTTGACTTCGCACGGCCCTCGCCCTAGTGGCGCGGGCTTGCATTTCCCCCTCGATTCTGACGAAAAGGCCAAGCATGGCACGCGTTACCGTTGAAGATTGCGTCGACAAGGTTCCCAACCGCTTCGACCTCGTTCTGCTCGCCGCCCAGCGCGCGCGCGAAATCTCGGGCGGGAGCGAGCTGACCATCGATCGCGATCGCGACAAGAACCCGGTCGTCGCGCTGCGCGAAATCGCCGAGGAAACCATCACCCCGCGCGGCCTGCACGAATCGCTGGTCACCAGTCTCCAGAAGATTCTCCCCGATGACGAGGACGAAGCGGACGAAATCGGTTCGCTCAGCCAGTCGGCCGAAGCGCTGCGGATCACCGCCTCGGCGCCGGCGCGCACCTCTTCGCTGGGTGGCGATTACGACGGCTGATCCTTCGGCTGCACAGACCTGCCTTATTCTCAGAGGCGGTCCAGACCGGGGTGAACCCCGCGTCCGGGCCGCCTCTTTCCTTTTCGGCGCCGGACGCAGTTGACCGCTTCGTGACCTGCGCCTGCCGCGCTTGCCAAGCGCGGGACGGGCGTTATCCCTGCGATGTCACTCAGCGGTCACATCGGAAGGGGCGCGGATGGCTTCGATTGCGGTCTACAGCGTCAAGGGCGGGGTCGGGAAGACGACGCTGGCGGTCAATCTCGCGTGGTGCGCGAGCGCGATCTCGCGCCGCAAGACGCTGCTGTGGGATCTCGACGCGGCCAATGGCTCGGGCTTCCTGCTGGGCGTGGACCCGAAGAAAAAGCGCAGCGCCGACAGCATGTTCGGTGATGGCGCGGACCCGGCCAAGCTGATCCAGCCGACCGCATGGCCGGGGCTCGATCTGCTGCCCGCCGATGAAAGTATCCGCGCGCTCGATCGCCAGCTTGACCGGCTGGGCAAGAAGAAGCGGCTGGCCAAGCTGGCCGCAACCCTCGCCAAGGATTACGACCGCATCATCTTCGATTGCCCTCCGGTGCTCAACGAACTCTCCGCGCAGGTGATGCGCGCCGCCGATCTTGTGATCGTGCCCCTGCCGCCCTCCCCGCTCTCGGCCCGCGCCTTCGAGGTGGTGGTCGAGGAAGTGCGCGGCAGCGGCAAGGGCCATCCGCCGATCCTGCCGGTGCTCTCGATGCTCGACCTGCGGCGGGGCCTGCACAAGCAGGCGCGCGAGGCGAACCCGAACTGGCCGGCGATCCCGCTGGCGAGCGCGGTGGAGCAATGCGCGGTCGAACGTCAGCCGGTGGGGGCCTTCGCCCCGCGCTCTCCCGCCGCACGCGCCTTCGCGCAGCTGTGGACGGCAATCGAGCGCAAGCTGGCGGCGGGCTGACGCCTCTTTCGCACTTGCGGAAATTGCGCCAATAGTCGGGCCATTCGGGATCGAAGGGGCGGCATTATGAGCGGGTTGGGTGACGGGATCGGCACGGTGATCGAAGGCGGCCTGCTGTCGCGTGCCGTGGAACCCGGTGCGGGCGAGAGCGCCGGACACGCCGCCGCCCCGGTCACCTGCGCCAATTGCCAGACCGTCCACTCCGGCCATTTCTGCCCCGAATGCGGGCAGAACGCGCATATCCACCGCAGCCTTGCCGCGATCGGGCATGACATCATGCACGGGGTGCTGCACCTCGACGGCAAGCTGTGGGAGACGCTGCCGCTTCTGACATTCAAGCCGGGGCAGCTGACCCGCCGCTATATCGCGGGCGAGCGCGCCAAATTCGTCAGCCCGATGGCGATGTTTCTGTTCACGGTCTTCGCCATGTTTGCGGTGTTCCAGATGGTCGGGATCGGCACTCCCACCGATCTGCCCGCCGAAGTTTTCGGATCGGACAACAACAGCACCTTCCGCAATGAAATCCGCGATCAGATCATCACGCTCGAGAAAGAGCGGGTGGATCTGCCCGAGGCGAGCCCGCGCCGCGCGCAGATCGACAACGAGCTCAAGGGGTTGAACATGATCCTCTCGGGATCGCCGGGCACGCTCGAGGATGCGGGCAGCGGGGTCGAGGTCAACACGGGGATCGGCTGGCTGGACAAGGGCCTGATCGCGAAGTGGAAGAAGAACCCCAGCCTGATGCTCTACAAGCTGCAATCGAACGGGTACAAGTTCAGCTGGCTCCTGATCCCGCTGTCGATCCCCTTCGTGTGGCTGATGTTCGCGTGGCGGCGGCAGTTCAAGGCCTATGATCACGCGGTGTTCGTCACCTATTCGCTCAGCTTCATGTCGCTGCTGTTCATCGCCATGTCGATCATCAGCGTGATCCCGGGCGGGGCAGGCTGGGCGGCGCTGCTGTTTTTCGTGAGCGTGCCGCTGCATCTCTACAAGCAGCTGCGCGGGGCCTACAGCCTCAGCCGGCTCTCCGCGCTCTGGCGGTTGAGCGTGCTGCTGCTGTTCTCGATCCACATCGTGCTGACGCTGTTCCTGCTGATCGTTGGCGCACTGGGCGCTTTCTAAGGGCAGGCGCACCACGAAAAAGGGCGACGGAATTGCTCCCGTCGCCCTCTCCTAACGGTTATCGTGCGGGTTCAGGCCCCCTGCGGCGCCTCGTCACCCTTGCCGAAGCGCTTGCCCGCCTTGGGGATCGCCGAGCCGCGCGGCGGCGCGACCAGCGTGGGCCCGCGGGGCGCATCGGGACGGTCGATTCTGCCGTTTTCGAGCAGCGTCTTGATCTCCTCGCCCGTCAGCGTTTCGTATTCGAGCAGCGCCTGGGCCAGCAGGTGAAGCTGATCCTCGTTGGTCTTGAGGATGTCGGTGGCGCGGCTGTGCGCGCCTTCGACCAGACCCTTGATCTCGGTATCGATCAGCTCGTTGGTCTTGCCCGAGCGGAAGGTGCGCTGCGCCTGACCCATGCCGAGATAGCCATCGGACTGTTCCTCGTACTGGAGCGGGCCGAGCTTGTCGGACATGCCCCACTGGGTCACCATGTTGCGCGCCAGATTGGTCGCGTACTGGATGTCGGACGAGGCGCCCGAGCTGACCTTGTCGTGCCCGAAGATGATCTCTTCCGCCACGCGCCCGCCCATCGCGACCGAGAGGTTCGCATGCATCTTGTCGCGGTGGTAGGAGTAGCTGTCACGCTCCGGCAGACGCATCACCATACCCAGCGCACGGCCGCGCGGGATGATCGTGGCCTTGTGGATCGGATCGGACGCCGCCTCGTGGACCGAGACGATCGCGTGGCCGGCCTCGTGATAGGCGGTCATCTTCTTCTCGTCGTCGGTCATCACCATCGAGCGGCGTTCCGCGCCCATCATGACCTTGTCCTTGGCGTCCTCGAACTCCTGCATCGCCACCAACCGCTTGTTGCGGCGCGCGGCGAGCAGCGCGGCTTCGTTGACGAGGTTCGCCAGATCAGCGCCCGAGAAGCCCGGCGTGCCACGCGCAATCACGCGCGGGTTCACGTCGGGGGCCAGCGGCACCTTCTTCATGTGAACGGCAAGGATCTTCTCGCGCCCGTCGATATCGGGCACCGGCACCACCACCTGACGGTCGAAACGGCCCGGACGCAGCAGCGCCGGATCGAGAACGTCGGGGCGGTTGGTGGCGGCGATGATGATGATACCTTCGTTGGCTTCGAAACCATCCATCTCCACCAGCAGCTGGTTGAGGGTCTGCTCGCGCTCGTCGTTGGAATTGCCGAGGCCATGACCGCGCGAACGGCCGACCGCGTCGATTTCGTCGATGAAGACGATGCAGGGCGCGTTCTTCTTGGCCTGTTCGAACATGTCGCGCACACGGCTGGCGCCGACGCCGACGAACATTTCGACGAAGTCCGAGCCCGAAATGGTGAAGAACGGCACGCCCGCCTCACCCGCGATGGCGCGGGCGAGCAGCGTCTTGCCGGTGCCGGGCGAGCCGACCAGCAGCGCGCCCTTGGGGATCTGGCCGCCAAGCTTGGAGAAGCGCTGCGGATCGCGCAGGAATTCGACGATTTCCTGCAATTCCTCGCGCGCCTCGTCGATGCCGGCGACATCGTCAAAGGTCACGCGGCCCGACTTTTCGGTGAGCATCTTGGCCTTGGACTTGCCGAAGCCCATCGCGCCGCCGCCGCCGCCCTTCTGCACCTGACGCAGCGCGAAGAAGGCGATCCCGAGGATCAGGATGAAGGGCAGCGAATTGAGCAGGATGAACAGCAGCACGTTCTGCCCCTCGCGCTGCTTGCCGGTGAAGCGCACGCCGTTGTCTTCCATCAGCTTGGTGATTTCGACATCGTTGGGGACGGGGACGGTGCTGAAGGCCTCGCCGTTCTTGAGCGTGCCGGTGATGAGATCATCGCCCATCTGCACGTCCTGCACTTCGCCTTCGGCAACCGCGGCACGGAAATCGGAATAGCGGATCGCCGTGCCCGCCGACTGGCCGGCGTTGCTGAACATGGTCACCACCAGCAGCAGGGCGAGGAAGATCCCGCCCCAGATCATCAGCTGCTTGACCCAAGGGTTGGGGCCTTCGCCTTGCGGCTGGGGATCGTTTGGCTGGCTCATCGGCAGGGAATCCTTTCGTCACCGGCAATGTAGGACGCCGCGGCTGAATGGCAAGATAATGCGCCCCTCGGGCCGCGATGCTAATTTTCGAACAGCGTGATGCGAATTATCGATCGGCAGGGGCGGCATAGGCGGCAAGGAACACCTCCACCGCGCCGCGAATGCGCCGGTCGCGCTCCAGCGGGCTCACATCGGCGCCGAAACGGCGCTCCAGATCGCCCATTCCCTTGCACAGCGACACGAATTGTTCGGCTGCCAGCAGCGGGTCTTCGATAGCGAGCTCGCCTGCGGCGGCAGCGCGGGCCAGCCATGCGGCGAAGCCCTGCTTCATCCGCCACGGGCCGGCTTCGAGGAAAGCCACGCCGATCGCCGGGTCATGCTCGGTCTCGGCGGCGATGCGGCGTTCGAACTGGATCATCTCGGGCCGGAACAGAAAGCCGTGCATCGCCTGACCGATAGCGGTCAGGCGTTCGCGGATCGTGCCGGCCGGCATGGTTTCGAGCGAGAAATGCCCGCGCATCTTCTCGCATTCGCACTCGACCGCTGCGGCGAACAGCGCGCGCTTGTCGCCGAACTGGTTGTAGATCGTGACCTTGGAAACCCCCGCATCACCAGCGACCTGCTCGATCGCGGTGGCGGCGTAGCCATGCTGGAAGAAGTGCCGGGCCGCCGTTTCAAGGATCGACGCGCGCTTGCCCGCATCGAGCGGACGCCCGGCTCGCCCCGGCTTTACATTTTTCTTCGCAACTGAAATTTTGTCGATTGACAACCTGAACGGCTCCGTTCAATTAAACGATGCCGTTCAATATTGGGCCGTCACACCCAGAATTGCAACCCTCCCCTGTCCCAGAGGTTCCCCGCCCGTGCTGTGGATTGCCATCAGGATGCTCACCGGAGACGCCCAGAAGTTCTATGGGCTGTTGTTCGGCATCGGCTTTTCCACCCTGCTCATCACGCAGCAGATGACGATCTTCGTCAATCTGGTCGAACGCGGGGCCAGCGGGGTCTACAACGCGCCCGAGGCCGAAGTGTGGGTGATGGACCCGGTCAGCCGCACCACCGATGTCAGCTACGCCATGCCCGGCACGGCGCTCGACCGGGTGCGGTCGGTGCCCGGCGTGGAATGGGCGGTGCCGCATCTGCGCGCGCAGGCCAATGTGCGCACTAAGGACGGCGATCTCGAAGGTGTCGCGGTGATCGGGGTCGACGATGCGACCCTCATCGGCCTGCCCGAACGCATGGCCGAGGGCAACAAGTCGGTGCTCTTCGCCCCCGACAGCGTGGTGATCGACGATGTCGGGGTGACGCGGCTGTTCTCGAACGGCGCCAGCCCGATCGGCGAAAGGCTCGAACTCAACGATCAGCGCGCGGTGATCCGCGGCATCTCCGATGCGATCCCGAGCTTTACCAGCACCGTGGTACTCTACACCCGCTATTCCAACGCGCTCAACTTCGTCCCCGGCACCCGCAACCGCCTGTCTTTCGTGCTGGTCGGCGTGCGCGAGGGTGAAACTCCGGAGGCAGTCGCCGCGCGGATCGAGGCGGAGACCGGGCTCAAGGCCGAGACGCGCACCGAATTTTCACAGGCCGGGGTCGATTTCATCATCGAGAACACCGGCATCCCGACCAATTTCGGGATCACCGTATTTCTCGGCTTCGTGGTGGGCATCGCGATCGTCGGGCTGACTTTCAGCCTCTTCCTGCGCGACAACATCAAGCAATTCGGCGCGCTGAAGGCGATCGGCGTGACCAACGCCAAGATCGTGCAGATGGTCGCCGCGCAGGCGGGCCTTGTCGGCATGATCGGCTATGCGCTCGGCGTGATCGGCACGGTCGCCTTCATCAAGGGCTTCAGCGGCAATCCCTTCTTCAAAGGCTTCTACATCCCCTGGCAGATCCCGCTGATCAGCCTCGTGGCGGTGGTGGTGATCCTTGCCATCACCGGCTTCATAGCGATCCGATCGGTGCTCAAGACCGAACCGGCCTCGGTGTTCAGGTGAGCGAGGAGGCGATCATGGACACCACCACCATCGGCGGCTGCGCCCCCGAAGCGGCGATCTGCGCGCGCGGCATCACCCGCGATTTCGAGGCCGGGCAAAGCACCATTCGCGTGCTCCACGGGATCAATACCGACATTCGCCCGGGCGAGCTAACCTACGTCGTGGGCGAAAGCGGATCGGGCAAGACGACGCTGATCTCGATCATGTGCGGCATCCTGTGGCCGACCGAGGGCGAGGTGCGCGTCTTCGGCACCGACATCTACAAGCTGTCGGATACCGAGCTGGTCAAGTTTCGTCTCAACAACATCGGCTTCATCTTCCAGCAGTATAACCTGATCCCCTCGATCGACGTCGCCAGCAACGCCGCCGTGCCGCTGATCGCGCAGGGGATGCCGCGGGAGGAAGCGCGCGAAAAGGCCAAGGTGCTGCTCGACAAGCTCAATATCGGCAACCAAGCCGACAAGCTGCCGCGCCAGCTTTCGGGCGGACAACAGCAGCGCGTCGCCATCGCCCGCGCGCTGGTGCACGAGCCGCGGCTGGTGGTGTGCGACGAGCCGACCGCCGCGCTCGATGCCTCCTCGGGGCGCCGGGTGATGGACCTGCTGCGCGAAGTCGCGGTCGCGCCCGACCGGGCCTGCATCATCGTCACCCACGACAACCGCATCTTCGATCTCGCCGACCGCATCATCGTGCTCGAGGACGGGCGCATCACCCATGACGGCACCGAGATGCCCGATGACCACTGACCTCTCCCTCCTCCCGCTTCACCCGAGGACGCCATGCCCCGCAATCTAAGCTTCGCCCGCCAGATTCTCCCTGCGCTAGCATTGATCGGCCTTGCCGTCGGCGTGTGGCTGATCCTTGCCGGCCTGCCCGACCGCTCGACCGCGCAGCCTGCCGAGCAGCCTCCCAAGGCGGTCGGCAAGCTCGCGAACGAGCCGCGCGTGGCCGGTGCCGGAATCGTCGAGCCGGCGAGCGAGATCATCGATATCGGCTCGGCGCTGTCGGGCCTCGTCACCGATGTCCGCGTGCGCCCCGGCGACCGAGTGGAAAAGGGGCAGGTCCTGTTCACCGTCGATGCCCGCGCCGCGCAGGCGAGCCTCGCGCAAGCCAACGCCGCGATTGGCGAAGCGCGGGCCGCCATCGCCGAAGCCGGCACCGCACAGAAAACCGCGCGCCAGCAGCTCGCGCTCTATCGCGGGCTCGACGATCCGGCGGCGGTCAGCCGCGCGGAGGTGATCCGCGCCGAGGGCGAGGAAGCCGCCGCCACCAGCCGTCTCGGCAGCGCCCGCGCGCGCCTTGCCGCCGCGCAATCCGCCGCCGCCGCCGCGCGCACCGAGATCGATCGTCTGGTGATCCGCGCCCCGATCGCGGGCGAGATTCTCGCGGTCAACATCCGCCCCGGCGAATTCGTCGCCACACAAGGGGGCGGCAACAGCCAGCCCTTTATCCAGATGGGCCAGACCAACCCGCTGCACGTACGTGTCGACATCGACGAGAACGAGGTCGCGCGCGTGGCGCTGGGCCAGCCTGCGGTGGTCTCCCCGCGCGGGGCCGCCGAACTACATGTCGAGGCGACCTTCGTCCGCGCCGAACCGCAGGTGGTGCCCAAGCGCTCGCTCACCAATTCCGCCGCCGAGCGGGTCGATGTGCGCGTGCTGCAGCTGATCTATGCGCTGCCGCCCTCGGACGCCTTCCGCGTCGGCCAGCAGATCGATGCCTTTATCCCAGCCAAGGCGGCGGCTGCGAAGGGGGAGCAGTAAGGCCATGCGCCGCGCGCCCCGCCTTCTCGCCGCTTCGGGCCTGCCCTTCCTGCTGGCCGCCTGCGCGTTTCAACCCGCGCCGGAGATCGCCACGCCGACCCCGGAGCTGCCGCGCGCCTTCTTCTACGCGCCGGAAGCCGATACCGGCGCCGCGCTCGCCGCGCTGCTGCCGAACGACGATCCGGCTTGGCGCACGCTCTCCGCTGCGGCGCTCGCCGACGCGCCGAGCCTGGCCGAAGCCGCCGCGCGGATCGACGCTGCCCGCGCCGGAGCGCGCCGGGCAGGGGCGGAGCGGATGCCCAATATCGGGGCCGATGCCAGCGTCACCCGCAACCGCATCAATCCGGCGCAGTTCGGGACGGCGGGCCAGCAAGGCTTCATCCCGCGCGAACAGACCTCCTATGGCGCGAACATAACCGCAAGCTGGGATCCCGACATCTTCGGTCGGCTCAGGGCCGAGGAACGCGCCGCGCTCGCGCGGATCGACGCAGCCTCGGCGCAGGCGCAGGGCGTGCGGCTGGCGCTGCTCGCCGAGATCGCCGCAAGCGTGATCGACTGGCGCGTGATCGAAGCGCGCGGGGCGGCGATCGCCTCCGATGCCGAGGCTGCGCAGGCGCTCGCAGGTCTCGCCAAGTCGCGCGAGGATGCCGGCATCGCACCCGGCTTCGACCGCGTGCGCGCCGAAGCGACCGCCAGCGGATCGGCCACGCGGCTTGCGGCGCTGGAAAGCGAGCGCGCGCGGCTGGTCGGGCGGCTGGTGACGCTGACCGGACAGGACGCCGCCAGCGTCAGAGCTGCGCTCGAGCAACCGGCGGCGACTTTGGCCCCTGCGGCTGCGCCCGCCACGCTCCCCTCGGAATTGCTCGCCAACCGCCCGGATGTGGCCGCCGCCGCCGCCAATCTCGCCGCGAGCGACGCCGATCTGGCCGCCGCCGCCCGCGCACGCTTCCCGCGCATCACGCTCTCGGGCGTGATCGGGCTGCTCGCCTTCGATCCCGAGGACTTCTTCAACGATTCCATCGTCGGCACGCTGACCGCCGGGATTGCCGGGCCGCTGCTCGATTTCGGACGCGTGGGCGCCGGGATCGACGCAGCCGCCGCCGACAAGCGCGCCGCCTTTGCCGCCTATCGCGGCGCGGTCTATCAGGCGCTGGGCGATGCCGAGACCGCCTATGCCATCGTCACCGCCGCCGATGCCGAGGCGCAGCTGGCCCTCGCGCAGCGCGATCAGCTCAACCGCGCGGCAACGATCGCCGAAACCCGCTACCGCGCCGGGCTCGCGAGTTTCCTCGAAGTGCTCGAAGCGCGCCGCGCTGCGGATTCGAGCGGCGAGAACGCGGCGGCGGCACTGGGTCGCGCGGCGCGCGCACGGGTGGTGCTGTGGCAGGCGCTGGGCGGCGATCCGGCTCCCGGTCAGGCCGAGAACCAGTACACCCCGTAAGCCAGAGCGCCGATCGCCACGGCGCCGCCGATCAGCATCACCAGCCCGTCGCGCACCATCATCGCGAGGCTGAGGATCGCAATCGCCAGAAATGGCGCAGCGGCGGCGAAGGGCACCAGCTCGAGCACCGGCAGCGCGCAGCACAGCGCCGCGATCAGCCCCGCCACCACACGGCGGGCGGGGCCGCTGGCGAGTGCCTCAAGCCGCCCCTTGGCAATCTTGTCGAGCACCCCGGCAATCCGGTCGAGCTTGTCGCTGGCCTTGGTCAGCTTGTCCGAAGCGACGCCGCGCCGGGTGACGAAGCCGGGCAGCCACAGGTGTTCGCGCCCAAAGGCCATCTGCAATGCGATCACCGCGATGCACAGGCCGATGATCGTCGGCACCGTCGGTATCCCGCCGACCGGCGTCACGCCGATCAGCGCGAGGATCAGCATCAGCGGGGCAAAGGAACGATCGCCGAATTCGTCCAGCAGATCGGCGATCGAGACCTTATCCTCGCGCTGCGCGACGTCCTCGATCCCGTCGACGACCTCGCCGATGCTGCTTGCATTTTCGCTGTCCGCCATGCGCGCCTCCTGCCGTGGATAAGCGCTGTGGCGGCGAATTGTTCAGCCCTTGCGTTGCAGCAGTGCGGTGCGCTCGCAGCGGCACACCACCTCGTCGCGCTGGTTCCACATCTCGTGGGTGAAGGTGACGATCCCGGCATCGGGGCGCGACTTGCTTTCCCGCAGTTCCTTGACCTCGGAATAGGCGCGCAGCGTGTCGCCGATGAACACCGGCTTGGGGGTCACCACCCTGTCGAAGCCCAAATTGGCGACCAGCGTGCCCAGCGTCGTCTCGCCCACCGACAGCCCGACCAGCAGGCTGAAGGTGAAGGTGGAGTTCACCAGAATCTGCCCGAACCCGCTCGCCTTGGCCGCCTCGACATCGAGATGCAGCGGCTGCGGATTGTGGGTCATCGTGGAGAACAGCAGGTTGTCGGTCTCGGTCACGGTGCGGCGGATCGGATGTTCGATACGCTCGCCGACCTGCCATTCGTCGAAGTACTTGCCCGCCATCAGCCTGCCTCCGCCCAGCGCGCGACAACATCCGCGCCGTCATCCGCACTCGACCTGACGCTGCCCGGCGTGCGGCTGAAGCGCGGCGCGGGAGCGGTGTGCCACATCCCGTCATGCTCCACATAGGCCTGCCTCGCCTTCATGTGCGGATGCTCGCGCGCTTCCTCGATCCCGAGCACGGGCGCGAAGCAGGCGTCCGAGCCTTCGAGCAACGCGCACCACTCGGCCTGCGTCCTGGTGAGGAACAGCGCGGCGAGCTTTTCGGCGTAATCGTCCCAGTTGGCCGGGTTCATCTGGCCCTGCGCCAATTCCTCCGGAGCGCCGGTGCGGGCCAGCAGCTCGGCATAGAATTGCGGCTCGATCGACCCCAGCGAGATTTCCTTGCCGTCGGCGCATTTGAAACACCGATAGAAATGCGCCGCACCGCCGAGCATGCCCTTGCCGCGCTCGGTGGACAGATGCGGCACGTGGCGCACGCCGAAGAAGAAGCTCATCAGGCTCGTCGCCCCGTCGACGATCGCGGCATCGACCACCTGCCCCTTGCCCGAACGCTCGCGTTCATACAGCGCTGACATGATCCCGAAAGCGCAATACATCGACCCGCCGCCGAAATCGCCGACGAGGTTCTGCGGCGGGGTGGCAGGCTCGCCCGCCTTGCCCACGGCTGATAGCGCGCCGGTGATGGCGATATAGTTGATGTCGTGCCCCGCCGCCTGCGCGAGCGGGCCTTCCTGCCCCCAGCCGGTCATCCGGGCATAGACAAGCCGCGGATTGGCTTCGAGCAGCACCTCAGGCCCCAGCCCCAGCCGCTCCATCACGCCGGGGCGGAAGCCTTCGATCAGCACGTCGGCATGGGCAGCGGCGGCGAGCACCTGCGCGCGGCCCGCCTCGCTTTTCAGGTCGAGCGCCAGCCGGTGCCGGGCGCGTTCCACCACCGGATTGCTCACCGCGCCGCCCGGCCGGTCGATCCGCACCACCTCAGCGCCCAGATCGGCGAGTAGCATCGCGACGTGCGGCCCCGGCCCGATCCCGGCAAATTCCAGCACCCGAAGCCCTGCCAGCGGGCCGCTCGATTGGCTCATATGTCTCTCCCTTTGGCGCAAGTCTCTGACGTGGCAGGGGCGCGAGAGCAAGTCTCGACATCGCTAGCGCAGACCCAAGCCGCGCCATCCTTGCGCAAAGCCAAATTTGCTTGTTTTGTGCAATGCAGCGTGTAGCAACCGCCGCCATGCGTAGTCTTACCCACCTTGAGCGGCTCGAAGCCGAGAGCATTCACATTTTCCGCGAAGTCGTCGCCGAGGCCGAGAATCCGGTGATGCTCTACTCGGTGGGCAAGGACAGCTCGGTGATGCTGCATCTGGCACGCAAAGCCTTCTACCCCGCGCCGCCGCCCTTCCCGATGCTGCACGTGGCGAGCGGATGGGACTTTGGCGATCTGCTTGCCCACCGCGACCGCACGGTGCGCGAATACGGGCTGAAGCTGATCATCGCCCAGAACGAGGATGCCGAGGCGCAGGGCATCAACCCCTTCGATACCGGCAGCGCGCTCTATTCCCAGGCGCAGCTGACCGATCCGCTCAAGCGCGCGCTGACCGCCCACGGCTTCGACGCGGCCTTCGGCGGCGGGCGCCGCGACGAGGAAAAGGCCCGCGCCAAGGAGCGCATCTTCTCCTTCCGCAACGCCGCACACCGCTGGGACCCGAAGAACCAGCGCCCCGAGCTGTGGAACCTCTACAACGCCAAGAAGGCCAAGGGCGAGAGCATCCGCGTCTTCCCGATCTCGAACTGGACCGAGCTCGATATCTGGCAATACATCGCGCTCGAAAACATCGACATCGTGCCGCTCTATTTCAGCAAGCCGCGCCCGACGGTGGAGCGCGACGGGATGATCCTGGTGGTGGACGACGAGCGCTTCCGGCTGGAAGAGGGCGAAGAGCCCGTCACCCGCTCCGTCCGTTTCCGCACGCTGGGCTGCTACCCGCTCACCGGCGCGACCGAGAGCGACGCGACCGAGATGAACCACATCATCCAGGAAATGCTGCTCGCCACCGGATCGGAACGGCAGGGCCGCGCGATCGACAAGGGGCAATCGGCGAGCATGGAAGACAAGAAGCAGGAGGGGTACTTTTGACGCGCCACGGAATGCGAAGCGTTCCGAAGCGTCAACCCCGGGCTTGACCCGGGGCCGAGTGCCAGAAGCGAAACATTACATGGGTCCCGGCCTTCGCCGGGATGACGAGGCAAGATGAACGATCACTCCTCCTTCCAGACCGACAGCCTCATCGCCGAGGATATCGACGCCTATCTCGATCAGCACCAGCACAAGAGCCTCTTGCGCTTCATCACCTGCGGCAGTGTGGATGACGGCAAGTCGACCCTGATCGGGCGGCTGCTGTACGATTCCAAGATGATCTTCGAAGATCAGCTCGCCGCGCTGGAAAGCGACAGCAAGCGCCACGGCACGCAGGGCGAGGAGATCGACTTCGCGTTGCTGGTCGATGGCCTCGCCGCCGAACGCGAGCAGGGCATCACGATCGACGTCGCCTACCGCTTCTTCACCACCGAAAAACGCAAGTTCATCGTCGCCGACACGCCGGGGCACGAGCAATATACCCGCAACATGGTGACCGGCGCCTCGACCGCCGACCTTGCCGTGATCCTGATCGATGCGCGGAAGGGCGTGCTCCAGCAGACCCGGCGGCATTCCTATCTCGTCCACCTGCTCGGCATCCGCCATGTGGTGCTGGCGGTGAACAAGATGGATCTCGTCGGCTACGACCAGTCGACCTTCGAGCATATCGTTGCCGATTACCGGACGTTCGCCAAGAGCATCGGCATCGAGGATTTCACCGCGATCCCGATCTCCGGGTTCAAGGGCGACAACATCACGACGGCGCCCTCGGCGAACACGCCCTGGTATGGCGGGCGATCGCTGATCGAGCACCTCGAGAGCGTTGAAGTCGACGCCACCGCTGCGCAGGCCGCACCGTTCCGGATGCCGGTGCAGTGGGTCAACCGCCCCAACCTCGACTTCCGCGGCTTTGCCGGACAGATCGCCAGCGGCACGATCCGACCGGGGGATGCGGTGCGGATCGTGCCCTCGGGCAAGACAAGCACGGTCAAGACCATCACCACGTTCGACGGCGACCTCGACGAGGCGGTCGCGGGCCAGTCGGTCACGCTCACGCTGGCCGACGAAGTCGATTGCTCGCGCGGTGATCTGATCGCCGCCGCGGGCGATCCGCCGCAGGCCTCCGACCAGTTCCGCGCCACGCTGGTGTGGATGGACGAGGAAGCGCTGAAGCCGGGCCGGGGCTACTGGCTCAAGCTCGGCACGCAGATGGTCACCGCCACGATCCAGCCACCCGAATACGAAATCGACGTCAACAGCCTCGAACATCTCGCGGCCAAGACGCTGGGCCTGAACGGCATCGGGGTCGCCGAATTCGCCACCGACCGCCCGATCGCCTTCGAGCCCTATACCGCCAATCGCCAGCTGGGCGGGTTCATCCTGATCGACAAGTTCACCAACGCCACGGTCGCGGCGGGAATGATCGAATTCAGTCTGCGCCGCGCGGACAATGTCCACTGGCAGCCAACCGCGATCACCCGTGACGATCATGCCGGGATGAAGAACCAGACGCCGCGCGTGCTGTGGTTCACCGGCCTTTCCGGCAGCGGCAAGTCGACCATCGCCAACGAGGTCGAAAAGCAGCTGTTCCTGATGAACCGCCACACCTTCCTGCTCGATGGCGACAACGTGCGGCACGGGCTCAACCGCGATCTCGGCTTTACCGAAGCCGACCGCATCGAGAACATCCGCCGCGTGGGCGAAATCGCCAAGCTGATGGCGGATGCGGGCCTGATCGTGCTCACCGCCTTCATTTCGCCCTTCCGGGCGGAGCGACAGATGGTCCGCGATATGCTGCCCGACGGCGAGTTCATCGAGATTTTCGTCGACACGCCGCTGGAAGTTGCCGAGGGGCGTGATGTGAAGGGCCTCTACAAGAAGGCGCGTTCCGGTCAGCTCAAGAACTTCACCGGGATCGACAGCCCCTATGAAGCGCCCGAGAACCCGGAGATCCGCGTCAACACCGTGGACATGACTCCCGAGGAAGCCGCGCGCTACATCATCCAGCAGATCCTGCCGCTCAAATGAGTGTTGCAGCGATGAGCGACGCCGAGCTGGCTGCGCACTTGGCCGAAACGGCGGGACGCCTGCTCGTCGATGTGCGTGCCAGCGGGGTGTTCACCGGCAAGGCGCTCGGCAAGGCGGGCGACGCGACCGCAAACGAATTCCTGTGCCACGCAATCCGCCATGCGCGCCCCGACGACGGACTGCTGTCGGAGGAGGAAAAGGACGACACGCGGCGCTGCGCGCAACGCCGCGTGTGGATCGTCGATCCGGTCGACGGCACCCGCGAATATGGCGAGGCGCGTGCCGATTGGGCGGTGCATGTGGCGCTCGCGGTGGACGGGATCGCGCAGGTGGGTGCGGTCGCGCTGCCGGGGCTCGACGGCGGCATCGTCCTGCGCTCCGACCAGCCGCGGCCCCTGCCCGCGATGGCCGAGCGTCCTCGCTTCCTCGTCAGCCGCACGCGGCCTGCCGCCGAGGCGCAGGCGGTCGCGCAGGCGCTGGACGGAGAGCTCGTGCCGATGGGCAGCGCCGGGGCTAAGGCCATGGCAGTGGTGCGTGGCGAGGCAGAGATCTATCTCCATTCCGGCGGGCAGTATGAATGGGACAGCTGCGCCCCCGTCGCCGTCGCCGCCGCGCACGGCCTCCACTGTTCGCGCATCGACGGCAGCCCGCTGATCTACAACCAGGCCGATACCTACATGCCCGACCTGCTGATCTGCCGTCCCGAATGGGCCGAGCGGGTGCTGGCCGAGGTCGCCCGTCTGGCAGGCTGACACGGGCGCGCGGCGAACGCCCTGCGCGTAGCCTCTTGTGCATTGCAACATCGAAAGGTGCTTGCTAGTCCCGCCGCCAAGCCGGGGGTCGCACCTTCTGGGGGAATCTAGTGAAAGTTGCCATTTTCGGACTCGGTTACGTCGGCTCCACCGCCGCAGGCTGCATCGCCAGCCAGGGGCACACGATCATCGGGGTCGATGTCAGCGAGGCCAAGGTCGCAGCCCTCAACGAAGGCCGCGCACCGGTCTATGAACCCGGTCTCGATGAACTGCTCGCCGCGGCCCATGCCGATGGTAGGGTGAAGGCGGTCACCAGGCTGACGGACGAGCTGGACGATGCCGATCTCGCGATCGTCTGCGTCGGCACGCCGAGCGGTGTCGATGGCGCGCACAACATGAGCTATATCGCGCAGGTCACCCGCGCAATCGCCGCCGCGATCAAGCCCGACCGCAAGGCCCCGCTGACCCTCGCCTACCGCTCCACCATGCGGCCCGGTTCCTGCGAGAACATCATCTGGCCGATCATCCAGAGCCATCTCGGCGATGCCGCAGAGACGGTGGTCGAGCTGGTCTACAACCCCGAATTCCTGCGCGAAGCCTCGGCTATCGAGGACTTCTTCAACCCGCCCAAGATCGTCATCGGCACGCTCGGCGGGAAGCCCTCGGCCAACATGGCGAAGCTCAACGAAGGGATCGACGCGCCGGTCTTCGAAGTCGGCCTGCGCGAGGCGGAGATCACCAAGTTCGTCGACAATTCCTGGCACGCGGTGAAGGTCGCCTTCGCCAACGAGATCGGGCGGGTGTGCCAGAACCTCGGCATTTCCGCCAAGGAAGTCCACGCGATCTTCAAGAGCGACACCAAGCTCAACCTTTCCGCCTATTACACCCGCCCCGGCGGTGCCTTCGGGGGATCGTGCCTGCCCAAGGATGTGCGCGCGCTGCAATATATCGCCGCCGATACCGGCTCGGCGACGCATCTCGTGGACTCGCTGATCCGCTCGAACGAAGCGCACAAGCACCATCAGTTCCTGCACGCCACCGCCGGAATCGAGCCGGGGGCCAAGGTGCTGCTGGTTGGCCTCGCCTTCAAGCTGGAGACCGACGATCTGCGCGAAAGCCCGGCGGTGGACATGGCGCGCAAGCTGCTCGAGGCGGGCTATGATCTCGACATCTACGATCCCAAGGTCGCGCCCGACAATCTGGTGGGCCAGAACCTCGGCTATGCCTATTCGGTGCTGCCGCGCATCGACGGGCTGATGGTGACTAAGGTCGTCGCCGAAAGCCGCGACTATGCGCGCATCATCGCCACCAACCGCCTGATCGACACGCTCGGCGTCGACAAGGCCAAGGTCGTCGACACCAGCGCGATCGCCTGACGATGAACGCGCCCGTGCAACTCGCTGCTGAAGAGGGAATCCCCGCGGTCATCGAGGGCGAGCCGCTCAAGGGCCGCCATGTGCTGATCGTGGTGGAGAACCTGCCCCTGCCCTTCGACCGGCGGGTGTGGCAGGAGGCGCGCACGCTGAAGGCGGCGGGCGCGCATGTCTCGATCATCTGCCCCACCGGCAAGGGCTACGAGAGCCGTTTCGAGGTGATCGACGGGATCGAAATCCACCGCCATCCGCTTCCGCTGGAGGCCAAGGGCGCGGTGGGCTTCCTCGCTGAATATGGCGCGGCGCTGTTCTGGGAGACGGTGCTGGCATGGCGCATCCACCGCAAGCGCCGGATCGACGTGATCCAGGGCTGCAACCCGCCCGACCTGATCTTCCTTGTCGCGCTGCCGTTCAAGCTGTTCGGGGTGCGCTACATCTTCGATCATCACGACATCAATCCCGAGCTCTACGAAGCCAAGTTCGGCAAGCGCGGGTTCTTCTGGTGGTTGATGGTGCTGTTCGAGAAGCTGACCTTCAAGGCGGCGGATGTCTCGATCGCGACCAATCATTCCTACCGCAAGATCGCCATCGAGCGCGGCGGGATGAAGCCCGAGCGCGTCCACGTGGTCCGCTCCGGCCCTGACCTCTCCAAGCTCAAGCGCGTCGCCCCGGTCGAACACTGGAAGAACGGCCGCGCGCACATGGTCGGCTATGTCGGGGTGATGGGCGAGCAGGAGGGGATCGACCTGCTGATCGACGCTGTCGAGCACATCGTCCGCACGATGGGCCGCGAGGACATCCAGTTTGTGCTGGTCGGTGGCGGGCCGGCGCTGGCCGAGTTGAAGCAACTCACCGCCAGCCGCGGCCTTGGCGACTTCGTCACCTTCACCGGCCGCGCGCCCGATCAGGACCTGTTTGAGGTGCTCTCGACCATGGACTTGGGCGTGAACCCCGACCGGGTGAACGCAATGAACGACAAGTCGACCATGAACAAGATCATGGAATATATGAGCCCAATCGATCACCGACTATCCGCTGCGCAACCAGACGATCCTCGCGCTCGCGGGGCTGGCGCTGCTGCTGCTGGTCCGTACCGCAATCGACCATGCGCAAGGCGAGCGGAGGGCACCGGCATGATCGGACGAATCGTCTGGCTCACCGCGCTCGCCGCCACCGCGCTGCTGACGGTGCTGTTGCAGTTCGATCTCGGAACGCGCGCGCGCCCCGGCCTTGCTGCCGTGGTGCCCGATCCCTTGCGCAACTACGCGCAGGTGCGCGTGGCGCAGACGGCGGCGGGCGGAGACGATTCCGCTGCCGCGCTGGCCGAGGCCGAGCGGCTGGTGCGCCGCCGCCCGCTGCCGGCGGAAAACCTCTCGCTGCTGGCGGTGGCGCAGGCCAAGGCGGGCAAACTGGACGAAGCCGCGCGGACGATCCAGGTCGCAGGCCAGCGCGGCTGGCGCGAGCCGATGGCGCAGGAGGCGGTGCTGCGGCTCGCGCTGTCGGCGGGGGACACGGCCGAAGCCGCGCGCCGCTATGCTGCGCTGTTCCTGATGGATCGCACCCCCGATGCGCTGCTCGAAGAGCTTGGCCCGGCAGTGCTCGGCGAGACCGACGGCATGGGCCAGCGCACGCTGGTGGCCATCGTCACCGGCGGAGACCGCTGGCACGCACTGTTCCTGCGCCGCGGTGCGCGGGTGATGCCGCCAGCCGCCTTCAGCGCGATCGCTGCCGAGAGCCTTGCGAGAGGTGCGGCGTTCGATTGCAAGGTGCTGGACCAGAGCCTGCGCGCGCTCACCCGGCGCGATGCCGCTGCTGCGGCGCGCCTGCGTGCGGCGGCGGCAGGGCGCTGCCCCGGCCTGGCCAGCGCCTAGACCGTCGCGTCAAAGCGTTTCGATGATCCCCGAGAAATCGGTCGCGGCGTGGTCTCTTGCGAAGGCTGCGTAGATCGACCACGCGTGCTCGCCCAATTCGACCTTCGCGCCCGCGCTCGTGGCCGCCTCGATCGCCAGATTGAGGTCCTTGAGCATCAGCCCGGCAGCGAAGCCGCCCTGATAGCCCTTGTCGGCCGGGGTGACCGGGCCCACGCCGGGCACCGGGCAATAGGACGTCATCGACCAGCACTGGCCGCTCGAGACGCTGGAAATATCGTAGAAGGTCTGCGGGTCGAGCCCCAGCTTTTCTGCCATCGCAAAGGCCTCGCAGGTGCCGATCATGTGGATCGCGAGCAGCATGTTGTTGCAGATTTTCGCGGCCTGCCCGTTGCCCGCCGCGCCCGCGTGGATCACGGCCTTGCCCATTGCCGCGAGGATCGGCTTCGCGCGGGCGAAGGCTTCGTCGGAGCCGCCCACCATGAATGTGAGCGTGCCACCCGCCGCCGCCGCGATCCCGCCGCTGACGGGCGCGTCGACCATCTGGTAGCCATGCTGTTCGGTCACTTCGATCACCTCACGCGCAGTGGCAACGTCGATAGTCGAGCAATCGAGCAGGATCGCGCCTTCGGGTGCATGGCCGATGACATCGTCCCAGTAGACTTGCCGAACGATCGCGCCGTTGGGCAGCATCGAGACGACCGCCTCAACGCCCTCACAGGCTTCCTTAGCCGTCGCGAAGGTCTGGCATCCCGCCACCCGCGCGGCGGCGAGCGCGGGTTCGGAAAGGTCGAAAGCGCGGACCTCGTGGCCCGCCTTGACCAGGTTCGCGGCCATCCCGCCGCCCATGTTGCCGAGACCGATAAAGGCGATTTTCATTGTTCTCCCCTCCCGCTTGCGGGAGGGGCCGGGGGTGGGCCTGCTCACCGCGAGATTAATGCAAAGGCGCGAGGTGCATTCCCACCTCTAACCCCTCCCGCCGGCGGGAGGGGCACTTGGACTACCGCCCCTTCCACTGTCCTTCGCGCTTCTCGATGAAGGCCGCCATGCCTTCGGCCTTGTCCTCGGAGGCGGTGAGGATCTGGAAGATGCGTCGCTCGACGATCAGGCCCTGATCCAGCGTCATCTCGAAGGCCGAGTTCACCATCTCCTTGTTGGCGATGGTCGCCATCGGCGGCATCGCGGCGATGGTCGCGGCGGTCTTGAGGGTCTCGGCGATCAGATCCTCATGCGGAACCACGCGGGCGACGAGGTTGCTGCGCTCGGCCTCTTCGGCGCCCATCATCCGGCCGGTGAGGCACATTTCCATCGACTTCGACTTGCCGATCGCACGGGTCAACCGCTGCGAGCCGCCCATGCCGGGCGCAACGCCCAACTTGATCTCGGGCTGGCCGAACTTGGCCTTGTCCGAGGCGATGATGAAGTCCGCCATCATGGCAAGCTCGCACCCGCCGCCCAGCGCAAAGCCGTTGACCGCCGCGATCCACGGCTTGCGGGTCTTCTTGACGATCTCGGACGTCCACGGGCTGAAGAAATCGTCGAGATAGAAATCGGCCGCGGCCTTCTCGCTCATTTCCTTGATGTCGGCGCCCGCCGCGAACGCCTTGTCGCCGGTGCCGGTGAGCACCGCGCACAGCTGCGAGCTGTCGGCCTGATAGGCGGCGAAGGCGGCGATCAGCTCTTCGAGCACCTTGGAGTTGAGCGCATTCAGCGCCTGCGGCCGGTTGATCGTCAGCAGCGTGACGCCCTTGTGGCCCTGAGCGTCGGCTTCAACGGTGATGGTTTCGTAGGTCATAGGGGTTTCCATTCCTCGCCTTCGGGCAGGGCTGCGAAGATCGCGTCGAGCAGGTCGTCGGTCACGCCTTCGGGGGTAGCAGGGTTCCACTTGGGATCGCCGGTCTTGTCGATGATCACCGCGCGCACGCCCTCGGCGAAATCGGGGCGGGTCAGCACGCGGCTGGCGATGCGGTATTCCATCCGCATATTGTCGGCAAAGTCGGTGAGCGCGGCGCTCTCGGCCAGCTGGCGCAGCGCGACCTTGCAGGTCTGCGGGCTCTTGGTGCCGAGCGTGTCACGCTCCTTCATCGCCCAGTCGTCCCCCGCGTCCGCCGCGGCTTCGAGGCTGGCGAGAATGTCCTCGTAACGGTCCGAAGCGAAGTGCTTGGCGATTTTATCTGCATTGGCCTCGATCCGCGCCTTGGGCGGGGTGCCGACGGGTTCGGAAAGGATGCCCGCGATCCGGTCGGGATGATCGTGGATGCGCGCCTTGATATCTTCGAGCATCTCGTGCGGCACATAATGCGTCGCCAGCCCCGTCCACAGGCATTCCGCCCCGTCAAGCCGCGCGCCGGTGAGCGCGAGGAACTGCCCCAGCCGCCGCCCGAGGCGCGACAGATACCAGCCGCCGCCGACATCGGGGAACAGGCCTATCCCGGTCTCGGGCATGGCGAAACGGGTGTTCTCGGTCGCCACGCGGAACTTGGCGGGCTGCGAGATGCCTACGCCTCCGCCCATCGTGATGCCGTCCATGAAGGCGACGATCGGCTTGGGATAGGTGAACATCTGGTGATTGAGCTGATATTCGTCGTGGAAGAACTTGCGGCCCGACACGCCGCCATCGTTCAGCGCGGAATCGCGCAGGAAGGCGATGTCGCCCCCGGCGCAGAAGCCGCGGCCCTCGGCATGATCGAGGATCACCGCCTTGATCGCGTCATCCTGAGCCCACGCGCTCAGCGCCGCGCTCATCGCGTGGCACATCTCGAGTGTCAGCGCGTGCAGCGCCTTGGGCCGGTTGAGGCTGATATGGCCGATCGGGCCGTTTACCCGGATCAGAACGTCGTCAGTCATTGCCCCGTTACTTTCGGTTCGATCAGGTCCCAGCGGTTGCCGAAGGGATCGCTGAACACGGCCACTGTGCCATAGCTCTCGTGGCGCGGCTCTTCGTGAAATGTCACCCCTGCATCGACGAGACGTGCCTGGGTGCTTGTGAAATCATCCGTGTGCGCGAAAAAGCCCACGCGCCCGCCGGTCTGGTTGCCGATCGCAGCGGTCTGCGCCTCATTAGCGGCCCGGGCGAGCAGCAATCGGCCGCCATCCTTGCCGCCGACCACCACCCAGCGCTTGCCGCCGCCCATGTCGCTGTCTTCGATCAGATCGAAGCCGAGCGCGCCCACGAAGAACGCGATGCCCGCATCGTAATCGGGCACCACCAGCGTCGTCAGGGCAAGCCTTGTGCCCATCACTGGCGCAGCAGATCGCGGCCCACGATCATGCGCATCACCTGATTGGTGCCTTCGAGGATAGAGTGGACGCGCAGGTCGCGCCAGAAGCGCTCGATGGGGTAGTCCTTGAGGTAGCCATAGCCGCCGAACAATTGCAGCGCGTCATTGACGATCTTGCTGCCGCTGTCGGTCGCCAGCCGCTTGGCCATCGCCGAAAAGCGCGACTTGTCGGGCGCGTTGTCGGTGACCTTTGCCGCCGCGAGATAGAGCAGCGCGCGCGCCGCCTCCAGATCGGTCGCCATATCGGCGAGCATGAACTGGGTGTTCTGGAAATCGGCGACCGGCTGATCGAACTGCTTGCGATCCCTGGTATAGGCAATCGCCTCGTCCAGACAGCGCTGCGCCCCGCCGAGCGAGCACGCGCCGATGTTGAGCCGTCCGCCGTCCAATCCCATCATCGCGAAGCGGAAGCCCTCGCCCTCGTCGCCGACGCGGTTGGCGACCGGCACGCGCGCGTCCTCAAAGATCACCTGGGCGGTGGGCGAGGCGTTCCAGCCGAGCTTCTTCTCCGGCGCGCCGAAGCTGACGCCGGGGGTGTTCTTGTCGATCACGAGGCAGGTGATGCCCTTGGTCTTGTGATCGCTGGTGCGCACCATCGTGACATAGACATCGTTCACGCCGCCGCCCGAGATGAACTGCTTGGTGCCGTTGAGCACATAGTAGTCGCCGTCGAGCCGCGCGGTGGTCTTGAGCGCCGCCGCGTCCGATCCGCTGCCGGGTTCGGTCAGGGCGTAGCTGGCAATCTTTTCCATGGTGACGAGATCGGGCAGATACTTCGCCTTGACCTCGGCCCCGCCGAACTGGTCGATCATCCAGGCGGCCATGTTGTGGATCGAGATGAAGGCGCTGGTCGAAGGGCAGCCATAGGCCATCGCCTCCATGATCAGCGCCGCCTCCAGCCGGCCGAGGCCGATCCCGCCGGAAGCTTCCGAGACATAGATCGCGCCGAAGCCGAGCTGGGCGCTTTCCTTGATCACGTCGCGCGGGAAGATGTGCTTTTCGTCCCACTCGGCGGCGTTGGGGGTGATGCGGTCGGCGGTGAAGCGCTGGGCGACCTCGCGGATCGCGAGCTGGTCTTCGGTGAGTTGGAATTGTCCGTTCATGGCGAGGTGCTCTAACGGGGTTTGCCAGCGGGGAAAAGGCTGGCGCGCGGCGGGCCGGGGCGGAATTTTGCTAGGCACTGGCGATTTGCTGCAACCTTCGGGCCGGTCCGGTGCGAATAGGGTGTCATGAACCCTGCCAATGCGCGCCTGATCCTCGTCTACAACGCCGACAGCGGCTTGCTGAACGCGGTGAAGGACGCGGTGTGGAAGGTGGTGCGTCCGGAAACCTATCCCTGCTCGCTGTGTGCGCTGACCTATGGCTGGGTGTCGATGCACGGGCGCTGGCGAGACTTTCTGAAGCACCTGCCGCTGACCAAGGTATTCCACCACAGGGATGATTTCGCGGCGGCCTTCCCTGGCCTCGCGATTGCGCTTCCCGCAATCCTGCTGGCAAAGTCCGAGGACGCGCCGCAAGTGCTGGTGAGTGCGGAGGAACTCGGCGCGCTCCCCGATCTCGAAGCACTGATCGCGCTGGTCAGCCAGCGGCTCGCCGTGCCTCAGGCCTGATCCGCGCCGACCACCGCCTCGGCCTCGATTTCCACACGCCATTCGGGACGGCACAGCCACGCCACCCCCGCCATCGTCGCCGCCGGACGGGCTGCGCCGAACCAGCGTGCGTGGACTGCACCGACCGCGTCCTGATCGGCCGGGTCGGTCAGCAGCATCCGGGTGCGCACCACATCGCCCGCGCTGCCGCCGAGTTCCTCGATCGCCGCGGCGATGATCGCGCAGCAGCGCTCCGCCTGCGCGGCGGCATCGCCCGGCGTGGTCGAACCATCGGGCTCGACCGGCCCGGTGCCTGCGACGATGATGCGGTTCCCCTCCCGCACCGCGCGGGCAAAGCCGAAAGTGGCTTCATAGGGCGAGCCCGAGGTCACCCTGCTGCGCGCGCTCATCCGCAGGTGATCTCGGTGATTTTCATCGCGTCGTCGTAGCGCACGTTCACGCGGTCTTCGCGGTAGTCCATCGTCCAGGCGCTGCGCGGCGGGCCCCAGCGCAGGCTGCGCGCGCCGCTGTCCTTGAGGATCGCCGCGCCCGTCGCCTGATTCGCCTGCTGTCCGACATGCGACTGCGCATTCGCCGCGTTGCAGGTCATCGGGCCTTCGGCGACCATGTCGGGCGAGACCTCGCGCTCCATCGTGGCACAACCCGCCAGTGCGCTCGCCAGCGCCAGTGCGACAATCCTTCGGTGCATTCCGTCCTCCCGTGCGATCTTTCGCCGGAAGGTAGGCTATCAGGCCGCCGCGACGACGGGAAGCGGGTGCGTGCGCTTCGGGCCATAAGCCGCCGCCAGCGCGGCGAGATCGTCGGCCTTCAGCGGGCGTCCAATGAAGTAGCCCTGCGCATAGTCGCAGCCGATTCCTTCGAGGAAGGCGAGGCAGGCGGCCTCCTCGATCCCCTCGGCCACCACCTTGAGGCCCAGCTCGTGCGCCAGCTGGATGGTCGAACGCACCAGCAGCGCATCCCCCCGGTCGGCATGGGCATTGGCCACGAACATCCGGTCGATCTTCAGCTCCGACAAGGGCAGCAGCTTGATGTAGTTGAGCGTCGACTGGCCGGTGCCGTAATCGTCCATCGAAATGCGGATGCCCCGCGCGCGGAACCGCTCGAGCGTGGCGATGGCGACCGTGACGTCTTCGAACTGGGCGCTTTCCGTGACTTCGAAGGTCACCGCGCCGGCCGGCATCCCGCTTGCCTCGACCAGCGCCAGCGCGCGTGTGGCGAAGCTTTCCGAAGAGAGCAACACCGCCGAGATATTGACCGCCGCGCCGATCTCGAGCCCGGCCTCGCGCCAGCGGCGCATGTCGGCAAGCGATTGCCGCAGCACCGCCAGCGTCAGGTCGTCGATCCGCCCGGCTTCCTCGAACAGCGGGATGAAGCAATCGGGGGGAAGGAAGCCGCGCTCGGGATGCTGCCAGCGCACCAGCGCCTCGACCGCATCGATCCGCTTGGTCCTGAGGTTGAGCTTTGGCTGATAGAAGGGGACGATCTGTCCCGATTCGAGCGCGCCTTCAAGCTCGCCCAGCAGCGAGAACTGGTCCGAGGCCGCAGCATCCGACGCCTCGTCATCGAGCCGCCAATGCTTGCCCGCGCGCTTGGCGAGGCTGGCGGCGTGGGCGGCACGGGCGGCGGGGTCGCTCGCGCCGCAATCGGCCACGCCGAAGGTCAGGCCCACGCCCAGCCTGCGCCCGGCAATCTCGAACGGACTGCGCATGATCGCGCGCAGCCCCGCCAGCTGCGCCTCGATCTCGTCGATCTGCAATGCGGAGACCCACAGCAGCGTGCGGTCTTCGATCCGGTATATCTGTCCAGCGCCGGTGGCGACTTCGAGCCGCTCGGCCAGCCGCCGCAGCAGCGCGCCCAGGCCCGCGTTGTCGATAGCCAACTGAAGCGCGTCGAAGTCGTCGATCTGGGCGACAATGACGAAGCGATCGCTTGGCGCGGCCGCGCGGGCCTCGAAGCCGAGGCGGTTGGGAAGCTGGCTGTGCGGATCGATCTGGCGGCGCAGCGCGCTGAAGCGCTGGGCGAGCGAGATGTGGCGCAGCGCGCCTGCCGCAAACACCAGCCCCAGCGCCGGAGCGATCTCGAACCACACCCCTGCGGCCTGCCGCGCCGCCAGCCAGCCGATCAGCAGCAGCACCAGCGCCGCGCCGCTGCGCACCCACACCGTGCTGCGGCTTCGCGCGGTCAGCACCACCAGCGCCATCAGCGTCGCGATCGCCAGCGGCAACGACCACGAGCCGTAGCTCGGAACGCCCCGCGCCAGCGTCTCGGCAGCGATGGCCTGGACCACCACGCCGGGAATGACGCTGTGCTGCGGCACGGCGTAGCGATCGAACAGCTCGATCGCGGTCGCGCCGATGATCACGTCCTTGCCTTCGAGACTGCCGGGCGGGATCATGCCGCGTTCGACCGCGACGAAGCTATGGCGCGGGATTGAATCGGGGCGGATCGCAAAGTCGACCGGGAAATGCTGGTCCACCGTCCCGCTCCGCCCGCCGACGAAAGAGGCCAGCGAAGGCCGCGCGGTTCCGCCGGTCACCGTGCCCAGTGGCAGGTGGCGCACATATCCGTCCGAGTCGGGCGCGACCGAGACCGAGGCGAGGTGGGCGGGTTCACGCAGGATCGGGATCGGCAGCGAATCGAGCTCGCGTTGATCGTCCGCGCCCGCCTTTTGCGCGAAGGTCGCCAGCGCCACCGGCGCGCGCGCGGCGGCGATCGCTTCGGCAAGCGCGCGGTCGCCTGCCGGATCGCCAGCGCTCGACAGGTCGACATCGAAGCTGATCGAGCGCGCGCCCGCCGCATCGAGCGCGCTCACCACGCGGGCGTAGTGATCGCGCGGCCAGGGCCAGCGCTGGATGGTCGCCATCGATGCAGCGTCCATCTCGACGATGTGAATCTGCCCGCTGGCCGGACGGTCGAAGACGCCGAAGGAGAGTTCCTCAAGCCGCTGGTCCGCGCCGCGCCACAGGCCCGCCATGGCCGTCAGCGCCGCCGCCAGCACCAGCGCGCCGAGCATCAGCGCAAGGATGCGCCAGCTATCGGCCGGGAGGGCCGCGGCGGACTTGCCGGGCAGAATGGCGGAGCGCTGAGGGAAGGGGTGCATGGGTGAGGCCGAAGCGCCCTCAGCGGCGGATCACGTCAGCGCCAGGGCGTGCTTCCAGACCGAGGTCGAAGCTCTGGCGTCCCGGATTGCCCCCGTTGCCACCACCGCCGCCATTGCCGTTGCCGTTCCCATTGCCGTTGCCGCCACCATTGCCATTGCCGGGATTGCCGTCATCGCCACCGTTGCCGTTTCCGTTGCCGTTCCCGCCACCGTTGCCGTTTCCGCTACCATTGCCGTTGCCGGGATTGCCGTCATCGCCACCGTTGCCGTTTCCGTTGCCGTTCCCGCCACCGTTGCCGTTTCCGCCACCATTGCCGTTGCCGGGATTGCCGTCATCGCCGCCGCCGCCGTTCCCGTTGCCGTTGTTTCCGTTTCCGTTTCCGTTTCCGTTGCCGTTTCCGTTGCCGTTGCCGGAATTGCCGTCATCACCGCCGCCGCCATTGCCGTTGCCGTTGCCGTTGCCGTTGCCGTTGCCGTTGCCGTTGCCGTTGCCGGGATTACCGTCGTCGCCGTCGTCACCGCCACCGTTGCCGCCGCCGTTGCCGCCGCCGTTGCCGCCGCCGTTGCCGTTTCCGTTACCATTGCCGCCGCTGTTGCTGTTACCCTCGTCGCTGCGTCCGGCGGAGTTGCCGAAGGCCGGGGCATTGCCGCGCGCCGTGTTGTCGGCCGCCACCACCGCTGCCAGCGCGGTCACTTCGCCCGAGACAAACCCGCGCGACATTTCGCCGAGGTCGCCGGGGCTGCTGACGATCGCCTGCGCGATTCGGGCCTGACCGCGTGCCTGCCCGTCGCTCTGGCCCGAAGCCGCCGCCGGTTGCACACTGGCCGCACCGGGCGCGGCTGCGGGAGGCCCGCCAGCCGGGCGTGCGGGCGAATCGATCACGCGCCGCCCCTCACCCTCGACCACCATGCGCAGCGGATCGCCCGCTGCAATCATCGCCACCGAACCGGGCAGGATCAGATCGCGCGCGCCGCCATCGAGGGTGGAGGTTTCCACGGCGCCCTCGGTCACTTGCAGGCTCGCGCCCTCTTCGCTGACCGTGATGACGAAGGTCGTGCCCTTCACCACCGCCGCCAGATAGGGCGTCTCCACCCCGAAATGCGGGTTCTTCTGCTTGCCGATACTGAATAGCGCGCTGCCATAGTCCTGAATGATCTGGATAAGCCCGCGCTCCTTCTGCTGCGCGGGGAGCGGGATGCGCAGCTGGGCGTTCTGGCGCAGCGTCACGAATTCGCGCCCGCGTACCAGCACCGCGGAAGCGCGCGCCTCGGTGCGCACCGTCGCTCCGGGCGCGAGCGCGGTGCCCGCCTTGGCGGCGCGCTGGCCCTTGGCATCGATCACCACGACGACCCCCTTGGTCTCGCTGACGCTCCATCCGCCGCTCTGGGCAAGCGCGGGCACACCGCCGAACAGCAGCAGGACAAGCGGCAGAATCAGGCGAGACAGGTTGCACATGGGAATCTCCATGCCTGCCACATAGACAACAGAGTCAGCCATCGCGTTTAAGCGCTTGGTTAATTATGACTTACACAGACCTTTGGTTAACCTTTGAAGCATAGGAAACAGGCTCCTCTCTGGATCGGGAGCCCATGAAAACATCGCGTTCGGTTAAGGTCTGTGCATTCGGCTGCCTGCTGCTGGCGACTCCGCTGGCGGCGCAGGATTCGCTCGACCGCACCAACCCGGGCGCGCAGGTCGACCGCGACGAGGAACCCCCGAAAGACTCCGCCCCGATTCGGCTCGATCTGCGGCCCGTGCTTGATGGCGCTGCGGCCGAACCGGTCGGCGAGACGCTCGATGTCGGCGCGATCGTGATCGACGGGCTGACGGTGCTCGACCGGGCGAGTTTCGCCGAGGTCATCGAACCCTTTGCCGGACGCCCGCTCGACCGTGTGGAGCTTGCCCGGCTGACCGATGCCATCGCCGCCCGTGCGCGCGCGGAGGGCTATCTCCTCGCCACCGCATGGATCCCCGAACAGACGCTCACCGGCGGAACGCTGCGGGTGCGGATCGACGAGGGCACGATCGACGCGGTGCGGATCGAAGGCAGCGACGATCCGGCGATCCGCCGCCAGCTCGAAACGCTGGTCGGCCCCGCGCCCGTCACCCTCACGCAGTTGCAGCGCGCGGTGCTGCTGGCGGACGATCTGCCCGGCGTGTGGATCCGCTCCACCCGCTTCGCGCGCGACGGCACCCGCCGCGTGCTGGTGGTCGATGCCGGGCGCAGCGATGCCAGCGGCAATGTGCAGGTTGCCACCGATGGCACCAAGCCGCTGGGCCCGGTGCGGGCGCGAATCGCCTTCGATGCCAACGGGCTGATCTCCCCGCGCGACCGGGTCGACCTCAGCGTGTCGATGACCCCGTTCGAACCGGACGAGCTGGCCTTCTTCAGCGCGCGCTACTCGGTGATCGTCAACGATGCCGGCACCAGTGTCGGCACGTTCGGTTCCTATTCCCGGACAGAGCCCGGCGCCTATCTCGCCGCGCGCGAATTGCAGGGTCGTGGCTGGCAGACGGGCCTGCGCCTGCGCCACCCGCTGATGCGCACGCAGGCGCGCAGCCTGTGGCTGGAGGCGAGCGGCGAGTTGCAGGATCTGCGCCAGAATGCCTCCGGCGCACTCGCCCGGCATGACCGGATCGCGCTCGCCCGGCTCGGTTTCTACGGCTTCGGCCCGCTCGCGGGTGGCACGCTGCAAGGGCGGGCGACGGTGAGCCAGGGCCTGCCGGTGCTGGGTGCGACCCGCGCCGACGATCCGCTCGCCTCGCGCTTCGACGCGGTGCCCGACTTCACCACGCTGTCATGGTGGCTGAACTGGCGGCGCGGCATCGCCCCGCGGGTAAGCCTTTCGCTGGCGAGCACCGGCCAGCTTTCCACCGCACCGCTGTTGGTCGGCGAAAGCTTTGCGCTGGGCGGCAACAGCTTCCTGCGCGGCTATGATTTCGCCCAGCGCGTCGGCGACGAGGGCGTCGCGGGCTCGGCCGAGCTGCGCTATGACTGGCCTCGGGCGCTGGGGGCCGCGCGCCATGTGCAGCTCTATGCCTTTGCCGATGGCGGGACGGTATCGAACCTCGGCACGGGGGTCGGCGGCGGAACGCTCGCATCGAGCGGCGCGGGCCTGCGCACCGACATCACCCGCGATCTCGACCTCGATTTCGAAGTCGCCGTGCCGCTGATCGAGGACCGCTACGACACCGGCGACAATTCGCCGCGGCTGAACCTGAGGGTCAGCCAGTCGTTCTGAGGGCGCGCTAGCCCTTGTGCTTTTCCAGCTCGTCGCCCGCCACGCTGACGACGTGGAGCAGGTTGGTCGCACCCGGCGTTCCGAAGGGCACCCCGGCGAGCACGATCAGGCGGGTGCCCGCTTCGCTGAAGCCGTGGCGCAGCGCCATGCGCTTGCCCTTGCCGATCATCTCCTCAAAGCTGCCGATATCCTTGGTGGCGACCGCGTGCGCGCCCCACAGCAGCGCCATGCGGCGCGCGGTGCGCATCGAGGGCGTGAGCACCAGCACCGGGGTCGCAGGCCGTTCGCGCGCCACGCGCCTTGCGGTCGATCCGCTGGAGGTGAACACCGTGATCGCGCTGATCGGCACCGTGTCGGCGATGGTCATGCAGGCATGGGCCAGCGCGTCGGAGGTGGTCGCATCGGGCGGCGTGTCGAGCATCCGCACCCGCGCCTTGTAACCCTCGTCCCGCTCCACCTGCACCGCGATGCGATCCATCATCGCCACGGATTCCTCGGGCCATGCCCCCGCCGCGCTTTCGGCCGAGAGCATCACCGCGTCGGCCCCGTCATAAACGGCATTGGCAACGTCGGAGACTTCGGCGCGGGTCGGCGTCGGGGCCTCGATCATCGATTCGAGCATCTGCGTCGCCACGATCACCGGCTTGCCCGCGCGGCGCGCCATGTTAACGATCTTCTTCTGGAGCGGCGGCACTTCGTAGGGCTCCAACTCCACGCCCAGATCGCCGCGCGCGACCATGATGCCGTCAGCCAGTTCGATGATCGAATCCAGCCGGTCGACCGCCTTGGGCTTTTCGATCTTGGCGCAGATCGCGGTGCCGTGCTGGCCGATCAGCTTGCGCGCTTCGGCGATATCCTCCGGCCGCTGCACGAAGGAGAGCGCGATCCAGTCCGCCCCGTGTTCGGTCGCGAAGGCGAGGTCACGGCGGTCTTTCTCGGTCAGCGCGGGGATCGGCACTTCGGCATCGGGCACGTTCACGCCCTTGCGGTCGGAGATCACCCCGCCCACCTCGGCGCTGCACAGGATGCGGCTGTCGTCCGCCTCGAGCACCTTCAGGCGGATCTTGCCGTCGTTGATCAGCAGCCGCTGCCCGCGCTCCATGATCCCGAACAGCTCGGGATGGGGCAGGCAGACGCGGTTGTGATCGCCCGGCGTCTCGTCCCGGTCGAGCACGAAGTGGCCCGAATGGCGGATCACCGCCTGCCCCTCGGCAAAGGTGCCGACCCGCAGCTTGGGCCCCTGCAAGTCCGCAAGGATCGCGATGGGGCGCGCGAACTGCTTTTCCAGCGCACGGATCGCGGCGACCACCGGCTCGTGATCGGCGTGGCTGCCGTGGCTCATGTTGAGGCGGAAGGCATCTGCGCCTGCCCGCACCAGCTTCTCGAGCATCTCGGGCGAGCGGCTGGCGGGGCCGATGGTGGCGAGAATCTTGACCTTGCGGCCGCGCGGGTCGATCCGTGACTGATCGCGTCGTGACATTTTTGGTGATCCCTAGTTACGCTCGCCTATGACACACCCGTTTTTCAACTCAAGGAAAAGCCGCGATGAATAGCAATGCCGATCCGCTCGACCACCTCGACGACGCCCAGGCCGCCGCCGCCTTCCGCCGGCTGGTGCGCCACCTGCGCCACCGTCATGACGCGCAGAACATCGACCTGATGGGGCTGGCGGGCTTCTGCCGCAACTGCCTTGCCGACTGGATCCGCGATGCAGGCTACGAAGGCGACAAGGAGGCCGCGCGCGAGGTCATCCACGGAATGCCCAGCGCCGAGTGGAAGGCCACCCGCCAGACCCCCGCGACCGAGGAGCAACTCGCGCGGATGCAGGCCAGCGTGGCGAAGAACGCACAGGAATAATTTGCGCGGGCGGTTCAATCGGCGCGATTGGCTGGCTATCGCCCCGCCAACCGATTCTCATTTCCGATGGAGCCCCCCATGGCCGACAACGCCAATGCCACCGACGACCGCCTGCGCCTGCTGATCGAGCGCATCGAACGCCTCGAGGAAGAAAAGAAGGGCATCGCCGACGATATCCGCGACGTCTACATGGAAGCCAAGGCAGTCGGCTACGATCCCAAGATCATGCGCCAGATCGTGCGCCTCAGGAAAATGAAGCCCGACGACCGCAGCGAGCAGGACATGCTGCTCGAAACCTACAAGAACGCGCTCGGGATGGGTTGATCCGGCGGGGGATGCCGTTGCAGTTTCGCCGCGCTGTGTTATTTCGATAACACGGCTTAGTGAGGAGAGACACCAATGGCATCCCCCTGGAGAGATTCGCGCGGCATCACCGTCAGCACCACCCCGACGCTCGAGGGGCGTCCGATTCAGGACTACCTCGGCATCGTCACCGGCGAAGTGATCGTCGGCGCGAACGTGTTCCGCGATCTGTTTGCCAATATCCGCGACATCGTCGGCGGGCGCTCGGGGAGCTATGAACGCATCCTCGCCGATGCGCGCAAGCAGGCGATCGAGGAGTTGCAGGCCGAAGCCGCATCGCTGGGCGGCAATGCCGTGGTCGGCGTCGATCTCGATTACGAGGTAATCGGCGCCAACGGCTCGATGCTGATGGTGTCGGCGAGCGGGACTGCGGTGAGGGTCTGAGCGGATCTTACCACCACCCGTAGTCGCTCGCTAGAAAGATTGCGTTGTAGGCCGCGTGGTGCGCCACCGCAGCGCGCAGGCCCAGCCGGGTGCGGGTGTAGGCGAGCAGCAGCCCGCCGATCGTCTGCGGCAGCACGACCAGTAGACCGAGCGGATGCGCCAACGGCTCGTAATTGCCGAGGTGGATGAGGCCGAACAGCAAAGTCGATCCCCAGACGAACCAGTGAAAATGTCGGGCGAACCATGTGGGCACAGCGGTGTCCCTATCGCGCGTGGCTAGCCAGTGGATCAGTCCGGCAAAAGCTATCGCAATCGCCGCCAGCGCCATCGAGTTGGCGTATTGCTCAACAGCAAATGCACTGACCGTCAGTAAGCCCATCGCCGCAATACCGTACGCACCAAACCGCAGCGCCGCGGTCCGCCCGGTCAACCAGCCCCTGAATGCCAGTTCTTCCATGATTGGCGCAAAAACCAGAAATTCGAACAGATTTTCGGCCAAGGTCATTTCGACTTCAAGCGGCAATGGCAGAAAATCCGCCTGGTCATCCCACGCAAGGCTAAGTTCGCTCACCAGCGCGTCAACCAGCAGATCGAGCGCGAACACCGCCAGCAGCGCCAGCGCCGCCGCCCGTCCCCACGCCATCGGCTGCGCCACATAGCTCGGCCGCAGAACGAAGCGCCCCACGTCCGCCAGCCGATCGCGCAGGGTCATCGCCTGCGCCACGCGCGCCCTTGCATCGTCCGCGTCGTCCGGAGTAAGGCCCGCGCCACCATTTCCAACATTTCCGGTGAAGTCGTCCAATGGCAGGCCATTCCAAGTTCAAGAACATCATGCATCGCAAGGGCGCGCAGGACAAGAAACGCGCGGCGATGTTCTCCAAGCTTTCGCGCGAGATCACCGTGGCGGCCAAGATGGGCATGCCCGATCCCGACATGAACCCGCGCCTGCGCCTCGCGGTCAATGCGGCCAAGGCGCAGTCGATGCCCAAGGACAACATCCAGCGCGCCATCGACAAGGCCGCGCAGGCGGGCGGCGAGGATTACAGCGAAATGCGCTACGAGGGCTATGGCCCGGGCGGCGTGGCGCTGATCGTCGAGGCGCTGACCGACAACCGCAACCGCACCGCGACCAATGTGCGCACCGCCTTTTCCAAGAACGGCGGGAACCTCGGCAGCGAGGGCTCGGTCAGCCACGGCTTCGAACGGCGCGGGCTGATCGAATATTCGGCCAGCGTGGGCGACGAGGAAAAGGTGCTCGAAGCCGCGATCGAGGCGGGCGCGGATGATGTCGAAAGCTCGGAAGACGGCCACACCATCTGGACCGCCGCCGAAGACCTGCACGGCGTGGCGGGCGAGCTCGAAAAGGTGCTCGGCCCGGCGGACAATGTGAAGCTGGCGTGGAAGCCCTCGCTCACCGTCGACGTCGACGAGGCGACCGCGACCACGCTGATGAAGCTGATCGACACGCTCGACGATGACGACGACGTGCAGACCGTTTGGGGCAATTACGAAATCTCCGACGAGGTGATGGAGAAGCTGGGCTGAAACGGCGGGAGTGGCTGCTTGCGCTGACGCTGGGGGCAGCCTTCTGCCTCGCGATGCTGTGGCGCTTCGGCATCCGTATCGGGCTGTGACCGCGTGCTGATCCTCGGCCTCGACCCCTCGCTGTCCTCTACCGGCTGGGGCGTGATCCGCAGCGAAGGCGCGCGGATCGCCCATGTCGCCAACGGCCAGATCACAACCGACCCGAAAGCCCCGATGGCCGAGCGGCTGGCGGCGCTTGCAGAGGGGCTGGCGGCGGTCATCGCCGCCCACCGCCCCGATCGCGCGGCGGCGGAGGAAATCTTCGTCAACAAGAACCCGCAATCCACGCTGAAGCTGGCACAGGCGCGCGGCGCGGTGCTGGCGGCCTGCGGGGCGGCGGGGCTGACGGTGGGCGAACACGCCGCGCGGCTGGTCAAGAAGGCCGTCACCGGCACCGGAGCGGCGGAAAAGGCGCAGGTCGCGGCGATGGTGAAGGTGCTGCTTCCGGGCGTGGTGATTGCGGGGAGTGATGCGGCCGATGCGCTCGCGGTGGCGATTGCCGACGCGCATCTGGGAAAACGCCCTTGACCCGTTCGCCCTGAGCTTGTCGAAGGGCCGCACTTTCTTATCGCTCTGCGCTCCGAAGTGAAAAGCAGGGCTTCGACAGGCTCAGCCCGAACGGAGTTAAGAGTGATCCACCTCTACGGCATCCCCAACTGCGACACGGTCAAGAAAGCTCGGCTCTGGCTCGACCAGAACGGGCGCGAATACACCTTCCACGACTACAAGAAGCAAGGCGCCGATCCGGAGCGCATTGCCGGGTGGATCGCCGCCGCCGGACTGGACGTGGTGGTGAACCGCAAGGGCACGACCTACCGCGCGCTCTCCGACGCGGACAAGGCGCGCGCCGCCGATGCGGCAACCGCCCCTGCCCTCCTTGCTGCCAACCCTTCGGTGATCAAGCGGCCCATTGTCGAGCACGATGGCGGCCTGCTGGTCGGCTTCAAGCCCGAGGAATGGGCCGCCGCGCTCGGCTGACCCCAATCCGCATGAACCCGCTGGAAATCATCGCCGTTGCGCTGGGCATCGCCAATGTCGGCCTGCTGGTGCGGCGGAGCATTTGGAATTACCCCTTCGGCATGGCGATGGTGGCGCTCTATTTCGTCATCTTCCGCGAAGCGCGGCTCTATGGCGAGGCGGGGTTGCAGGTGTTCTTTTTCGTCGTGCAGGGCTGGGGCTGGTGGCTGTGGGCGCGCGCCGGGGGGCTGGCGCAGATGGTGAGCGTGAGCTGGATGGACTGGCGGGCGCGGGGTATATCGCTGGCGCTGGTCGCCGCATCGAGCCTCGGCATCGGGTGGGCGATGGCGCGCTTCACCGACGCTGCGTTGCCCTATGCCGATGCGACCATCGCGGGGGCGAGCGTGGTGGCGCAGGTGCTGCTGGCGTTGCGCCGGGTGGAGAACTGGGCGCTGTGGATCGCGATCGATGTGCTGTCGATCGGGGTCTATCTCAACCGCGAGCTTTACCTCACCGTCGGGCTCTATGTGGTGTTCCTCGCGCTCGCCACTGCGGGCCTCGTCCAGTGGGCGAAGGCGGCGCGCGACGGTGAGGCGATCGCCGCATGACGAAACGCGGCATCCTGCTCGGCAAGTTCATGCCGCCGCACGCGGGGCACCTTGCGCTGATCCGCGCTGCCCGCGCGCTGGTGGACGAGCTGACGGTGCTGGTCTGCTGGCTGCCGGACGACCCCATTGCGGGCGAGACGCGGCTGGCGTGGATGCGCGAACTCGCGCCCGATTGCCGCGTCGCCGGGCATGGCGAAGTGGTGCCGCAGGCTCCGGAAGAATCGCCCGATTTCTGGCCCATCTGGCGCGGGATCGTCGGTGCCGTGCATCCCGAACCCATCGACTACCTGTTCGCCGGCGAGGATTACGGCGCAGAGCTGGCGCGGCAAGTCGGCGGGCTGTTCGTGCCATTGGGAGGCCGGGTGCTGGGGCTGTCAGACGATCCGGTCGCGGGGCTTTCCGCCAGCGCCATTCGGGCCGATCCGGCGGCGCATTGGCCTTACCTCCCCAAGCCCGTGCAGGCGCATTACCGCCGCACCGTCTGCCTCCACGGCGCGGAGAGCACCGGCAAGACCACCCTCGCCGCCGCGCTCGCCAGAGAGACCGGCGCGCTCACCGTCGGCGAATATGGCCGCAGCCATTGCGAGGCGCACCGCGATCCGCTCACGCTCGATGATCTGCTGCTGATCGGCCGCGCCCAGACCGCGATGATCGCCGCCGCCGCCGACTGGGCCGGGCCGCTGCTGATTGCCGACACCGACGCGCTGATGACCGCCGCGTGGACCGAGATGCTGCTGGGCACCCGCCCCGCCGAGCTGATGGCCGCACCCAAGGCCGACCTCTACCTGCTGCTCGAACCCGATCTACCCTGGGTGGATGATGGCACGCGCTTCTTCAGCGACCCGGCAGACCGTCACAGGTTTGCAAGGATCGTTAGCCAAGTGCTTGTCGATGCCCGCGTGCCCTTCGTGCGGATCGCCGGGCAGGGCAACGAACGGCTCGCCGCCGCATTGGGAGCATTGAATGTCTAAGCCACGCCTGATCCTTGCCGCGCTGCTGGCGGCGGCCTCTCCGGCGCTGGCGCAGGGAGACGGGATGCTGATCATCGCCCATCGCGGCGCGAGTGCCGAGCGGCCCGAGCACACCCTCGCCGCCTACGAGCGCGCGATCGACCAGGGCGCGGATTATATCGAGCCCGATCTGGTCGCGACCAAGGATCTTGTGCTGGTCTCGCGCCACGAGAACGAGCTTTCGGGCACCACCGATGTCGCGCGCCGCGAGGAATTCGAGGATCGCCGCCGCGAAAAGACCATCGACGGGCGGCGGGTCGCAGGCTGGTTCGCCGAAGACTTCACCCTCGCCGAACTGCGCACCCTGCGCGCGAAGGAGCGCATCCCATCGCTGCGCCCTGCCAATGCGCGGTTCGACGGGCTGTATCAGGTGCCGACGCTGGCCGACATCGTCGCGCTGGTGCGCGCCAAGGAGGCCGAGACGGGCCGGCGCATCGGCCTCTATCCAGAACTGAAGCACCCCACGTTCCTGCTCCAGACCGAAGGCATCGACCTTGTCGACCTGCTGCTGCGCGAATTCGGCGCGCTTGGCATCACTCCGCAAGACCCGGTGTTCATCCAGAGCTTCGAGATCGCGCCGCTCCAGCGCCTCAAACAGCGCGGCGGCGGGTTCAGGCTGGTGCAGCTGGTCAAGCCCGAAGATGGCCCGGCGGACGAGCCCGCGATGCGCTATGCCGAGATGGTGACGCCCACGGGGCTGGCAGAGGTGGCGAAATATGCCGACGCGCTGGGAGCGCAGATCGACATGGTGCTCGCCCCCGATGGCACGCCGACATCGCTGGTGGCGGATGCCGAGGCGGCGGGGCTCGATGTCCACGCCTGGACGGTGCGTCCGGAGAACGACTTCCTGCCCCCGATGCTGCGCACGGGCGATGACCCCAAGGGCAAGGGCTGCGGCGATGTGAAACTGGCGGAGCTGCTCAAGGCGGCGGGCGTGGCGGGCGTGTTCAGCGACGGGCCGCTGAAGGGCCGCAGCTGCCCCTGAATGCCATCCGGGCGCAGGCGCTGAACAACGATATTTTCACCTTTTCAGACTATTAGAACCCTTCAACTTGCCTGAGGGGGTCGCAGAATGAAACGGGTTTGGCTTCTGGCCGCAATGATGCTTGCCACGGGATGCGGCGGGCCGCAGACGCTTGATGAGGCGCTGGCAAGCGCGGCGAAGCATTTCAACAACCGCGGCACGGGGATGCTGTCGGACGAGTTCAAATCGTCGCGGGTCGAAGCGGCCGTGAGCGGCGGGAACATGCTGGTGCTGCGCGTGCTCGACACGCCGACCGGCAATGCCACGCTCGATTCCGTTGTCGCCCGCAAGTCCATCGGCCCGCGCCTGTGCGACATGAGCCGGGTGCGCAGCGTGCTGGAAAAGGGCGGCACGCTGCGGGTCGAGATCGTCTCCAACATCGGGGTCGAGGCGACCTCGTTCCAGATGGCGAAATGCTGAACGCCTAGGCGCGCCGCGCGCTGAGGATGTAATTCAGCGCCATGTCGTCCGACAGGTGCAGCCCCTTGCCCGGCCGCCACGCGATACCGCGCTTTGCCGTCACCGTCAGACCCACGTCTGCCAGCAGCGCCTCCAGCTCCTCGGGGGTGACGAAATCCTCCCAATGGTGCGTGCCGCGCGGCACGTAACCCACCGCCTCCGCCGCGCCGACCAGCAGGATGCGGGAGGCGGCGGTGCGGTTGGGGGTGGACATCACCAGCAGGCCATCGGGGGCGAGCCGCGCCGCGACATCGCGCAGGAAGGCGGGCTTGTCGGCGACGTGCTCGACAACCTCGACGCTGGTGACGAGATCGAACTGGCCGATATCGAGCGTCGCGACCTCGCCCGCCATGTAGCGGATATCGAGCCCCACACCCTCGGCATGCGCCGCCGCCGCAGCGACATTCTCCGCCGCCGCGTCCACGCCCGTCACCGCCGCGCCCAGCCGGGCGAGAGGTTCGCACAGCAGACCCGCTCCGCAGCCGATGTCGAGCGCCGACTTGCCCGCCAGCGGCCGCGCCGCTCCTGCCGCGCCCGGCCAGTGCGCGTCGATCGCGTCGCGGATGAAGGCCAGCCGCACCGGGTTCACCTGATGCAAGCTCGCCATCGGGCCCTTGGGGTTCCACCAGTCGCGCGCAAGGTTCGCGAAGAAATCGGCCTCTTCGGGACGGATAGTTACATTCGATACGTTTGCGTTTCCCATGAACCGCCCTTAACAGCCGCCGCGAACACTCACCAGCAGGAGCTTTCTCTTGGCCCGCATCGTGATGAAATTCGGCGGCACCTCGATGGCCGGGACGGAGCGCATCCGCCGCGTCGCCAATATCGTGCGCGCGCAGGCGGCGCGCGGCGATCAGGTGGCGGTGGTGGTCAGCGCGATGGCGGGCGAGACCGACCGGCTGGTCAATTTCTGCCGCGAGGCCAATCCGCTCTATGACCCCGCTGAATACGACGTCGTCGTCGCCAGCGGTGAGCAGGTCACCAGCGGCCTTCTCGCGCTGACCCTGCAAGCATTGGGCTGCAAGGCGCGCAGCTGGCTCGGCTGGCAATTGCCGATCCACACGATCGAGGCCCACGCCAAGGCCCGCGTCGAATCGATCGATGCCGAGGCCCTGCTTGCCAGCATGGAAGCGGGCGAGATCGCGGTGATCCCCGGCTTTCAGGGGCTTTCGGGCGACAATCGCGTGACCACGCTGGGGCGCGGGGGTTCGGACACCTCGGCGGTCGCGGTGGCGGCGGCGATCAAGGCGGATCGCTGCGACATCTACACCGATGTCGACGGCGTCTACACCACCGACCCGCGCATCGTCGCCAAGGCGAAGAAGCAGAAGGCGGTGACTTACGAGGAAATGCTCGAACTCGCCAGCGTCGGGGCCAAGGTGCTCCAGACCCGCTCGGTCGGCCTTGCCATGAAGGAAAAGGTGCGGGTGCAGGTGCTTTCGAGCTTTATCGGCGAGGGCGCCCCGCCCGCCGACGATCTTCCGGGGACGATGATCGTCTCGGAAGCGGAAATGGACGAATTGGTGGAGAAGGGCCTGATGGAACGCCAGCTTGTGACCGGCATCGCGCATGACAAGAACGAGGCGAAGGTGATCCTCACCCGCGTGCCCGACCGTCCGGGTGCGGTGGCGAACATCTTCGAGCCGCTCGCTGCGGCCTCGATCAATGTCGACATGATCATCCAGAACGTCGGCCGCGACAAGGGTGAGACCGACGTGACCTTCACCGTGCCGCAGACCGATCTTGCCCGTGCGCAGGCGCTGCTCGAGGACCGGCGCGGGGAGATCGGCTTCAACCGTATCATCACCGACAGCAAGATCGCCAAGATCTCTGTCGTGGGCGTCGGCATGAAGAGCCACGCGGGCGTCGCCAGCTCGATGTTCCGCGCGCTGTCCGACCGAGGCATCAACATCCAGGCGATCAGCACGTCGGAAATCAAGATCAGCGTGATGATCGACGAGGACGAGACCGAACTCGCCGTGCGCGTGCTGCACACCGCCTACGGGCTCGACGCCAAGGACTGATCCCCGCCGAAGGGGCCACAGGCTGCCGGGCGCGTTCGTCCGGGTCGCAGGCGCGCGCCCATCGCCGCGCCATCTGCGCCGCTGCCAAGGCGCGTTACGATAACCGCCCGCGTCTTCTGCTAACGCGCTTCGGCTCCCGTTAGCCTGCGGATAGCGCGGTTCATCGATATTAACCATTTCCGGTGAGACTGCCTTAACCTTTGGGGCCGGATTCTGCGCGCATCTTCTCCCGCCGGAACCGAAAGGGCGCGTAACATGGCCATCAGGGCGCATCTCGACCAACCGACTGCCGGCGACAGCCAGCGCAGTGCGCCGCGCCGCGCGCTGCGGCTGGAGACCAGCGGCCTCTCCCCCGATGGCGAGGAAACCAACGTCACCATCCACAACATCTCGGCTGCCGGGCTGCTGATCGAAACCGCGCTCGATCTGGCGACCGGCGAGGAGCTGGCACTCGACCTGCCGCTCGCTGGAGTGGTGAGCGCAAGCGTGGTGTGGCGCAGCGAGCATCTGTATGGCTGCGCGTTCGAACGCGCGCTCGGCCCCGCGGCGCTGGCCGCAGCGCAGTTGCAGGGCTTTGCCCCCGGCGTGCCGAGCCAGCCGCTGGGCACCCCTGCGCCCCCCGCCGCCACCGGCCCGACGCTGGGCACCGCGCAAGGGGAAGCGCTCGGCGCCCGGCTCAACCGGTTCCGGCGCGAGGCGGGACTGACCCTCGCCGAAGTCGCCGCGACGCTCGGGGTGAGCAAACCGACGGTCTGGGCGTGGGAAAAGGGCAAGGCCCGCCCGCTGCCCGAACGGCTCGACGCGATCGCGGCTGCGCTCGGCGTCGCGCCCGAAACCCTCGCCGCCGCCCCCGGCTCCGGCGCGGCAGGCCCGCTCGACAGCGTGATCGCCGATTGCCGCGCCCGCATCGCCGAAGCCAGCGGAACCGACCCGCAAGCCGTGCGGATCATGATCGAGTTGTAGAGCCCTGGCCCCGGCGAAGGCCCCCCACTCAGACTACGGCCCCAAACCTAGAAGTCCCTACCTATCGTGCCCAATACGTATTGGAGAGACTGACCCAATTGAAAAATATGGTAAACGAAACCCGGAGGTGATTCGTTTTTTAGTCGAGTATGTTTACTTAGCTAACAACTATAAAGGGTCCGCTTCGGGAAAACAGGGGAATGTTTTCACTAAATCGTATCTCGTTAGTTACCAAGTAATTCTGACTAAGAGCGAGTTGGCGAGTATTTCGTTAGACCGCTGGGGCACTGTCGGTATGAAAATTGGTTTGAGTGACGTCGAAGGCCACGTTTTGCATGGCCTGCTTGAAGAAACCTCGGGCGACATCGTGATCCGTCTGGATCGCCAGGGTTTCATCATCCACGCATCCGCGAACATCGCCGAACTGGGGCTTGATACTTCGGCCGCCTTGCTGCTGCCGCATATTACCGACCTTGCCGAGCGCGATCATGCCGCCTTTCTCGGAGAGCAAGTCAGCGCGGTGCTCTCCGGGCGCGTGCAGACCGGGTGGGCCGAGTTTCCGGTGATCGCCTGCGCCGATCGCGACACCTGCCGCGAGGCGCACTGCCAGCGCTGGTATGCCCTGAGCCTCAGACCGATGACCGACCCCTCCGGCACGCCCGATGGCGCGCTGTGCCTGATGCGGTCGGTGCAGCGGCTGCGCAGTCTCGAGGGCGAATTGCACAACCGCGCGGTCACCGATCCGCTGACGGGACTCGCCAACCGGCAGGCTTTCTGCGCCAGCCTGCGCCGCCATCTGGCGCGCGGCGGCGGGCAGATGGTCGCGGTCTTCGCAGTCGACGGGATGCGCGCGCTGCTGCTGCGCTATGGCCAGCGCACCGCCGACGAGGTGATCTGGGGCTTTGCCAAGTTCCTCGAGACCATGGCGCTGCCGGGGCACGAGGTCGCGCAGCTCGATGGCGAACGCTTTGGCGTGCTGCTGCCCGAAATGACCTCGCGCGGGGCCCGCGAATGGGCCGAGGACGTGGTGACGACCTTCGCCGGCCTCGCCGCGCCTGCCCCGAGTGCGAACAGGGCCAAGGCCCCGCAACTGACCGCAAGCGCGGGGCTGGCGCGGGTCGAATGCACCGTCGACTGGACCCTGCGCGAGGCCGAGCTCGGGCTGGTGCTGGCCCGCGCCGGCGGCGGGCGCCAGGTCGCGGTCGCGGGGTATCGGCGGGCAGCTTGATTTGTCGCCGCGCTGACGCGCGAGCAGATCTCCCGCCCCGCCGAAGGTGGCTTGCAAGCAAGCCTGCGGCAGGTAAACCCGCCTGCATGAGCCACATTGCCACCATCCTGCTGCTCGGTTCGGGCGAGCTGGGCCGCGAATTCGTCATCTCCGCCAAGCGGCTGGGCGCGCGGGTGATCGCCTGCGACAGCTACGACAATGCCCCGGCGATGCAGCTGGCGGACGCGCGCGAGGTGTTTTCCATGCTCGACGGCGCTGCGCTAAGGGCTGCGGTGGAAAAGCACCGGCCCGACCTGATCGTCCCCGAGATCGAGGCGATCCGCACCGAAGTGTTGGGGGATCTGGAGAGCGAAGGCTTCACCGTCGTGCCCAGCGCCCGCGCCGCGCAGCTCACGATGAACCGCGACGCGATCCGCGATCTGGCGGCGGGAGAGCTGGGGCTGGTGACCTCGCAATACGGCTATGCGGAGAGTTTCGCCGAGTGCGAGGCCATCGCCGCACGCATCGGTTATCCGCTGGTGATGAAGCCCGTCATGTCCTCATCGGGCAAGGGGCAGAGCAAGGTCGATACGCCAGAGGCGCTGGAGGCCGCGTGGGACTATGCCGTCGCCAATATGCGCGGTGACCGCGCGCGGGTGATCTGCGAGCAGTTCATCGCCTTCGACTATGAGATCACCCTGCTGACCGTGCGCCATGCAGGCGGCATCAGCTTCTGCCCGCCGATCGGCCACCGGCAGGAGCGCGGCGACTATCGCGAAAGCTGGCAGCCTGCCGCCATGTCTGCCGCTGCCCTCAAAAACGCGCAGGACATGGCCGCCAAGGTCGTGATGGCGCTGCAAGGCGAAGGGCGCGGATGGGGGCTCTACGGGGTCGAATTCTTCGTGCGCGGCGAGGAGGTGATCTTCTCCGAACTCTCGCCCCGCCCGCATGACACCGGAATGGTGACGCTGGCGAGCCAGGATCTCACCGAATTCGACCTCCACGCCCGCGCGATTCTCGGCCTGCCGGTGCCGGAGGGCATTGCCGCCCGTCCCGCCGCCTCCGCCGTAATCCTCGCCGACCGGGAGAGCGACAGCTTCGCCTTCGAGGGCCTCGCCGAAGCACTGGCGCTGGGCGACACCGATGTGCGGATCTTCGGCAAGCCCGTCACCCGCCCCTATCGCCGCATGGGTGTGGCGCTCGCCCGCGCCGCCGATGCGCCCGCCGCCGTCACCCTCGCCAAGCAGGCCGCCGAAGCCGTGCGGATTGTCTATTCGCCCGAAGCCGACTAAGCGCCGCCGCCATGACATCCTATCCCCACACCGCCGCCCTGATGAAGCGCGGCACCGACTTCCTCGGCTGCGAGACCGCGATCCTGTGCGGCGCGATGAGCTGGGTGAGCGAGCGCAACCTCGTCGCCGCGATCTCCAACGCGGGCGGCTTCGGCGTGATCGCCTGCGGGGCGATGACCCCCGAGCTGCTCGATACCGAGATCGCCGCGACCAAGGCGCTGACCTCCAAGCCCTTTGGCGTGAACCTCATCACCATGCACCCCGCGCTGTTCGATCTGATCGCGGTGTGCCGCAAGCATGGCGTCACCCACGTGGTGCTGGCGGGCGGCATCCCGCCCAAGGGCTCTGTCGAGGCGATCAAGGCCGACGACAGCGGCATCAAGGTGATCTGCTTCGCCCCCACGCTGGCGCTCGCCAAGAAGCTGCTGCGCTCCGGCGCGGACGCGCTGGTGATCGAGGGCATGGAAGCGGGCGGGCATATCGGCCCGGTCTCGACCTCGGTGCTGGCGCAGGAAATCCTGCCCGCGCTGGCCGAAGAGCATTTGATCTTCGTCGCGGGCGGCATCGGCCGGGGCGAGGCGATTGCGAGCTACCTCGAAATGGGCGCGGCGGGGGTGCAGTTGGGCACGCGCTTCGCCTGCGCCACCGAAAGCATCGCCCATCCCGATTTCAAGAAGGCCTTCTTCCGCGCCTCGGCCCGCGAGGCTGTGGCGAGCGTGCAGGTCGACCCGCGCCTGCCGGTAATTCCGGTGCGCGCGCTGAAGAACAAGGGGACCGAGGAATTCACCGCCAAGCAGCGCGAAGTCGCCGCTTTGCTGGATGCGGGGCAGGTCGACATGGCCGAGGCGCAGCTCCAGATCGAGCACTATTGGGCCGGCGCCCTGCGCCGTGCGGTGATCGAGGGCGATGTCGAGAACGGCAGCGTGATGGCGGGGCAATCGGTCGGCATGGTGACGAAGGAAGAACCTGCCGCCGATATCGTCGCCGAGCTCATGGCGCAGTGCGAGGCGGCGCTTGCCCGCTAGCATGGGGCCGCTCGTCCTCACCCTCGCCTGCCCCGACCGGCCCGGCATCACCGCGCGGGTCACCGGGTTCCTGTTCGAGCGGGGGGGCAACATCCTCGACGCCCAGCAATTCAACGACCGTGCGGAAGCGGGCGGGACGGATCGCTTCTTCATGCGCGTGGTGTTCGATCCCGATGGCTCGACCCGCGAGGCGCTGCGGGCCGACTTCACCGACCTTGCCAGCGAATTCGGCATGGACTGGACGATGGTGCGCGAGGATCGCCCGCGCCGCACGATCATCATGGTCAGCAAGTTCGACCACTGCCTCGTCGATCTCATCTACCGCTGCCGCACCGGGGAGCTGCCGATCGACATCGTCGCCATCGTCTCCAACCACCCACGCGAAGCCGCGATCCGGGTGGATATCGGCGACATTCCCTTCCACCACATCCCGGTGACACCCGACACCAAGCCCGCAGCCGAAGCCCGGCTCAAGGCGCTGGCGGAAGAAACCGCGGCAGAGCTGGTGGTGCTCGCCCGCTACATGCAGGTCTTCTCGGACGACCTCTCGGCCCATTTCGCGGGCCGCGCGATCAACATCCACCACTCCTTCCTCCCCGGCTTCAAGGGCGCGCGGCCTTACCATCAGGCCCACGCGCGCGGGGTGAAGATCATCGGCGCCACCGCGCATTTCGTCACCGCCGATCTCGACGAAGGCCCGATCATCCATCAGGATGTCGAGCGCATCACCCACGCCGATTCCCCTGAGGATCTCGTCCGCAAGGGCCGCGATATCGAGCGCCGGGTGCTGGCCGAGGCGGTACGCCTGTTCGCGCAGGAGCGGGTGCTGATGAACGGCAATCGGACTGTCGTTTTCCGCGGCTAGGGGTGTTTCCGGCGACAGACCGGGCGGGAGAGGGAGAGCAGAATGATCAGATATGTAGCCGCAGCCACCTTGGCTTTGGTAGCGCTACCGGCAGCGGCGCAGGACAACCCGCCCTTCCAGCCCGACTGCGCCCGGATCGACGCCTTCCTCGATCGCATGGTCGCCGATGGGCGCACGGTGGGCGCTTCGGCGCTGGTGTGGAAGGACGGGGCCGAGCGCTGCTTCGAGAGCGCAGGCGATGCCGACCGCGAAGCCGCGCGGCCCATCAGCCGCGACACGCTGTTCCAGATCTTCTCGATGACCAAGCCCGTCACCGGGGTGGCGCTGATGCAGCTTTGGGAACAGGGCAAGTTCGGGCTCGACGATCCGCTCGAATGGCATCTGCCAGAATATGCCGCGCTGAAGGTGGCCGTTGGCGAGAACGCCGATGGCTCGCCGATCCTGCGCGATCCCGCGCGCAAGGTGACGGTGCGCGATGTGCTGCGCCACACCGCGGGTTTCACCTATGGCGCGGGCGGCGATCCGCAGAACGCTGCCGACCGTGTGTGGGAGCGCTTGCAGCCGCTCTCCTCCGACAAGACGCTGGCGGAGTTCTCGCAGGCGATGGCGCAGGTGCCGCTGCTCTACGACCCCGGCACGCATTGGCACTATAGCGCGGGGGTGGACGTGCAGGCGCGGCTGGTCGAGGTGCTCTCCGGCCAGCCTTTCGCCGATTACGTGGCGGAGCATATCTTCCGGCCGCTCGGCATGACCGACAGCGGATGGAAGCGCAGCATGGCCGACCGCCCGCGTCTCGCCCGCATCTATCAGGGCGAGGCGGGCGCGCTTGAGCCGTGGAACGACGACGCGCTGCTCGAGGCCAATTTCATGGGCAAGCCGATGACGATGGGCGGATCGGGCATCGTCACCACGGTCGATGACTACCTCAAATTCGCGCGGATGCTGCTGGGCGAGGGCGCGCTGGACGGCACCCGCATTCTCAAGCCCTCGACCATCCGGCTCATGGCGACCGACCAGCTCGACCCGCGCATCGCCCCGGAAAACCGCCTGTGGCTGCCGGGCAAGGGCAGCGGAGGGTTCGGCTTCGATGTCTTCGTCCGCACCGCCGCGCCGCAGAGCCCTGACGAGAACCGCGGCAGCGTTGGCGAGTTCTTCTGGGACGGCTTCCCCTCGATGCTGTTCTGGGTCGATCCGGCGCAGGACATGGCGGTGGTCTTCGCGACGCAGAAGGTGCCCTTCGATAACGCCATGCACCGCGAATTCCGCGCGGCGGTCTATGGCGCGGACTACACGGGCCCGGCGGGGGACTGATCCCCGGCCTTAGCGCCGCGCGACCTTCGTGCCCGCCTCGATCGCCTTGTCCTCATTCGCGCGCTTGATGACATAGGCGCGGATCGCTTCGATCTCGTCCTTGCTGAGCGAGGTCTTGAAGCTCGCCATGCCGTTGTCCTTGAGGATGCCGCCCTCGACCACCGCGTTCCATGCGCTTGCACTTTCGAGCGAACCGGCGCGGCGCAGATCGGGCAGCACGGTCGATCCGGTCGCTCCGGGCGCGTGGCATACCGCGCAATAGCGGCCGTATTTGGCCTGCCCCAGCGCGATCGTCTCGGGCGAGGCGGTGCTCGGCGGCGGGTCGAGCGGGAGGTCGGCGAGCGCGGGCACCGGCGGCAGCTTGGCGGTGCCGCCGAGCTTGAATACCAGCAGCCGCGAGATGTTGCGCACCGGCGCCTTGCGCGCGATCAGATCGCCATCGACCGACAGCGCATAGGCCCCGCCCCACCCGGCCAGCACGGCGACATATTGCTCGCCGTTCACCGTGTAGGTGACGGGCGGCGCGACTACGCCGGTCTGCGCGGCGAAGCTCCACAGCTTGTTGCCGGTGGCCGCATCATAGGCGTTGAATTCGCTCCCCGCGGTGCCTTGAAACACCAGTCCCCCGCCGGTCGAGAGCAGGCCGCCGTTCCAGGGGCCCTCGTGCTCGACCGTCCAGCGCGCCTTCTGCGCTACCGGGTCCCATGCCACCAAGCGCCCCTTGAGCGTGCCCGCCGCCTCCTTGCGGAAGCCGCCATCCGCCGGAAGCTCGCCGGCAAAGCTGAAGCCGACATTGAAGCCGCGCGCGCGGTCGGGCTTCCAGTCGGCCTCGGGCGCGTAGAGCATCCCCGCCTCGAAGGCCGGGATATAGACGAGGTTCTCGCGCGGGTTGTAGGCCATCGGGTGCCAGTTGTGCCCGCCCAGCGGGCCGGGCAGCACCAGCGCGGGCTGGCCGGTTCGGTCGATCCGGGTCTCGGGATTCTCGATCGGGCGGCCCGTCTCGGGATCGATGCCGGAGGCCCAGTTGAGCCCGACATAGGGCTTGGCGCTGATGAACTCGCCCGTTGCGCGGTCGATGACGTAGAAGAACCCGTTCTTGGGCGCCTGCATCAGCACCTTGCGCGGTTTCCCGTCGATCTCCATGTCGGCGAGCATGATGTGCTGCGTGGCGGTGAAGTCCCACGTTTCGCCCGGCGTGGTTTGGTAGTGCCACACATATTCGCCGGTCTTGGGCCGGATCGCGACGATGCTGGAGAGGTAGAGGTTGTCGCCCTCCCCCGTCCCGTCCTTGCCCGGCGAGCGATAGGCGCGGTTCCACGGGCTGCCGTTGCCGACCCCGATATAGAGCAGATCGAGATCGGGATCGTAGGCCATCGAATCCCACACCGTCCCGCCGCCGCCGATCGCGTCGTTGGCCCCCAGCACGTCCATGTTCCAGGTTTCGGCGGCCTTTTGCAGATAGGCCGGGGCATCATCGCGCGCCCCTGCTCCTTGGCCACCTTCGGGCACGGTGTAGAACTTCCACAGCTGCTTGCCGCTCTCCGCATCATAGGCGGCCACAAAGCCGCGCACGCCGAACTCCGCGCCGCCATTGCCGATGATCACCTTGCCATCGATCACACGCGGCGCGCCGGTGATCGTGTAGCTCTTGGACTGATCGACCGTGACCGTCTCCCACGCGGGGGTGCCGCTCTCGCGGTCGAGCGCGACCAGCCGCCCGTCGAGCGTGCCGAAGAACAGCTTGTCGCCCCACGCCGCAAGGCCCCGGTTCACCACGTCGCAGCAGGCCTTGACCGCCGTCTCGCCCGGTACCTTGGGATCATATTCCCACAAGGGCTTGCCGGTGGCGGCGTCGAAGGCCTTCACCTTGCTCCACGCGGTGGTGAGGTAGAGCTTGCCGTCCATCACCAGCGGCGTCGCTTCCTGCCCGCGCGCGGTGTCCATGTCGGCATACCAGTCGAGGCCCAGCTGGCCGACGGTATCGGTATTGACCTGATCGAGCGGGGAGTAGCGCTGTTCGGAATAGGTGCGCCCGTGGCTGATCCAGTTGGCCGAATCCCCGTCCGCGCTCACCAGCATCGCGGCGGTAATGCCCTCTGCGCTTTCGCCGCTCCCGAAAATCTGGCTGCAATTGGCCAGCATCCCTGCCGACAGCAACAGCGCGCCGCCCAGCGTCCACCGCTTGAGGTCCATGGATCCCGCTCTCCCCGTTTGTCCCATGCGCTTTTGCGCCTTGGCCACCATGTTGCCCCGTCAATCGCGGCTTGTCCATGCCGCGCTTTGCCGCCTATCAGTAGCGGTGGAGGGGCCCACAGGGGATCGTTCCCCAAAGGAGACCAACAAATGTGCGATGAAAGCAAACTGGCCGATTGGGCGAAGCAGACCCTCAGCCGGCGACAGTTTGGCGCGCTGACCGGCGCGGCGGCGCTGGCGGCCTGTGCCAGCGGCGAGACCGAGAGCGTGGCCCAGCCGATGGCGGGCCTCAAGGAACGCGGGGTCAATTTCGCCACCGCCGACGGCACGCTCGACGGCTTTTTCGTCCAGCCCGAAGAAGGCGATCACCCCGCCGTGATTTTGTGGCCCGACATCGCCGGAATCCGCGAGGCCAAGCGCAACATCGCGCGCAAGCTGGCGCTGGCAGGCCATGCGGTGCTGGTGGTGAACCCCTATTACCGCGACGTGACGGGCGAGCAGTTCGCCGATTTCGCCGCCTTCATCGCCGATGGTGGCTTCCAGAAGGTCGGCCCGTGGCGCAGCAAGCTCAATGCGGAGGCGATCATGCGCGATGCCACCGCGATCGTCGACTGGCTCGACCGGCAGGAAGGCGTCAATCAGGCGCAGGGGATCGGCACGCAGGGCTATTGCATGGGCGGGCCGTTCACCATCTGGAGCGCGGCGGCGGTGCCCGCACGAATCAAGGCCGCGGCAAGCTTCCACGGCGGCGGGCTGGTGCGCCCCGACAATCCGATGAGCCCGCACAAGGTGCTGGACAAGGTCGATGCCGACTTGCTGATTGCCGTGGCGCAGGACGATGACGCCAAGGCGCCGCAGGACAAGACCATCTTCGCCGATGCCGCCACGGCTGCCGATGTCGATGCGATCGTCACCGTCTATCCCGGCGACCACGGCTGGATGGTGTCCGACAGCCCCGCCTATGACGCCACCGCCGCCGCGCGCGGGGAGGCCGATCTGAAGGCACTTTATGCGGAGGCGCTGGCGTAGAGCGCTTTCCTACAGGGGCGCGGCAGAGTTAGGCTTGCCGCCATGCTGCGCCCCAACTCCATTGCCCCACGTTTCGCGCAATCGGCGCCGTGGAATACGGTGCGTCTAAACCCCGTATTCAGGGCCCGATTGCTTGTCCTTGGACAGTGTCTCATCTGTCTCCAACACGCGGTCGGAGCGGCGCGAAAATGAACGGTGCCACAGCGCCCAAGGCCCGAATCGGGCACGAAACCCGGCAGTCGATACTAGGACGCGACCTTCAGCGTGTTGACGCCCGAGGCATCCGACCCCGCCTCGCCCGACAGGCCGATGAACATCGTATCGACGATCCGCGCCAGCTTCGCCTCGGTCAGCTTGTCGCCGAGATAGATCAGCGCATCGGGCAAGGTGTAATTGCTGATCATCTGGTTGATCAGCGACAGCGTCTCGTCGATCTCCAGCCCGGCAAAGAAGCCCTCCGCCTGCGCTTCGGCGATCAGCTCGCACAGGTAGTGATCGGCGAGGTCGACATAGGAGCGGACGCGCTCGAAATTGGCGGCGCCCATTTCGCACAGCACGGTGAAGAACTGCGGATCGGCGCGGAAGCGTTCCTGCGCGATCACGAAGCGGCGGCGGAAGAATTCGTACATCTTGCGCTGCGGGGGGAGATTGCTCGCCAGCACCTCCTCCATCACTGCCAGCTGCGGGGCGAGCCAGGTCTGCGCCACGGCGTCGAACAGATCGTCGTAATCGGCGAACAGCGCCTCGAACCGCGCGCGGGTCAGCCCGCTTTCGGTCATGGCGACGGTCCACGGCACTTCGGCACCGCGTTCCTTGACCAGATCGAGCACGTGGCGCGCGATCCGCTCGCGCTCGGCTTCCCGGGCTGTTGGGGTCAATGGCATCTCGCTTGCGCCTCCTCGAGCTGCCGCCAGCATAGGCGATGCGGACGCGGGCCGAAAGGGTCGCTCGTCGATTTTTGTGCGACGCAGCAAGGGAAAGGCCATCGCGCAGCGGGGCTCAAGCCTTGGGCGGCATGGGGAAAAAGGCCGAGGTGCGGCGCTTGTAATCGGCGTATTTGTCGCCCTTGGACTTGTCCATGCCCTTCTCCAGCAGGGTCACGCCCGACCAGCGGGTCAGGGTGAAGCTGAGGAATAGCGGGCCGACGACGGTGGCGGCGGCATAGCCCCATCCGGCCGCGGCGCAGGCGAGCCAGATGCCCCACCAGGCGCAGAAATCGCCGAAGTAGTTGGGGTGGCGGGTGTAGCGCCACAGGCCGGTGTCGAGCACCTGCCCCTTATTCGCCGGATCGGCCTTGAAGCGGGTGAGTTGCCAGTCGCCGACCCATTCGAAGAACACGCCGAGGCTCCACAGGGCAAGGCCGGCCCAGGCGAGCGGGGTAATCGGAGCGGGCTCTGGGCTGGCGAGAATGCCGACCTGCGCAGGAGAGGAGACCATGAACAGCAGCACCGCCTGCATCAGCCACACCTTGGTCAGCGCCGCGCGGGCGAAGTGGCCTTCCTCGCGAGCCTTCCTGAGGATCAGCTTGTAGCGCTTGTCCTCGCCCTCCCGCCGCCAGCGCAGGAACAGGTAACCGCCCAGCCGGAAGCCCCAGGCGGCGGTCATCGCCATGATCAGCGTGGCGAGCGCACCGGGCCCGCCGGGCACGTGCAGCCAGCTTGCCACGGCGAGGATGCCCATCCCCGCCCCCCAGAAGGCGTCGATGAAGGAGACATCGTTGATCCGCACCGAGATCGCCCACTGGATCAGCACCAGCACCAGCAGGATCGCGGCATTCAATGCGAGGAGTTCAAACATCGTTCTTGCCTGCAATGATGTCGCGCGCCTGTTGCTCCAGCACCTTGAAGCGCTCGTAATCGGGCAGCTTGGAGCGGAACCACTGCGCGATCTTGAGCAGGTCCTCGCCATAATTGCCGGTGGGCACCAGCGGCGGGCCGAAGCTGATGATCTTTTTGACGTTGTCGGCAAAGGCGGGGACGATCGGCACATCGGCGGCGCGTGCGATGTGGTAGAAGCCGGACTTCCATTTGCCGTCGGACTTGCGCGTGCCCTCGCAGGCGATCACCAGCGCAAGCTCGTCGCGGCGGGCGAATTCGGCAGCGACCTGCTCGGTGGCGTTGGCCTTGGCGGTGCGATCGACCGGGATGCCGCCCATGTCGAGCATGAAGTTCCGCATGATCCCCTGAAACAGCGTGTGCTTGCCCATGAAATTGGGCCGCACACCCTCTTCATGCGTTGCGCCGGTGAAGAACACGAAGTCCCAGTTGGTGGTATGCGGCGCGCCCGCGATCACGTATTTTGTGAGGTGCTTGGGCAGCGGGGAATCGATCTTCCACCCGCGGAGATACCAGATCGCGAGGATGATGCGGCGCACGATGCGCGAAAGCAGGGTGGGCGCGCGGGTCGGCGCGGCGGCGGTTGGCATGTGCGGCAATGTCCCTGCCCTCTCCCAAAAGGCTTGGCGCCTTGTGGCCTAACATGGCTCAGCTACGCAAGAGGGCGGGCGAGGGTTTCAAGACTACATCCGGAACACGCCAAACGCCGGCCGCTCCGCGATGGGGGCTTCGAGGCAAGCAGCAAAGGCCAGCCCCAGCACGTCGCGGGTCTGCACCGGGTCGACAACGCCGTCGTCCCACAGGCGCGCGGTGGCGTAATAAGGGTTGCCCTCGTCCTCGTATTTCTGGCGGATCGGGGCCTTGAAGGCCTCGGCCTGCTCGGCGTCCCAGCTGTCGGCATCGCGGTGGACGGTGGCGAGGACGCTGGCTGCCTGCTCCCCGCCCATCACCGAGATGCGCGCATTGGGCCAGGTGAACAGGAAGCGGGGCGAATAGGCGCGGCCGCACATCCCGTAATTCCCTGCGCCGAAGCTGCCGCCGATCACCACGGTGACCTTGGGAACGGTCGCGGTCGCCACGGCGGTGACAAGCTTCGCGCCATGCTTGGCGATGCCCTCCGCCTCATATTTCCCGCCGACCATGAAGCCGCTGATGTTCTGGAGGAACAGCAGCGGAATGCGGCGCTGGCAGGCCAGCTCGATGAAGTGCGCGCCCTTCTGCGCGCTCTCGGAGAACAGCACGCCGTTATTGGCGAGGATCGCGACCGGCATCCCCCAGATATGGGCGAAACCGCACACCAGCGTGCTGCCGTAGTGCGCCTTGAACTCGTGGAACTCGGAGCCGTCGACCAGCCGCGCGATCACTTCCTTCACATCATAGGGCGCGCGCACGTCTTCGGGAATGAGGGCGTAGAGGTCTTCGGCGTCGAACTTGGGCGGGCGCGGGTCTTTCAACGCCACGTCCTTCGCCGCCCCGGTGTTCGCGCCGAGGTGGCTGACGATGTCGCGCACGATGGTCAGCGCGTGCTCGTCATTCTCCGCGAGGTGATCGACCACGCCCGATTTCTTTGCGTGAAGATCGCCCCCGCCGAGGTCTTCGGCGCTGATCTCCTCGCCCGTCGCGGCCTTCACCAGCGGGGGGCCGGCGAGAAAGATGGTGCCCTGATTGCGGACGATCACCGTCTCGTCGGACATGGCGGGGACGTAAGCGCCGCCCGCGGTGCAGCTGCCCATCACGCAGGCGATCTGCGGGATGCCGAGCGCGCTCATGTTCGCCTGATTGAAGAAGATCCGCCCGAAATGGTCGCGGTCGGGGAAAACCTCCGCCTGATGCGGCAGGTTCGCGCCGCCGCTGTCGACGAGGTAGATGCACGGCAGGCGGTTCTCCTGCGCGATCTCCTGCGCGCGCAGATGCTTCTTGACCGTCATCGGGTAGTAGGTGCCGCCCTTCACGGTCGCATCGTTGCACACGATCATGCACTGGCGACCCGAGACGCGCCCCACCCCGCAGATGATCGAGGCGCCATTGACGTCGCCCTCGTACATCCCGTTGGCGGCGAGCTGGCCGATTTCGAGGAAGGGCGAACCCGGATCGAGCAGCCGCTCAACCCGCTCGCGCGGCAGCAACTTCCCGCGCGACACATGCCTTTCGCGCGACTTTTCGGTACCGCCCAGCGCGGCCTCGGCGACACGGGCGCGGAGCTCCTGTGCGAGCGCGTGGTTATGGGCGAAGCGGGCCTTGGCCTCCGGGCTCTCGCGGTCGAGTTTGGTGGTGAGCGTGGGGGCAGTCATATCAACGCTTTCTGACGAATTCGGCCCTGAGCACCAGACCCTTGATGCCGGGATACTTGCAGTCGATCTCCTGCGCGTCGCCGGTCAGGCGGATCGACTTGATCAGCGTGCCCTGCTTCAGCGTCTGGCCCGCGCCCTTGACCTCGAGATCCTTGATCAGCGTCACCGCATCGCCATCGGCGAGCAGGTTGCCGACCGCATCGCGCACCTTCACGGCATCCTCGGCGGCGCGCTTGGCAGCGAGTTCGGAGGCCGGCAGCCACTCGCCGCTCGCCTCGTCATAGACGTAGTCTTCGTCCGTGCTCATGAGGCGTTGTCCAGCATGAGGAGTGTGGTGATCATACCGATGACCTCCGCATATACCGCCAGGATTTGGCGATCCCGACGGCAAAGACCAGCCCCATGATGCCCGTGATGGCCGAGGTTACCGCCATGAAGGCGAAGCTCGCGTCCGGCCCCCAGGTCGCCGGAAAAGCGAGCAACGCGGTTCGCGCCAGCAGCACGGCCGCAATGGCGACGAGACCGGTGCGCAGCAGCGGCACACGGCGCACGATCCCTGCCCCGGAAAGCGCGAAAAGGGCCCATCCTGCAAGGATGATTGCGATGACGGCGGTGATGATCGCCGGCTTCCACGATCCCGCCTCGTCGAGCCGGGCCATCTGCTCCCCGGCCCCGAAGAAGCGATACCAGTCACCGCCCCCGAAGATGGAGGCGACATGGAGCAGCGAGGCGATCAGGCTCATGACGGCGGCGGCGACCAGCCAGTTCTTGCCGTGCGACGTCATCCCGCCGCCCCGATCAATTCGCGCCCGATCAGCATCCGGCGGATCTCGTTGGTGCCTGCGCCGATGTCGAGCAGCTTGGCATCGCGCATGTAGCGTTCGACCGGCCAGTCGGTGGTGTAGCCCGCGCCGCCCAGCGCCTGCACGCTTTCGGCGGCGACCTTGAAGGCGTTTTCGCTCGCGAGCAAAATCACGCCTGCCGCATCGAAGCGCGTCGTCTGCCCGGCGTCACACGCCTTGGCCACCGCATAGGTGTAGGCGCGGGCCGATTGCAGCGCGACATACATGTCGGCGACCTTGGCCTGCATCAATTGGAACGACCCGATGGGCTTTCCGAACTGCTTCCGCTCGCGCAGGTAGGGGATCACCGTGTCGAGGCACGCCTGCATGATCCCGAGCTGCAATCCGGCAAGCACCACGCGCTCGTAATCCAGCCCGCTCATCAGCACGCCGACGCCGCCGTTGACGGGACCCATCACGCGCTCTTCGGGGATGAAGCAATCGGTGAACACCAGCTCGGCGGTGGGCGAGCCCTTCATGCCGACCTTGCTGATCTTCTGGCCGATGGAGAAACCCTCGTCGCCCTTTTCGATCAGGAAGGCGGTGATGCCGCGCGAACCGGCGTGGCAATCGGTCTTGGCATAGACCACCAGCGTATCGGCCTCGGGCGCGTTGGTGATCCAGAACTTGGTGCCGTTGAGGACGTAACCGCCCTGAACCGCGTCGGCCTTGAGCTTCATCGAAACCACGTCGCTGCCCGCGCCCGCTTCGGACATGGCGAGGCTGCCGACATGCTCGCCCGAGATCAGCTTGGGGAGATATTTCGCCTTCTGCTCGTCATTCCCCCAGCGGCGGATCTGGTTGAGGCAGAGGTTCGAGTGCGCGCCATAGGAGAGGCCAATGCTGGCAGACGCGCGGCTGACCTCCTCGACCGCGATCACGTGTTCGAGATAGCCGAGGCCCAGCCCGCCCCACTCTTCCTCCACCGTGATGCCGTGCAGGCCCAGCGCTCCCATCGGCTCCCACAGCTCGCGCGGGAAGCGGTCTTCGCGGTCGGTGCGTTCGGCCAAGGGCATGATCTGCTCGTCGGCGAAGCGGGCCGTGCTCTCACGGATCATCTCGGCCGCTTCGCCGAGGTGGAAGTCGAAGTCGGGGGTGGCGCGCATGATTCGTTCCTCGCCGGGCAATGATTGTTCTGTGGTTGCGCATAGCAAGCTGCGGGGCAAAGGCCAATCGCTGCGGCTGGCGCTGGGCTGTCGATCCCGCTAGTCCTGCCAAGGATGACAGACCGCGCCCCCCTGCTCCGCTTCGAGCGCGTGATCTGCCGCTTCGGCGCAGTCACGGCGGTCGGCGGCGTCACCTGCGACATCGCTCCCGGCTGCTTCGTCGCGCTGGTGGGCGCATCGGGCTCGGGCAAGTCGACGCTGCTCAAGACGGTCAACACGCTGGTCGAGCCGACCGAGGGCCGCGTGCTGTTCGCGGGCGAGGACGTGAGCATCCTCAAGCCCGCCCGTCTGCGCCGCCGGGTGGGCTATGTGTTTCAGGGCATCGGGCTGTTCCCGCATTTCTCGGTGGCCGAGAACATCGCCATCGGCCCGCGCCTCACCGGCGACACCCTGCCACCCGAGCGGATCGCCAAATTGCTCGATCTGGTCGAACTCGATGCGGCGATGGGCGCACGGATGCCCGACGAACTCTCGGGCGGGCAGCGCCAGCGGGTCGGCGTGGCGCGGGCGCTGGCGGGGGAGCCGGAGCTGCTGCTGATGGACGAACCCTTCGGCGCGCTCGATCCGATCACCCGCGACGCGTTGGGCCGCAAGGTGCGCGAACTGCATGAACGGCTTGGCCTCACCACGGTGATGGTCACGCACGACATGGCCGAAGCGCTGCTGCTGGCCGACCGCGTGCTGGTGATGGACAAGGGCCAGCTGGTCGCCGACGAGACCCCGCGCGCGCTGCTCGCCGGAGCGGGCGGCGATGTGGCGCAGGGCCTCGTCGCGGTGCCGCGCCAGCAGGCCGAACGGCTCGCCGTGATGGAGCGGCCCGCCTGATGGGCGATATCTGGGACATCCTTCCCGGCCTCGGCGACAAGCTGGCGGCGCACGTGGTGCTCTCGGCCAGCGCGATCGGGCTCGCCATGCTGATCGCCTTGCCGATGGCGGTGTGGGCGAGCCGTTCGAAGACGGTGTCGCGGCTCGCGCTGAGCCTTGCGAGCCTCGTCCAGACCATCCCCGCGCTGGCACTGCTGGCGCTGTTCTTCCCGCTGCTGCTGTCGCTGCGCAGCGTGTTCGGCGAGGGCCTGCCGACGCTCGGTTTCCTCCCCGCGCTGCTGGCGCTGACACTCTATGCGCTGCTGCCGATCCTGCGCAACGCCGTGACCGCGCAGGCCAATCTCGACCCCGAGATCCTCGAAGCCGCCGATGGCGTGGGCATGACGAAGTGGCAGAAGCTGGTGCTGGTCGAAGCGCCGCTCTCGGCCCCCTTCATCATGGCCGGCATCCGCACCGCGAGCGTGTGGACGATCGGCGCGGCGACGCTCGCCACCACCATCGGCCAGCCGAGCCTCGGCGATCCGATCTTTGCGGGCCTGCAAACGCAGAACTGGGCGCTGGTGCTCGCCGGGTGTCTGGCGAGCGCGGGGCTGGCGCTGGCGGCGGATAACCTGCTGTGGGTGATCGAGGTCGGCCTTGCCCGCCGCAAGCGCTGGATGACCTTCGGCGGCATCGCGGTCGTCGCCCTCGGCATCCTCGCAGCGCTGTGGGCGCAGGGCGCAGGCAGCAGCGAGGAGCGCCGCATCGTCATCGCCTCAAAGCAGTTTTCCGAGCAATATATTCTCGCCCAGCTGATCGGCGCGCGGCTGGAAGCGGCAGGCTATGCGGTCGAATATCGCGACGGGCTGGGCAGCGCAGTGGTGCATTCGGCGGTCGCCAATTCGAGCATCGACATCTCGGTCGACTACACCGGCACGATCTGGACGAATTACCTGAACCGCGCAGACAATCCGGGCCGCGAGGCGATGTACGAGACGATCCGCGACTGGGAATGGCGCGAGAACGGGGTGAAGGTGCTCGGCCGACTGGGGTTCGAGAACGCCTATGCCTTCGCCATGCGCGAAGACCGCGCGCGCGCATTGGGCGTCGCCAGCCTCGCCGATCTCGCCGCGGTCGCGCCGCGCCTGACCGTGGGCGGCGACCCCGAATTCTTCGAGCGGCCCGAGTGGATCGCGGTCAAGGACGCCTATGGCCTCAATTTCGCGCGCAACCGCAATTTCGCGCCGACCTTCATGTATAACGCGCTCCAATCGGGCGAGGCCGACGTGATCAGCGCCTATACCTCGGACGGGCGGATCGCGGCGGACCGGCTGGAGGTGCTCGAAGATCCCAAGGGCGCGCTGCCGAGTTATGATGCGATGCTGATGCTCTCCCCCCGCATCGCCGGGGACGAAGGCGTGATCGCCGCGCTCGAACCGCTGATCGGCGCCATCAGCGTCGAGGCGATGCGCGAAGCGAACCTGGCGGTCGACCGCGAGGACGCGCAGAAGATGACGCCCAAAGCAGCGGCGGCGGCGTTGGCGAAGCGGGCTGGGCTGAAACCCTAAACCACCCGCTTCCACACCTGCGTCTGGCAGAAGGGGCCGATGCAGCCCTTCACCTCGAGCGCGTTCGCGCCCTTGCGGCGGATTACCGAGCGGTAGCTCTTGCCGCTTTTGGGATCGTAGATCTGGCCGCGCCACAAGTCGCCGTCGGCGGTGAAGGACGACAGAATCGCGCTGCCCAGCAGCCGCCGCTTGCGCTTGGCGGGGTCGGGATTGTTGACGTCGCGCTGGTCATTGCCCTGCGGCGGAGCGACGAGAAACTTCTCGATCGTGCCGCACAGCGCCTTGCCGCAGGGGGCGATCACGATCACGGCGTCCTTTTCGGCGGTGAGCCAGCGGCCTGCGACCGGTTCGGCGGCGCTGGCGGGCGCCATGCCCGCAAGGAGAAGGGTAATGCACAGGGCCAGACGCGCCATCATCCCGCAATTCTCCTCATCGACGGCAGGCCATACGCACGCCGCGACGCGCCGGTAACAATCAATCGAACCCGGCGCCGAACGGCCAGCGCCGTCCGCACAGGCCCAGCACCTTGAACAGCCGGCCCATCTCGCTGTCCTTCACCAGCCGGTCGCGCTGGCGGTTGAACTTTTCGCGTTCATAGGGGGCGCGGCGGATGAGCATCTCCATGCGGGTGTCGATCCCCATCTGGATCAGCCACTCGCCCTGATATTGCAGCCCCATCACGTCCGCCCCGTGCTGCTGCGCGACCAGCTGGAGCAGCTCGAAATCGACGTGGGCGGTGAGATCGGCATCGCCCGGATGCGCGAAGACATCGACCTTCTTGTGGCTTTTCAAGGCCTGCAAGGTCGATCCCGAGCGCAATTCCTCATGCCCATAGTCAATGATCAGCGCCGCGCCGCCCTGATCCTTCAGCCGCCGCGAAATCTCGGCCATCACCGCGACCGCCGCGGGACTGGTCTCGATCAGCGTGCCTTGGGAGGCCGTGACCCAGCTGGGCGGGACGATGTGATCCATCCGCTCCTTGCCGGTGACGAAGGTGAAGGCATCGCCATCCAGCCCCACCATCCGCGGATACCAGCCATCGACCGAGCGGATCAGGTGCTGCACCGGCAGAGCGTCAAAGAACTCGTTGGCGATGATCAGCAGCGGCGCATCGTCGGGCAGGGTCGAAATGTCGTGGTGATGGATGCAATCGGGGAAGGCTTCGCGCTGGATCTTGCGCAGCGTTGCCGAGGTCTCGACGAAGTGAACCTGCGGGGTCAGCCCCTGCTTCGCCGCCGCGCCCAACGCATCCTTGGCGAGCGTCCCGCGTCCCGGCCCCAGCTCGACATAGTGGATATACTTCCGCCGGGTCATCTTCGACCACAGGTCGGCAAACCACACGCCGATCAACTCGCCGAAGACCTGCGTGATCTCGGGCGCGGTGATGAAATCGCCCTGTTCGCCCAAGGGATCGCGGCTGGCGTAATAGCGCGCATTGCTTTCGCCCATGTATTGCGAGAGCGGGATCGGGCCGGTCTCGCGGATCAGGCGGCGCAGCACCTTGGGCACATCGACCTGCGCGCGGGCGAGCACTTCGGCTTCGAGCCGAGCCTGTTCGGCAGCGGCAGCTTCCTCCGCCTCGCGCTTGGCCTGTTCTTCGGCGGCGATGCGGGCGGCTTCTTCCTCGGCGGCCTTGCGGGCGGCTTCTTCGGCGGCGAGCCGCTCCGCTTCTTCGGCAGCTTTCCGCGCAGCCTCCTCGGCCTCGCGGCGGGCCTTTTCCTCGGCTTCCTTCTTGGCCTTGGCTTCGGCCTCCTTGCGCGCCTTTTCCTCGGCGGCCTTGCGGGCCTTTTCTTCCGCAGCGGCCTTGGCCTCGGCTTCGCGGCGGGCCTTTTCCTCTGCAGCCTTGCGAGCCTTCTCTTCCGCAGCCGCCTTGGCGCGGGCTTCGGCTTCGGCCTTGGCGCGGGCCTTGGCTTCGGCGCGGGCGCGGGCTTCGGCTTCCTTCTTGAGGCGAGCTTCCTCGGCGGCCTTGGCGCGGGCCTCTTCCTCGGCGCGCTTGCGGGCTTCGGCGGCCCGGCGCGCTTCTTCTTCGGCGCGGGCACGCTCGGCGGCTTCGGCAGCCTCGGCCTCGCGGCGGGCTTTCTCTTCCGCTTCGGCACGGGCCTTGGCTTCGGCTTCGGCGCGGGCCTTGGCTTCCTTGCGCAGGCGCGCTTCTTCCGCTGCCTTGGCGCGCGCTTCGGCTTCGGCGCGCTGACGGGCCTCGGCTTCGGCGAGCTTGCGGGCGCGGGCCTCGGCCGCGGCTTTCTCGCGGGCTTCGCGCTCGGCCCTGGCGCGCGCTTCGGCCTCGGCCTTTTCGCGGGCGCGGGCTTCCTTCAATGCGCGCGAGCGTTCTTCGGCCTCGGCCTTGGCACGGGCGAGCGCTTCCGCCTTTTCGCGCAGCGCCGCTTCGGCACGGGCGCGGGCATCGGCCTTGGCCTGTTCGCGCGCCGCCGCCTCGGCTTCGGCACGCTGCCGGGCGAGCGCCGCCTGTTCGGCCTTCACCCGCTCGGCCTCCCGCGCCGCCGCTTCGGCCTCGGCGCGCTTGGTGGCGAGCGCCGCCTGCTCCGCCTTGGCGCGCTCCGCCTCGCGCGCACGCGCCTCGGCCTTGCCGCGCGCGGCAGGCTCCGGCGCGGTATCGGGATCGATCAGCCTGAGCGCCGGGCGCCACACCCCCGGCGCATCGTTCAGGCCGGCGCTGTCGTCCCCGCCCCCAGCGGCTGCTTCCGCAGCGCGTAGAGCACGACAATCAATCCAGTCAGGATCAGCGGTATAGTCAGCCATTGCCCCATCGATAGCCCGGTCCGGGCCGCAAAGTCAGCCAGTTGTTGATCCGGCTCACGGAAAAATTCGTTGACGAAACGCGCCACGCCCATGCCGGTGGTGAACACGCCGGCCAGAAGGCCGGGGCGATAGCGTGCGCGGGTGAACCAGAACAGGCTCAGCATGATCACCAGCATCGCCAGCCCTTCCAGCCCCGCCTGATACAGCTGGCTGGGATGGCGCGGCAGGCTGGTGGGATCGTTGGGGAAGATCATCGCCCAGGGCACGTCGGTCACGCGGCCCCACAGCTCGCCATTGACGAAGTTCGCCAGCCGCCCCAGCAGCATCCCCATCGGCACGCCGACACTGACATAGTCCACCACGCGGATGAAGTTCAGCTTGTCGCGCCAGGCGACGTAAGCCATCGCCACCGTCACGCCCGCCAGCCCGCCGTGGAAGCTCATCCCCCCGTCCCACAGGCGCAGCAGTTTCCAGCTGACGAAGCCGTCGCCCGAAAAGTCGGTCCACAGGCTCTGGTCGTAGAATATCGCATAGCCCAGCCGCCCGCCGATGATCACGCCCAGCGTGCAGTAGAAGAACAGATCGTCCGCATGGCGTTGCGCCATCGGCGCGCCTGGCTGCTTCAACATCTTGGAGGTGTGCCAATAGGCGAAGATCACCCCCAGCAGATAGGCCAGCGAGTAATAGCGCAACGTGAAAAAGCCGAGCTCGATCCCCGGCTTGAGCCCCAGATCGGTCCAGTAGATCGGATCGGCGGCGCCGCTTGCGGCAAGTAGTGACAGCACGAAGCGAACCTCTTAATGACCATGATATGCCGTATCGGCGGACCCGAAGCGAAAGCACACGGGCCCCGGCTGCGCTGGCGCTTCTGGCACAGCATCCGGGGCAGGGGAAGGGGCACGGGATCGCCACGGCGCAAATGGGACAGGCCATCCGGCACGGGGGACATCCCCGGCCGGGGGGCCACGACAACAAGAGAGAGGAACACACCCGCATGCCCACCCAGCTGGACAATGCGCTCGAAGCGATCATCACCGGCCTGACCGCTGACGACCAGCCCTTCGCGCTCGCGCCCTTTACCCGTGACGGGGTCACCATGCCGTCCTTCGCCGCCGCGCCGCCGACGCTGGCCCATTATTTCGCGCATTTCTGCAATCAGAACAAGGACGTGCCCTTCCTCGTCGATGGCGACGTGCGGCTGACCTTCGGCGAAGCCTATGCCGCCGCGACCTGCGTGGCCGAGGGCTTGGCCAAGACCCACGGCGTCGCGAAAGGCGACCGCGTCGGCATTGCCGCGCGCAATTCGGCCAACTGGATGATCGCCTATATGGGCATCCTGATGGCAGGCGGCTGCGCCACGCTGCTCAACGGCTTTTCCAGCGGCGAGGAACTGGCCTACGGGCTCGATCTGGCCGAATGCAAGGTGCTGCTGGCCGATGAAGGCCGCGCCGCGCGTCTGGACGGGCACGAGCACCCGGCCAAGATCGTGCTGTTCACCCACGGCAACCCGCCCGCCGAAGGCCTCGCCGCCACATGGGCCGCGCCCGAAGGCACCAGCGTGGCCATGGCGATGCTGGGCGAGTTGGGCCCGGACGATATCGCAACGATCCTCTACACCTCGGGCTCGACCGGCAAGTCCAAGGGCGCGTGGTCGGATCATCGCGGGGTGATCCACGGGGTGATGAACTATGTCGCCCAGTCGGCGATGGCCAAGGTTCATGTCGAGAGCACCGAAGGCCCCCTCACCGATCAGCCCTGCGCGCTGGTCGCGGTGCCGCTGTTCCACGTGACGGGCGAGGTGCCGCTGTTCCTGCAGAGCTTCGCGATCGCCCGCAAGCTCGTCCTCATGCCCAAGTGGGATGCGGGCCTCGCGATCCGGCTGATGGCGGAGGAGAAGGTCTCCTACTTCGTCGGCGTGCCGCTGATGAGCTATGAGATCGCCAACCACCCCGACCGCGAGAAATACGACCTGTCGGCTTGCAAGAGCTTCGCCGCGGGCGGCGCGCCGCGTCCGGTGGAGCACGTCACGCGGATCAAGGAAGCCTTCCCCGGCAGCTTCCCGCTGCTGGGTTATGGCCTTACCGAAACCAACGCCGTCGGCTGCGGCAATTTCAACGAGAACTACCTCGCTAAGCCCGGCTCGACCGGCCGCCCGTCGAAGCCGATGGTCGATCTGGCGATCCTCGACGATGCCGGTAATCCCCTGCCGCAGGGCCAGGTGGGCGAGGTCTGCATCCGCTCGGTCGCCAATTTCCGCGGCTACTGGAAGAACCCCGAAGCCACCGAAGCCGCCTTCACCAAGGATGGCTATTTCCGCACCGGCGATCTCGGCTATCTCGATGCGGACGACTACCTGTTCATCGTCGACCGCAAGAAGGACATCATCATCCGCGGCGGCGAGAACATTTCCTGCATCGAGGTGGAGGACGCGATCTATGCGCATGACGACATCGGCGAATGTTCGGTCTTCGGCCTCACCGACGAACGCTTCGGCGAGGTGCCGGCGGCGGTCTACGCGATGAAGGAGGGTCACCCCCGCGTGACCCCGGCCGAGCTGCGCGCTTTCCTGCTGGAACGGATCGCGCCGTTCAAGGTGCCGCTGGAACAGCACATCTGGTTCACCGAGGAAGCCCTGCCGCGCCTCGGCACGCAAAAGATCGACAAGCGCAGCGTCAAGGCCCGTTACAGCGCCGAGGCCGTCGCCGCGTGAGCCCGGTATGAGCCCCCGCCGTATCCCCGGCCAGCGCGCGATCATCGATCGGCGTGCGCTGTCCGAGGAGATCGCCGCGCTGCACGCCAGCGGCGGCGAGCGGGCGCGCGCGGATATCGTCGCCGCGCTGCGCCGTGCGCTCGATCAGGGGCGGGCCGAGTTGGCCCGGCGGCTGGAGGAGGCTCCGTCCGCCGGGCACGAGGTGACCGCGGGCTTCAGCTTCCTGATGGACCAGCTGCTGCGGGTGATCCACGATCACGTCACCACGCACCTCTACCCCGTCCCCAACCGCACACAGGCAGAGCGGCTCGCGATCCTTGCGGTGGGCGGCTATGGCCGCGCCGAAATGGCGCCGCATTCGGATGTCGATATCGCCTTCATCACCCCCCACAAGCGCGCGCCGTGGTGCGAGCAGGTGATCGAGACGATGCTCTATCTGCTGTGGGATCTGGGCCTCAAGGTCGGCCATTCGAGCCGCACCGTGCCCGATACGATGCGCATGGCGAAGGAAGACCTCACGATCCGCACCGCCCTGCTTGAAAGCCGGTTGGTGTGGGGCGAGGCCGCGCTGTTCGACGAATTGCGCAGCCGGTTCTGGAACGAGGTCGCGCGTGGCAGCGAGCGGCAGTTCCTGACCTTGAAGCTGGCCGAGCGCGATGCGCGGCACAAGCGGATGGGCGACAGCCGCTATGTGGTCGAACCAAACGTCAAGGAAGGCAAGGGGGGCTTGCGCGATCTCCAGACGCTCTACTGGATCGGCAAATATGTCCACCGCGTCCAGAACGCCGCCGAACTGGTCGATGTCGGCCTGCTGACCGCGAGCGAATATCGCAGCTTCCGCCGCGCGGAGGGGTTCCTGCTGGCGGTGCGGTGCCACATGCACCTCCTCACCGATCGCGCCGAGGATCGGCTGACCTTCGACCTCCAGCGGCAGGTGGCCGAGCGGATGCAATTCGCCGACCGTCCCGGCAAGAGCGCGGTCGAACGGTTTATGCAGTACTACTTCCTGCAGGTGAAACGGGTCGGCAGCCTTACCGGTGTGTTCCTCGCCCACCTTGACGAGGAATTCGCCAAGAAACGTCCGCGCACCGGGTTCTTCGCCGGATGGACGCAGCGCCCCCGCCAGTTCAAGGGCTACACCGTCGAAGGCGGAAGGCTGCGCGCGCCGGGGGACGACTGGTTCCGCGACGATCCGGTCCGGCTGATCGAGGTGTTCCAGCTCGCCGAGGCCGAGGGTCTGGAAATCCACCCCGAAACCATGCGGCAGGCCGGGCGCGATGCCAAGCTGATCGACCTCAAGGTGCGCCGCGACAAGCGTGCCAATGCGCTGTTTCTCGATCTGCTGTCGGGCCGCAAGGACCCCGAAACCGCGCTGCGCTGGATGAACGAAGCGGGCGTCTTCGGGCGCTTCGTGCCCGATTTCGGCCGGGTAAACGCGCAAATGCAGTTCGACATGTATCACCACTATACGGTCGACGAGCACACGATCCGCGCGATCGGGCTCTTGAGCCAGATCGAGCGCGGATTGCTGACCGCCGATCACCCGCGTGCCACGCGCGAATTTCCCAAGCTCGCTTCGCGCCGGGCGCTCTATGTCGCGGTGCTGCTGCACGATATCGCCAAGGGGCGCGGGGGCGACCATTCGGTGCTCGGCGCGGATGTCGCGCACCGGCTGTGCCCTCGCTTCGGGCTGGACGAGAAGGAGACCGATCTGGTCGCCTGGCTGGTGCTCCACCACCTGCTGATGAGCCGCACCGCGCAGAAGCGCGATCTCACCGATCCCAAGACGATCGAGGATTTCGTCGCCGAGGTGCAAAGCCTTGAGCGGCTGCGCAATCTCGCGATCCTGACCGCGGTCGATATCCGCGCGGTCGGGCCGGGGACGTGGAACAGCTGGAAGGCGCAGCTGCTGGGCGAGCTCTACGATGCGTCGCAGGAGCGGCTGCGGCTCGGCCACAAGGGCAACGGGCGCAAGCAGCGGGTGACGGCCAAGAAGTATGCCGTCGCGCGGCTGCTGGGGGATCAGGATCATCTGGTCGACAGCTTCGGCGCGCTGCTGGGCGATGCCTACTGGATCGCCGAGCCCGAGGACATCATCGCCAGCAATCTCGTGCAGTATGACACCGCGCAGGCGACAGGCGATGCGCTGTCGATCCATTGCGATGTCGACGAGACGCGCGGCGCCACGCGGGTGAGCGTGATTGCGCTCGACCATCCGGGGCTGTTCTACCGCATGGCGGGCGGCATTCACCTTGCCGGCGCGAACATCATCGACGCGCGCATCCACACCGCGAAGAGCGGCTATGCGGTCGACAATTTTCTGGTGCAGGATCAGAACGCCCAGCCGTTCCGCGAACCCGCGCAGATGGCGCGGATCGACAAGGGCATCCGCGACGCGCTGCTCGCCAAGGTCGAACTGGTGCCGAAACTTGCCGCACGGCCACTGGCGCACTCGCGCGCCAAGGCCTTCGACGTCGCCCCGCGGGTCGGGTTCGACAACGACGCTTCCAACCACTTCACCGTGATCGAAGTGACCGCGCGCGACCGTCCGGCGCTGCTCAACCGGCTTGCCCACGCGCTCTACAAGGCCAACCTGATCGTCCATTCGGCGCATATCACGGCTTACGGCGAGGCGGCGGCGGACACCTTTTACGTCACCGATCTCACCGCCGCCAAGATCAAGGCGCCCGAGCGCCTCGCCGAGATCGAGGCTGCGCTGCTCGCCGCCGCCAGCGACCAGCGCCAGAGCCAGCTCGAGCGCGCCTAAAAGCCACACTGGTCGATCAAATCACGAAGGTTTGCAGAAACCCGGCTTGCAGTGCGCCGCCAGTCGGGTAGTCAATGGTCAAAACGACCAAACAGGGAGAGAGACGGGATGAAATCCTATACTTCGCTTCGCGCGATGGCGCTGCTCGGTGCGGGCATGGCACTGATGCCGACCGCCGCATGGGCTCAGGATGCCGACACCGCCGAGGAAGAGCAGCCGTTCGCCGACAATGTCATCATCGTCACCGCACAGGGCCGCTCGCAGGCGCTTGCCGACGTGCCGGTCGCGATCTCGGCGATCAATTCCGAAACGCTGGTGAACAGCGGTGCGAACGACATCCGCGCGCTCAATCAGGTCGCACCTTCGCTGCTGGTCTCCTCGACCGGCTCGGAAGCCAACGGCTCGGCGCGTATCCGCGGCATCGGCACGGTCGGCGACAACCCCGGCCTCGAAAGCTCGGTGCCGGTGTTCATCGACGGCGTCTATCGCTCGCGTTCGGGCATCGGCCTCAACGAGCTGGGTGAGATCGACCGGATCGAAGTCCAGCGCGGCCCGCAGGGCACGCTCGGCGGGCGCAACTCGTCGGCCGGTCTCATCAGCATCTATTCCAAGAAGCCCGAATTCACCTTCGGCGGAACGGGCGAAGTCACTTACGGCAATTACGATTTCGTCCGCATCGGCGGCAGCGTCACCGGCCCGATCAGCGACACGCTGGCGGCGCGGGTCGACGGTATCCTCGTCAAGCGCGACGGGTTCTATTACGACACCGCCAACAACACCGACGTCAATGATCGCGACCGCTATTTCGTGCGCGGACAGCTGCTGTTCGAACCGACCCCGGACATCTCGGTTCGCCTGATCGGGGACTACACCTTCCGCGATGAAAAGTGCTGCGCGGCGACCTATGTCGACAACAGCGTCAACCAGTTCATCGGGGGATTGAACAATCCCTCCACCCCGCTGACGCCGCTGTCGCCCAACGGCAACAACATCATCAACGTGCTGCGCGATCTCGGCCAGAACCTCGGCGCCTTCAATCAGGGCTATGCGCGGGAAATCTCGGTCACGCCGGGCCGCAGCTTTGCCGGCGAGACCAAGGACTACGGCGTTTCCGGCCAGATCGACTGGGATTTCGGCGGCGCGCGGCTGACCTCGATCACCGCCTACCGTGAATACCGTTCGGGCCAGGCGTCGGATACCGACTACGGGACGGTCGACATTCTCTACCGCGGCGAAAGCGACGAGGCCTATCGCCAGTTCCACACCTTCACGCAGGAAGTCCGCCTGCAGGGCGAAGCCTTCGGCGGGACGCTGGACTGGCTGGTCGGCGGGTTCTTCGCCAACGAAAAGCTGACCGTTCGCGACAATCTGCGCTTCGGCAGCCAGTATGGCCGCTTCGCCAATTGCCGCATCATTTCGGGCGGCGGTCTGGCGGGGCTCTACTCGCCCACCAACCCGCTCTGCGTGGTGCCCGGCGTCGGCCCGGCCACGTTGGCGGGCGCGACCGGTGCCTCCGGCCCCGACATCGTGGCCGCCTTCACCGCATTGGACGGGCTCAACGATCGCGGCTCGACGATCGACAACTACTTCCAGGACGGCACCAACTGGGCGCTGTTCACGCACAACATCGTGAACATCACCGATCGCCTCGCCCTCACCCTCGGCCTGCGTTACACCAATGACGAGAAGGACTTCTCGGCCACCTTCGGCAACGACAACACCGTCTGCACCACGGTGCAGGGGCTGGTGCTCGACGATCTGTCCAGCGCCAACGCCACCGCCCGTGCGCTGGCCGGGGCGCTGATCGGCCTGTCCTGCCAGGGTAACTCCACCGCCGAACTCAACGGCGTGTCGATCCGCGACAACCGCAAGGAAGACGAATGGACCGGCACCGCGATCCTCTCCTACAAGGCGACCGACGACCTGCTGCTCTATGCAAGCTTCGCGCGCGGTTACAAGGCGGGCGGCTTCAACCTTGACCGTTCGGCGCTGAAGGCCCCGATCCAGCCCTTCTCCGCGACCACGGGCGGTGCGCAGGCGCTGGTGGGCAACCTCCAGTTCGATCCCGAACTGGTCGACAGCTACGAAATCGGCGCCAAGTACGCGACCGGGCCCTTCAGCCTGAGCCTCGCCGCATTCCGGTCGGATTTCAGCAACTTCCAGCTGAACACCTTCAACGGGACGGTGTTCCTGGTGCAGAACGTCAACGGCTGTAACGGCGATCTCGTCGGCGGCCCGGATGCCGATACCGACACCAGCGCGGCGACCGGTTCCTGCGCTGCGGGCGATGTCGGTTACGGCGTGCGCACGCAGGGTCTCGAACTCGAAGCGCAGATGAACCCGGCGGCCGACCTCAACATCGCCGCGGGTCTCACCTACGCCAAGACCGACTACCGCGAGGATCTCGTCGGCAATGCCGCGGGCGCTCCGCTCGATCCGGCGCTGCGCAAGCTGCCCGGCGACAACCTGTCGAACGCACCCGAATGGGTCGCCACCGGCAGCTTCACATGGACGCCCGCGATCGGCGACAGCGGCCTTTCGGCGCTGTTCTACATGGATGGCCGCCTGACCTCGGACTTCAACACCGGCTCCGACCTCTTCCCGCAGAAGGAACAGGATGGCTTCGCGCTGTTCAACGCCCGCGTCGGCATCCGTGGTCCGGAGCAGAAGTGGTCGATCGAGTTCTGGGGCCAGAACATCTTCGACAAGGATTATGCGCAGGTCGCTATCAACTCGCCCTTCCAGGCGGGCACGACCTCGGCACCTTTCGTCGATCCGCAATATCCGGGCGGCCGGCAGATCTTCTCGCAGTTCCTCGCCGAACCGCGCACTTATGGGATCACCGGGCGGTTCAACTTCTGAGCCGCAGCAGTATCGCTGCAACGAAGGGGCGCTCCGGCAACGGGGCGCCCTTTTCTGTTCAGTCCTCGTCGGTCGCCAGCAGCAGCGCGATGGCCTCATCGTCGAAGGCGACGAAAGCCCATTCGAAGGTTGCATCGGTGATCGGGTTCCAGCCGAAATACATCCGGTTGGTGACGATCTGGCGCGTGGCCGGATCGAAGCAGGCAAGGAAATCGGCGCCCATCGCCAGCGCATCGGCCTCGCCCAGCCACGGCTCGCGCGAATAGACCATGTTGCGGCTGAAGGCTTCCACCAGCGCCGCCAGCGCCGAGCGTGGCGCATCCGGCGCGCCCTCGGCATCGAGCAGCTCCCAGTTTCCGCCGATCGGCTTGTAGCCGAGGCCGGTCACGAAAGCGTCGGCGCGGGCGGTGTGAAGCGCCGCCACGTCGCCGGCAGGGCGGGTGACGATGCGGACCACCGCCGAATCGCCACACAAGCGGTCGCTCCAGCGGGCCACGAAGGCTTCGAGCCGGGCGAGCGCACCCGTCATGGCGGCGCTCAATCCCGCGCGCCGAACAGCGCCGTGCCTACCCGCACATGGGTCGCACCGAGCATCACCGCGGTCTCGTAATCACCGCTCATCCCCATGCTGAGGCCGGTTATGCCATGATCGGCGGCGAGTTTCGCGAGCAGCGCGAAGAACGGCGCGGCCTCGGTGTCGGCGGGGGGGATGCACATCAGCCCGGCAAGCGGAATATCGGCGGCGCGCACCTGTTCGAGGAAGGCGGGAAGCTCCGCAATCGGGCAGCCGCCCTTCTGCGCCTCGTCGCCGATATTGACCTGCACAAAGCACGGCACACGCCGACCCGTCTTGTCCATCGCGCGTGCCAGCGCGGTCAAGAGGCTCGGGCGGTCGAGCGCGTGGATATAGTCGAACAGCGCCACGGCCTCCTCCGCCTTGTTCGATTGCAGCTGGCCGATCAGATGAAGTTCGATGTCGGGATGCGCCTCGCGCAAGGCAGGCCACTTGCCTTGGGCTTCCTGCACGCGGTTCTCGCCGAACACGCGCTGTCCCGCGTCGATCAGCGGCTGGATCGTGATCGCGTCGTGGATCTTGCTCACCGCAATCAGCGTGACATCCTCGGGCTTGCGCCGTGCGGGCTTGCAGACGCGGGCGATATTGGCGCGGACTTCGTCGAGGCGGGTGGCTGCATTTGTCATGGCCGCGCTCTATAGCGGCTGAGTGACGCGCGCAAAGACCCTCCCCGCCCTGTGGCTGATCTCCGACGCGCGCAACGATGCCGGGCTGGAGCGCGCGCTGGCCCGGCTGCCGCGCGGGTCGGGGCTGATCTACCGGCATTACCATCTCGAAGGGCCGGAGCGGCTCGCGCGGTTCCGGGCGCTGCGACGGGTCGCGCGCCGCTGCGGCCATGTGGTGATCCTCGCCGATTCGGCGCTGACCGCACGCGAATGGGGTGCGGACGGGTTTTACGGCGCGCCGCGCAGCCTGTGGCCGCGCAGACACGGCTTGCTGCATCTCGCCACCGCGCACAATCTGGCCGAGCTGGGGCTGGCGGCAAGGCTCGGTGCAGATGCGGCGCTGCTGTCGCCGGTCTTCCCGACTCGCTCTCACCCCGGAGGCGCGACACTCGGCCCCGTACGCTTCCGTCTGCTGGCGCGGCAAGCCGGGTTGCCGGTGATTGCGCTGGGCGGAATGACCCGCCAGAGCGCCCGTGCGCTCGGCTGGCCCCGCTGGGCTGCGATCGACGGGTTGAGCTAGCCTCTGCCGTTCGTCGCTCTGTCCTTGACCGGAGTCCGCGCAGGATTCATAATTTGTTCCGCACAGGAGACACCCCATGGCCAGCCGCGCGGTCGCATCGAATAAACCCGTTCGTCAGACCGACGCCGAATGGCGCGCGGGCCTGCGCCGCAGCTTGCGCCGGATCGCGCAGATGACCGGCGCGGGGCTGCTGCTGGGCGCGGCGGTGTTCCTCGCCCTCGCGCTGGCCAGCTACACCCAGACCGATCCCAGCCCCTCGACCGCGGCGGACCCGAGCGAAGTCGCCAACTGGATGGGCGCGCGCGGGGCCTGGGTGGCGGACCGGGTGCTGTTGATCTTCGGTCTGCCCGGCGTGCTGCTGCTGCCCCTGCTCTATGTCAGCGCGCGCAAGCTGTGGCGCGATGTCGAGAATGGCGACGAGCCCGAGACCACCGCCTGGTGGATGCCGACAGCGCTGTTGCTGATCGCGATGACGCTGATCGCCACGGTGCTCAGCCTCGCCTTCGAAGGGCCGGGCGGCACGCTGCCCGCACAGGCGGGAGGGCTCGCGGGCCTGCTCGGCGCGGGCGCGGTGCAGGCGGTCGCGGCGCGCTTCGGCGAAGCGGCGGAGGGCTGGGTGATCCTCGGCCTCGCGCTAACAGCCCTTGCGGTGGGCGTTGGCCTGCTGACCCGCATCTTCGCGATCGACTGGCGCGTGCTTATGAGCCTGCCCGAATTTCTCGGCGGCGGATCGCTCGCCGGGTTGCTGCGCCGCCTGCCGCTGCCGGGTCGCCGCGCTGCGCCCGCGCTGGCCTTTGCGGGCGAGGACGACGAGGCCGCGGACAGCGCCCCCGCCCGCCCCCGCCGCGCGGTCAAGGGCGAGTCCCCGGCCCCCGCCATCGAGGAACGCCCGCGCCGTGCGCCCGAAATCTCCGACCCCTCGGCCCCGCCCAAGCGCGCCGCCACCGCCAAGACCGCGCAGCGCGACATGTTCGCGCCCTTCAATCTGCCGAGCCTCGACCTGCTGGCCGAACCACCCGCCGACAAGGCGCCCAAGCTCGACAAGCTCGCACTCGAACGCAACGCCCGCCTGCTCGAGAACGTGCTCGACGATTTTAACGTCAAGGGCGAGATCACCGCGGTGCGGACCGGCCCGGTGGTGACCATGTACGAGCTTGAGCCTGCCCCCGGCATCAAGGCGAGCCGCGTGGTCGGCCTTGCCGAAGATATCGCCCGCAACATGAGCGCCATTTCCGCGCGCGTCTCGCCCATTCCGGGCCGCACCGTGATGGGGATCGAACTGCCCAATCAGGACCGGCAGATGGTGGCGCTCAAGGAACTCGCCGCCTGCGCCGACTTTGCCGACGCCAAGGGCAGCCTACCGATCATCCTCGGCAAGGATATCGCGGGCGAGCCGATCATCGCCGATCTCGCCGCGATGCCGCACCTGCTGGTGGCGGGGACGACCGGTTCGGGTAAGTCCGTGGGCCTCAACGTGATCCTGCTGAGCCTGCTCTACCGCTTCACCCCGTCCGAACTGCGCCTGATCCTGATCGATCCCAAGGTGCTCGAACTCAAGACCTATGACGACATCCCGCACCTCCTCTCCCCGGTGGTGACCGAGCCTGCCAAGTCGGTGCGCGCGCTGAAATGGGCGGTCGAGGAGATGGAGCGCCGCTACCGCATGATGAGCGCCATCAGCTCGCGCAACATCCATTCCTTCAACGAGAAGGTCAGCGCCGCGATCGCCAAGGGCAAGCCGCTGGGCCGCCGGGTGCAGACCGGCTTCGACCCCGAGACCGGCGAGCAGTTGTTCGAGGAAGAACAGCTCGATTACCAGCCGCTGCCGCAGATTGTGCTGATCGTCGACGAACTCGCCGACCTGATGGTGACGGTGGGCAAGGAAATCGAAGTGCTGATCCAGCGCCTCTCGCAAAAGAGCCGCGCGGCGGGCATCCATCTGATCATGGCAACGCAGCGCCCTTCGGTCGATGTCATCACCGGCGTGATCAAGGCGAACCTGCCGACGCGCATCAGCTTCAAGGTGACCAGCCGGATCGACAGCCGCACGATCCTCGGCGAACAGGGGGCCGAACAGCTGCTGGGCAAGGGCGACATGCTCTACAAGCCCAACACCGGGGCGATGGTGCGCGTCCACGGGCCGTTCGTGTCCGACGAGGAGGTCGAGGCGGTGGCCGATCACTGGCGCGCGCAGGGCTCGCCCGAATATGTCGATGCCGTCACCGAAGAGCCCGAGGAAGGCTTCGGCTTCGGTTTCGAGGACGACCTCACCGCCTCGGACAACCCGGAAGAGCGCAAGTACCGGCAAGCCTGCCAGATCGTGTTCGAGAACCAGAAAGCATCGGGAAGCTGGCTGCAGCGGCAGATGGGCGTGGGCTACAACACCGCCGCCAAGTGGATCGAGCGGATGGAGGAAGACGGCTTCGTCGGCCCCGCCAACCACGTCGGCCGCCGCGAGATCTATCGCGACAAGGACGGTAATCCGCTGTGATCACTCCAGTCTCTCCCCGTTCGCCTTGCGAATGGGGAGGTGGCACCGCGCAGCGGTGACGGAGGGGTTTTTCCTCGCGCAATCGATAACCCCTCCGTCAGCCGCCTGCGGCGTCTGCCACCTCCCCATCCCTGCGGGACGGAGAGCGACTGAAGGGGCGTGATGCAAACTAGCAACGTCCCGAAACTGTAAATCCGGCGTAACGCACGCGTCACTGCGCCGTAGCGGGCGCGTCACCATGCGCTGCCACGGGCAAGGCCTCTCTCCATGGACAAGGGCCTTCCTCATGCTTCGCACTCGATTCACGCGCGCTTCGTTGATCGCGCTCGTCACCACTCTCGCCGCAGCGCCGCAGGTTGCGTTCGCGCAGGATGATGCAGTTGCCGACGAGGAAAATGCCGCCTCGGGCAACGAGATCATCGTCACCACCCAGAAGATCGAACAGCGCGCACTGGACGTGCCGATCACCATCAGCGCGGTCAGCGGTGAACGCATCCGCGAACTCGGCGTCGCCGATCTCGACGAGCTGTCCTACTACACCCCCGGCCTGCTCATTCAGGAACAGAGCGCCAACAACCCCGGCGTGGTGATCCGCGGGATCACTTCGGACTCTGGCTCGGCGCAGGAAGGCCCGCGCGTCACGCTCTATTACAACGGCGTCGACATCTCGCGCTCGCGCGGCTCCTATCAGGCGATTTACGATCTGGAGCGGGTCGAAGTGATCAAGGGCCCGCAGGCGACCCTGTTTGGCACCGCCAGCGCGGTAGGCGCGATCAGCCTCGTCTCGGCCAAACCGCGCGCCGGGTTCGAAGGCGAGGTGCGCGGCAGCTACGGCAATTTCGACCAGACCATGCTCGGCGGCTACATCAACCTTGGCAATGATGTGATCGCGGGCCGGATCGCGGGCGAATGGCGGCGGCGCGATGGCTATGTCACCAACCTCAGCCCCAATCAGGAGGAGGAGCTTTACGCGCAAGACCAGCTCGGCCTGCGCGCCTCGCTGCGGGTCACGCCAAACGCCGATGTCACGATCGATCTCGTCGGCACCTACGACCAGCAGCGCAACGGCGGCACGCCCTTCATCTCGGCGCGCTTCCCCGCCTCGGCCGCATCGCCCGGCGGGCCGGGCAACGCCTTCGTCGACGCCAATCTCGGCGGCAATCCGGCGGGCGCAGCGGCGCTCGGCGACGATCAGCTGGGGCTGAACCGCGAGGTCTATGACATCAACTTCACCGCCGACATTCGCTTGGCCGACGACTGGAGCTTCACCACCGTTAACGGCTACCGCGAATTCGACAGCGCCGAGGTGTTCGACGCCGATGGCAGCGCCGCGCCCTTCCTCGAATTCGCCGAGATCGCCGATGGCTGGCAGATCAGCCACGAAGGCCGCTTCACCTATGCGGGCAGCCGGCTGCGGGCGAGTGCGGGGTGGAACATCTTCATCGAGGATGGTCGCCAGAACGTGCCCTTCGCCTCCGAGGAAGGCCTGTTCCTGCAATGCCTCACCACCCTGTTCGGCGTGCCGGTGGCGGGCCGCCCCTTTGGCGACGTCCCCTGCGTCGCACCGGACGGCACCTCGCCCGCGACCGGGATCACCAACGTGCCCTATTCCTCGGTGTTCGAGAACCGGGGCCGTAACGAGGCTTATTCGGCCTTTGCCGACGTCACCGTGATCCCCTTCGACGCGCTGGAACTGACCGCGGGCATCCGCTTTCTCAATGAATCGCGCCGGTCGCGCTATTTTGCCGATGTGCCGGTGCCGGTGCTGCCCAACGCCACCCCCGGCGCGCCGCTCACGCCCTCGCTGATCCCCGGCCAGATCGACACCGGCGGGCGCACCTTCAGCGCGCAGGCGAATTTCGATGCGTGGCTGCCGCGCTTCAACGCGCTCTACCGGGTGAGCGACGCGGTGAACATCTACGCCACCATCTCCAAGGGCCGCCGCTCGCCTGTGGTGCAGGTCAACGCCCGGCGGCAGGGGGCCGAGGTGGTGCCGAACCGCACCGATGTCGCCGCGGAAATCGTCTGGAACTACGAAGGCGGGGTGAAGCTGTCGGCCGGGCCGGTGTCGGCGGCGCTGGGCGTCTATTATCAGGTCTATGACAACTTCCAGGTCTCGGTCCCGCTGCTCGATGCGGATGGCAACCCCACCGGCGCCTTCGAAACGCGCAGCGCGGGCGGGGCGAGCAACCTCGGGGTCGAGGGCGAAGTTGCGGTGGACGTGACCGACTGGCTCAACGTCTTCGGCAATTTCGGCTTCATTGACGGCGGGATCGACGATGATCCGGCCAACGGCACCTTTGCCGGATCGCGCTTCCGCCTGCAGCCCGAATGGCAGGCCTCGGGCGGGTTCACGGTGGATCGCGATTTCGGCAACGGCACGAGCGTCTTCGCGACGCCCAGCATCACGCATCGCAGCACGATCTTCTTCCAGGTGCCCAACACCGCGCTGATCAGCCAAGGGCCGGTGACGCTGGTCAACGCCCGCGCCGGGGTGAGCTTTGGCGACGGGCGTTATGAAATCGCCGGTTTCATCCGCAATGCCTTCGATGAGGACTTCCTGCTGGACGCTGGCAACACCGGCGGGGCCTTCACCATCCCCACCTTCATCCCTGGCGAACCGCGCTTCTACGGGGTGGAAGTGACCGCGCGATTCTGAGACGAACACGAAAGGCGGCGGCGGAGCACCCTCGACGGGTGCTCCGCCGCCTTGCTTTTCAGACACATGCAAAATGCCTCGCAGCGCAGGTCATGGTTTAAGGACAGGGTTAGGAATTTCTAAACGCAACACCCCGTAAGCCCGCGAGGATAACGGGGGAATATGGTCATGAAATTCCAGGCACGGTGGAGGCGGTGGTTGCTGCCCCTTGCCCTATGGTGCGCGGCCGCGCCGCTTGCCGCCGCCGACGACGGGAGCGGCTGGCGGCTGGAGCCCGATGCGCGGATCGAAATCCAGACCGTCAGCGCCCAGACCACCACCCGCGACGAGGAACTGGTGATCGATGGCGAGGCCGTGTCGCTGCGCGGGCAGGTGGGTCTCGGGCTCGAAAGCCGGCGCACCCGGCTGCGGGTCGAGGCCGACCGGATCGAGGTGTTCCGGCTGGGCGATGGCCGCCGCGACATCTCGCGCGACCGGCTGACCGCGACGGTGCAGCAGGATGTCACCCGCACGCTGGAAGTGCAGTTGCAGGCCCGCCGCTACGATGATCTGGTGACGGTCGAATCCGCCGATACCGACGAATGGCAGGGCTCCGCGCGCGTCACCTTCGAGCCGAGCCGGGAAAACCGCTTCCGGCTTCAGGGCACCTGGCGCGACCGGCAGTACGACAATGCTGCCGGGCCCGCGACCACCGGGGAGGGTGCGCGTGTCGATGCGCAATATCGCCGCCGTTTCGGGCCCTATCACTACCTGACCTTCGATCTGCGCAGCGAGAGCATCGCCTCGGACGATCCGGCGCGCGGATACGAACGCGATTCCGCCGGGGTCGCCTATACCCGGCCCGTGGCGAAGGACCTGCGGGTCAGACCCGCGCTCGAGGTGATCAAGACCCGCTTCGATGGCCGCATCGCCGATGACGGCAGCCTGCGCCGCGACCGGCAGGTGGTGCCGGAAGTCGAAGTGCTGTGGTGGCCCGGCAAGTGGCGCGTCGAGGCCGAGGCGAAATATGTGTTCTTCGACAGCAACGAAAGCTCTCGCGAGCGTGAGGGTTATCGTCTGACTCTTTCGGTCGGCTACGCTTTCTGAAATGATCGCCCGGATTCGCGAAATCTGGGGAAGGGCGACGCCGCAGGTGCGGCGACCGTTCTATGTCGGCCTCGCCGTCGCCTTCGTGCTGGCGGTGCTGGTCGGGCTCGGGCTGGGCAACACCTCGGCCTTTTTCGTGCTGCCCTCTGCGCTCGACGGCAAGGCGACATCGCAGGCGATCTGGGGCCTGAAGCCCTCCAACCTCCTGATGGTGCTGCCGCTGGGCGCCTTTCTGGTGGTGCTGGCGCGCAGTTTCATCGGGCTGAAAGCCTTCGGCCTGTTCACGCCGATGCTGATCGCGCTCGCGTTCCTCCAGATCGGCCCGGTGATGGGGCCGGTGGTGCTGTGTTCCTCGGTGCTGGTCGGCATGATCGTCACCCCCACCCTGCTCAAGCTGCGCATGACCCGCGTCGGCTTTCTGGGGGTGCTGATCTCGCTGATCGTGCTGGTGCTGGTGGCGTTGCAGCTGATCTTCGACACCCAGTTGCAGGTCGATGCCTTCCCGGTGATCGTCTGCGCGCTGTGTGTCGAGCGGTGGTGGAAGCAATGGGGCAAGGACGGGGCCAAGCCCGCCGCCAAGATGGCCTTCAACACCTTCATCCTCGCCGTGGTGATCGAATTCGTGATGGTGTCGGACTTCGCGATGGCGCTGATCGAATGGTCGCCGCTGCTGATGCCCGCCGTCACCGGAATCGCGATCGCGATCCTCGGGCGGTACCGGGGCCTGCGCCTGTCGGAAATCCACCGCTTCGCCCCGATCTGGCTCGAACGCAGGCGGCAGGCGCGCGCCGCCGCTCTGCCCGAAGGGGTGGCCGAAGACCGGCGCAAAGGCCTGCCCGATACCCGGCGTGTGCCCCAACCCGAGGCGCTGCCCGAAGCGCTGCCCGAGGCGGAACCGTTGCCGCCCGTGCCGCGCCTGCGTGTGCGGGCCGCCTATCGCACGCCTCAACTCAGTCTCCTGCATCGCAGTCACGGCATGGTGCTCGCCGCAATGGGCAAGCGCGCACCGGCGCTGGGCGAGATGTGGGTGATCGAATCCCCCGCCGACTTCGCACCGGGCGCACGCCGCCGGGTGCCGCAAGTGATCTCTGCCGTCACCGCGCCGATGGCACCGGGCACACCGGCCAATGATAGCGCCGCGCCGGGCAAACGCCCGCCGATCCACAACGCCTGGGTGGTGCGCCGGGCGGAGGATGTCTGAGATGTTCATGGGATTGGGCAAGGTCTTCGCGCGCGGCAAACGGGCGTTCGATCCGCTGGACGAGATCCTCGGGATCAACCAGCGCAACGCCCTGATCCAGAAATACAACCCGCGCCACGCGATCGAGCGGGCGCGCGACAAGGTGGCGGCCAAATATGCGCTCGAGGCTGCCGGAATCTCCTGCACCGGCACGGTGGCGGTGATCGACGACCACCAGAAGCTGTCGAACTTCAAGCCCAGCCGCGACATGCCCGATGCCTGGGCGATCAAGCCCGCGCGCGGATCGCAGGGCGACGGCATCCTGCTCGCCGTCCGGCGCGAGGGCAATACGTGGTTCAAGGGATCGGGGGCGCCACTCCCTGAAGACATGGTGATGCACCACATCCAGAAGGTGGTCGACGGGGGCTTTTCCGGCGATTCCGCCGCTGAGGATGCCGCGCTGATCGAGCCGCTGATCATCGCCGACCCGGCCTTGTCGCGGATCGTGCCCGAAGGCCTGCCCGACCTGCGCGTCATCAGCCTGCACCACACCCCGTTGATGGCGATGGTGCGGCTCCCCACCATCGAGAGCGACGGCAAGGCCAACCTCCACCAGCGCGCGATCGGGGCGGGGATCGACATGGAGACCGGCAAGATCACCCGCGCGGTGGTCAAGGGCACGCCGATCACCCACCACCCCGACACCGGCGTCAACCTGATCGGGTTCGAGATTCCGGGCTGGAAGCGGGTGCTGGAGCTGGCGTCGAAATGCGGGCCTGCGGTAGGCCTCGGCTATTGCGGGGCGGACATCGTGCTCGACGTCAACGATGGCCCGCTGGTGATCGAAGTCAATGCCCACCCGGGGATCGAGATCCAGAATATCTGTCAGGCGGGGCTCAAGGTGCGGATCGCCGCGACGGGAGAGGACTTCCGCTAGGGCGCGTCCATTACGGCAGGCGGCGCGAGCGGATCGAAGGGCTCCTCCGGCGGGGCGTCACGCTCGGCGATTTCGGCTGGCGTGAGCGGGCGGAAGCGAATGGCGATGGGCGTGAAGCTGCCATCCTCGCGCTGGCGGATCGTCACGATCCCGCGCTGGTCGCGGTTGCGCAGTTGCTGCTGGAGCTGCGCGGCGCGGTCCTGGCCGATGTAGAGGCGGCCGCGATTGAGGCTGTCCCAGCCGTAAACCCCGCTGCTGTCGGACCGCACCCAGTAATCGCCGCAGGGCTCATCCACAGGGATCGCGCTGACCCGCGCGAGCGTCGGTGCCTCGCCTTCGAGGCAGAGCGCCGCGGGGACGATGTCGCTCTCGGGCAGTCCCGGCCAGTCGTAAGTGAACTCGACATAGTGCCCGCGCAGGTAATCGCGCGGGTCGTAGCCCATGATCGGCACCTCCCACTCGGTGCCCTGATCGTAGACGTGCGCGGACCAGGCCCACAGCGCCCCAAGCCCGCACAGCGGCAAGGCTGCCGCGACAAGACGTGCGCGCCGCTTCATGCCGCGTCCTCCCTGGCGGGCGCGAAGCGGCGCGATACGCGCACCGCCGCCCAGCCGATGCCGAGGATCAGCACGCCCGACAGGATCAGCCCGAAGCCGCTCATCAGCAGATCGGCGGCGAGTTCGAAGCTGAGGATCACCAGCCGCACCGCGATCGCGCCGACCGCCACCTGGAACACCCCGCGCCACTGCGCCGCCAGCGCCGCCGCTGCGATCCCGGCCCACAGCGCGAAAAACACCAGCGCAGCCGCGACGTTGCGGTCGTCTGCAGCGTAGGCAAGCACCATCGCTGCGCCCGCCCCGGCAAGGATCGCGCCCGTCATCCGGCCCGAAACGCTCGGCCGCACCGCCGCGACCCCCGCGCCCGCCACCAGCGCGACGGCAGCACAGGTCAGCACAGCGGCGAGCTTGGCAGCGGAAGGATCGGCCTCGAAAGCGCCGATGCTGGCAAAGCCGCTAGCGAAGGAAGCCCCCGCCACGGCATAGGTGAGCGCGAGTTGCTCGATCGTCACCCAGAAATCCTCGCGCCAGCTGCGCGCGCGCATCGCGGCGGCGATGGGCGCGGCCATCACGGGAAGCGCGACGACAAGGGCCAGCCAGATGCTCCAGCCGATGTCCTCGCTGATTCCCGCATCCGCCATGACGCCCGCATATTCCCACGCGCACCACACCATGCCGCCGAGCAGCGCAATCGCGCTCGGCCAGCTGCGGCCCGTCAGCAGCAGCAACGGTCCGAACAGGACGAGCCAGGTCGCCAGCGGCTGCCACAGGGGCGAGGACGTCTGATAGACCTGACCGATATGGCCGAAAAAGGTGAGGCCCAGCGCGGCGACGACGAAGAGCAGCGCCTCCACCGCCCACGGGCTGGCCTCGTCCAGCCGCTGCTCACGCCAGACCAGTAAGGCGAGCAGCCCCGCCAGCAACGCGAAGTGGACGCCGAGCCGCAGCAGGCCGGGAATATCCTCCCAGTTCGCCGCCACCACCGAAACGACGCCCAGCCCGATCGCCAGCGCGCCGATGCCCCACACCGCCCACAGCAGCAGCGGGTGCGTGTGTTCGGCTTCGTAAGCTGTCAGACGGTCACGCGTCGCGGCGTCGATCAGGCCGGCGTCATGCCATTCGGCGATCTTGCGCGCGCTCATGGCGGGCAGACTAGACACCCGCCATCAGCTTCGCAATCTCCCCGCTACTTGGCGGCAAGTTCCTCGCGGGTCAGCACCGGCAGGGTCTGCACCTTTTCGGCGTTGGCGGCGAGCGCATCAGCCGGCATCGCGACCATCCCGATGCGGGCGAGCGGGCCGTCCTTGGCCCAGCTCTTGGCCCATTCCTTCATGAAGTCCTGCAGGCCGGGGATGGCGCGCATATGGGCCTTCTTGACATAGACATAGAGCGGCCGCGCGCCCGGATAGGCGAAGCTGGCGATGTTGTCATAGGTCGGCTGCACGCCTTCCATCGGCAGGCCCTGCACCTTGTCGGCGTTTTCCTCGAGATAGGAATAGCCGAAAATCCCGACCGCCTTGGGGTTGCCCGCGATCTTCTGGACGACGAGGTTGTCCTGCTCGCCCTGATCGACATAGGCGCCATCATCGCGCACTTCGGTGCAGACCTGCTTGTACTTCGCCTCGTCGCTGTCCTTCAGCGCCTTCATCGCCGGGTCTTTCTTGCACCCGACTTCGAGGATCAGTTCCTTCAGCGCATCGCGCGTGCCCGAAGTGCTGGGCGGGCCGTAGACGAGGATCGGATCGGCGGGCAGCGCCGGGTCGACATCCTTCCAGGTCTTGGCGGTCTGCGGCTTGCCATAGGGGGTCGCGGCCAGCGCCTTGTAGACCGTTTCGGGCGAGAGATTCAGCGTGATCCCGCCCTTGGCCGAAGCAAAGGCGATCCCGTCGAGCCCGACCTGGATTTCGACGATCTCGTCGACTTTGTTCGACACGCAGGCGTCGAATTCGCTGTCCTTCATCCGGCGCGAGGCATTGACCATGTCGGGGGTGTTGGGGCCGAGGCCCGAACAGAACAGCTGGATGCCGTTGCCGGTGCCGGTGGATTCGATCAGCGGCGAAGGCATCCCGGCGTTCGAGCGCGAGAAGTTCTCCGCGACCAGCTTGGCAAAGGGCAGCACGGTCGAGGAACCGACCGCGTGCACCGGCTGCGACGCGCTGCTGCTGCCGCTGTCGCAAGCAGCCAGAGTGGTGCCTGCGAGCAACGCGACGGCACCGATTCGGATCAGGGAAGCAAACTGAAAGGTCATGGAATATCCCGCAAATACGCAAAGGGCTTTATGCCGCCCAGCCCGCGCCCTAGGCGCATTTCATGACACGTTTGTGACCATTTTCGCAGCCATTCCCGCAGTCCCGTATGCGTGGGTTTCGACGCCCCTCAAACGATGGTTGCGCTACCATCGGGCGGATACACAAGCGTCTGAATAGAGGATATTTATCTCCAAAATGGAGGTAATCTGCTTAACGCCATCGTAAGGGGTGATGTCTATCGCAGCAGGCATGGCAAATCCGGGCCGCCTTTTTCTTCGCCTTGTGATGGCTGCGATGCTGCTTTTTCTGGCGGCGCCGCGGCCGGCCCTCGCCCATGATGAACCCCCGCCCGTCCATGCCCCGGTCTGCCACAGCGCCACCGATCTCGACCGCCCGCTGGCAGCGATGATGGCGCGCGGGCCGTGGACCTGTTCCGATACCGGCTGGCCTTCCGGCAGCCCCGCGGTGTGGCTGCGGTTCGAAGCGGGCAGCTGGCAGGGCGCCCCCCTGCCGCGCCAGTTCTACAGCCGCCTCGCCCGCTTCGACGCGATCACCTTCCACGCCATCGACCGTGACGGCACCGTGCGCACCCGCCGCCTGACCGAGGCGGAGGCGCGGCCCTTTGCCGCGGGCCCGGTGTTCGACCTGCCGCTGCCCGCCATCACGCCGGATACCACCACCCTGCTCGTGCGGATCGAAGGCCCCCATTCGATCCCGCTGCTGACCGAGGCGCGCATCACCGCCAACCCCGACACCGCCGAATGGTCGCAGGTCGAGATGCTGCTGCTCGCGCTGGTGATGGGGATGCTGCTGCTGCCGCTGCTGTTCGACATCAGCTTCTACGTGGTGCTGCGCGAAAGGTTCGTGTTGCTGCACGCCGGGATGGTGAGCGCGATGATGGTCTATGTGCTGACCGCCGGGGGTCTGGCCTCGGCCTTCGTCACCCTGCCGCTCGCCGTGATGGCGGTGCTGGGGCCGCTGTCCTACGCCATGGCCGCCGGGCTGACCGGGCTGTTTGTCGTCGCCTTTCTCGAACGCGGCGCGCAGTCGCGCCTGATGCGGCGGATCTCCTTGGCGACAGCGTGGTTCACGATGATCGCACCGGGGTTCTTCGCGCTGCAGCTGGGTCGCACACAGGCGTTCGACGACCGCGCCTATTTCGTAACCTTCGTGCCCTTCATTCTGGTGATCAGCGCCGCGGTGATCGAGGCCGTGTGGCGCGGCAGCCGTTCCGCGCGCTATCTGGCGGTGGCCTGGGCGCCGATCATCTGCGCCTCGGTCGAGCGCCTGCTGCGCGGGCTGGGGCTGCATGTCGGCCCCTCAAGCCTCGACCTGATGATCTATGGCGCGGTCGGGATCGAGGTAGTGGTGATCAGCCTCGCCATCGCCGACCGCTTCCTCGCCCTGCGGCGCGAGCGCGATGCCGCGCTGAGCGAGGCGAAGATGCTCGAACAGCTTTCGACCCGCGATTCGCTCACCGGGCTGATGAACCGCCGCGCGATCGAGGCGCGCTTCGACGAGCTGCTGGCGCAGGGCTTCGATACCTTTGCGCTGGTCGATCTCGACCGGTTCAAGGCGATCAACGACCTGCACGGCCATCAGGTCGGCGATGCCGCGCTGGTCGCCTGTGCGGGCGCGCTGCGCGCCAGCGGGGACCGGGATGCGATCGCGGTGCGATTGGGCGGCGAGGAATTCGTGGTGCTGCTGCGCGGGCCCCGCGCACTCGAGCGGGCCGAGGCGATGCGGCAGGCAATCCCGATCCGCATCGCGCAGGACGTCCCGGGGCTGGAACTACCGGTCACCGCCAGCATGGGCGTGGTGATGCTGGCCGAGGCCGCGCGCCACAAGATGGCCTTCGCCGAATTCTACGCGCAGGCCGATGCGCTGATGTACGATGCCAAGGCGAGCGGGAGGAACCGCCTCGCCTACGAGCGCCTGACGGTCTTCACCGCCGCGCCCGAGGGACGCCGCGAACGCGCAGCTTAGGCTGGGGCAAAGGGCGCAAGGATATCGGGCCGCACACGGGCCAGCCGCCCGGTCGCCTTGTCGAGCATCGCCCATGTGGTCGCTGCGCTGACGAGGCGTTTGCCCGACGAGTCGGTAAAGTCCACCCGGCGGAGAGACTTCGCGCCTTGGGCGGGGCCTTCGATCCATGTGGTCGCGGTCACCTCCGCGCCTTCGGACACGTTGCCGCGATAGTCGATCTCGTGCCGCACCACGACCCAGAAGAACGCCGCACGATCCTCGGGCCGCGCCGCCGCGTCCCAATGGGCGGTCGCCATGTCCTGAATCCACTGCACCCACACGGTGTTGTTGACGTGGCCGAGCTCGTCGATCTGCTCGGGCCGGGCGGTAAAGGTGCGGGTGAAGCGGGCGAGGGTCACGGGCGCAGGCCTACCGCCCTCGCCTGCACCTCGCAAGCGCGCCAAGGCTTTGTTAGCCGGTCTGTGGCATGATCCGTCGCACAATCCCGCAAGGCGAGAGGCGCATCATGGCCGAAGACGAACCCGACAAGCAGGACCGCGGCTTTCGCCCGCGCGTCGTTTGGGGTGAAAAGCGGCCCGGCGCGCGCAGCCTCTACATGGGGCCGGAAGGCGTGTTCCGGCACGAGGACAACAAGCTGGAAACGCTGGCGGACGCGGTCGATATGTTCTGGGCCGCCGTCGCGCGCGATCCGCGCAGCTGGAACAGAAACCTCAAGGGCTATGACTGGCTGCTCGACCATGCCGCAGATGCCGACCGCGAGGATGTGCGCCGCACACTCGGCTGGCTCGAGGCGGCGATCGCCTTTCAGGACCGGCCTGCGGCGGTCGCGGCGTGCCGCTATCTGGCGGCGATGCCGGCGATGCTGCTGGCCGCGGATTATGGCCGGGTGGCGACCATCTTCAACAGCCGCAAGGTCGGAATGGTGTGGCAACTCACCCCCGATCTCGACAAGCGCCCGCTGCCGAGCGGGCCGATCCCCAAATTCGGGCAGGAAGCGGGCTTCGGCCTGATCCGCGCGGTGCCCGAGCTCTATTCGAAATTGGCGATGTTCGGCACCGAGATGGAGACCATCGTCGCCATCCTCGCGGCGGAAGCGCTCCGTTACGGCGTATCGCTTCCGCCCGAGCTGGTGGCGATGGCGCAGGCAGCACCATCGCCAGGGTGAGGGGCGCGGGCTATTCGCCCTCGCTCTTGGGCGCCATGCCCATCTGCCACAGGATGAAGGCGAATTCCTCCGCCGTTTCCTTGAGGCTGTTCCAGCGGCCCGACTGCCCGCCGTGGCCTGCGCCCATGTTGGTCTTCATCAGCAGCAGGTTGTCGTCGGTCTTCAATTCGCGCAGCTTCGCGACCCACTTGGCGGGTTCCCAATAGGTCACGCGCGGATCGTTGAGGCCCGCCGTCACCAGCATCGGCGGGTAATCCTTGGCCACAACCTGATCATAGGGCGAATAGGACAGCATATAGGCAAACGCCGCCTTGTCGGTGATCGGGTTGCCCCATTCCTGCCATTCGCCCGGGGTGAGCGGCAGCTTCTCGTTGAGCATGGTGTTCACCACATCGACGAAGGGCACGTGGGCGACGATCGCGCCATATTGTGACGGGTCCTGATTGATGATCGCGCCCATTAACTCCCCGCCGGCCGAGCCGCCGCTGGCGGTGACCTTGCCTTCCGCGGTGTAACCCTTGGCGATCAGGCCCCTTCCCACATCGACGAAATCGTTGAAGGTGTTGGTCCGCTCGAACAGCTTGCCGCCGAGATACCAGCGCCGGCCGAGATCGTCGCCACCGCGGATATGCGCGATGGCATAGGCGAAGCCGCGATCGACGAGGCTGAGGCGCGTAGTCGAAAAGCCCGGCGGGATGGCATAACCGTATGCACCATAGGCATAGAGATGCAGCGGCCCCGGACCCTCGATCCCGGCCTTCTTGAGGATCTCGGCCCGGTCCTTGCGCATCACGATGCTGACCGGCACCATCGTCCCGTCGCGCGCCTGCACGGTCAGCCGCTCCGAGACATAGAGCGAGGGATCGTAGCCGCTCGGGATTTCCTGCGTCTTGAGCGTTTCGAGCTTCGCGGTCTTGACGTCGTAGTCATAGACCGTCGCGGGCGTCACCATCGACTGGTAGGCCAGCCGCAGCTTGCTGACATCATATTCCGGGTTGTTCGAAAGCCCGGCGGTGTAGCTCGCTTCGGGGAAGGTGATCGTGGTGATCTGCGCCGGATCGTCGTAGCGGCGCAGCTGGATCTGGTCGAGGCCGCCCAGGCGCCCTTCGGTGACGAAGAAGTCCTTGAACAGGTCGAAGCCGGTCAGATAAAAGTCGTCAGACCCGGCAATCACCGTCTGCCAGTCGCCCGGCGTCGCCAGCTTCGCCTTGGCGAGGCGGAAGTTGATGTGATCGTCGTTGGTCCACACCCACAATTCGCCGTCACGCACGTCGACCGAATATTCGACGCCCTTCTTGCGTGCCTTCACCAGAATCGGCGCGGCGGTGGGATTGTCGGCGGGGACGAGCCGCACTTCGCTGGTCTCGTTATCGCCCGCGCCGATGATCAGCCAATCCTTCTGCGAGGTGAGGCCGGTGCCGACACCGAAGCTCTGGTCTTCCTCCTTGTAGAGCGTGACGTCGCTCTCCACCGGGGTGCCGATCACGTGCATCCTGGCTTCGAGCGTGCGCCATTCCTCGGTCGAGGGGCCGTAGACCAGCGCAGTGTCGTTCTTCACCCACACCAGATCGCCGCGGAGGTTCTCGATCGTGTCGGGAAGCAGTTCGCCGGTCTGCAAATCCTTGATCCGCGCGGTGTAGCGCTCGGAGCCGTTGGTGTCGGTGGCATAGGCGAGGAAGCGGCCGTTCTCGGACACCGAAGCCGCGCCGAGGCGGAAATATTCCTGCCCTTCGGCCATCTGGTTTTCGTCGAGGAGCAGCTCGGCCTCGCCGCCCGCCACGGGCTTGCGCCAGTGCTTGCGATATTGCGCGCCTTCCTCGAACTCGCTCCAGTAGAGATAGTCGCCATCCTTCTGAGGGACGGTGGAATCGTCTTCCTTGATGCGCGCGCGCATCTCGGTGAACAGCGCCTCGGTGAAGGCGGCCTGGCCGGCCATCTTGGCTTCGAAATAGGCGTTCTCGGCCTTGATGTGATTGAGCACATCCTCGTCGTCAACGGTGGGATAGGACTTGTCGTAGAGCCAGTCATAGGGATCTTCGACGGTGATCCCGTGAACGGTGTAGGAATGCGCGCGCTTTTCGGCGACGGGGGGCTTGATCTCGGTGCTGGCGGCAGAAGGCGTGGTCACGCTCGGCTGTTCCTCTCGGGTGGTCGCAAAGGCGGGTGTCGCCAAGGTGGTGGCGATGGCGGTGGTGGCAAGAGCCATAAGGCTGATCGGGCGATGCATTGGCGGTGTTTTCCCTCTGACGATCCGGGCGCTGGCCTCGCGGGTGGAAAGACGCAAGGCAAAGGCCTATGATGGCCCTTCTAATGTGCCATTGTTTCGCGGCAAGTGCCCGCGCCATCGCCTGAGGATAGACGAAATGCTGATGCAAACCCATGAAGCCCGCCTCGCCGCCCTGCGCGAAGAGTTGAAGCGACGGGGCGTCGATGGTTTCGTCGTGCCGATCTCCGATGAACACATGAGCGAATATGTCGGCGATTATGCCCAGCGGCTGAAGTGGCTGACGGGCTTCGGCGGCTCGGCGGGCTATGCCTGCGTCACGCTCACCCACGCGGCGATCTTTGTCGACGGGCGCTACACCGTGCAGGTGCGCGAGCAGGTCGACGGGCAATTGTTCGAGTACAAGTCCGTCCCCGCCGATACGCTCGGCGCGTGGCTGGGCGAGGTGTGCGAGAGCGGCGCGAAGATCGCCTACGACCCCTGGCTCCACACCTGGGCCTGGGTCGAGGCGGTCGAGAAGCAGGTCGAGCCCAAGGGCATCGCCATGGTCCCGGCCGACAGCAACCCGATCGATGCGGTCTGGGCCGATCGCCCCGCCCCCTCGCCCGCCGAGGCCAAGGTGCATGACGAGGCGGTGGCGGGCCGCTCCTCGGCAGAAAAGCGCGCCGCCGTGGCCGACTGGCTGGCGCGCGAAGGCCACGACGCGGTGGTGATCCCCGCGCTCGATTCGGTTGCCTGGCTGCTCAACATCCGCGGGGCCGACGTGCCGCATACCCCGGTGGCGCTGTCCTATGTGATCGCCCGCAAGGATGGCAGCGCCGAGCTGTTCATCGCGCCCGAGAAGGTCACGCCCGAACTCGCGCGCCATCTCGGCAATGCGGTGACGATCCGCGACCGGCAGGCCTTCGAAGGCGCACTTGGCGAATATGCGGGGCAGAGCGTCGCGCTCGACCCCGATTTCGCGGTGGTCGGCATCGCGCAGGCCTTGCGCGCCGGGGGTGCCAAATTCGCCTTCAAGCAGGACCCGACGATCCTTGCCAAGGCGATCAAGAACCCCGCCGAACAAGGCGGCCAGCGCGACGCGCAGGCGCGCGACGGGGCGGCGGTGAGCCGCTTCCTGCGCTGGCTGGAGATCGAGGCGCCGAAGGGCAGCGTGGACGAGCTTTCCGCCGCCGCACGGCTGCAAGCCTTCCGCGAGGAAGACCCCGGCCTTTCCGACCTCAGCTTCGACACCATCTCCGCCGCTGCCGGCCATGCCGCGCTGCCGCATTACAAGGTGGACGAGGACAGCAACATTCCGATCCCGCCCTCCTCGATCTATCTGGTGGATTCCGGCGGGCAATATCCCGGCGGCACGACCGACATCACCCGCACCGTATGGATCGGGCCGGGTGAGCCGACGCAGGAAATGCGCGACCGCAATACGCGGGTGCTCAAGGGCCATATCCAGCTCGCCCGCGCGGTGTTCCCGCAGGGCACCACCGGCGGCCAGCTCGACGTGCTGGCGCGGCAATATCTGTGGGAGGCGGGGGTCGATTACGCCCACGGCACCGGCCACGGGGTCGGCAGCGTGCTTGCGGTGCACGAAGGCCCGCAGCGCATCGCCAAGCCGGGCGGCGGGCAGGCGGGCACCGGGCAGGAACTGCACGCGGGCATGATCCTCTCTAACGAGCCGGGCTATTACAAGCCCAATGCCTTCGGCATCCGCATCGAGAATCTGGTGCTGACCGAGGAACGCCAGATCGAAGGCATGGAGGGCCGCTGGCTCGGCTTCGAGACGCTGACCTTCGTCCCGCTGGACCGCAAACTGATCGACGTGGGCCTGCTGACGGCGGAGGAAATCGCCTGGGTCGATGCCTATCACGCCAAGGTGCGCGAGGTGCTTAGCCCGCGCCTTTCGGGCGACGATCTGGCGTGGGTGGAGCGGGAGACCGCGCCGCTCTAATCCCCCGCCCCGGACTTGATCCGGGGCCCCGCTTTTTTGGTTGCGAACGCGCCTCCGCGCGTTCGTCCTCGGCGAGTCTCCGTCGCTTTGCGCCGGATCGCCTGCGGCTCGCGCGCTTGCGCTCGCGACCCGTCCTTTGGCGGGTCGATGCACCGCCCGTTTGATGGCTTGTTGGAACGCATGTGTTCCTGTAATGTTCCGGCATCGATTCGCACCAGGCGGGAGGAACATCAATGATCGGCTACGTTACCCTCGGCACCAATGATCTGCCGCGCGCAGCGGCCTTCTACGACGCGCTGGCCGCGCATTTCGGCGTGGGGCGGATGATGGATTTCGAAACCTTCATCGCCTGGGGCGCATGGGGCGGCGCGCCGGGGATCGCGGCGACTGTGCCGTTCGATGGCCAGCCCGCCACGGTCGGCAACGGGGTGATGGTCGCGCTCGAGGTCAAATCGCCCGAGGATGTCCACGCGGTCTACGATATCGCGATGGCCCACGGCGGCAGCGACGAAGGCGCGCCCGGCCCGCGCGGGGAAGACGGCTTCTATGCCGGCTATTTCCGCGATCCGGACGGCAACAAGCTCAACGCCTTCTGCATGGTGCAGCCCGCCGAGAGTTGATCCTCAGCGCATCAACCCGCCGATGAGGTTGCGCACGAAGGCCGTCGCCCCGGTGCGTAGCGGATCGGCGCCCGACTTCTTGCCCAGCACCGCCGCCACCGCGATCGAGGCGAGCGAGCCGCTTGCCGCGGTCATCGCGCTCTTGCCCGCCTTTTCCCAGACGGACGGCGTCTTGCGCTCGCGCTTGGCGACCTCTTCCTTACCTTTCTCGGCCACTTCCTGCGCGGTCGCCGCGGCATCGGCGGCCTTGGCGGCGAGCACTTCGGCGGCGCTTTCCCGATCCACGCGGGTGTCGTACTTGCCTTCGAGCGGGCTGATCGACTGGATGATCGCGCGTTCCTTGGGCGTCACCGGGCCGAGGCGCGAGCGCGGCGGCTTGATCAGCGTGCGCTCCACCACCGTGGGCGCACCATCGTCATCGAGGGTCGAAACCAGCGCTTCGCCCACCTTCAGCTCGGTGATCGCGGCCTCGACATCGAGCTTCGGATTGACCCGGAAGGTCTCGGCCGCCGCCTTGATCGCGCGCTGATCGCGCGGGGTGAAGGCGCGCAGCGCGTGCTGCACGCGGTTGCCGAGCTGGCCGGCCACCTCCTCGGGAATGTCGATCGGGTTTTGCGTCACGAAGAATACGCCCACACCCTTCGACCGGATCAGGCGCACGACCTGTTCGATGGTGTCCTGCAAGGCCTTGGGCGCATCGTCGAACAAGAGGTGCGCTTCATCAAAGAAGAACACCAGCTTCGGCTTTTCGGGATCGCCCACCTCGGGCAGGCTCTCGAACAGCTCGGCCAGCAGCCACAAGAGGAATGTCGCGTAAAGCTTGGGGCTGCGCATCAGCTTGTCGGCGGCGAGCACATTGACATAGCCGCGCCCCTGATCATCGACCTTGAGGAAATCGTTGATCTCCAGCGCCGGCTCGCCGAAGAAATGGTCCGCGCCCTGCGCCTCGAAGCTGAGCAATTGCCGCTGGATCGACCCGACCGAGGGCTTGGTGACATTGCCATATTTGCCCGAGAGTTCGGCGGAATTCTCGTTCGCCCAGGCCAGCAGCGCCTGAAGATCGGCGAAATCGAGCAGCAGCAGCCCGTTCTCGTCGGCATAGCGGAAGATGATCTGCAGCACGCCTTCCTGCGTCTCGTTGAGGTCGAGCAGGCGCGACAGCAGCAGCGGGCCCATCTCGGACACGGTGGTGCGGATCGGGTGGCCCTGTTCGCCGTAGAGATCCCAGAAGATCACCGGATTGTCTTCATAGCCATAGTCGGTGATGCCGAGTTCCTTGGCGCGGCTTTCCAGCTTGTCGGCGTGCTTGAAGGTGGGCGAGCCGGGCATGGCGATGCCCGACAGGTCGCCCTTCACGTCGGCGACGAAGACGGGGACACCGGCCTTGGCAAAACTTTCGGCAATGCCCTGCAATGTCACGGTCTTGCCCGTGCCGGTCGCGCCCGCGATCAGCCCGTGGCGGTTCGAGCGGCCCAGCAGCAGCGCCTGCCGCGATCCGTCCGCGCCAAGCCCGAGATAGATTTCGCCCGCCACTTCGCTCATTACGCTGTCCCCGCTGTCATTGCTCTTGGGTGCTTTCCTTATCGCAATTGGACGGCCTGTCGACCCTTGGCCGCGCGCATTTTCCTACTGCGGCAAGGGCTGGTAAGGCCCGCCCGATGATCGTCTTTGCCCGCCTGCACTCATCCCGGTCCCCGCCTTTGCCTGGGGTTTCGAAGGGGCCGGAGTTTTTTTGTCTTAGACAGTGTCTCATCTGTCTCCAACACGCCGCAGAAAGGCGACGGGTTCTCGACAGGGGCGGCAATTCCGGTAAGGCTGGCAGGCATGGGTCAACCGCTGCCATTCGTATTGCTGGACGATGCGCGCGCCGGGGATGGGGCCGCCGATGCGCTGCTCTACGAAGCGCCGCGCGCGCTGTTCGTGGCGCACCGGGCCGATGAGGTCGAAGGCACGCTCGCCGCGGCCGAGGCGGCTCGCGTCGCGCAGGGCGGTTCGCTCGCCGGCTATGTCGCCTACGAGGCGGGCCTCGCGCTGGAGCCGAGGCTGGCCGGGCAGGCGGCAGGACGCACCGGGGCGGCGGGGCCGCTCGTTTGGCTCGGCCTGTTCGATGCGCCGCGCCGGATTGCGGGGGGCGATGTTGCGGAGTGGCTTGCGGGCAGGGCAGAAGGCCCCGGCACGCTCGGCCCGATGGAGCCGCAGCTCTCCCCGGGCGGCTACGCGGCGGCCTTTGCGGCGCTGCGCGAAGCGATCCATGCGGGCGACATCTATCAGGCGAACCTCACCTACCCGCTCGCCGGGTCATACCGCGGCGATCCGGTGGGGCTCTACGCCGCGCTGCGCGGTGCGGCGGCGGCGGGGTATGGCGGGCTCATCTGGGACGGATCGCACTGGCTCCTGAGCTTCTCGCCCGAACTGTTCGTCGCCCTCAATGGCAGCGAGGCCAAGGTCAAGCCGATGAAGGGCACCCGCCCCCGCATGGCCGACCGCGCCGCCGACACCGCACTGGCGCAGGAACTCGCCGCCTCGGTCAAGGACCGCGCCGAGAACCTGATGATCGTCGACCTGATGCGCAACGACCTGTCCCGCGTGGCCGAGGCGGGGAGCGTCCGGGTCGACGCGCCCTTCGCGGTCGAAAGCTACCCGACGGTGCACCAGCTGGTCTCGACGGTGCGCGCGCGGCTCGGCCCCGGCAAGGGGGCGATGGATCTGGTGCGGGCACTGTTTCCCTGCGGCTCGATCACCGGTGCGCCCAAGATCCGGGCGATGGAGCTGCTCGGGCAAGTGGAGCGCGATGCGCGCGGGGCCTATTGCGGCGCGATCGGGCGGATCGACGCTGATGGCAACGCCGCCTTCAACGTTGCGATCCGCACGCTGCGCCTGACGCCGGTCGAAAACGGGCAGGGCAGCGCGGTGCTCGGCATCGGCTCGGCGGTGGTCGCCGACAGCGAGGCGATGGCCGAACGGCGCGAGTGCGAGGTCAAGGCCGGGTTCCTGCGGCGCGCCGAACCGGGTCTTACCGCCCCGCAATTCGACCTGATCGAGACCATGCGCTTCGAACCCGAGACCGGCATCGCGCTGCTCGAACGCCATCTCGCGCGGATGAAGGCGAGCGCGGCGGCGCTGGGTTTCGCCTTTGATCGCCATACCCTGCGCAATCACATTCAGGCGGTGTGCTTCGAGCTGGAAGCGCCCGCAAGGGTGCGGCTGATGGTGTCGCGCAGCGGGGCCAGCGCGCTCGAGACCGCCCCGCTGCCCGCGCCGCCGGGGGATCCGGTCAAGGTCACCGCGCTGCCCCATCCGCTCGATCCGAACGACTGGCGGCTGGCGCACAAGACCTCCGACCGGGGCTTCTACGAGGATGCGCTCGCCGCCGCCCGCACGCTGGGGGCGGAGGAGGCGGTGCTGGTGCGCCAAGATGGTCTGGTGACCGAGGGTAGCTGGACCAGCGTCTTTGTCGATGGGCCCGACGGCGTGCTGCTCACCCCGCCGCTGGCGCTCGGCCTGCTGCCCGGCGTGCTGCGCGAACAGCTGATCGCCGAGGGCCGCGCGCGCGAGAGCGAAGTGGCGCTCGACAGCCTCACGCAAGGCTTCTGGATCGGCAACGCCCTGCGCGGGCTGATGCGCGCGGTGCTGGTGTGACGCGCGCGCCCTTCGACAAGCCGCAGATGAACGGCTAGGGCGCGGCGATGTCAGACATTCACATCCTCTACGAAGACGGCGAAGCGCTGGTGATCGACAAGCCTTCGGGCATGGCGGTCGACCGGCCGCGCAAGGGCGGCATCTGCCTCGAAGACCACCTGCCGCGACTGAAGCTGGGCTTCCAGCGCGCGCCGGTGGCGGTTCACCGGCTCGATACCGACACTTCGGGCTGCCTGCTGCTCGCGCGCAATCCCAAGGCGCTGGCGCGGTTCAACAAGGCGTTCGAGGAACGGCTGGTGGGCAAGACCTATCTCGCGGTGCTCGCGGGCCATCCGCCGGGCACCGAAGGCACGATCGAACTGGCGCTGTCGAAGATCAGCTCGGCCGAGAAGGGCTGGCGGATGATCCCGGCCAAGAAGGGCAAGCCCGCCGTCTCGCACTGGGAGCTGGTCGAGGAACTGGGCCCCAACAGCCTGATTCGCTTCCGCCCCGAAACCGGCCGCACCCACCAGCTGCGCGTCCATGCCTTGAGCGGGCTGGGTGCACCGCTGCTGGGCGATCCGGTCTACGGCGCGGGCAATGCGCCCGGTGCCAAGCGCACCATGCTCCACGCCGAGAGCCTCACCGTCACCCGCCCCGGCAAGACCCCGATCGAAGCGCGCGCGCCCTTGCCGCGCGATTTCCTCGCGCTCGGGGTGAGCGATGGATGACGAAGAGCCGCTGACCTCCCGCGCGCTGCGGCTGGCGAGCGAGAGCTTTCTCGCAGGCTCGGGCCCCGGCGGGCAGAACGCCAACAAGGTCGCGACCGAAGTGGAGCTGCGCGTCAACATCTATGCGCTGCGCCTGCCCCCGCCGGTCTTCGCGCGGCTGCGCCAGCTGGCGGGCGGGAAGATTGCGGGGAACGGCGATCTGATCGTCACCTCCAAGGCGCACCGCACACAGGAAGCGAACCGGCAGGACGCGCGGGTGAAGCTGGCGGCGCTGCTGGAGGACGCCCAGATCCAGCCCAAGCGGCGCGCCAAGACCCGGCTCAACCGCGTCGGCAAGACCGAGCGGCTCAAGGTCAAGAAGGTGCGCGGCACGGTCAAGGCCAATCGCGGCAAGCCCAACGCGTCCGATTGGTGAGGCCGCGCCAAGGGGTGACGAGCGACAGCTCGTAACCCCTTGGCTAAGCCCGTGCGGCGCCTGAGCATCGCCAGCGCGTGATGCGTCAGCATCTTAGCGCGCTGGCAAAGCACCCGCCTTGACTTTTGCCCGTGAATCGGCGAATGGCGCGCCCGTGTGGCGGTGTGCCGGGCCTTCCGGGCGCGCCGCTATTTGCTTTTTACAGCCCTGCGGACAGCAATCGCCGGGCCGACCCAGTTGACAGGAACCCGCCATGGCGAAGCCCACCACCGTCAAGATCCGCCTCGTCTCGAGCGAGGGCACCGGCTTCTTCTACGTGACCAAGAAGAACCCGCGCAACATCACCGAGAAGATGAGCTTCCGCAAGTACGACCCCGTCGCGCGCAAGCACGTCGAGTTCAAGGAAGCCAAGATCAAGTAAGATCGGCTCCGCGCGCCTGCTGAATGGCAGGCGATGCGAAAATTCATCGACAGTTCAAGCCCGCCGCCGTAACCGCCGGGCATGATCAAGAACCTTCCTTCGCTTCGCACGCTCGCGCTCGGCCTCGGGGCCGGCGCGTTTGCGCTCGGCCTCGCGCCTGCCGGCCCCGCTCCGCTGACCACGCCTGCCGCCGCGCAGTCCGCCAGCGATCTCGACAAGGTGGTGGGCGCGCTGCGCGGCATCTCCACCATGACCGCCGACTTCACGCAGACCGACCGTGCGGGAAGCACCCTGCGCGGCAAGATGACGCTCAAGCGCCCCGGCAAGATCCGTTTCGATTACGGCAAGGACGCCGATTTCCTCGTCGTCTCCAACGGTAAGTCGCTCTACGTCATCGATTACGAGGTTGCCCAGGTCGAACGCTGGCCGATCGGCAATTCGCCGTTGGGCGCACTGTTCGATCCGGGCAAGGATGTGAAGCGCTATGGCAAGATGCTGCCGACGGCGAACCCGAACGTCCTCAGCGTCGAAGTGCGCGATCCCAAGAAGCCCGAATTCGGGATGATCACGCTGATCTTCGTCAAGAACGCTTCGGCCCCCGGCGGGTTGCAGCTGACCCACTGGGTCGCGCTCGACGCGCAGAACAACCGCACCAAGGTGGTGCTGTCGAACCAGCGCTATGGCGTTTCCGTGGCGGACTCGGCATTCAGCTTCAAGGACCCGCGCCGCACGGCTCGTCGTCCGGGGTGAACATCCGTCCGACGAACGGTTGTATGAAAGCGACAAAAAACTTTCCGTGTTCATCTGAATGAAAGCCTCAAACAGCTAATCATTCTCAACAAGACGGGTCGAAGGGAGGTTTCCCCCCTGTTGCCCACCCTTCACCAAGGGCCTGTCTTGTACAAGCGTGACGAACGCTCCATGGAACCCTCGACCCATCGCCCCCGGGTCGAGGGTTTTTGTGTTAGGGTGTCAGCTTTACCCGTGCCAATCGGGGAGCTTAGCTAGACGTTCAACCTCTTTCATTCGCTCGCCATTGCTCCAAGCATGGATAGCCATGGGCACCACAAACAGGGCGATTGCGATTAGTCCTCCCGCTAGCCAGCCATGACCGTCAACGTATCTGTGTATCGCAAAAATGGCGATCGCCGTGCCGAAGAGAGCAAAGAGCGAGTAATGGACCCCCCATGCCGCATCCAAGGCAAGCCGGTCTCGTTCTTGGATCGCTTCAGCCAGTGCCTCGTGGTAGCGTGACAAGCGGGCTTCAAGATCGTAAATCTTTTCTTCGGCAGTCAATTGACCCTCCAATCGATAAACTTGTGTTTATCTAGCAGATTGCCAATTTGCTGTCGCCTTTACTCCACCCACCCCAAGGCCCGGCGGATGATCGCGTGGATCACGTTCTGCTCGATCACCCCCCGCGCGCGCTCGCTTCCGGGGCCGGTGGCGAACAGGGCGACATCTTCGCCGCCGTGGGTTTCAGCGCCGGTGGGGATCAGCGACTGCTGGCGCGCAGCGATCCCGGTGGCGGGCACCGGCCGCTCGCCCGACACAGCGCCCGGGCCATTGGCATAGCCGAGCGTCGTATAGGGCTTGCCATCGCCCGCCAGCAGCGGCGCGCCCTGCTCGGCGGAATCCGAATGGTCGCCATCGCCGCCGCCCGGCGGAGGCACCACCAGCCCGAGGATGTCGTTCCCCCGCTGCGGGTAGCCCGCGATGGTGAAGACATGGCTGTGATCGGCGGTGACGAGGATCAGCGTTTCGGCGGGATCGGTGTGGTCGACCGCCCACTGCACCGCGCGGGCAAACTCCACCGCCTCCTCGAGCGCATAGCCCGCGCGCCCGTCGTGGTGCGCGTGGTCGATCCGCCCGCCTTCGACCATCAGGTAGTAGCCATCGGGATCGGCCTTGAGCCGCGCGATCGCCTGCGCGGTCATGTCGGTGAGGGTCGGCTCGGGCGAACCGGGCTTGCGATCGGCCATGTAGGTCAGGTGGCTCGGGCTGAACAGGCCGAGCACCGGCCTGTCCATCGGCGCGGCAGCCAGCCCCGCAGCGTCCTTCACCACCACGCCGCCGCTGCGCGCGGCCCATTGCGCGGGCAGATCGGCTGCCGGATCGGTGCGCCGTCCGCCGCCCTCCTTGCCGTAGAACATCGCCGTCCCGCCGCCGAGCGCGAGGTCGAACTCCGCCTCGGCAAGCTGGAGCGCGATATCCTTGCAGCCCTGCCCCTGCTGGCTGGCGGGGATGCTGCTGTCCGCCTCCCAGTCGCGGTCGGCGGTGTGGGCATAGACCGCCGCCGGCGTGGCATGGGTCAGCCGCGTCGTGGTGACGATACCGACCGCCAGCCCCTTCGCCTTGGCCTCCTCGCCCAGCGTCGGCAGGCTGTGCGCGAGCGCCTCGGCGCAAACCCCGCGCGTCGCCTCCGGGCCGATCCCCAGCACCCCGATGCGGGTCTTCACGCCGGTGTGCATCGCCGAGGCCGTCCCCGCGCTGTCGGGCACCTGCGCGTTGGTGTTGTAGGTCTTGACCAGCGCCACATTGGGGAATGTCTCGAAGCTCAGCTGATTTTCCTCGCCCGTCTCCCCGCGCTTCTGCGCTTCGTAGATGCGCGCGGCGGTGATGGTGGAGATGCCCATGCCATCGCCGATGAACAGGATCACGTTCTTCGCGCGCGGTTCCTGCGGTGCGTCCTCGGCAAGCGCCGGGGTGGCAGCAGACGACAGCAGCAGGGTGGCAAGGATTGTGCGGGTCATGGCGGGGCTCCCAATGGCTTTGCACCGCCCTATCGCGCGGTGATGCGACGGCAAAGTGAAAGCTGGAATGTTACCGCGTGTATGCCTAAGTCCGCCCCATGCTGTCTGTCGCCACCTGGAACATCAACTCGGCGCGCCTGCGCGTCGGCCTCATCGAAAAGCTGCTCACCGAAGCCGCACCCGACATCCTGTGCCTGCAGGAGATCAAGTGCGAGAGCCACCTGTTCCCGGCCGAAGCACTGGCGAATCTCGGCTACACCCATCAGGCGGTGAGCGGGCAGAAGGGCTATCACGGCGTCGCCACGGTCAGCCGCGTGCCGATCCGCGAAGTCACCCGCCACGACTGGCAGGACAATGGCGAGGCGCGGCATATCGGGGTCGAGGTGCTGGGCCGCGATCTGCTGGTCGAGAATGTCTATGTCCCGGCCGGCGGCGACGTGCCCGACCGCGAGGTGAACCCCAAATTCGGCCAGAAACTCGATTTTCTCGGGCGCATGACGCGCTGGGCGGACACGCTCGACCGGCCCACGCTGATCGTCGGCGATTTCAATATCGCCCCGCTGGAAAGCGACGTGTGGAGCCACAAGCAGCTTCTCAAGGTCGTCAGCCACACGCCGATCGAGGTCGAGACGCTGGGCAAGTTCCGCGACGCGCATGGCTGGGTCGATCTGGGCCGCGAGCATATCCCCGCGCCGCAACGCTACTATTCGTGGTGGAGCTACCGCAATCCGGGCTGGCAGGAGAACGACAAGGGGCGCCGCCTGGATCACATGTGGGCCTCGCCCGAGGTCGCCCGGCAAGCCCGCGCGCACCGCGTGATCGAGGAGGCGCGCGCGTGGACGCAGCCCTCCGATCACGTGCCGCTGGTGACGGAGTTCGACCTCTGAGCCTTTCGCCCTCCCCTGAACGCCGCGCCGCACAGGCCGTGGACGCGCTGCGCCACGGCTGGCCGTTGGCATTCGAAGGGGGGCCGACCCTGCTGCCGGTCGAGACTGCAATTGCCACCGGCGCGAGCAGCCAGCGCATGCTGATCTCCGCCGCGCGCGCCGCGACGCTGAAGCTCGCCAACCAGAAAGAAGCCGCCGTGCCTCATGCGCCGGTGCTGATCGCCGGGGGCGAGGATTTCACTCTGCGCGATGCCTTGCCGATTGCCGACCCGGCGCTCGATCTCGGCAATCCGCTCAAGGGCCCGTTCAAGGCGGTCACGCTCGACTGGGCCGAAACCGCCGCCGTCGCGCTGGAGCTGGCGCGGATTGCGGGGATCCTGCCCGCATTCATGGTCGATCCCGAGGGCGCGGGTGAGGCTGTGCCAGTGTCCGTCAGCGATCTTGCCGCCTATGCCGAGGCTGGCGCGCTGAAGATCGTCACCCGCGCGCGCTTGCCGGTGAGCGCTTGCGAGGACGCCGAGATCGTCGCCTTCCGCTCCAGCGCCGACCTGCGCGAACACGTCGCGCTGATCATCGGCAAGCAGTCGGGTGACCGCCTGCCGCTTGTCCGCCTCCATTCGGAATGCCTGACCGGCGACATCCTCGGCAGCCTCAAATGCGACTGCGGCCCGCAATTGGACGCCGCGCTCCATGCCATGGCGCACGAGGCGAAGGATTCGGGCGGCTGGGGCGTGCTGCTCTACATGCGGCAGGAGGGGCGCGGAATCGGGCTGATCAACAAGCTGCGCGCCTACCGCTTGCAGGATCAGGGGTTCGACACGGTCGAGGCCAACCAGCGCCTCGGCCTGCCCGACGAAGCGCGCGATTTCCCGGTGGCGGCGCGGATGCTCAAGCTGCTGGGGGCGCGGACGATCCGGTTGCTGACCAACAACCCGGCCAAGGTAACCGCGCTCGAAGCGGCGGGCATCACCGTCAGCGAGCGGGTGCCGCACCAGCTCCCGGAGAACCCCCACAACGCGCGCTATCTGGCGACCAAGCGGGATCGCTCGGGGCATTTGTTGATCTAGCGACCGTCAGCACGAACCGGCAGGTTGTGAACAGGCTTGAGGGCCATGTCCGGTTCTCACATTCTCAACTCAAAAGCGGACATTCGGCAACCGACCCCAAGGCAAACGTTGGCGGTTTGGCATGCCCCCACCTAAAAAGTCGTCATGGCCTCGCTCAGATAGGCTTTTTGAGCGCGGCCATCGCTCAAGCAGGTCAATCCGGGCAGCGAATGGCTGCGTCCATTCCGTGCCTCGGGAGGCCCCAGCCGCAGAATGGGCGTCGAAAGCGGACTACCGTGCTTCTCCGCCTGGCCTGTATTGGCTTTCGAACAGGCAACGTGCACCGAATCAATTTTTTGCCTTCCAATAACACAAGCTTGATCGCGAGCCCGATTTCGAAGGCGCCGAGTTCCTAAGCATTTGGAAAGCCATGATCAGCTAGAGCGAGCGTGGATATGTTCGCTGCGGGCCGCCTGGAGGGTTAGAGGAAGGATGCAAGGCGATTTCGCCACATGCGGGATATCGCAGATCCTCTTCAGCTTCCTTGCATTGATGGCATGGACCGGAAAGTTTGTCTGCACTGGCGGGCAAAAGATGCGACGCATCACAGGTATCGTCGAGAATGCCCGCAACCTTCAGCCAAACACTGCGAAAGCGACTGCTCCAATCACGATTGCCAGACCGAGGCGCTTTGCTGCGCGGAAGCGATCGTCATTTTCGGGGTTGGGCATTATCAGCTGGTCCAGCCAGAACATGATGAGGTTTTGCACTGTTGAATCCCTTCAAAATGACCATGCAGGACTTTGCAACTCCATAGTTAAGAACGGGTTAGCGCGGACGGCAGCCTTTTCTTTTCGGTATTCGGTCATATTGCGTTGTGCCTCGCGATGCGGACACGAGTGTGGAGAGGTTTGATGGTGTGGTCCTTTTCCTACGATCCGCTTGGGTCGAGTTACCCTCTGGCCGAGATTGTCGAGGGGCCCGTCGATGCCCTCGAGCTTGTAGATCCCACACCCGACGGCGGGGTGGGTCTGCGAGGGAGCGTTATGTTCTCTGGTCGTCCGGTAAAGCCGGAAACGGTTCCCAGGGTTATCCAGTGGAAATCACGACAGAAAATAGGTGATTATGTGGGGGCCTGGGTCGCAACGGTCAGCGACCGACTGCGCGCGCTGATCGAGGACATCGAGCCCGGGGTTCACCAGTTCGAGCCCGTAGAGTTTATCGCCAAGGATGGTTCTCATCTGGAGGATCGCTGGTTCTGGCAAATCTGCAACCGGATCGATTCGGTGAATCGAGAAGAGACCGACTGGATTCTTTTCCGGGGCGTGCTCTGGGCACCAGACCGAACGAAACTTAAACCTGCAGCTGAAAAAATTGGGTTGGTGTTCGACACCAAGGCCATCGGTGCAGCCTGTTTCTGGCACGACAAACACGATTCAAATTCGAATTACTGCAGTGACAGCACTCACGAGCGGCTGATCGAAGCGGGCATGACCGGCTTTCGCTTCTATCACAAGAAACAAGTCTGATCGGGAAGAAGTACGATGGCGGTACATTTATTCCTTTTCTGGGCAGGCGGCCATCTTTGCGGATTTTGGTGCGCATTTGCCTGCCCTTGGATTGGGTCGAGCAAGTCTCCGATCCTATCGAGGAAGGCACTTGTCCGCCTTCCATTCCCATGCGGTCATTAGCACAATAGCTTTGGCTTCCCGAAAGCGGGCTTTCGACCCGCTTCCCGGAGCAGACGCCAGCCCTCAGCGCGTCTCGTAAGGCTTGATCCCCGCCGCGATCTTATTGCCCTTCATTGTCACTTGCGATGCCGTCCAGTCGGCGAGGAACACCGAGTTCCTCGACAGGCCGGGCACGAAGCGCGCCTCGTTGTTCGTCACCTCCAGCCCGTCCGAGGAATGCAGCAGGTCCTCCGCCCCCAGCGCGATGAAGGCGGAGTAATTCTCCTTGTCGCGCCCTTGGACGAACCAGTTGTCGGCGATCCGCCCCACGCTGCCGGCGGGCAGGTCGATCATGTAATTCGTGCCCTTGCCGTTGGCGTCGTCGAAGCTGTTGTTCTCGATCACCACCTCGGCGCTGCGGGCCTTGACGTAGTGGCCGCCCATCCCGCGCTCAAACCGGCTTTCGCGCACGGTCAGCGAGCCGTAATTGCCGATATAGATCGAATGCGCGCAGCCCGCCGAGTTCTCGCAAGTGCCCAGCCCACTGAAGGTCGAGCGCGTGATGTAGATGCGGCTTTGCGGATCGTCGGCGGTGAGGATGCCCTGCTCGCTGTTCTGGAATCGCGCATGGGCGACATTCAGGGCGCCTTTCTCCAATCGGATGCCCGCCCCGTTGCCGTCGGGCACCTTGATGTTGCTGAAGGTGATGCCGCGGATTTCCGCGCCGATGCCGCGCAGCACGAAGGCGGCCTTGCCCTCGCAAGCGCGGGCCATGAAGGTGACGCTGCCGGGCTCGGGTGCCTCGTAGACGATCACCCCGCCTTCCTGCACCGCGCATTGGCGGTAGGTGCCGGGCTGGATGCGGATCGTGCCGCGCCCGTTGCCGATCGCGTTCACCGCGTCCTGCAGATTGGCGAACCTCTGCCCGCTTTCGACCACGGTGAAGGCGTCGGGCACCGGCTGGGCGCTGGCGGCGAACAGGGGCAGTGCGCTCGCGGCGACGAGGGCGAGGGCGCGCAGGGGCGAGCTGAGGGCGGACTTGATCATACGCGAGACAATATCACCCGCCGCGCCCGCCCCGCTACCGCGTGCGCAGGGGGTGTGCCCATTTGGCACTTGGCGTTTGCGGCCCGCCTTGGCTAAACCCTCCCCCGACCGGACCGCGCTCCACGCGCCCCAAATGAGAGGAGAGACCCGAACCATGCGCAAGCTTTGTGCCCCCGCCGCTCTTGCCGCCCTCACGCTGGCGCTCGCCGCCTGTGGCAGCGCCGACGATGCCTCGACCGAGGCGAGCGCCGATACGGTGGAAATGCCCGCCGACACCGCGCTCGCGCCGGTGAGCGACGAGCCGGTCGCCGATCCCTCCGCCACCGCCACCGATGCGCCCGATGCCATGCCGAGCGGCGATGCGACCGCGGCGGGCGATGCCGGAGCCGCCGTCGCCGCAGAAGCGGCTGCGGCTGCCGAGGGCGACACCGCCCCCGCCGAATAGGGCGCGCTCACCGTGCCGCGTCTGCCGATCACCGCCGCGCCGCTGCTCCTGCTGGTGCTGTCCGCCTGCGGAAGCGAGCGGGCGAGCGCGCCCGGCGGGGTCAGTCCGGGTGAGGCCAAGCAGCTGGAGGATGCCGCCTCGATGCTCGACGAGCGCCAGCTCCCGCCCGAGGCTCTGCCCACCGATGTGCCGCCACCCACCGCGCCCGCAACCGCCGCTCCCGCTGCCGAATTGACAGGCGACGCCGCGCCCGTGCGCCCTTAACAGCGCCATTCCTGCAAGGACGATTGCCACCATGAACGCCCCCGCCAGTCTCTCCGCCCCCGTGAACACCGGCATGGACGAGGACACCTTCGAACAGTTCGCCGAGCAGCTCACCCGCTATGTCCGCGAACGCCTGATCCCTGCCGAAGCGCAGTTGATCGCCGAGGATCGCGTGCCCGAGGAGATCGTGAACGAAATGCGCGAGATGGGGCTGTTCGGCCTGTCGGTGCCCGAGGAATATGGCGGCGCGGGGCTCAACATGACCCAATATGCCCGCGTCGTGAACATCATGGCCTATGCCGCGCCCGCCTATCGCTCGATCTTCTCGATCAATGTCGGGATGTTTTCGAGCGCGCTGAAGAACGGGGCGACCGAGGCCCAGAAGGCCGAATGGTATCCGAAGATCGCCGAGGGCAAGATCGCCTGCTTCGGCCTGACCGAGCCGGGTTCGGGCAGCGACTCGGCCGGGCTTGCGACCACCGCCGTCCCCGATCCGGACGGCAATGGCTGGATATTGAACGGCACCAAGCGCTACATCACCAATGCGCCCTATGCCGATGTCGCGCTGATCATGGCGCGCACCAACAAGGAAGCCCTGCCCAAGAACGCGCACGTCTCGGCCTTCCTCGTGCCGATGGACTCACCGGGCATCTCGCGGGGCAGCCCGGACAAGAAGATGGGGCAGGCGGGCTCGCATATCTGCGACATCATGCTCGACGATGTGCGCGTGCCGGGGGATGCGCTGCTGGGCGGGGAGACCGGCAAGGGCTTCGTCTTCGCGATGAAGAGCCTCGACAACGGGCGCATTTCCGTGGGCGCGGCGGCGACCGGCTATGCGCGGCGCGCACTCGACAGCGCGCTGCGTTACGCCAATGAGCGCAAGGCGTTCGGCGAGCCGATCGCCAATTTCCAGCTGATCCAGCAGATGCTCGCCGACAGCGAGATCGAGATCTACGCCGCCGAGGCGATGATGAAGGACGTGACGGCGCGGGCCGACCGGGGCGAGAACATTCTGGTGAAGGCCGCCGCCTTCAAGGTCTTCGCCTCCGAGATGTGCGGCCGCGTGGTCGACCGCGTGGTGCAGGTCTATGGCGGCGCGGGCTACCTCGCCGAATATGACGCCGAGCGCTTCTTCCGCGATGCGCGCATCTACCGCATCTACGAGGGCACGACGCAGATCCTCCAGCTCCAGATCGCCAAGCACATGCTGCGCGAATGGAGAGAGAATGTATAACCTTCTCAATGACCTCTCAATCGTCGAAGTCTCCAGCTTCGTCGCTTCGCCCACCGCGGGGCTGTATTGCGCGCAGCTGGGGGCGGAGGTGATCCGGGTCGATCACAAGGCGGGCGGGCTCGATTACAATCGCTATATGCTGACCCGCGAAGGGCGCTCGCTCAGCTGGGAGAACCTCAACCGCGCCAAGAAATCCGTCGCGCTCGATCTCCAATCGGGCGAGGGGCGCGAGCTTCTGGTGGAGCTTGCCGCCAAGATCGGCCAGTGCATCACCAACCTGCCCGAGCAGAGCTTCCTCAGCCATGCCGCGATGGCGGCCAGGCGCGCGGACATGATCTCCTTGCGCGTGATGGGCTGGCATGACGGGCGGCAGGCGATGGATTTCACCGTCAACGCCGCCGCCGGATACCCGCTGATGTGCGGGCCGGAGGACTGGGATCCCGCCACCGCCCCGCCTGTCAATCAGGTACTCCCCGCGTGGGACTTCATCACCGGGGCCTATGGCGCTTTCGCCATGCTCGCCGCGCTGCGCCACCGTGACAGGACGGGCGAGGGCAGCGAGGTGCGCCTGCCGCTGGGCGATGTCGCAATCGGGACGATGGCGAACGCGGGCTTGCTCGCCGAAGTGCTCTATCGCGGCGGCGACCGCGAGCGGCTCGGCAATGCGATCTGGGGTGCCTTCGGGCGGGACTTCCGTTCCAGGGATGGCGTGCGTTTCATGGTCGCCGCGCTCACGCCCAAGCAGTGGGCGGGCCTCGTCAAGGCCTTCGGGGTCGAAAGCGGGATCGGCGTTCTGGAGGCAGAATACGGTGTTCACTTCGCCGAGGGTGACACCCCGCGCTTCACCCACCGCGCCGAGCTCTTCGCGCTGTTCCAGAGCGCGGCGGAGACGATGGACTATGCGACGCTCGAAGCGCGCATGGCGGCGGAAGGCTGCACCTTCGAACGCTACCGCACCGCTTACGAGGCGGCGAATGATCCGGTGCTGGTAGCGGACAACCCGCTGTTCGGCCCAGCGCCTGCCAACCCGAGCGGCTTCGATTACCCCGCCACCCGCAGCTTTGCGAACCTGCCGGGGCGCGAGGCAGGCGATCCGGCGCCTGCGCCCTATCTTGGCGAGCATTCCGAGGAAGTACTGGCGGATAAACTCGGCCTCTCCTCGGGCGCGATCGGGAAGCTGGTCGATGCGGGGACCGTGGCTCTTTCGGACAAGGACAAGCAATGACCAGACGCGCCGCCATCTGCACCCCCCTGCGTACGCCCGTGGGCAAGTTCCTCGGCGGGCTTGCGGGGCTGAACGCGGGCCAATTGGGCGCGGTGATCCTCAAGGCGCTGATCGAGCGCAGCGGGATCGACCCGGCGCGGGTGGACGATGTCGTCTTTTCGCAGGGCTACGGCAATGGCGAGGCACCCGCGATCGGGCACTGGAGCTGGCTCGCGGCGGGCCTGCCCATCGAAGTCCCCGGCTTCCAGCTTGACCGGCGTTGCGGTTCGGGCGTGCAGGCGGTGGCGACCGCGGCGATGATGGTCGAGACCGGGATGGCCGATGTCGTCGTCGCGGGGGGCGTTGAGTCGATGTCGAATGTCGAACACTACACCACCGACCTGCGCGGCGGGGTGCGGATGGGGGACATGACACTGCATGATCGCCTCAGCCGGGGCCGGGTGATGAGCCAGCCGGTCGAGCGTTTCGGGGTCATCACCGGCATGATCGAGACGGCCGAGAACCTCGCCAAGGATTACGGCATCACGCGTGAGGAGGCCGATGCCTTCGCCGTCCGCTCGCACCAGAACGCGGCGCGGGCGTGGGCGGAAGGGCGGTTCGCCGAGCAGCTCGTGCCGGTCGAAATCCCGCAGCGACGCGGCGATCCGGTGGTGTTCGACCACGACGAGGGCTACCGCGCCGACGCTTCGATGGAGACCTTGGGCAAGCTCGCCCCCATCGACCTTCGCCGCGATCCCGCAGCCATCGTCACCGCCGGCAATGCCAGCCAGCAGAACGACGCGGCGGCGGCGTGCCTTGTCGTCGCGGAAGACAAGCTGGAGGAGCTCGGCCTGACCCCGATGCTGTGGTTCGGCGGCTGGGCGGCGGCGGGGTGCGACCCTTCGCGCATGGGCATCGGGCCGGTCCCGGCGGTCGAGCGCCTGTTCGAGCGTCGTGGCTATTCGTGGGACGATATCGGGCTGGTCGAACTCAACGAAGCCTTTGCCCCGCAGGTGCTCGCCGTGCTCAAGGGCTGGGGCTGGAGCGGCGACGATTCGCGCCGCGAGATCCTCAACGTCAACGGATCGGGCATCAGCCTCGGCCACCCCATCGGCGCGACCGGCGGGCGCATTCTTGCCGACATGGCGCACGAGATGCACCGGCGCGGGGTGCGCTACGGGCTCGAGACGATGTGCATCGGCGGCGGCCAAGGCATCGCGGCGGTGTTCGAGCGCGCAGAATGAGCTTCGAAGCGTGGATCGGGCGCGAACAGCGCGCAACCGACCGGCTCGACGAGGGGCTGGCGGCGCGCTGGCTCGCCACCTTCGACCTGCCGCGCCCGCATCCGCCGATCATGCCGCAGGGCATACACTTCGCGCTCTGCACCCCCGAGGCCCCCACTGCAAAGCTGGGCGAGGATGGACACCCCGCGCGCGATGACAGCGCCGACAGCTTCCTGCCGCCCTTCCCCATGCCGCGCCGAATGTGGGCTTCGTCCAAGATCGCCTTTCACGCGCCCATCGCTATCGGCGCGGTGATCGAGCGGATCAGCAAGGTCGCCTCGGTGAGCGAGAAGGAGGGTGGCTCGGGCCGCCTCGCCTTTGTCGATGTCGAGCATGTCACCCGCGCCAACGGCACGGTCGCGGTGATCGAGACGCAGACACTGGTCTATCGCGATGCCGCCGCGCCCGATGCGCCGCTCTCCCCGCCGCCGCCGGGTGAGGGCAGCTTCGACGCGTCGGCATGGGAGGCTACCCGCACCCTCATCCCCGACGCGCGCCTGCTGTTCCGCTATTCCGCGCTGACCTTCAACACCCATCGCATCCATTATGACGCGCCCTATGCCAAAGAGGTCGAGCGCTATCGCGGCCTCGTCGTCCACGGCCCGCTCACTGCGAGCCTGTTGTTGCAACTCGCGGCGCGGGAACTGGGCGCGAACCGGCTGCGCCAGTTCGCTTTCCGTGGCCTCTCCCCGGCCATCGCGGGCGAGCCGCTGCATCTGGCTATGCGCAAGTGCGAAGCCGGGTATGACCTCGCCGCCTTTGCGGACGACGGTCGGCAGGTCACGGCGGCGAGCGCAAGCGCCTGATTTCCCCTCCCGCTTGCGGGAGGGGTTTGGGGGTGGGAGCGAGCGCAGCGAGCACTTTCACTTGCCCACCCCCAGCCCCTCCCGCAAGCGGGGGGGAAGTATGTCACCCCTCCCAATCCGCAATCGGCTTCAGCACCTTGTACTTTTCCTTCGCGGGCTTCTTGCCCAGATCGGGGAAGTCGATCGCCTCGGGCTCCTCGTGCGTATCGGGGATGCGGGCGAGCAGATCGCGCACCAGCGTCAGCCGCCCGCGCCGCTGGTCGTTGAAGTCGACGATGGTCCAAGGCGCGTGGTCGGTGTGGGTCGCCTTCAGCATCGCCTCGCGCGCCTTGGTGTATTCATCGTATTTTTCGCGCGCGGCGAGATCGATCGGCGACAGCTTCCAGCGCTTCAGCGGGTCTTCCAGCCGCTCGCGCAGACGCTCTTCCTGCTGCGCCTGATCGGTCGCCAACCAGTACTTAAACAGCAGGATGCCGTCGTCGACCAGCAGCTTCTCGAAGGTTGGCACGGCCTTGAGGAAGGCCTCCACCTGCGCGTCCGACGCATAGCCCATCACCCTCTCGACCCCCGCGCGGTTGTACCATGACCGGTCGAACAGCACGATCTCGCCCGCTGTCGGCAGATGCGCGACGTAGCGCTGGAAATACCACTGGCCCATCTCCGCCTCGGTCGGCTTGGAAAGCGCCACGGTGCGGCACTGGCGCGGGTTGAGACTATCGCGCACCGCGGTGATCGCGCCGCCCTTGCCCGCCGTGTCGCGGCCTTCGAACAGCACCACCACCCGCGCCCCTGTCGCCTTGACCCAGCGTGCCATGCTGACCAGTTCCAGCGTCAGCGGTTCGAGCGCCGCCTCGTAATCCTTGCGCTTCATCCCCACTGCCCGCTCTCCCCATTTGTCCTGACGCGGCTAAGGTAGTATCATCTGCAACGATATGGCCACGCTTGCAGACCCCCAGCCCGATTTCGCCACTCTGCCAGAGATGGCAGCCGATGTCTTTACCGCCCCGCTCGCCCGCCCGGCGCATGTCGGGGAGGACTGGCTCGAGCCCGCGCAGACCGCCTATACTGCCGACGATCACGGCGTGTGGGACGATCTCTTCGCCCGCCAGATGGAGGTGCTCCCCGGAAGGGCGTGCAGCGCTTTCATGGCGGGACTCGAAAAGCTCGATCTCGGGCGCGGGGGCATTCCGGAATTCGAGCAGTTGTCGGAGGAATTGGGCGCGCTGACCGGGTGGAGCGTCGTGCCGGTGCCGATGCTGATCCCCGATCATGTGTTCTTCTGGCACCTCGCCAACCGGCGTTTCCCGGCGGGCAACTTCATCCGCACGCGCGAGACTTTCGACTATATTCAGGAGCCCGACGTCTTCCACGACGTGTTCGGCCACGTGCCGATGCTGACCGATCCGGTCTATGCCGACTATATGCAGGAATATGGCCGCGCCGGGTGGAAGGCGATGCGCTACAACCGGCTGAAGGCCCTGGGCGCGCTCTATTGGTACACGGTGGAGTTCGGGCTGATCGAGGAAGCTCCGGGCGATGTGCGCGCTTACGGCGCGGGCATCCTCTCAGGGCCTACCGAGGCGAAGTTTGCGGTGGAGGCCCAGAGCCCCAATCGCATCATGCTCAACGTCGACCGGGTGATGCGCACCGACTACGTCATCAGCGATCTGCAACCGACCTATTTCGTGATCGAGAGCTTCGCCGATCTCTACCGGCAGACAGTGGAGCGCGACTTCGACCGGCTCTATCGCAGCCTGCCGGCTGGCTTCACCTATGCCAATTCGGCGGTGATCGACGTCGACAACGTGCTGCACCGGGGCACGCAGGAGTACCACCTGCGCGGCGGGCGCGGCAGCGGGGCGACCCCGGTCTAGGCCAAAGGAAAGCGGCCCGGAACCGAAGCTCCGGGCCGCCTCATCGCGCTTTGACCGTGACCGGCCAGGGAGCGTCGCGATTACTGGCCGGTGGCCTCGTCCATGGCTTCGCCCTGCTTTTCCATGGCGTCCGCCTTGTCTTCGGCGTTGTCGACCATCGCGTCTTCCTGCGCGTCGGTGATCTGGCCGGCATCTTCCATCGCGTCAGCCTTTTCTTCGACGGCTTCGGCGTTCTGCTCGCCGGCGTCTTCCATGGCGTTCTCGTTCGGGCCTTCGCAGGCGGCGAGCGAAAGACCGAGGGTGGCGGCGAGGATAGTGGCGGTGTGCTTGGCAGTGAACTTCATGACGCTCTCCATTATCGGCGCGGCAGGCGCGTGCCTGCCAGACCGGGTGAAAGTGCATCATCGGGGCAATGTTCCATCGCCCCGCAGAATTTTTATGTGCTCGAGGACAGCCTGCGCCGTGCGACGGCATGATAGATCACCAGCGCTGCCGATGTCGCTGCCAGTGCGATGCCAAGGCTGAGGAAGGACAAGCTGCCGATCATCGTGCCCTCATTGGCGATCTCGCCCGCGATTACCGAGACCAGCATGCCCAGCAGCACCTGACGCAGGATCACGCCGGGCGCTTCCGTGCGCGCGAGGATCGAGGCCAGCCAGCCCAGCGTAGCCCCCAACACGATCAGCACCAGCAACGCCATTGTGTCTGCCATCTCCGCAAAATCATCCGGCTGGCTATCAGCGCGGACGGTTCGTTTTTCCTAACCCTCGGGAAGGCGGCTGGTTCCAGCCGAGAGCATCAGCGCAAAGTCAGCCACGCCAGGCCGATGGTTCCGGCCACGATCCGGTACCAGGCGAAAGGGGCGAACCCGACGCGGGTGATGATCGCGACGAACAGCTTCACCACCACCAGCGCAGTGACGAAGCCGACCGCCGATCCGATCCCGATCAGCTCGATGTCGCGGCTGGTCAGGTCGGAACCGTATTTCGCCAGCTGATAGATGGTCGCGCCGGTGAGCGTGGGCACGGCGAGGAAGAAGCTGAATTCGGCAGCGGTCTTGCGGTCCACCCCGAATGCCATCGCGCCGAGGATCGTCGCGCCCGAACGGCTGACGCCGGGGATCATCGCAAGGCACTGGACAAGGCCGATCAGCACGGCGGTGCGCAGCGGCACGCCCGACACGCCCGGCCCTTCCGCCGGCGGATTGGCCCAGCGCTCGATGGCGAGGATCGCGATGCCGCCGATGATCAGCGACCAGCACACCAGCACCGCATTGCCGAGCATGGTCTCGATCATGTCACCGAAGGCCAGCCCCAGCAGCACCGCCGGAAAGAACGCGACCAGCAGGTTGCGCACAAATGCGAGCGCGCCCTTCTCGAACCCCAGCAGACCCTTGGCCACATCCCAGAATGTGCGCCAATAAAGCACCACGATGGCGAGAATCGCGGCGGGCTGAATGGCGATATTGAACACCTCCCACTCGCTCTGGTCGAAGCCCAGCAGTTCGGTGGCGAGGATGAGGTGCCCGGTCGAGGACACGGGGAGAAACTCGGTCAGTCCTTCGAGGATGCCGAGCAGGATGGCAGCGAGGGTGTCGGTCATGGCGGCAGGGCTTTGACGAGGCGTGGCGGCAAGTCAAACCAAAAGGCCCGCCCGGATGATCGGGCAGGCCAATGGTTGACTTCTCACCCGGCCCGCTATCGGACGGGCCGCGAGCGCAAGCGCGCGAGCCGCAGGCGCCCGGACCCCGGACTTGATCCGGGGGGAGGAGCAGCGCCGAGGACGTGCCCGCGGATGCGGGCACGCAAACAAGCGACTTCTTACCAGATGCGCACGCGCTCTTCCGGCGGAATGTACATCGCATCGCCCGGCTTCACGTCGAAGGCCGCGTACCATTCGTCGAGGTTGCGGACGACGCCGTTGACGCGGTATTCCTCGGGGCTGTGGCTGTCGGTGACGAGGCGGTTGCGATAGTTCGCCTCGCGCTGGGTCGAACGCCACACCTGCGCCCAGGCGAGGAAGAAGCGCTGGTCGCCGGTCAGCCCGTCGATCACCGGCACATCCTTGCCCTTGGTCGCCAGCTTGTAGGCGCGGTAGGCCATCGAGAGCCCGCCGACATCGCCGATATTCTCGCCCAGCGTCAGGCGACCGTTGACGCAGGTTTTGCCGTCATCGAGCGGGCAGAAGGCGTTGTACTGCGCCACCAGCCGGTTGCCGAGCGTATCGAAGGCAGCGCGGTCCTCGTCGGTCCACCAGTTGCGCAATGCGCCGCTGGCATCGGACTTGGAGCCCTGATCGTCGAAACCGTGTCCCATCTCGTGCCCGATCACCCCGCCGATCGCGCCGTAATTCACCGCGATGTCGTTGGTCAGCGCGAAGAACGGCTGCTGGAGGATGCCTGCGGGGAAGACTATCTCGTTCTTCACCGAGTTGTAATAGGCGTTCACCGTCTGCGGCAGCATGCCCCATTCGGTGCGGTCGATGGGCTCGCCCAGCTTGGCGACATTGTCCGCCTGCCGCCAGGCCGCCGCCGCCATGCGGTTGGCGATCGGGTCGCCCGCCGTGATGGCCAGGCCTTCATAGGTTTCGAGATTGGGGCGATAGCCGATCTTGGGATCGAAGCTGTCGAGCTTGGCGAGCGCCTGAGTCTTGGTCGCCTCGCCCATCCAGTCGATCTCGGCAATCGATTCGCGCAGTGCGAGACGCAGGTTCGCCACCAGCTCGTCCATCGCCGCCTTGTTTTCGGGCGGGAAATAGCGCGCGACATATTCCTTGCCGATCAGTTCGCCGAGCAGGCCTTCGGACTCGCCGATGGCGCGCTTCCAGCGGGGGCGCTGTTCGGGGGTGCCGCGCAGGGTCTTGCCGTAGAATTCGAAGCTCGCCGCATCGAAGCGCGCAGGAAGCACCGCGGCGTGATCCGACAGGAATTCCTTGGCCATCCACGCCTGCAAGGTCGCGACCGGGGTTTCGCCCAGCAGATCGAGCATCCCCGGCAGGCCGGTGCCGATCTTGGCGAGGGTTTTCTCGTCGAGCTTGTATTGCGCAACTTCCTCGGCCGTCGGCGGCATCAGACTGACGACGAAACCGGGGCTCTGCGCAATCCCGATTTTCTCGATCATCGCGGTGACCGGCACCTTGCCGCTGATCGCGGCGAGTTCATCGGCGGTCAGCAGGTTGTAGGTGAGATCGCGGTTGCGGCGCACCGCGCGGTCCCACGCCACTTCGCGCGCGATCCGGTCTTCGAAGGCATAGACCGCCTCGGCCGCCGCCGCGGGATCGGCATAGCCCGCCTCGCCCAGCAGGAAGGCGAGGTATTCCTTGTACTTGGCCTGGATCGCCCGGCCCTTCTCGCTGGTGTCGAGATAGTAATCGCGGTCGGGCATCCCCAAGCCGCCGAAGCCGACATTGGCGATGTGGCGATCGGGCTGCTTGGCATCGATCCCGACGCCCGCACCGATCGGGCTGGCAAAGCCGGGCTCGGCCCACAGCATCGCCAGATCATTGAGGCTGCCTGCACCCATGATGCGCGCAAGGTAAGGCTGCGCCGGGGCAAGGCCCGCCGCTTCGATCGCTTCGGTGTCGAGATAGGTGCGGTAAGCATCGAGGATGCGGCGCTCGTCATCCGAGAGGCTGGCGGCATCCTTCGCGGCCAGTTCGTCCATCAGCGCCTTGACGTCGGCGGTGCTCTTTTCGCCCAGCAGCGTGAAGGCGCCGATCCGGCTGAATTCGGGCGGGAGCGGGTTGGCGTCGATCCAGGTCTTGTTGGCATAGGCGTTGAAATCGTCGCCCGGTTTGATGTCCTCCGCGAGATATTCGGGATCGAAACCCCAGCTGCCGAAGCTCATGCTCGGCAAGGCAGAGGCTTCGTCAGCGCTGCCGGCCTGAAGCATATCGGTGTGCTCCGAATGGTCGTGCGCCTCGTCGGCAAAGGCGGGCGCGGCGAGCGCGAGCAAGCTTGCGCCGATCAAGGCGGCGGTTCTGATGATCATGGTGCGATAGTCCCCGAAAAGCTGTGGCAGGTTGCCAGCATGGCGCGACACTAACGCGGAACGCGCCAAAGGGTTGCGCTTCGTCAGCCGGGGACAGCCATTCGTCGATTTGGTTCGGTGGGGCGGGAGGTCTGTGCCGCGCGTCAGCGCGGCCGAAATCAAGCAGCCGCGCCGGTGAATTGGAGGCTGGCAAGGCGCGCGTAGAGCCCGCCGGCCTTGCTCAGCGCGTCATGCGTACCCTGTTCGATAATCCGGCCACCCTCCAGCACCACGATCCGGTCCGCCGCGCGCACCGTGGCGAGACGGTGAGCAATCACCAGCGTGGTGCGGTTCGCCATCAACCCGTCGAGCGCCTGCTGGACGAGCTGCTCGCTTTCGGCATCCAGCGCGCTGGTCGCCTCGTCAAGCAGCAGGATCGGCGCATCGCGCAGCAGCGCGCGGGCGATGGCGACGCGTTGCTGCTGCCCGCCCGACAATTGCGTGCCGCCTTCGCCCAGATAGGTGTCGAGCCCCTGCGGCAGGGCGCGCAGGAAGCTCTCGGCATTGGCGGCGCGGGCGGCCTGCCAGATGTCCTCGTCGGTCGCGTCCCACTTGCCGTAGCGCAGATTGTCGCGGGCATTGGCGCTGAACAGCACCCCGTCCTGCGGCACCAGCGCGAGCCGGGCGCGGATGTCGGCGGGGTCGGCGCTGGTCAGCGGCACCCCGTCCATGCGGATCGTGCCGCCTTGGGGATCGTAGAATCGCTCGACCAGCTGGAAGATGGTCGATTTCCCTGCGCCCGAAGGCCCGACGATGGCGACCGTCTCGCCCGGCTCGATCTCGAGCGTGAAATCCTTGAGCGCTGCTGTCTCTGGACGGGCAGGGTAGCGGAAGGTGACATTGCGGAAGCTGAGGCTGCCGCGCGCGGGTTCCGGCAGGCGTTCGGGCCGGGCCGGGGCGGCGATTTCGGGGCGGGCTTCGAGCAGTTCGGCGAGCCGGCTCGCCGCGCCCGCGCCGCGCAGCAGATCGCCATAGACCTCGGTCAGCGAGCCCAGCGCGCCTGCCACCAAGCCGCCGGTGATGACAAAGCCGGTGATCGTGCCGCCGCTGATCTCGCCGGTGGTGACCGCAATCGCGCCTCGCCACATCACCAGTGTGACGCCGCCGAACACCAGCAGGATCACCACCGTCGTCATCGCCGCGCGCAACAGGATTCGCCGCCGCGCCGTATCGAAGGTCGCCTCGACCACGCTGGCGAAGCGCTCGCCCTCGCGCCGTTCCTGCCCGAAGCTCTGGACGATCTTCATCGCCGAGAGCACCTCAGTCACATAGGCGCCGACATCAGCGATGCGGTCCTGGCTGGTGCGCGAGACGTTGCGAATCTTGCGCCCGAAGAAAACGATCGGCGCGATCACCAGTGGAATGCCGATCAACAGGCCCAGCGTCAGCGACGGCGCGAGGTAGATCAGCAACCCGATCCCGCCGACCGCCGTCAACGAATTGCGCAAGGCCACGGAAACCGTGGTGCCGACCACGTTTTCGATGATCGCCGTGTCGCTGGTCATCCGGCTGGAGATTTCCTTGGGGCTGTTGACCTCGTAGAAACCGGGCGAGAGACGCAAGAGATTTTGCTGCACTTTCAGCCGGATATCGGCCACCACCCGCTCGCCCAGCCAGCTGACGTAGTAGAATCGCAGCGCCGTGCCGAAGCCGAGGATCACGACGATCATCAGCAAATACTGGAAGGCATGGGCGATGTCGTCGGTGGTCGCACCGCTGGTGAAGGCCTCGTCGACGATCACCTTGAAGCGATAAGGGATCGCCAGCGTCGCTGCCGAGGTGATCACCAGCGCCAGCAGCGCAAAGCCGATCTCGCGCGGATATTGCAGCGCCGCGCCGAACACCATCCGCAAGGGCGCGAGCGAGCGGGCCTTGGGGGGCTTATCACCGGGCTCGCCCTCCACGGGCAGCGCTGCGACCACCGCTTCACCCGCCGCTTCCGGCAGGGTCTGGGGGGTGTCGGACAGCTCGCGCTCGGGGGGTTCGCCATGCATAGGTGCAGCGCTCTAGCGGCGCGGCGCGCGAATTTCACGTGCAAAAAGCGGCAGAGCGATCCGCCTGCGCGACAGCGCTGAACACAATTGTGCGTTGCACAATGGCAGGTGAAGGCGCATCTGTAGGGGCAAGGCGCCACCGGGATAAGGTGCCAAACCGTTCGTCGCTTGAGGTAAATCCATGCTTTATCACGCTTATGAGCTTCAGCGCAGCTGGATGAACAGCGCCAGCGCGCTCGCTTCGATCAGCGCCAATGTGCTCGCCAACCCCGCCAATCCGCTCGCCGCATTCGGCATGGGGCCGATGGCGGCCAGCGCGCTCGATGTCTTCGCCCATGCCACCGCGCATTACGGCAAGCCCGCATTCGGGATCGACAGCGTCACAATCGACGGCAAGCCGCACGCGGTGGTGGAATCGACCGTGATGAAACGCTCCTTCGGCGATCTTCTGCGCTTCCGGGTCGAAGGCGCTCCGGCCGACCGCCCGCGCCTGCTGATCGTCGCCCCGATGAGCGGCCACTACGCCACCTTGCTGCGCGGCACGGTGGAGCGGATGCTGGAGAGCTGCGAGGTCTTCATCACCGACTGGGCCGATGCGCGGATGGTGCCGACCAGCGAGGGCAAGTTCGATCTCGATGACTATATCGATTATCTCATCGACTTCGCCGAGCACGTCCATTCCGACGCGAACGGCCAGCGCATCCACATGATGGCGGTGTGCCAGCCGAGCGTTCCCGCCTTTGCCGCCACGGCGCTGATGAACCTGCACAAGTCGCCCGCAACGCCCGCCACCCTCACCATGATGGGCGGGCCGATCGACACGCGCGAATGCCCCACCGTGGTCAACAACATGGCGATGCAGCGTCCGATCGAATGGTTCCGCCAGTCGGTGATCGCGACCGTGCCGATGAAGTATCCGGGCGCGGGGCGGCGGGTTTACCCCGGCTTCATGCAATTGAGCGCCTTCATGAGCATGAACCTGTCGAGCCACATGATGAGCCATTACGAGATGTTCAAACACCTCACCATCGGCGACGAGGCGAGCGCGCAGGCAACCAAGACCTTCTACGACGAATACCGCGCGGTGTGCGACATGACGGCGGAGTTCTACCTTCAGACCGTGGAGGAGGTCTTCCAGAAGCATTCGATCCCCAAGGGCGAGTTCCGCCACAAGGGCGAACTGGTCGACATCACGCAGATCACCGATACCGCGCTGCTGGCGATCGAGGGCGAGCGGGACGACATTTCCGGCCTCGGCCAGACCCGCGCGGCGTTGAAGCTGACGCCGAATCTGCCTGACGACAAGAAGCGTTACTACATGGCCGAGGGTGCCGGGCATTACGGCATCTTCAACGGCAGCCGCTGGCGCACCAAGGTCGCGCCGGTGGTCGAGGAATGGATCGCCGCGCACGGCGGCTGATGCGTCGGAGAGGTGACGGGCCGAGCCCTGTCACCCCCGAAGATCCGGCTTGTTCCAATCGTGATGGCGCGCTGCGGCCCCATAGAGCCGCGCCTTGCGCTTGGCCTGCCCGGACACGGCGCGGGCCCCGAAAGCACGTGGGCGACAGCCTTGATGACTGCCGCCCGATGCACTTGGGTTTCGACCCTATGACCTAAAAGCAAAGTAGAACTGACACTATGGACAGACACTCAACCCAATCATTGAACCGTTTGCTAGTGCCCGATGATGTTCTGCCAAAGATGAGCTGAAGTCAAGATTAAATCGCTTCAGCCGGTCAAGTTGTCACGATTCGTGCAACGTCCGTCGAGGGCATAGGGCTCCCTTGCGCCGATTACGGCGTTGTCGGCGACGATCCACTGCTTGGTGGCCGTGGTGCCGGTGACAGCGACCGGATCCACCCGCACGCCGACTCGGCACTCGCGCATCGAATTGCCACGCACGGTGAGCATCCGTCCGATTGCGCCCGCCAGCCGGATGCCGTCAGTCTCGATGAGGTGGAAATTGCCGTTGCGCACCTGCGTGATACGCGCCTGATCGGCATGGGGATCGGCGGTTTCGAGCAGGATATCGTTGTCGGTCACCCAGGCGCGTTCCGGGTTGGCGATCTGCACCCCGCAGCGCTGCATGTCAAAGGGCACGGCCGCCATCACGATGCGATTGTCGCTCACCCAGGCCGAAGGCGCGGGCATTCTCTCGTTCCCTGCCCCGCCCCTGATGCTGCGCGCAATGCGGATGCCGGTCGCGACACCTGAGAGGGTATTGCCGCTCACCCGTATGGCCGCCGCGCGCGACCCGCTACCCTGTGGTGCGGTGCGCGAACCGGCAACGATGATCCCCACCTCGATGGTGGGAGTGACGGACCTGAGCACGAAGTTGTAGAGGCTTCGGAACATCGTCGATGTGCCCCCCGCCACCACGTCGCCGCCATTGGTCCACAAGCGCTGCACCGTGCGCGTCATCAGCAACCGCCAGCGAGCATTGTTGACGCGCGGATTGGCGCGGTCGAAATTGGCGATGAAGGTGGTCCAATTCGCAGCCGTGACCGCGCTCGCGGTGTAGAAGCGGATGGGCGTGCCCGACACCGTATGGCTGATCTGCCGGAACAGCTGTTCGGTCGCTCTGCGGGCGGGCCGGGTGGTGTCTTCGCCCACGGGCAAGGCATGGCTGAAGGCGAGGCGCGAGAGCAGCGCGGTGATCCGCTTGTCGCCGAACCAGCGCTCGGTGGTTCGCTCGGCACGTTCGGCGCGCGGGCGGATGCGGTTGCCTTCGATGCGGACATCGGCACCGTCGAGGATCAGGATGCCCGAGGTCAGATCGCCGGCGACAATGTCGTTATCCTCGATGATGCAATCGCCGCTGCCGGGCAGGGTGCCGCTCTGGATGCGCAGACACACCGCCTCGCGCGAGCGCGGCGCGCTCACCAGCAGAACGGTGCGCGCGATCCGCACCGGGCCGCAATTGCTGCAATCGAGCGCCCCGGTGATGCGCTGTCCCGCGCCGGTGCCCTTCTTTTCGGCGAAGTTCTGCTCGGCCGCGATGCTCATGTCGCTGATCTCGACCGAAGCGCAATCCTCGAAATGGAGCGCCTGCGCGCGTCCGTGGCACCAGATCTTGGTGCCGGGCCCCGCGCCGACCAGCTTCAGGTGCCCCTTGCCCGCGATCCGGACGGGGGCGGCGAGCGGGTAGTTGCCGGGCGCGAAGCAGATCTTGCCGTTCTGGTTCGCACCGATCTCGTCGAACACCCGTTCCCACCCCTCGCCCGGCAGGGCGTGCCAGGTGCAGCACGCCGCATCGCGCGTCGCGAGTGCGTCGATCGCTTGCTGCACATTGGTGGCATCGAGCTGGGCGATGGTGTCATCGAAGCGGATATCGACCGCGCGCTGATCGGTTAGCGGCGAGAAGACATCGCGCAGATCGTCGGTCACGGTGAGGACGCCGTTCCCGGCGCGGCGGATCAGCGCGAGCGGCGCGTGGCGGCGGCGGCCTTCGCTGGGCGCGTAGAAGCCGACCGAGGCGGAGCCGATGGTCACGCTGCGGTCGGCGGGCTGGTAGGGCGGCCACATGATGTCGCCCAGCACGGTGCGCGCCGGGATTGTCCAGGCGCTGCCGCGTGCATAGTGGCCGGCGCAGAAGCGCACCTTCACGCCCTTGGACAACACCACCCAGGCATTGCCCGCCGGGATGGTCACCGGCATGCTCGCCCAGCGCCGGACGCGCACCCGCCCGCTCAGCGCCGAGGCGGGCACGCCGTCGATCACCAGCGCCTGGCCGACAGCGCTGGTGATGCGCCCCATCGGCCCAGGCTCGCCCGTACGCTCGCGCGCGTCGTCGAGGATCTCGACGATGGCATCGACCGGGAACCACGCCCCGGCCCGCTCGATCGGCAGGTCGAGAGCAAAGCCCGCGCCCGAGGCGCGCAGGCCCGCCTCGATCCCGGCATCCTCGGCCCATTTGAAGGTTGCGGTGCCGGGCGCGCCGGATGCGTGCACCTCCACCCGATAGAGCCGGTTGACCTGATCGAGATAGCCTGCCGTCGGCGGCAATTCGCAGGGGCCGGGATCGGTGGTCTCGGCCTCGGTCTGGACATCGGCGTCGAGCCCGCCGGTGGTGCCGCGCCATTGCGGGATCGCGGGCCACTGGTTGGTGGCAAAATCGCTGCGCAGCTGCTCGGCGGTGAAGCCGGTATCGGCGAGGCGCACCACTCGGATCGCCCAGTCCACCTCCTCGCGCACCACCGGATCGACCCCGCCCAGCGCCGGGTCGGAGAGGAAGGGCTGCACCCCCGCGCTCGACGGGCGCAGCACCGCTTCGGCGTAAACAAGGCCGGCGGTGTTGTTGCCGAGGATGGTCGTCAGCGCCGGGAAGCTGGCGGCGGGCTGCTGCGCGGCGTAATCGAGCTGCGCGGGATTGTGGAGCGCCAGCCCTTCGGCATAGAGGTGCCCTTCCCCGACGGTCAGAACGCCGCCTGCAAGGCTGACGGCGAAGCCCGCCTCCTCGCGCGGCGCGCCGTGCTGGCCGATGACATGGCGGGCCAGCAGCTCCGCGCGGTCGGCGGTGATTCCGGCCTGCTCGTTCCAGTCGGCATCGACCAGCGGACGGCCCTGTTGCAGCAACACGGATCGCACCCCTGCCCTGCGGGCCCGTTCGCGCGTGTCGCGGGTAAAATCTCCGCGCATCCTGTGTCTCCTATCCGTTCATCAAGAGTGTTGCGGTGGTCATGCCGAAGGGCACCCATTCGGGCAGTTCCCGATCGAGCGCCTGCTTGCGTCTGTGCCAGCTGAGGGTGTTCATCACGCCCATCTCGCCGCCGTTCTCGGCTCCGAGCGTGATGCCCTGCGGATTGGTGGCGATCAGCGTGGCATAGGCGGGATCACCATAAGTGAGCGACGCGAAGACCGGCGCCATCGGGGCCGGATCGCCATGCGCGGGATAGCAGCGATAGCGCCGCGGCGTGCGCGATCCGCGCGGCAGCGCGCTGAAGCGCAGGCAGCCCGATTGGGTGCGCGCCACATCGACCGGCGCACCGGCATTGCTGCGACCGGGCCGCACCGCGAACAGGCAGTCGCTCACCTCGCCCATGCCGAGCAGGCGGATATCGCCGATAAAGGTCGCGCGCTCGGCAGAGAGCGTCCCGGCCTGCGTGCCGTCGCCCGCGGCCAGCGCGGGCGCGTCGGGATCGGCGCTGTCGATCACGCTGTCGATGACGTCGATCACCGTGCCCGCCGCTACCCGCAGGCGGCCCACGATCGAGCGCTCGATCCGCACCCGGCAGCCGGGATCGCGGACTTCGATGACGGTGGTTTCGGGGTCGAAGGTGCAATCGGCGATCAGCAGATCGTCGACCCCGGCGGCCGCAATTGTGAGCGTGCCGCCGAACAGCCGCAGCCCGCGCAGTTCGAGGCTGGCGCCCGCGCCGCCGCTGATCGTCCAACCGCCCGCAAGGTCGAGCGTCGGCCAGATCCCCTCGCCCGACCACAGCTGCGCCTGCACACCCGCCGCAATCGCGCTCGCCGCCGGCAGGTCGAGCGTTCCGCCGAAGCGGATGCTGACGCGCGGGCGGGCGGTCAGGTTGCCGAGCGCAGTGGCGAGCGCCGCGCTGGCCGCCGCGCCGTCCTGGTTCTGCGCGATGATCGCGGGCGAACGGAAGAGAATATCCACCGGCGCGGTGAAGTCGCCCCCGCCGAACGGCACCGCCTGCCCATAGGCATAGCGCACCCGTATCGTCGCCGGATCGATCCCCGCGCCGCCGCCCGGCAGCAGCATCCGCCCGCGCTGCGGGTCGATCAGCAGGCAGGTGGGATGCGCCACCATCCCGCGGCGGTTCCATTCCGTGCCGGCAGCGTCGCGGTCGGCCAGGTCGCAGAAGCAGATGTCCGCCAGCGCCCGGCGGGTTCCGGCGATGAACACCTCGACGCTGTTGCCCGAGCCGTAATAGACCCCCGGATTGCGGTGTGCGTCGGACAGCGGGATCGGCCCCGGCATCGCGCCGGGGGGCAGGCGGCTCTGGTCGGGATCGTCGGCCTCCGGCGTCCGCCACAGCGCGATGTCGCGCCCCAGCGGCGAGAAACGCAGCCGCCCCGCCTGACCGCCCGTGACCGGCACCGGCACCACCTCCCAGTGCGGGCGCGCCGGGATGTTCCAGACGCGCACCCCGGCATTGCCGTAGGCGAAGCGCCCGCCCTCGCGCATGTCGCGCACCTCCCAGCTGTGCTGGTCGTGATGATCGGGCAGCAGCCGCGCACGCCCGGCCTCGCCATTGATCACCGCACTGACGGTGGCGACCGGCCGGGGGAAGTCGAGATTATAGGCGGTGGCGACGAAATCGCGGTATTCGATCGCCTCGGCAGGGGCGGCGGCGATCGCCCCCGCCAGCCGCGCCAGCGCGAGCGCGGTGCCCTTGGCGCGGCGGTTGGCGATGGTTTCGGCCACCTGCCGCCGGGCCGAGCGGACATCGCCGACATCGATGATCCGCGCGCCGACCAGCGCACCGATATAGGGCACGACCCAATCGGCGCAGGTTTCGATGAACTGATCCTCGTAAAGCGCATCGACCTCCGCCTCGAGCGCATCGAACTGCGCGCCGAGGATGGCGAGGAAGCTCGTCAGCGGCCCCTGCGGCGGATCGCTGATGGGATCGGGGATGGGCAGGCCAAGCGCTGCCGCAAGCGCCGCCGCCTGTTCGGCATCGCGCATCCGGAACATCGCCGGGAGCAGCGCCAGCAGGCGCTCTGCGGCGGGCAGCAGGCGCGGATCGACGGGGGCGCTCATGGCAGCACCCTCAAGTCGGCGCCGCCGGGGTGGAGCGTCAGGATTTCCGCCGCGAGCAGTCCCGTGGTTCCGCGGTGGCCCGAACGCGGCAGCGCGGCTGTCAGCGATACCGCATTGCCACTGCCCTCGCTGCGGTGGAAGGCGTCGAGATCGAGCCAGTCGACCCCTGGCACCCCCTGGATCACCGCGATCACCTCGGACCGGGCGACTGGCTGGCCGAGATTACGGGCGGCAAAGCCGAAGGCGGCGGCGAGCCGGGCCTGCGCCTCGGCCAGCACCATGTCGCTCTGATGGGTCGGCAGCACCTTTATCGAGGCGGTCAGCCGGAAGGTGGCGGGGCGATGGTTGGCGACCGTGATGGCAATCGCCCGGTCGGACACGTCGGCGATGGCACCCCGAAGATTGTCGATGTCGCGCGTCTCCAGCGGCGCGCCATTGGTGCCGGCGACGGTCAGCAGCACCGCGCGCTGGGTGCCGGTCCAGCACCAGATCGCATGGGCCTTGGCCACGCCGATGAAGGCGCGGGCGAAATCGGCATAGTCGGTCAGCGTGACGATCCGGCCCAGCGTCATCACCGAAAGCGGTGCGTTGCGGCGCGCATTCTCGATCGTCTCGCCATCCGCCGCGCCGGTCGCGGGCAGCGGGTTGACCGCCGACTTGACCCCCTGCGGCGCGCCCGCCAGCAGGGTGAGTTGCCCTGCGCGCACCATCCCCGTCTGGCCCAGCCCCTTGCGCCAGGTGGCGATCACATTGTTGATGCCGGTGGGCAGGCGGCGGCCATTGGTGCCGTCACCGAACTGCACCAGCGTGCTGCCATCCTCCTGATGCTTGAGCGCATAGACCGCATCTTGCGGTCCGGCATCGCGCAGCGAGGGGATCTCGCGCCACAGCAGCCCGTCGACCCGTATTTCCAGCGCCGCCGCGACCCCGGTGGGCGAGGGCGAGCCGACGTGCGTGAGCGGCTTGACCGGCAGCACGAAGGCCTGCCCGCCAAGCGAGGCATTGCCATGGCCGATCGCGCGCGCCTCGGTCTCGCCATGGGTCGCGAGCGCGACATTGGCGTTGATCCGTACCGTGCCGCGCTTGAACGGGCCGACGACCGCGCTTTCCAGCTCCAGCACGGTGTGCGCATCGACCAGTGCGACCGACTCGATCACGTGCAGCTCGCTTTCGACCACGCCTTCCAGATCCTCGCGCTCGCCGGTGACGAACACCGGGCGGCCGGGTTCGAGGCCGGGGTAGTAGGTGTCGAGCGGCAGGGTCGATCCCGCCACCGCCTCGGTCACGGGCAGCGGTGCGAGCGGCAGTTCGACACTGTCGATCAGCACCGCGATATCGGTCGTCAGCTTGTCGGTGAGACTGGCTGGCGGATCGGCATCGAGCGTGATCCGCGTGGTGCGCGCGGTCAGCTTGCCGTGACGATGCGTGGCGGTCAGCACGCCGGCGACACGGGTGATGAACGGCGTGCCCGAAGTCGGCACGAAGGCCACCCAGCCCCCTTCGCGCAAGTCCGGCAGATCGACGTCGAGCGGCACCGAACGCCCGTTAAGCATCGCGCCGAAGGTCGGCGGCTCGCCGAGTTCGGCAGGCTCGGGACGGATCGCCACGGGGACATTGTGGCCGAAGACCCCGGCCCGCGCACGGAAGCGGAACAGCCCGGTGTCGGGCGGAAGGGGCGGGTCGTAGTTCGCCACCTGCAGGTGGATCGCCAGTTGCATCACGTTCAGCCCGCTGCCCGCCGCGCTCGCTTCGAATGCCGTCTGGCTCCAGCTGTTGGCGATCAGCGTGCTTTCGACCATGTCCTGCGCGAGATGGATCGAGGGGAAGATGCTGCCCTGATGCAGGATTTCGAACCATGGAAAGGTGATTTCGGGCCGCGGCGGGTTCAGCGCCATGTCGATCCGGGTGCGGTTGGCGGGGGCATCGGTGGTGACGTTTGCCACCCGGTGCAGCGTCGGCGTTACGCCGGCCTGCGCTGCGAGCAGCAGCCAGTCGCCGCGCCGCGCATCGTTCAGCACGCCTTCGCACAGCGCGCTTTGCGCAGCCGTGATGTCGGTGAAGGTCTGCGGACGGCTGAGGCGCGGCAGCATCGCGTTCAAATGCGGGCGCGCGGTGATCGCCTCGATCGTTTCGAAGGTGGCGATGGTCTCGCCCGGGCCGGGCACGCTCTTGATCCGAACCCCGACCGGGATCGGCACCTCCAGCGGCGCCCCCGCCGCCGTCTCCAGCGTGAAGGCGATCCACGCCTCGGCCGCCTTGCCGGGGCGCAATTCGTAATCGATCAGCCGCGCCAGCGAGCGGAGCGACCGCCGCTCGACCGCGGTGGGCAGATAGCTCTCGTTGACGATGCGCTCGGCATAGAAGCTCAGCACATCGCCGGTGATCGCCCAAGCATCGATCAGCGCGATGCTCGGATCGGCCGGATCGCGGGTGTTGAGATCGCGCAGCCAGTCGCGGTTGCGCGAGAGCGCGTCGAGCATTTCCGCCCGCGCGGTGCCGTAGCGCACAGACCGGTAGGCCACGCTTGTCAGGCCGGGCGCATTGTCTGCGGGCACGCTCATCGTCCGCCCTCCATCATGAAGGTAACCGTCCCGCGATCCGGGAAATTGGGGTCATTGGCGAGCAGCGGGATCTCGTAATCGCCGACCAGCAGCTGCCCGGTTTCCAGCGCGTCGTCGCTCGCGCCCGCGATGCCCTGCCGCCGCAGCCGCGTGACATCGACATGGCGCACCCCGTCCACCGCCTGCGCCGCGGCATAGAGGCGCGAGAGCAGCAGCGGCGTGCCGAAGCTGAAGCTGTCGGGATGGAACAGGCCGGTGCTGCCATCGGCGAACCGCCCGCTCGAGAAGACCTGAAGCAGCCGCTCGTGCACCTTGTCGCGCAGCGCCTGCGGCCTGACGCAGACGCGCATCGCCAGCTCCAGCGGGACCATCACCGGGGTGCGGAATTCGAGCACGTGCCCCGCCAGCCGGTAAGGTTCGAGCAGCCGCCGCAGCCGCGCCTCGACCGCATCGGTCAGCGCCGCGCCGTTCGCCAGATCGACCAGCAGCACGATCGCCCGCTCCGCCCCGGTCCAGCGCTCGATACCGTGGGCGTTGGTCACGTCGGGATCGTCGAGCAGGCGCTTCGCATAGTCCTGCGGGGTGACCGCGCGGCGCGGATCGCGGAAGTCGAGCGGCGCGCGCAGCCGGGCCTCTGCGATGCTCTCGGGATCGCGGCCGCCGGTGGCGGGCAGGGGATTGCGGATCGCTGCGATATTGGCGGCCTGCCCGGAAAAGCCCGTGACCAGCGCGCCATCGAGCCCGATATGGGCGTCGGTCAGCAGGTGGCTGATGCTCTCCGCCCCGACATTGCCGATCGACCCGCCGCCGATGCGGTAGCGCAGGTCGAAGGCGGTGTCGGGTTCGGGGATGCGCCCGCTGATCCCGTCGCCGGTGCGAAGCACGCCCCGGCCAAGATCGTCGACGTCGAGCGCCAGCACCCGGCTGTCGGCGCGGGCATCGAACATCTCGGGCACCAGTTCCCACACCGGATCGCCGCCCGCGCCGACATCCTGTCGCGCGTCGATCCGCGCGGCGGCGCGGGACGGGTCGGCGACCAGCATGGCTTGCGCGGATTCCTCGGCACGCGGGGTGGGCAGGGCGAAGGCAACGGGGGTCTGGGAGAGGGTCATGAACACCCGCCGCCGGCCCGGCGCGCGCAGCGGTTTGATACTGTCGTATCCGCGCCCTTCGCCGTGGTCGACCAGCACCATGTTGCCGCGCGCGACGGCGGTCGGCTGCACGCTCCCGATCGCCAGCCCCTCGATCGAATCGAGCGCCGCGACTCGCGCCAACGGCAGGGCAAAGGGCAGCGCGTCGGCGGGCGACCAGGCGACATGGAGCAACTGGAGCGGCACCGGATTGCCCCCGCCATCGACCGCGCCGACCGGATCGCTGCCCGCCTGCCGCTGCGTGATCCGCACCACGTGCCGCCGCGCGGGATCGGGGCTGGCATTGCCGTTTGTGTCGAGCACTTCCTCGATCAGCAGCAGATCGCCCACCGCCAGCGTCAACGCGCCGTCGGGATCGGCGAGCGCCATGCCGGTAGTGCCGCGCGGCAATTCGGAAAGGCCCCCGGCATAGTCATGGATCTCGATGCGGTTGTGCGCCGAAGTCAGTTGGGCGGGCAGCACCGCTTCGAACACCTGCGCCCCGCCAACACGCGCCTCGCCCGCGTGGCGCGCATCGGGGCCTGCGGGCGGCAGCGTCGTCCAGGCGGTCAGGAACCGCGCGCCCGGATTGATCCCGGCGACATTGGCAGGCCGCCCCGGCCCCGGCGGCGTCATCCGCACATGCACGAAGGCGCGGGCGCTGCAGCCATCGCTCATATGGTAATCGACCAGCCTTGCATGGCGCTTGGCCGAGATCCGCATCCGCGCGGTATCCAGCGTCGCCTCGGTCGCAACGCTGTCCTGCGCATAGGCGAGCCGGTCGGCGAGGTGCGCCAGCATCTCGATCAGCGTGACCTCCGCCGAGGCTGGGCCGGGATCGCGCCAGCCGGAGCTGAGCGCGGCGAAGCGATCCAGCATGAGACGGCGGAAGCCCGCGTAATCGCGCGCGAGATAGTCGATCGCTGCCTGCGCCAGCGGAGCCTCGTCGGCGGGATCGGGCGTCTCGCAATCGAAATTCTGCGCGCATTGCAGCCGGAACCCGACCGGGATTGCTGACAACAGCGGATCGAACCCCGGCAGCGGCACGCCGCCGCGCTCGAGGCGCAGGGTGTAGAGCGAAAAATCCCCGCGCCGCGGCACGCGCACGGTGAGCACCCGGCCCGATGCGGTCACGCCGCCCTCCGCCACCGCCACGGTCGGGCGGCGCTGGCCGCCGCTGATGGCAATGTCGGTATCGCGCACCCGCGCAGGCCCGCTGGTCGCGGCATCGAACACCAGTTCGAGCCTGAGATCGACCGCTTCGCCCCCGGCCTCGATCACCTCGACCGCGATGATTCCGTTGGTGGGCGTCGCGCCGGGCACGGCGGCGGCGGCGCGCAGCAGCTCCGCGCGGGCCTGACGGCGCGGATCGCCCGACGGCCAGCTCATGACACCGGCCTCGACAGGCTGATCTGCTGGCTTTCGCCGGTGCTCTTGAGCCGGTAGGTCAGGTCGATCACCAGCGTCGCATCCTCGCTGCGCACGGACAGTTCCTCCAGCGTCATCACCTCCGACAGCCAGCGCTGCACCGCACCGCGCACGGTCATGTCGACCGACAGCGCCAAGTCGGGCGAATTGCCGAGGAACAGCAACTGGTTGAGCCCGCAGCCGAAATCGGGTCGATTGACGCGCTCGCCCGGCACGGTGAACAGCACCTGTTCGAGCATGTCGCGCACATGGCCGGCATCATCGCTGAGCGCGGTGCGGCCGAGTTCGGCGCGGTAGGGGTGGGCCATCCAGTTCATGTCGCCATCACCCGCATCTGCCCGGCGACCACCACGCCGGGGCCGATTCCCATCGGCACGCTGGTCTGGACCAGCACCGGCACCCCGCCCGCCTTGACCCGCACCGCGGGCACGCTCCAGGTGAGCGTGGTGCAGGGGGTGGAGGGCACCGAGGTCAGCGCGCAGCCGGCGACAACGTGCTGGTCTGATGCGACTGCGACCGGCGCGCTGCTGATGCGCACGCGCAGATTGGTCGGCACGTGCGTCGCGCTGCCCGCATGGCCGCACATCACGGTGGTCTGGCTGGTTATCACGGGCGTTCCCATCAGATCACCTCCAATGCGCCATTGTTGATGCTGACCTGCGGCCCGGTCATCGCGATCTTGGCACCCATGCCGTTGTCGATCTCGATCCCCGTCGGCCCCATCGTGATCTTTGCGCCGGTCGCGGTCTTGATCTCCAGCATCGCCGCGCCGGGCAGATCGGTGATCGTCGCGGTCAGCCCGTCGCACTGGAACACCCGCATGGTCGGCACGGCGGGGCTGGCGGGCGGCATCGAGGTGCTGCTCCAGAAGCCCCCCATCCACACCGGATCGCTGCTGTTGCCGCCTTCGAACATGATCCACACGTCGGCCCCGATCGGCGGCAGCGAGAACCCGCCGACCCCGCTTCCGGCATAGGGCACGCAGGGCAGCGCCCACGAAAGCTCCGAGGCGCCCGGCACCCCCGGCACCGACACCGCCAGCCGCCCGAGCATCAGCGGGTCGATATTGTTCTGCACCTTGCCGCGGTACAGGCCGGGATAGGCGCCGCTCATGGCATCACCACCGGGGTCGTGGTGCCGGTGCCCTCGCGGCTGAGTTTGAACTGCTGCTTGTATTCGCCGCGCATGATCACGTGCTTGACCTCCTCGACGAAGAAGAAGCCGCTATGAGCCCGGCCCGCGCCGCGCACGCCGACCAGCTGGCGCGGCTGGAGCACCTTGCCGTAGCGGCTGCCATCGAGCTCGCCCTCGGCGGTCAGCACCTGCGCCGAGGCCTCGGATGCCGCCTGCGCCTCGGCCAGCGCGGCTGCCGCAGTGCGCGCGCCTTCGGGACGGTAGGATCGCACCCCGGCAACCTCGGGGTTGAGGATCGCCGGTTCGGTCGCCAGCGGGACGGTCAAAGGCGGCACGGATTCGACCGGGACGCTGGTGCCTGTCGCGCGGTCCTGCACCGCGCCGCTCACCCGGTGCGCGTCGCTGGCGTTGTTCTGGAAGTTGATCGAGACGAGGTTGCTGTCCGGCCCCATGTTGAGCGTCAGCGCCGATTGCGGCAGGCCCAGTCGCGGCTGCGGGCCGAAATAGGCGGTGTTGGTGCCCGGCACCGGCCCCGGCGTCATCGTGAAGATGCACCCATTCTCGCTCGCCAGCCGGTTGAGGAAGCCGAGATCGGTCTCGTGCTGCGTCACGATCCGGTCGATCGGCAGGGGGATATCGGTCGGCACCGGCGGCACGATCATCGGGATCACGCCGTATCGCGCATATTTGGCGAGCACGAGCGGCACGATCGCGGCGACCGGCAGGCCGGGATATTCGGTCGACACCTCCTCGCGGTCCATCGCCTGCCGGATGTCGAGCGCGGTCACCGCCAGCGTTCCATCGCCCTGCCCCTGCCCCGGGTTCAGCTGCACCTGCGTGATCAGCCCGTCGAACAGCACATTGGGCAGCACCCCCAGCGTCAGCACGATGATGATCCGCGATCCCGCCATCAGGCCCGGCAGATTCATCAGCGGATAGTCCATCACCTCAGCGAGGGTCGCGCCCCGGCCCGCCTTGAACTGGATCTGCAGGGCCGAAGGATCGCGCGTCACCGAGGCGACCTCCAGCTTGTCGAGCGCGTTCAGCGCCATCTCTGGCAGCGGCAGCGGCACGCCGGGCCCGGCCAGGATCGTCAGGTGGGTGCCGAACAGGCTCATGATCCCGCCTCCGGCAGCGCGATGATCAGCCGCTGGCCTTCGGGCTGCTCCAGCGCTTCGGGGTGGATCACGCGGTTGGCATCGGCGATGCGCCACCACGCAGTCGGCACGCCAATGGTGCGCGCGGCGAACAGGTCGATCCGCTCGCCCGCCTGCATCGGCACCACCGCCGCCACGGTCATGCGCTCGGGCTCGGGGACGAAGCGGCGCGCGAGATGCACCACGATCCGCCCATCGGGGAGGGTGTGGAAGCGCTGCTCGCTGTTGGCGTAGCGGCCGTCGGGATCGTTGATCGACATGGCTGTGCCCCTCCCCCTCAGATGATCCGCTGCCCGCTGCCGAGCACGGCATCGAGCGAGCCTACGTTGGCGATCTTGGCGAGCACCTCCTTGCTCACCTGATGCGCAAGGCTCAGGTGATGGCCGGGATGCGTGAACTGCAGGTCCGAATAGGTCAGCACCTTGAGCCCGAGTGACACCTTGGCGCGGATCGGCGTGAGGTCGGGGCCGAACTCATCCTCGCTGACACCGAATTCGGCGATCCGCACCGGCACCACCCGGTTGCGCCCGAACACCAGCACGGTGAAGGGGGCCTGCGGCGGAATGATCTCGATCGTGCCGATCTGCGTGAGGATCGTGTTGGCGATGACCAGTGCGCTCGATGGCGTGATCAGCATTTCGAGTGCGGCCAGCTGCGCCGCGACCCCACCGGGCTGGACCGCGTCGCTGCCGCCCATGCCGGCGGTGTCGTCAAACTCGATCTCGAGCTTGATCGTCTCGTTGGGCGCCCCGGCGATGCGGAAAGCTTCCTCCCCCGCACCCTCGCCCCCGCCCGAGGTCCGCGCCTCGAGCGTGCGCGACAGGCTGGCGGGGTTGTACTGGAAGACGATGACGTTGGGCATGGGATCGGGCAGCTTGAAGCTGACAATCGCCCCGCGCAGGGTCTTGGGGGTGAAGGGGGCGGTCATCAGGCAGCTCTCCCCAACACGTTTCGGGCGGTCTGAAAGTCGATGTCCATTTGCGCAGCCGCGCGTCCGGCATTGGTCCTCACGCCGCTGAGCCCGATCCGCGACGCGCTGGCGCTGTTGGTGCTGAAATATTCGTCGTAGGCGTCAATCGCGGCGCTGGCCTCGCCGCGCCACACGGTGCTGTTGGCGAAGGTTCGAATTTGGGTGATCACCGCCTCCACCGCAGCCTTCGACGTTCCGCCCACCGACTTGTTGGCGTCGAAAATTTCGCGGAGCCGGTCGTGCCACGGCCCTTGCCCGATCGTCTGCTGCTGGGGTGTTGCCGTGGCTCCGGCATCGTCTGCCGGGGCGTAGACGGATCCTACGTGGCCCTGGAGCACTGTCACCCGGCGCCCTGCGACCGTGATCGACCGGGTTCCGGTCGAAGGCTTGTAGATCAGCAATTCGGTCGGCGTGCGCCATTCGGTATGGAGCTTGACCCAGAAGGTCGCGGCTTCGATCCCCTCCTCCTCGCGCGCCGTTCGCGCCCGCGCCAGCACTTCGGGGATGTAATTGGTGGGGATCCACTCGTGCATACCGGTCGGCACCCGGAAGCGGGAGGTGATGAATTCCTTGTTCGCGCCGCCAGGAGCCTTCCACAACTCGTCGAACCTTGCCGGGGTGATGGTTCCGACGGTCTGATTGTTACCCATCGCCAGAAGGAAAGCGTGCAGGCCCATATTCGTGATCTGCGTGCGCAGATCGCCATCGACATCGCCGCTGGCATTGAGGGTCGTGGCGGCCTCGGCGGCGGCCTGAGTCAACGCCGTGGCGAGTGCGCCAGATGGGCTGCCCATGTTGTGGTTTTCGAGGATGGCCGTGTGCAGCGCTGCCTTGAGCGCGGCGAATTTGGGCCCTCCCGCGCCGTCGCGAACATTCTGCCGGCACAGCGTGACGATGCGCGGCTTGAGCGCCGCATCGGCAGGCGCAACCGCGTTCTCGAGCGCCGTGCGCGCAAGGCCTCCGAACGTCCGCGACGATTCCAGCGGGTCGAGAAACAGCGCATTGCTGGTCTTGATGCGGGTGCTGACCGCAGCCCAGTCGCGCAGGTTCTGGAGCGTTGCTGCATTTTCGCGCAGGTCGCGGCGGATCATCTCCTGCGCTTGCGGATGCGCGCGAGCTATATCCGCCGCGTAGCGTTCCAGGAACGCGCCCGATGCCGCCGCCATGTCGACATTGTTGAACGCGGTAACAAGCAGCGGACCAAGCTGATCCTCGAGCGAGACGACTTCGGTCGCGGCTCCGGCAGGTGCGGCTGCGGGGGTCGCCGCTCTGCCGGACGCGGGACGCGCACCGGTGTTTCGGGTGGTGCGGGTCGCCTCCGCATCGGCGAGCGGTTCGAGACGGTTGAGGATGGTCCGTGCCGAGCGGATAGCGCCCTGCGCCGCACGCTTTTTGGTTCGGTTCTCTTGCGCATCGGCGAGGCCCTGAAGCGTATCCAGCCACGCCCCCAGCGGGCGCGGGTCGCTGCGCAGCATCACGGTGGCGCCGCCCGGGCCGGTGCGGTCGATGCTGAGGGTGTGGTCTTCGCCCTCGGCCACATCGACTCGCACCGGATGGCCGATTGGCCCGCCTGCCGCCCCCGCAGCCGCCGCGCCACCTGCCGCCGCGTCTGCGCCGCCCGCGGCGCCGCGGCGCAGGCCTAGGGTGGTCAGCACGCGCTCCAGCATCCGGTCGACTGCATCCGCGATCCGCTGCCGCAGGTCGGTGATGATTTGCCGCACCCGCGCCGCCACGCCGGTCACGCCCAGCAGGCTCATCAACAGATCGATGACGACCGGCACGAGGTTGCCCAGCACCTCCTCCACCCGCTGCTTGGCCGGATCGAGCACCCCGTGGGCGATATTGGAGATCGAGGCGACCACCGCCTGCGCGATGCCCATCAGCCGCTGCAACTGCGCGCTGACGAACTGGTAGATGTTCCAGATCGTCATCACCAGCTTGACCAGCGCTCCGACCGGATTGAACAGGCCGGCGAGCCAGCTGATCGAGGCCATTACCACCCGCTCGATCAGGAAGTTGCGTATCGATTCCATCACGCTGTCGCGCAGCGAGGCAAGCGATTCCTGCACGCGCGTCCACAGCCCCTGCCAGCCTTCGGTGATCAGCGTGCCGATCCAGCTCGCCATCATTTCCAGCCGCGCGACGTTCTCCGGGCCGATCAACCGCGCCGCGCGCTCGCGCACGAAATCCCATGTGAGCCCCATGATCTGGCGCACCAGATCGAGCACGGTCCACAGATTCCACTCGTCGGGAATCTGGATATCGCCGAGCGCGCCGGTCAGCCAGCCGATCAATCCGCGCCGCAGGTGCGTGCCGAAATTGTCGGCAAAACGCTCGACCCCGCCGACCAGCGCCGAGATCATGTTGCCCACGAACGCGCCCGGATCGTTGACGATGATGTCGATCGCCTCGCTCGCCTGCGCGATCAGCGCGTGGAAGGCGGCCGGATCGATCCCCAGCACCCGCAGCACCGCATCGAGCACCTGCCGCAGCAAGGCGCCCCAGTCGCCGCTGATCGCCGCCTGCAACACCGCCGCCGCCGCGTTGAAGGCCGCCTGATAGGCATCGAGAATAGCGTTGACCGCGCTGGTCAGCGCCGCCGCGATCGCATTGACCCCGGCGATCAGCGCATTGGCGACCGCATCGATCGCGCTGTTGACCACCGCCACCGCGCTGTCGATCGCGGCAGTCAGGCGGGCTGCGAGTTCGGGGAAGATCTCGCCGATCAGCCCGTCGATCAGGCCCTTCAGCAATTCGCCGAGCGCGCTGACCAAAGCCTGCAAGGCGCGAGAGGCGAGGTCGATCAGCGCGGTGACGGCGGTGCGCGCCAGTTCGATCAGCCCGGTGATCGCCGAGCGCACCAGATCGAAGATGCCGTTGACCAGCGAGACGAGTGCTTCGAAGGCATCGGCGATCCAGCCCGCCGCGCGTTCCCACCAGCTCTGGTTTTCGGCTTCGCGGCGCTTGCGCTCGCGCTCGGCCTCGGCCTTGCGCTCGCCCTCGGCAACCTTGGCGCGGGCTTCGGTCTCGGCCTCATCGTAACGCGCGTCGATTGCGGTCTCGGCGTTGCGGACCTCGGTTTCGGCCTCGGCGCGCTTGGCATCGCGCGCCTGCGCCGCCTGCCCGTTGACCTCGGCCATGGCGGTGTTCTGGTCGTCGACCGTGCGCTGACGTTCGTCTTGAATGACCTGCCGCTGCTCGGTGATGGCATCGCGCTGCTGCTGGTCGGCCTGCTGTTCGGCGGCAACGCGATCGGTCTCGGCCTGCGCGACGGCGGTATCGTGCGCGGTCTGGCGTTCGGCCTCCGCCGTCTGCATCTGGTCGCGCGCGGCGGCGGTGCTGGCGGCCATGTCGGCCCCGGTGGCGGCGTCGAAATCGGCGACCACGGCCTCGGGCAGCGCGAGAGTCTGCAATTTTTCGGCCTCGGGTGCGGGCGTGATCGGCGCGGTGGTTGCCGCCGTCATCTCTGGCGCGGGGGCCTCGGCCGCGAGCGCGCGGGGCATGATCGTCTCCGGCCCCGGCCCGTTGACGACCGCCGCAGCGGCTTCCTGCCTTTGGGTGGACGCCGCCTCGCGCTGCTGCGTCTGCGCATCATCGAGCCGTTCGGGATCATTGGCCCCGTCGCGCGGCACGCCGGCCCGGTCGGTAACGGCGGTCTGAATCCCCGGATTGCCGGTCGCCACTGCGTCGATCTGGTCGTCGACCCGCTCGGGCGTGGCGCTCTCGTTGAAGTGGCGCTCCATTTCGTGATTGAAGGTGGGCGGCACTGCCAGCGTGGGCTGTTCGGGCGGGGCGGGGACATCCACCGTCGGCGCGGCGGCATCGGCGGGGGTGATATCGGGCGCATCGGTGGGGACAGTGATCGGCGGCGGCAATGGGAGCGCGGTGTCCTCGCCCCCCGTTTCCACCGTGATCGCCGGAGTGGCTTCCGCAAGCTTGCCGTGCGCGGTCACGTTGCTCGCCTCAAGCCGGCCTTGCAGCCCGCCCATCGCCGCCGCCTTCTGCGAGGGCGCCATGGTCGCATAGGCATCCATCACCCCCGCCGGGCTTTCGGCATTCGCCATCGCCTCCTGCGCTGCGGCGGCCTCTGCTGCACGCTGCGCTGCGAGGGCGGGGTCGATGGTGGGTTCGACGAATTCGGGCGGGGTGAAGGTGGGGGCAATGTCGGTGTCGCCAGCGGCGGGCGCGGCGGCTTCGGGCGATGCGGCTCCTGCGCTGCCGGAGGGGGCGGACGCATCGCTGCGGGCCGGTTCTTCGCTGCGGGTGGGCACCGGCGGTTCGGCGCTCGTGGTCTCACCCTCGGGCACGGTCCGCCGCAACGCCGCCACACCGGGCGCGACCGGCGTGGCTGTCAGATCGACCGGCCCCGCACCCTCGGCGGCCTGATCGGCGGCGGCCTCGGCACGGCTGTGTTCGGGCAGCACCGGCGCATGGGCGAGCCGCTCCAGCAGCGCCGTAGGTGCAGCGTCTCCGAGCCCCGCCTCGGGCTGCTGCATGGCGTGGGCCAGTTCATGCGCGACAAGATCGCTGCCGACCCGCTCGTGCGGCAGGAAGATCACCCCGTCGATCGCAGCCCCCTGCGCCTGCTTGCGCCGCAGCGACGCCGCCACAGCCGGGCCGATGAACACCGGGACATGCGCCGCGCGCCGACCGAAGCGCGCGATCATCAGCGCGCGGTGCGGCACCTCTGCCCGCCGCACCGCGCGGGTGGCGGCGACATCGGCAGTGCCGGAGCGAAGGCGCGCGCGCAGCTTCATGCCGCTTGCTCCGGCGTGACGAAATGCGCGCGGATCGCAGCGGCCATGGCGGCGGTGTCGATCCCTCCATCGGCCCGGCAATCGAGCGTCAGATCGACCGCATGATCGGGTTGCCGCCACACCAGCCCTTGCGCCAGATCCGCCATCTCCAGCGCTGCCAGCTGCCCGTGGAGATCCGCCGCGACCTGCTCTGCCGAACGGGCATCCAGCCCCGGCAGCACCAGCGTTTCGATCGTGAGGGAGGCGGGCTGTCTCATTCCCAGCTCCTGTGATCGATGTCGCTGAGCGGGCGGCCCAGCTTGACCAGCTCGGCCCGCGCCGCATCGAGGATATGCGCCATGCCCACCGGCGCGGCCGCCGCCGCCGCGCGCAGGCTCGCGCCGATCGCGATGTTGCGGATGTTGCCGCCGGTCAGCGACAGGCGGCCGAGCGCGGCGTGGTCGATCCCCTCGGTCGGGGTCGCTTCGGGGAAGATGCCCTCCCAGATCCGTTGCCGCTCGGCCTGCCCGGGCAGCGGGAACTGCACCATGAAGCGCAACCGCCGCATGAAGGCGGTGTCCAGCCCGTCATCGATATTGGTGGTGAGGATGGTGATGCCGGAATAGCTCTCCATCAGCTGCAGCAGATAACCGACCTCCATGTTGGCATAGCGGTCGTGCGCGTCCCTGACCTCGCTGCGCTTGCCGAACAGCGTGTCGGCCTCGTCGAACAGCAGCACCCCACCACCTGCCTCGGCCGCGGCGAAGACCCGGCGCAGGTTCTTTTCGGTCTCGCCAATATACTTGCTGACCACCGCCGAGACTTCGACCCGGTAAAGATCGAGAGCCAAGGCCTGCGCAATCGCCTCGGCGGCCATGGTCTTGCCCGTGCCGCTTTCGCCCGCGAACAGCGCGGTGACGCCGAGCCCGCGCGCGCCGGTGTCGCCGAAGCCCCACTCGCCCACCACCCGGTGATGCGCGCGACCTGCGCCGATGATCGTGGCGATGGTGGCGGCGGCCTCGTCGGGCAGGACGAGCTGCGAGGCGCGGGCGACGGGCGCGATCCTGTCGACGAAGCCGATGTCGCGCGGGCAGGCCGCCGCACGCGCCGCCGCCCATAGCGCCTCGGGCGCGGCTTCGGCGTGGCTCTGCGCCAGTTCGGCGATCACCTGCGCGGGCAAGTGGAAGCTGTGCGCCAGCCGGTCGATCGCATCGGGGGAGGCAGAAGCGCCCGCCTCACTCAGCACCGCCTGCCATGCCGCGCGCTGCTGCGCCCGGTCGTGGCCGATGGCGAAGCGGCGGCGCGGGGTCAGCTCCAGCCGCGGGGTATCCGTGACCAGCGCGACCGGCCCCGCCCAGCCGCCGACCAGCGGATCGAGCGCCGCCGTGCCCGGCGCATCGTCGACCAGCACCAGCGCGAGGTTGTAAAGCAGCGCATCGCGCAGCCACAGGTCGCGCAGCCGCACCAGCGCCTCGGGATCGTGCGGCAGGCGCGAGAGCGGGATGACAAGGCAACCATGCCCCGCCGCCCGCAGCCCCGCCAGCGCATGCGCCACCCCATCACCGCGCGTGCTGGCGACCAGTTCGATCACCGGCAGGTCGAGCGCCTTGGCACCGGCCCCCTCGCACTGGCGCGCAATCGCTTGCACCAGCGCCGCATCGGTGGCGAGCTGCGCGCCTGCGGGCAGCGGCTGGCTGACCGCGATCAGCTCGGGCGCGATCTGCATGCAGCCGTTGAGGAACAGCAGGACATTGTCGTCGAGCCGGAAGGGCCGCTCGCTGAGGCCGATGCCCGGCACTTCGGCCAGCGCGATCAGCCGCGCGCGGCGCAGCGCGGCATCGGGACGCAGCGCCGCCCAGTCGAGCCCCTCGCACACCCGCATTGCCAGCCCCAGCGTCGGCGGCCCGCTGCCGATCCGGGCAACCAGCGCGGCGGTCTGCCCACAGCATTCGCTGGCCGCGGCGAAGAGCACCGCCGCCCGCTCGCCAGGAGAGAGGCCGAAGCGCAGCGCCAGCATATCGAGCGCCCAGGGCGGCGCCTCCTCGGGCGCGACCGGCTCGGGCTCGGCGCAACCGGCGATTTCGGCGAGGCGCAGATTGATCGCGTCGAGTTCGGGCGCGAGGCGCGGCTGCGCGCTGCCGAGGAAGGGGTGGACGGTCGCGCTCATGCCGGCACCGTTGCGATCGGCCCGTCATAGCCTGCCGCGCCACTCGTTAGGGCGCTCTCCGCCCCGTCGATGATGACCCGCGCCAGATAGGGCCCGGGCGTTACTCCGGCGATGGCGAAAGTGCGGCTGGTGACCGCGGCATCGGCGGTTCCGGGGGCCGGATCGGGGGCCTGAAAGACATAGGCGGGGAAGCGGCCATTGGCGTCGGCGTTCACCGCATTGAGCAGCAGTTCGGCGCGCTGGAGCCGCCCCACCGCCACGGCGAAATGCACGGTGACGGTGAAGCTGACGATCCCGTCCTCGACCGTCCGCCCGCTGAACACGAAGGGATTGGCGGCGCGCAGCACCGGGCGGATGGCGATGGCGACTAGATTGGACTGTTCCACGGGAATCGTCCCCGCACCCGGCGGCGGCAGGGTGCCGACCGGCTTGGGGGTGAGGTGGCGCACCCGCAGTTGCGACAGGCCGGGGCGCAGATCGGCCGGCACCGCCGCCTCCATCGCGTCCGCTGCCATGGTGGTGACGGTCAGCGTACGGTCGCCGATCCACACCTCGGTGACATCCCCAGCGAGCCCGCTGCCCACCAGCCGCAGCCGTTCCCCCGGCGCGGCGAGCGCGCGTTCGGCGAAGGGTTGTGCGGGATCGGCAGGCGCGACCAGCAGCCGGGCGATGAAGGGTGCGCGCAGCAGCGTGAGGCCCAGCCGCCCTTCGCGCACCGGCGGCGCGGAGGCCCGCCGCCGCTGCCGCTCGAGCAGCAGGGTGCTGACCTGATAGGTCATGCCGACCCGAAGGCCGCTGTTCATCATCGACCACAGCTGCGAGAGTCCCTCCAGCTCCAGCGGGGTGGTCGATAGCTTGATCGGCGCGTCCTGATCGGCGAGCTGCTGCACCGCCTGCGGCAAGGGCGAGTTGCCCGGCAGCGCGGAATCCGCCGCCGCCGCTTCCAGCAGGGCCGCGGTCAGCTGCGGGGTCTCGTGCAGCGCCAGCATCCCGAGGCCCAGTGCCAGATCGGGCAGCCCCGCATTGGGCGCATAGGCGGCGAGGAGATAATGCACGTCGAGCGCCAGCAGCGGATCGGCCTGCCGCTCGCCAGCGGCATTGTAGGGCGCGCCGCGGCTGCTCTGCCACCCGGCATTGGGGACGATGCGATAGGGGTAGAGCAGCAAAGTGGCACGGGTGATCGCAGGGGTGCCCATCTGCTCGGGCGCGCGGGTGACGACGTCGATCTGGCCGATCGCTGCGCTGTCCTCCTCGGCGATCACCTGCCGCAGCCGGAACCGCAGCGCGTGCGACAGAGCGGCGATGGCAAGACCCCCCGGCATGGCTCAGCGCCCCCGCCGCCGATATTCGTCGAGCGACTGGCGCGGCTGCGCGCGCGGGATGATGGTCGCGCGGTAGCTCGCCTGCGGTGTTGGCGGCGGCGGTGGAGGCGGTGCGGGCCGCACTTCGATCCGCCCGATACTAAGGCTGCGCGTCTGCCGAGCGCGCGGTGCGGCGGGTTCGGACGGGTTCGGCGCGAAGGAAGAGTTCGCGGCGACAGGCTCCGCGAGTGGATCGACGGCCACCGGCAGCATGGGCAGAGGAGCGCGGTCTTTCGGGATGTGGCGCGCGGGCGTAGACGCGTCAGCATCGTAGTGGGATGCGTTCGGGGTCTCGGCCTCGCTCACCCTTTCGGCGCTGGGCAGGAGCGGTGCGGAAGTCGCCGCAGCATTCCCGGTTCTCTCTGGCGGCTCGGCCCGCAACGAGCGACTGCGCGGCTGGTCGGAATGGTGCGGCCCACCATCGCGGCGATCCGCCGCCTCGGCCCTGCCTTCAATCGGATCGGCAGCGACCGGCGCGCGCGGCATCAGCGGCTGCGATGGCGACGCAGCCTCGTGAGCGCGCGCCACCCGCTGCCCTTCCCGGGGGCGCGGCGCTGGCCGGTGGGTTTGCTCCTCGTCCGGTTCCTCGGAGGCCGAGCGCTCCGCCATCGTCATCTCCGGCAGCGCCCCGGCCTCGGGCTCGAACCGCCCGCGCGGGCGGGCGCGCAGGGCCTCCGCATCGCCGTGCGCGGCGGCGGCGAGGGTGGCGAACAGCCCGCTCATTGCAGCGCCATTTCGCAATAGCGCCGCCGCCGCAGCGGGCTGAGCGCGAAGATTTCCGCCTCGCTCCACCCATAGGCGCGCGCGAGGCAATCGACGCTCGCCAGCGCCGCCTTGGCCTTGGCCGTCACCAACGCCCAGAGCAGCGGCACCGGATCGAGCCGTCGCGCGAATTCGGCAGAGCAGGCATCGCATTGCATGGCGATCTGGATGTTGAGAAGCGGAAAGGCCTCCTCCAGCGCCGCCTCGATCGCCTGCGCGGCGTTCGGATCGCGCCGTGCAGCGTCGAAACCCGAGCAGCGCAGCGCCAGCGCGCCGGGATCGCCGCTGGTGATGGCCTCCGCCAGATCGCGGCTCGACGGCGGACGCAAATCCGTGCGCTGCCCGGCGATGGTCAGCTGCGCAGGCGCGGCGTCGCGGGCCTCCAGCAGCGGCGCGAGCGCCACGTCGGCTTCGTGCAGCGTGCCGCAATCGGGGCAGGGGGCGACCACCGGCGCGCTATCACCGCCCATGTGCCACAACGCCTCCAGCAGCAGGCGGTCGCGGACGGGCAGCGGCAGGTCGCCGGCGGCATCGACGCCGATCCCCGCCAGCGCCGCCGCCATCCGCACCGCGCGGTCGAGCATGCTCAGCCGCTCGCCGTCTTCCCACAGTGCCAGCGCCTCGGTATCATCGAGAAAGGGCATGATCTGCCCCTCAGACCACCAGCGGTTCGGTCGGCTCGGGCACGTCGACGTCGCGCACGAAGCCTTCGTGCTGCAGGATCAGCGACTGGATCGCCACCGCATTGGCGTTGGCATCGAGCTCCGGCAGGGCGTTGTATTCCGACACCCAGGCGCGGAAGATCTTGTAGACGATCGCGATCTGCCCGGCCTCGTTGTGCAGTTCGAGCAGAAGGTTGCGCCGGAACCCCGCCAGCGCGATCTGGCTGCCGCGCTCGTTGTTGATCCGCCACACCTGCGAGGCCCAGTCCTCGAACTCGGTGTCGTGCGTGACTCCGCGTTCGAGCGTGATCGGCTCGAACTTGGTGTTGCCGGGGGATTTGCGCATCGTCGTCGGATCGCCCCCGTCGCGGTGTTCAACCACTTCGGTGGTGCGCTTGAGCGCGCTGACCTTCGAGATGCCCGCGATGTAGCGCCCCTCCCACTTCAGGCGGAACCGGAAGTTCTTGTAGGGATCGAAGCGGTTGGCGTTGACGGTGAAAATTGCCATGTCCTGATCTCCTCCCGCTCAGGCCGCCAGCCGGCCGGCCAGCTGCGTCAGCCGCACGACGACGAATTCGGCCGGCTTCAGCGGCGCGAAACCGACCAGAATGTTGACGACACCGCTGTTGACGTCCTGCTGCGAGGTGGTCTCGCCGTCGCACTTGACCAGATAGGCCTCTCGCGGGCTCGATCCCTGAAACGCGCCCTGCACGAACAGCGACTGCATGAAGGCGCCGATGTTCAGCCGGATCTGCGCCCACAGGCTTTCGTCATTGGGTTCGAACACCACCCAGGGCAGCGAATCCTTGAGCGTGCGCTCGATCATCAGCGCGGTGCGGCGGACAGGGACATATTTCCACTCGCTCGCCAGCGCATCGGCCCCCGCCAGCGTGCGCGCGCCCCAGTTGACCGAGCCCGCGAAGGGCTTGACCCGGATCACGTTGAGCCCGCGCTTGTTCAGCTGTGCCTGCTGGCGATCGGTCATCGGCACCGAAGGCCGCACCCCGGCGAGCGAGGCATCGAGCCCGGCAGGCGCCTTCCACACCCCGCGCTGCGCATCGGTGCGGGCCATCAGCCCTGCGATGCTGCCGCTGGCCGAAAGCGTGCGCTCTCCGCCCAGCGGGTCGCTCTTGACGACTTTGGGGAAACACAGCGCCGACCCGCGCGCCAGATCAGTGCCGAGCGTCTGCGCGATCGGCCAGGCGGTGATCCCGGTGACCGAATCTGCGGTGATCGGATGGTCGACCAGCAGAAACGCGAGCTGATCGCGACAATAGGCGCCTGCCGCTGCATAAACCCCGTTGCCGCCATCGGCCATGTAGGGCGCCTCTGGGATCGCCATCAACGTGAAGTAGTCGGGATCGAGGTGGTTGAAGGTGAACAGGCCGGTGCGCGCGGTCTCGTTGCCGAGGAACGCCGCTGCCGCGCTGGCTGCCCATGCGGGATCGCCCGGCAAGGTGCCGTCCGCCCCGCCGGTCAGCGCATAGAGCACATCGGGCGCAAGGTTCTCGATATCGACCGCTGCGGTGGAGGACGCGCGCGGCAGGATCATCGTGCCGCTCACCCGCACCAGTTCCGACTGGCGCGCGATCACGGTGACGACATTGTTCGGGTCATTCGGTATGACGTTGAGATTGCGGAACAATTCTCCGCGCACCCGCTCGGTGCCGCGATATTCCGCGACCGACATGTCGAATCCGCCGGACAGCGTCGGCATGATCCCGATCCGCAGCCCGTTACCCCAGCTTCCCGGGTTGACCGCCGTGACGGTGATCGAATTGCCGCCACCCACCGCGCGCGGCAGGGTTACGCTGGCCGAGGGAACGGGCGCACCGCCGCCGGAGAACGAGGCCGCCGCAGCCACCGCCGGAGTACGCAGCGGATGCTGTCCTTGCACCACTGCGACCACGCCCGTCGCGGCCACCCGCGCAACGACGAAATCGGTCGAAGTCGGATTGAGCGAAAGGTTGTCGAGATCATGCGCCGGGTTGGCGAAGGTCAGCCGGAACGTGCCGGGGCTGGTGCCTGCCGCCACGGCAACCGTCGTCGAATTGCTCGCTCCGGCCAGCGCCTGAAGCGTGATCGCGGGCAGCGGCACAGAGGTCATCGCAGCGCTCGCAGCGACACCTGACGCACCGCCCGCGAGCACCGTGGAGGTCGTGCCGGTCGCTGCCGGGAGATGGGCAATGTTCTCAAGCAGGATCAACGGCGATCCCCCTGCCGCTTCATCGGCATTGACGATCAGTCCGGCGAAGCGGTGCGACAGCGGGTCCGTGCTGAGATCGGCATATTCCGTGAAAGTCCCGGAATTGCCGTTGCGCACCAGAAGATTGAAATTGCCGCCGTTGGTGTGGCTGACCCGAACTTCGATGCCATTGCCGCCCGTGCCGTTGGCGCGTGCGCGCACGGTCATCGCGGTCTCGGTCGTGTTGAGGACAATCCCCGGCTGCTGAAAGGCGATGCGCGCCACCCAGGCCTGCGTTCCGCCCTGAAGAAAGAATTCCTGCAACGCGTAGGCCGCCTCGTAACGCCGGTCGATCCCGCCGAAATGCCGCTCCACATCGCCCCAGCTCGTCACCCGCACAGGCCGGTCTATGGGACCGCGTGGGAAATGGCCGGCAATGGCGAGAATGGCCGTGGAGGCCCCGGTGATCGTTCTGATCCCCGATGGCACTTCCTGAATATAAACTCCGGGATATCCTTCCAGCAGCATGACAGTCCTCCCCGAACCGCACGTGCCCCACAGGCACAGTGCATTAGTTTCGTAAGTTGACTTGAACAACTCACAAAATAAAACAGAACCAGACGCACAATCTTTAAAGATCGGCGTTTAATCCTTGAGGGTGCGACTCTGTGCTTATGTGGCGCGGAACATGAACCTGCTTTGCGAAAGGGTCAAGACTAGATAGTCGAACTTGATTCAGATCAAATTTGTTAACTATCACAGATGTTTGCAGGCAGGATTGAGCAGGCTCTCCTGAAGGGAGAGAAAAACGGGGGCACCGGAGACTCGCGCCAATCAGCCTCCGCGCATCCGCGCCAGATAGCCGCTCGGCTCCATTTGCGCGGCGGTCCAGACGAAGATCGCGAGGCTCGCGATCCCTGCGGCAAGGCACACCGCAAACATGGCCAGGGCCAGCGCATCGCTGCCGTAGGCGGGGCCGAGCGCATCGCTTGCCGCGCCGATCACGAACAGGCCCAGCGCCTGACCGATGAGGTTGTTGAAGAAAAGCGCAATCGCCACGGCAAAGCCGCGGCTGGCCGGTTCGACCGCCGCCTGAATACCCGACAATATCCCCGCCTGCGACGCGACATAGATCGCATAGGCGAGCCCGAACCAGCCGAGGAATGCGCCGAAGCTGCCCGAAGTCAGACTCAGGGCGAGCGGGGCGACGCAGCCGAGGCTCACCACGCCTGGCAGCCATGCGCGCCAACGCTCGTCCCTCAGCGTCAGCCACTGCGTGACATAGCCGCCGAGGATCGGCCCCGGGATGCCGCCCAGAAAGAAGGTCAGCCCGAGATAGAGGCCGACATCGCCGGTCGAGATGCCGAACTGGCGCAGCATCACCGGCGCCATCCAGAAGGCGAGCGCATAGCCGATCATGATCTGCACCGCCCAGCCCAGCGCCAGCCCCATGAACACGCGGTTGGCGGTGAGGCTGCGGATCGTTTCGCCCAGCGGGCGCTGCGCCATGTCGGTACCCGCCGGGGCGTAGCGCCCTCGCGGAGCCTCGCGCAGGGTGAGGTAGATGATCGCGCCGAGTACCAACCCCGGCAGGCCCATCAACACGAAGGCCCAGCGCCAGTCGAAGATCTCGGCCAACTGCCCGCCGATCAGCAAGCCCCCGGCGGTGCCCATGCTCGCCCCGATGGTGAGGAACCCCATCGCCTTGGCAAGCTCGCCCCGCGCGAAATAGTCGGCCACGAGGCTTTGCGAGGAAGGGCCAGAACAGCCCTCGCCCACCCCGACTCCGATGCGCGCCAGAAACAGCGTCCAGAAGCCGGTCGCCAGCCCGCAGGCGGCGGTCATCAGGCTCCAGAATGCGATGGCGGCGGCGACGATGTTCTTGCGTACCGACCGGTCGGCCAGCCGCGCGGCGGGGAAGCCCGCCAGCACATAGATCACCGAAAAGGCCGCCCCGCCAATCAGTCCGAGCTCGGTATCTGAAAGGCTGAAGGTGGCCTTAATATCTTCCAGCAGGATCGAGAACACCAGCCGGTCGGCCACGCTAAAGGCGCTCGTCAGCGTCAGCAGGCCGAGCACATACCATCGATATGCGCCGGGCCGCTCGTCAGTGATGGGGTCTGGCGTCGAGGCCATTGTCCACCGGGATCGTCAGGCCGTTGAGAAACCGCGCATCGTCGGACGCGAGGAACAGCACGCAGCCTGCGACATCCCTTGGCGCGCCGAGCGCGTCGGCGGGAAGCGGGCCTTCGGGTATGTCCATCGGCGTCTGCCCCGCGCGGCCCGAGACGCCCATCACCATCGGTGTCTCGATTCCCCCGGGCGCGAGCGCGTTGACGCGAATGCCGTAGCCCTTGTCCTGAAAATCCACCGCGAGGCTGCGGGTCATGCCCGCAATCGCCGCCTTGGAGGCGGTGTAGGCGGGGATATTGCCATAACCCATCAGGGCGGCGGTGGAAGCCATGTTGATGATGGAAGAACCGCCCCCGCCCACCACCTTGTGGCGATGCTTCATCAGCGGCACGGCATACTTGCATCCCAGAAACGTGCCGACCACGTGGATGTCGAGATGCAGCTTGAAGTGGGCGAGACTGCATTCCTCTATGCTCTCGAAGATCACGTTGCCGGCGTTGTTGACGAGGATGTCGAGCCCGCCGTGACGCTCCTGAACGGCGCGCATCACCTCGATCCACTGGTCTTCGTCGGTCACGTCGAGCGCCAGCGCATCGCCGCCGATTTCGGCCGCGACCTGATGGGCGAGCTCGACTTCGCGGTCGGTGACGATCACCTTGGCGCCTTCTCGCGCGAGCATCTCGCAATCGGCCTTGCCCAGCCCCATTGCCCCGCCCGTCACGAGCGCCACCTTGCCCGCCACCCGTCCCGCCATGATCGCCTTCTCCCGCAAGCGTGTTGTCTGCCGCCAGCCTATCGGGCGGGCAGGCGCAAGCCACTGTCGAAAGCGCGAGGCCGCCGGGTGCCGGGTGCGATGTATGGTCCCGGCCCGAGGGAGAGACCGATGATCGACGCTGCCGAGGTCGCACAGCTGAAGGCGCTGATGGAGTGGGAGGGCCGCCGCACCGCGCCGCCGGAAGGCTTTCCCAAGCTGCCCGATATGCCCGCCGCGCGCTATACCAGCGCCGAATATTTCGCGCTCGAACAGCAGCACGTGTTCCGCAAATCGTGGCTGTTCGCCGGGCACCTGGACGAGGTTCCCCAACCCGGCTGCTGGATGCGCTGGCACAATGCGGGCGATCCGATCGTGATCGTGCACGGCATGGACGGGCAGGTGCGCGCCTTCCACAACACCTGCCGCCACCGCGGCGCGCCGGTGGTGACCGAGGATCGCGGCAAATCCAGCCGATTGATGTGCGGCTATCACAACTGGACCTACAAGACCGACGGAAGCCTGGTGGGGGTGCCCGAGCGGCGCGACTTTCCGGCCGATTTCGATCTGAGTTGCCGCGGTCTGCTGCCGGTGCGGTGCGAAATGTTCGGCAAGGTCATCTTCGTGAATTTCGACCTCGAGGCCATGCCGCTGATCGAGTGGCTCGGCCCCGTAGCCAGCGAGTGGGAGGAGTTCGCCTTCGACCGCATCCGGCTGGCGGCGCGTCACAGCTTTGAACTGAACTGCAACTGGAAGGTGGCGATGGAGGCCAACATGGAGGTCTACCATGTGCCCTTCATCCACCCCGACACCGTTGCGCCGCTGGTGGACTCCACGCGCAACTACAACACCATCTATCCCAATGGTCACGCCCGGATGCTGGCACCTCCGCCGCGCCAGACCGACCGCGCGCATGTGCGCGCCATCGATTCGCCGCCCGGCTGGCAGCAGATCGAAACCGTGGGCGAACTGGGGCGCACCTGTACCCAGAGCTACACGCTGTTTCCCAACTGGGTCAGCCCGCTGTCCAACTACTTCGTGCCGCCGCTGGTGTTCTGGCCGACTTCGCTGACCACCTGTCGGCTGGAGCTGGTGACGATGGCCCTCGACTGGGGAGACGGCCCCGCGCCCGACCTTTGGACCGTGCCGGACGAAACGCAGCCCAATGCCCGACAGATGAGTCCGATCATTCTGGAAGACACCCAGTTCGGCGAAGCGATCCAGAAATCGATGCAGGGATCGGCCTTCCGTTCGGTGCCACTGTCCTATCAGGAGGCGCGGATCTATGCCTTCCACCAGAGCCTCGATGCGATGATCGGGGCGGCGAATATCCCCGCCGGGCTCGCGGTCGAACCTGTGATCGGGGCGGAGTGGATCTGGCCCCGCGATCCGCGCCGCGTGCAACTGCAACGCGAGACCGCCGCCACGCATGAGACCGCCGAATGACGCTACGGCAAGGCCATTCCCGCGCGCATGTGGCCGATTTGTCGCAGATTGGCGCGGTCACTATCGCTTTTGCGAATGGTGCACTTTCCGCACTCCCATACACCAGCACGCGATACCCGAAGGCGTGAGGAGACACGGCGCGGGAAGGGGAAGAACAGGGCACGCGGGATAGCTGCGGCCCGATGGGGAGAGAGGACCATGAACACACGTCGTGCCCGAATTGCATCCGGCGTCCGTCCGTCCGGCCTGCACCGCGCCTTGCTGTGCGGCGCGGCGCTGAGCGGCCTCGCCGCGATGCCGCAGGCGGCCTTCGCACAGGACAGCGCGGACGAGGCCGAAACGCCTGAGGAAGAGCGCGTGATCGTGGTTCAGGCGCGCCGCCAGAACGAAAGCCTGCAGGAAGTGCCCGTCACCGTCACCGCAATCGGCGGAGAGACGCTCCAGCGCTACAATATCGACCAGGTTGCCGACGTCACCAGCCGCGTGCCGACGCTCAACGTCCAGGTCGGCGGTTCGGGCTCGGGCGGGCAACTCAGCTTGCGCGGGGTCGGCTCGTCGAACATCTCGGCGGCCTTCGATTCCGCAGTCGCCTTCGAATATGACGGTGTCGTCGTCTCGACCATGCGCATGGTGCAGGCCGGGTTCTTCGATGTCGAGCAGATCGACGTGCTGCGCGGCCCGCAATCGCTGTTCTTCGGCAAGTCGGCGACCGCCGGGGTGCTCTCGCTGCGCTCGGCCAATCCCACCTCGACGTGGGAAGTGGGGATGCGCGCCAATTACGAGTTCGAAGAGAAGGGTTACCTCCTCAACGGCTATATCTCCGGCCCGCTGACCGACACGCTGGGCATTCGCCTTGCCGCGCAGTTCAACGATATCGACGAATTCCAGCTGGCCCAGCCCGGATCGCCCGCAGTCAATCAGAAGCGCGGCCTCACCGACTTCATCGGCCGCCTCACGCTCGACTGGCAGCCTTCGGATATGTTCCGCGCCAACTTCAAACTGCAATACACCAAGAACGAAAACGACGGCGCGCTCGGCACGGGCGAGGTTTCGTGCGGGGCCAACGGAATCGCCGATCCGGTGTTCCTGCTGCAAGGCGCGGTGCAGCTGCCCGCCGGCTATGACTGCAATGTCTTCGACCAGCGCTATTATTTCACCGACACCGCCGGCCCGCTGGCGGGCGGCGTTCCGACACCGTCGAAGGCCGCGGGTCGAAACGGGGTGCCTTTTGGCGAGACCGAAATCTGGTTCGGGCGCCTGCAATGGGAACTCGATCTGTCGGAGACGCTCAAGCTGACCTCCGTCACCGGCATTCTCAACATGGATGCGGTGGACTTCGAAAGTTATTCCTACGGCGGATACATCCCCGGCCCCAATGGCACCCGCCTGCCGGGCGGGGCCGGTTCGTCCGACCCGATCAACAAGCTGGAGCAATACACGCAGGAACTGCGGCTCGCCTCGGACAATGACGGGGCGTTCAACTTCATGCTCGGCGCCTTCTACGAAGACCGAACGATCACCTTCGACACCGCGCAGCAGGGCGTGAACATCTCGTTCCTGGGGCCCGATCCGGTAACCGGCTTCACCTATGACTGGGACAAGACCCACCTCACCAAGACCGAAGCCCTGTCGTTCTTCGGCAGCGTGATGTTCGACATTACCGAACAGCTCGAACTGTCGGGCGGGATCCGCTGGACCGACGAGCAGAAGGTGCAGACCATCAGCGTGCCTTACCTGCACACCTTCCTGCAGGGCCCGGGCTTCGTTCCGCCGGGTTTCTTCTCGGGCCCGATCAACTTCGCCGACGACAATTTCTCGCCCGAAGTGACGCTGAAATATCAGGCGAGCGACGATTTCAACGTGTTCGCCTCGTTCAAGACCGGCTTCAAGTCGGGCGGGATCGACAATTCGGCCCTGCCTTCCAACAGCCTCAGCCAAGCGGCGCTGTCGGGTGATTTCAGCTCGCTGATCTTCAAGTCCGAAGAGGCGATCGGCGGCGAAGTGGGCTTCAAATCGCAGTTCTCGAACCGCGACGTGACGCTCAACGTCACCGCCTACCAATATGTGTTCAAGGATCTGCAGGTGCAGAACTTCAACGCGCAGACGGTGCAGTTCATCACCAGCAACGCGGGTGAGCTGACCACCAAGGGCGTCGATCTGGAAGCCAAGTGGCGCACCCCGGTCGACGGGCTGAGCTTCTCTTCGAACATCTCCTATCTCGACGCCAAATATACCGACGATTTCCTCCAGCCCGGTGGGCAAGGCGGCGTCATCAACCTCAAGGGCCGGCGTGGTAGCCAGGCACCCGAATGGTCTGGCAACGTCGCCGCCGACTGGGCGATCCCGCTCAGCGACAGTCTCGAGCTGTTCCTGTCGGGCAACGCCGCCTACAACGATGGCTACATCACCGACGAAACCTCGCTCAACGACTATGTCCAGCCGAGTTTCTGGATGTTCGACGCCAACGTTTCGATCGGGCACCCGGATGGCAACTGGAAGCTGTCGCTGGTGGGCCAGAACCTCACCGACAAGATCATCGTCATCACCTCGGGCGGGCGGCCGTTCCTTTCGGCGGCGGGTGACGACGTCTTCCTCACCCAGAACCGCGGTCGGCAGATCTTCGCGGAGGTCAGCTTCCGCTTCTGACCTGCGTCCAACAGGGGAACACGCAGGGGGCGGGCCAGCGATGGTCCGCCCCTTTCGCTTTGCCAAAAGTGATCATTGCCGCTGCGGGAGCGAAAGCGGATGCTCACCGGCAAACGACATCCTGGGAGAAACGGCAATGTCACGCGAAACGCTGGTCGAAATGACCCGCAATCTGGTCGCCCACGGCGCGGCGGACACGATGGAATATGCGGACGACGTGGTTCGCATTCCGGCCAGCGCCTATACCGATCCCGATGTGTTCGAGGAGGAGAAGCGCAAGATCTTCCGCCGCCTGCCGCTGATGGTCGCGCCTTCGTGCGAGCTTCCCAATCCCGGCGACTTCAAGGCGATGGATATCTGCGGCGTGCCACTGCTGCTGAGCCGCCAGAAGGACGGCAGCATGGGCGCCTTCCTCAACATGTGCACGCACCGGGGCAATCCGCTGGCCGCCGGCTGCGGCAATGCCAGCCGCTTTACTTGCGGCTATCACGGCTGGACCTTCAAGGCCGACGGCGACCTGATTGGCATCGCCAGCCCGCAGGATTTCGGGCGTATCGACAAGAGCCAGCACTGCCTCACCAAATTCCCGGTCTATGAAAGCGCGGGATTGATCTGGGTGACGCTCGACCCGCATTCGAAGCTGTCCATCGCCGACTATCTGTGCGGCTATGACGCGCTGCTCAAGGCCTTCGAATTCGAGGGCTGGACCCTGTTCGCCCAGCGCACGCTTGCTGGGCCGAACTGGAAGACGGCGTATGACGGCTATCTCGATTTCTACCATTTGCCGGTGCTGCACAAGGATACCTTCGGCGCGGATTTCTACAACCGCGCCAATTACTTCGCCTTCGGCCCGCACCAGCACCTTTCCACCCCGTCGCAGTTCGCGATCAAGGTGCAGGGGGATGATGACCAGCAGATGGACCTCGCCGCCATGGCCGACGACGACCTGCCGCAGGAGGTGCTGGTGCAGGGCGTGTGGACGATCTTCCCGCATATCTCCATCGCCAGCTTCTACGGCGGCGGCCAGCGCGGGGCGATGATCAGCCAGCTGTTTCCCGGCGCGGAAGTAGGCGAGAGCACCACCACCCAGTTCTACGTCATGGAAAACCAGCCCGAGACCCCCGAGCAGGTCCAGGCCGCGCACGACCAGTTCAACTTCCTCGAAGTGGTGGTGCGGGATGAAGACTACGCCACCGGCAAGCGCCAGCAGCAGGCGCTCGCCTCGGGCCTGATGAAAGAAGTGCTGTTCGGCAAGAACGAGAAGGGCGGGCAGGTCTTTCACCAATGGGTCGAGCGCCTCACCCGTGCGAGCGACGAGGATCTGGTCGCGATCTTCGCCGCCGAACAGCGGCAGGCCGCAGAGTAGCCATTCACGCCAGCGCCGCGGCCATGTGATCCGCGTGGGTCGAAGCGCTCAAGCGGTGTTGACACCGGTATCATTCCTTGCGAGCATCCCGGCATTGTCAATCGGGAGAGAGCCATGCTTGCAATGAAAGGCACCTTGCGCGCCGTGGCGCTGGGCGCAGGCATGTTGATGGCCTCGGCGGCACAGGCCGAGCCGCTTGCCTGCAACCCCGCCGCCGACGATCCTGCATTGGCACCCGGCTCCCAGCCGAAGTTTGCCAATGTTCTCAGGGGCAGCCGCTATCTTCAGATCGACACCGACGGCGAGTCCTCCGGGGTGCCCGCCTGCCTCGAAAAGGAGGCGATGCTCGACGGGCGCTATGTCCCGGACAACTGGCACCTTGTCGATCGCAACATGCATTTCGGCTTTACCGGCGGGCAATCCTCCTACCGGGTCGAGCTTCGGGGGGAGAGCTTTGCCGGCGATCAGCCCCGCCGGTTTCTGTCCAAGGTCAAGCTCGCCCGCACCGCAAAGGTGGCGAGCAGCTACACCATCGCGCAGGTCTTCAGCGAGAGCGAACGCAAGCCGATCCTGCGCGTCGCGGTAATCGCGTCGCGCAAGCACGAGGGCAAGACCTACGCGAATTACCTCTGGGCGATCTACCGCTTCGGAGTAGGCGATGGCCAATCGCGCTTCGTGCCGCTGGGCCCCGCCGTCAAGACCTTCGAAGCGCTCGATATCGCCTATAACGAAGCCGGTCAGATCCGCGTAACCTATGGCACGGCCAGCGCGACCTTCGATCAGGATTTCGGGTTTTGGAACGATGCAGGCAAGCAGGTCTATTTCAAGGCCGGATGCTATCTGCAAGCCAGCGGCGATTGCAGCGTGACTTTTTCGAGCCTGAAATTCGGCGGGTAAACCGCCGTCCTAATTTCACTCAACCCATCAACCGGTAGCGGCGGGACGACGGGGTTTCGCCCGCCATCCCGCTGATGCCCTCGGCGATCAGAACTTCGCCCGCACGCCAATCGACAGGCGACGCTCCGACAGGGCGTAGCTGTTGAGGGCGATGGGATTGAAGTTGCTGATCTCGACCGTAGCGGACTCCCGCGGCAGCAGGTTCTGGCCGAGCAGTTGCAGAGTCACGCCCTTCATCAGGTCGAAACCGATCTGCGCATCGAGCTGCGCGTTGGCGGCGATCACGTCGGGCCGCCCTTGCGTGAATTCGAACACCGCATCATCGCGCCAGTTATAGGCGACACGGGCCGAGACCGGGCCCTTCTCGTAGAGCGCGACGAGGTTGTAACTGTGCCGCGATGTTGCCACCAGCGGGAACCCCGAACTGTCCTCGCTATCGGCGAAGGTGTAGTTGGCGATCACGCCCAGCCCGTCGAGCGGCGAGGGCAGGAAATCGAGGAACTGCGTGATCCCGGCCTCGAAGCCCTTCACCTTGGCGCTGGCGATGTTGAACGGGCGCGAGGTCTGCACGGTCAGCAGCGTGTTCTCGAACAGCACGTCTTCCTGAATCGTGCCGACCGAGATCGCATCCTTCACATCCTTGTAGAACACCGCCGCCGAAATCAGGTTCGATCCACCGGTATAATATTCGAACGAGATGTCGAAGTTGGTCGAGATCGGCGGCGTGAGATCGGCGTTGCCCCCACCCGAGGTGAGGTTGGTGGGATTGATGAAGGTGCTGGGCGCCAGATCGGCTAGGCCCGCGCGCTGCATCGTCTGCGACCCCGCGATGCGCACCAGAAAGTCGTCGGTTACATTGACGACAAGATTGGCGCTGGGCAGCACGTTGGTGAAGCTGTTGGTATCGCGCGTCGGCACCAGCAGATTGCCCGGCAGCATGGTGAGAGTGTTGGCCTCGAAATCGGTCAGGCTCACGCGCACCCCGGCGTTGAACTTGGCAGGCCTGCCGAACAGTTCGAATTCGGCATTGCCCATGACATAGCCGGTGTAGGTCTGCTCCTGCAGGTCGAAATCGCGCGGCGCGTTACGTGCGAAGCCCATCGGCCCATCGCCCGGCTCGCTGGTCAGCACGCGGTCCAGCAGGAAATCGCGATCGGGGAAGAAGGTCGCGAATTCGCGCGGGAAATCGCCCGGAATGCTGCCGAGGAAATTGGGATCGCCTGGCACAAGGAACGGCGTCAATTCGGCACGGGTTGCAAGGCCGCGGCTGCGGAACGAGGTCTGGTCGGCGCGCAGATCGACGTAGCGCACCCCGGTGGTGATGACGAAACCATCGGTAACGTCGAACCCGAAATCGACCCGCGCGGCATATTCCTCGAGATTGCCGGGAAGCTGGTTGGCGCGCAGCGTCAGGTTGCCCGAGGTGGGGTAGTTGTAGACGCCGGGATCGCTCAGGCTGAACGGCGTGCCCGCCGGGCGCGCAAGGCTGAGGCTCGGCACCGTGCCATCGCGAAAATCGAAAGTACCGATGATGTTGCTCGGCGTATCGAGCACCACGACCTCGATTTCCTGCCGCAGGGTGCCGCGCGAATAATAGGCGTCGACATCGATGGTGATTCCGGCATCGCTGTCATAGGCGGCGTTGAAGCCCACCAGCAGGTTGTCGGTCGGATCGCTGCGGTGCTGGTTCTGCACGCGCACCCGCCCGGTCGCCTCGGCCGCGACGATGTACTGGAACCCGTCGAATTCCTGATACACCGGATTGCGGAAGTTGAGGTTCTGGTTGGTCGGCAGAACGAAGGTCACCGCCTGATTCAAACGCTCGTTGGCGACGCGCGAATAGAGCGCATCGGCGGTCAGCGTCAGGTTGTCGGTCGGCTTCCACTGGATCGCCCCGCTGACCCCCCAGCGGGTACGGTCGATCAGCACGTTTTCATATTGCAGCTGCAAGGGCGCGAGGCGGTTGGTCGCGGTCGCATCGCCATTGTTGCGCTGGAGGAAGTTGTTGCGTTCGAACAGTTGCAGCTGCGAGGTGCGCTTCTGGTATTCGCCCGACAGCAGGATGCCGAACTGGTCGTCTGCGCCGAAAGTGGTGGTGACAAGACCCTGAAAAGCCGGTTCGAATTCCTCGGACTCGTCGGAATAGGTGCCGCGCGCGCTCAGCGAGATCGTCGGCTTGCGGAAATCGAATGGCTTGGGGGTCTTGAGGTTCACCGTCCCGCCGAGGCCGCCTTCGACCTGGCTGGCGATCGAGGACTTGGCGACCTCCAGCCGCCCGAACAGCGAGGACGGCACGGCATCGAGGCCCGAAGAGCGCCCGAGATTGTCGTTTTCCGGGGGCGAGACCCGGCCCGACCAGCCCAGCAGCGTCCGTCCATCGACTTCGACGCGCACTTGTTGCAGGCCGCGGATGTTGACCGCCTGACCTTCGCCGAACACGCGGGTGATCTGCACCCCGGTAACGCGCTGGAGCGCTTCGGCGACGTTGTCGTCGGGCAGCTTGCCGACATCCTCGGCGGTGATCACATCGAGCACCTGATCGGCATCGCGCTTGACCTGCGCGGCCTTGCGCAGCGAATCGCGAATGCCCGAGACGATGATGTCATTGCTGTTGATCTCATCCGCATCGGTATCGACCTGAGCCGGATCGTCCGGTTGCTGGGACTGGGCCCGAGCCGGAGCCGCGATCATGACCGCGAGGCAAGCGACCGAGCTCATCAGTCTGATTGAGTTGCGCATTTCACTCTCCCTGTTTTGATACCGGTGTCATCACCGTGTTATGCCATTGATCAAGGTGCGTTGCTGATGATCTTCAAGGTGTTACATTGTGGCGCGAGCAAGCTTTGGTGACAGAATGTGGATTGCCAGAACGGCGGCGAAATAGACCGTGGTGCAGATCGCGAAGATGATCGAATAGTCGCCGCCGGTGGCATCGAGCACCAGCCCGGTCGACTTCGCCATGATCATCCCGCCGATCCCGCCCATGAACCCGCCGAGCCCGATGACGGAGCCGACCGCGCGCTTGGGAAACATATCGGGCGGCAGGGACAGGAGGTTGGTCGAAAAGGCCTGATGCCCGGCCAGTGCCAGCCCGATCAGCAGCACCGCCAGCCACATGTTTTCGAGGCCCGAGACGAACAGCAGCGGGATCACGCAGGCGCCCGCGCACAGCATCGTGACCTTGCGCGCGAAGTTGACCGACCGGCCGCGCTGGATCAACCGCGAGGACAGCCAACCCCCGGCGATGCTGCCGACGTCCGACAGCAGATACATCGCGATCATCGGCAGCAACACCACCTTGAGATCGACATTGTAGGTCGAGCTGAAATAGCTCGGCAGCCAGAACAGCATAAGGAACCAGACCGGGTCGGTCAGGAACTTGCCGAGCGCGAAGGCCCAGGCCTCGCGCTTGCCGATCAGGGCGCCCCAGCCGATCTGTTCGACCGATTCGGGCGGATCGTGCTCGATCCAGGCCAGCTCGGCCTCGCTCACCCGGCCGCTCTGGCGCGGGGCGGAATAGACCGACCACCAGATCGTCGCGAGCGCCACGCCGAACAGCCCGGTGTAGATGAACGTCTCGCGCCAGCCCCAGCCCAGCACTTCCATGCACAGCCACAGCGTCGGCGCGGTCAGGATCACGCCGATGGTGGTCGCGGAGTTGACCCAGCCGATCGCGTAGGCGCGTTCCTTCTGCGGGAACCATTCGCTGCTCGCCCTGACCACCGAGGGAAAATGCCCCGCCTCGCCCACGCCCAGCACCACGCGCGCCGACATGAAGGCGATGATCGAGCTGGCGAAACCGTGCGCGGCATGGCCGACCGTCCAGATGCCGATGGCGATGGCATAGCCGATGCGCGGGCCGACCTTGTCGATCAGCCAGCCCATGAACAGGAAGCCGAAGGCGTAGGCGAACTGGAAGGCGGTGACGATGTTGCCGTAATCATCCTCGGCCCAGCCGAGTTCGCGCGCGAGTTCGGGCTTGAGCAGGCCGAGCATCGTGCGGTCGATGTAATTGACCGTGGTGGCCAGAAACAGCAGCGCCACGATCAGCCAGCGATAGCGCCCGGCCGCCGCCCGGACGCCCTGCAGCCCCGTCGCCGCGGAAGCAGCAAGTCCCGCGGCAGTCATCGCGCACCCTCGGGCAGCAGCGCGGGGGTGGTGACACATTCGATCGCGATCTCATCGCCGAAGGTCGCCCGCACGTGCTGACCATGCCGCACCGGATGCACCCCGGTGATCGCTCCGCTCGAAATCCACTGCCCCGCTTCAAGCGACATTCCGCGCTCTGCCATAAGGCGCGCGAGGAAGGCGAGCGAGCCGAACGGCCCGTCGAGCATGTCGGCGACCAGCCCCTCGCCGATCGTGACCCCGTCGATCGCGAGCGCCACGGGGCGATCCAGCCCACCCGGCACCTTGGCATCGGGGATGAGCGGCCCGACCACCAGTCCGAAATTGTTGCCGAAGTCGGAGACGGTCACCGCCGGCCCGTTCTGGTTGATCCCGACGAAGGGCGAGGACGCGACCTCGATCCCGAAGTGCACCTGATCGACGAAATCGCGCGCATCCTCGACCGAGATGTCGGGCGGCGGCGGCGCCGAGAGGCGCAGGAGGATTTCCGCCTCGACCGCGGCGAAGCCGGTCAGCACCTGCATCGCGACCGGATCGGCGCTTTCCGGAAAGGAGATCGCGTCACTGAAGATCGGCCCGGCGAGACGCTCGGCCCCGAATACGCCCGCTTCGGGCCAGCGAATCCGGCCAAGCTTCCAGCCACCCACCGTGCGGCCCGCATAGGCAATCGCTTCGGCCTGGATCTGGTAGGCTTCAGCCAGCGATTGCGGCATGGGGCCGGGATAGGCGCGCAGCACGGCATCGCGCTGCCGCGCATCGACAAATGTCCGCGCAATGCCCCCGTGATGGCTCATCGGACCCCTCAACTCCCTCTCCGACACGCAGCATGACGAATAATGTCACCGGTGTCAATTGCTCTGGCCCCACCCCATTGTGCGGGGCGCGCCCTATATGTTTTTCTTCGACGTATCAGCGCCTTGGCGCACGCCGCCGGCGTAACTGGTATTCGTAAAGCGAGGGGGCAGAGGCCACCGCCGCGTTCAGCATTTCGACATGGGGCGTCGGCCGGTAATCGAGCGTCACCCGCCGATTGCCATGCAGCCCGACAATCCGCGCGCCCGGCCCTTCGAGCCCGCTGGTGATGGTCACCTCGGCCTTCTCCGGCACGCTGTCCGGGAACACCAGCCGGATGTTCCAGTGGGTGTTGAACAGTCCGTGGCCCGGCTTCCAATAGGGTGCGCCCCCACCCCTCCACAGCCGCCAGGTCCAGCCATCCGCAGTGCTGCGCGGCGCGACATGCATGGTCAATTGGTCGAACAGGTTCTGATGGTTCGAGCCCGAATGCTGATCGATGATCGCATCGCGCCGCACATCGGCGCGCAGGAACACCGAGCGGGTCGACCGGGTATTGACGCTGACCGGGTGAACCGCCGGATTCTCGACCACCAGATCGCGTACCAGCACATTGTGCACCGCGCCGACATGGACGGTGTAATGCGCCTTGTGCTCGCCGGCAGTGCGCACTGCGTCGATGGTGAGCGAGCCGGCATTGTCGGTCAGGATACCGCTGTCGGCATTGCGGATTTCGACATCGCGCACCCAGCCATCGAACAGGCCGGTGAGATAGATGCCGTTGAAGCCCGCCTCCAGATGGTGCCCGTACCAGGGATTGTCCGGGAAGGTCAGCTTCATTGCCTCGATCCCGACCTCTTCGAGATGCTCCCACGCGGCCAGCACGGCGGGTTGTCCGGCCGAAATGCCATGCAGCAGCGGATCGCCGATGGTGACGGTGTTGCCCCTGATCGCGGTGATCCGCGTCGGCTGCGCCACCACCGGGCGGTTGACGAAGGTCCAGTGGTGCGAGCCGATCGTGAGCGGCGCAGCGGCCCCGGCAGCGCTGCCGTTCCACGCCGACAGATCGCCATACATTGACCGCAAAATCGCGCTGTCGGCCCCATCGACCGAATACCACTGCACCTGCACCACCTGCCCCACCGAGAGGCGCGAGGCGTCCTTCACCCGGATCATCTGGCCGAACTGCTGGCCCGAAACCGGATCGGCCAGCACCGGCGTGCGGCGGTCGCGCGCGGGATCGTAGGACACGGGGCGATCCGCCTTCGGTCCCACCAGCAGGAATCCCCCCGACCAGCTATATTCGCTGAACAGGAAATTGATGTTCTGATCGGGGATGACCTCGTACTTGTTCTCGTGCTTGAGATAGCCGCGCAGCTCTTCCTGCCGGGCCGGATCGTCGACGATCTTGAGCGGGCGGGGAAAGTAAAGCTCGGTGCCCTCCGCGCCGGAGCCCGCGCCGCGCAGGACGAAATTGCTGCGCTCCAGCGGGATCACCTCGCCGATCTGGATGCGCCCCTTGGGCAGTTGCACCGTGACCTTGCCGTCGATCACATCGGCCGCCGCGATGGCGCGCAGCAGCGCCTTGGCATCGTCTTTCCCGTCATCGGGGATCACGCCATGCGCGGTCGCCTCGATCACCGTCCCCTGCGTGTCGGGCAGAGGGGCCAGCCCGAAGCGGTAGCCCGCATAGCTGAAATCGGGCCCGCCGCTCTTGGCCGAATGGAGCTGCGGCAAGCGCGACTCCGATGCTGGCGCCGCATGGGCGAGGCCGACGGCAAGCGCCGCACCGGCAGCAACGGCACCGAGCGTCAGGCGCACCAATTCTCTGCGACGTCGCAAGACCATGACCGGCCAACCTCTCTCCATGCAGCCTGCCTTCTTGGTGTGCAGGCTGCCATCCGGGGGCCATTGTTTATACGAAAGACACCGGTGTCAACACGCAATGATGCAGAGCCGTGTTCCGTTCGTTGCAGCTTGCCGTGGTGGATCAAGCCAGCTTCACCCCCGCCTAGGAGGGGATGGCGATGCGGCTCTACCCGAAGGCGGGGCGATAATTGCTCTCGCCCCACTCCTGCCGCTTGGTCCATGCGCTCATCGGCTCGAGCTTGCCTTCGAGTTCGGGGAAGCGTTCGTAGACATGGTCCATGTCGACCGCGAAGGGCTTGGTCGGGGCTTCGTTGTTGTATTCGTAGAAGGCCTGGATGCCCTTGGCGAAGTCGGCGCGCATTTCGGGGGGCATGGTGTCGCCCGCCGCCTCGACCAGATAGCGGCCGAATTCCTCCGGGGTGCAGGGATCGTACTTGATCTCCCTGCCCAGCGCGTCCGACAGGTATTGCGTCACCTGCTTGCCCACCAGCCGTTCCGGCCCGCCGATATTGAGCCAGGCGCCTTCCATGTCGGGCCGCTCGAGGCTGGCCAGCATGAAGCGCGCGACATCGTCGAGGCTGATCCAGTTGGCTTCGAGGTTCGGGTTGTGCGGGTACACATAGCGTCCCTCATTGACGATGAAGGGCCGCGCCCAGTTGGTCAGCAGGTTGTCCATGAACAGCACCGATCCGAACACCGTCCCCGGCGCGCCCGAGCGCCACAGCGCGTTGATGCCGCGAGTGTTCTCGCCATAGGTGAAGGGATCGCCGGGCTTGTCGGGAATCCAGCTCGAGGTGTTCCACACCACGCGCTTGACACCCAGATGCGCGGCGACCTTGCCGACTTCGCCGACGAGGTAGGCGCGGTCGGCGCGCGCTTGCAGGGGGTGGGTGTAGAAGATGTAGTCGCTGCCCTCGAGCGCGTCCTTGAAGGTGGCGGTGTCGTAGAGGTCCATCGGCCGCACCTCGACCCGCTCCACCCCCTCGACCGGCGCGCCCTCCAGCGCATCGGGGCGGCGCGAGATCGCGCGCACGTCGTATCCGGCGGCGAGCGCCTGACGCACCTGTGCGAGGCCCTGCCTGCCGCTCGCGCCGATAACCGTGATAAGTGCCATCTGCCTTCCTCTCTCATGTTCCTGTGGGGGCAAGACTAGGAAGGCCCCCGCGCCCCCGCACCGCGCCAAAGTGATAGCCGGGCGCCATCGGCCCCTAGCGAAAAGGCGGGGTTGCCGTAGCGGCGCGCGCGCCGGACAGTGCGGCGATGCAGAACCGCTTCTGGCGCATCGCGCGCCGCCCCGAGGGAACCGATTTCTCCAGCGCGCTGGAACTGGTCGAGGCCCCGCTTGGGCCGCTCGCCGAGGGCGAAATCCGCATCCGCAATTCGCACCTCTCGATGGATGCAGGCACCCGGCTGTGGCTGACCGATCGTGAGGACGGTTATCAGCCGCCGTTGCCGCTCGGTATTCCGATGACGGGGCTGGTGCTGGGCGAGGTGACCGAGAGCCGCGCCGCTGGCTTTGCCCCGGGTGATCTGGTGCGCGCCTTCGGGCAGTGGGGGGAAGTCAGCACGGTCGATGCGGTGATGTCGGGCGCGCTGAAGCTCGATCCCACTGTGCCCGACCGGCGCGCATGGTTCGGCCCGCTCGGCATGAACGGCTGGACCGCGCTGTGGGGCATCGAGCGCACCGGCGCCGCGAAGCCCGGCGAGCGCGTGCTGGTCTCCGCCGCGGCGGGAGCGACAGGCGTCCTCGCGGTGCAGATCGCCGGGCTACTGGGCTGCGAGGCATGGGGCCTTGCGGGGGGAGCGGCAAAGTGCGCGTTCCTCACCGGCGAATTGCGAATTGCAGGCGCGATCAATTACAAGGCGGGGGACGTGGGGGCGCAGCTCGATGCAGCGGGCGGCTTCGATGTCTATTTCGACAATGTCGGGGGCGGCTTGCTGGATCAGGTGCTCACCCGCATGAACCACTATGGCCGCATCGCGGTGTGCGGCCTGCTGGCCGACTACACCGGCGGCACCCGCACCACCCCGCGCGAGTTCGATCAGGTGCTGATGCGGCGGCTCAGGATCGAGGGGTTCTTCTCGCCCGACTTCATGCACGAAGGCCCCGCGCTGACCGAGCGGCTGCGTCGCTGGCACGAGGCGGGCGATCTGGTGATGCCCTATGACGTGACGACGGGCCTCGAAAACACCCTCACCGCCTATGCAAGGCTGTTCACCGGCGGAAATATCGGCAAGGTGATCGTGGAGCTGGAACCATGACAGGCACCCTCGAAGACCGCGAGGCGATCCGCGACATTCTCGCCGCCTATGCCCATGCGATCGACCGGCGGCGCTGGGAGATGATGGAACGCCTGTTCCACCCTGACGCGACCTTCCGCTTCGGGGTGATCGAGGGGGACTGGCGCGGCTTCGTCGAGCAGGCGCGCGCGGTTATCGACCCCTGCCTCGCCACGCAGCACCAGCTTGGCCAGACGATCTTCGGCTTCGACGGGCCGGACACTTGCCACACCGAAACCTACATGACCGCGATGCACACCATCCCCCCTGGCTACCCGCTGGCGGCGGTGTTCCCGGACAAGGGCGTGATCTATTCGGCGGTGGTCGCAGGGCGCTATGTCGACCGCTTCGAGAAACGGGGCGGCGAATGGCGCATCGCCCAGCGCACAGGGCTTTATGACTGGCGCGAGTTCCGGGTGGCGGAAGGCGTCGACCTTTCGGATACCCCCGAGGGCGCAGCGGGATACCACGACGAGCGCGATCCTGCGACGGCGGCGGTCAAGGCGTGGCTGGGCTGATCCCCCCTCCCGCTTGCGGGAGGGGTCGGGGGTGGGCCTGTAGCAGGTCTCGCTTCGCTCGCTCCCACCCCTAGCCCCTCCCGAAAGCGGGAGGGGGACACTACCGCCGAATTGCAAATACCCCGCTCATTGTCGCAACCTGTTCCTCCCCGCGCCAGATCCCGCCCGAAGTGTAGGCCGTCCGCCCGCCCAGCCGGTCGATCCGGACGCGCGCTTCGAGCCAGTCGCCCAGCCGCGCTCCAGCGAGGTAGTTGACCGTCAGCGTCACCGTCGAGGGCACGAGGCGAGGCCGCTCGGCATCATACACCGAGTGGGACAGCGCCACATCGGCGAAGGTCGATATCACCCCGCCATGCGCGGCGTCCTGATAGTTGATGTGGTGCGGGCAGATGAGAAGCCCTACAACCCGCACGCCCTCCACCACAGGCCCGAGATAGTAAGGCCCGCCATGATCGAGAAAGCCCGGCGAGAAATCCGCGGGCTCAAAGCCTGAAGCAACAGCCATCGCGCCAGCCTAACGCCGCTTTGCGCCAGCGCTGCTATGAAATGTGTGAATGACAGCCCGGAGCGCAAGGTTTATCCCCGCGCACATGGGAGAGAACACAGCATTGGCCGCAGAGTCCTTTTGCGAGGTCGTGCGCGAGCACGCCCGCACTCAGGGGAGCGTGATCGCCTTCACCTACGGGCAGGAGGACATCAGCTTCGCCGAACTCGATGCTGGGGCCGACCGGGCGGCCAATGCGCTCGCCGCGCTGGGAGTGAAGCCGGGCGACCGGGTCGCCTTCCTCGGCAAGAACCACCCGCTCTATTTCGAGGCCTTTCTGGGCGCGAACCGCATCGGCGCGGTGATGACCCCGGTCAACTGGCGCCTTGCTGCGCCCGAGGTCGCCTATGTGCTCGACAACAGCCGCGCGCGCGTGGTGTTCGTCGGTGAGGGCTTTGCCGAGGTGCTCGAACAGATCCGCGCCGATTGCCCCCATGTCGAACAGGTGATCGGCATCGACGCCCCCGATTTTCGCGGCACCGATTACCGCACGTGGCGCGACGGTTTCCCCGCCAAGCCCCCCGCGCACCGGGTGCGGGCGGACGACGACGCGCTCCAGCTCTACACCTCGGGCACCACCGGCAAGCCCAAGGGCGCGGTGATCACCCACGGTTCGCTCCTCTCCAGCCGCGACGGCACGGCGGCGGGCGATCAGATGCGCGCATGGCAGGAACCGATCCCGGGCGACGTAACCCTGCTCGCCATGCCGTGCTTCCATATCAGCGGCACCGGAACCGGCATCGGGACGATGGTGGCGGGCACCAACGCGATTGTCCTGCCCGAGTACGATCCGACCAGGGCGCTGGACCTGATCCAGAACTACAACATCTCGAAGATCTTTCTGGTGCCCGCAGCGCTGCAGATCCTGCTCAACCACCCTCGCGTGGGCGAGGTCGATTTCAGCCGCCTCAAATACGTCACCTACGGCGCCTCCCCCATCCCGCTCGAACTGATGCGCGAGGCGATCCGGGTGATGGGCTGCGGCTTTGTGCAGATGTACGGCATGACCGAGACCAGCGGCACCATCGTGGCGCTCGATCCCGAGGATCACGTGCCCGAAGGCAGCGTGCGGATGCGGAGTGTCGGCAAGCCGCTAGCGGGGGTCGAGATCAAGGTGATCGACGAGGCGGGGAACGCGGTTCCGGCAGGCACCGTGGGCGAAATCGCCACGCGCTCAAACAAGAACATGCGCGGTTACTGGAACAACCCCGATGCCACCGCCGCCACCATCGACGCCGAAGGCTGGCTGCGCACCGGCGATGCGGGATACCTCGACGAGGATGGCTATCTCTACATCCACGACCGGGTGAAGGACATGATCATCTCGGGCGGCGAGAACGTCTACCCGGCCGAGGTCGAGAACGCACTCTATTCGCACCCCAAGGTCGCCGATGTCGCGGTGATCGGCGTGCCCGACGCCAAGTGGGGCGAAGCGGTGAAGGCCTGCGTGGTGGTGAAGGCAGGCGAGGACTTGAGCGAGGCCGAACTCATCGTCCACGCCCGCACGCTGATCGCGGGATACAAGTGCCCCAAATCGGTCGATTTTATCCCGGCTCTGCCGAGAAACCCATCGGGCAAGATCCTGCGCCGCGAATTGCGCGCGCCCTATTGGGCGGGGAAAGACCGGGCGGTGAACTGAGGCATGGCGGCCCAACAAGGGGGAGGGAGCACGATGAAACTCGAAGGCAAGATCGCCGCGATCACCGGGGGCACGGCAGGCATGGGGCGCGGGATCGCCGAAGCGTTCCTCGAAGAAGGTGCCAAGGTCGCGCTGTTCGCGCGCAACGCGGACAAGGGCGCGAAGGTGCTGGAAGAGCTCGGAGCCGGGGACCGCGCGATCTTCATCGCGGGCGACGTGATGAGCCAGCCCGATCTCGAAGGCTTCATCGACCAGACCATCGCGCATTTCGGCACGCTCGACATCCTCGTCAACAATGCCGGGGGCGCAGGCGATTTGCAGCCGCTTGTGAACCTGTCCGACCATGCCTTCGACGAGGCGATGAAGTGGAATGTCTATTCGACCTTCTGGGCCACCCGGCGCGCGCTGCCGGTGATGCTCGAAAAGCAGGACGGGCGGATCATCAATATCTCCAGCATGGAGGGCAAGCACGGCAAGCCGGTGCTGACAGCTTACAGCGCTGCCAAGCACGCGGTGAACGGCATGACCAAGAGCCTTGCGCGCGAAGTCGGGGCGCAGGGCGTCACCGTGAACGCCATCTGCCCCGGCCTCGTCATCACCGACATCATCAGGAACAACGGCCCGGCCACCGCCAAGGCGATGGGGATTGAACTGGAAGAGATGATCGCGCTGTTCGCCAGCGAGGCCGCGATCAAGCGCCCCAACGAGGTCGAGGAAATCGCCGCGGTTGCGGTGCTGCTGGCGAGCAAGGCGGGCGCGGGGATCACCGGCGCGCAAATCTCTGTCGACGGGGGCACGGCGCAGTATTGAGGTGCGCGCAATGTTTCAGGTGAAACATTGCAGGAACATTGGCTAGCCCTGCAACTTCGCCATCGCCGCGCCCACCGCCGCCTCGATATCGCGCGCCTGCGGATTGCCGCGCAGGGTGAGCCCGCCATTGGGCTGGATGTTCTGCCCCGTGATGAAGGCCGTGTCGGTGCACAGCCACAGGCAGGCGTGGGCGACATCCTCGACCGTGTTCAAGCGCCCCATCGGATAGCGCGGCAGGAAGGCATCGACGAGACCGGGCACCTGAAAGCTGTCATGCGTCATCGGGCTGTCGGTAAAGGCGGGGGAGACGGTGTTGGCCTTGATGCCCAAGTGCCCGAAATCATTGGCGACACACTCGATCAAGGCCTCGCTCCCGCGCTTGGTGCCGATATAGGCGGCGTGGTTGGGGATCAGCGCCTTGGTGGTGGCGGAGGACAGGCTGATCAGCGATCCGCCGGTCGGGGCCTGCGCGCTCATCACCCGCACGAAGGCTTGCAGGAAGTAATGCACGCCCTTGAACTGCAGGTCGACGATCCGGTCGAGCTGTTCGTCGGTGATCTCCAGCATCGAGGCCAGCAGGCCCCAGCCGGTGGTGTTGATCGCGATGTCGACCCGGCCGAAGGTAGCGGCGGCCGTGTCGGCCATGGCATTTACCTCGGATTTGCTGGTGATGTCGCACAGGGCATAAGCCCCGCCGATCTCCTCGGCGAGTGCGGCCAGCGGGGCTTCCTTGCGGCCCGCCACCATCACCTTCGCGCCTTGCCCGGCGAACAGGCGGGCGATGGTCTGGCCCATGTTGCCTTCGGATGCCGCGCCGAGAATGACCGCGCTCTTGCCTTCGAGTTGTCCCATCCAACCTCTCCTCTCGGGCGAGGGAGTAACACGGCGAGGCGCGGCACCCCCCTTCCCAAAAGTGGGCATTGTTCGCGCCGTGCGCGCGCCTGATAGCGGCGGCAGAGCAAGGGGAGATCCGCCATGTTTACCGGACCGCTGGAAGATCGCGTCGCGATCGTCGAACTCAACGGCATCTACGCCGACGGCGTGGTGCGCTTCGACGCCGAGACCTGGGGATCGGTCTGGGCCGAGGATGCCGACTGGGATCTGATGGGCCACCAGACCAAGGGCAGGGACGCGATCGTCGCCTTCTGGAACGGGGCGATGAGCGGGCTGAAGGCGGTCAGCTTCCACTGCGTGCCCTGCATGATCGAGGTCACCGGCGACACCGCCCGCGCCCGCGTCCAGACGCAGGAAATCCTGAAGCCCAAGGAGGGCAAGGCGCGCCATGTCGGCGGGCTTTACGAAGACACGCTGGCGAAGGTGGACGGGAAATGGCTGTTCACCAGCCGCACCTTCAGGATCGTCGCCGAATTCGGAGTGGAAGGGTAAGCTCATGGCCAAGATCGTCATTTCCGCGCAGATCGACCTCGATCCCGCCCAGCGCGAGGAAGCCCTGCGCACCGCCCGCCCGCATATCGAGGCGGCGCTCGCGGAGAAGGGCTGCATCCACTACGACTGGAGCGCCTGTTCGATGAACCCGGCGCGGGTCAACGTGTTCGAGGAATGGGAAAGCGAGGAAGACCTCGCCGCCCATTTCCGCGACCCGGCCTATACCGGGATGCGCGATCACATCGGCAAGTTCGGCATCACCGCCGCGGTCAGCCGCAAGTACCGCGTGGATGCGGAAGGCCCGGTCTACAACGCCGAGGGCAATGCGACAGAGGCTTTCGACTGAAGCTGCTCGGCGCGATCCTCGCCGGCGGACAGGCGCGGCGGTTCGGCAGCGACAAGGCGCAGGCGCTCTATCAGGGCGTGCGGCTGATCGACCGGGTCGCGGCAGCGCTGGCTGCCCAGTGCGAAAGCGTCGTTGTCTGCGGGCGTGAGGAAGCCGGCTTCGCCTGCATTCCCGACTGGCCCGAAGCCGGGCTCGGCCCCTTGGGCGGACTCGCGGCGGCGCTGCGTCATGCGGAGGCGGGCGGGTTCAGCCATGTGCTGTCTGCCGGGGTCGATGTGCCTGACCTGCCGCATGATCTGGCGGCGATGCTCGCGGGAGAAGGCGCGGCGATTGTCGAAAGCCAGCCGGTGGTCGGACTGTGGCCGGTCGAGGCGGGGGCGGCGCTGGCGGCCTTCCTCGCAAGCGGAGGCCGTTCGCTCTATCGCTTCGCCGATCATGTGGCGGCGCGACGGGTCGAGTTGGCCGCGCCGCTGATGAATGTGAACCGGCCAAAGGACCTCAGGGGCTGACTCCTCCGTCACCGCTTCGCGGTGCCACCTCCCCATTCGTGCCGAACGGGGAGAGACCTTTTTTGGTCGGCCTATCGCTTCGCTACTTGTGGTCTTGTGTCCCTCCCCGTTGCGAAGCAATGGGGAGGTGGCAGCCCGCAGGGCTGTCGGAGGGGTAATCCTTCTACAATTTCAACAATTGCTTGCCGCGATTGAGCCCCGCGAACAGCCGCTGCAACGTCTGCGGCGCGTTGTCGAAGCCGTGCTGGATGTCCTCCTGATATTTCAGCGAACCATCCTTGACGAAGCCCTCGAGCCGCTTGCGGATGCCGGGGAATTCGCTCGCCCAGTCGAGCACGATGAAGCCCGCCATGGTGCCGCGCCGGAAGACGAGGTTGAAGTAGTTTTCGGGCCCGGCGGGCAGGCTCCCGGTCTCGTAGCGGCTGATCCCGCCGCAGATCACCACGCGCGCGCCGGTGGCAATGCAGGCGAGCATGTCGTTTAAAATCTTGCCGCCGACATTGTCGTAGATCACGTCCACGCCGCGCGGACACAGCTCGCGGATCTGCTCCTTCACGCGGCCCGCCTTGTAGTCGATAGCGGCGTCGTAGCCCGCTTCCTTGACGAGCCAGTCGCACTTGTCCGGCCCGCCCGCGATGCCGACCACGCGGCACCCGGCGATCTTGGCGAGCTGGCCGACGATGCTCCCCGTCGCACCCGCCGCGCCGCTTACGAGCACGGTATCGCCAGCCGCGGGTTTGCCCACTTTGAACAGCCCGCAATAGGCGGTCAGCCCGGTCGTCCCCAGCACCGAGAGCACGGCGGTGGGCGACAGGTCGGTTTCGACCTTGGTCAACTCCTTGCCGTCGGTGACGAGATATTCGGTCCAGCCGGTGGTGCCGAACACCAGATCGCCCACGGCAAAGCGCCCGCGGTTGCTGGCGACGACCTCGGCAATCCCGCTGCCGCGCATCACGTCGCCGATGTTCATGGGCGCAACGTAATCGGCGATGTTCTCCATCCAGCCCTTCTGCGCCGGATCGAAGCCGAGATAATGGGTCTTCAAGAGCATCTCGCCCGGCCCGGGATCGGGCAGATCAACCGTGGCCAGCTTGAAGTCGTTGTCGATCTCGATGCCGCGACCGCGCGGGTGTCCGTTCAAGAGCCATTGGCGGGTGGTGGTCGGCATGGGTCTCTCCTTGGCGTTCATGCCCTATTGCGGGCGCGCGCCCCGCCTCTCCACGGACAAAAGTATCAGTCGAGCCCCCTGCCCCCTGTGGTAGTTTGCCGCCCTCAAGGAGAGAGACGATGGGCGCCGAGACTCACAAGACCTTCTGCCGTTTCTGCCATGCCAATTGCGCGATGGAGGTGGACGTCGCCGACGGGAAAGTGATCGAGGTGCGCGGCGATCCCGACGATCCGGCCTATGGCGGCTACACCTGCATGAAGGGCCGCGAGCTGCCCGACAGCCACAACTCCGAGAACCGGTTGCATCACAGCCTCGTGCGGAACGCGGACGGCGAATTCGTCTCGACTCCGATGTCCGAAGCGCTCGCCCATGTGGCGTCCGAGCTACGCCGCATCATCGACGAGCACGGGCCCCATTCGGTCGCCGTTTTCATGGGTTCGGGGGGCTTCCAGAACTCCGCCGCGATGGCCGCCTCGCTCTCCTTCGCGCAAGCCTTGGGGAGCCGCAATTTCTACACCTCGGTGACGCTCGATCAGCCCGCCAAGGTGTTCACCACCGCGCGCTACGGCAAGTGGATGGCGGGGCCGAACACGTTCTCGGAGAGCGACGTGGCGCTGTTCATCGGCAACAACCCGATCGTCTCGCACTACGCGCCCGTCGGCGGGGTGCCGCCCTTCAGCCCCTCGCGCCGCATCCGCGACCAGAAGGCGGCGGGCCTTAAGCTGATCGTCGCCGACCCGCGCGAGAGCGATGTCGCACGGCTCGCCGACATCTACCTTCCCGTAGAGCCGGGCGAGGACCCGGCGATGCTGGCGGGGATGCTCAACGTGATCATCTCGGAAGGCCTCTACGACCGCAATTTCGTCGCGGCCCATGTCGACGGGTTCGACGAGTTGGCCGAGGCGGTGAAGGCTTTCCCGCCCGAAGTCGCTGCCGAGCGCGCGGGGCTCGACACGGAACAGCTGATCGCCGCCGCGCGGATGTTTGCGGGCGGTTCCAAGGGTTGCGCCACCACCGGCACCGGCCCGGAAATGGCGGGCAACGGCACGCTGACCGAATATCTCGTCACTTGCCTCAACACCATTTGCGCGCGCTTCAAGCAGGAGGGCGAGAAGGCCGCGATCCCCGGCGTGTTCAGCCCCTACCAGACCGCGCGCCGCGCGCAGGTCGCCCCGCCGGTGCCGATGTTCGGCGCGGATGGGATGCCCAAGTCGCGCTTCCGCGGGCTCGGGCATCTCGGCTGGGAGATGCCCTGCAACGTGCTGGCTGACGAAATCCTCACCCCCGGCGAGGGCCAGGTGCGCGCGCTGATTTCGGTCGGCGGCAATCCGGTGGTGGGCTTCCCCGATCAGGCCAAGATGGTGCGCGCATTGGATGATCTCGAGCTGTTCGTGCAGATCGACCCGTGGATGAGCGCCAGCGCCAAGCGCGCCACGGTGGTGCTCGCGCCCTCGCAATGCCTCGAGCGCGAGGACATCACCAACCTGTCCGAATGGTGGCACGAGGAGCCCTATGCCCGCTATACCGAAGCGGTGGTGCAGGCGCCGGGAGACTGCATCGACGAATACGAGATGTTCTGGACGCTCGCGCATCACTTGGGTCTGATGATGGTGCTGTGCGGCGGGCCGCTGCCGATAGACCGCAAACCCGGCAAGCAGGAGTTCCTAGACCTGATGGTCGCGGGCAGCCTCAAGCGGCCAAGCGACGTTCGCAGGGATTGTCAGGCGCACGGCGGCGCGGCGATGGTCTATCCCGAGGCGCATCCGCTGGTCGAACCGCTCGATGAAAGCGAGTTCCACCGCTTCGATCTTGCAGTGGGCGCGATGCCTGCCGAGATTCTCAGATATGCCGCCAATCCGGCGAGCAAGTCGGGCTTTGACTTCCGCCTGATCAGTCGCCGCTCGAAGACGCGGTTCAACTCGATCGGCCACCCGCTCAAGAAGCTGCAGGCCAAGACCACCACCAACCCGGCCTTCATCCACCCCGACGACATTGCCGCCTTGGGGCTGGAGGAAGGCGGGCTGGTCGCGATCACCTCGCCGCACGCCACGATCCACGGCGTCGTGAAAGCGAGCGACAAGGTGCGGCGCGGGATCGTGTCGATGGCGCACGCCTATGGCGATGCCGATGCGACCAAGGAGGACGTGCGGGAACGCGGTTCCTCCACCAACCGGCTGGTGAGCGAGGTGGTCGATTACGATCCGATCACCGGACAGAGCCTGCAAAGCGCCATTCCTGTGAAGCTCAAACCCGCTTGAGAAACCACCCCTGAATCCGTTCGGGCTGAGCCTGTCGAAGCCCCGTTCTTTCTTACGACAAAAAGTGCGGCCCTTCGACAAGCTCAGGGCGAACGGGAATGGAGATTATCCGAATGCCCACAAACCGCCGCTTCCTGCTCCAGCGCCGCCCTGACGGAACCCCGGTTCGCGACGATTTCGAACTCGTCTCCGAGGCCACCCCCGCGCTGGAAGAGGGCCAGTTCCTGATCCGCAACCATTACGCCTCGCTCGATCCGGCGATGCGCGGCTGGATGGATGCGGAAGGCAACTACATGCCGCCGATCCCGCTCGGCGTTCCGGTGCGGGCGAGCACCATCGGCGTGGTCGAGGAAAGCCATGCGGAAGGGTTCGCGCCGGGGCAATGGGTGATGGGGCTCAACGCGCTGGAGGATTATTCCATCGGCGTTGCGGGCGGCTTCACACAGCCGATCGAACCCTCGCTGGTGCCGAGCGTCACCAACTACCTTTCGATCTTCGGCGCGGTCGGGATGACGGCCTATTTCGGCTTTCTGGAGGTGTGCGAGCCCAAGGCGGGCGAGACCGTGCTAATCAGCGGCGCGGCGGGCGCGGTTGGCAGTCTGGTCGGCCAGCTCGCCAAGATCCACGGCTGCCGCGCGGTCGGGATCGCGGGCGGCCCGGCCAAGTGCGCGCGGCTGATCGAAAAATACGGCTTCGATGCCGCCATCGACTATCGCGGCAAGGATGAGGCCGCGCTGACCAAGGCGATTGCCGAGGCCTGCCCCGACGGCGTCGACGTGATCTTCGAGAATGTCGGCGGCATTATCCTCGATGCGGGGCTGATGAACCTCAACCTCCATTCGCGCGTCGGCCTGTGCGGGCTCATCAGCGAATACAACACCGCGCCGCGCGGCATCCGCAACCTGTGGCAGCTGATCGTCAAGCGCGCGCAGATCCGCGGGTTGCTGGTCGCCGACTACGTCCCCCGTTTCGCCGAGGGGGCGCAGCAAATGGGCGTGTGGGCCGCGCAAGGGCGCCTCACCATCGACGAGCACATCGACGAGGGGCTGGAGAACGCCTTCGACAGCTTCATGCGGCTGTTCGCGGGGACGAACGACGGCAAGATGATCCTCAAGATCGCCTGACAGGAGAAGCCTCATGACGCCCCGGGAAACCGTCGAGGCCTTCATCGGCCATTGGAACGCCTGCGATATCGAGGGTCTGCTCGCGCTGTGCGCCGAGGACATCATCTATCACAACATCCCGATGGAGCCGGTTCACGGCACCACCGCGATGCGCGCGATGATCACCGGCTTCCTCGCCGATCTCGAAGGATGCGACTGGCAGACCCACGCCATCGCCGCCAATGGCAACACAGTTCTGACCGAGCGCACCGACGGCTTCACCTTTAAGGATGGGCGCCGCGCCGCGATCCGCGTGATGGGCACTTTCGAACTGAACGCTGAAGGCCAGATCGCCGCGTGGCGCGACTATTTCGACATGGCCGAATTCCAACGCGAATTCGCGCCGGCATGATGTGCGCCCGGCAACCCTAACACAAACGCGCATCGCATCCGGGGGGCGGTCATGGCTAGGCTTGTGCCATACTTCCAAGGGGTCTGGAGCCGCCTGACATGAACAAGCCCGAAGGCAACGTTTTCGCGCCCGAAACGCTGGTCGATCCATTCGACTATTACCGCGCCATCCACGAGGCCGGGATCGCGATCGAGCACCTCGAGGGCATGAACACCTGGGTCGTCTATTCCTACGAGCTGTGCAGTGAGGCGGCGGCCAAACCGGAGGTCTTCTCGAACGATTTCACCGCGCTGATGGGGCGAGAGGCGGACGCGGAGATTCAGGCCATTCTCGCGGAAGGCTGGCCCGACCTGCCGACCCTGCTCACCGCCGACCATCCGGTGCACACGCGCAATCGCAAGCTGGTGAACCTCGCCTTCTCGGCCCCGCGCGTGAACGCGATCGAAGCCGACATGCGGCAGAAATCCATCGCTCTCATCGAAGCCTTCGCCGACCGGGGGCATTGTGAATTCGTCGAGGAATTCGGCGTGCCGCTCCCCGTCGCGATGATCGCCGGGCAGATCGGTCTGGAGGACGATCCCAAGCGCGTGAAGCGCTGGTCGGACGCGGCGGTCGACCGCTTCAGCCAGATGGTCGACCACGAGCGCAAGCTCGAATGCGCGCGCAGTCTCGTCGAGTTCCAGCACTATATCAAGGGGTTGATCGACGACCGCAAGGCGAATGGCGGCAATGACCTGCTTACCGATCTGGTCGAAGCCCGGATCGAGGGCGAGACGCCGCTCGAAGATGCGGAGATCATGTCGCTGATGCAGCAGTTCATGGTGGCGGGGAATGAAACCACCACCTCGACGCTCGCCGGGGGCCTTCTCCAGCTGATCCGCAACCCCGACCAGATGGCGAAGGCCAAGGCGGCGGCGGGCGGGCGCGATCCCAAGGTGATCATGAACCTCGTCGAGGAAGCGCTGCGCTACGAAACCCCGACCGCGGGGATGTGGCGGATCGTCAAGCAGGACACCGAGCTCGGCGGCATGGCGATCCCGGCGGGCGCTGTGATGCAGCTGCGCTATGCGGCGGCCAACCGCGATCCAGCAAAATTCCCCGATCCCGACCGCTTCGACATCGAGCGCGCCAATGCCCGCACGCACCTCAGCTTCGGCAAGGGCCCGCATATGTGCGTGGGCAACATGCTGAGCCGCAAGGAAATGCTGGTCGCCTTCGACGAGCTTTTGGAGCGGCTCGATAACTTCGCGGTGGCGGACGAGAACGCGATCCGCATTCTCCCCAACATCCTGCTGCGCGGGGTCACGCACCTGCCGATCACTTTCACCCGGAAAGCCTGAACGCATGAATTTCGACCTGTCCGAAGAGCAGGAAATGTTCGTGAGCTCGGTCGAGCGCTTCGCCGCGCCGGTCGATGTCGAGTGGCGGCGGCGGCTGCGCCTCTCGCCTACCGGCTATGACCGCACGCGCTGGCAGGAACTCGCGGGAATGGGCCTGATCGCGCTGGCAGCCGGTGAAGAGGCGGGCGGCATGGGTGGCTCGGCGGTCGATCTGGCACTGGTGTGCGAAGCGATTGGCAAGGCCAATGCGCCCGATCCGCTGCTCGAACACGGCATCCTGCCTGCGCTGCTGCTAGAGCGTGGGGGTGCAGGCGATGTGCTGGAGAGCGTTCTTTCGGGTGAGGCCGTCGCCACCCTCGCGTGGACGGAAAGAGGCCAGCGCTACAGCCTCACGGCCAAGGGCATGAAGGCCGAGGCTGCCGGAGACGGCTTCGCCCTCACCGGCGAGAAGACGATGGTGATGGGCGCATTGCTCGCCGACCTGTTCATCGTCACCGCCGATCTGGGCGGGGAGACCGCGTGCTTCCTCGTGCCCAAGGACGCGCCGGGGCTGGAAGTGCGCGCCTATCGCCTCGCCGACGGGAGCATTGCGGGAGAGATCAAGCTGACCCGCACGCCTGCGAGCGCAAGGTTGTCGCTGGATATGGCGGCGATTGACAGCATCGTTGCCGACGTGCGGCTCTATGCGGCGGCGGAGATGGTCGGGCTCGGCCAGAGGTTGCTCGACGATACGCTCCGGTATGTGAAGGAGCGCGAGCAGTTTGGCGTTGCCATCGGTTCCTTTCAGGCGCTTCAGCACCGGCTGGTCGATTGCTACGCCAAGGAAGAACAAGCCCGTTCAATGCTTTACCGTGCAGCATTGACCGACCGCAGCGATGCCGCAAAGTGGCGGCGCGCTGCCGCCGGGGCCAAGGCCTATATCGGCGCAAACGTCGACGCCATCGCGCGCGAGGCGGTGCAGATGCACGGCGGCATGGGGATTACCGACGAACTTGCCATCGGCCACGCGTTGAAGCGCGTGCTGGTGCTCGCCCGCATGTTCGGCGATGTCGATACCGTGCTTGCCGAATATGCTTTGGCAGCCTGAGGGGGGACTGACGATGGGCGAAAAGATCGATCCCGACCTGTGGAGCGATGGCGCCGAGCCGCACCTGATGGGCGGGCGCCTGCCTTCGGGGCAGATCGTCTTCCCGATGCCGGTGGGCGACGCGGCCGAGGGTGTGGAGCCCTACAAGCTCTCGCGCCGGGGCAAGCTGTGGTCGTGGACGAGTCAAGGCTTCCTGCCCAAGGAGCCCTATGAAGGCCCCGGCTCCGGCCCCGGTGAAGGCCCGCCCGATTTTCAGCCGTTCCTCTTGGGCTATGTCGAACTGCCCGGCGAGGTGATCGTCGAGAGCCGCATCGTCGATGCGCGGCTGGAAGACCTCCATCTCGGCATGGAGCTCGAATTCTGCATCGTGCCGTTCAACGCGCGCTTCGACACCTACGCCTTCCGTCCGGTCGCCCAAGCAGAAAGTCAGGCCGCATGAGCGAGAACGTCTATATCATCGGTGCGGGGATCCACCCCTTCGGCCGCACCGACAGCCGTTCGGGCCGTGAGCAAGGCGTCTATGCCGTGCGCGAAGCGCTCGCCGACGCAGGGCTCGAATGGCCCGATATTGAGTGCGCCTATGGCGGCAGCGCGGCGGCGGGCAATGCCGACATCATGGTCAACGAGCTCGGGCTGACCTCGCTCCCCTTCACCAACGTGGCCAATGGCTGCGCCACCGGCGGCAGCGCGCTCGCCGCCTCGCAGCAGGCGATCGCCAGCGGCATGTACGACCTCGCGCTCGCGGTCGGCTTCGACAAGCACCCGCGCGGCGCGTTCAACGCCAAGCCGTCCGACTATGGCCTGCCCGAATGGTACGGCCAGACCGGCATGATGCTGACCACGCAGTTCTTCGCGCTGAAGATCCAGCGCTACATGCAGCTGCACGGCATCAGCCGCACCACCTTGGGCCGCGTGGCCGAAAAGGCCTTTCGCAACGGCACTATCACGCCGCACGCATGGCGGCGCAGCCCGGTCGATCTCGACACGATCATGAACGCGCCGATGATCAACGATCCGCTGACCAAATACATGTTCTGCTCGCCCGCCGAGGGTGCGGTGGCGCTGATCCTCGCTTCGGAAAAGAAGATGAGGGAACTGGGCGCGGACGGAGTGAAAATCCGCAGCGTTGCGGTGAAGACGCGCCCGCCCAACTCCTTCGAGGTGTTCCAGGCCGGTATCAGCATCGAGGAAGGCGGCAAGCCCACCGTGCTCGCGTCGCAGGCCGCCTTCGAGAAGGCCGGGATCGGGCCGGAGGACATATCGGTCGCGCAATTGCAGGACACCGAAAGCGGCGCGGAAATCATGCACATGGCCGAAAACGGCTTCTGCAAGGATGGCGAGCAGGAAGAATGGCTCGCCAATGGCTGGAGCGAGATCGGCGGCAAGCTGCCGGTCAACACCGATGGCGGTTGCCTTGCCTGCGGGGAGCCGATTGGCGCTTCGGGCCTGAGGCAGGTCTACGAGAACGTCACCCAACTGCGCGGCCGCGCAGGCGAGCGGCAGGTGCCGGGCAAGCCCCGGTTCGGCTATTCCCACGTCTACGGCGCTCCGGGCCTTTCCGGGGTCGCGATTCTGGAGCGCGAAAAGGCATGAAGATGCAGGGCAAGGTCGCGCTGGTTTCAGGCGGCGCGGAGGGGATCGGGGCTGCGGTCGCGCGGTTGATCGTGGCCGAGGGCGGCAGCGTGATGCTCGGCGATGTGCAGCTCGAAAAAGCGCAGGCTCTCGCCGATGAACTGGGCGAGCGCGCCGCTGCCTGCCAGCTCGACGTGCGTGATCTGCACCAGTGGGAAGCCGCCGTCTCGGCCACCCGCGGCAGGTTCGGCAAGCTCACCGTGCTGTGCAACATCGCCGGCATCTCCGAGCCGGGTAACGTGCCGCACGGCTCGCTCGACGTGTGGGAGCGCACCATCGACATCAACCTGCACGGCCCGTTCTACGGGATGCGCGCGGCGATCCCGGCGATGGAGGCCAGCGGGGAGCCCTGCGCGATCGTCAACATCGGCTCGATGATCGCGATGCGTCCGGCGGCCTTCGTCGCGGCCTATTCGGCCTCGAAGGCGGGCCTGCGCGGCCTCACACAATCGGTCGCGCTCGATCTCGCCGAACGCGGATTGCCGATCCGCGCCAACATGGTCCACCCCGGCGCGATCCGCACGCCGATGTACAACCGCTACAAGTTCTCCGGCGCCGACACGCCAGAGAACATCGAGACGAACTTCGCCGCCACCCACCCGATGAACCGCATCGGCGAGCCCGAGGAGGTCGCCCGCGCGGTCGTGTTCCTCGCCAGCGACGAGGCGAGTTTCACCACCGGCTGCGACTTTACCGTCGATGGCGGCGGCAGCATCAGGAGCTGACATGGCAGAACAACCCGCCACCCGCATCGACGCGCATTTCATCGCCGCGGGCAAGTATCACGATATCGACTACCCCCGGCTCGAGATCCTCAAGCTGCTGGCCGAACATCCGCATATCCGCACCACGGTCGCCTGCGACTATTCGGGGCTGGAGCGGCTCGACCAGTGCCGCTTCCTCATCACCTATACCTGCGATCTGATGCCGACCGAAGAACAGGCGAAGCAATTGCGCGCCTGGCTCGACAAGGGCGGCAAGTGGATGGCGCTCCACGGCACCAACTCGATCCTCGTCTTCACGGCGGAAGGCCTCGTCGATGCGCCGGACGAACGGCCCGACGTGTTCGACATGCTCGGCACCCAGTTCAAGGCCCACCCGCCGATCGACAAGTTCCCGGTCGAGGTGGTGAACAAGGATCACGAGCTGACGAAAGGCATCGAAGACTTCGAAGTGGTGGACGAGCTCTACCTCTCCAAGACCACCGCGCCGATCAACACGCTGATGCAGACCACCTTCGAAGGCGAGGCGACCGGATTCACCTGCAGCCAATGGCCCAAGACCACCGTACCTATCGTTTATACGAGGGATATCGGCGCGGGGCGGATCGTATACAACGCGCTGGGGCATTGCCGGGGGCACTATGATCTTCCCGGCATGGCCGATTTTTACCCGCACAAGGAAATGTGCGCCTGGAATTACGACGTCTATTATGACCTGCTGCGGCGCACGATCCGCTGGGCCATGAGAGACGGGGACTGATTGGGATCGCTGCAGATGGACATGGATTTCTCAGCCGAGGACATCGCCTTCCGTGAGGAAGTGCGCGCGTTTCTCAAGGACAACCTGCCCGAACGGCTGCGCGATGGCGCGCGCCGCACGCCGGGGGTTTTCGTCGAACCCGATATCGGCATGGAATGGCACCGGATCCTCTACCGGCAGGGCTGGGTTGCACCGCACTGGCCCAAGGAAGACGGTGGCACCGGCTGGACGCCGACGCAGAAGTTCATCTTCGAAAAGGAATGCGCGCTCGCCGGCGCGCCTGCGCTCGCGATCCTCGGCCTGCGCCTTGTCGGCCCCGTCATCTGCGAATTCGGCACGCCCGAGCAGAAGGCGCGCTTCCTGCCGCGCATTCTTTCGGGCGAGGATTACTGGTGCCAGGGCTATTCCGAACCGGGCAGCGGATCGGACCTTGCGAGCCTCAAGACTTCGGCGCGGCTCGAGGGTGACGAGTATGTCATCAACGGCTCCAAGATCTGGACCACCCACGCCCACCACGCCGACTGGATCTTCGCGCTGGTCCGCACCGATGCGACCGTGAAGAAGCAGGCCGGGATCAGCTTCCTGCTGGTGCCGATGGACCAGCCGGGCGTGGAAGTGACCCCGATCCATTCGATGTCGGGCGATCACGAGGTCAACGCGGTGTTCTTCACCGATGCCCGCACACCAGTCGAAAACCGCATCGGCGAAGAGGGGCAGGGCTGGAGCATCGCCAAGTTCCTGCTCGAGAACGAGCGCGGCGGATCGTGCTACGCCCCGCGCCTGCTGCAATCGATCGGACGGCTCGAAACCCTCGCGCAGACCCAGCCTTCGGGCGTCAACGGCGCGATCGCGCACGACCCGCGCTTCCGCGACCGGCTTGCCCGCGTGCGGCTCGAGGCCGAAGCGCTGGAAGTGACCGAACTGCGCATCCTCGCCGAACTGGCCAAGGGCCGCGCGCCGGGGCCGCAGACCTCGCTGGTCAAGCTGCTCGGATCGAACATCGGCCAGAAGGTCGATGTGCTGCGGCTCGAACTGCTCGGCCCGGACGCGCTCCAATTGCCGCTGGAACGCCCGCTCTACGGCAACGAGGCGCCCGAGCCGGTGGGCAGCGAATATGCGCAGACCGCGATGGGCCGCTACCTCAACAACCGCGCCGCGACGATCTTCGGCGGATCGGACGAAGTGCAGAAGAACATCATCGCCAAGACCGTGCTCGGTCTCTGAAAGGACGACCCATGGACGTATCGAAGCTGATGTTCCGCGATGGCCTGATGGCGGGCGAGCGGATTCTCGTGACCGGCGGCGGCACCGGCCTCGGGCGCGAGATGGCGGAGGCGTTCCTCAAGCTTGGGGCGACGGTCTATATCTGCGGGCGGCGGCAGGTGAAGCTCGATGAAACCGCCGCCGAATTGACTGCGCTGCATGGGGGCAAGATCGTCGGCATGGCCTGCGACATCCGCGATCCGGACGCGATCCATGCGATGGTCGACGCGATCTGGGCCGATGGCGGGGCGCTGACGGGCGTGGTCAACAACGCCGCAGGCAACTTCATCAGCCGCACCGAGGACCTGTCCGTCAACGGCTTCAACGCCATCGCCGACATTGTGATGCGCGGCACCTTCTACGTCACGCTCGATATCGGCAAGCGGCTGATTGCGGAGAAGAAGCGCGCCAGCTTCCTCTCGATCCTCACCACCTGGGTATGGTCGGGCAGCGCCTTCGTGGTGCCGAGTGCCATGAGCAAGACCGCGATCAACGCCATGACCCAGAGCCTCGCGACCGAATGGGGCCGCTATGGCCTGAGGTTCAACGCCATCGCGCCGGGGCTCTTCCCGACCAAGGGGATGAACGCGCGGCTCAATCCGGGCAGCAGCGGCGACAACAAGAAGAACGAACTCAATCCGATGGGCCGCGCGGGCGAGATGCACGAACTCGCCAATCTCGCGGTGTTCCTGATGGGGCCGGGCGCGGAATATGTGAACGGCCAGACCATCGCGATCGACGGCGCAGGCTATCAGGCCAACGGCGGGACGTTCTACCCGATGCTCCACGCATTGGGTGATGCCGAGTGGGAGCAGATGCGCGCGATGATCAAGGGCACCAACGAAAAGGACAAGGCCGAAAGAAGTGTCGGCTAGGTCACTGCGGCCCGCTGGTTGAACTCGGGCCGCTGCCACTCGCCACTTGCCAGCACCTCGGCGAGATGGCGGGCGGCGCCGGCCATGTCGGCGAAACTCAGATAGGCGGGCGCGAAGCCCAGTCGCAGCACGTCGGGCGCGCGGAAATCGCCGATCACACCGCGTGCGATCAGCGCCTGACAGATGGCGTAGGCGTTCTCGTGACGGAAGGAGAGCTGGCTTCCGCGCTCGGCAGCGCGCGGCGGGCTGACCAGTTCCAGCGCCACATCATGCGCCATCAGGCTTTCGAGGAAGAACTCGGAAAGCGCCTGTGACTTGGCGTAAAGCCGCGCGACGCCGATCTCGGCGATCAGATCGACCCCCACCTCCAACGCCGCCAGCCCCAGCACCGGCGGGGTGCCGCATTGCAGCCGCTCGATCCCCGGCGCGCCCGCGTAGTCGTCGGAAAAGGCGAAGGGCGCCGCGTGGCCGAACCAGCCGGTCAGGGGTTGCTGCAACTCCGCCTGATGGCGCTCGGCCACGAAGGCGAAGGCAGGCGCACCCGGCCCGCCGCACAGGTATTTGTAGCCGCAGCCGACCGCGAAATCCGCGCCCACCGCGTTCAGATCGACCGGCAGCGCCCCGGTCGAGTGCGACAAATCCCACAGCACCAGCGCGCCTGCCTCATGCGCCGCGTGGGTGAGCGTCGCCATGTCATGCAGCGCGCCAGTCTTGTAGTGGGCGTGCGTGAGCATCAGCAGCGCAACATCGCTATCCAGCGCCTGCGCCAGCTCGCCGCGCTCCGCCAGCCGCCGCTCGGCGAGGCCCTGCGCTTCGAGGCCTGCGATCATGTAGAGATCGGTCGGGAAGTTGCCGGGCTCGGACAGCACCACCTTCCTGCCGGGCCGCATCCGAAGCGCAGCGCCGATCAGCTTGAACAGGTTCACCGAGGTCGAATCGCAGGCGATCACTTCGTCCGGCGCGGCCCCGATCAGCGGCGCGATCTTGCCGCCTATGCGGGTCGCCATGTTGAACCATCCCGCGCTGTTCCATGACCGGATCAGCCCCTCGCCCCACTCGCTCTCCACCACTCGTGCGAGCGCCGCCGGGGTCGCTTTGGGCAGCGCCCCCAGCGAATTGCCGTCGAGGTAGATGACACCCTCGGGCAGCGTGAGCCGCTCGCGAAAGCCCGCCAGCGGATCGGCAGCGTCGAACTCGGCGGCGCGGGCTTCGGGGGTCATATCGCGGTCCTGACGCTGAGCAGTTCGGGGAAGAAGGCCTGTTTCAGCACGCCCTCAAGGTAAGGAACGCCCGGCGTGCCCCCCGTGCCGCGTTTGAAGCCGATGATGCGCTCGACCGTCTTGAGATGCCCGAAGCGCCAGCGCTGGAAGTGGTATTCCAGATCGACCAGCTTCTCGGCCAGTTCATACAGATCCCAGTGCGCCTGCGGATCGCGGTAGATCGCCGCCCATGCCGCCTCGACGCTGGCGTTGTGAGCCCACGGCGCGGCCGGATCGCGCGTCAGCACCGCCGCGTCGATGGCAAAACCGCGCCGCGCGAGCAGGTGGATCGCCGCATCGTACAGGCTCGCGCGCGCCGCCTCGGCCTCCAGCCGCCCGGCCCAGTCGGCGTTCGATTTGTGCAGCCGCACGTGCTTGCCGTCGCGCCCGCCGAGCATGAATTCCATCATCCGGTACTGCGCCGACTGGAACCCGGAGGACGCGCCCAGATGCGAGCGGATCGCCGAGTAATCGTGCGGGGTCATTGTCGAGAGCACATCCCAGCTCTGGATCAGCTGCTGCTGCGCCCGCGCCACCCGCGCCAGCATCTTGAACGCCGGGCGCAGATCATCGGCCTCGATACATTGGCGCGCGGCAGTCAGCTCATGCAGGCAGAGCTTGAGCCACAGCTCGCTCGCCTGGTGGACGATGATGAACAGCAGCTCGTCATGCGCCTCCGAAGCCGGATGCTGCGCTTCGAGAATACGGCCCAGATCGAGGTAGCTCGCATAGGTGACATCGGCGCTCATGCCCCTGCCCTAGCCTGCGTGCGGCGCGAAGGAAACTAGCCCTCGATCACGCGGGTCTGGGGATGGTGCTTGTCGATGTGCTTGAGCAGGATCTTGAGGTTCTTCGTGTTCGAGCGGAACAGCAAATCGGCTGCGTCGCCCACCACGGGGATCGCGCCGATCGCGGTGTCGAACAGAACGTTGGCGCCCATCCGGGCGAGCTTCCATTTGGGCAGGCCGAGATTGCGCGCTTCCCAGACGATATAGGCACCCATGGCGGTGGTCACGATGTCACCCAGCACCGGCACGAGGCCGACGAGCGCATCGAGACCGACCGGCATGTTGACGCCGGGGATGGTGAAGCTGCGCTCCAGCATCCGCTCCAATGCGACCACGCGGGCGCGCACCGAAGCCGGATCATTGCCGGTCGGCAGGGTGAAGGTCATGGGTTCGGGGCGGGGCGGCATGGTCTGTTCCATACCACCTTATGTGGTGGGCTGCGAGAGCGCGAACAAGGGGTGCAGCGCCCAGCCGTTGGGCTGGTAGTTGCGGATCGTCCCGCGCACCATCGACCAGCGCACGGGGACGCCCAGCGGAATATAAGCCTCGCGTTCGACCAAGGCGGCATGGGCTTCGATCAGCAACTGCTCGCGCACGGCGGCATCGGGCTCGGTGAGCGATTGGCGCACGAGGGCATCGGCCTCCGGCGCACAGAGCCCGGCCCCGAGGCTGCAATGGAACTGGTTGAGATACCAGCGCGGCGAGGCATAGCGCGCCAGCGTGTCGCGCAGCTCCAGATCAGCCGGGGCCCCGGGAGCGACGCGCTTGACCGAAACCCCGATCTCACCCCACGCCCGCGCCAGCCCCCGCAGCAGCACATCGCTGCCCGGCCCGCGCGGCAAGGCAATACGCACCACCGCCTCGCGCTCCGGCCCGGTGGCCCAGGCGCGCACCCGCGCGGCAGCGATCCGGCGGCGGTCTTCGAGCGAGGCCCCGTCCCAGCGATCGGCCGGAAAGGGCGGCGCGGAAAAATTGCCCGGCGGCACCACCCAGCTGCTCTCGCGCCAGCCGCTCAGCCCGAAATTGCGGATCAGCGCACCCCGGTCGATCGCCATCGACAGCGCCTCGCGCCGGGCGGGATCGGCCATGAAGCCCTCTTCGCTCTTCACCGTCAGCCCGAGCAGCCCGATGGTCGGATCGACCTGGATCGTCCCGCGCGACAGCGGGCCGACTTCGGCGAGCGGAAAGTCGATCAGCGTGCCGCCCAGCACCAGATCGACCTCCCCGCGCGAAAAGGCCGCCACCGCGTCGCGCGCCGACAGCGCCCGAACTGCGACCGGGCGCGCGACCTCTTCCCAATCCTCGCGCGCGGGCAGGCCGCGGGTTTCGGGTGGCAACGCAGTGAGGCGCGCCACACCGGTCTCCGCGTTGCGCGACATCGCCATCGGCCCCGCTCCGCTGCCAGCCTTGGTGAAGCCCATTTCGGGCTGAGCCAGCAGGCGCAGGAAATCGGGCATCGGCGCGGTCAGTCGCACCTCGACCACCCGCCCCGTCATCGCCCGGATGTCGCGGACCTTGCCCAGATCGAGCCCGAGCGAAGTGCCCTTCACCCGCGCGAGCGCATCGCGCAGCTGCTGGCGGACATCGGCGGCGGTGATTTCGTCGCCATCGGGCCAGGTGCTGTCGCGCAGGCGGAAAATATAGCTCAGCCCGTCGTCGGTGACGATCCAGCGCTCGGCCATGGCAGGCACGACCTGTCCTGCCTGATCGAGCGCGACCAGACCCTCCTGCGTGGCGGCGTGGAGATGCTGGGCGGCGGGGGACAGGCGGACACCCTGCTGGAACAGGCTTTCCGGCGCGCCGATCACCGCCACCTCGACCGCGCCACTGCCACCCGACGGGCTGCAAGCGCAGGTGGCAAGGGCAGCAAGCAGGGGCAGCCAGAATCGCATTGCGCCTGCCTAGCAGGTTGCAACGCGCTGGTCAGCTTGTCGAAAAAATGTGTGTTGCGATCAGATCTTGCGGAGCTGAGCGGGATGCGGCGGCGGCGGCGCACGATGCGCCCACGAGGCCTTCACCACCGCAGCGGCCGGATCGTCAGCCGTCTGCAACGGACGGCGCGCCTTTTGGGAATCGATTTCGTCGTCGAAGGCAATGCCGAAGCGGTCGTCCTGCACCCAGGCCACCGTGCCGCCGACCTTGCCGATGTTGCGCAGTTGGATCGTGACCCGGTTCCCGCGCTGCACGCGCATCGTGCCTTCGCCCATCATGCCGCCATCCGAAAGGTTGCGCACGCGCACGCGGTGTACGTCGCTGCCCTGCTCGACCCAGATGTCAGCCAGCAGAAACAGGCTGTCGCGCGCGACACTGCGGGTTTCAACCCCTGTCATCTCCGGTTCGCCTCCTCAGCAATTGATCATCAAGCGGGACGTCGATCTGCGCATCGCATGACCGCCCGCGATATGCCACAGGTCGTGCGCCCAACGCGGTTAACAGGCGGTAAAGTTCGGCCTCGTAGCGGCCGCGCGTTGCAGCAGCGTCCCAGCGCGGCACAACCTTGCGGCAGTCCGTTTAGCCTTAGAGCGGTTTCCGGCCATTCTTACCCGCCGTGATCGCGCTCTGAAGTCCGCTGGACAGGAATGGCGCGCGGCAGGGGCTTGGTTGCCCCTGCAAGCGGAATGACGAAGCCAGCGGACTTCAGAGCGCGACCGGGGCGGGCCGAATAGGCCGCAGGGCCACGTTGCTTGCCGTTCACGATGCGCTGCATCGCTTACTCCGCGCGCCTAGCCCTGCGGCCTATTCGGCTCCGTCACGGTGGGTAAGAATGGCCGGAAACCGCTCTAATCGTCGCGCGAGACCTTTTCGCGGCGTTCGTGGGCTTCCTGCGCTTCGACAGTCATGGTCGCAACGGGGCGCGCGATCAGACGCCTGAGGCCGATCGGATCGCCGGTCACCTCGCAATAGCCATACTCGCCCGAATCGATCCGCCGCAGCGCCGCGTCGATCTTGGAGACGAGCTTGCGCTGGCGATCGCGGGTGCGCAGTTCGATGCCCCAGTCGGTCTCGCTCGAAGCGCGGTCGGTGAGATCGGCCTCGCGGATCGGACCATCGGCGAGCGATTGCAGCGTCTGCCCGGCGGCCGAGTGGATCGAGCGCTTCCATTCCAGCAGCAGCATCCGGAAATAGGCCTGCTGGCGCTCGTTCATGTACTCCTCGTCATCGCTCGGCACATAGTCCGGCGCGAGCAGGCGCTTCGCCTTTTCGAGAATGTCGATTTCGTCAGACGCGGCAGTAGGCATCAAGCTTTCTCGTCCCATGAGTTGCCGGGAAGTCCATCGCGTCCTGACGCCCTGAATATTTTCATGGGCTCACCTGGATCCGGCAAGCTGAAGCAATGCGCGCCCTATAGGGAAGCCCCCCAAGCCACACAAGCGGCTTTGGGGAAAGGCAGGTGCAAAAGCCCTCCGACAAGAAAGTCTGCGCAGCGTTAACTAATTTTTGACCATAAGCGCCGCACTTCTGGGGCCACGGAAGGTCGCCGGGGGGCGATCTGGTGAGAGACGGGGACCAGACATGAACATCATCACGATCAGCGCCAAGACCGCGCAGACCGCTTCGCCCGACAGTCCGCTGGCGGCCTGGCTGGCCGCAGCGAGCGAAGGCAACGCCGGGGCCTGCTTCGACCTCGGGGTGGCCTTTTCCACCGGCAGCAACGGCGCGCAATGCGACCTGATCGAAGCGCACAAGTGGTTCAACCTTGCCGCCGCACGCGGGCACGAGGAAGCCTCCTTCTGCCGCGCCGACATCTCCGACGAAATGACCGCGCGCGAAATCGCCGAAGCCCAGCGCCGCGCGCGCCAATGGCTCGCGGAAGGACGCCTGCGCGCTGCGTAAACCCCGTTAGCTGTCTTTCCTGAACGGGGTGCGGCTGTCGAGGTAGAGCTGGTCGCTCGCCACGCCGGCGCGTTCGCGTTCCAGGAAATCGGCGACCGCCGCGCGAAAGCCCGGATCGGCGATCCAGTGCGCGGACAAGGTCTGCACCGGTTCGTAACCGCGCGCGAGCTTGTGACCGCCCTGCGCCCCCGCCTCGACCCGCGAAAGACCGCGCGCGATGGCGATGTCGATCGCCTGATAGTAGCACAGCTCGAAATGCAGGAACCGCACCTCGCGGGTGCAGCCCCAATAGCGTCCGTAGAGCGCCTCCTTGCCAACGAAATTGAGCGCGCCCGCAATCGGTTCGTCCCCGTCATAGGCGAGGATCAGCACGATCCGGTCGCCCATCCGCTCGCCCAGCAGGCTGAAGGCCTCGCGCGTCAGGTAAGGGCTCCCCCATTTGCGCGCGCCGGTGTCCTGATAGAAGAGCCAGAACGCATCCCAGTGCTCCTCACGGATATCGCTGCCGGTGAGATGGCGGATGGCGAGGCCTTCGGTGGCGGCGGCACGTTCCTTGCGCAGATCCTTGCGCTTGCGCGATGACAGCGCGGCGAGGAAGTCGTCGAAGCTGGCGTAATCGCGGTTGAGCCAGTGGAACTGGATATCGGCGCGCGGCAGCCAGCCTGCCTCCTCGAACATTGGCATTTGTTCGGGCGCGATGAAGGTCGCATGGGCGCTCGACATATTGTTCTGTAGGCACACCGCCTCCGCGCCCTTGAGCAGATGCGGAGCGAGACTTGGATCGGACAGCAGCAGGCGCGGGCCGGTGGCCGGGGTGAAGGGTGCGGCGATTTGAAGCTTGGGGTAATAGCGCCCGCCCGCGCGGTGCCAGGCATCGGCCCAGCTGTGATCGAAGACATATTCGCCTTGGCTGTGGCCCTTGGCATAGGAGGGCATGGCGGCAAGCAGCTTGCCCGCCTCATCGGTAATCACGATCGGCGCAGGCTCCCACCCGGTGCCGGGGCCGACGCTGCCCGAATCCTCCATCGCGGTCAGGAATTCGTGGCTGACGAAGGGATTGTCATTTCCGCCAAGCGCGTTCCATTCCGCGCGGTCGAAGCTGCCAACCGAGGGGGCGATGCGCACGGTAAGTTCAGCGTCGCTCACGCCAGCCCCGCTCCTTCCGCGATCAGCGCATCGGCCAGCGCGAGGCCCGTCGCGCGCGTTTCGGGCGAGCGCACCGTCCATGTCAGCAGCGGCCTGCCGCCTGCGCGCCATGCCGCCGCCTCGGCCCGGTGAAGGTCGCGCACGTCGATGGCGAGGAAGTCTGGCTGCGCGGCGGCGAGCGCTTGCGCCTTGCGCCACTCGCCCTTGAAACCGTTTTCGAGCGTGTCGGTCCCGACCAGCCCGCGCGCAATCTGCGGTGCATGGCCCGCGAACCATTCCGGTACGCGAGGATCGAAGCTCATAACCGCAACATCACCCTGATAGTCGGCAATCCCTGCCGCCACTGCGCGGCACGCGGCTTCGACAGCATAGAAGGGCATCGACTTCACCTCGATCAGCACCGGCACCGCACCCGCGACCGCCGCCAGCAGATCGGCCAGCCGGGGCGGGCGCTGGTCGGTGCGGAGCAGGCGCAGCGCCAGCACGGCTTCGGCGGTGTGCCGCGCGACCAGTCCTTCCGCTCCGGTCAGGCGCGGCAGATCCCAATCGTGGAACACCAGCGGCTCGCCATCGCCGCTCATCTGGATATCGCATTCGATGCCCATGCCGCGGGCTATTGCGCCCCTGGCCGCTGCCAGCGAATTCTCCGGCACAAGCCCATCGGCTCCGGGCCCGTGCAGGCCGCGGTGGGCGTATTCCCACTGCGTCAGCCAGCCGGGCGCGGGCCTTGCGCTCATGCCTTCAGCGCGACGATCGCATCGACTTCGACCGCAGCATTGAGCGGCAACGCCGCCACGCCCACCGCCGCGCGGGCGTGCTGGCCTGCGCCGCCGAACACCTGCTCCATCAGATCGGACGCGCCATTGGCGACCTTGGGGTGATCGAAGAAATCGGGGGTCGAGGAAACGAAGGCCCCCAGCTTCACCACCCGCGCCACCTGATCGAGCAGCCCTGCGGCCTCGAGCTGGGCGAGGATCATCAGCCCGCACGCGCGCGCGGCGGCCTGCCCTTCTTCAAGGCTGACATCCTTGCCGAGCGTTCCGGTGATGATCTTGCCATCGGCAAAGGCGATCTGGCCCGAGACATAGGCCATGCCGCCGCTCACCACGACGGGCACGTAGCTGGCGACCGGCGCGGCGGGCTTGGGCAGGGTGATGCCGAGTTCGGCGAGGCGGGCGGTATAACTCATTTTCAGTTCTCCAGTCGTTCAAGCAGCCAGGGCAGCGCCTCGTCCCAGCGGTCGATCCGCGAATGGGCGTGGCCGGCCTTGTGGGCGCAATCAATGGCATGGGCGATCATCGGCTCGCCGCACAGGTGCAGGCGAGTGACGTGCGGGGTCATCTCGGCCACGCTGGCATGGTGCTGCGCGAGATCATCGATGAACAGCGCCTTCGAGGGGGCATATTCGTCGATAATCGCCTTCAGCGCCGGGCCCTTGGGGCCCTGATTGGTGAAGACCCGCGCGTTGATCCCGACCTTGGCAAGCTGCTCGGCCCGCGCGTCGCGGTGGTGATCGGTGAGGTTTGTCAGGATTACCACATCGGCCTTTTCGGCGAGGGTGTTGATGCCTTCCACCGCTCCGGCGATCGGCAGCTGGCTGTCCATCTCGCTGTCGAAGAACAACCGCAGCATCCGCCAGATATCGGGCGGGGCGAGCAATTCGCCATTCTCCTGCCAGCGCAGTGCCTCGGCGAAATTGTGGCCTTCCAGGTGGAAGCTGACGCCTTGCGATGCCTCCAGCCAGTCCTTGAAGGGCGCGACCATGTGCAGCAGCACTTCGTCGCAATCGGAGATGATCAGGGGGCGGTTCATGCTTGCAAAGCGTCCTTGGCGGCAACCAGTTCCTCGGGCGTGACAGCAAGCGCCTCGGCCGCGCGGATCAGATCGGGTTCGTGATTGGCGAGAAATTCGAGCGGCGCGGCGAGGATCAGCGGATCGCCCAGCCCGGCGCGCAGCGAATCGGGATCGAGCCCGGTCAGTTCCAGAAACCGCGCCGCCCTGTCCTCGCAGTCCAGCACCCAGCCGAGCGCCGCCAGCGCCAGCGTCTGCGGGTTGATGGGCTCGGTTGAGGGGTGATGCGGGATTGTCCTGTCCTTCCGGTCGGTCTAATCAGTCGGTGGGTGGCAAACGGGGCGTGCAGTGACAAAGCGGATCATGGTTGTCGAGGATAATGACCTCAACCGGAAATTGTTCTGCGATGTGCTGCGCGCGAACGGGTTCGATGTCGAGCCGGTGGCGGATGGCAATCTGGTGCTCGACACGGCGCGCGCGGCGATGCCCGATCTCATCATCATGGATATCCAATTAGGCGGTGTCTCGGGAGTCGATCTGATCGAGGCGGCCAAGCGCGACCGCAGGCTGGCGGGCATTCCCGTACTGGCCGTCACTGCCTTTGCGGCCAAGGGCGATGAAGAGCGCATCCGCGCGGCGGGGGCCGAGGGCTATCTGTCGAAGCCCGTGTCGATCGGGCCCTTCATGTCGGCGGTCAACGCGCTGGTGTGACAAGGTGCGGCGGGCTCAACCCGCGCGCATCGCATATTCGACTCCGGCGACGAGGGCTGTCAGGATCAGCCCCGCCATGAAGCTCCTGTAAGCATAGCCGAGATAACGGTACTTCTTGCGGTGGAGCACCTGCCCGTTCTGGTAGATGTCGTGCAGCATCAGCCGGAACACGGTCTCGTCGTCGCGCAGTTCGGTGAGGATGCTGTCGGTCCACTCGCCTTCATCCATCTCGGCGAAGTGTCCGAAGAACAGCGGATTGCGCGCTGAATCGGTCAGTCGCGCCGATCCCCGCCCGCTCACCGACGGCAGCACCGCGAATACCGCGCACATCGCCGACACGAAGGCAAACAGCGCCATCACGCCGAGCGCCAATGGCAGGCCCCCCTTGCTCGCCTGACCCACCGCGACGGTGAAGACGAGAAAGTTCGCCCCCATCAGGATCGAAGCCTTGGTATCGGCCATCTGGCTCAGCGCCAGATTGATCTGCTGCGTGGTGCGCACCATGTGGATCGCCTGGGTCGAATAGGCCGGTGGCGCCTCCGCCGTCGGGTCATGCTGGGTTGGAGTTGGTGCCATAATTCCCCCCGGACAGGCATTGCTGCGCCCTTGGGGCACGGCCAAAACTTGACAAGCTGCATCATCCGCCGCTTTGCAAGCGTAATATCGGGCCAAGCCCTGCACGACAACCGACGCAAACGAAAGCACCCCGCGCCATGACCCCTGCCGACGTCGACGCTTCGATCCGCACTCTGGTCGAACCCTTCAACAAGAAGGGCATCGCCATCGAGGACTCCACCACCTTTGCCGGCGATCTCGAATTCGACAGTCTGACGGTGATGGATTTCGTCGCCGCGATCGAGGACGAATTCGACATCATCATCTCGATGAACCAGCAGGCAGAGATCGAAAACTGGGGTCAGCTCGTCGCGGCCGTCCACAAGCTGCAGGAAAGCTGATAATGGCCACTGCCATGAACGACGCTGCCACCGCCGCCGGGCCTGTCGACCTGCTCGCCAAGTTCGATCCGATCATCCAGACCCGCGAGCAGTTGCTGGCCGCAGGGGTCGAGGATCCGTTCAATCTGGTGATGGAGCAGGTGCTCTCGCCGACCCGCGCGATCTGCAACGGGCGCGACACGATCCTGCTCGGCACCTACAACTACATGGGCATGACCTTCGACCCCGACGTGATCGCGGCGGGCAAGGCGGCGATGGAGGATTTCGGCGCGGGCACGACCGGCAGCCGCGTATTGAACGGCACCTTCCGCGACCACCGCGATGTCGAAGCCGCGCTGCGCGATTTCTACGGGATGGACCACGCGATGGTCTTCTCGACCGGCTATCAGGCCAATCTCGGGATCATTTCGACGCTGGCGGGCAAGGGCGATTACATCATCCTCGACATCGACAGCCACGCCTCGATCTGGGATGGTTGCGCGATGGGCAATGCCGAAGTCGTGCCGTTCAAGCACAACGACGTCGAAGCGCTGGAAAAGCGGCTGAAGCGCATCCCCGAAGGTGCGGGCAAGCTGGTCGTGCTGGAAGGCGTCTATTCGATGATGGGCGATGTCGCCCCGCTCAGGGAAATGGTGCGCGTCTCCAAGGAAAACGGCGCGATGGTTCTGGTCGACGAGGCTCATTCGATGGGCTTCATCGGCGAACACGGGCGCGGCGTGGCCGAAGAGCAGGGCGTGCTCGACGATGTCGATTTCATCATCGGCACCTTCTCCAAGAGCGTCGGCACTGTCGGTGGCTTCTGCGTGTCCAACCATCCCAAGTTCGAAGTGATGCGGCTGGTGTGCCGCCCCTATGTTTTCACCGCCGCCCTGCCGCCGAGCGTGATGGCGTCGAGCGCCACCTCGATCCGCAAGCTGATGCACGGCGGCAACAAGCGCGCGCACCTGTGGGAGAACAGCCGCACGCTGCACAAGGGCCTGCGCGATCTCGGCTTCAAGCTGGGTACCGACGAACCGCAGAGCGCGATCATCGCGGTGATCATGCCCGATCTCGAAAAGGGCGCAATGATGTGGGAGGCGCTGCTGAAGGAGGGCCTCTACGTCAACCTCGCCCGTCCCCCGGCGACCCCGGCGGGCATGACCCTGCTGCGCTGCTCGCTGTGCGCGGAGCATTCCGCAGAGCAGGTGCAGACCATCCTCGGCATGTTCGAGCGCGCGGGCAAGGCGATCGGGATCATCTGAGGCCGAGCGTCAAAGTCCGATTGCCTTTTGATTCCATTGCGATAGGTTGACCCGCTCATTCTCGGGGGTCGCCTGTCATGTCTGTTACTTTTTCATCTGGGCGGATTGCGTCCGCTGCAACCCTCATGCTCGCCCTGGCCGGATGTGGCGGGGGAGATTCTTCGCTGAGCCCTGCTCCGCCCCCCGTTCAAACCGCACCGACCCTTACCTCGGCGGCGAGTGCAAGCGTGGTGGAGAACACCACGGGAATTTTCTACACAGCCACTGCCAGCGATCCCCAGAACGATCCGGTTTCTATCTCGCTGTTCAGCGGACCAGACGCGGACAAGCTCGTCCTTCAGGCCAACGGCGGCCTGCGCTTTAATCAAACGCCTAATTTCGATCTCCCGGTCGATGCCAACGGCGACAACATCTACGAAGTCACGTTGCGCGTTACTGCGGGTGGAGAGAGCCGCGATTTTCCGGTCCGAATCACCGTAACCAATGATCGCGAAGGCATCATCGTCAGACGCGCCGCTACGGGGATCGTGGAGCCCGTCGCAGTCGGACAGATGTTCGGGCAGCCTAAACTGCTGATTGCCGAAAGATCCGGACGAATCCTTCAGTTCGATATGACGAACGACGCGCTGACGGAGGATACCTTCATCCGCGACAACCGGCTGCCCGGCGTGGTTCTGTCGGTTGCCTACGGATTTCCCGGAAATCCTTACCAGCGCGGCATCTACCTCGTCACGCACAGCCCTGCGACCGGGCTAATACTGCAAGCGTTCGATGAGACGCGCGGCGCTTTCTCGTCAATAAAGCTCGCCGATTCCTGGACCCAGCCGGTGACCGTGTCCTTCATTCAATTGCCCCGCACCATGCTCGCAATCGGATCGCCGACCGAGGCGCTCGCTCAGGATGCCACAAGCTTCTACGGCAAGCTCGTGGAACTCGAAGTGTTCAACCCCAATGCCGTTGCGAGCGTTCCCGATCCCACTACCATTCCGCTCCTGCCGCGAATTATTGGAGACGGCATCCGGCAGCCCGGCGGCTTTTCCAATGATGGTGGCGTGGCCGTTCTCGCCGACCGCGGAGGTAGTCTGCAGCACGAGCTCACCGCCTTCCGTCCCGAGTGGCGCCCGCTCGATTTTGGCTGGCCGTTCTATGAAGGGTCGGCATCCACGCGGTCCAATCCGCCGGCCGCGGTAAACGGGCCGAATGTAACCTATCCGTTCGGGACGGGGCGCAAGCAAGGCACCGGAATCATCGCGGGCCAGTTTTTCAAGGCAATTTTCGACCCGGTTTTCAAGGATTCCTACATCTTTTTCGACACCAACGGATCGGTATTCCTGATCCGGAGCACCGCGTTCACGAATGGCTTCATCAACACAGCCGGAGTGATCGAGGATCGGACGCAGGATCTGGTTCCGGATCAGGGCCAGATCGGCACATTGGTCGGCTACGCGCCAAGCGTAAACTCCACGGTGTTCTATCTGCTCGACAGCGATGGCGAGTTGTTCGAGGTCAGCCAACAACAACCGTGATTTCACGCGGCGCAGCCCGCCTCAGTTGATGGTCACGATCCCGTCGACGGCGCGCCATTCCTGCGGGCCGATCAGGTGCTTGTGCGCGACCCGCACCGAGTGCAGCACCGCATCGATCTCGCGCCGCCAGAAGGCGAGAAAGCGGTCCAGCTCGGGGAAGCTCGGTGCGACGTCGTATTGCTGCATCACGAATTGCTGCAACAGGCTGCGGTGATCGGGCATGTAGTAATGGATCTGCACCGTGGTGAGGCCATAACCCTGCATCTGGGCCAGAAACGCGCGATCGGTCATCAACTCTCCTCCTGTGGCATTTGAAGAAAGTGGAGAAGCAGATTTCGCACGAATCGATTAACCGTCAATGAAATAGCGCAATTTCGTTGTTGAAAGGGCGAGAGGCCTTCACCGGTATCGAACAGCCAGCTGCAAGCAACCATCGCATCAGAGTCGGCATACATAACCCAATTGGTTATTTTTCTTGACATCGTGACGCTCTTTGGTTAGAAAAGGGCATAGTCGAGAAATAGAGATTCGCCAGCAGGCGGCCTTCCCCGGGAAGCGCCGCCTTTTTGTTGTTCGCACAGGGAGACCTGCCCGTGGCAAACTCTGATCCCGCGCGGACCGGCGCCGACGATACCGGCCCGCCCGAAGGCGGCAATGCAGCCTGGCAAACGCTCTTCATCGAGGCGCTCGCCATCACGTCCAGTCTCGAGCTTGCTGCCGCAGCGGCAGGCGTCGTGCCCGCCGTTGCCTGCGCGCAGCGTCGGCGCGATCCGGATTTCGCGCGCGAATGGAACGCAGCCCTCGCCGAGGGCTATGTGCATCTCGAGTTCGAGATTGTCCGGCGGCTGCGCACGGGCGATTTCAAGACCGGCGATTCCGAGAAATTCGATTTTGCCAACGCCATCCGCCTGCTCGCCGCGCACCGTGACGCCACGGCGCGCGGGGGAGGGCAGGTTCGCCACGTCACCGCCGCCGAGGTGCGCGCCTCGATCGACCGCAAGATCGAGGATATCCGGCGACGCAAGGCGCGGATCGAGGCCGGTGCCGGTGCGCCTTCGTGACCGAACCCTTCGAATGGTTGCTCCGCCATCCCTGGGCCCATGGCGAAGTCGTCAGCGCCCTCACCCAGGATGAGCGGGACAGCTTCGACTATCTGTGGGAATACACCGCCCGCGCCAATCAGCTTCCGCCGCCGGGCGACTGGCGCATCTGGATGATGCTGGCCGGCCGCGGGTTCGGCAAGACCCGCTCGGGCGCCGAATGGGTGCGAATGATCGCCGACAGCCATCCCTCGGCCCGGATCGCGCTCATATCCTCGTCACTGGCCGAGGCGCGCGCGGTGATGGTCGAGGGCGAGAGCGGATTGCTCGCCATCTGCCGCCCCGGACACAGACCGCAATTCGAGCCTTCGCTCAACCGTCTGCGCTTCGAGAACGGGGCGCAGGCGCAGCTGTTCTCCGCCGCCGAGCCCGAGGGTCTGCGCGGGCCGCAGCACAGCCATGCCTGCGGGGCAGGCGCAGAAGGAGTTCTTCGTCAATCAGGCCCTGTGCCTGCTCGACGCGCTTCACCCGCGCGTGGTCAAGGCCTCGGCCGCGGCGCCGCCCGCCGAGGTCGGCGAAGGCGACTGCTTCCGGGTGACAGCCCCCGCCAGCGGCGCGTGGTCGGGACGCGAGGACGATATTGCCGTGCGCATCGGCGGCGACTGGCACTTCGTCTCCCCGCGCGAGGGGTTGCAGGTCTTCGATCAAGGGGATGATCGCCAGCTCGTTTTTCGCACCCAGTGGGAGCACCCGAGCGCCCCTCCGAATCCGGTCGGCGGGGCCGTGATCGACAGCGAGGCGCGAGCCGCCATTGTCGGTCTGATTGATGTACTGGCAACAGCCGGAGTGATCGGCGCGAGCGCGCCCTGATGGCCAGGAATGGCTGTTTTCAGGCCCTTTCGCCGTTGCATTTTTATTCACAGACCCTGCATCGCGACATTCTTGCAACACCCTGACGGTATTGATCGCTTGCCTAGGACAAGGGGAAAAGATAGAGACCGACGGTGCCTCAAGTCCAATACAAAGGGGAATTTTAGAATGCGCAAACTCGTCATTGGAATGGCGATGGCCTCGACCGCGCTGACCACGCCCGCCATGGCCCGTGAAGGTCAGTGGTATATCGAGGGCAACGGCGGCGTCATGCTTGTCGAAGACCAGAGCATCGACGTGAACGGCGCGCCGGATAACGCGGTGGCCAACTACGACACCGGTTATGATTTCGGCGGGATCGTCGGCTACGACTTCGGTGCCTTCCGTCTGGAAGCCGAAGCCAGCTACCGTGCGGCCGACCTCGGGGACGTTCAGGCCGGCAACCAGGGCCTCGCTGACAACCCGCTCGCCTCGGCTCCGGGTGGTTTCACCACCTTCACCGGCACCCGCGAAGCGCTGGGCGAAGTGAACGCGCTGAGCTTCATGCTCAACGGCCTGTTCGACTTCGGCTCGGATGATGGCCTGCAGGCCTTCGCCGGCGGCGGTATCGGTGTGGCGCGTGTCGACATGGACGGCCGCGTGAACGCCAACGGCCCGGGCGTCTGGAACGATTCGGACACCGGCCTCGCCTGGCAGCTGCTCGCGGGCGTCCGCGCTCCGCTGAGCGATTCGTGGGACGTGGGTCTGCGCTATCGCTACTTCAACGTGCCGAACGTCAACCTGATCGATCCGCTGGGCCGCGATCTGGAAACCAAGCTGAGCAGCCACTCGCTGCTGGGCACCATCACCTACAACTTCGGTGGTGAAGAGCCCGTGGCTGCGCCGGTGGCTGTGCCCCCGCCGCCGCCCCCGCCGCCTCCGCCCCCGCCGCCCCCGCCGCCCCCGGCTCCGCCGAAGGTTGCGTGCAACACCGGCCCGTACATCGTGTTCTTCGACTTCGATAAGTCGGACATCACCCCGGCGGCTGCGAACATCCTCAACAGCGCTGTCACCGCCTATGCCAACTGCGGCACGGCGCGCGTGATGCTGGCCGGTCACACCGACCGTGCGGGTAGCGTGTCCTACAACATCGGTCTGGCCGAGCGTCGCAACGCTTCCGTCAGCGCCTACCTGACGGGCCGCGGCATCCCCGCTGCGCGCATCACCGGGGAAGCCTTCGGTGAATCGCAGCCCAAGGTCCCGACCGCCGACGGTGTGCGCGAAGCGCAGAACCGCCGCGTGGAAGTGACCTACGGTCCGGGCTCGGGCATGTAAGTCACCGTTCCAACGGAACATGAAGAGGGGCCGGAGCGATCCGGCCCCTTTTTTGTTGCCCGACGCTCTGCCAGGTGGACGAAAGCGGAACCGGCGTGATGGACACGCAGGTTCGATGCGGGTCGTAACCGTTGATGACCCAAAAAGGCGGACTGGCCTTGAGCCCTATGGGGATGTCTCAATCAGGAGACGGCAACCGTCATGCCCCTGCCCTTGCCAAAGCCGCGCGTTCCGCAGGGAAGATCAAAGCGCGCCAGCCAGGATCACGCGGTCTGTAGCCAACCGCGCACCTTCGCCTCTCCCTGAGCGCGGCGGCCCCTACTCTCCCGCAGCAGCCCGCGCCCGCTCCACCATCGTCGCTTCGGCCTGAGGCAGCGAGCGATAGGCATAGATCAGCAGAACGAAGGAGATCGGCGCCACTCCTATCAGCGACAGCACGCCGATCCGCATGCTCCCGCTCAATTCGGAGATCTGGCCGACCATGTAGGGACCGATCGCCAGCCCCACCAAGGTCGTGGCGAGGAAGAACGATGCGGTCGCCGTCCCCCGCATCCGCGGCAGCACCAGATCCTGCGTCGTTGCCGCCGCCGCGCCCAGCGCGGTCGCCGCGAACATCCCCGCCAGGAAGTTCATCACATAGAAGAGCGTCGCGTTCTCGGTGGTGAACCCGATCCAGATCGGCACGATCGGCGCGAGGATCCCGAACATCACCACGATGATGCGGCCCGAGGGATTGCGTGCGCGCAGCCAGTCGGACATCCGCCCACCCAGGATCACCCCCAGAAAGCCCGACACAGCCCCGCTGCCTCCGAGCACAAAGGCAAGCTCGGCCTTGGGCAGTTTCAGCACGGTTTCCGCATAGGGCGCGGACCAGAAGGCCAGCGCATAGGCGCCGAGCGAGACCAGACCATAGCCCAATGCCGTGCAGATGAAGGCGGGCGTGCCCCAGATCAGCTTGAAGGTTGCCGGGTCGTGCCGCCGCAGCGTCGATGCCCACGAGAAGACGGCATAATAGCCAAACGCCATCGCCGACCACTGCGGCAGATTGCCGGTCAACCCGATCATCACCACCGCAAGGCCGATCATCGCGGCCGCCATCAACAGGTTGACGGCAGCCGCGATCGGTCCGCGCCGCAGCGCATGGAAGAAGGTGAACGGTGGCAGCAGCATCGAAAGATCGATAAGGAAGTCGTGCAAGGGATGGCGCGCGCCGGGCTTGTCGTCAGGCTGGCGCACCGGCTCGCGCAAAGACGCGACCCACAGCGCCAGCAACACGCCGGGGATCCCCACCGCCAGAAACGCCGCCTGCCAACCGACAAGGCCTGCCATGCCGCCCCCCGGGTAGGCCGCATCCCACACCTGCGAGATCTTCGCCCCGATCAGAAGCGACACCCCGCCGCCGAGGTACAGCCCGGAAGAATAGATCGCGAGCGCGGTCGCGCGCTGGCGGGAGGGAAAATAGTCCGAGATCAGCGAATAGGCCGTCGGGCTCGCGGTTGCCTCCCCGACGCCCACGCCCATGCGCGCCAGCGACAGCGTGAGATAGTTGCGCGCAAATCCCGACAGCGCGGTCATCGTCGACCACAGCACCAGCCCGAGCGTCAGCAGCCGCACCCGGTGCCAGCGATCCGCCAGCCTGCCCAGCGGCACGCCAAACAGCGCGTAGAACACCGCAAAGGCCGCACCTCCCAGAAAGCCCAGCTGGCCGTCGCTCAGTTGCAGGTCCCGCTTGATGTCGACCGCGAGAATCGAGAGGATCTGCCGGTCGATGAAGTTGAGGATGTAGACCACAACCAGCACGCCCAGCACATACCAGCTATAGGCCGACGCAGGCTCTTCGCTGCGGTCCGGCGCCGCCGTCGTCTCCAGGCTCAATGCTGATCCCCTATCCCGTTATTGTCTGATCCCTGCCCCGGCGCTTGGCCCGTCAGGCGTTGTAGGCTGTGCTATCGACAATCCCGGCTTCGGCAAAACCCTTTTTCCGCAAACGGCATGAGTCGCACAGCCCGCAGGCCAGCCCGCCGGGTGCGGGATCGTAGCAAGACCAGCTCCACGCCGGGTCAAGCCCCAGCCGCGCGCACTCGGCCGCGATGTCCGCCTTGGTCATGTGCTGGAGTGGCGCGTGGATGGTGAAAGGCGCGCCCTCCACCCCGGCCTTGGTGCCCAGCCTTGCGGTCTCGGCGAAGCTGGCGATGAATTCGGGGCGACAGTCGGGATAGCCCGAATAGTCGAGCGCGTTGACCCCGATGAACACGTCGCGTGCCCCCGCCGCTTCGGCACAGGCCGTGGTCAGTGCAAGGAACACCAGATTGCGCGCGGGCACATAGGTCACGGGAATATCGTCACCCACCCCGCTCTTGGGCACATCGATCGCGTCGGTCAGCGCCGATCCACCGAACGCCCGCAGATCGAGCGCGATGGTGGTGTGGCGCGCAAGGCCGAGCTTGCCCGCAATCCGTGCGGCGGATTCCAGCTCCAGCCGGTGACGCTGCCCGTAATCGACGCTGAGCGCATGGACCGCAAAGCCCGCCTCCTGCGCCAGCGCGGCGGTCACCATCGAATCGAGCCCGCCCGAGAGCAGCACCACGGCGAGCGGCTTGGATTGTTGCGTGTCACTCATGCCAGTGGCCCTATCACGCAGCAGGGCAAAGGCAATCGCTTGCGGCTCAGCACGATCCGGTGCGGCGCGCCTCTGCGGTCATCTGGAACGGCATGCCGCCGTGGATGCCCTGGCTTTCAAGCTGCACCAGAGCGGCGGTCTCGCGGCGGATGCTGGTGCGGCCATAGCCGTTGCCGGGGCAGGTGTACTGCACCGTCACCCGCGCCGCGCCGTCTTCGACGATGAACTGGCTGCACCCGCTTTCGCGATGCATCAGCTGGATCAGCTCCGCACCGGACTTCACGCAGATCTTGCGATCCGGCGCGCCGCCACGCTGCTTGATCGTCCACTCGCCCCGCGTGAGCGTGTCGAGCATCGCAAGGCCATTCCCCTGCGCCAGCACCGGCACCGCAAGGCACAGCGCGCCCCCCACCATCGCGAGGCCCGCGATAGCGGCTGCACGGGTCGTCCTTCGGGTTCGATTGATCATGCCTGTCCTCATGCCAACTTTTGGCCGCCGTCCCTTGCACAAATTGGCCATGCGACGGCGAAACCCGCAAGTTTTTCGACCAACGGTCAAATAGCCAAGGCAAAGCTGCGCGAACAGAAGGCGCAATCGACCGAGATTGTGCCATCGGGCCCGCGCATTTCCTCCTGCTCATCGGGCGGGAAGCGGGCGATGATCGTCTCGTAATGGGCAGCCGAACAGCGGCAGCCGCGTGACAGCACTGTGCCGGGCTGCACCCGCACTTCCTCCTCCTCGTGAAACAGCCGCCAAGCGATCGCTTCGAGCGAGAGCGCGGGATCGAGCAGCTCATCGTGGCTGATCGTGCCTGCGATCACCGCGACATGCTCCCAATCGGGATGGTCGAGCCGGACGTGCAGACGCTCGCGCCCCTCCTCGCCATCGGGCAGGTGCTGGATCAGCATCCCGGCGGCCATCCGACCGCCTGCACCCGCACGGCTGGCGACGCGGATCAGCGTGGGGATCTGCTCCGACTGGCTGAAATAGCTCTCGCACGCCTGCGCCAGGCTGTCGCCTTCAAGCGGCACGATCCCCTGATAGCGCTGCAGGCTCTCGGTTTCGAAGGTGATCGCGAGATAGCCCTCGCCGAACAGCGCGGCGAGACCCGGATTGGCACCGAGCGTTGCCAGCCGCTCCCCGTCGAAATCGACATAGCCGCGCAGAGCGCCGTCGCGATAGTCGCACACCAGCAGCTTCACGATCCCGCCCTGGGTCTGCGCCTGAAGCGTCAGCTGCGCGGTCTCGCCCTTGAGCAGCCCGCCCATCAGCGCGCCCAGCACCAGCGCCTCGCCCAGCAGATGCGTGATCGGCGCGGGGTAATCATGCGCCGAGAGCACCTGCTCCAGCACATCCTCCATCCGCACCACACGCCCGCGCGCATTGCGCCCGGGCAGCGTGAACCCCAGCAGGGTGTCGGAAAAGGTCTCGGCGGTTTGGGTCGTGTCCATCATCCGCCGCCATATGGGGATGGACCGGGCCGGACGGAAGACCCCGTCAGGCCGAGAGCATCCCGAAGGCCCACAGTAGCACCGATTTCTGCGCGTGGATGCGGTTCTCGGCCTCGTCGAACACCACCGATTGCGGGCCTTCGAACACCTCCTCGCTGACTTCCTCGCCCACGTGAGCGGGGAGGCAATGCAGGAACAGCGCATCAGGCTTGGCGAGTACCATCAGATCGGCGTTGACCTGATAGGGAGCCATTGCCGCCAGCTTGTTGTGCGCGTGGGCCTGTCCCATCGACACCCAGGTGTCGGTGACGATCACATCGGCCCCGCGCGCGGCCGCCGCGGCATCCTGCGTCAGCGTCACCGTCGCCCCGCCCGCGCGGGCCAGTTCGACGAAGGCCGCATCCGGCTCATAGCCCTGCGGCACCGCCACGCGGACGTTGGACTTCATCAGCCCCGCCGCCTCGAGGATCGAGTGCAGCACGTTGTTGCCATCCCCGAACCACGCGATGTCGAGCCCCGGCAGCGCCTTGCCATGCTCGATCACGGTGAGCAGGTCGGCGACGATCTGGCAGGGATGCGACATGTCGGTGAGGCCGTTGATCACCGGCACCGTAGCATGGGCCGCCATCTCCTCGATCTTGGCGTGATCGTCGGTGCGCAGCATGATGCCATCGACCATGCGGCTGAGCACGCGCGCGGTGTCGGCGATGCTTTCGCCCCGCCCAAGCTGGCTCGAAGCGGAATCGAGCAGCAGCACGCTCCCGCCCAGCTGGCGCATCGCGATGTCGAAGCTGACGCGCGTGCGGGTCGAATTCTTCTCGAACACCAGCGCCAGCACGCGGCCCTTCAGGGGAGCGTCGGCATCCGGCGCGCCCTTGGGAAGCCCTGCGCGCGCCGCCTTGCGGTCGATCGCGTCATTGATCATCGCCGCAATCGCATCGCCCCCGGCATCGCCGAGGTTGAGGAAGTGACGATACTGCCCCCAGGCCCCGCTCATGCTGCCTCGGGCACCTTGAAGCTCGCCGCGCCGGCCGAGAGCTTGTCGAAGAACTCGTCGATCTCGGCATCGCCGATCACCAGCGGCGGGATCACGCGGATCGTGTTGTCGCCCGCCGCCACGGTCAGCAGCTGGTGATTGTCGCGCAGGTGGACGAAGAACGGGCGGCTCTCCATCTTCATCTTGATCCCGAGCATCAGGCCCTTGCCGCGCACCAGCTCGAACAGCTCGGGATAATTCCCGATGAACTGCTCCAGCCGCGCGCGCAGACGCTCACCCTTTTCGGTGACGGAAGCGAGGAATTCCTCGTTCGCCACGGCCTCCATCACCGCCATCCCCGCCGCCATGGCGAGCGGGTTGCCGCCATAGGTCGATCCGTGGGTGCCGAAGGTCATGCCGCGCGCGGCGTGTTCGGTCGCGATGCAGGCGCCGAGCGGGAAGCCCCCGCCGATGCCCTTGGCGGTTGCCATGATATCGGGCGTGATTCCGTAATGCTCATAGGCATAGAGCTTGCCGGTGCGCGCGACGCCGCACTGCACCTCATCGAGGATCAGCATCAGCCCGTGCTCGTCGCACAGATCGCGCAGGCCCTGCATGAACTCCTGCGAGGCCGGGCGGATGCCGCCTTCGCCCTGAATCGGCTCGACCAGAATGCCCGCCGTCTTCGGCCCGATCAGCGCCTTGGCCGCTTCGAGATCGTCGAAGGGCGCGTACTTGAACCCTTCGAGCAGCGGCGAGAAGCCGTGATGCATCTTGGTCTGGTTCGACGCCGAGATGGTCGCCATCGTGCGGCCGTGGAAGGCGTTGTGGAAGGTGATGATCTCGAACCGGCCCGCATCGCCTTCGTCACCCGCGTTCTGGTGGAAGGCGCGCGCGGTCTTGATCGCGCATTCGACCGCCTCGGCCCCCGAATTGGTGAAGAACACCGTGTCGCCGAAGGTCGTGTCGACCAGCCACTTCGCCAGCTTCTCGCCCTGAGGGCTGCCGTAGAGGTTGGATACGTGCATCAGCGTCGCCGCCTGGCGCTGGATCGCGCCGATCAGGCCTTCGTGCGAATGGCCGAGCAGGTTGACCGCGATGCCGCTGGCGAAATCGAGGTAGCGGGTGCCGTCCTCGTCGATCAGGTGGCAGTGCTCGCCGCGCACCGGCCGGACGCCGCAACGCGGATAGACGGGCATGAGGGGGGTGATCGACATGGGGTATGCTTCCTGAATTATCAAAATCGTAAGGCTCGAAACGCAAATGGCGGCCCTGAACCAGAGCCGCCATCCGCATTCCGTTAATCTCTCGCCGGTGCCGCGTCAAACCGCGGGGAGCGAGGAGGAGGCTGTTGTCAGCCTTCGATCGGGGCCAGATTAACGGCGGAATACTTTCCGCGTCGATCGACCTCGAGATCGAATTCGTAGCGCTCGCCCTCGTTCAGGGCCGAGAGGCCCGAACGCTCGACCGCGCTGATGTGGACGAAGGCGTCCGGCTGGCCGTCATCACGCACGAGGAAGCCGAAGCCCTTCATCGCGTTGAAGAACTTGACCGTGCCCTTGGCGCGCTCACCGGTCAGCTCGCGCTGCGGCGCGGCGGGCTTGGCCGCCACGGCGATCACGTCACCGACGATCTGCAGATCCTGCGCCGACACCTTGCCGCCGCGATCCACCAGATTGTACTGAAGCTCCTGCCCTTCGGCGAGACCTTCAAGCCCGGCGCGCTCGACTGCACTGATGTGCACGAACACATCTTCGCCGCCGCCATCCTGCTGGATGAAGCCGAAACCCTTCTGGCTGTTGAAGAACTTCACCGTGCCCTTGCCGGTGCCGACGATCTGGGCGGGCATGCGGCTGAAACCGCCGCCACCACCGCCGCCGCCGGGGCCACGCGGGCCGCCGCCGAAGCCGCCGCCACCGCCGCGCGGGGCACCGCCGCCGCCGCCGCCGTAGCGATCACCGCCACCGCCGCCGCCGAACCGGTCACCACCGCCACCAAAGCGGTCGTTGCCGAAATCGCGGGGGGGGCGGAAAACCGTCATTCCCGCCGCCAAACGGATCGAAGCCATCTTCGCCGAAACCGTCGCGCTTGTCGCGGCCGCGCCGGCGTCCCCTATCGTAACCCATAGATCAAAACGTACCTTGCCACACTGCCCGCCCTCCATTGCGCCGATGTCGTGGACAGTGAGCCGCACCGGACGCAGACGCCCCGAGCCCGTGGTCCGGCAGCGCACGCGTTTCGAGGTATAGCGCACAATAGCTTGCTTTGCGAACGAAATTACCGGACCGCCCGGCGGCGGGCCGCGCGGGCGCTTGTGCCGGGGGGCAGCTTTGGGCATGACGGGCGCTCACAACCCCCGGGAATGCAGGAGCGCGCATGAGCGATTTTCGCCGCCTCAACGAAAATGTGTTGGTCAGCCCGCAACTTGCGCTAGCCGATATTGCCGCTGCGGCCGCGCTCGGCGTGACGACGATCGTCAACAACCGCCCCGATGGCGAGGAGCCCTCCGCCCCGCAGGGCGATGAAATCGCCGATGCGGCAGCGGCGGCGGGGCTCAATTACGTGGCCATCCCGGTGGGCCACGCGGGCTTTTCCGAGCCGCAGGTCGACGCGATGATCGCCGCGATGGAGCAGGCCGAGGGGCCGATTCTCGCCTATTGCCGCTCAGGCACGCGATCGACCCTGCTGTGGGCGCTGGCGAGCGCAAAACAGGGCGAGGATCCCGAGACCATCGCCCGGACCGCGGCGCAGGCGGGCTACGATGTCAGCCCGATTCGCGCGATGATCGACATGCTCAGCCAGCGCTGAGGCGCTTCTCCCGTGGACTTGCTGCTCCAGACTGCCGGTTCGCTCGTGGCGATCCTCGCGCTGGCGGGGCTGGCGTGGTGGATGAAGCTTGGCGGCGCGCCGGCGCTCGACAGCGAAGCGGCAGTGCGCCGCGCTGCAGGCGAGGTGGAGGACGGGTTCGAGCCCATCGCCGCCGATTTCGACGGCAAGGCCGGGATCGCCCGCGATGCGCAGGGGCGAATCATGGTCATCAAACGCCACGGCAACCGCTTTGCCGGACGCGTGCTTGGCCCGCAGGCCAGTGCCGGTGTCTGGCAGGATCCCGGCCATAACGCGCTCAAGGTCGACAGCGGTGAACGGCGCTTCGGCACGGTCTTTCTCGATATCCCCGCGCCCGAGACTTGGGCCGACGCGATCAATCGGGTAAACGGCAGGCGCGATGCCTGACTTCAACCCCACCCAATATGCCGTTCCGCTGTTCGTGGTGGCGGTGCTGGCCGAGATGATCTGGGCCAAACTGCGCGCCCCCGAGGCTTACGAGCCGAAGGACACGCTGGTCAGCCTCGCCTTCGGCCTCGGATCGACCGTGGCTGGGGCCTTGCTGGGCGGATTCGCGCTAGCGATGTTCATCGCCGCCTACGAATACCGCATCTTCGATTTCGGCCCCGAATGGTGGGCGGTGTGGTGGGCGTGGCCGGTCTGCTTCGTGCTCGACGATCTCAAATATTACTGGGTCCACCGCGCCGGACACCGCATCCGCTGGATGTGGGCGAGCCACGTCAACCACCACTCCTCGCAGCACTACAACCTCTCCACCGCGCTCAGGCAGACGTGGACGGGGATGTTCACCTTCGGCTTTCTCTTCGCGCTGCCGCTGGTGCTGCTCGGCTTCCACCCGGTGATGATCGCGATCTGCGGCGGGTTCAACCTCATCTACCAGTTCTGGATCCACACCGAGGCGATCGACAGGATGCCGCGCTGGTTCGAAGCGGTGATGAACACGCCTTCGCACCACCGCGTCCACCATGCGACCAACCCGCGCTATCTCGACACCAATTACGCGGGCGTGTTCATCGTCTGGGACAAGATGTTCGGCACCTTTACGCCAGAGGTCGAAGACGAGAAAATCCGCTACGGGATCGTCAAGCAGCTCGGCAGCTTCAACCTGCTGTGGGCGGTGTTCCACGAATGGATCGGGATGCTGACCGACATCTGGCGCGCGCCGTGGAAGCACAAGCTCTCCTACCTGCTGCGCGAGCCCGGCTGGAGCCACGATGGCAGCCGCGAAACCAGCGACATGATCCGCGCGCGTTGGGAAGCAAGGACACGGCAGGCGAAGGGCGACACGGCAGATCTACCCCCAGTTTCGGTAGCTGATCGAAACGCGATTGCGGGCAGCGCCGAAGCTGCCTAGTCTCCCTCCCCAAAGGGAGAGATCATGGAAAGTTTCGACTACATCGTCATCGGCGGTGGCAGCGCGGGCAGCGCTGTGGCCGGACGCCTCGCGGTCGACGGCACGCGCCGGGTCTGCCTGCTCGAAGCCGGCGGACGCAACAACAACATCCTCGTGAAGACGCCGGGCTTCATGCCCTTCCTGCTCAAGAACGCGAACTACCGCTTCGAGACCGTCCCGCAAAAGGGGCTGAACGGGCGGATCGGCTACCAGCCGCGCGGGCGCGGGCTTGGGGGCTCCTCCGCGATCAACGCGATGGTCTATATCCGCGGCAACCGCTGGGATTACGACAATTGGGCGGCGCTGGGCTGCACCGGCTGGGCCTATGACGACGTGCTCCCCTACTTCAAGCGCGCCGAGGCGAACGAGCGCGGCGGCGACGAATTCCACGGCGCGGGCGGCCCGCTGTTCGTCGAGGACCAGAAATACGCCAACCCCACCAGCCACGCCTTCGTCGATGCGGCGGCGGCGCTCCAGCTGCGCACCAACAGCGATTTCAACGGCGCGCGGCAGGAGGGCTTCGGGCTCTACCAGGTCACCCAGCACAAGGGTGAGCGCTGGTCGGCGGCGCGCGCTTACGTGGAGCCGATTCGCGATCAGGGCAATTTCGCGGTGCGCACCGATACGCTGGTCGAGAAGCTGGTGATCGAGGGCGGACGTGTCACCGGCGTCCAGATCCGGCGCGGCGGCAAAAGCGAAACGCTGCTCGCCCGGCGCGGGGTGGTGCTGAGCGCGGGGGCGTTCAATAGCCCGCAGATCCTGATGCTCTCCGGCATCGGCCCGGCGGAGCATCTCAAGGCGCACGGGATCGAGGTGGTTCTCGACAGGCCCGCGGTCGGCAGCGACCTGCAGGATCACATCGACTATGTCTCCGGCTGGGAAACGACAAGCGACGTGCCGCTGGGGCAGTCGCTCAAGGGCACGCTCAAGATGGCGGCGGCAATCCTCGAACATCGCCGCAAGCGGACGGGCACGCTGACCACGCCCTATGCCGAGGCCGGGGGCTTCTGGACGGTGATGCCCGATAGCCCCGCGCCAGACGTGCAGTGGCACTTTGTTCCGGCTGTGCTCGAAGATCATGGGCGAGAGAAGGTGAAAGCTCACGGCTTCTCGCTCCACGCCTGCGTGCTGCGGCCCGAAAGCCGGGGGACGGTGCGGCTCGGTTCGCCCGATGCGGCAGCGGCGCCGGTGATCGACCCCAACTTCCTCGACGACGAACGCGATATGGCGACTTTGCGCGCAGGCGTGCGCCTGTCGCACCGCATCGCCGAAGCGCCGCCCTTGCAGGCTTTCGGGCCGAAGGATCGCCACCCCATCGACCTCAACGACGACGCCGCGCTCGACGCATTGATCCGGGCCCGCGCGGACACGGTCTATCACCCGGTCGGCACCTGCCGCATGGGCGCGGACGCGGATGCGGTGGTCGATCCAACGCTGAAGCTGAACGGGCTCGAAGGCCTGTGGGTGGCCGATGCGAGCATCATGCCGAGGCTCGTCAGCGGCAACACCAATGCGCCGAGCATCATGATCGGCGAGCGGTGCGCGGACTTCGTGATGGCGGCGGAGCGGGAATAGACCTCACCTCCAATCCGAAGTGCAGCAACGGCCCGAAGGGCCGCAAGCGCGACCGCGCGCCCGCAGGTGCTCGCGCATAACGCGAAACGCACCGAGGACGACCCCGCGGAGGCGGGGTCGCAACAAAAAAAGGCCGGAGACGCTCAAAGCGGCTCCGGCCATATTCAGTTTGTTCGTTCGCAGGAGGAACAAGGTGAGGCGGGGGGAGGGGAGAGGGAGAGAGAGAGAGGCCTCCCCCCGCCAAGCTTGGTGTTCTTTGTTGGTCGCATCGCGAAGGGCAAAAACCGGTGCCCACTTTTTGCGCGATGCTCCCGTGATTAGTTGTAGGCGCGCTCCCCGTGTTCGGAGATGTCGAGGCCGTTGACTTCGGTCTCTTCGTCGACCCGCAGACCCACGGTCGCCTTGGTGATGAAGCCCGCGATCAGGGTGCCGACGCCGGCCCAGCCGATCGCGACGAGCACCGCGATGATCTGGGTGGTGACCTGCGCACCCATCTCGAAATCCTCGCCGCCCGGTCCGCCGAGCGCCGGGGAGTAGACGATGCCGGTGCCGATCGCGCCGATGATGCCGCCCACGCCGTGGATGCCGAAAGCATCGAGCGAGTCGTCGACGCCGAGCTTGGCCTTGACCTTCGAGACGACGATGAAGCAAACCACCGAAGCGATGATGCCGAGCAGGATCGCGCCGAACGGGCCGGAGTTGCCCGCTGCCGGCGTGACCGCCACCAGACCGGCGATCACACCCGAGCAGAAGCCCAGCGCCGAACCCTTGTGACCCGCCAGTTTCTCGGCGACCATCCACCCGAGCCCGCCTGCCGCCGTGGCGACAAAGGTGTTGATCATGGCGAGACCGGCAACACCGTCGGCTTCGAGCTCCGAGCCGGCGTTGAAGCCGAACCAGCCCACCCACAGCAGACCCGTGCCGACCATCGTCAGCGTCAGGCTGTGCGGGGGCATCGGCTCGGTCGGGTAGCCCTTGCGCTTGCCGAGCAGGTAGGCGAGCACCAGACCCGAGACGCCGGCGTTGATGTGCACCACGGTGCCGCCCGCGAAGTCGAGTGCGCCCATGTCGAACAGCAGGCCGCTCACGCCGGTGTCGCCGCCGTCGAACCACACCATGTGCGCGATCGGGAAATAGACGATGGTCAGCCAGATCGGGACGAACATCATCACCGCGCTGAACTTCATGCGCTCCGCCGTGGCGCCGAGGATCAGCGCCGCCGTGATCGCGGCGAAGGTCATCTGGAAGGACGCGAAGACGTATTCGGCAATCACTTCTTCCGAGAACGTCGCGGCGGTCGTGTCCGGGGTGACACCGGCCAGAAACAGCTTCGAGAAATCGGCGATGAAGGGGTTGCTGCTCCCGCCGAAGGCCATCGTGTAGCCCCACATCACCCAGATCAGCATCGCAAGGCACGCGGTCGCGCCGATCTGCGTCATGGTCGAGAGCATGTTCTTCGAACGGGTCAGGCCGCCGTAGAACAGCGCCAGGCCCGGCAGAATCATCAGCAGCACGAGGATGGTGGAGGTCATCATCCACGCATTGTTGCCCGGGTTGGGAACGGCAGGCGCGGCCTCTGCGGCAGCGGCGGCGGCTTCGGCCACCGGGGCGGCGAAGGCGGGCGTAGCGAGCATCGCCACCCCGGTCGCCAGCGCTGCACCCTTGAAGAGAATGGATTTCATCGAATTGGCCCCCTTACAGCGCGGTTTCGCCGGACTCGCCGGTGCGGATGCGGGTCGCCGAGGCAAGATCGAGCACGAAGATCTTGCCGTCGCCGATGGCTCCGGTGTTGGCGGTCTGCTGGATGGTTTCGACCACCTGCGCGGCGATATCGTCGCTGGCAGCGATCTCGAGCTTCACCTTGGGAAGCATGTTGGTGGAATATTCGGCACCGCGGTAGATTTCGGTCTGACCCTTCTGGCGACCGAAGCCCTTGACCTCGGTGACGGTCATTCCGGCAATGCCGATCCCGCTCAACGCCTCACGAACGGTGTCGAGCTTGAATGGTTTGATGACGGCGATGATGAACTTCATCTTTGGCCCCTGTTGCACCGGATTGTTTCCGGCCACCGGGATCACAGCAACAAGCGTGCCAAAGAAGTGTAACGTGGCTGACGCAAAGGAATCAGCGCGTTTCTTCGCACCTGCGGAATAATACCTGCCTAATTTTTAGGCGGGTGATTAACGATTGGGCAATTTTTGCGGCAGTCCGAGGGTCATTCCCCCGCAATGAAGCGGTCGGTCGCGCGGGTCGGCAAGCCGTCGATGCTGCGGGTGCGCTCGGCCACCTTGGCCTCCCATTGGGTGGGATCGGATTGGCGGTGCGCTTTCTTCAGCGTCTCGCGCTCGCCCTCCAGCGCCATCAAGGGCACGCCCCAGCCACAGGATGACTGCACGCTCTCGACCGCGATGTCGAAGATCTGGCGCGTTCCCGGCATCAGCGTGAAGTGCGCTGCCAGCGCGTCCCATTCGTCGTCCTGCGGCAGCACGGGGCGCCCGCGCCCGTAGATGCGCAGGATCAGCGCGGGTCGCTGGAAGTTGCAGAACATCACCGTGATGCGCCCGTCGGCGGCGAGATGCGCATGAGTCTCGTTGCCCGACCCGGCAAGGTCGAGATAGGCCACACGGGTGGGCGAGAGCACGCGGAAGGCGTCATAGCCCTTGGGGCTGAGATTGATCCGCGCATCCTCCGCGGCGGTCGCGACGAAGAACACCGGCTGCTGCGCGATCATCGCGATCTGCTTTTCGGTGAGCGCCTCGGTAAAATCGGCCATTGGACGCTCCTTTCAAGCGGTCAGAGGAAATCGCGCAGGGTGGCGATGAAACGATCGAACTGGTCGTGGTGGAGCCAGTGGCCGGCCTTCTCGAACTCGATCACGCTGGCGGTGTTGAAGTGGGCGATGCGCCCGTCCTTCTCGGGGTTCGAGGCCCAGGAATCCGCCCCGTAGAGCAGCAGCGTCGGGCAGGTGATCGCGCCCCACAGCTGTTCGATGAATTCGTCGCCGATATCCTCGACCGGCCAGACGTTGAGGTGCGGATCGAACTTCCAGCTATAGGTGCCGTCCTCGTTGCGGTTGACGCCGTGGACGGTGAGGTGGCGGGCCTGCTCCTCGGTGAGGTAGGCGTTCTCCTCGATCATGCGGGCGAAGGCGGCCTCGATGCTCTCGTATTTGCGCGGAGTGCGCCCGGCGGCCTTGCGCTTCTTCTCGATCCATTCGGCGAGGCGTGCGGGATAGGGGACGCTGCGCTGCTTCTCGCGCCATTCGGGCGAGGGGCCGAGGCCCTCGATCGCGACCAGCTTGGTCACCATCTCGGGGAAAGCCCCGGCATATCGCAGCGCGACATTGCCGCCCATCGAATGCGCCACCATCCGCACCGGGCCGACGCCCAGCTGGTGGATCAGCTGCGCCAGATCATAAACCATGTCGCCCGCGGAATAGACCCCGTCGGAAACCCAGTCGGAATCGCCATGCCCGCGGTGGTCCATCGCGATGACGTGGTAATCCTCGCGCAAAGCCTCGGCGGTCCAGTCCCACGAGCGCGCATGATCGCGCCCGCCATGCACCAGCACCAGCGGCGGCTTCCCGCGCCCGCCCCAGTCGAGGTAGTTGAGGCGAAGGCGCTGCGAGATGAAGGTCTGCGAGGTCGGAACGGTATCGAGCATGGGGATGCTTTGGCCAAAGAGCGCTCGTTTCGCAATTCGCAATTGCGATCCCCCGCGAAGGCGGGGGCCTCGGGCCGTTGGCGCTGCATTCGCCTGAGGTCCCCGCCTTCGCGGGGACTCGCACTCAGCGTTCCTTCGTCGCCGAGAAGGTCAGCTCGGGGTTTTTCTCGACCTGATAGCTCACGTCCCACGGGCTCTTGGCCATGAACACCATGTCGCCGTCGCGATCCTTGGCGAGGTTGGCGCGGTTGAAGCTGGCGAAGTCATCGAGCGCCTTGGCATCCCCCTTGATCCAGCGCGCGGTCGCGAAGGGCGAGGGTTCGAGCGCGGCTTCGACCTTGTATTCGGCCTCGAGACGGCTGATCAGCACCTCGAGCTGGAGCTGGCCGACCACGCCGACGATATGGGCCGAGCCGATCTCGGGGTAGAAGACCTGGATCACGCCCTCTTCCGAGAGGTCGTCGAGCGCCTTGCGCAGCTGCTTGGTCTTGGTCGGATCGCGCAGCTGCACGCGGCGCAGGATTTCCGGCGCGAAATTGGGAAGGCCGGTGAAGCGCACCTGATTGCGCTCCGACAGCGTATCGCCCACCCGCAGCGTGCCGTGATTGGGAATGCCGATGATGTCGCCCGCCTCCGCCGTGTCGGCCAGCTCGCGGTCCTGTGCGAAGAACAGGATCGGCGAGTGGACCGCAATCGGCTTGCCCAGCCCGCTCGGCGTCAGCTTCATGCCGCGTTTGAAGGTGCCCGAGACCTGCCGCATGAAGGCGATGCGGTCGCGGTGGTTGGGGTCCATGTTGGCCTGCACCTTGAAGATGAAGCCGGTCACCTCGTCGCGGCTCGGCTCGATCTGCTCCTCGCCTGCGGGTTGCGGACGCGGCGGCGGCGCGAAGCGGGCAATGGCGTCGATCAGCTCGGTGACGCCGAAGTTCTTGAGCGCCGATCCGAAATAGACCGGGGTGAGGTCGCCGTGGCGGAAGGCCTCGAGGTCGAACTCGGGATAGCCGCCGCGCGCCAGCTCGATCTCGTCGGCGAAGCGCTGGGGGATGGCGGCGGTGTCGCGGGTGCCGAGGAATTCGCGGCTCGGCCCTTCGGGGCGGCTGATGGTTTCGGTCGCGAAATCGAGCAGGCCCTCGAACTCGCCGCCCATGCCGATGGGCCACATCTGCGGCGAGACATCGAGCGCCAGCATGTCGGCGACCTCGTCCAGCGTCTCGAAGGGATCGCGGCCCTCGCGGTCGACCTTGTTGACGAAGGTGAGGATCGGCACACTGCGCAACCGGCAGACCTCGAACAGCTTGCGCGTCTGCGGCTCGATGCCCTTCGCGGCGTCGATCACCATCACCGCCGAGTCGACCGCAGTCAGCGTCCGGTAGGTATCCTCGGAGAAATCCTCGTGCCCCGGCGTGTCGAGCAGGTTGAAGACGATGCCGTCCTTCTGGAACGTCATCACGCTCGACGTGACCGAGATCCCGCGCTGCTGCTCGATCTTCATCCAGTCCGACCGCGCGCGACGTGCCTGTCCGCGCGCCTTGACCTCGCCCGCAAGGTGGATCGCGCCGCCCTGCAGCAGCAGCTTTTCGGTGAGCGTGGTCTTCCCCGCGTCAGGGTGCGAAATGATCGCGAAGGTGCGGCGGTTGGAGGTCACTGGTTGTCGCGTGCGATGCGGAAGCCCGCAAAGTCCTGGTTGACCGGCATCAGCTCGATGCGGTTGATGTTGAGATGCGGCGGCAGGCTGGCGATCCAGCCGATGGTGTCGGCAATGTCCTCGCCGGTCATCGGGTTGACGCCGCGATAGAGATCGTCAGAGACCTGCTGGCTGCCGGTGCGCACGAGGGTGAATTCGGTCTCGACCATCCCCGGCTCGATGCTGGTCACGCGCACCCCGGTGCCGTGGAGATCGGCGCGCAGGGCGAGCGTGAAGTGGTTGGCGAAGGCCTTGGACCCGGCATAGACGTTGCCGCCCGGGTAGATGTAATTCCCCGCGACCGAACCGATGGCGATGATCGCCCCTTTGCGCTCGATCAGCTTCGGCAGCAGCTTGCGGGTCAGCACCACCATCGCGGTGATGTTGGTGTCGATCATCGTCTGCCAATCGTCGAGATTGGCGTTCTGCGCCGCCGACAGCCCTTGGGCGAGGCCGGCATTGTTCACCAGCAGGTCGATGTCGCGGAAGCCTTCGGGCAGGCTGGCCAGCGCGGCGTCGAGCGCGGCGGTATCGCGCACATCGAAGCAGGCGGTGTGCACCTTGTCCGCGCCCAGTTCGGCAACCAGCGCGTCGAGCCGGTCCTGCCGCCGCCCGGTGGCGACGCAGCGCCAGCCGTCGGCGACCAGACGGCGCACCGTGGCGAGGCCGATCCCGGCGGTCGCGCCGGTGACAAATGCCGTTTTCATCCGCGCAGACTCCCACCCAGCTTGGCCGCAGCCGCCACTACCTTTTCGGCGATAGCTTTGAGCTCGGCATCCTTGAAACTCGCCTCGCCCGGCTGGAGCGTGACTTCGAGCGCGATGGACTTCTGCCCTTCGGGCACGCCTTGCCCCGCGAAGACGTCAAACACGCGCACGCCGGTGATGCTCGCCTTGTCCGCGCCTTGGACTGCGCGCACCAGATCGCCCGCTGGCAGCGAAGCGGGGACGAGGAAGGCGAAGTCGCGGGTCACGGCCTGCAGCGCAGGCGGGGTGAAGCCGGGGCGGGCGAAAGCGGCGTTCTTCTTCGGCGGGATCGCGTCGAGGAACAGCTCCACCGCCGCAATCGGCCCGTCGGCGTCGAAGGCCTTGAGCGTCGCGGGATGCACCATCCCGAAGCGCGCGAGCACGGTTTTGGGGCCGAGGCGCAAGGTGGCCGACTGGCCGGGATGGAATTGCGGCCCCGCCTCCCCCATCACCATCAGGTTCGCGACAGGCGCGCCCGCCGCTTCGAGCAATGCGAGCGCCAGCGCCTTGGCGTCATAGGCGTCGAAGGCCTGCGCCTTGCCGCTTTGCCATCCGCGCGGGGTCTTCTCGCCCGCAAGCACGATGCCGAGCGTCGGCTTCTCGTCGCTGAGACCATTGCTCCCGCGGAAATAGCGCCGCCCGATCTCGAACAGGCGGGAGGAGGACGCGCCGCGATCGGCATTGCGCTTGGCCGCCATCAAGAGGCCCGGCAGCAGCGAGGGGCGCATCGCCTTCATGTCCTCGCTGATCGGATTGGCGAGCGTCCACAATGGCTGATCGCTGGCGAAGTGTTCCGCCGCCCAAGTGGGGAGGAAGCTCCACGTCACCGCCTCGTTCAGCCCGCTGGCGGCGGCGGCACGGCGCAGGCCGCGCTCGAGCTTCTGCTGCGGGGTGGCAGTGGGGCGGGCGACGCCTTCCGCACGCGGCAAGGCAACGCTGGCGACCTTGTCGAGCCCGTGGATGCGCACGACTTCCTCGACCAGATCGGCAGGGCCTTCGATGTCGTGGCGGCGCAGCGGGCAAGTGACCTGCCAATCGGCGCTGACGGTGAAGCCAAGGCTTTCGAGGATGCGCTTCTGCTCGCCCTCGACCACCTCGACACCGCCGAGACGCGCAGTCAGGCCGGGATCGAAGCCGATAACCTTGGCGTCAGACGGCGGCGATCCCGCGCGGACGACTTCGCTCGCCGTGCCGCCCGCCAGTTCGACGATCAGCCCGGTGAGCAGATCGAGGCCCTGATCGAGAAACTCGGGATCCACCCCGCGCTCGAACCGCGTGCGCGCGTCGCTCGACAGCCCCAGCTTGCGCCCGGTCGCGCCAATGCGCGCCGGATCGAAGTAAGCGATTTCGAGCAGCACGTCGGTGGTGTCGTCCTGCACCCCCGAATGCTCGCCGCCCATGATCCCGGCGATGTCGTGCACTTGGCTCTCATCCGCGATCACGACCATTTCGCTGTCCAGCGTGTAGGTCTTCTCGTTGAGCGCCAGCACCTCCTCGCCGTCCTTGGCGCGCCGCGCAACGACCGCGCCCTGCAGCTTGGCAAGGTCATAGACGTGCGCCGGACGTCCGAAGCCGAGCATCAGGTAGTTGGTCAGATCGACCAGCAAGGAGATCGGGCGCTGGCCCGCGCTCTTGAGCCGCTGTTGCAGCCAGTCGGGCGAGGGGCCGTTGGTCACACCCTTGATCACGCGGCCGTAGAAGGCAGGGCAGCCTTGCGCGTCGTCGGTGCGGATTTCCACCGGACACGCACCCTCAGCCGTGAAGGCGGGCATCGCGATCGGCTTCAGCGTGCCCAGCCCCTTGGCCGCCAGATCGCGGGCGATGCCGTAGACGCCCATGCAGTCGGGGCGGTTCGGCGTCACCGCCACCTCGATCACCGGCGCGGCGCCGTGATAGCTGGCGAAATCGCTGCCGACCGGCGCGTCTTCGGGCAATTCGATGATCCCGTCGTGATCCTCGCCCAGCTCCAGCTCGCGCACCGAACACATCATGCCGTTCGATTCGACCCCGCGGATCGCGCTCTTGCGAAGCACCATACCGTTGGCGGGCACCACCGCGCCGGGGAGGCCCAGCACGCCCTTCATCCCAGCACGCGCATTGGGCGCGCCGCAGACGACCTGCAGCGGATCGCCCTCGCCCGTGTCGACGGTGAGCACCTGCAGCTTGTCGGCATCGGGATGGCGCGCGGCGGTGAGCACGTGAGCGACACGGAACCCGGCGAGCTTTTCTGCCGGATCCTCCACGCCCTCGACCTCGAGCCCGATCGCGTTGAGCGCGTCGCAGATTTCCGCAACGGTGGCGGTGGTCTCGAGGTGGTCCTTGAGCCAGGTCAGCGAGAACTTCATGCGCGTGCTCCTACCCCTGCGGAAAGGGTCGGCTGGTCGAAGGGCGAGAAGCCGTAATGCGCCAGCCAGCGCGGATCGCCGTCGAAGAAGGCGCGCAGATCGTTCATCCCGTACTTGAGCATCGCGATGCGGTCGATCCCGAGGCCGAAGGCGAAGCCCTGCCATTCGCTCGGATCGAGCCCGGCGAATTCGAGCACGCGGGCGTTGACCATCCCGCTGCCGCCCAGCTCCATCCACGCATGGCCCGGCGCATCGCCGTGCCCGCCGACGACGCGGCGGCCGCCTTCGGTCGAGTAGCCGACATCGACTTCAACGCTCGGCTCGGTGAAGGGGAAGTAGCTCGGGCGCAGGCGCAAGGTGATGTCCTCACGCTCGAAGAAGGCCTTGAAGAAGGTCTCCAGCGTCCACTTGAGATGGCCGAGGTGAATATCGCGGTCGATCACCAGCCCTTCGACCTGGTGGAACATCGGGGTGTGCGTCGCGTCGCTGTCCGAGCGATAGACGCGGCCCGGCGCGATGATGCGGATCGGCGCGCCCTGATCCAGCATCGAACGGATTTGCACCGGGGACGTATGCGTCCTGAGCAGTATCTCGCGCCCCTCGGCGGTGCGATCCGGGAAGTAGAACGTGTCGTGCATCGCCCGCGCAGGGTGCGTCTCATCCATATTGAGCGCGGTGAAGTTGTGCCAGTCGTCCTCGATCTCGGGGCCGGTGGCGACCGCGAAGCCGAGGTCGGCGAAGATTTCGGCGAGTTCGTCCATCACCTGCGAAACCGGATGCACCGATCCCCTGGGCGCGGCAGGCGCGGGCAGGGTCAGGTCGATGGTCTCGCGCGCGAGCTGCGCTTCGAGCGCGGCGGCTTCGAGCGCGGCCTTCTTCGCCTCAAGCGCCTCGGCGATGCTCGCGCGGGCGGACTGGATCGCGGGGGCGGCAGCGGTGCGCTCTTCCGGGCTCATCCCGCCCAGCGTCTTCAGGGCGAGGCTGACCCAGCCCTTCTTGCCGAGCGTGTCGAGCCGCTGCGTCTCGAGCGCATCGAGGCTGTCGGCCGCCGCAATCGCGGCCAGCGCGGCCTCGGTCTGGGATGTGATGTCGGTCATGGTCTCGGGCGATCTGTCGCAAAGGGAAAGGTGCCGCCGCCCGCTAGCGGCAAATCGCGCGATTTGCAAAGCGGCAGTCGGCGCGCGGACCGTTCAGGATGCGCGGGCCGGAACCGGCGCGTGGAGCCCCTGCACCGCCTCGCCCGCCACCGCCTTGCGCGCCTGTGCCGCCGCCGCCAGCAGCGGCTTGTCCGCGCGCGCATAGGCCGAGGGGCTCATCCCCATGAAGCGCTTGAAATCGCGCACGAAGTGCGGCTGGTCGTGATAGTGGCTGTCGAGCGCGCCGAGCCAGGTCAGCGAGGGATCGAGCATGAACCTGGCCAGGCTGCGCAGAAACCGCTGGCGGCGCAGCAGCAACTTGGGCGGAAAGCCGAAGACGCGGGCCGACAGCCGCTCGACCGAGCGCGTCGTCACGCCCATCCGCGCCGCGATATCGGCCACGGTGATCGTCGCCGGATCGAGCAGTGCGGCGTTGAAGGTGGCAATCGCCTCTTCCTGCGCGGCGCAGGCTGGCGGCGCGGCGGCGAAGATCCGCTTGAGGTGCGCCTCGATCAGGGCCAGTTCCTCGGCGAAATCGCCGCTCCCTGCTGCCAGCGCGCGCGCCAGCGGGACGAAGGCGGCGAACTGCGGATCGGCCGCGCCATCGACGAAGCGGTCGGCATAGTCGCACGCCGGGGCGGCAAACAGCCGCGCCCAGCCCATCGGCAGCAGCCCGATCCCCCAGCTGTGCCCCGACCCCATCCGGAACCGCATCGCCCGGCTGGTGGGGCCCGTGACGATGAAATCCGGGCACGCGCGCGGCTCTCCCGGCGCGATCGCCGATAGCGCGCGCCCGGCGCTCAGGAACCGCAGATTGGCCCATTCGGGGTGCAGCGCGTCTTCCAGCCACGGCTTACGCGGCGAACAGACCACGTCGGTGCGGTAAAGGGTGGTGACGTAGGGGCGGAGCATCGGCCTGGGCAAGGCAAACCGCAGCTGCACCGCATGGCCCGACATTGCATGCATCATGATACCCCCCGCGCCGCTCTTACACCGTGGACGGGCCGGGGCAATGGGGAAGCGCCCGCTTAGGGGATGATGCGCGGTGCTGCGTTTACCGTAGGGGCGCAGGCGGATCGAGGGTCTGTGCCGCGCTGCCCCAGACCCGCGCGCGGGCCTCCATGAAGGAGGTCAGGATCGGGTGATCGAGCGCGGCATACTCGCTGGGGTTCATGGTCATGAACTCGCGGAACTCGCGGGTGAACTGCGCCTGATCGTGGTAGAGGGCATCCATCGCCTCGGTCCAGCGGCTGCCGCGCTGGAGCATATAGGTGCTGAGCGAGCGCATGAAGCGCTGGCGGCGCATCAGGAGCTTGGGCGAAAAGCCGAAATAGCGCATGCACAGCCGCTCCAGCGTGCGGATGCTCATCGCGCAGGCATCGGCGAGATCATGGACGGCGGCGTGCTCGCCCTCGACCAGTTCGGCATGGACGCGGCGGATGCGGGCATCGTCGCGCGTCGGGCGCATCCGCTGGCGCATCGCGGCGACGATCGCGGCGAACTGCTCCTCGCGGTCGATCGCGGGGTTGCACAGGGTCTCGCTCAAGCCGGCGAAGTGGCGGAAGACCGGATGGGCCGCGCCATCGGCGATCGTGTTGGTGCAGGCGCTCGCGTCGGCACCGAAGAACCGTGCCCAGCCCAGTGGCAGGAACCCCACGCCCCACATCTGCACCGAAGGCATCGTAAAGCGGCAGGGCAGCGCGCTCGGCCCGGTGGCGACGAAAGGCGCATCGGCGACCCGCGATCCCCCGATCTCGGCCGCAGGCGCGCCGCCGCAGAAGAAGCGGATATTGGCCCACTCGGGCTGGAGATAATCGACCAGCGGCCCCGCACCCGGATCGATCGTCAGCGTCATGTGATAGAAGGTGGTGAAGCAGCCTTCGAATTCCGCGGGCGGTTCGCGGAATTCGGCGGTCAGCCGGTAGGCCGATGGCGGCACCTGGCCGCTGGTGTGCGCGCATTCCCCCATGGCTTCCAATAGCCGCAGATGACGCGGTTTTACAAGGACGGTGACGGTTTCATACAAGCCGCACAGCAAAAGGGCGGGTGCCCGAAGACACCCGCCCCTTGCATATCAGTGGCTTGTAAGGCCGTAGCCGCTTTACGCGGGCAGAGCAGCCTTCGCCTGAGCGATCACGGCCTTGAAGGCGCCGCCTTCGTTCATCGCGAGATCGGCCATCGCCTTGCGGTCGAGCTCGATGCCGGCCAGCTTGATGCCGTGCATGAACTGCGAATAGGTCAGGCCTTCCATGCGGACGGCAGCGTTGATGCGCTGGATCCAGAGAGCACGGAAGGTCCGCTTCTTCACCTTGCGGTCGCGGTAGGCGTACTGCCCGGCCTTTTCGACCGCCTGACGGGCGATGCGGATGGTGTTCTTGCGGCGACCACGATAGCCCTTGGCCTGGTCCAGAATCCGCTTGTGCTTGGCGCGGGTGGTAACACCCCGTTTGACGCGTGCCATATCAGTATATCCTTATCTTGAGGATGCGCAGGGCCGAAGCCCGGCTCGCATCAATCGAGCCCGTAGGGCGCCCACTTCTTGATCGTCGGCGTATCATGCGCCGACAGGACGGAAGTGCCGCGGTTCTGGCGGATATACTTCGCATTGTGGCTGATCAGACGGTGACGCTTGCCAGCGACGCCGTGCTTGACCTTGCCGGTGGCGGTGAGCTTGAAGCGCTTCTTCACGCCGCTCTTGGTCTTCAGCTTGGGCATTTTCATCTCCTGCTAGAGACACGTCGGAACCGGCCATGGCAGCCCTTGTCGCCAGGCTGGCTGATTGATTCGTGTCAGTGAAGTGCGCGCGCTTAGGCGGGAAGGCTACGAAAGGCAAGGGGGATGAGGGGGTGGCAACGGGTCGACGGGGCGCGGTGGCAGCTATCGGGCAGCGCGGGTTGGAGCGCGAATGGATGGTAATGGGTGGAAAGGCGAAGGGCGGCTTCTAGTCCCGGACGAAGGCTGCGATACCCGAAACCAGCCCCTCGGATAGTGGCAAGTCAGGGGCTTGATAGGTGGCCATGTTGTCAGAAGGACTGTCCCCCGCAACATCCTTCAGCACGTGATTGGCATTAGGTAGGATGATAAGCGTCGCCGCCGGATTGGCCCCCTTCAGACGCTCCGCATCTGCAACCGAGACCTGAATGTCCTTGCCACCTTGCACGATCAGGATGGGCAATCGTGCCTTGGCCGCCAGTTCTGCCGGATCAAGCGCAAAGGTGCTGATGAGGAAACCCTGCACTGCAGGATTGAACAGCGGTGCAAGCGGCTGCGGCAGGGCGGTCACGTCGACACGTCGGCCCGCCGCAAGTTCGTCGATCGCGGCATCGGCTGCCTCCAGCAACGTCGCATTGGCTGGATTGGCGCGAAGCTGTGACTTGATCACTTCACCAAGGGGCCTGCCTGCTGCTGCAATCAGAATTACCCCGCAGAGGTTCTCAACCTCCCGTGCAGCGGCAAGCGCGACCAGTCCTCCCTCGCTGTGGCCAATCAGCCAGACACAGGGCGCTCCCGTCTGCGCTCGGGCGGCTGTCACCCAAGCAGCCGTATCGGCAACGTAGTCAGCCATTGTCACGGCGTTGGCATCGGGGACAGCGCCGGCGCTGCCGAACATGCCGCGCTTGTCGATGCGCACGGTGGTGATGCCCTCAGCAGCCAGCCCTTGAGCAAGCAGGCGATAGCTCCCTGCCCGAATGCCCAGCGGACTGTTGCCATCCCTGTCGGTCGGTCCAGATCCGGGAATAATCAAAGCGACCGGTCCTTGGGCGCTCGAACCGCGCAGCATCGTGCCTGCCAGCGGGCCTTGCGGTCCTGCTGCCTCGATGGACACCTCTACCGGGCCGGTTTGGGCCTGGAGGGGAGCGCCCAGTAACGCAGCGCAGGCCAAAGTTACGGCACGTTTGATCATGTCTTGCTCCTTCGCTGCCATAACCACCAACTGTAGAACACGGGAACCACCACCGCGACGCCGAGCAGTGCCATAAAGGCGGAGGCGCGCCAGTTGGCTGGCACTGGCAACAGGCCTGCCGCGATAATGAGACCTCCAGCTCCCATCATCACTTTGCCCCCAAGGCGGTGCGTGGCGATCCAGTTGTCGGTATCGGCAAGAGTCCACGGCGTCCGGATGCCGACGAAGAAGCTTGGCCTCGATTTTGGCAGGCTGTTGCCGATCAATACCAGCAGCGCGCCCAGCCCGACCTGAAGCAGATTGGGACCAAGCGGCCAGCCCAAAGCGGGTGCGGCAATCATGATCTGAAGAAAGATCATCAGCAGCATGGTCCCGATCCAAACCGATCGCAGCAGCGGCGCGGAAGCTTCGAGCCGCTCCTGCAAAGGCTCCATCCGGGGGATCGCTGCAAAAAGTGCGCCTATGAGGGCGGACAAACCTGCTGGCCACAACAGGGCCGTGACTGCCGGCGCATAGCCATCCGCTTCACCGGCCAAGTTCCAGTGAATCGGGAGCTCGGCCCCCTGATCGAGGCCATCCGCCACCCATAAGCCAAACCCGGCCATTGTCGCTGCGATCACCAGGTTGGCGAAGAGCAAACCCCGCCCCTTCATGCCGTGTCTCCCGCCTTGTTGTGGAGGTCAGCCTCGCTGCTGCCAATCCCGACGCGCCCCATGAAACCGAGCAGCGCCTCCTCGAGCGTGGAGAGGTTGAGCGTGTAGGTAATGGAACCGCCTCGGTTTTCACCCCGGATCAGACCAGCGGCCTTGAGCTTGGCGAAGTGGCCGGACATTGTAGGCTTCGAGACCGGGAAACAGTCCGCGATCTCGCCCGCCGTCATGCCTCCGCGCTTGAGCATCTCAAGCACCTCACGGCGGATTGGATGGGCCAGAGCGTCGAATATCTCATTCATCGCTATTTAGCTAAATGGCGAAATGGATCACGTCAATGGCCGATATGGGGTCGCTTCCCGAATCTCGGCTTTCGGCATCCAGCCGCGCCGAACCTGACATTTCCTACAGCGCCAAACCACATTACGCTGCCGACCGCTCTTTACCATTGTCGTCAGGGTGGTCGCACGATCGCCACGCGCGTTTTTTCTCGCGAATTCTCGTGTCTGTCCGCGCACCGGAGCGGGCATCAAAGAACTGTTATAAAGTGAAAAAATGCCCTGTTGGCAAAGTGACACGCTGTCACTTTCGTCACCTTCCCAACACGCGCCTTACGCCTCCAGTTCGACGTCCCAATAGAGCCAGTCGCGCCAGGTTTCGTGGAGGTAGCCGGGCGGGAACTGCTTGCCGGCCTGCTGCAATTGCCACGAGGTCGGACGGATCGGGGCCTGGTGGAGGCCCATGCCGGCCTGCTTGGGGGTGCGCCCGCCCTTCTTCATGTTGCACGGCGCGCAGGCGGTGATGATGTTCTCCCACGTCGTCCGCCCCCCAAGGCGGCGCGGGGTGACGTGGTCAAAGGTCAGGTGATCGTGGCTGCCGCAATACTGGCACTGGAAGCGGTCGCGCAGGAACACGTTGAAGCGGGTGAAAGCGGGAAATTCGCTCTGCTTCACATATTGCCGCAGCGCGATCACGCTCGGGATCTTCATGTCGAGGCTGGGCGAGTGCACCTCGCGATCATAGCTCGCGACGATGTCGACCCGGTCGAGGAACACCGCCTTGATCGCGGTCTGCCACGGCCACAGGCTCAGCGGGTAGTAGGACAGCGGGGTGTAATCGGCGTTAAGCACCAGCGCCGGGCAGGCCGAAAGATTGCGGGTCGGATCTTCCTCGATCCCGCGAAACTTGGCCACTTTCTCGATCAGTTCGGCATTGAACACGACTGCGTTCCTCCCTGATTGGCTGCATCCTGACGTGGCAAATCAAAGAGTCAAACCCGTGACAGGGTGGCTATCCACAGGGACAGGCTGTGGAGAGCCTGTGGATAGCGCAAGGATATGTCCTGTGGCATGGGCGAGACGATGCCGCCCGCTGCCTCTCTGATCACGCGTTTTGCACCCAGCCCCAACGGGCGGCTGCATCTGGGCCACGCGCTCTCGGCGATCGTGGCGCATGATCTGGCAAGGGCCAGCGGGGGGCGGTTCCTGCTCAGGATCGAGGATATCGACGGGCCGCGCTCGCGCCCCGAGCTGGCCGAGGAATTCCGCCGCGATCTCGCCTGGCTGGGGCTGACATGGGACGAGGTTCCTGCGCAATCCACCCGCCTCGCCAGCTATGCGGCAGCGGCAGAGACGCTGCGGGCACGCGGGCTGATCTACCCCTGCACCTGCACCCGCTCCGAGATCGAGGCGGCGGGGGCGCGGCCGGGGCTGGAGGGTCTGATCTACCCCGGCACCTGCAAGCACGGCGCGCCCGACCCCGCGCGGCCCGTAGCATGGCGGCTGAATGCGGAAAGGGCGCTGGCGGAGACCGGCCCGCTCATCTGGGAGGATGCGCTGGCAGGGCCGCAAGCGGTCGACCTCTCGGGCCTCGGCGATGTGGTGCTGGTGCGGAAGGACATGCCCGCCTCCTACCACCTCGCCGTCACGCTCGACGATGCGGCGGACGGCGTGACGCTGGTGACGCGCGGGGCCGATCTGTTTGCCGCCACCCATGTCCATCGCACCTTGCAAGCGCTGCTCGGCCTGCCGGTGCCGCGCTGGCACCACCATCCGCTGCTGCTGGACGCGCGCGGCGAAAAGCTCGCCAAGCGCCGCGGCTCTCCCGCGCTGGCCGAACGGCGCGAAGCGGGCGAGGACGGGCTCATGCTCGCCGAACAACTCCGCTTGCAGATTTGCGGCTTGGAACCTGACGCACAAGCGTCCATTTAGATGCCATGACCTATTTCCTCGTCGCCGTGCTCGTGGTCCTGATGGGCCTCACCGCCTTTTCGCTGATCAAGGGCGTGGTTGCCTTTCTGCAGACCACCAAGATCGACCTCGAGACCGGCGAAGGCGAAACCGCGACCGACATGCAGCTCGCCCAGAACAAGGCGATGTTCGCGCGCATCAAGTATCAGGCGCTGGCGATCGTCGTGGTCGCGATCATTCTGGCGGTGTCGCGCTAGGCTTCATGGTCAAGCTCAACCGGATCTACACCCGCACTGGGGATGACGGGACGACGGGGCTTGTCGATGGCTCGCGCTGCCCGAAGCACTCGGCGAGGATCGCCGCGATGGGGCTGGTGGACGAGGCGAACTCCGCCATCGGCCTCGCCATCTGCGCGCTGCCGGGGGAGGCCGAGCGGTCGCTGCTCACCCGCGTCCAGAACGACCTGTTCGATCTCGGCGCTGACCTGGCGACCCCGGCGGCGGATGGCGACTTTGCCCCGTCGGAAATGGTGCTGCGGATCGTGCCCTCGCAGCCCGAATGGATCGAACAGCAGATCGACGCGCTCAACGAGCGGCTCGAACCGCTTACCAGCTTCGTCCTGCCCGGCGGGAGCGAGGCCGCCGCGCGCGTCCACGTCGCCCGCGCAACCACCCGTGCGGCCGAACGCGCGATGGTCGCGCTGGCGGTGCAGGACGCGGTGAATCCTGCGGCGCTGGCCTATATCAACCGCCTCTCCGACCTGCTCTTCGTTCTCGCCCGCGTGGCGAACGATGATGGCCGCGCGGATGTGACCTGGGTTCCGGGCAAGAACAGATAGCGCGCTAATCGCTGGTCAGGCGCGCGCTTCCCCGCTAGGGCGGCGTCAATTGCTGCACTTGCGAAGGAAGCACACGTCATGCGCAACATCGCCGTTATCGGCGCCGGTCAGATGGGCACCGGCATCGCCCAGACCGTCGCCGCCCATGGCATGAATGTCATGCTCGCCGATATCGACCTCGCCCGCGCCGAAGCCGGCAAAACCAATGTCGAGAAGGCGCTCGCCAAGCTGATGGGCCGCGGCAAGATCGAAGCGGACGAGGCGGAAACGCTGCTCGCCCGCATCACCCCTGTCGCCGATTACGCGCCCTTCGCCGAGGCCGATCTCATAATCGAAGCCGCCACCGAGCGCGAGGAGATCAAGAACGCGATCTTCGAGAACGCGGGCAAGGTGCTGGGCGCGGATGCGATCATGGCGTCGAACACCTCGTCGATCCCGATCACGCGGATGGCGAACCACTCGCCCGATCCGGCGCGGTTCATCGGGCTGCACTTCTTCAACCCGGTGCCGGTCATGGGCCTGATCGAGGTCATCCCCGGCCTCGCCACCGCGCAGGCGACCACCGATGCCGTCACCGCCTTCGCGCGTGGCCTCGGCAAGGAAGTGGTGCTGAGCCAGGACGAGCCGGGCTTCGTCGTCAACCGCATCCTGCTGCCCATGATCAACGAGGCGGTCTTCGTGCTCGGCCAGTCGACCGCGGGGATCGAGGATATCGACAAGGGCTGCCGCCTCGGCCTCAACCATCCGATGGGGCCGCTGCAACTCGCCGATTTCGTCGGGCTCGACACCTGTCTCGACATCATCAAGGTGCTCTACAAGACCACCCGCGACAGCAAGTATCGCCCCGCGCCGCTGCTGGTGAAATATGTCGAGGCCGGGTGGCTGGGCCGCAAGACCGGCCGCGGCTTCTACGACTACACGGGCGAGGCGCCGGTTCCGACCCGCTGACGGTCGCGCGCGGCGGCCATTCCGGCGCGCTCAGGCAACTTTTCCTTCTGCGGGCGCTTAGGCTTGCAGAAGGAGAATTCGCATGAGCCATTCCGACACCACCGTCTCCGGTCACCCCGAAGGCCTCCCGCCCGAAGCGCGCAATGCCGAGCAGGAGATGCGCGGCAAGCAGGCGCAGGATGTCGCCGCCGATGCGCAGCGCGAGGAAAGCCACACCTCCGGCCCTACCGAGAGCACCAAGCCCGAAAGCAGCGGCATGGAAGTCGCCCCGGCGAGCAAGGGCGACCTGATCGACGAGATGCGCCGCATGGAAAACAGCGGGCAGATCGACATGTCCGCCTACGCGGGTGAGCCCAATCACGACGATGAAGCCAACGCCTATGGTGCCGACACCACCGACAATGACGATGACGAAGACATGGTCGCTGATGGCGAGGAGCTGCACGGGCTGAGGCCCGACAGCTGATGTCTAGTTCGGCTCGATCGTCATCTGGCGATCGGTGATCACCGGCTCGGCGGGTTGATCGTCGCCAATCTGTGCGCCCGGTGCCAGCGGCGCGGTCATGAGATCATATCCCGGCGGCGGGGGGCCCTTGGGTGCCACGGTCTTGGCCTGGCGCGCAGCGGCCTCGTCCGCCGGGGTGAATTCGCCGAACACTTTCGGTTCCGGCGCTTCGACCTTCGGCACGTCGCCGTCGCTGTTTCGCTCGGCAAATTCCGCCGCATCGCTGGCGATGCTGGCCCGCTGCGCCTCGAGATTGTCGACCGCGCGGATCAAGACGCCGTTGTCCTCCGAGGTGCCGACCATCGAGACGGCACTGAACAGGATCATCGCGGCAAAGGCGAGCGCGGCCTTGCTGTTCTGGAAAACGGCCTTGTACATGGGCGTGAGAATAGCCGCAGCACGGTTAACCCTTGGTTGAAGCCGCGCGCGATTCCGGTGCTCGAATGTCAGGGCAGCGCGCGTTTCCAGTCGTAGAGCAGATCGAGCGCCTCGCGCGGGGTCAGCGCGTCGAGATCGGCGTTGCGCAGCGCCTCGGCGAGCTTTTGCTCGGGCGAGGCGGACGCGGGCTCTGCGGCCAGCGCGGCGAAGAGCGGCAGATCGCCGAGGCCCGCCGCAATCCCCCCGGTCGCCTCGCGCTGCGCTTCCAGCTTGGCCAGCACCGTCCTGGCACGCGCCACCACCGGCGCGGGCACCCCCGCAAGCCGCGCCACGGCGAGGCCATAGGAGCGATCCGCCGGGCCATCGGCGAGCTCGTGCAGCAGCACCAGATCGCCCTGCCACTCGCGCGCGCGGACATGGTGGAGGCTCAGCGCCTCGCAGGTTTCCGCCAGGCGGGCAAGCTCATGATAATGCGTGGCAAACAGGCAGCGGCAGGCGATCTGTGAATGCACCGCCTCGGCCACCGCCCAGGCCAGCGCGAGACCATCATAGGTCGATGTCCCGCGCCCGACTTCATCAAGGATCACGAAACTGCGGCCCGTTGCCTGCGCGAGAATTGCGGCGGTTTCGACCATCTCGACCATGAAGGTCGAGCGGCCCCGCGCGAGATTGTCCGCCGCGCCGACCCGGCTGAACAACCGGTCGACCAGCCCGATGCGCGCGGCGCTGGCAGGCACGAAGCACCCGGCTTGCGCCAGCAGCACGATCAGCGCATTCTGCCTGAGGAAGGTCGATTTGCCCCCCATGTTCGGCCCGCCGATCAGCCACAGGCGGTTGTCGGCAGCGAGAGTGCAATCGTTGGCGACGAAGCGCTCGCCGCTCTTCGCCAGCGCGGCTTCGACCACCGGGTGGCGGCCCGCGCTGATGGCGAGGCAGGGCTCGTCGAGCACCTCGGGCCGGCACCAGTCACCCTCCGCCGCGCGCTCGGCATTGCCCGCGCCGACATCCAGCCTCGCTAACGCGGCGGCGGTCGCAGCGATGGCTTCGCGCGCTTCGACTACGGCGGCGACCAGTTCTTCGAAATGTGCCTCTTCCGCCGCAAGGGCGTGACCACCCGCCTCGGCGATACGCGCGGCTTCCTCGTGCAGTTTCAGCGAGTTGAACCGCACCGCCCCGGCCATGGTCTGACGGTGCGTGAAGCCGCTGTCCGGTGCCATCAACGCATCGGCATGGCGCGCGGGCACTTCGATGAAATAGCCCAGCACCCCGTTGTGGCGGATCTTAAGCGAGGCGACTCCGGTCTCCTCGCGGTAGCGCGCCTCCATCGCCGCAATCGCCCGGCGCGCATCGCCCGAGGTGGCGCGCAGTTCGTCGAGCGCCGCGTCATAACCATCGGCGATATAGCCGCCGCCGCTGCGTTCAGTGGGGGGCGAGGGCACCAGCGCACGCGCCAGCCAGTCGGTCAGCGCACCGTGGCCGGTGAGGCGGGCGACCACCTGGTCGAGCAGCGCGGGCCTGTCGGGCGCGGCGGAGAGCCAGTGATGCAGCCGCGTCGCTTCGGAAAGCCCGTCGCGCAGCTGACCGAGATCGCGCGGGCTTCCGCGCCCCGCCACCACCCGGCCCAGCGCACGCCCGAGATCGGGGATCGCGCGCAGAATGTCGCGCAGTTGCGCCCGCTCGATCGGGCGGTCGCGCCAGAACTGCACCAGCGCGAGCCGTGCCTCGATGGCGGCGGCGTCGAGCAGCGGCGCGGACAAGTCCTCCGCCAGCAGTCGCGATCCCGCGCCCGTGACACAGCGATCCACCGCCCCGATCAGGCTCCCCGCACGGCCCCCTTGTGCCGATTCGAGAATTTCGAGGCTGCCACGCGTCGCCGCGTCCATCGCCATCGTCCCGCCGCTCTCGCGCAGCACCGGCGGCAGCAACAGCGGCAAGGTGCCGCGTCCGACATGGTCGAGATAGCTCACCAACCCGCCCGCCGCCGCCAGCATCGCGCGGGTGAACGCGCCGAAGGCATCGAGCGTCGCCACCCCGTGCAGCGCCTTCAGCCGATCGGCCCCCGCATCGCTGGCGAAGGTCGAACGCGGGCGGTGGATCGCCTCGTCAAGGCCATGCTCCCAGTCCTCGGGTACGACCACCTCGCTCGGTGAGATCCGCGCCAGTGCCGCGCCCAGCGCTTCGGCGGCGCATTCTTCCAGCACCATCGCGCCGGTCGAGACATCGACCGCGGCGATCCCCACCGTGCCGCGCAGCTCCGCCAAAGCGACCAGCACGTTCGCGCGGCGCGGTTCGAGCAGGGCTTCCTCGGTCAGCGTGCCCGCCGTCACCAGCCGCACGATCGCACGGCCCACCAGCGCCTTGGACGAAGGCGTGCCCTCGCGCTTGGCGCGGGCCTTGGCCTCGTCCGGCGTTTCGACCTGTTCGGCAATCGCCACCCGGCAGCCCGCCTTGATCAGGCGCGCAAGGTAGCTCTCGGCCGAATGCACCGGCACCCCGCACATCGGGATCGCCTGCCCGCCATGCTCGCCCCGCGTGGTCAGCGCGATGTCAAGGATCGCGGCGGCGCGCCTGGCATCCTCGAAGAACAGCTCGAAGAAATCGCCCATCCGGTAGAACAGCAACGCATCGCCCGCCTCTTCGCGCAGCGCGAGATATTGCGCCATCATCGGGGTGGGTTTGGGATCGTCGCGCGCGGCCATGCGCATCGCCTAGCGCCTCGCGGGGCGATTCGGAAATCGCGACTGTTGCAGCTTTCCCCCGACCCCTTGCGATTTCCGCCCTATCGCATCGCGTCACGCGACGCTAAGCGCCAAGCGACGTTACGGATTGCAAGAGGGATCAGGCACCATGGCCGACGAAAACGGCACCCAGAATAAGGGCGGCTTCACCGCGCGCGAGGCGCTGTTCTACCACGAAACGATCCGCCCCGGTAAGCTCGAGATCGTCGCCACCAAGCCGATGACCTCGCAGCGCGACCTGTCGCTGGCCTACTCCCCCGGCGTGGCCGTGCCGGTCGAAGCGATCGCCGCCGATCCCTCGCTCGCCGCACGCTACACCGCCAAGGCGAACCTCGTGGCGGTGATCTCCAACGGCACCGCGATCCTCGGCCTCGGCAATCTCGGCGCGCTTGCCTCCAAGCCGGTGATGGAGGGCAAGGCGGTGCTGTTCAAGCGCTTCGCCGACGTCGATTCGATCGACATCGAACTCGCCACCGAAGATCCCGAAGCCTTCATCAACGCCGTCGCGCTGATGGAGCCGACCTTCGGCGGCATCAACCTTGAAGACATCAAGGCCCCCGAATGCTTCATCATCGAAGCCGCGCTGCGCGAGCGGATGAAGATCCCGGTGATGCACGACGACCAGCACGGCACCGCGATCATCACCGCAGCGGGCCTGCTCAACGCCTGCCACCTGACCGGGCGCGACATCCGCGACGTCAAAGTGGTGGTCAACGGCGCAGGCGCGGCGGCGATCGCCTGCACCGCGCTGATCAAGGCGATGGGCGTGCGTCACGACAACGTCATCCTGTGCGACCGCTCCGGCCCGATCACTCCGGGCCGCGAGGGCATGGACCAATGGAAGAGCGCGCACGCGGTCGAAACCACGGCCACCAGCCTCGAAGAGGCGCTTGTGGGCGCGGACATCTTCCTTGGCCTGTCCGCGGCGGGTGCGCTCAGGCCCGACTGGGTGAAGAAGATGGCCGACCGGCCGATCATCTTCGCGATGGCCAACCCCGTGCCCGAAATCATGCCCGACGAGGCCAAGTCCGTGCGCCCCGATGCGATCATCGCCACGGGCCGTTCGGACTTCCCCAATCAGGTCAACAATGTCCTCGGCTTCCCCTTCATCTTCCGCGGCGCGCTCGACGTGCAGGCGACCACCATCAACGAGGAAATGAAGGTCGCCGCCGCGAAGGCCATCGCCGAGCTTGCGCGCCAGCAGGTGCCCGAGGAAGTCGCGAGCGCCTATGGCAAGAACCACAAGTTCGGCACCGACTACATCATCCCCGCCCCCTTCGACCCGCGCCTGATCGAGGTCGTCTCCTCGGCGGTGGCCAAGGCGGCGATGGACTCCGGCGTCGCGCGGACAAAAATCGAGGATTTCGAGGCCTACCGGATGCAGCTGCGCAGCCGCCTCAACCCGACGACCTCGGTGCTTTCGGGCGTCTACGAGGTCGCACGCAGCAATCCGAAGCGCATGGTCTTTGCCGAGGCCGAGGAAGAAGTGGTGCTGCGCGCCGCGATCCAGTTCCGCGATTTCGGCTACGGCACCCCGATCCTCGTGGGGCGCACCAAGGCGGTGCTCGACAAGCTGCACCAGCTTTCGGTGAGCGATCCCGGCAGCTTCGAAATCCAGAACTCGGCCGATAGCGAACACGTGCCGGCGATGGTGGCCTATCTCTACAAGCGGCTCCAGCGGCGCGGCTTTACCGAGCGTGACGTGCGCCGCATGGTCAATCAGGAACGCAACGTCTTTGCCGCGCTGCTGGTGGCGCTCGGCCATGGCGACGGGATGATCACCGGGATGACCCGCACCTTCGCGCAGACCGTGCGCGAGGTGAATCTGGTGCTGGATCACAAGGAAGGCGCGCTGCCTTTCGGGATCCACATGATGGTCGGCAAGAACCACACCACCTTCCTCGCCGACACCACGATCAACGAGCGTCCCAACGCCGAGGAACTGGCCCATATCGCCAAGGAAACCGCCGCGGTCGCTCGGCGCATGGGACACGAGCCGCGCGTGGCATTCCTCAGCTATTCGACCTTCGGCAACCCGTCGGGCCAATGGCTCAACAATATCCGCGAGGCGGTGGCGATCCTCGACCGCGAGGATCCAGGCTTCGAATACGAGGGCGAAATGGCGCCCGATGCCGCGCTTAACCCCAAGGTCATGGCGCTCTACCCCTTCAGCCGCCTGTCGGGCCCGGCCAATGTGCTGATCATGCCGGGCCTGCAATCGGCCAACCTCTCGGCCAAGCTGCTGCGCGAGCTGGGCAGCAACGCCACCATCGGCCCGATGCTGCTGGGCGTGGAAAAGCCGGTGCAGATCGTGCCGATGACCGCAGCGGTGCCGGACGTGCTGACGCTGGCGGTGCTGGCGAGCGCGGGCGTGGTGGGGTGATGCTGCTCAATCGGCGAACGGGATCGCGGTCGAGAACTTGATCCGCGAATAGACCACGTGCGAGGTGCAGCGGCGAATGGCCGGATCGGACAGGATATTGTCCTCCAGCCACGTCTCGTATTGCCGCATGTCCATCACGCGCACGTGCAGGATCATGTCCGCCTCGCCCGTGACGCGGTAGCATTGCGCAACCGCGTCGTCCTGCTGGAACCTGCGTTTGAGCGCGTCGTAGCGGCTCGAATGCTCCTCGTTCATCGTTACCGTGACGATGATCTCGATCCCGCCGTGGTGGTGGCTCAGCAGCGCGACCTCACGCTCGATCACGCCATCCGCGCGCAGCCGCCTGATGCGCCGGCGCACGCTCGATTCCGAACTGCCGACCTGCTGGGCAAGCTGTGCGACAGGCTGGGCGGCATCCTGCTGCATTGCGGTCAAAATCGCGCGATCGAGCCTGTCGAGATGGGTTTGGCGTTTATTGGTCATGTAGCGCAAGCATATGGTCATTTGCGGTCGTGAACAGAACATTTTTGCGCACTTCGATGGAGCGCGCTCTGCTATTTCAAAGGCATGAAGCAAAGATACAGAAGCGCCGCCCTCGCCGTCACCGCGCTCCTCATCGCCGCACCCGCGGGAGCCGGGGGTTATGACCCGGCGCTGACCCCCGTTCCGGGCGACCCGGCGGTCACAACCGAGATCACGCAGCACGAAAATGGCCGCCTCGCCAAACGCGCCTTCCGGAAAAACGGCAAGCTCGACGGGCTGTTTCAGGAGTGGGATGCGGACGGCAATCTGACCCTCGTGGCCGAATGGCGCGAGGACAAGGGCGAAGGGGTGTGGATGTACTTTCACCCCAACGGCATCGTGCGCGAGCGCTCCTACGTCACGCGCGACCTGTGGCACGGCCCGAGCGAGGGCTGGCACGCCAATGGTCAGAAGGCCTTTCACGGCGAATTCGATCTCGGCATGAAGCGCGGGCCGTTCCGCTACTGGAGCGAACAGGGGCAGGCCTTCGGACCCGCGGTCGAATTGGCCGCGCAAGGTCCGGAGCCGCGCATCATCCTCGCCGGTTTCTTTCCGCAGGGCTTCAATGCCTGGGACGTGACCTTCAGCATCGATCTGGAAACGATGTTCGTCGGCACGGGCGATGACGATGGCGAGAACCGCCGGATCATGATGCGGCAGTGGCGTGGCAATGCGTGGTCCGCGCTGGAGCCCGCGCCCTTCGCAGACCTTGCTGCGGCCGAAGGCAACCCGATCTCCAGCCATGACGGCGAATACGTCTATTTCAGCAGCGACCGCCACAAGGCCGAAGAGCCGGAGAACCCCAACCGCGATCTCTACCGCGTGTCGCGCCGCTCGGGCTGGAAGCAGGTGGAGCGAATGACGGCCACACCGGCTTACGGCGAGGTTTCGCTGAGCACCGCGGCGGGCGGGCTCGGCGTGATGTGGACCGATCGCAGACTGGACGGCGAGGCGCGCATCGGGCTCTACGAAGTCGCCGTCGGCACCGATCCGCTGGACTTCCGGGTTCTGCGCAATCTCAACGAGCTGCAAACCGGCGACAGCTCAGGCGAGGCCTATCCGGTTCTCGCGCCGGATGGGTCCTTCCTGCTGTTTTCGAACTATGATCTGGCAGGCGCCGGCACGCAGGAGGACATGTACATGACCCTGCGCGAAGGCGATGGCTGGAGCGCGCCCCGCGCGCTCGGTGCGCCGCTTTCGAGCCCGGGCAATGACACCGCCGTGCAGGTAATCGGCGGACATACGGTGATTTTCGGCCAGTCCGACGAGCAGGGGACCCGCTTCTACGCGATCCCGATGCCATCGGTGCTGAAACCGCGGAAGCAGCCCTGACGATCGCGGGGATCGGTCGATGCGCGGATGGTCTTGTGCCTCCGGGTGTCGCGATCGTGGCAAGCGAGAGCCGTGCAATCCGGCTGACGGTTTGGCCGGTGGGGCGGCCATCTGGGTCCGCTTTCAGCGCTTCGCGCATAACAACAGACTGGCGGTATGGGGCCCGATTGCCGACGGACTGCGACCCGCCACGATTCCGGGCTGTCAGGACACGGCCAGTCTGGCTCCAAAGCCGAAGCCTTGCCGGGTGCCCGTCATTACGGGGCGGACTTCAGGGGGGGCGCACGTGGTTCATCCGAACACCCTTTGCAACAGCAGCAACGTGGTTGTCAGCATCATCAAGGCTGCAGCAAGCAGCAAGAACTGACCCTGCTTCTCCTTGGGCGATCGGACAGCCATGATCGCGGCGGCAATCGCTGCCATGCCGAAAATGATGACAATGAAAGGCCAGAAATTCACGTGCATGCTCCTCTGTTCTGGGTGATGTGGGTGATCATTGGGGTTGGGGCGGGCGCGAAGGCGACGACCGCAATCGCTTGGGTTGCGAGGCATAATTGAGTGCGTCCCCGCCAGCTCCAGCTTGCAACCTTGCGGAATTCAGCGCGAGGCCTGCGCTGTATGCGCCGCTCCATGCCCGGAAAGCGGCGATATCCTCGGCGGGATTGTTGTTCATGATGACGAAGGTGGCGGAGCAGCCGACAGACAGCCCGCAGCGTTCTGCCAGCCCGGCCCATTGGTCAAGCGTGCCCGCGGTCGCGATTGCGAGCAGGGTCGATCCGTCGAACGCGCCGATGTCCTGCCAATAGACCAGCTCGTCGAGCGCAGTGAGACCATTGAGGTCGGCACCGGCGACAAGGGCGATGCCGGCGGCGTGCATGGCGCGGAGCCTCGCGCGATGCGAGGCCCGCAATGCCATGGCCTGCGCTTCGTCGCGGCGTGCCGCCGGGGGCGCCCAGCGCTCCATCGCCAGCTCGCGGGCGAAGGTCGGCACCACAGGTATCCCCCGCGCGGCGATGTCGGCCACTATTTCCGGCGGAAGCGGATCGGCGAGGCGATCGTAGTCGGGAGCATGGGCCAGCAGATCGGCCTCGGCCAGCAAGGCCGTTTCGACGTCCGCGGCGGTCTGGACGTGCGCGACGACTTTCAGGCCCTCGGCATGCGCAAGGCGCGCCGCTTCGATCGCGACGGGCCTGGCAAGCCCATTGCCGCCATCGAGCACGATCTTGATGAAATCGGGGCGGGTCGCGCGAATTTCGGGCCATCGGCCCCGGACGTCGGCGGGCGATCCGAGTGCAAAGTAGACGTTCCCCTCCAGCAGGCGGCTGGCCCGGATACGCTCCCGCTCCTCCGGCGACGCGCGCCACCAGTTCAGCCCTATCGCCGGCGCTTCGTAGTAGGGGATCGGATGCCCGCCGGGCGAGGTGAGCATGGCTCCGGCGAACAGAACGCTCGGCGGTCTGCCGTTCAGCGCCTGATGCGCCGCCGGCAATTCGGCCACCGGTCCGCCCAGCGACAGCACCGTGAAAATCCCGTCGCGCAGCCAGTCGGCCGACTGCGAGCGCGCCAGTTCGGGTGTATCGAAGCCGTGGGCGTGGCCATCGGCGAGCGGGGGAACGACAAATGCTCCTCCGAGATCGATCATGGTGGTGGCGCGATCTTCCGCCACGAACCGGCCATCGCGAACGAACCTGTCGTCGGCGACAAAGCGCGTACCGTCCCACCACTGGCCGTCCCGGAAGTGCGTGACCGCACCACCCGTCCCGCCCGGCGTGACGCAGGCGCACAACAGCACGAAGCACGCAAAGGCCAAGGCGTCCCGAAACAGCCGCATCATGACGCTGCCGCGACGACCAGTTCCTGGCCTTGCTTCTCGCGATGACCGATTTGCGCGATGCAGTCGAAATCCGTGAGCGGATCGCAGGCGAGCGCGAGAAAACTCGCCTCGTAGCCGGGCAGCAGCCGACCGATCGCGCGCTGCGGAAAGACGGTGTCGGGGCCCGTCCGGATCCACGCCGCAAGCCATGCGGCATCGCTCTGCACCCCGAGCAGGCGAAGATAATCGACCTCGTCACGGATCGGGCGCAGCTGGTCGGATCCGATGGCGATGCGCACCCCGGCCGCGCGCAAGGTCTGCAGATTGTGGGCCTGCAATGCCTGAAGCGCGGTCGGCGTCCATCCAGCCTGCCGCCAGCGACCGTCAGTCTCCGCGGCGATGCTGGCGGTGGCAACGACAGCGACGTTCCGAAGTGCAAGATCTGCTGCCAGTTCGGGATCGATGGTGAAATATTCCTCGCCGTAGTTCTCCCAGCTCCAGCCGGGCAGATGCGTGATCTCGTCGACCCCGGCGTCGAGCGCCACCCGCATGTCCGCCGCGGTGACGACATGGGCCGTGACAGACAGTCCGGCAGCGTGGGCGAGAGCGACCGTGCGCGCAGCGACATCGGGCGGTGTGCCGTGCGGCCTGTCGCCAAGTTCGCCCTTTGCATCATCGAAGATCAGCTTGATGAAATCGGGCGCCCCATCCAGGATTTCGGGCCATCGGCGCTCAAGCGCGGCGATATCGGGGACGAGGAAATAGGCCTTCCCGTCCAGATCATCGGGCGCGATGCCGTAGATTCCGCTCAGCCGCGCATAGAGTTGCGTGGGATGGCTCCCGGCGCTGGTGAGCGATCCATGCGACCAGACCGCGTCGATCGCGCCGGGCCGGTTGAACAAGGCGGCATGGGCGCGCACCACCGGGCCGACGGACGATGGGTTCTTGTAATAGAACACCCCTTGCGAAAGGAGTTCGTTCATGTGGCCGAGCGCCCACGGGCCCTCCAGAAAGTGGTTGTGACCTTCCGCGAGCGGCGGGATGATCCAGCGGCCCTCAAGGTCGACCATCCGCACATCTCCATCGGGCCGCGCGGAGGTGAACACGCCGTCTTTCGCATAGCGTGTTCCGCGGACGAAACGCGGGCCCCCGGGTTGCTCTTCCCACCACCAGCCGTTGGTATAGGCGCTCGCCCCGGCCTCCGGATTGCGTCGCGGCACGCGCGGAGGCCGCGACATATCCGCGCGAACCGGGGCCAGATTCCCCCATGGCTCGACAGCGGGAGTGTCCTCCCCTTGGGCATGGGCGGGGTGCGCCGCGCAAAGCGCCGTTGCGAACATGGCGATCAGGCAGCGGAATGACGATGGAATCGCTTTCATCCAATTTTGTTAGGCGAATCAGCGGCCTCACCACCAAAAATCCCGCGAATGGACAGACCGCGTCCGCCAGTGGTCGAAATGGCGGGGCAGTTGGAGCGCTAGATTGCGCGCTGCCGCAGCGCCCGCGCACCGCTTCGGCTGGCAACCGGCGACGTGCCGTCCGACAAATGCACGCTCAGCCGCCCGCTGCCTGCAGGCTCCAGTCGCTCGATCGCGTTCAGATTGACGATGGCGGAGCGATGGATGCGCAGGAAGTGTTCGGGCAACTGCTCTTCCAGCTCATTGAGGCTGCGGCGGACCGTCAACTTCCGCGCTCCGGCGCTCACCGTGACCTGCTCGTCTCCGGCATTGAGCGAAACGATCTCGTCTACCGCAATCCGGATGATCTCATCGCCATCACGGATGAGAAGATGACGCGGCCCCTCCTTGTCGGGCGGGGCAGGGGCGTGGCCGGTCTCGACCGTTCGCTGGGACATCAATGTGGCATCGACGAGAGCGAACAACACCGCTGCGGCCAGAAAGCCCTGCAATATCTGCCATCGGAACGCCGGCCCGCTGAAGTCCGGAATGCTCCCGCCAGCGCGAAAACCGGCGTTGGCCCATCCGAGAAATGAGGCGACGACAACGTACCACAGGACTGCGAATAGCAATCCCGCCACAACAAGCGCGATCATTCGCCAGGCTGTGTGTTGCACCGCAAGCAGTCGCTCGAAAGCGGGCCGGGCCAGCAGCCCCACCACCCAGAGCGACCCCGCACTCCCCAAGGCATTGATGATGGTTGCACCCGACAGCGCGAGGCCATCGGATACGAAGACCACGATATAGCCAGGCAGCAACAGCGCGCAGAGCAATGACCACAATCGCTGATCGCGCTGTGCAACAGGTCGAAGCCACTGCATTTCGATTTGTCGCTATCCCTGTCCCACCACGCCCTGCCTGCCCCGGTTATCAGCTTGGCTTTCGTGATGCCACGATGAAGGCGGGAAAGGGGCGGTTGGCCCGATATCGGGCCGAAGCAGGAATGACCTTGCGATGCGTGCGGCCAGATGACCTGACGCGCCTGATCGCGAAGCCGACATCGTGCGCTGGAGCACAAGATGTTGATTTTATGAAGACATCGCAGCCTGACGCCGCCGGAACCGGAAGTACCACACCTCATGCCCATAGACGGTGCGCGCCTTGTGCTCGTAGCGCGTCTCGGGCCAGCCGGAGGGCCGCACCTGCCAGTCGGACGGTTTCTCGACCACCCACTCGAACAGGTCGGTGTGACGCTGCATCACCATCAGCGCGTGGCGCAGATAGACCGCGTGGTCGGTGCCGAAGCGGAATTCGGCACCGGGCTTCATCTTCTGCGCGAACAGCCGCACCGGCCCATCGTTCATCATCCGCCGCTTGGCGTGGCGAGCCTTGGGCCAGGGGTCGGGGTGGAGCAGGTAGAGCATCGTCAGCGCTCCGTCGGGGATGCGCTGGAGCACCTCGAGCGCATCGCCATGATGCAGGCGGATATTGGCAAGCCGCTGGTCGGCCACATGGGTCAGCGCCTGCGCCACGCCGTTGACGAAGGGCTCGGCGCCGATGAAGCCGTGATCGGGCAGCAGATCGGCGCGGTAGGCCAGATGCTCGCCCCCGCCGAAGCCGATCTCGAAATGCAAGGGGCGCGATTCGCCGAACAGCACCTCGGAGGTCACCGGGCCTTCCGCAGGCACGGCGATCTGCGGCAGGAGGTTGTCGACCAACCCCTGCTGATAGGTGCGCAGCTTCTTCCCGACCGAGCGGCCATAGAGCCGCGCAATGGTGGTGGGGTCGCCTTCCTTGAATGCCGTCATGGTGCGGGCGCTTGGCACGGTGCCCGGCGCGGCACAAGAAAATCGTGCTGGACGCGAGGAGCCGCACTGTGGTGAGCAGGGACCATGTCCACCCTGCCGACCGGTGCTGCCGATACGCTGTCCGCAAAGGAGCTTGAGATCCTGCGCCTGCTGGCAGGCGGGCACACGGTGAAGTCGATTGCGGCGCAGCTGGAGCGCTCGGAAGCTTCGATCAATGAACGCCTGCGCGAGGCGCGGCGCAAAACGGGGGTGGGCAGCAGCCGGGAACTGGCGCGGCAATTGGCGGCACAAAAAATCTGGGACGAGGAAATCGATCTGTCGCCGTCGGCGCGTTCGTCCGAGGCTTTGTCCGTGCCCCGCAAACCGGGGTTCGTTTGGACGAAAGGACGAATCGCCATGGCTTTCCTGCTCCCCGCCGCCGTGCTGGGCCTCGCGCTCGCTGCCGGCACCGCTACCCGGCCCGAGGCGGTCGAAACCGCGCAAACCGCGCAGGCGACCTCCCCGCTGGCCGGGCGCTGGTCGCTCGATGTCACGCGGCTCCCCGAGAACGAGCGCCCGCTTGACGTGACGATTACCTTCACGCCGCAAGCCGACGGGCGAATGCATACGGTGGTGTTGATCGAAAACCGCGACGGCGGGACGATCAAGGCGGAATCGACCGCTGCAACCGATGGCGTGGCGGTGCCGGTCGGCGGAAACTTCGCCGAAGTCGATTCGGTCGCTTTGCGTCAGCCGGCACCCGACACGCTGGTGATGACGCTGGCGAAGGGCGGAGAGCGGGTGTCGACCCGCGTCTACACCGTGGCGAAGAACGGCCAGAGCATGACCGAGACGATCGTCTGGGCCAACGGCGAAATGCCCGATCCCAAGGCGGTGGTGTTCAAGCGGACAGGCTGAAGCGCGAACGCCCGGAGCGAGGGCCCCCGGCGTCCATGCTCCATCAAGAGCGCCGTACCCCCACCCCCAACCCCTCCCCAAGGGGAGGGGAGCAAGGGGGCAAGCACGTTCGAAAACAGCCCCGGCCCAAAGGGCCGCAAGGCCGACTGGCCGCCCGCAGCTGCTCGATCCCGCAGGGATCGAAAGGCAGCGAGGATGAGGGCCCGGATGGGCCCTCGCAACAAATTACGCCGCTTCGACCACCGTTTCGTCGTCGCGCAGCACATAGCCGCGGCCCCACACGGTCTCGATGTAGTTCTCGCCGCCGCAGGCCAGCGACAGCTTCTTGCGCAGCTTGCAGATGAACACGTCGATGATCTTGAGTTCCGGCTCGTCCATCCCGCCGTAGAGGTGGTTGAGGAACATTTCCTTGGTGAGCGTGGTGCCCTTGCGAAGCGAGAGCAGCTCCAGCATCGCATATTCCTTGCCCGTCAGATGCACGCGGGCGCCATCGACTTCGACGGTCTTGGCGTCGAGGTTTACGGCGAGCTTGCCGGTGCGGATCACCGACTGCGAATGGCCCTTCGAACGGCGCACCACGGCATAGATGCGGGCGACCAGTTCTTCGCGGTGGAACGGCTTGGTGACATAGTCATCGGCGCCGAAGCCGAAGCTGCGAATCTTCGAATCCATCTCGGAAATGCCCGAAAGGATCAGCACCGGGGTCTGCACCTTGGCGACGCGCAGCTTCTTGAGCACGTCATAGCCATGCATGTCGGGCAGGTTCAGGTCGAGCAGGATGATGTCGTAATCATACAGCTTGCCGAGGTCCAAACCCTCCTCGCCAAGATCGGTCGAATAGACGTTGAAGCCCTCGGTCGTGAGCATCAGCTCGATCGCCTTGGCGGTGGTCGGTTCGTCTTCGATCAGCAGAACGCGCATCTTAGTCCCCTGTCTTACCCCTGGTAACCCCTGCTTAGGAGAGGTTGCCGTCTGTTAACCACGCCACTTCTCACCAAAAAAGGTTAATAAGATGTTTAAGGCGTTAACGTTTTGAAGTGAGTCTTTCGAGTCACACCCCCGGCAGGGGCAAAACCGCCACAGGGATAAAGCTTTACGACCGCTCTGCCCACTGCGGGAAAGTGCTAAGATGCGCCCGCGAGTTTCTTTGCCCTGCGCCGCTAAGCGGGCAAAGATGACAGGCCTTGTCACTAGGGCGCCGCCGCCGGGGCTGATATCGCCGCCCCCCAATCTGGCGGAGAGACATCATGAAAATTCTGCAAGCCGCGGCGACGGGAGTAGCGATCGTGGCGACGGGCCTCACCCCGCAGGCACCGGCGCGCGCGGCGCAGCAAACCGCCGAGACGCTCCATTCCGTCACGCAGGGCGGGTTCCGGCTGACGGTAAAAAAGCGCGAGGGCAGCCTCGGGTCGTGCGAGCTCGGCCTGCAGGCCAGCGCGGCGGGGCGCGAATTCGCCCTGACCGTCAACCAGAACCGGCACGGGCGCACGATGATGGTGCTCGGCGGCGCGAAGACCTTGCTGCGGACGATGCGTTTTGCAGTGCCGGTGCAGCCGGAGGAAATCAGGCCCTTCACCATCAAGACGATTGGCCCGGATACGCCGGCGATCACCCGCGTGGCGCTGAAAACCGATGTCAGCACCGATGCCTTCTATGTCGGAACCGGCGGCCTCAGCCCCGAAAACCGCGCGAATCTGCTCACCGGCGCGCAAGGCTGGGAGGTGTTCGACAAGGACGGCGTGCTGCTGCACAACTTCGCCCCGCCCCAGCCCGCGCTGGCCAATGCGCTCGCGGCGTTCGAGACCTGCAACCGATCCTGGTGATCCGTCACCGGCGCAAGGCCAAGGGTCGGCGCGCTACAGACCCGCCAGCTTTTTCGCCCGCCGCCGCTCGGCGCTCGATCCCAGCCCGATCGCCTCGCGATATTTGGCGACCGTGCGCCGGGCGAGGTCGAAACCTTCCTTCTGGAGCATCTCGGCAAGCTGCTGGTCGGAGAGGATGTTCTTCACCGTCTCGGCATCGATCAGCGCCTTGATCCGCGCCTTGATCGCCGCGCTCGACGCGCCTTCCCCATCGGCGCCCTCTCCGATTCGGCCGACCCCGCTGGTGAAGAAATATTTGAGCTCGAAGGTGCCGCGCGCACAGGCGAGATATTTGTTGCTGGTGACGCGGCTGACCGTGCTTTCGTGCATCTCGATCTGCTCGGCCACTTCGCGCAGCGTAAGCGGGCGCAGTTCGGAGACACCGCGGCGGAAGAAGCCGTCCTGCTTCTTCACGATCTCGGCGGCGGTCTTGAGGATCGTCTTCTGCCGCTGGTCGAGCGCGCGGATCAGCCAGTGCGCATCGGCCAGCTTCTCCTTGAGCCAGCCCTGCGATTCGCGGCTGGTCGCGCCGGCGTTGAGCTCCACGAAGTAGCCGCGGTTGACGATCAGCTTGGGCAGGGTGTCTTCGTTCAAAGCGATGTCCCACCCCCCGGCGGCATTGGCGGTGACGAGGATGTCGGGCACCACCGTTCCCGCGTCCGAGGGCGCGAAGGCGAGGCCGGGGCGCGGGTTGTAGCTGCGCAGCTCGCGCAGCATGTCGGCGAAATCCTCGTCGTCGACGCGGCACAGGCGCTTCAGCCGCTCCACCTCGCCGCGCGCGACCAGATCGAGGTTGTCGATCAGCGCCTTCATGCAGGGGTCGTAACGGTCCGCCTCGCGCGCCTGGATCGCGATGCACTCGGCCAGATTGCGCGCGCCGATGCCCGATGGGTCGAGCGACTGCACCAGTCGCAATCCCGCCTTGGCATCGAAGACATCGACCCCGAGATCGTCGGCCACCTCCTCAAGCGGGAGTGTGAGATACCCCGCCTCGTCGAGCAGCCCGATGATGTGGCGCGCGATGGCAAGCGTGCGCGGGTCGCTGGCCGCTGCGCCGAGCTGGCCCTCCAGATGCTCGACCAGCGTGACCTCGGCGGCGCGCAGCTGCTCCCAGTCGGGCATCTCGTCGAAGTCGCCGCCGGAGCCTGCCGCCGCGCCCCATTCGGCATCGCGCATACTCGGCCCCGCGCCGTCGCCGGTGTCGAAATCGCGGTCCACCGCGCCGAGATCGAGCGGCGCGTCGCCCTCCCCCCCGCCCGCCAGCATCAGCTGATCGGCGGTCGCCTCCTCGCCCGCGGGCGCGGCAATCTCGATCCGCTCCGGCTCGCCCGGTTCGGCTGGCCCGCCGGTGTCGAGCAGCGGGTTGGCTTCCAGCGCCTCGGCGATGAAGGTCTCGATCTCGAGGTTGGAGGCCGCCAGCAGCTTGATCGCCTGCCGCAATTGCGGCGTCATCACCAGCGATTGCGTCTGCCGGATATCGAGGCGGGGGCCGAGCGCCATCGCGGTTCGCTAGAGCGTGAAGCTCTCGCCGAGATAGAGCCGCCGCACGTTCTCGTCGGCGACCAGTTCCTGCGGAGACCCTGCGAACAGCACCTGCCCGCCATAGATGATGCAGGCGCGGTCGACGATGTCGAGCGTCTCGCGCACGTTGTGATCGGTGATCAGCACGCCGATGCCGCGCTGCTTCAGATCCTTCACCAGATCGCGGATGTCGCTGATCGAGAGCGGGTCGATGCCCGCAAACGGCTCGTCGAGCAGCATGATCGAAGGCTTGGCCGCCAGCGCGCGGGCGATCTCGCAGCGGCGGCGTTCACCCCCGGAGAGCGCCATCGCGGGCGATTCGCGCAGGCGGGTCAGGCCGAACTCGCCCAGCAGCCGCTCCAGCTCGGAGGCGCGGGTGGCCTTGTCGGGCTCGACCATCTCGAGCACGCAGGCGATGTTCTGCTCCACCGTCATGCCGCGGAAGATGCTGGTTTCCTGCGGCAGATAGCCGAGGCCAAGGATCGCGCGGCGATACATCGGCAGCTTGGTCACATCCTCGCCGTCCATCAGGATGCGGCCCGAATCCGGCTTCACCAGACCCATGATCGAATAGAAGCAGGTGGTCTTGCCCGCGCCGTTGGGGCCGAGCAGGCCGAGCACCTCGCCCTTGGCGACGTTCAGCGAAATGTCGGTCAGCACCGCGCGCTTGTCGTAGCTCTTGGCGATCGAGATCACCTCCAGCCCGCTGCCGATGGGCTGGACGGGGGCAGGCTCGATGCCCGGTTCGGAAAGGGTCGTGCTGCTCATCGCCTGCCAGCCTTAGCAGCCTTGGCCCGCCAGAAAAGGGGCACGGGGCGTTTGGCAGGATTTTTGCTTAGCTTCCCGCAGTCAGCCAGGGCGCGATCAAAGCCGCTGCAATTCCCGCCGCTTGGGGCCCGCCTGATGCGCGAAACGCAACAAAATGGCGGAATTGCGCGGCTTCTTGCAAGCATGGACAAGCTTTGCGATAGTGCCCGCATCACAACAGACCGTTGGGGAGCGGCGCATATGGTCAATCTGCACAAGCATGGAGCAAAGGGCGTCGGGGAGGCTCTGCCGGCCGAACGGGCGCGCGACTGGCGCAAGGCGATGAGCGATCATGTCGCCTACGGGCTGCTGGTCTACACCGCCTTGCAGATCTTCGTGACGGTCAAGGCGCTGTCGGAGGGCTCCTCCACCCTGCTGCCCTATCTCGCGCTGGTGGTGCTGGTCGCGGGCATCATCCCGGTGTGCCGCTGGTTCGAGAAGCGCTGGGCGGTGCTGAGCGACGCCGAAGCGGTCGATCCGGCCTATGCCCCCGCCTTCCGCCGCGACATTGCGACGCTGTGGGCGCTGGCGATCGGCCTGCCCTTCGGCCTGACGCTGATCTTCAAGATGGTGCTGAGCCTGTTCTGATCGCGGGCCTTCGAATCGCCACAAGATCGCTGGAGAACCCGTTCAGCTTCCGGCCGTGTTTCCCGGGTGTGGAGACACATGAGACACTGTCCAGGAGCAAAACTCCGGACCCCTTGCGAGGGGAGTTTCGTTGCTGGCGAGCGGGCTGACGATGCAGAAGAGCCGGGGGCAAAGAGCGGCGCGCACCCTAGCGCGGTCTGCCGCCTGTAGGAAAGCTCACTCGTCGGGCACGTATCCGGCGTCGCGCAGCGTCACCATGTAGCGCGCGATCTGGTCGATCTGGGCGCGGGTGAGGGTGAAGTCCATGTCCTCGGGATAGTTGTGCGCATTCGCCAGCCAGTCGGCGAGCGACGTTTCCGAGAGCCCGCGCCGGTTGGCGATCGCGGCGAAGCTGGGCGAGGCCGGGTTGGGCGACAGGAACGGCGGCTCCACCGCATGGCACCCCCCGCACGCGCCCTCGACGAATGCCGGGGCGCGGGTATCGACCGAAGGCGATGTGCGCTTGCCGAGCATCGGCGGCGGATTGTCGGTGCCGGGCGCGGCACAGGCGGCGAGCGCGAGAAGGGCGAGCGGGACGAGGAGGGTGAGGCGGTGGGTCATGCTGGCCTTATCGGCCCGCCGCGAACACGTGTCTTTGATCGCGATCAAATTTGCAGCGCGTCCGTGGGCATGCGACGCTCCGCCTCTTCGTCATCCCAGCGAAAGCTGGGATCGCCGTCGATCAGTGGATTTGCGCGAAAATATCACTCCCGTCAGGGTTTGTCGTTTCGACCAGTTCGATTTTCCGCGCCGTCATCGCCGTGAGCGAACGCAAGAGCGAGAACGATCCCAGCTTTCGCTGGGATGACGATCATGGCAATCGCCAACTTCCGCCTCGGGGTCGTTTGCTGAACAGCAGGAAGGTTCCAGAAGCGGGGCAAAGCCGCTGCTATGCTGAAGCCTCGCGCTCAACCTCCCGCCAGCCGATGTCGCGGCGGCAGAAGCCGGTGGGGAAGGCGATCGCGTCGACCGCTTCATAGGCGATCCGCTGCGCTTCGGTGACGGTGCGGCCCATAGCGGTGACGGCGAGCACGCGGCCGCCGTTCGCCACCAGCGTGCCGTCCTTCAGCGCGGTGCCGGCGTGGAAGATCTTCACCCACTCATGGTGCGGGCCGCCGAGGTCAATCGCGCCGCCCTTTTCGGGCGTGCCGGGGTAGCCCTTGGCGGCCATGATCACCGTCAGGGCAAAGGCAGCCTCGAACTCGGGCGATCTTGCGTCCAATTCGTCGAGCTTGCCGGTGGCGCACAGCCACATCATCCACGCCAGATCATCGCGCAGCAGCATCATCAGCACCTGGCATTCAGGGTCGCCAAAGCGGGCGTTGTATTCGATCAGCTTCGGCCCCTCGGCGGTCAGCATCAGCCCGGCGAAGAGCACGCCCTGATAGGGGTTGCCCTCCTCGCGCATGGTGCGCACCGTCGGCTCGATGATCTCGGCCATGACGCGGGCCTGCAAGTCGGCGGTCAAGACCGGCGCGGGGGAATAGGCGCCCATACCGCCGGTGTTGGGGCCGGTATCGCCGTCGCCGACGCGCTTGTGGTCTTGCGCAGAGCCGAAGGGGACGATGGTGGTGCCATCGGTGAGCGCAAAGAAGCTCGCTTCCTCGCCAGCCATGAACTCCTCGATGACCACCTGCGCGCCCGCGCCGCCGAAAGCACCGCCGAACATGTCGGCAAGGGTTTCTTCGGCCTTGGCGAGGGTTTCGGCGATCACCACGCCCTTGCCCGCCGCCAGCCCATCGGCCTTGAGAACGTAAGGCGCGGCAAATCGGGCGAGCGCGGCGCGGGCTTCCGCGAGACTGGACGTGCGCACGTAACCGGCGGTGGGGATGCCCGCGCGGGCGCACAAGTCCTTGGTAAAACCCTTGGAGCCTTCCAGCTGCGCGGCCGCCTGCGAGGGGCCGAACACCGGTACGCCCGCTGCCCTCAGCGAGTCCGACAGCCCGTCCACCAGCGGCGCTTCGGGGCCGACGACGACGAGGTCGATCTCCTCCGCCTCGCAAAAGGCGATCACCGCGCCGTGGTCGGTGACGTCCAGCGCGACGCACTCGGCCTCCTCGGCGATGCCGGGATTTCCGGGGGCGGCGTAGAGCCGGGTGCAGGCGGGGGATTGCGCCAGCTTCCAGCTCAGCGCATGTTCGCGGCCCCCAGACCCCAGAAGCAGGATATTCATGGCCCCTCCGCCCAACTCCGATAACGATGCCGGGCTGGTAGCGCGCGAAAGGCAGGGCGACAACGCCCAGCCGCTGACCATCAGCGAGATTTCCGCGCTGCTGAAGCGCACGGTCGAGGACCGCTTCGGCTTCGTCCGCCTGCGCGGCGAGCTGTCGGGGGTGAAGCGCGCGGCTTCGGGGCATTTCTACTGCGCGCTGAAGGACGAAGGCGCGGTGATCGACGGGGTGATGTGGAAGGGCAACGCCGCGCGCCTCAATTTCCGCGCGGAGGACGGGCTGGAGGTGATCGCCACCGGCAAGCTCACCACCTATCCGGGCCGCTCGAAATACCAGATCGTGATCGACAGTCTGGAACTCGCGGGCGAGGGCGCGCTGCTGGCGCTGCTGGAGAAGACCCGCGCACGGCTGGCGGCGGAGGGCCTGTTCGCGCCCGAGCGCAAGCGCGCCCTGCCGTTTCTGCCGCGCACCATTGGCGTCGTCACATCGCCCACCGGCGCGGTGATCCGCGACATTCTCCACCGCCTCGCCGACCGCTTCCCCACGCATGTCATCGTCTGGCCGGTGCTGGTGCAGGGCCAAGGCGCGGCGGAGCAGGTCGCGGCGGCGGTGCGCGGGTTCTCGGCGATCCAGGCCGGCGGGCCCATCCCGCGCCCCGACCTCGTGATCGTCGCGCGCGGGGGCGGCTCCATTGAAGACCTGTGGAGCTTCAACGAGGAAGCGGTGGTGCGCGCCATCGCCGAATGCACGATCCCCACCATCAGCGCGGTGGGACACGAGACCGACACAACGCTCGCCGATTACGCCGCCGACCGCCGCGCGCCCACCCCCACCGCCGCCGCCGAAATGGCGGTGCCGGTGCGCGCCGATCTCGCCTTCACGCTCACCGATCTCGCCGCGCGCCAGCGCCGCGCGGTGTACCGCCCGCTCGAACTCGGGCGCGAGCGGCTCGAAGCCCGCGCCCGGCTGCTGCCGCGCCCCGAAAACCTGCTCCAGCCGCAGGCGCAGCGGCTCGACGACCTCGCCGAACGCCTGCGCCGCGCGCTGGGTGATCGGTCTGCCAAGGGGCGCGAGCGGCTGGCGGGGGTGGCGGCGCGGCTTTCTCCCAGCCTGCTGTCGCGCGCCTCCGCCGAGGCGCAGCGGCGGCTCGAGCGTGCGCGGCTGGCCCCGGCACTGGTCGAGCGGCCCCTGCGCCAAGGCGCAGACCGGCTCGCCGCGCTGACCCGTGTGATGAGCCAGCTCCACCCCGAAAAGCCGCTCGAACGCGGCTATGCCATCGTGCGCGGGGCGGCGGGGCAGGCGCTGACCACCCGCGCCGAAGCTGCGGGCGAGGCGCGCCTGCTGGTGCAGTTCCGCGACGGCACGCTCGCCGCGCTTCCCGCCGATGGCGCGCCGCCACCGGCTCCGACTCCCTCCCCCGCCCCGGCCCGCAAGCGCCCCGCGTCGCGCCCGCCGGCACAAGATGATTTGTTCGGTTAGCCACACGGTGCTATCACCTTGTCCATGCTGATGTCCTCCGCCGACAAGACCGCCAAGCTCTATTACGGCCCCTCGAGCTTCCGCATCCTGCGCCCGGGCAGCCATGTGCTCTGCGCGGTGACGGGAGAGGCGATCCCGCTCGCCGAATTGCGTTACTGGAGCGCCGAGCGGCAGGAGGCCTATGCCTCGTGCGAGATCGCCACGCGCCGCCTGCTTGGCCTTGACTAGGGCGGGGACCAGGGCGGGCGGAACTCCGGGCCTGCGCGCGCTTGCGGCCTTGATGGCCGCCGCCGTGCTGGGGTGGGCTGCGGCCAGTCCGGCATCCACTCCCGAAGACGGGGCATCTCACGCGCAGACCCCGCGGTTTGCATGGTCCGGCGCATTGACGCAGGGCGGCTTCATCCGCGGGTTCGCGCCCGCCGGAGCGGTGGCGGTGACGGTCGGCGACACGCCGGTCGACCTCGCCGAGGACGGTAGCTTCTTCGCTGCCTTCGACCGCGATGCGCCCGCTGCCGTGCAGATCGAAGCGCAGCTGGCGAGCGGGCAGGTGCATGGCGAAGCGCTCGCCATCGCGCCGCGCCAATGGCAGATCGAGCGGATCGCCACGGCCCGGCGCAGCGGCGGCGGCTCGGACGAGGCCTACTGGAAAATCCGCGAGCCCGAATACAACGCCATCAACGCCGCCCGCGCGCAGCGCACCGGGGCGAAGGGGTGGCGGCAGGACTTCATGTGGCCGGTGAGGGGACGCATTTCCGGTCGCTTCGGCCGCCAGCGGATCTACAATGGCGAGCCGGGCGCCTTCCATACGGGCATCGACATCGCGCCGGGCAACGGGGTGCCCTTCGTCGCCCCGGCGGATGGGGTGGTGGTGCTGGCGCGCACCGGCTTCAGCCTCGAAGGCGGGCTGATCATCATCGATCACGGCAGCGGGCTCAACAGCGCCTTCCTCCACGCCTCGAAGATTGTTGTGCGCGAGGGCGAGGCGGTGACGCAGGGCCAGCATATCGGCAATGTCGGCGCAACCGGCCGCGCAACCGGGCCGCATCTGCACTGGAGCCTCAAATGGGGCGATGCGCGGCTCGATCCGCTGCTGTTCACCGGGCCGATGAACTGAGGTGGCAAGGCCCCGCAGGCTTCTCGCGGCGCTGGCCGTGGCGCTGCTCTGCGCGCCGGGGACATGGGTGCGGACACCGCTGCCCAACTCCGCGCCGCGCGATGTCGCCGTCACCCGGCTGCAAGGCCCCGGCCCCACGGGAACACCCGGCTGGGACATTGCCGGGGTGTGGGAATATGATGCCGAAAGCCTGATGTTCGGCGGCTATTCGGCGCTGCTGGCCCTGTCCGGTGACCGGCTGCGCGCCTTCACCGACCGCGCCTTTCGCATGACGCTGATCGCGCCCGATGCACAAGACCCGCAAGAGCTGATCGACCGCCAGCTGGTCGCGCGCGCGGATGCGAACGACCTCTGGGACATCGAATCCGCCACCCGCGATCCCGCGACCGGGCGGTACTGGCTCGGCTACGAGAACCACCACACCATCCACCGCTTCACCCGCGAAGGCATCGTCGATGGCAAGCGCGACCTCACCGGCGAGGTCGACTGGGGTGACAATGGCGGGGCGGAGGCGATGACGCGGCTTGCCGACGGGCGCTTCGTGGTCCTGCCCGAAGGCGGGCGCAAGGGGGTGATCTTCGCCGATGACCCGGTCGAGGGCGCGCCCATGCAGCGCTTCGCCTTCCGCAACCCCGCCCCGGGCTTTGCCGCCACCGACATGGCGCAACTGCCCGATGGCCGGCTGATCGTGCTGATGCGCGACGTGATTTGGGCCTTTCCGACCTTCACCAGCCTGATCGCGATCGGCCCGCCGCCGGTGGCCGGCGGCGTCTTCGCGCCCGAGACGGTGCTGCAGCTCGATCCCGCGATCCCGCGCGAGAATTACGAAGGCCTCGCCCTGCGCCCGCGCGCCGACGGGCGGATCGACGTGTGGCTGATATCCGACGACAATCTGTCGGTCATCCAGCGCACCTTGCTGGTGAAACTGGTCTTCGACCCCGCCGCCTGAACGGGCGCGCAGCGGACAAACGAAAAGGCGCCCGGAATGCCGGACGCCCGATCGGTTTGCCAAGGCCCCGAGGGGCCCCGCCTTATTAGGCCGCGGCCTGAGCCTTCACCAGCTCGCGCTTCACCTTCAGCGCATTGGCCGAAAGCTTGTCGTCGCTGGTCTTGAGCAGCCAGTTGTCGAGCCCGCCATTGTGCTCGACCGAGCGCAGACCGTGGGTCGACACGCGGAACTTGAAGCTGCGGTCCAGCTTCTCGCTCATCAGCGTGACGTTCTGCAGGTTGGGCAGAAAGACGCGCTTGGTCTTGTTGTTGGCGTGGCTCACATTGTGGCCAACCTGGCGACCCTTGCCGGTCAGTTCGCAGATGCGCGACATGGTGTGTCTCTTCTCGTAAGGTTCGGGCCCAGGCTCGAGCCCGGACAAGGAAAGCGGCGCGCATAACGGGCAAGGGCCGAATCGTCAACCCGCTTGCGCCTTTCGGGCAGGCCCGATCGGTTCGCCCTGCATAAGCCACGTTCTGGCCGGTTGCCGGATGGACAAGGGAACTTCCCGAGCCACCGGTCGCCTCTCCCCCCCAGATCGCGAGGGGGTTCGACCCTGCTTGCGTGCAAACAGGAGAACGAACATGAAGCGTATCATCGCCAGCACTCTCGCCGCAACCTTTGCACTCGGCCTCGCCGCGTGCGATGTCGACCAGACCAAGGAAGGCGACATGCCCGAAGTGAATGTCGAGGGCGGCGAACTTCCCGAATATGATGTGGAAACCGCCGATGTCGATGTCGGCACCAAGGAGACGACCGTCACGGTTCCCGATGTCGATGTCACCATGCCCGATGCCGAAGGCACGCCGGCGACCGGCGAAGAATAAGCCTGCCTTTCAGGGGCGCGCCGCATGAGCGAGGCGGGATTCCGCAGCTTCATGGGGCGCGCCCTTGCGCTGGCCCGCACCGCTGCCGCTGCCGGCGAGGTGCCGATCGGAGCCGTGATCGTGAAGGACGGCGCGATCATCGCCGAGGCGCATAATGCGCCGCGCACCGATCACGATCCCACCGCCCATGCCGAAATTCTCGCGATTCGCCGCGCAGCACAGGCGCTGGGCGACGAGCGCCTGACGGGCTGCGACCTGTGGGTGACGCTGGAGCCCTGCGCGATGTGCGCGGGCGCCATCTCTCACGCCAGAATCGCCAGACTCTATTACGCCGCCAGCGATCCCAAGGGCGGCGCGGTGGAGCATGGCGCGCGGGTGTTCGACCAGCCGCAGACCCTCCATCGCCCCGAGATCTATGCCGGCCTCGGCGAAGACGAGGCGGCCGAGTTGCTGCGCGGCTTCTTCCGCGAGCGGCGCTGAGGCCAATTACCCTGTCGTTCCCCCGCCCGCGCGCACGCCGCGCGATGGGGCTTGGCGAAGCCGGGCACCGGTGTCAAAAGCGTTCCGCGTGCTGCCGGGCACCCTTGCGGGCCGGGTGCGCGTGATGCTTTTGCGGTTTTCATCCTTTTTCCGGACTCCGCAGCACAGGGGAAGGCCAGCAGACCGATCCATGCCCAGTTCCGCCAAGACCCCGACGATCAACGATGTCGCCCGCCTCGCCGGGGTGTCGAAAAAAACCGTCAGCCGCGTCATCAACCGCTCCGCGCTGCTCAGCGACGAGACCCGCAGCCGGGTCGAGACGGTGATCGCGGAGCTTGGCTATGTCCCCAACCCGCAGGCGCGGGCGCTGGCTTTGCGCCGCAATTTCCTGCTCGGGCTGATCCACGACAACCCCAACGCCCAGACCGTGCTGAACTTCCAGGAAGGCGTGATGGGCGCGATCCGCGACACCGAATTCGCGCTGGCGGTGCGCCCGGTGGATCGCCATTCGCCGACGATGATGGACGACATCCGCCGTTTTCTCGAACAGCAGCGGCTCTATGGCGTGCTGATCCTCCCGCCGATTTCGGAGAATGATGCGCTGGCGCAGCTGTGCCGCGAGATGGGCTGCGGCTACGTCCGCATGGGCTCGGCGATGCTGGACGACGGCGATCACATGGTCGCCTCGAACGACCGCGAGATGGTGGTGCAGGCGGTCGATCATCTCGTCGAACTCGGCCACCGCCGGATCGCGCTGATCGAGGGGCCGACCGGCTTCCGCTCGGCGCTGGAGCGGCGCGAGGGGTTTCTCGCGGCGATGGCGGCGCATGGCCTGCCGGTGCCCGCATCCGCGCGGGCGCAGGGCACCTATCGCTTCGAATCCGGGCTGGTCGCGGCGGGCACCCTGCTCGACGCCGCCGAGCGGCCCACCGCGATCTTCGCAAGCAACGACGAAATGGCCTCGGGCGCGTTCCATGCTGCACGCCAGCGCGATTTGCGGGTGCCGTATGACCTGTCGATCATCGGCTTCGACGATTCGCCGATCGCCGCGCATATCTGGCCGCCGATGACGACGGTCTGCTGGCCGGTGCGCGAAATGGGCCGCGCCGCCGCGCTGAAGCTGATCGCCCCCGGCACGCCCGACGCGCAGGAATCGCGCTTCCTCGCCCGGTTGGTGAAGCGCCAGTCGGTCGCCCCGCCGCGCGGCTGACACGGCCACAACCGAAAAGCAGGTTGATAGCCACCCCGGTTTGGGGCTACACCCCTCCATGACACCGGTTTCCGCAGACAGGATACAGCCATGAAAATCGCGCTCATCACCGAAAACAGCCAGGCCGCCAAGAACCCGATCATCCACGACGCGCTGACCGCCGTGGCCGAGCCGCTGGGGCATCAGGTGTTCAACTATGGCATGTATTCGGCCGAGGACGCTGCCTCGCTCACCTATGTGATGAACGGGCTGCTGACGGGCATTCTGCTCAACTCCAAGGCCGCCGATTTCGTGGTCACCGGCTGCGGCACGGGCATGGGCTCGATGCTCGCCTGCAATGCCATGCCGGGGGTGTTCTGTGGGCTGGTGATCGACCCGACCGACGCCTTCCTGTTCAGCCAGATCAACGCGGGCAACGCGATTTCCATGCCCTATGCCAAGGGCTTCGGCTGGGCGGCGGAACTGAACCTGCAGGATTGCTACGCCAAGCTGTTCGAGGGCGAGCCGGGCGCGGGCTATCCGAAGGAGCGCGCGGCGATCATGGCGACCAATCGCGGCAAGCTCGCCGATCTCAAGGCGGCAAGCTGCCACGACATGCTGAGCGTGCTCCAGAACGTCGATCAGGAGCTGCTGCGCGCGGCGATCGCGGGCGAAAAGTTCGCGGAATATTTCTACCCCAACTGCCAGGACGACAGCATCGCCGCCTATCTGAAGGCGCTGTAAGGGAGCGGCTGACATGGCGATATCCTTCGACCTCACCGGCAAGCGCGCGCTGGTGACCGGGGCCAATACCGGGATCGGGCAGGCGATCGCGGTCGCGCTGGCCGAGGCCGGGGCCGACGTGGCGCTGGCCGGCCGCAGCGCGCCGGACGAGACGCTCGCCCTGATCGCAGCGACGGGGCGCTTGGGCGTAGACCTGCGCGCCGACCTTTCGACCATCGCGCCGGTGGCGGGGCTGGTGGACGAGGCGGTGGACGCGCTGGGCGGGCTCGATATCCTCGTCAACAATGCCGGGATCATTCGTCGGGGCGACCTCGCCGACTTCACGGAAGGTGATTGGGACGCGGTGGTCGATACCAACCTGAAGACGCTGTTCTTCCTCAGCCAGGCAGCGGCCAAGGTGATGATGCGCCAGGGATCGGGCAAGATCGTCAACATCGCCTCGCTGCTGAGCTTTCAGGGCGGGATCCGCGTGCCGAGCTATGCCGCGGCCAAATCCGGCGTGGCCGGGCTGACCAGGGCGATGGCGAACGAACTTGCGCCCAAGGGGGTGCAGGTCAACGCCATCGCGCCGGGCTACATCGCCACCAACAACACCGCCGCCTTGCAGGCCGACGAGGTGCGCAACCGCCAGATCCTCGAACGCATCCCGACCGGACGCTGGGGCAGCCCCGAGGATATTGCCGGGGCGGCGGTGTTCCTCGCGAGCGGGGCTTCGGACTATGTCACCGGCCACATCCTCGCGGTCGACGGCGGCTGGCTCGCGCGGTAAATCGGCCACATGACCGTCACCTGTTTCGGCGAAGTCCTGCTGCGCCTCTCGCCGCCGGGCCGGCAATTGCTGGTGCAGGCGCAGAGCCTCGACATGGTGGTGGGCGGGGCGGAGGCGAATGTCGCTGCGGCGCTGGCGAGCCTCGGGCACGCGGTGCACTTTGCCGGGGTGCTGCCCGACAATCCGCTGGGCGAGCGGGCGCTTGCGGCGCTGCGCGGGGCGGGCATCAGCGTGCAGCACATCGCCCGCGCGCAGGGGCGCATGGGGCTCTATTTCCTCGAAGCGGGAGCGGGCGCGCGCGCCTCGGCGATCACCTATGATCGCGCCGGAAGCGCCTTTGCCACCGCCGCGCCCGAGGCGATCGACTTCGCGGGCGCGCTGGCGGGTGCGCGGCTGCTCCATTGCGGCGGGATCACGCCAGCGCTCGGGCCGCAAGGCGTCGCGCTGGCGCGCGCGGCGCAGGACGCGGCCAAGGGGGCGGGCGTAGCGATCTGCTTCGACGGCAATTACCGCGCGCAGCTCTGGGCCGCGTGGGACAGCGACCCGGCGGCCACCTTGCGCGATCTGGTCGCCGATGCGACGATCCTGATCGGCAACCACCGCGACATTTCGCTGCTCCTGGGCCGCGACTTTTCGGGCGAGGGCGCGGAGCGGCGGCGCGAGGCGGCGGAGGCAGCCTTCGAGGCCTTCCCGAACCTCGAACTGATCGCCTCGACCGCACGGCATATCGTCACCAGCGACCACCACCGCATCGCCGCGCGGGTCGACAGCCGCGCTGGGCACCATCAGACAGACGAGATCGACGTCACTGGCATCGTCGACCGGATCGGCACCGGAGACGCCTTTGCCGCCGGTGTGCTCGACGGCTGGCTTGCCGGAAACGACGGAGCGGGCGCGGGGCTGGAAGCGATGGCACAGCGCGGGCTCGCGCTCGCCGCGTTGAAGCACAGCATCGCGGGCGACATGTGCCCGGTCACCCGCGCGATGCTGGGCAGCTTCAGCGCGGGCGCGAGCGATGTGCGGCGCTGATCACAGCCCCCGCCAGATCCTCGCGGGCGCAGTATCCTTGGCTCCCCGGCGTGACGGCGCGCAGGGTGCGGGGCGGAAGGTCTTGGAATAGCACAGGCGGATTTCCTCCAGCCAGCCGCGTTCGTTGAGCTTCACGCCGATCGCGTCCTCGCGCCAGCCGGGGTTGGCATCGACCAGCGCGGCGCGGATGCGGCCGGCGGTGAGTCCTTCCTCGCGGCTGATGCGGTCGTAATCGGGCAGGCGCAGCCCGCCAAAGAGGATGCGGATGACCTTCAGATATTGCGCGGGCCGCTGCACCATGCAGCTGCCGTGCTTGGCCCATTGGCGCGCGACCAGCCGCTCGGACGGCATCAGGCACATCGCGCCGCGCACCTCGGCGGGGGTGAGCGCCGCCTTCGCCTCGCACCATTGCGGCCAGCTCCGCCCGCCCTCGGGCCACAGCCCGTGGACCACCAGCCCGAACCGCCCGCTGCGCCCGCCGCACTGGAAGGCGTGGGAGCGATCCTCGGCGCGGCGCTTGCAGAACTCGGGGCTCCAGCTGAGCGCCATGGTGTAGCCGGTGACGGGCATGGTACGGCGCGGGGCGTCGGGCGTGACGGCGGGCACCCGCGACACCTGCGGCGTGCGGCACTGGTAGGCCTGCGCATGGAGCGCGGCAGGTAGCGCGAGCGCCACCACAGCACCCGCCAGATGGCCCCAGCCCGATCGCATCAGTCGAATGTCGAGGGGTCCATGCCCCGTGGCCCGTGCTCGAACCAGGCATTGGCATCGGGCCGGAACAGGAACCATAGCGCGGCAAGTTGCATCACGGCGGTAACGAAAGTGATCGCCGCCTGCACGAATGGCACATCGAACAACGCCAGCGGAACGCTGAGCAGGCCGATGAGGGTCAGCACGACCAGAATCCACTTCGCAACCGTGCTGGCTCGGCGGGAGACAAAAAACCACAGCAGGAGAGAGATGCCGAAACCGATCACGACGGAACCGATCAGGAAACCCGGGCCCGACATGCCGAGTTCAGTCATCCCCGGGTCGGCTTCGATCTGAGCCATGGTGGTGTCGTAGGACAAGACGGTGTTCACAATACCGAGCGCGAGCGAGCCGAGAATGATCTGCTCAAATCTGATGATCGAGGCAGGCCGCATCATGATCCCCTTCCGAATGCGCGTTGCGTCAAGCTAACATGCCGGAAAGCCGAGTCTATTCGAAAATCGTCGGGACATCCTCACCCGCCGGCTGACGCGCGAACCAGCGCGCGGCCTGCGGGGTCAGCAAGCTTGCCATCGCCACTGCGACCAGCAGCGCGCCGGTCAGCGCGGAGGGGTCGAGAAAGGCGAGCCGCAGCGCCCCGAATCCGAGCACCAGCCAGCGGGCGAAGGGCGCAGCGAAGAGGTAGATCCACACCAGCGGGATCAGGGCGATGGTGAATTCTGCCGACAGCGCGACGATCGTCGCGTCGTGGCTCCACGCGATCCAGGGAAGGTGGAGGGCATAGACAGCCTCGGCGAGCGGCAGTTCGGTCAGCCCGCGCACCAGCCGCACGAGCGCTGCGGCGAGGAAGGCAGCAGCGAACACCCGGATCGCCAGCGGACGCGCCCCCCGGATCAGCTTCATGCCGGCTTGAAATCCAGCCCGATATCGGCGGCGGGCGCGCTCTGGGTGAGGCGCCCGACCGAGATGTAGTCCACGCCGCTTGCGGCCTTCGCGGCGATGGTGTCGAGGTTGACGCCGCCGCTCGCCTCGGTCGGGACGCGCCCTGCGACCAGCGCGACGGCTTCGGCCAGCGTGGCCGGGTCCATATTGTCGAGCAGCAGGTGATGCGCGCCTGCCGCCAGCGCGGGTTCGATCTGGTCGAGCCGGTCGACCTCGCAGATGATCTTTTCGACGCCCGCATCGCGCGCGCGGGCGACCGCTTCACCGACGCTGCCTGCGACCGCGACGTGGTTGTCCTTGATCATCGCCGCGTCCCACAGCCCCATGCGATGGTTCTGCGCGCCGCCCATGCGGGTGGCGTATTTCTCGAGGAACCTGAGGCCCGGGATGGTCTTGCGGGTGTCGAGCAGGGTGCAGGCGGGGTTGCCACCCGGCCCGCGCATCGCGGTGACATAGGCCTGCGTCATCGTGGCAATGCCGGAGAGGTGCTGCACGATATTGAGCGCAGAACGCTCGGCGGTGAGCAGCGCGCGGGCCTTGCCCTTGATCCGCATCAGGTCGGTGCCCGCAGGCACCTTGTCGCCATCGCGGGCGAGCGCTGCGATGGTGCAGTCCGGATCAAGCACGCGGAAAAACGCCTCTGCCAGCGGCAGGCCCGCAACGACGATCGCGTCGCGGCTGTCCATCACCCCGGTGAAGCGCGCGTCCGCAGGAATCACGCTCTCCGAGGTCACATCGCGCCCGCCGCCGGGAAGGCCCTCGCCCAGATCCTCCGCCAGGGTTTCGCGGATGAATTTGGCGAGGTCGAAGCCGGCTAGCTCGAATGTCATTTTAACTCCCGTTCGTGCTGAGCCTGTCGAAGCACTGCCTTTCTTCTGATCCGGCAGCAAAAGTAAAGGACGGCCCTTCGACAAGCTCAGGGCGAACGGAACTTAGTGCACAAATCTGGCGACCACGTCCCTGTAGCTGCGGCTCACCTTCACCTCTGCGCCGCTGTCCAGCACCAGAAAGCATTCGCCATTGGTGTGGGGCTTCACCTGCCGCACCAGATCGAGGTTGACGATGGTCGAGCGGTGAACGCGCTGGAACTTCCTCGGGTCGAGGCGGCGTTCGAGATCCTTCATCGTCTCGCGCAGCACCAGCGAATTGTCGCCGGTGGAGATGATCATGTAATCGCCCGCCGCCTCGATATGCTCGATCGTGTCGACCTCGACGCGGAAGATCTGACCCCGGTCCTTGACGTTGATGAGCTTTTCGAACCGGTCGGCACTGTCTGCCGTGGGGGCGGCGGTGTCGACGAAGTCCGCCGCGCGTTCGGGCGCGATTTCAGCCAGCACGTCGAGCAGCTGCCCGGCATCCTCGGCCGATTTCTTCTCGGCAAGGCGCTGGCGCACGCGCTCGATGGTGTCGGCGAGCTTCTGTTCGTCGACCGGCTTCATCAGGTAGTTGACGGCGTTCGCTTCGAAGGCGCGGATCGCGTGTTCTTCATAGGCAGTGACGAAGACGAACAGCGGCGGTTCGATCTCCATCACGCCCTTGACCACGGAAAAGCCGTCGAAGCCGGGCATCTGAATGTCGAGGAACACCAGATCGGGCTTCTCGGTCTTGATCTTGCGGATCGCCTCACGCCCGTTAGCGCAGGTGTCGATGATCTCGACATCCTCGAAGGCTTGCAGCCGCAGTTGCAGGCCCTGAATGGCGAGCTTCTCGTCGTCGACTAGGATGGTTCTGATGGTCATGCGGGGGTTCCGATTGCTTTGGGGGGGGGATTGAGGGGGATGATGTTGTCGCCCCCGACCACACCGGCAGGGGAAGCCGGCGGGACGGGTTCGGCTGCATCACCCCGGGTGAAGGGGATTTCGATCAGCACGGTGAAGCCGCCCCCAGCTTCCGAACGGGTTTCGAACAGGTGATTGTCGCCATAGGCCTGCGCCAGACGGTTGCGGATATTGGCCAGCCCGACGCCGGTGGAGACCGGACGACCCGGCACCGGCGGCTTGCGCATCTCCTCGGGATCGCGCGCGAGGAAGCGTTGCATGTCCTCCACGCCCGGCCCGGTATCCTCGACCGTCAGCCGCAGACGATCGCCGATCACCCGCGCGGTCAGCGCGATGCGCGCACCTTCTTCCTGCGGACTGACGGCATATTTGATCGCGTTTTCGACCAGCGGTTGCAGCAGCATCGCGGGCAGCTGCGCGCCCATCGCCGCGTCGTCGATCTCGAAATGGGTGCGCAGCCGCTCCTCGAACCGCATCCGCTCGATATCGAGATAGAGCTGCAGCGTCTCGATCTCCTGCGCGAGGCTGACCTGGCTGCCGGGCTCGGCGATCAGCGTGTGGCGCAGGAAGCCCGAAAGGCGCGTGAGCATCGCGTTGGCGGGCTCGGTCTGCTTCAATAGCACCAGCGTACTGATGGAATTCAGTGTGTTGAACAGGAAGTGCGGGTTGAGCTGATAGCGCAGCATCGCCAGCTGCGCGGCGGTGGCCTGCGCTTCCAGCCGCTCCAGCCGGTCGGCCTGTTCTTCCACGGTGAGGAAGAAATTGATCGCGTAATAGAGCGCGCTCCACCCGCCGAGCAGCGTCAGCGGCAGGTAAAGCAGGCCGATAAGGCGCTGGGCGAAGGTCGTATCGCGGCTGCCGCCGTAATAGACTCCCTGCACCCACGCATCGATCGAGGCGTGCAGCACCACGGCAAAGAACAGCACGATCGCGGTCAGCCCCCAGGTCACCAGCGGCTGCTGCTGGATGAGTTTGCGGTAGATCACCGACAGGATCAGGCTGATCGAAAAGCCGGTGATGGTGGTGACGAGGATCAGCGCCAGCAGATCGAAGGACTGCTGGTTCGCCAGCGCCGAGACGGCGCGCAACAGGAAAGCCGCACCCCAGCCCGCCAGCTGGAGGTTCCAGAACGCCCGGTTCTTGCTCGCGAAGAACGGCGCCGCCTGGATCTGGAGCACTGCCATAATGGGCCCGGTCTAACTCATTTCGTCGCAATGGGCACTTCTATTTGGTCGCGCCGCCGTGAGTGCGCCACCGCTCGGCGCAGCGGTCAGCGGCGCCCGGTGCGCGCGGCGCTTTCCGCGGGGTTGATTTCGCGGCGGAACTGCTGGGCCCAGTCGGCCTGCCCCTCGGCGGTGAGCCATGCCCTGACCGCAGGCAATTCGGCGGCCATCGCCTCGGCGCGCTCGTCCCAGCCTTCGTGGGTGCGGCGCAGCTTGAGCCCGGCATCATGCGCCGATCCCCAGCGGGTCATGAAGGTCACCGCCGCCGCCGGGTCGTAACCGGCATTGGCGAGCAGCCAGGGCACCAGCCGGTCGGCCTCGCGCTCGATCCGGCGGACATTGCGCGCGCTTCGCCCGTTGCGGTCGAGCCATGCGTCGTGGCCCAGCACGTTGTGCGCCAGCTCATGCGCGACCAGCGCGGCGAAGACCTCTTCCTCGGGATAGTCGAAGGCCGGAAAGCCCATGCCGATCACCACCCGCGACCCGTCGGCGACCGCCTTGCGGCCCTCGCCCATCAGTTCGAAGCGGGTGGCGCAGACCGGCACCGGCTGCACCCGCGCCTCGGCCCCGTCGGCAAAGCCGATGGTGATGCCGCCATGCTCGGTCAGCATCGCCTCGACATGGTCATGCGCCTTGACCAGCCGCTGCCAGTCCATCGCGCTGCCGGCGGGCCAGTGATTGGGATCGAAGCGTTCGAGCCGCACGATCTCGCGGTTGCGGGTGAAGACACCGGCGCGCGCGGCGGGCGAACCGCGCGCGGCGGTCTGCACCGCGAAATCGCGCGTCAGCCCCAGCGCGGCGCGGGCGATGGCGGGCACGCCGTAGCTTGCCATGTCCTGCAATTGCAGCCCGATGCCGGGCACCACGCGCGGGCAATAGGGGGCGTTGGCGGCGGCGAGCTGCCAGCCCACGTCCTGCAGGCGCTGGTCGGCATCCTGATAGCGCCCGATCGCCGCACGCTCGGCGGCGTAGTCGATCGGTTGCGCCGTGACAGGCGCGCCCGCGCCCGTCAACGCCAGCAATGCGGCCAGCACCAGCCGGTGCATCAGCCCGCCTCTGACGCCTTGGCGAGCGCGGCCTTGAGCTTTTCGTAGCCGACCGCGCCGCCGAAAGGGGTCTTCCCCGCGACCCAGGCCGGGGTACCGTTGAAGCCCAGCGCGCGGGCGAAATCGAGGTTGCGGGCGATCTCGGTGGTGACCGCCTGCGAGGCGGCATCCCGCTCGGCCTGCGCCATATCGAGCCCGGCCGCCTTGGCCGCCGCCGCCACATCACCGCTGGCGAACATCGCATCGTGAAAGGCGCGGTACTTGCCCTGCATCGCCGCCGCCAGCGCCATGCGCGAGGAGACGTCGCTGCCTTCGAAGATCGGCCATTCGCGGATCACGACCTTCAGATCGGGGTCTTCGGCGATCAGCCGGTCCACGTCCTTGAGGCTCGCCTCGCAATAGGGGCAATTGTAGTCGGTGAATTCGACCAGCACCTTGCTGCCGTTCGGATTGCCGAGCACCGCGCCGGGGAAGGGATCGAACACCGCGCTGCCCATCTGCGCCAGCCGCTTGGCCGATTCCTGCGCTTCGTAGGCTTCGGCCATCTGCGGCAGCATATCGGGATTGGCGAGCAGGAAGGCGCGGGTGCGGTTGTCGGCGAGGCCCGAATAAGACCACGCCGCCGCGCCGAGAAAGCCGAACACCAGCGCAAGGAGCGCAGTCAGCAGCGTGTTGCCGAGAGTCGAGGGTCGATCGGATGACATGGGTTGTTCCGTAAATGATGGCAGAGCGCGCGAGGCAGTCCTAGCGCCGGTCGCGCGCCCGTTCCAGTTCGGCACGCGCTTCCAGCGCCACGTCCTGCGCGCGGATCCAGTCGGGCGAGCCATAGGGCAGATAGGCCTCCGCCGCCTGCGCATTGGCGAGCGCCTGCGGATATTGCCGGTTCATCACCTGCACCTCCGCGCTCGCCAGCCGCGCACGCGGAATATCGCCGCGCGCCTCGTAGACCACGCCCAGCTGATACCAAGCGAAGGGGTTGTAGCGATCGCGCTGCACCGAGGCGCGCAGCACCTGTTCGGCCTCGGCGAAATGGCTCTTGTCCTCGGTCGCGATCAGTGCGTGGCCGAGCATCCCGGCGATCAGCGGATGGGCGCGGGTGAGATCGGTCGCGCGGCGCAGCGGGGCGAGCGCTTCCTCGGGGCGGCCGGATTCGAGCAGCACCTGGCCCTTCAGTTCGAGAAACCACGGGTTTTCGGGCTCGGCGGCGAGCAGCGCGTCGGCCTCGGCCAGCGCCAGTTCGACCCGCGCGTCCTTGTGATAGGCATAGGCGCGGGCATAGCGCGCGGGAACGCTGGTATCCGTGGGCGGATAGGCGGCGAGCGTACGGCGCGGCTCGGCAAGGTAGCCGAACAGCTTGGCCTTGGCGCGCACGAAGCGTTGCTGCAACTCGGGGTCGGGCGGGTTGTCCCACGCCGGGTCCCTGTCGAGCAAGCCGCGCAGCACCTGGATGCGGTCGCCCGTCAGCGGGTGAGTGCGCGAATAGGCCGCCTCGTCCGCCTGGCTGTAACCGGCGCGGATTTCATTGCCGCGCAGCCGCTCGAAAAAGGCGATCATGCCCTTGCCTGTGATCCCCGCGCCCGAAAGATAGCGCACGCCCGCCAGATCGGTTGCGGCTTCCTGATCGCGGTTGAAGCTGAGGAAGCTGCCCATCGCGGCCTGTTGCCCGGCGGCGATGATCCCCATCGCGCCCTCGCCCGCTCCGGCCAGCGCCGCGCCGACGCCCAGCAGCAGCGACAGGATCGAGATGCCGTTGGCGGCCTTGCTGCGCTCGTTGAAGCGCACAACGTGGCCTGCGGTGATGTGCCCGAGCTCGTGCGCCAGCACGCCCTGCACCTCGTTGGCGGTCTCTGCGGCGGAGATCAGGCCGGTGTGAACATAGATCGCCTGCCCGCCCGCGACGAAGGCGTTGATCGAGCCATCATTGATCAGCACCAGCTCGACATTGCCGGGCTCCAGCTCGCTCGCCTCGATCAGCGGGGCGGCGAGGTCCTTGAGCAGCTCCTCGGTCTCGGCATCGCGCAGGATCGATTGCGCCGCCGCAGGCCGGGCGGCGAGGATCAGGCTCGCCAGCAGCGCAAGGCAGAAGGCGACAAGGTTGGAGCGACCGCGCATGGCGGCCACCCTACCGGAACTGCGCCTGAACGCAAAGTGAAGCGGGGCGGGAGGTCCGCTCGCACGCCAGCGCGACAGGATACCTCTTATCCGAACAGCTTGCGCGCCGCGCGTTCGATCAGGGCGATGTCCTCGGGGACTTCGGCGAGGATTTCCGCGCAGCCGATCTCGTCGCGGCGCACCAGCACCAGCGCAAATTCCGGCCCTGCGCCGTCGAGCTCCTCGAGCGTGATCGCCTCCAGCGCGCGCAGCTGCTGGGCCAGCGCCTCGCGCACGGCGGCGGCATCTTCCACCGGCTTGCCCTGTTCCTCGCGGCGCAGACGGCGTTCGGCCTTGACCACGGCCTTCACCCCGCCCTCGACCTCGGCGAGGAAGCCCGCAAGGCTCCCGCGCTTCATCCGCAGGCGGTGCGCGTGGCTGAGCACGGCGGCATACTCGGTGAGGCGCGTCTTGTCGTAATCCGGCCCGAACACCAGCTTGACCACCGGGGTCATCGGCGCGCGTTCCTGCACGGTCAGCCCGGCATCGGCGATCAGTTCGGCGTAATCCTCGGGCGATTCTTTCGCCGCGAGCGAGAAGTCATAGGCATGGCTCACCGCAGCATAGAGCGCGGCGCGGCTGCGGTCTTCGGTACTGTCGGCTGCACGGGCAAGTTCGCGCGCCGCGGCGAGGAAATCGTAAAGACCGGCATCCTCCGCCAGGTCGGCGACGGCGAAGGCGGGCTCGGCCTGCGCTTCCTCGACCGGCTCGACCATCTCGATTTCGGTTTCGATGTCCGCTTCAACCTCGACGTGCGTTTCGGCTTCGACTCCGACATCGACGTCGGCCATCACCTCGGGCTCGGGCGCGACTTCGGCGTCCTCGCCCGTCAGCGCCTGAAAATCGTATCCGGCAAGATCGATCGCCTTCTTGAGCGGCGCCTCGATATAATCGGCAAGGCTGGCGAAGCTGTATCCGGCGAGGTCGCCCTCGCCTTCGTCCTCGTCATACTCCTCGTCGTCATCGAGATTGAACTGGCTGAAATCGGGCAGCAAGCCGTCATCGTCCAGCGCGCCTGGATCACTGCCGAATTCGTCGGCGTAATCATCGGCATCGCCTTCCGGCAGCACCTCATCGGCTTCATGCGCGGGCGAATCGGCCCAGTCGGTCACGGGATCGGCGGTGCGGCGCACCGGCTCGTCCTCGACCTCGAGCTCGGCGCCCAGTTCGAGCGCCTCGTCGATTTCGAGCAGTAGCGCGTCGGCGGTCAGCTGGTCGGCGACTTCCTTCCAGTTGATCACGCCGTAAATGAAGTCGATCGTCTCGTCGTCGCTGGAATAGGGCAGCAGGATCCCGCGATAGAGGATCGCGACCCCGGCGTGATTGACGAATTCCGCCTCGAACCCGATCGGCGCCTGATTGGCGAGGATCTGCATGTAATGGTCGGTGATGCGGCTCAACAGCGAGCGCGGCGGCACGTCCGACAGGCGCGAGATGCTGACCTCGGCCGAGCATTCGCGCGCCAGCTTTTCGCCGAGATAGCGCACGCCCGGATTTTCGATCCCGTAGGAGAAATCGAGCAGCACCGAATGCGGCCCGAAATCGGGGAGGTTCCCCGGTTCGAGGTCCTCGATATTGGGGAACATGCGGTCGCCCAGCAGGCTCGCCCAGTGGTTGTAGGCGCGCACCTGCATGCGCCGCTCGTCCTGCCCGATGGCAGACGGCGGAACTTCGCGCACGGAACCCGCCGCCACGCTGTCATCCTCGGATGCGTCCCAGACCCGGTCCGGCGTGGAGTCGGAGTCAAAGGTGCCGCGCAGAGTGTCCATGGCTGTTATACGCCCCTTCGTGAACCTGTTTCGAGAGGTTCTGGCGTGGTGTGGTAAACATCACGTTAAAGGGGGGTGTCGGCGTTTGATGACGCTGATGCGCGCCCTTCCTACAGAAAATATCTCATCTTGATACTGAGGCGGTTCATGCTGTCGCCGATCGCCGTGACCGCGTCCTTGAACTTCGGCGGCGCCATGTTGACCGGCGCGTCGCGCGAAAAGCCGTAGCCTTCCTTGGGCATCATCCCCATAGCGCGGTCGGCCTTGCCGTTGTCGTTCTCGTCATGGAGCAGCGCGATCGCGTAATTGCCGGGCTTGACCCCGGTGAAGCGGATTTCGAGCTTCTGCGCGGCGGGCACCACCACGCGGTAGGCATTGGGGTCCTTGATGCATTTGGGGAAGATATCGGCCCGCGTCGTCATGCAGGCGCGCACCACACCCTTGGTCGAGCGGATATCGGTGACGGTGATGACAACGTCTCCCGCCTGCACAGGCACAGCCGCCAGCGTGGTGGCGGTGGCCGCCACGCCAAGCGCCGCAGCCTTCATCCCGCGCGCGCCGCCGGAGCGCCGTGACCGGCCTCGGCCACGATCCGCCGCGACAAGCCTCTGTCCGTCCCGCACAGCCGGTCCCACAGCCGGAAATAGAGCCCGAAATTGCATCTGTATTCCTCGTGATGCCGTTCGTGATGACTGGCGGTTATCAGCCAGTTTCCCAACGGCGAGTGAACGAGCCAACGCGGGAACATCTCCCACCCCATGTGATTCGTGACGCCCATCACCGTCGCCACGGTCAGCACCACGCCCAGCATGGCGACGTGGATCGGCACCAGGAACACCAGCACCGGGATCACGACCGCGCCCGTTACCGCCTCCACCGGATGAAAGCTCATCGCCGTCCAAGCAGTCGGCGGGCGGCTGTCGTGGTGGACGGCATGGGCGATCCGGAACCATTTGGGCCGGTGCATCCAGCGGTGGCTCCAGTAGAAGCAGGTATCCTGCACGAAGAGGTAGATCAGCACGCTCAGCGGGTGATACCACAGCGGCAGCGCGCCCCAGTCGGCGGTCATCTGCGTCCAGCCATGGTGGTTCCAGCCCCACAGCACGATCCCCGCAGGCGCGCCGTAGATCCCGGCCGAGAGCAGCGACCAGCGCACCTCGCGCCGGATCTGCGCGGACTTTCCGTCGTAGAGGCCGGGCCGCGCCCGCCCGGTCAGCCACGCAAACAGCCCGCTGGTCAGCGCATAGCGCAGCGCCACGATCAGCGTGACGGCACAGCTCACGATCAGCAGCGCAAGCGGAACGGGGGTATCGGCGGGCAGCATCGCGGGCCAGCTATGCCGCAAATCGTCGCCGCGCGACAGGGCAATCTATGCGGGCGAATCGAGTGTGGTGCACAGCGGATCGACCAGCGCCATGTGCCGCCGCAGCGCAGTTCTGGCGAGATGCTCCACCTGCGTCTTGCGCCGTGCCGCGGCCAGCGGATCGAGCGCGGCGGGGCGCAGGATTTCGGCATCGTAGCCATCGGCCACGATCACGCCGCAGGTTTCCGGGCGATAGGCCGCGCTCTCCAGCGGCGCGCGGTCGAGCCCCGGCGGCAGGCCCCAGTAGAACCGGTCGCAATAGTCGAGATAATCCGGCCACTTGGCATCGCCCAGCAGATCTGCGCGGGCGACCTTGATCTCGACGATCACGATCAGCCCCTTGGCGTCGATCCCCATCAGATCGGCGCGGCGGCCGTTCTTCAGCGGCACTTCCGACAGGCACCAGATGTCATTCCGCGCAAACAGCCGCCCGATCCCGCGCGCGACATCGCTCGCGGTGAGGATCGGCGAATCGGAGGGAGCAAGCGGCGCGGACGACATGGCGCAGCGTTGGAACGAAAGTGGAACGCCGTCAAGCCTGCGGGGCGAGCACGCCGATCATCGCCGCGCGGGCCGCGTGATATTCGCGCCACAGCACCAGCGCCGGCGCCGCCGTGTCCTGCCCGCGCCGCACCAGCGTACCGAGCGCGGCCAGCCCGGTGTCGAGCATCGCCGCGCAATCGGCCACGGTCTGCTCCACCAGCGCGCGCTGCCAGGGTGCCGCCCGCGCGATCACCGCGCCAAGCTCCCCGCCGATCTCGACCGGTTCGGGCGCAAGCCGGGCGAGCATCGCCACCGCCGCCGCCTGCCCGTGCAGGCTCACAAGCGCCTCGGCCAGAGCCTCGGGCGCTGGCGCGGCGCCGGGCGCCGGAGCGGCCTGCGGGAGAATCGTATCGGGCGGAAGCGTTGCCATGCACCGAGCCTAGGCGGGCATCCTTGCCGAGAGGTTAAACCCCGCCCCCCGCGCCCTGCGAGCCCCTCCGCACAATTGTGTGGCATAGCGCCCCGCCTCTTGCTAAGCGCCGCGCCGCACGCAAGAATGCCGCACACAACGGTACCGGCACCCGTAGCTCAGCTGGATAGAGCGCTGCCCTCCGAAGGCAGAGGTCACAGGTTCGAATCCTGTCGGGTGCGCCAGTGTTTCAATGGCTTGGGCTTCGAGTCCATCTGTGTCACCGGAGAAGCCGGAGCCGGAGCGGGCTGGGACGTGCCGAGCGATTGCTTTTCCATTCTTCACGCTCTTCGGGATGACAGTGAGCTCGGCATCAATGCGGCCTTGCACCCGTTTGCGGTCAACAGAACCAGCGCCGCCAACGCAGTGGCCGCTTTGTCGGAACCGGACGCGCGATGGAATGGGCCCGGCCGATCGCCTCCGGGCCGGAGACCGTCACGGATTGACAAACCGAACGGCACAGAGCGCGCCCTGATCGCAGACGGGCGTGTCGAGCGTATCGCCGCCATAGCCGAGCTACCGGCCTTCGCCGCGCCGTCTCGGTTCGATCATCGCCTCGCCGGCAAGGACGATCCGCAAGGCGTCTACCAACTCCACAACGTCCCGTCATCCAGCCGGGCGACCGGCAGGTAGGCGGGCTTGTAGGGGTATTTGGCGGCCAGTGCTTCGTCGATGTCGACCCCGTGGCCGGGGGTCTCCCCGCAATACATCATCCCCGCCTCGAAGCGGTAATCATGCGGGAAGACCGCATCGGTTTCTGCGGTGTGGCGCATATATTCCTGAATGCCGAAATTGGGCACCCAGGTATCGAAATGCAGCGCGCAGCCCATGGTGACAGGCGACAGGTCGGTCGCCCCGTGGCAGCCGGTGCGCACCTGATAGAGGCTGGCGAGATCAGCAATCCGGCGCAGGTGCGTGAGCCCCCCGGCCCCCACCACCGTCGTCCGGATATAGTCGATCAACTGGTTCTGGATCAGGTCCTTGCAATCCCAGATGGTGTTGAAGATTTCCCCGACAGCCAGCGGTGTAACCGTGTGCTGGCGCACCAGCCTGAACGCCTCCTGGTTTTCCGCCGGGGTGCAATCCTCCAGCCAGAACAGCTGATAGGGTTCGAGCATCTTGCCGAGATTTGCAGCCTCCTGCGGGGTGTAGCGGTGATGCCCGTCGTGCAGCAGGTGGTGGTCGAAACCGTAGGTCTTGCGCAGTTCCTCGAACAACTTCGGAACGTAGTTGAGTGCCTTCCTCGTATCCCAGCCGGTTTCGGACGGCAGGCTGGCATCGGCCGGTTCGTAATAGAGCTTGTCGCGGCCAACGCCGTAGGCAGCCTTGATCCCGGGAACGCCGGTCTGGGCCCGGATCGCCTTGTAGCCCATGTCGATATAGTGCCCCACCGCCTCGACCGTCTCGGCGATGTCCGCGCCATTGGCATGACCATAGACCATCACCGCGTCACGGCTGCGCCCGCCGAGCAATTGGTAGAGCGGCATCCCCGCCATCTTGGCCTTGATGTCCCACAGCGCCATGTCGACCGCCGCGATCGCCCGCATCGTCACCGGCCCGCGCCGCCAGTATGCGCCCTTGTAGAGATACTGCCAGATATCCTCGATCGCCTGCGGGTCCTTGCCGATCAGGCAGGGGACGACATGATCTTCCAGATAGGACACCACGGAAAGCTCGCGCCCGTTCAGCGTCGCATCGCCAATGCCGTAAACGCCTTGATCGGTGACGATCTTGAGCGTCACGAAATTGCGTCCCGGGCAGGTCACGATCACCTTGGCCGCTGCTATTTTCATCGGGTGCCCCTTTGCCTCATGTGGCGTCCTGCCGGCAGGATAGAGACCTCGTCCCCGAATTCAATGAAATTGGTATGACCTATTTTTCATCCAATTTCCGCGAGGGCGCTTTACACAGGATTGGATCGTGGCGAGTAAAGACCGAATATGCTTGTTTATGTGGTACGCGACATGGCACAAAGCTCTTGAACAGACTGGGCCCGAATTGGTCAGGCCTATCTATGGAGCATGTGCGCATGGCGCGACCAAGGAAGTCTCCCGCCATCCCGGTCGAAAGCGCCCGGCCAGAGCGCCTCTATCAGAAGCTGGCGCGCGAGCTGTTCGACGATCTCGGGGCAGGTCGGTATGCGGTCGGCGATCGCTTGCCCGCAGAGCGAGAGCTGGCAGCCCAGTACAACATCTCGCGCCCGGCCGTGCGCGAAGCGATGATCGCGCTCGAAGTGCAGGGCCTGATCGAGGTGCGGATCGGTTCGGGTGCCTATGTCCGCGCCCTGCCGGGCAAGGCCGATGCCCCCGGTTTCGATGTCACCGCCTTCGAGTTGATGGAGGCGCGTCTGCTGGTGGAAGGTGAGGCTGCTGCCTTGGCGGCGGTGCATATCGCCGACGACGAACTGGCCGAACTGGAACGACTGGTGGACAGGATCGAGGACGAAAACAGGCTGCCGGGTGTCACCACCAACGCCGACTACGCCTTTCACATGCTGATCGCCACCGCCACCCGCAACGCCGTCATTCGCAGCCAGGTCGAAGAAATGTGGCGCCTGCGCTCCACCTCACCCAATTGTGCGCTGCTGCTGGAAAAGGCGCGCACTGCCAATGTCCAGCCGGTGGTGGAAGAACACCGCGCGGTGCTGCTTGCCTTGCGTGATCGCGACCCCGCCGCCGCGCGTGCAGCGATGCGGCACCACATGTCATCGGTGATCGATCACCTGCTTTTCGCCACGGAAGAAGACGCGGTCGAGGCGGCGCGCCGGGATGCCGCGTCGACACGCGCACGTTATGCACGGGCGGCAAGCCTCTAGCATGACCGGCCGCCCGCTCCTGCTTCATCCCGATCGCCTGCTGCCCGCAGACCGCGAGGTCCGCGCCATTGCCCGTGGCCTCTACGAACACGTCCGTGACCTGCCGATCATCAGTCCGCATGGCCACACCGATCCGGCATGGTTCGCGACCGACGCGCCGTTCGAGAACGCCTCCGCGCTCCTGCTGCAACCCGACCACTACGTCTTCCGGATGCTCTACAGTCAGGGCATCCCGCTGGAGGCGCTGGGGATCGCGTTGCAGGACGGCAGCCGCGCTCCTGCGGTTGATCCGCGCGAGGCGTGGCGGATCTTCGCTGCCAATTACCATCTCTTCCGCGGTACACCGTCACGCATGTGGCTCGACTGGGTGTTTGCCGAAGCGTTCGGGCTGGACGTGCAGCTGAGCGCCGCGAGCGCCGATCACTACTACGACCACATCACCGCCGCCCTCGCCACCCCTGCCTTCCGCCCGCGCGCATTGTTCGAGCGCTACGGCATCGAAGTGCTCACCACCACCGAAAGCCCGCTCGACAGCCTCGAACATCATCAGGCGATCGCCGCCTCGGGCTGGCATGGGCGCGTGCTGACCGCCTATCGCCCCGACCCGGTGATCGACCCCGAGTTCGAGGGGTTCCGCGACAATCTCGCCGCCTTCGCCGCGCTGACCGCAGAAGACACATTCACTTGGTCCGGATACCTCGCCGCCCATCGCAAGCGCCGCGCCTTTTTCGCCGCGAACGGCGCGACCTCGACCGATCACGGGCATCCGACCGCGCTCACCGCCGACCTTGCCCCGCACGAGGCCGAGGCGCTGTTTGCGCGGGTGATCCGCAAGGATGTCTCGCCAGCCGATGCAGAACTGTTCCGCGCCCAGATGCTCACCGAGATGGCCGGGATGAGCGCCGAGGACGGCCTCGTCATGCAGATCCATCCGGGCGCTTTCCGCAACCACAACCCGGCGATCTTCGCGCGGTTCGGACGCGACAAGGGCGCGGACATGCCGATGCGTACCGACTACGTCCACGCGCTGCGCCCGCTGCTGACCAAGCACGGCAACAACCCCGCGCTGACGATCATCGTTTTCACGCTGGACGAGAGCGTCTACGCCCGCGAACTGGCACCGCTGGCGGGGCACTACCCGGCGCTGAAGCTGGGGCCGGCCTGGTGGTTCCACGACAGCCCCGAAGGCATGCGCCGCTTCCGCCACGCGACGACCGAGACGGCAGGCTTCTACAACACGGTCGGCTTCAATGACGACACCCGCGCCTTCCTCTCGATCCCCGCACGTCACGATGTCGCACGACGGATCGACTGCGGATTTCTGGCTGAGCTCGTCGCCGAGCACCGGATGGAGGATTGGGAGGCGGCCGAGCTGGCGCAAGACCTCACCTACAACCTCGCCAAGGCAGCGTACCGGCTGTGAGGCTGTCGCCAGCGACGCTCGGTAGGCTGGCGGCTGAGGTCGTTCGCCCGGCTTACGACTGGCAAACGCAGCGCGCCGGGATCGTCCATTTCGGCATCGGCGCTTTCGCCCGCGCGCATCTGGCCGCCTATACCGATGCGACGATGGCGGCCGGCGACCGCGACTGGCGGATCACCGGAGTCTCGCTGCGGTCGGGCGATGTCGCCGCGCAGCTGAACCCGCAAGCTGGGCTCTACACTCTTACCGCACGTTCGGGCGAAGCGTCCCGCACGAGGCTGATCGGGTCGGTGGGCCGGGTGATCGTCGCGCCGCAAGACCCGCAAGCGGTGATCGCCGCCGTCGCGCATCCCGACACCTGCATTGTCAGCTTGACCGTGACCGAAAAGGGCTATGTCCGCGCGGCCGATGGGTCGCTCGATTGCGGCAACACCGCCCTGGCGGCGGACCTTGAAGGCGAAGGCTCGCCGCGCACCATTTATGGCTTTCTTGCCGCAGGCCTCGCGCGGCGGCGGGCGGCGGGCTTGCCGGGCCTCACCTTGCTCTCGTGCGACAACCTTGCCGACAACGGCTGCCAGCTCGCCGCGTTGATGACCGCCTATCTCGATCGCACCGACCCGGCGCTGAGCGATTGGTTCGCACGCGAGTGCCGCTGCCCCTCGACCATGGTCGACCGGATCGTGCCGGCCATGACCGACGCTGACCGCAGCTGGGTGGCGGGCCATATCGGCATGGCTGATGCGGGCGCGATCCTTACCGAAGCTTTTACCCAGTGGGTGATCGAGGATGACTTCGCCGGCCCGCGCCCGCGCTGGGAGGCGGTGGGCGTGCAGTTCGTCCCGGACGTCCGCGCCCATGAAGCGGCCAAGCTGCGGATGCTCAACGGCGCGCATTCGGCGCTCGCCTATCTCGGGCTCGAGCGCGGACATGACTTCGTGCATCAGGCGGTGGCCGACCCGGCGATCCGGCCTTTGATCGAGCAGATCATGCGTGAAGAGGCCGCCGCCACGCTCGATCCCGCCAGCGGGATCGACACCGCCACCTATGCAGACCGGCTGCTCGAACGCTTCGCCAACAGCGCCCTCTCGCATCGCCTGCTCCAGATCGCGATGGACGGGACGCAGAAGATCCCGCAGCGCTGGCTGGAGCCGCTGGCGATCAACCAGGCGGCGGGCCGCATGTGTCCGGCAACGCTCGAAGCGCTCGCCGCTTGGTGCCGCCATGTCAGAGGGGATGTACGCAGCGTCGATGATCCGCAGGCAGCAACGCTTGCCGCGTTGTGGCAGACTCATGGCCCGGAAGGGATGGCATCGGCGCTGTTTGGCGAAGGGGGCCAGTTCGCCGCCACATGGAAAGCATCGCCCGGCGCGCTCGCAGCGCTAAGCCAGCGCCTCGCCTGAGCCCCTCGGCGATCCGGATCGTTTGCGCCTCCGCCTACTCGATCACCAGCGAGGCTTCGTGCACTTCGCCTGCGGCAATCTCCACCACCGCCGCGCTCGGTCCGGCCGAGAGTTCGTAGCAGCCCGGTGCCAGTCCGAGGAAGAATGCCTTGCCGTCAAAGGCCGTCCTTTCGCGCGCGACAGGTGCATCGGCTTCGCATTGGCGCAGGATCGCGACCATGTTGGCGGTCGGCGACCCGTCGGACCCGAGCACCGAAACCGCGAGCTCGCCGCTTTCAATGACCGGGATGTCGAGTGCCACAGGTGCGCCCGGCCGGGTCGTGAAGACATATCCCTTGTCCGCAAGGACGAGATAGGGATCATCGACATTCTCGAGATCCGGCACCAGGGCGAGCTGGCCATCGACCGGCAGATTCTCGACCAGAACCCTGCTTCCATCGTGGGAAACGAGCCCTCGCGGCACCAGTTCGACATTGACGTTTTCGACTTCGGGCTCACCCTCGTCCCGCAACCGGTTGCCATTCGTATCGGCAAAGGCGGATGCGACGACAGCGCCGCGAGCGGAAAGCGCCTCGCGCCCGAAACGCAGCCCGCCGGACAGGGGCGCGCGATCGACGGCGAAGGAAAGGGTCAGAAAACCCCTCCAGCCGCCGGTGCGATTATCATGCCGAAGGTCGGCCCCCAATCGCACGCCGTTCCAGTCGCGGCTTGCGCCAAGCCCCCATTGCCCTCCTCCGCCGACCAGATCGCGTTCGCCGAAAGCCGTCAGCTGCCAGTCGGCTGCGCGATAGGTCACTTCGCCCAAGGCGCGGCGCAGCCTGGTGCGCGGCTCCACTTCGTAATCGAGACCGGCTCGCAGACGGAAGGGGCCGAGGGACCCGGCCGCCAGCAGCCCTCCCGCGAACTGCCCGTCGCCATCGCGGCCACCTGCCGATCGTTCGAACAGCCGATATGACAGGCGACTGGACAGCGAAATGCCGGAAATGGCCGCGTTGACCCGCACGCTGGCCTGACGGTCGGACTCGCCGGTGACGCGGGTCGAGGAGACTGCGTCCATTCCCACGCCAACCGCCCCGATCCGGCCATTGAGCGCCAACCGGCTCTGCGACGCGATCCCGAGATTGCCGAGATCGTTGGGCGACCGGCTGAACCCCGGTGAATAGCGTTCATGGCTTGCCGACAGGTCGAAGGCACCCAGCGAAAGGCCTCCGAATGCGCGCCCGGCAAGGGCCTCGCCGTTCTGCATCACCACCTCCCCGCCGTAGACCGCGCGCCCCGTCTGGACGGAGATGCCTGCGCCCAGATTGAAGCTGTCCGGTCCGCCATTGTCCGGGCGGCGATAGGCAGCCAGTGTGCTGACGCCGAGATTGCCCGAAATCCCGTAGGCCGCGCGCGCCTCGGTATACAGGGCCTCGCCCAGTCCAACCCCGCGCCTGTCGGGAAGGCGAATCCCCTCAGGATTTGAGTGGTCTGGCGCCGTGTCGAAGAAAATGCTCGCGGTTCTCCCGTCGAGCAGGGTGCGCCCTTCGCGGAGCATCAGAAGGTTGTACCGCAGCGCGCCGGGCTGAACCAGCGAGGATCCAATATCGGTGACACGCTCGATCGTCTGCCGCTCTCCCGAGGGGCCATAGAGCACGATGCGGAAGCGGTTGATCCCGAAGCGGGTGGGCGTTTCGGGAAAGGCATAACGACCGTCAGCGCCGATGGTCTGGAAATCGAGCAGTTCATCGTCGCGGTACAATTCGGCCTGCCAGCCGGGGGGCGCGTCTCCGATCAAGGAGGTTGTCGCAAACGTCCCCGCCTGATCGAGCGGTTCGCGTGCAATCCGGAAACCCACGCCGAACGCGCTTTGCTGCAGGAGTGGTGTGGGCGGAGCGGCGATGTCGCCCGCCTCGATCAGACTTGCGCCGAGCGGCCCCAATTGCCGGGCCAGCGGATCTCGCCGTTCAAGCGTGAAGCGCGCCGTTGTCTCGCCACTTGTCGCGGCGTTCAGCGCCAGAAACCCGGTCGCCTTCAGGATATCGCCCTGGGCCAGGAGCGATCCCTGAACGGCTACGCCGCCCTGTCGGTTGTCCGCGGAAAGGGCAAGGTTGGTGGTGAGGTGCGGCCAGCCAATCCAGCGGTGGTTCTGCGCGATTTCGACGAAGCCGGTCGTGTCGATGGAAGTCGCACCCGATCCGGCGACGCGCTGTCCGGCGCGGCGCGCGGCTTCCTCCGAGGCGAGCAGATAGGGCGGTGCGAGGTTCAGGGTCTGGCGCGAAGCGTCCCACGTCGGAGACAGCCGGAACCAGTCCTGCATTGCCCCGGCCGAGATATGGGCTTCACCATCGATCCGGATCATGTCCCGGTCCGTCACGGCGCGCACAGCGCCGCCGATGTCTGCCGTGCCGGCTGGCAGATCAATGGCGAAGCGCTGCGTTTCGCGCAGGAACCAGCCCGACATCCGGCCATTGTCATCCAGCTCCAGCGCGAAGCCGAGCGCGTCCATCAGCGCGGCGAAGGGCACATAGACGGCGCCGTCTTCGGCCATGAACAGCAGCGCGTCAGCTGCAAGAACCCGCCGTTCGCGCAGGCGGATTTCGGCAATGCGCAGGTCGAGCCCCTCCCCGGAGCCGATCTCATCGCTGTCGGGCGGCGCATGAACCGGTGCGGCGGCAGACTGCGGCAGGGCCTCGGCCGCAGACGGAAACAGCGCTGCAACCGCGAGCACGCACAGCAGCGCGAAGCTCCAGCGCGCGGTTCGGTGCCCTTCCCCCGTCATTGCCCACGCCGGTCAGGGCAGCGGATATTCTGCGAGCCTGTCTCCGGTGCGGCCGCCCTCGGTTTCCTGATCGAAGACCAGCCGAGCCGGCCTTGCTCCGGGTCGCAGGGGCAGGCTGACGGTGCGCGTGGTGGCAGGGGGCAGAACGGCGATGCCGCGCAGAATGCCGACTTCGCTGCCCTGCGCGTCCAGCGCGCGCAGGATGCCGTACTGGCTGCGCTGCCCCGTCCGTTCGAGGACGACGGTAAGTGCCTCGGGATTATCGGGCGAGCGGGTTGCAGACCGGATCGACTGGCCCCCCTGGGGCGCGCCGGTGCGCAGCAGCACGGGGATGGAAATTCGCAGGTCGAGATTGGCAGAAACGGAAACCCGGCGTTCGCCGCTTGTCTGCGTTGTCTCTGCTTCTTCGACCTCTTCGGCATCCGTGACGAGCGGGATCGAGGAAAAACGCAGATGGCTGCGCAATTCGCCGGCGCGAAGGTTGCGCGGCGCGCGGGCGATCACGCGGACCGATTGACGCTCGCCGGGTTGCAGGGTCACCTGCTGCGGCGAGAACCGCAGGAAAGGCGCGGCCGACCAGCCGGCGTCCTCGCCCGCTTCGAGCAATCGGTAATTGCCCGCCTCATCAAGGCCCATCTCGATCAGATCGATGCGATAGGTGACGGGTTCGCCGCCGGAATTGTAGAGCGTGACCGATTGCCCGCGCCCCCCGGCATCGAGGATGATGCGGGTGGGCGACAGCGCCATCCCGCCAAACGGGGAGGCCGCGTCGGCCGGAACCGCGTCGAAGGGCAGCGGGCCGTCTTCGGGCTGCTCCTGAGCCATGGTCATCGCGATCGGCACGGCCAGCGCGGCGAGGCCAAGCATCGTTTTGTCGAGGTATCGCATGGTGCGGTCTTTCTGTGCTGATCATCGCGCCCGGAAGCGCGTGTCGCTCCCGGGCCGTCTTGCGTTTTGCGGTGGTGCAATGCGCGATGCCGCCCCGACCATTGCCGGCCGGGGCGGCGAGGCGATCAGTAGGTCGCGGTCAGCGTGATCGTTCCGGCTGTGGTCGAAGGATTTGCGGCGGCGCCGAGATCGACAGCCAGCCGGGCGCCGACGAGAATGTCGAGCTCTCCTGCCGTGGTGCCCGAGGTGAAGCCATCGGGGCAGGTCGCGACGATGGTGTTGGAGATCGTGGAGTTGACGAACCCGTTGTTGGTCGCGCCCTTGTGGAGCGCGGCGATCCGGATTCCGTCGGAATTGAGGATGAAGCCGTTATTGAGGCCGCTGTCCTCGATCACCGCGGTGAAGGTTGTCGGCGTCGCGGCGCTGCATGCGACCGCGAACCGGGCGGGGTTGAAAGACCCGGACGCATCGCAATTCGACGGTGTCGGCAGAACGGCGTCGATCACATTGAACAAGGTATCGGTTTCACGAACCGTCCGCGTCGGCGTGCCGTTGGCGGGGACATCATAGACACAGAAGCGCTCGCTGACGACGCCGTTGGGAATGTTGAGGCTGCCGAACTCGAGGTCGCTGGTGCCGGTCACCGACAGCGGGGGCGTGACGGCAAGAAGCTCGGCATTTGCATTGACGGTCGCGCTGTCGCTGACCTGCGCCATGGCGGGCGTGGCCGAGAACGCGAAGACCGCCGCGATGGCACCGAGTGTTCCGGTGCGGGTGATGAAGGGACGAAGGTTCATTTCACTGTGCTCCTGATGCTGGATCCAAGGTTGGTTGTGCGAACCCGTCGGTGTTTTGATTTTCGAATGAATTCGGCTGGTCTGCGGGGGTGTCGGACCGTCCCTCAATTGTAGGCGATCTCCAGCCGGATCGACCCGACCGGACCGGAAAACTGATGGGGGGCCTCGGGCCGCACTTCGATGGCGCCGCCCGCCTTGACGACGCTCATCCCGTCGGCGTCGCACGGGCGGACCTGATAGGCGCTGCCGGGGGCTGCTCCGTCGATCGCCATCGGTTCGGGCGCGGCATCGAACGCCGCACCCGCCGGGGCTGCGTCGGTGTAGATCAGCTGAAACTGCACCAGCGAATTGGCCGCACAGGTCAGCGCAAATTCTGCGGGCAAAGCGTCACCGCCGAGAAACTGGCACAGCCCGCCGCTGGTCGACCGCCTGGAATCCGGGCCGAGCACATAGAGGCACGAACCGGTGACGGGGATCGCGAGCGTACCGAAGTCGAGCGGCTGGGCAGCAGCGATCGACAAGGGTTGCAGAAAGGTAGCCCCGGCCCCGGTTTCCGCCTCCTGCGCCGCGCCGGAAACCGCACAGGCAAAAAAACCGGTCCCCAGACACAGGGCAGCGATCGGCCGAGGCCAAGTCCGGGCCGGGCCGGGATTGCTGCCGCGCCTCCCCTGTTGCCGCTCATGCCCCGGGCCGGAAGTGATGATTGATTCCCCCATACGCTACATCACGTATTCCGGGCCGAAATCCGGCCAGAAAAATGGATCGGGGGCGATTCCTGTCGCGATGAAGGGGTCTTTGCGCGGACCGAAGGTTTGCGTCACACCGCGCAAGGCATTGATTTGCGCGCCGGGCAGCCGCTATCCCGGCTCCATGGAGCAGGCGGAACCCGAACGGCCCGAAACCGACGAAGCGCGCGACGCGGTTCTGGCCGAAAAGCTGGTTGTCGCCTTCCACGACGAACTGATGGAAATCGCGCGATCACGCCGGAGACGGCACGCCCCCCAGAACACGCTCGTCACTCTGGAAATCCTGCACGAGGCCTATCTCAAGCTGGACAACGGATATGAATTTTCCTCCGCGCGCCACTTTCTCGCGGTTGCTTCGATGGCGATGCGACAGGTCATCGTCGATCAGGCCCGCCAGCGCCTTGCCGCGAAACGGCAGATGCCCGACGAACTGCCCGAGACCGGCGACGGCGACCAGTCCGAGCGGATCGTCGAAATCTCCCTGCTCCTCGACAGGATGGCGGCGGTCAACAAGCGCTGGCGGCAAGTGGTCGATGCGCGGTACTTTGGCGGGATGACCGATCGGGAGGCCGCATTTCTGCTGGCGATTTCGGAACGAACCGTCCGGCGCGAATGGAACGATGCGCGGCGCTGGCTTGCAACCCAGCTCGGCATGGACAACCTGTCATGATCCCAGAAGCCGCTGCGCCTCCACGCCGATCCGGTCTCCCGCCGGGCCGCTTTCCTTCGCCAGCGCCGAAGCCTTGCGCAGCATCGCCTGCGCCTCTTGCGGCGCATTCCGGGCGATGAGCACCTTGGCAAAGCTGAGGTGGTACACCGCGCGCAGCAGCGCCGGATCGCCCATCGCGGTCAGATATTGATCCACGGCGCGCAGCTTTTCGCGGGGATCGCCCCCGTCTGACCGGGCCAGCGCCTCCGCCTGACCGAGCAGCACGGCAATGTGCAGGGGCGTGCCTTCCCCCGAATATTCGAGCGCCAGTGTCTCCGCATAGCCAAATTCCGCGAGCGCATCCTCGAGCTTGCCGGTCGCAAGCAGCGCCTTGCCGTAATTCGAATGCAGCGCGCCGGTTGCGGCAGAGGGGCCGAACAGGCGATCGCGCAGCGCAACCGCGCGTGCATAGTGTTCGGCGGCGCGCTCGGGCCGGTTCTGGAAGAGATAGACGCTGGCGATGTTGTTGAGGGTGTTGAGCGCATCGAACCCGCTCGAAAGGCCAATCTCGCGCCAGATGGCATCCGCCTTCCTGAAGGCAAGCTCGGCTTCATCGAGCCGGTTCATGGCCGCAAGGCTGGTGCCGATATTGTTGTAGAACGCCCCGGCACGCTGATTGCTGTCGCCATATTGCCCGATATGTTCGGCCAAGGTCGATTGCAGCAAGGCGAGCGCCGCCTCCGGATTGTCTGCGCGCAGCAATTGGGCTTCGAGCGACCGGCTGTCGAGCAGCCGGGTCGACCACCGCCCCGAATCGCGGCGCCAGAAACGCTGCGCCTCGCGCAGCAGCTTTTCCGCTTCCGCGAACTCGCCCTGCCGAACGAGCGACCGGGCTGCGTTGTACTGCGCCTGTGCGAGGATTTCGGGCTGAATTTCGCCCCCGCGCCCGATCACTTTTCCCAGCGTGACAAGCGCGCCCTTGTCGTCGGAAAGGTTGTACTGCAATTCGCCAAGAGCCTGAAGCAAGGCCGCGAATTCCGAAGGGGAGCGATCGAAACGCTCGCCCATGGTCTGAGCCGCTGCGGAAATGCCCGAAACGGTTGTCCCGCCGCCGGCCTGCAACGTCAGGTCGGACAACAGGAAAAAAGCGGATTCGCGGATGACGTCGCTGCGCTGCTCCTCGGCGAGCGCGAGGTTCCTAGCATCGACCGCCGCGCGCATCTGCCAGATGCTCACCGACAGGCCGACCGAAAGCGCGATGAAAGCCAGCAGCACCGCCGATGTGGCCAGCCAGTGCCGCCGCAGGAACAGGCCGGTGCGATAGAGCGAGCCGGTCTCGCGCGCGGACACCGGCTGCTTCGTCTGCCAGTTGATCAAGTCTTCCGCCAGGGCATCGGCCGAAGCATAGCGTTGCGATGGTTCCGCCTTTGTCGCCTTGCGCAGGATCGCGGTCAGGTCTGTGTCGCCGATATCCCCGGGCTTGATCGTGACCGAACCACCCTCGTCACGCTCGGGCAGCTTGCCCGCAAGCAGGAGGTGCCCGAGCATGCCGACCTGAAAGATGTCCGTTGCCACGGTCAGCGGTCCGCCATCGAGCTGTTCGGGGGCCGCCGTGGCAAGGGTCAGCGCCCGGATCGCGCCTTGCACCCCGTCGGACGCATGGGACGGCATGAGCACGGCTATGCCGAAATCGATCAGCTTGAGCTGCCCTTGCGTGTTGATGAGGACGTTGGACGCCTTGATATCCAGATGCAGCACAAGCCGGCCATGGGCATGGGCGAGGGCGCTGCACAGATCGACCAGCAGGGATGCACGGGCCTGCCTGTCCGTCGCCTGTGCCGCGCACCAGCGGTCGATGGGCTGGCCTTCGACATAGTCGATCACCATGAAGGCGCGACCATCTTCCGTATCGCCGCCATCGACGATCCGGGCTATGTGCGGATGCTCCAGCTGGGCAAGGCGTTGACGCTCCTCGGCAAAATGCGTCCGCAAGATCGGGTTGCGCGATGCCAGCAGTTTGAGCGCCGCCAGCTGCCGGTAGGTGCCGTCGTCGCGCTCGACGAGCCAGACCTGCCCCATTCCGCCCCGGCCCAGCAGCGATATTCTGCGCCAAGGGCCAACGCGTGGCGGGAGATCGAGCGGGGCATCCTGAGCCGCGGCGCCATCGTCCACCGACACGCCGGTGGCCATGAAGTCCGTAAGGCCCGAGACCCCCGCTTCCGGCGACGGATCCGGGGATCGATGCGGGTTACGGGATTGCCGGCCATTGTCCGCGCCCGGCGAATCCTGTCCGTTTGCGAAAACACCCAGCCACTTCTTCGCCATTCGTCCACCCCGCGCAAACGCCGAAAGGGGGAACCTGGCTGAAGATACAGGCCAGAAGTCTCGATCGCGCACCAACCGGAGCGATCCAGCCACGAGCGAGCCCCCGGATTTTCACCGCTCGCGCCGGGTGCGAACCCTATCGGATCGCGCTGCATTTTCCAGACGTTTCGAACCTTGATGTGCTCCTGCCCCTCGCAATCGAAGCGCGAGAGCGATCCGCGGATTTAGGGCAAAGGGGAGCGATCGACCCGCGACCCGGCAGAAGATCGACGCCTTGTGTGACGGAGCGGGGAGACACGTTCCGGCGCAGGTTCGGGCAGTGGCGGGTGGGCGAGACCCGGCGTTGCCCCCCGCCTTACAGCCAGCCCGCCGCCCAGGCGATCACGATTGCTGCCGGCACCAATAGCGCCTGCGCCAGCAGCGTGCCCGCGAGGCGGCTGAGCGACACCCAGATCATCGCGCGGCGGAAGGTCGCTTCGCTGACGCTGCCGTCGACCACATCGTCGGTCAGCGCCGAAATCTGCGGGTCGATCAGCGCGAACAGCAGGATCGTGGCGAAGCCGTTGACGATCGCGGTCATCTGCGAGGCGGTGACGCGGAATTCGGGCACGAGGTAACCCGCATAGAGCGAGGCAAGCACGCCCACCGCCAGCAGGCCCTGCGCAGCGGCATTCGCGATCAGCACCGGCCATCTTACACCGCGCGGCCCCTTCAGCGATCGCAGCGTATCGGCTTTCGGCAGGGCGACCGAATCCCGGATTGTATGCAGGCCTGCCGGCGTCACGCTCCGCAGCAGCAGCAGCGTTGTCGAACGCCGGGCCTGAAAGAAGCCGATCCCGGCCGCGAACAGCCGCTGCCCGGTCGGCACCAGCGCGATGCCGAGCGCCACGGCGAGCGCGGCGCAGAGCAGCACCAGACGCAGATCCCACAGCAGCGCCTCGCCCCCGTTCCCGCCTTGGGCCAGCGCGGTCTCGATCCGCTTGGCGAGGAAGGGGCCGAGAAATCCGTTCGACGTGCGGCTGACCAGCAGCAGCACGTTGAACAGCGCGAAGGACAGCGCGATGCGCCCGGTGCGCACGCCTGCGATCCGCGCCGCATAGGCGAGCGCGCCAATGAGGTTGATGACTGCGGTCAGGCCGCAGATCAAAAGCAGTTCGGTGTCCATGGCGCGGCCCTTCGGGATGATGCGCGATCAGATGATCGGCCACGCCTTGTAGATGCTGTAACTGCTGGTGGCGATGAGGACGATTGCGACGGCCAGCAGCAGCACCCGCGGCCGCACACGGCTGGCGAGCACCGCACCGAAGGGCGCCGCGACCACGCCGCCGATGATCAGCCCGACCGTGATCAGCGTGAAGGCGGCCAGCCCCAGCGTGGCGATGAAGGCGATCGAGATCGACAGCGTCAGCAGGAACTCGGCGGAATTGACCGTGCCGATGATCTTGCGCGGATTGCCGCCCTGGATCAGCAGGTTACTGGTGACCACCGGCCCCCAGCCGCCCCCGCCTGCCGCGTCGAGAAATCCCCCCGCCACGGCCAGCGGGCGGGTGTAGCGCGGATCCTCGAAGCGCGGCTGCGACAGGCGGATCGCCTTCCACAGCAGGTAGAAGCCGATCCCCGTCAGATAGAGCATAACGAAGGGCCGCGCCGCCGAAGCGTCGATGCTCGACAGCAGAAAGGCTCCCGTGACCCCGCCGAGCACGCCGAAGGGCACCAGCCGCCTGAACAGCCCCCAGTCGACATTGCGGTGCCAGATATGGCTCGCCCCCGATGCGCCGGTGGTGAACAGCTCGACCAGATGAACGCTGGCCGAAGCCGCTGCGGGCGGGATGCCCAGCCCGCTCACCAGCAGGGTCTGGGTAATGACCCCGAAGGCCATGCCCAGCGCGCCATCGATCATCTGCGCGGCCATGCCGATGGCGATGAAGGGGGCGATCTCGACGAGAAGCGGCACGATATCGGGCATGAGGCAGGTTCTCTCTGCGCAAGGGCAGGGCTAGAGCACGCTCGGCGAGGGGTTGCGGCGAAAGCGGGGCCGGGCCTCGCGCCCCTTACGGGCAGGCGTCTCCGCCTCGGGCAGCAGGCCGCCCGCGGCATTGTGTTTCTCGGGATGGTCCACGGAGGGGCCTTTCGTTGCGCGGAGCCTGTGCGCAGCGACCGAATTAAACTCAAGTTATTTGATTGACAATAGGCTTTGCGCAACACCCTGTCAGGCTGGGCCGAGAGGTGCGCTGCGCGCGCCGGAATCCTTCGGGCGCGGCGGCGGCGAGGGTCAGGCGGTATCTTCGCTGAAACTCGGCACCGGGGTGATCGGATCGGACAGGCGGATCCCGTCGAGGATCTGCGCGGTGCGGTCGCGCACGTCCAGCATCAGCGCGCGGGTGCGGCATTCGCCTTCCGCAAGGCAGTTCTTGCACTTTTCGTGCGCGTAGCGGCTCGCGCAGGGCACCAGCGCGAGGCTGCCGCGCATATGGCGGATGAGATCGCCATAGGTGATGTCGACCGGCGCGATCGCCAGCCAGTAGCCGCCGTCGCGGCCGCGCTGGGATTCGATCAGGCCCGCGCGGGCCAGTTCCGAGAGGATCACCGTCAGGAACTTGGCCGGGATCTTCTGCGCCTCCGCAATCGCGGCGAGCTGCACCGGGCCCCCGCCATAGTGATCGGCAAGGTGCTGCATCGCGCGCAGGGCATAGCGGGTCTTCTGGGACAGCATCGGCGGCTGACTATCCGCCGCACAGGCAGTGCGGTCAAGCGCCCGCCGCGCTCCCTGCGCTCCCGGACAATCAGCCCAGCGGCAGGTCGAGCGCCTCGGCCACAGCCTCGTGCCGGATTGTGCCGCTGGCGACGTTGAGCCCTTCGGCCAGATGCGCATCTTCCGCCATCGCCGCCGCAGCGCCCATGTTGGCGAGCTTCATCACATAGGGCAGCGTCGCATTGCCGAGCGCGATGGTCGAGGTGCGCGCGACCGCGCCGGGCATGTTGGCGACGCAGTAGTGGATCACCCCGTCGACGGTGAAGACCGGGTCTTCATGCGTGGTCGCGTGACTGGTCTCGAAACAGCCGCCCTGGTCGATGGCGATGTCGACCACCACCGTGCCCGGACGCATCGCCGCGATCATCTCGCGCGTCACCAGCTTGGGCGCGGCGGCCCCCGGCACCAGCACCGCACCGATCACCAGATCGGCCGCCGCCACCGCTTCGGCAATCGCGGCCGACTTGGAGAAAGCGGTGCGGATGGTGTTCCCGAAGCTCATATCGAGCTCGGCCAGCCGGCGGTGCGAAATGTCGAAGATGGTTACGTCGGCGCGCAGGCCCACGGCCATCTGCGCCGCGTTCACCCCGGCAACCCCGCCGCCGAGGATCACCACCTTGCCCTTTTCCACCCCCGGCACGCCGCCCAGCAGCACGCCGCGCCCGCCCTGATGCTTTTCGAGATAATGCGCGCCGCACTGCACGCTCATCCGCCCGGCAACTTCGGACATGGGCTTCAGCAGCGGCAGCGAGCCGTCGGGCGCGGTCACGGTTTCGTAGGCGATGCAGGTCGCGCCCGATGCCATCAGCCCCTCGGCCTGCGGCTTGTCGGCGGCGAGGTGGAGATAGGTGAACAGCAGATGGTGCGGGCGCAGCATGGCGATCTCGGAGGCCTGCGGCTCCTTGACCTTGACGATCATCTCCGCCGCTTCGAACACCGCCGCAGCGTCGGGGAGAATGGTTGCGCCCGCCGCCTCATAGGCGCTGTCGGCGAAGTCCACGCCGCACCCGGCTCCGCTCTGCACCACCACCGTGTGGCCCGAACGGGTCAGTTCGGCGACCGCCGCCGGGGTCAGGCCGACGCGGTATTCGTTGTTCTTGATCTCGGTGGGGACGCCGACGCGCATGATGCTCTCTCCAGAAACTTTTGTGCGCGCGAGTGTAACATAGGGTCGCTGCACGATCTCGGCGTTGATCGTGCGCGAGGCGTCGCTGAACGGGATGATCTTGCACTTGATCATGATCTAACGCAGGATTTGCGCGCATGGACCGTATCGACCGGAAAATTCTTGATCTCTTGCGCGAGGACTCGCGGCTGACCGGCGAACAGCTGGGGGAGCGGGTCGGGCTCAGCCCCTCGGCCGCGCATCGGCGGGTGAAGGCGCTGGAGGAAAGCGGCGCGATCATCGGCTACCGGGCGCGGCTGTCGCGCGCGGCGCGGGGCAACCCCTCGACCGTATTCGTGGCGGTCACCCTCACCGACCAGCGGCAGGCGACCATGCTCGCTTTCGAGACCGCGCTGGCAAATACGGCGCAGGTGGCCGAGGCCTATCTGATGAGCGGGCAATCGGACTATCTCATCAAGGTGCTGGTGCCCGACAGCGACAGCTATGAACGCATCCACCGCGAGATCCTGTCCGCCCTGCCCGGCGTGCAGCGGCTCGTAAGCCAGTTTACCATCCGCACGCTGGAAAGCGGCGAGTAAACAAGACCTTCCCCGCGCAGCTATCGCAATCGCGACAAAACAACGACCAAACAATGACATACACTCGTCGCACGCGCGCGGGTCTTGGTCGCCTGCCCCTTGATTTTCGCGTCCGATAAACGATCTGGCGAAGAGCGCTTGTTACAATTGCGGGACAAGATTGCGGTAGAAAGTTAGTTTTCCGACAGATATAGGACGCGCATGGCCACCCCGATCTATGAATTTGCGCATGTTCCGCGGGTGGACCCGGCGACGAAGACGCGCGCCCGTGCCCGGCGCGTGCGCGATGCGGGGCAGGCGCCCACCGTCGGCGTGATCTACAACCCGCGCAGCCACCGCAATCTCGGCGCCGATTTCGACTGCGGGCTGTGCCCCCATGTCCACATCGCCCAGCCGCGCGAACGCGGGCAATTGCCGCTGGCGCTGAGCGAATTCGCCGACAAGGGCATCGATCTGCTGGTGATCAACGGCGGCGACGGGACGGTGCGCGACGTGCTGACCTGCGGGCAGGCGATCTTCGGGGACGATTGGCCCGCGATCGCTGTGCTGCCCAAGGGCAAGACCAATGCGCTCACCGTCGATCTCGGCATCCCCGACGACTGGACCTTGCAGGACGCGATCGACGCGCTCGACCATGGCAGCCGCGTGTGGCGCCGCCCGATGACGGTGGCCCGCGCCGAAGAGCCGCAATCGCAGGTCGCGGGCTTCATCCTCGGCGCGGGGGCCTTCACCAAGGCGACCCAGGCCGGGCAGAGCGCGCACAAGCTTGGCGCGTTCGATTCGATGGTGGTGGCGGTCACCGGCGTCTGGGCGCTGCTGCAATCGCTGTTCGCCACCCGCAACAATGCATGGCGCAAGGGCGCAGGGATGCGCATCGGGCTGGGCGCGGCGGATGCGCCGATGGCGCATAGCGGGCACGGCGATCCGGCGATGCGCCAGCTGCTGTTCGCCTCGACGCTGGAGCGTCTGCCGGCCGGGATCAAGCCCTTCGGCGCGCTCAAGGCGGGGCTGAAGCTGGTGGCGGTCGACCAGATCTCGCGCCGCACCACCGCGCTGGTTCCGCTGGTGCTGATGGGCAAGCTGCGCGGCTCGCTGCGTGAACGCGGCATCCACCAGCTCGCCGCGACGCAGTTCAGCCTCGGCATCGACGATCAGTTCATCCTTGATGGTGAGGCCTTCCCGGCGGGCGAATACCGCATCGAGCAGGGGCCGGAGCTCGCCTTCGTCGCCCCATGAGCGGGAGCGCTGCGGCGCTGACGGAGCGGATTGCCACGCGCCTTGCCGCACCCGTCGATCCCGCCGTCGCCGCTTTCGCGCAGGCGCTGGCCGATGCGGCAGGCGCGCGGGCGGTGCTGTTCTACGGATCGAACCTGCGCACCGGATCGCTCGACGGTGTGCTCGATTTCTACGTCCTGCTGCCCGGCGATCGGGAGGCCGCGATCTGGCCGACCGTCTCCTATCACGAGCGCGCGCATGAAGGCGTGACCCTTCGCGCCAAGCTTGCCACCATGACGCTGGCGACCTTCGCCCGCGCGGCGAGCGGCGAGCTGACCGACACCACCATCTGGGCGCGCTTCGTGCAGCCCTCCGCGCTGATCTGGGCCGAGGACGAGGCCGCCCGCGCCGATGTCGTCGCCGCGATCGCCGCCGCTGCCGTCACCGCTGCGCGCCTCGCCGCCGCGCTCGGCCCGGTGAGCGGCACCGCCGAAGACTACTGGCGTGCGCTGTTCCGGTCCACCTACAGCGCCGAATTCCGGGTGGAGAAGCAGGGGCGCGAGAACGACATTCTCGCCGTCAACGCCGATCATTTCGCGGGGCTGCTGCCGCTGGCGCTGGAGGCGGGCGGCATCCCTCCCGGCCTTCACGGCGCGATCCTCACCCCGCGGCTTATGCCGGGCGAGCGGGCGCGCATTCTGGGCTGGTGGAAGCGGCGACGGCGGATGGGCAAGCCGCTGAACCTGCTGCGCCTCGTCAAGGCCAGCACCACCTTCGAAGGCGCGGCGCGCTATGCCGCGTGGAAGATCGAGCGGCACACCGGGATGCCGGTCAGGCTGACGCCGTTCCGCGAACGCTGGCCGCTGCTGGCCGCGCCGCAGGTCTTGTGGGATCTGAGCCAGCACCGCCGCCGCCAGCGCAGCGGCGGTTAACCCGGCTCACATCACATATACTGGACGCTGATCGTCATCCGGGTGACGCCCTGCCCGGCATTGAACCGCACCTTCTCGACCGAAGGCGGCCGCGGGACGAGGCCGAGGATCTTGCGGATCCCCGGATTGTTCGACATCCCCGCCCCGTCCGACAGATCGGACTTGCGGTTGCCGTTGACGTCATGATGCACCGCAATGGCGAAGTCGCCGGTCGCGGGCAGCGGCACGCACACGGTCACGCTACCCGCCTGAGGGCGCGCGTCGACGCGCATCACGTAACGCTTGCTCTCCAGCCAGTCGCTGCTGCGCGCAGGGTAGGCGCGCACGAAGAGGTTGCCTTCCGACGACTTGAGGCCCGTTACGTTCACCCGCACCGCCGGGCCCTTGCCCGCGGCGCACTGGCCGGGATCGTTGGGCATGCTGCGCGCGTAGGTATAGCTCTGCGCAGCGAGCGGAGCGGCCACCATCGCACCGGCGATCACCAGCCCGGCGCCGAGCGCGGGCCAGTCGGGAATGCGGAAAGAGAGCAGGCGGTTGGTCATGGACATCTCGGGAAATAAGAGGTGGGGTGCCGGGGCGCAAGCAGCTGTGCGCGTCGGTGGCGGAGAGGTTTCTGACGCCGCTATGGGGCAATCCGCCTGAATTGCGGCTTAATTGACGCAGACAGGGGCCGGAGACGGTGGAAAAGCACAAGGATACGCCTTGTCGCCCGATTCGCGCCTCCCGTATGGCTGGCAATGCGTCACAAAAGGGCTTCTCGCGCGCCATGCCAGCTCCGCTGATCTCTCCCTCGATCCTCTCGGCCGATTTCGCGCGGCTGGGGGAGGAAGTGCGCGCGGTCGACGCGGCGAGGGCGGACTGGATCCATATCGACGTGATGGACGGGCATTTCGTGCCCAATATCACCATCGGGCCCGATGTCGTTAAGGCGCTGCGTCCCCACACCACCAAGCCCTTCGACGTGCACCTGATGATCGCCCCGGTCGATCCCTACCTGCAGGCCTTTGCCGAAGCGGGGGCGGACATCATCACCGTCCACCCGGAAGCCGGGCCGCACATCCACCGCACGCTGCAGGCGATCAAGGCGCTGGGCAAGAAGGCGGGCGTGGTGATCAACCCCGGCACGCCGGTCGAAGTGCTCGACAACCTGATGGACATGGCCGACCTCATCCTCGTGATGAGCGTCAACCCCGGCTTCGGCGGACAGAGTTTCATCCCCTCGCAGCTCGACAAGATCGCGCGCATCCGCTCGATGATCACGCGCTCGGGCCGCCCCATCCATCTCGAGGTCGATGGCGGCGTGAATGCGGAAACCGCGCGGATGTGTGTGGAGGCCGGAGCCGATGTGCTGGTGGCGGGCTCGGCCACCTTCAAGGGCGGGCCGGAGCATTACGCCGCCAACATCGCGGGCCTGAAGGCGGCGCGCTGATGGCGACGCTGCTGCGCTCCCCCGCCGCCGCACGGGCCGAGGCGCTGGTGGAGCGAGTTGCCGACGCACCGCTGCTGACACTTGCCGAGGGGCAGGAGCCGGCTGCCGAAACCGCCGAGATCGCGCCACCGCAGGAACCCTCGCGCGCGCTGGCGCTGACCGACGTGATCGCGCCGCGCAGCGGCCCGGGCGAGGCGCTGGTCAGGCTCGCCTATCGCATCGGCATTCCCGGCCACGCCATCGCCGCCCCCTTCCGCCGCCCGCAGGCCTTGCGCGTGCTGGCGACGGTCGAGAGCCCCAATCGCGGCGACCGTGCGGTGGGCACGGCCCTGCGCGCCGGGCACTTCCTGATTCACGGGGTGCGGCTGCCGATCGCCAGCTTCGATTTTTCCCTCTCCGCGCATCATGCTCCCGGCGTGGAGCGGGTGGTGCATAGCTTCAGCTGGCTCGCCGATCTCGCCGCCAGCGCCAGCCGTGCCGACGGAGCCGCCGTGGCCGAGCGGATCGCGGGCCAGTGGCTCCACATCCACGGCACCCCGGGCAAGGGCCCCGCCTGGGAGACCGAGCTTGCGGGTCTCAGGCTGCTGGCATGGCTCGTCCACGCTCCGCTGATGCTGGGCGGCAACGACAAGACTCTGAAGTCGCGCCTGCTTGCCGCCATCGCCGCAACCGCCACCTGGCTCGACAAGCGCGCGCCGAAGGAGCCTGCCGGATTCGGGCAGGTCGCCGCCTGGGCGGGTGTGGTGGCGGCGGGGCTGCTGCTCCCCCACGGCAAGCCGCGCCGGCTGTTCGGTGAGGCAGGGCTGGTCAAGGCACTCGGCGACATGGTGGGCGAGGATGGCGGCGTGCTGTCGCGCTGCCCCGCCGCCCAGCTGGACGCGATCCGCCTGCTGACCGATTGCATCGCCTGTTACGAGGCAGCGGGCGTCACGCCGCCCCCGGCGCTTGGCGTCATGCGCGAATTGCTGGTGCCGCCGCTGCTGGCGCTGCGCCACGGCGACGGCGCGCTCGGCAACTGGCAGGGACAGGGGGCGATTCCCGCCGACCGGGTCAATGCCGTGATCGAGGCGAGCGGCGTGCGCACCCGCCCGCTCGCGCTCGCCGGGGCGTGGGGCTACCAGCGGATCAAGGCGGGCGACACGCTGCTGCAATTCGACACCGCCCCGCCGCCGCGCGCAAAGCACGCGCGCACCGGCTGCGCCTCCACCCTCGCTTTCGAGCTTTCGGACGGCCCGCAGCGGATCATCGTCAATTGCGGCGGCGCGGCGCTGGCGGGCGGTCAGGTGCCCGCGCGCATCGGGCAGGGCCTGCGCGCCACCGCCGCCTTCTCGACACTGGTGCTCGACAACGCCAATTCCACCGCGGTCCAGCTCAACGGCCAGCTCGGCAAGGGGGTCGAGACGGTGGAGTTCGACCGCCGCCAGATCGCCCGCCCCGGCTTTCGCGAGGCGACCCGGATCGAGGCCGCGCATGATGGCTATGCCGGGCGTTTCGGCCTCACCCACCAGCGCATCCTGACGCTCAGCGGTGACGGCACCGAACTGGCGGGGGAGGATATCCTCGTCCCCGTCGGCAAGAGCGGCAAGCGCGGCAAGATCGCCTTCGCGCTGCGTTTCCATCTCGGGCGCGGGGTCGAGGTGACGCTCTCCCCCGACAAGCGCGGCGCAAGCCTGCTGCTGCCCGACGGTCGGCTCTGGCAATTCCGGCTCGGCGGGGATAGGGGCGGCACCGGCGAGATCACTCTGTCTGCCGAGGACAGCCTGTGGGTCGACGGCGACGGCCGGCCCCATGCGACCGAGCAGCTGGTGATCGAGGGACTGGCATTGCGCAGCGGGGGGCAATTCTCCTGGCGCTTCAGGAAGACAGGATAGATTCCATCATGGCGGACGGTGTGATCAAGCGGGCGCTGCTCTCAGTGTCCGACAAGAGCGGTTTGGCCGATCTGGGCCGCGCGTTGGCGGCGCGCGGGGTCGAGCTGGTGAGCACCGGCGGCACGGCCAAGGCCTTGCGCGATGCCGGGCTGACGGTGAAGGACGTGTCCGACCTCACCGGTTTTCCCGAAATGATGGACGGGCGGGTCAAGACCCTCCACCCCACGGTCCACGGCGGGCTGCTGGCGCTGCGCGACAATCCCGAACACGTCGCCGCGATGGAGGCCCACGGGATCGGCGCGATCGATCTGGTCGTGGTCAACCTCTACCCCTTCGAAGCCACGGTCGCGAAGGGCGCGCCCCGCGCGGACGTGATCGAGAATATCGACATCGGCGGGCCTTCGATGGTGCGTTCCGCCGCGAAGAACCATGGCTTCGTGACGATCCTCACCGATCCTGCCGATTACGCGACGCTGGTCGCCGAGATGGACGCCAACGGCGGCGCGACCACGCAGGCGTTCCGCACCCGCATGGCGGGCAAGGCCTATGCTCGCACCGCTGCCTATGATTCGGCGATCGCGAGCTGGTTCGCCTTCTCCCCCGCCGCTTCGGACGAACCGACACTGTTCCCCGAAACGCTGCCGATGGCGCTCAAGCGCGCCGATACGCTGCGCTACGGCGAGAACCCGCACCAGTCGGCGGCGATCTATGTCCCGCAGGTTTCGGGCACGGCGGGCGTTCCGCAGGCGACGCAGCTTCAAGGCAAGGAGCTCAGCTACAACAATCTGAACGACGCCGACGCGGCATTGGAACTTGCCGCCGAGTTTGCCGGGCAGGAGCCTGCGGTGGTGATCGTCAAGCACGCCAATCCGTGTGGCGTGGCGCAGGGCGGCTCGTTGCTCGCTGCGTGGGAAGCGGCGCTCGCCTGCGATTCCGTCTCGGCCTTTGGCGGGATCGTCGCGGTGAACTCCGAACTCGATGCCGCCACTGCCGAGGCGATCAGCGCGATCTTCACCGAAGTGGTGATCGCGCCCTCGGTCTCGGAAGAAGCCAAGGCGATCTTTGCGAAGAAGAAGAACCTGCGCCTGCTCGAATGCGGGGCGCTGCCGAACCCGCGCCGGGGCGGCCTCGCGCTCAAGACCATTGCCGGGGGCGTGCTGATCCAGTCACGCGACAACGGGGCGATTTCCGCCGATGACCTCAAGGTCGTCACCAAGCGCGCGCCGACGCAGCAGGAGCTCAAGGACTGCCTCTTCGCCTGGACGGTCGCCCGCCATGTCAAGTCCAACGCCATCGTCTATGCCAAGGACGGCGCCACCGCGGGGATCGGCGCGGGCCAGATGAACCGCCGCGATTCGGCGCGCATCGCCGCGATCAAGGCGCGAGAAGCCGCCGAGACCTACGGCTGGAGCGCGCCGCGCACGGTGGGGAGCGCGGTGGCCTCCGACGCCTTCTTCCCCTTCGCCGACGGGCTGATCTCTGCCGCCGAAGCGGGCGCGACCGCGGTGATCCAGCCGGGCGGCTCGATCCGTGACGAGGAAGTGATCGCCGCTGCGGACGCGGCGGGCCTCGCGATGGTGTTCACCGGGATGCGGCACTTCCGGCATTGATTTGTTGTGCGAGGGCGCATCCGCGCCCTCGTCCTCGGCGCGTTTCGATCCTTACAGGATCGAGCGCCTGCGGGCGGCCGGTCGGCCTTGCGGCGTTGCCGTTTGATTTGCGAGGGCGCGCCCCGGAGGCGTTTGTTCCACCGAGGGAACCGCCTTCCGAAAATTTCGCCGCAAGCCCGGAACGCTTCGGCCTGCCCGCGCGCGCAAGGCAACTTTTTCTCAGGCGTTTCGTAACTATTGCAGGCCCGCGACTGAATACGGGCCTGCCGGCCAGTTCATCCCGCGGCAATTCGGCTGCGGCCACAAGAACCGGCGGCAACCGAGCAATCACGAGTCAATTCCATGCGTCTCCTCTCCTCCGACCTCTTCCGCCATTTCTCGATCGGCTTCGTGCTCGGCGCGGTGCTGGTGGTTGGCGCGAATGCGGAGGAGTGGGGCCTGACGGAATCGCCCGCACAGGCGGCGGAGATGGCCTCCCCCGCGCAGCGTGCCGATGCTCCGTCCGCGGAGTTCGTGATCGCGCCGTAAGGACGCCGATCTGATGCATAAAGCCGCTGCCCTCCTCGCCGCCGCCTCGCTGGCCCTGTCCGCCTGTGCAGGCCCCGCGCACGCCGAAGAGGTCTTCAACGCCCCCGCCGCCACGCGCGTCGCCAAGGAAAAGCCCGGCCTCAAGACCGCAGTTTTCGCCGGTGGCTGCTTCTGGGGTGTCGAGGCGGTGTTCAGCCACACCAAGGGCGTGACATCTGCCGTGTCCGGCTATCACGGCGGCACCGCGCAGAGCGCCAAGTACGACATCATCACCAGCGGCGTCACCGATCATGCCGAAAGCGTGAAGGTGACGTACGACCCTGCCGTGGTTCGCTATGACGAATTGCTGCGCATCTTCTTCTCGGTGGTCGCCGATCCGACCCTCAAGAACCGTCAGGGGCCCGACGTGGGCGCGCATTACCGCAGCGCGATCGTGCCGATGAACGCCGAGCAGGCCGCCGTCGCCAAGGCCTATCTTGCGCAGATGGGCACCTCGGGCGTGTGGAACAAGCCGATCGTCACCCGGATCGAGCCCTACAAGGCGTTTTACCCCGCCGAAGCCTATCATCAGGACTTCATGGCCAAGAACCCCAAGCACGGCTACATCACCCGCTGGGACGCGCCCAAGGTCGCCGCGCTCAAGGTGAAGTTCCCGACGCTCTACCGCGCCGCCTTCCTGCGCGACGCAGGCTAGGCTGGCACAAGCCGCCCTGTCTCATTATATCGCAGGATATGGGACAGCACGCGCACAGCCACCACGAACACACCGGCCCCGATCTGGTCGCCGAGGCGGCGCGCGCACTGGTTGCGAGCGGCGAGCAGTGGACCTCGATGCGCGAGGCCGTGTTTGCCGAGCTTGCCCGGCACGACCGCCCCGTTTCGGCCTACGACATCGCCGACAACCTCTCCGCCGCGCGCGGCAAGCGGGTCGCGCCCAATTCGGTCTATCGCATCCTCGACCTGTTCGTGAGCAACAACCTCGCGATGCGGGTGGAAAGCGCCAACGCCTATCTCGCCAACACCCATCCGGGCTGCGCGCATGACTGCATCTTCCTGGTCTGCGACGAATGCGGCGAGGCCGCCCATGTCGACGACGAGGATGTGAGCCGCGCCGTCCGCGCCATCGCCGCCGCCCGCCACTTCAAGGCGGAGCGCCCGGTGCTGGAAATCCGCGGGCTGTGCAAGGGGTGCGCATAGCCCGTCCTCGTTTGATCTGGCGCAAGCCTTCAATCGACAGGCCAGACTTACAGGTGTAAGGCCAACGGTTATGACACAACCGCCTTACACTCCGCTGCTCGATCAGGTTGACACTCCCGACGATCTGCGCCGCCTGAAGCCCGAACAACTCCGCCAGCTTGCCGACGAACTCCGCGCCGAGATGATCGACGCGGTCAGCGTTTCCGGGGGCCATCTCGGCTCCGGCCTCGGGGTGGTCGAGCTGACCGTCGCGATCCACTATGTCTTCAACACGCCCGACGACAAGCTGGTGTGGGACGTGGGCCACCAGTGCTACCCGCACAAGATCATCACCGGCCGCCGCGACCGCATCCGCACCTTGCGGCAGGGCGGGGGGCTAAGCGGCTTCACCAAGCGGTCGGAAAGCGAATACGATCCGTTCGGCGCGGCGCACTCCTCGACCTCGATTTCGGCGGCGCTGGGCTTTGCCGTGGCCAACAAGCTGCAGGGCAAGCCGGGGCGCGGTATCGCGGTGATCGGCGACGGTTCGATGAGCGCCGGGATGGCCTACGAGGCGATGAACAACGCCGCGCAGGCGGGCAACCGGCTGATCGTGATCCTCAACGACAACGACATGTCGATCGCCCCGCCCGTCGGCGGCCTCTCGGCCTATCTCGCGCGCATGGTTTCCTCGAGCGAATATCTCGGCATCCGCAGCCTCGCCAGCCGCGCGGTCAAGAAGCTCAGCCGCCGGATGCACGACACCATCGGCAAGGCCGAGGAATTCACCCGCGGCATGGTGACCGGCGGGACGCTGTTTGAGGAACTGGGCTTCTACTATGTCGGCCCGATCGACGGGCACAATCTCGACCACCTGCTGCCCGTGCTGGAGAACGTGCGCGACACCTCGGAAGGCCCGGTGCTGATCCATGTCGTGACCGAAAAGGGCAAGGGCTATGCCCCGGCCGAAAACTCCGCCGACAAGTATCACGGCGTGCCAAAGTTCAACGTCGTCACCGGCGAAAAGGCCAAGAGCAACCCCAGCGCGCCTGCCTATCAGGACGTGTTCGGCCTGACGCTGGCGAAGCTCGCCGAGAGCGATGACCGCATCTGCGCGATCACCGCCGCAATGCCGAGCGGCACCGGCGTCGACAAGTTCGCCAAGGCGCACCCCACCCGCACCTTCGATGTCGGCATTGCCGAACAGCACGCGGTGACATTCGCGGCGGGCCTAGCGGCCGAGGGGATGCGGCCCTTTGCGGCGATCTATTCCACCTTCCTCCAGCGCGCCTATGACCAGGTGGTGCACGATGTGTGCATCCAGAACCTGCCCGTGCGCTTCGCGATCGACCGCGCGGGGCTGGTCGGCGCCGACGGGGCGACCCACGCGGGGAGCTTCGACATTACCTATCTTGCCACGCTGCCGAACATGGTGGTGATGGCCGCCGCCGACGAGGCGGAGCTGGTCCACATGACCTACACCGCCGCCGAGTATGATGAAGGCCCCATCGCCTTCCGCTATCCGCGCGGCAACGGCACCGGGGTTCCCCTGCCCGAGGTTCCGGTGAAGCTCGAAATCGGCAAGGGCCGCCTGGTGCGTGAAGGCAGCAAGGTCGCGATCCTCTCGCTGGGCGCGCGCCTGACCGAGGCACTGAAGGCCGCCGACACGCTGGAGGCCAAGGGGCTTTCCACCACGGTCGCCGACCTGCGCTTCGCCAAGCCGCTCGACGAAGACCTGATCGCCAAGCTGATGCGCAGCCACGAGGTGATCGTGACGGTCGAGGAAGGCGCCATCGGCGGCCTCGGCGCGCACGTGCTGACCTTTGCCAGCGACTCCGGCCTCACCGACAACGGGTTGAAAGTTCGTACCCTGCGCCTGCCCGATACCTTCATCGATCACGACGATCCGATGAAGCAGTACGACGAGGCGGGGCTCAACGCGCCGCAGATCGTCGATACGGTGCTGAAAGCGCTGAAGCACAACTCTGCCGGGATCGAGACGGGCGAGGAAGCGCGGGCCTGAGGCAATGGCGGACAGCGCGCCCGAGCCCTTCGTGGCGCGCTTTTCGGTTTCGAAACTGCTTGTCTGGGTCGCACTGTCCGGCGCGATGGCCGCGGCAGGCCTGTTCATGGCGCTGACCGGCGGAAGCATCTTTACCTCGATGGTCGGGGGCTCGGGGGTGCTGTTCTTCGGCGGGATGGCCTGCGCCCTCGCCGTCCGCCTGTTCGACCGGCGGCCGCAAGTCATCATCGACGCGGACGGGCTCTACGTCCGCTCGCATCGCGAGCAGCGAATTGCCCTTCGCTCGATCAAGACGATGCGGACCGACGAGATCTCGCGGGACATGTCGAAACTGGCGATCTTTCTGTTCAAGCCCGCCAAATATCCGGTCGAGACCCGCCACCGCCGGTTCATCTGGCGGCTGAACGGCAGCGGCGCGCGCGAATTCTTTGGCGACGTGTGGATCTGGACAACCCATCTCGATCAACCGCTCGATGCCATCATCCGGGCGATCTGGGCGCACTTTCCGGCCACGGAAGCCGAAAAGCGGAGATGGGCGCGCGAGGACGCGACCTTGGAGAGCGACCCTAGCGACCCGGCTGCGTGATCAGCAGGGCTTCGGGATTGGCAGGCGGCTCAACCGGCGCAGTGCTTTCGCCCGAGGGCGCGGGCGCCGTCGACTGCTGCTTCTTCAGTTCCTCAAGCTCCGCGAGCCATTCGGCGTCCTCTTCCGAGATCGGCTCGCCCTTCAGCTGCGCGATGTCGCGGCGGCGCTGGGCGAGATAGGTTTCGCGGCGCAAGCCATAGGGATCGTCGGAATCGCGGATCGCCGCGATTTCCTCGTCGAAGGTCAGGCGCTGGTCGAGGCCATTGACCACGAAATAGCTCGCGGCAAACTCGGTGCGGTTGAAAGGCTTGCCGAAAGCCACCGGCAGCAGCAGCTGGTCGAGCGTGCTCCCCGCCAGATCGCGCACGCTGGTCGCGCCGGTCACCGGCAGGTAGAGATAGGGCCCCGGCCCCACCCCGTAATAGCCCAGCGTGTTGGCAAAGCCGTTGCGGCGATAGGGCAGATCGGCCCTCTTGCCGGCCACGTCGAACAGCCCGCCCACGCCGATGGTGGAGTTGATCGCGAACCGCCCCAGCGTCTCGAACGCCTTGCCGACCTTGCCCTGCAGCAGGAAGTTGAGCGCATTGCTCGGCTCGCCGAGGTTGCGCACCACATTGCCGAGCCCATCGCGCACCGGCTCGGGCAGGCCATCGCGATAGGCATAGGCGACGGGTTCGACCAGCGCGGAATCGACCGCCTGGGTGATGCGATAGCTTTCGGCGTTGATTTCCTCCGCCGGATCGCTTGCGGGCGGGCCGTAATCGCCCTCGACCACGATTTCGTTGATCTCTTCCTCGGGCGGTGCTTCCCCCTCGACAGGCGCACCATCGGCGGGCACCGGCGTATCATCCTGCGGGCCGGCGGGCTCTTCCTGCGGCTCCGCGAGGCTCCACGCGATCGGCACCACCCCGGCAGCAGGCGCAGGCGGCGGCAGGGGTGCAGGCGGGGCAAGCGCCAGCACGGCGCTCATCAACGGCGGGGAGGAGGCAAGCAGGGTCAGGCTGGGCAATTGGGTTCTCCGCTTCACCCCTATCAATAGCAAGGGACACAAGGCCGTAGCCTTGCCCTTGTTCCCGCCCGCCTATACGCAGGCTGAACTGATTGTCGAAATAGTGCAAGGCTCCGCATGTCCCTGATCCAAGTGGCCAAGGAAGGCCCCGTTACCATTCTCACGCTCGACCGGGCCGAGACGATGAACCCGCTCGGCGCGCCGGGGGACGGGGATGCCTTCGTGGAGGTCGCCAATGCGATCAACCGCGACATGGAATGCCGGGTGGTGATCCTCACCGGTGCGGGCCGGGCCTTCAGCGCGGGCGGCGACGTCAAGGCGATGCGCGACAAGACCGGCACTTTCGGTGGCACCACGCCTGCAATCTCCGATGGCTACCGCGACAATATCCACCTGATGCTGCGCGCGCTCTATGGCATTCGCGTGCCGCTGATCGCGGCGGTCAACGGCCCGGCGATCGGGTTGGGCTGCGATGTCGCGTGCCTCGCCGATATCCGCATCGCCAGCGAGAGCGCCAAGTTCGGCGTCACCTTCCTCAAGCTCGGGATCATCCCCGGCGATGGCGGCACCTGGATCCTCCCCCGCGTGATCGGGATGAGCCGCGCGGCGGAGCTGTTCTATACCGGCGACGTGATCGACGCCGCCATCGCCAAGGACTGGGGCCTCGTCAGCCGGGTGGTCGAACCGCAAGCCCTGATGGACGAAGCGCGCGCGCTGGCGGGCAGGATCGCCCTGCTCCCGCCGCATTCGCTGCGCCACACCAAGAACCTGCTGCGGCAGGGCCAGCAGGTCAGCTACGACACCGCGCTCGAACTCGCCGCCAACACCCAGGCGATGATGCACACCACCGCCGACCACGCCGAAGGCGTCGCCGCGCTGATCGAAAAGCGCAGCCCGGTGTTCACGGGGGAGTAGGCGCTTGGCACGGCTCGCGCGGCGGCTCGCTGTCGGGCTGCTGGTTGCCTACCTTGCGGTGCTGGCGGTGTTGTTCTTCGCGCAGCGCAGCCTGATCTACCCCGCTCCGCAGGAACGCCACGCCCCGGCGCCGGGCTTTGCGGAGGTCACGCTGCAAACCGCAGACGGCCTCGCCCTGCAAGCCCATTGGCGTGCGCCGGATGCGGGGCGGCCCGCGATCGTGTTCTTTCATGGCAATGGCGGCTCGCTCGCAGGTGCCCGTTTCGAGACGCAGGCCTACGCCGAGCAGGGCTATGGCGTGCTGCTGGTAGAATATCGCGGCTATGGCGGCAATCCGGGGGCGCCTTCGGAAGCGGGTTTCTACCAGGATGGGCGCGCGGCTATGGCCTTTCTCGGCGCTCAGGGGCTTGCAGCGGAGCAGACGGTGATCGTCGGCCATTCGCTCGGCACCGGCACCGCGACGCAGATGGCGCGCGAATTTGCGCCCGCCGCGCTGGTGCTGCTCGCACCGCTCACCTCTCTCCCCGATGCGGCCGGGGAGGCCATGCCCCTTGTCCCGGCGGGCTTGCTCGTGCGCGACCGGTTCGAGAATATCGCCAAGGTGCCGCGCCTGAGGATGCCGATCCTGATCCTGCACGGCACCGCCGATACGGTCGTGCCCTTCGCGCTCGGAGAACGCCTTGCCAAGGCCGCGCCCACCGCGACATTCCGCGCCGTCGAAGGGGCGGAGCACATGATCTCGCACGATGCCGGGGTTCAGGCCGCGCAGGTGGCGTGGCTGAACGGGCTAGGGCTCTAGAGCCACCGCCACACCCCCGCGTCGATCGCCGCGCGCCACAGGTGGAGCCATTGGCCCGCCAGCCACAGGATCGTTCCCGCCAGCAGCGGCACCGCGCCGACGCTGAAGAGCTGCCCCCAGCGCGGCCAGTAGCTGGTCTTGCGCTCCCATTCGGCCCAGGCCTCGCCCATCAGCCTTTCCTTCTTGGCGTCCTGCAACCGCGCACCGACCAGCGCGAGGATGCCCATCGCGAGCGCGGTGATCATCGTCCGGGTGCTCCAGAACAGCACCAGATGCGAGATCGCCCACAGCCCGATTCCCCACATCATCGGATGCCGGGTGACACGCAGCGCACCTTGCGGCTCGGCGCGGGTCTGGGCTTCGGCCATGGGCGTGGGAAGCGCAGGGTTTCCGGCGAAGGAGCCCGCCAGCAGCACCATCGCGGGCCAGGTCAGCATAGTGGCGATGATCCAGCCGACATTGCCCGAGCCCGGCAGATCGGCCGGCGGCGCGGCGACGACGGCGAAGTAGACCCACGCCAGCGTGGCGAAGCTGACGAGGGTATAGGCGAGGGAGAAGCCCTTCTCGCCCAGTGCCTTCACCATGGGCGCACGCAGCGGATGCGACATCGCGAAATGCGTGCCGACGAAGGCGACATTCGCCGCGATCAAATTGATGATGTCTCCGCCCATGCTCACTCCCCCGGATGATCGCTCGATCCGGGGGAGACTATAGCATCGGCGGCGCGGCTGCCTACCAGTCGTAGGCCTTGGGCCGATTGCTTTCGTCGAGCGTCTTGTAGCGATCGCGCAGACGGGTCTGGTGGTTGGTGAGATCCTGCGCCACGCCGCCGATGAACACCTGCGTCGGCACGCTGCCGACTTCCAGCGGATCGTCGGTCCAGATCACCACATCGCCCATTGCCCCGGGCTTGAGCACCCCCGCCTTGCCGCCCATGCCGCTGATCTCGGCGGGGACGGAGCTGATCGCGGCGAAGGCCTGACCCCACTCCATGCCGGTCGCACCGGGCATCTTCGTCAGAGCGACGAGGTTCCCCGCCACCTGCTGCAATCGGCGCGGGTCCTGCATGGTCGCGGCGTTGATCGCGACCTTCACGCCCGCCTTGGCCATGCGCCCCGCGTTGGACTGGGTCGCCCCCAATTGCTCGAAAGTCTCGGGCAGGTCGATCAATCCGTTGGCGATCACCGGCACGCCCGCGGCGGCGATTTCGTCCGCCACCAGCCAGCCTTCCGTGGCGCCGACCAGCACCAGATCGAGGCGCGGGTATTCCTGCTTCAGCGCCAGAACGCTGCGGATATCGGCCATGCGGTCGACCGCGACATAGAGCTTCTGGCGGCCCGTCACCACCGGCACCAGCGCCTCGGCGTCGAAGCGCGAGAGCAGCACTTCGTCGTCCTTGCCGATCTCTGTGGTCTCTGGGATGCCCGCCTTGCCCACCAGCGCCTGCGCCTCGCGCAGGGCGGCGCGCAGCAGGGCATGGGCGGCGGCGCGGCTGCCACCTGCACGGTCCGCCCCGCCTTCACCGAGGTTGATCATCTGGAAGGCGCGCGCCTGCACCACCGGAGTGGCATCGCCATCCAGATCGATGATCGCGCCCTGCCCGGCAAAGATCGAGCCCGAAGGCATCATCGCCGTCGCCGCACGGGTGATCCCGGCAGCCTTGTGGACGAGGATGTGCTGCGAGGTCGGGTTGATCGCAGTCGCCGCGTCGAGCGCCGCGCTGAACGGCGTCTCGCGCGCGGTGATATCGTTCGATTCGTCCACCGCCGAGACATCGGCGAGGCCCAGCGTCGTCACCGTGGCGAAGATGCCGGGCGTGACCCATGCGCCGCCCGCGTCGACCGCGGTGCCGCCTTGCGGCGCGCCGGCGGCGGGGCCGGCATAGACCACGTTCCCCCCGCGCACGACCACGGTGCCGCCCTCGATCGGGGCCGAGCCGTCGCCGATCACGAGCCGCGCATTGGTGATGGTGACATCCTGCGCCATCGCAGGGGCGGTGAGGGCGAGAACGCTCGCCGCCAGCGTCAGAAGGCGCTTCATTTCACATCTCCTTCACCGGGCTGGCCGAGCTCGAAATCGCTCACCGGACGGTTCTTGGGGTTCATCGCGTCGAACATCAGCGCGCCGTCGATCCACACCTTCTCGGGCCGCGAATAGACGCTCAGCGGATCGCCGTTCCACAGCACCACATCGGCCATCTTGCCGGGTTCGAGACTGCCGGTGAGCTTGTCGATCCCCATCGCCTTGGCGGGGTTCAGCGTGATCCACTGGATCACGGTGGCATCGGGGATGTCCATGCCCAGCCTTTGCCCGGCAGCCTGCGCCTTGGCGGCTTCCTGATTGAGGCGCTGGATATCGTTCTGGTCATCCGAGTGGATCACCACGCAGGCACCTTCGCGTTGCAGGAAGGCGGCGTTTTCAAGGATGCCGTCATAGCTTTCCATCTTGAAGCCGTACCAGTCGGCCCAGATCGCGCTGCACACGTCGTTCTCGCGCAGCAGGTCGCCGATCTTGTAGGCCTCGACCGCGTGGTGGAAGGCGGCGACCTTGTAGCCCATCTCCTTGGCCATATCGAGCACCAGCGCCATTTCGTCGGCACGGTAGCAGTGGTTCTGGATCAGGATTTCGCCCTTGAGCACGCCCACCAGCGTCTCCTTGGCGAGATCGCGCTTGGGGTCTTTCTGGTTGGCATAGTCGATTGCGCCCAGCCAGGTTTCGCGGTTGACCGCGAAGTTGCCCATCCGGGTGGAGGGCATCCGCCCGCGGTTGCCATAAACGCGCTTGGGGTTCTCCCCGCAGGCCATCTTCATCGAATAGGGCGCGCCGGGGAACTTCATCCCCTGCACCGTGCGCGCGGGCACGTTCTTGAGCGTCACCGAGCGCCCGCCCATCAGGTTGGCCGAGCCGGGGAGGATCTGGAGCGCGGTGATCCCGCCATTGGCGAGCGCGCGGCTGAAACCGGGGTCCTGCGGCCAGACCGAATGTTCGGCCCAGACCTCGGGCGTGGTCGGCGCGGTGGCTTCGTTGCCATCGGAATGCGCCTCGACACCGGGCGAGGGATAGTCGCCAAGGTGCGAGTGGATGTCGATGATGCCGGGGGTGACGAACTTGCCCGCGCCGTCGAACACCGCGATGTCCGCCGGGATCGGGGTGTCGGGGCCGCCGACCGCGACGATCTTGCCGCCGCTCATGAACACGACGCCGCCCTCGATCACGCCGCCCTTGCCGTCATATACGGTCGCGCCGCGGATCGCGGTGGCGACATTGGGGAAGGGCTTGTAGGTCGAGGCGAAGACAGGCTCGCCCGCCGGGGTGGCGGCAAATGCGTCATCGGACTTGGCCGAGGCGCTGGCGGTATCGCCCGAACCGCCGGTGGTGGCGCAGGCCGAAAGCGCCAGAGCGCTCGCCAGCGTGGCCAGCGCGCTCGCGCGCGACCGCAGTTTCATTCGTGAAATCATCGAAAACCCTTCCCGTTTCCCTGTCACGTTTGTGACGGGAAACGGGGGGCTTGTCCATGCCGTTGGACGACTTTCGCGTCCGGTCGCGCTTACTCGGCCGGGCGGGTCGCCGGGTGAATTCCGGCTTCCTGATTCTCCAGACCGGCCTGCGCCTGCCCGTCGAGATTGTCGCCGACATTGTCGTCGCGCAGCGTGTCGAGATGCATCAGCTTCTTCACCAGCGGGCTGACCAGCACGATCACCACGCCGATGCCGGTCGCCACCAGACCCATGGTCCAATAGGCCTCCAGCGCGCCCTCGCGGGTCATGTTGCCGCCTTCGCCCTCGCCCATCAGCGAGCCCATGAATCCGGCGACGAAATTGCCGCCCGCGGTGCCGAAGAAGAACGCCGCCATCATCAGGCTCGCCATGTGGCGTGCCGACAGCCGGTTGATCGCCGACAGGCCGACCGGGGACAGGCACAGTTCGCCGGTGGTCGCCAGCAGGTAGAAGATGAACAGGAACAGCACCGGCATCAGGTTTTCGCCTGCCGCATTGGTGACGTTGAAGGTCTCCGCTCCCCACACCATCACCACGAAGGCGAGACCCATCTGCACGATCCCGAGGCCCATCTTGGCCGGGGTCGACGGCTCGATCCCGCGCCGCGCGAGGAACTGCCAGATGCCGACGAAGACCGGGCCGAGCAGGATGATGTAGATCGAGTTGATCGACTGGAAGAAGGTCGTCGGCACGCTGCCGCGATCGACGTGGCGATCGGTAAACAGATTCAATGACCCGCCCGCCTGCTCAAACAGGCCCCAGAACAGCGGCATCAGCAGGATCAGGAAGATCATCGCGAACACCCGGTCGCGCGCGTCCCTGTCGAGCTTGAAGGCTTCGATCAGCACGTAGACCAGAAGGGCGGCACCCGATGCGAGCAGGATCCAGCCGACCGTCTCCTGAAACTGGATCAGCACCCAGATCACCGCAACGCCCGCGAAGCCGACCGCATAGAGCAGCCATTCGAGGTTGAGCCCGGCGACCTTCTGTTTGAGCTTGGCGGGCACCGGCGGCTCGCCATTGCCGCGCAGCAGCGCCTTGCCGGCCACGAACACCACCAGACCCAGCAACATGCCGACACCGGCAAGCCCGAAGCCCAGCGCCCAGCTGACCGTTTCGCCCAGGAAGGCGGCGATCAGCACGCCGCAGGTCGCGCCGAGGTTAATGCCCATGTAGAAGATGGTGTAGGCGCTGTCGCGGCGGATGTCGGTGCGGCTGTAGAGCTGCCCGACCAGCACCGAGATGTTTGCCTTGAGGAAGCCCGAACCGACGATGATCAGCGCCAGCGCCAGCCAGAAGACGTTGAGCGTGGGGTCGTTGCCATAGCCCGATCCGTCACCCTCGAAGGCCATGAAGAAGTGCCCGAGGGTCAGCAGCACCGCACCGAACACCACCGCCTTGCGCTGCCCGAGATAGCGGTCGGCGAGCCAGCCGCCCAGCACCGGGGTCACATAGACCAGCGAGGTGTAGGCCCCGTAGATCAGGTTGGCGCTGCCATCTGAATAGAGCCAGTGCTTGACGAGATAGAGCGTCAGCAGCGCGCGCATGCCGTAATAGGAGAAACGCTCCCACATTTCGGCGAAGAACAGCATGTAGAGGCCCTTGGGGTGTCCCAGAACCTCCTCGCCCGGACGGGTGACGGCCCATGCGCCCCCGATCAGAAAGGCGGCGAGCACGAGAGTGGCCACGGTCGCGGCCCACTCACCGTAACCCCACAGCGAAATATCCATCATGAATTCGATCCCCATCGAATGGTTTGGGGGAGGTGCCTCACCACACCACCGCAATGGGAGCGCACCCTAGCGCCTGTTGCGCGCGTGTGAAGCTTTTGTTGCGCAGGGGCGCAATGCAATGGCTTTGACGCCGACACTGCGGTGCCGACCATTGGCCCGCCAACGGTCGGGCCGCAAGCGCGACCGCGCGCCCGCAGGCGATCCGAAGCGAAGCGTAGGAAACTCGCCGAGGACGGACCCGCGGAGGCGGATCCGCAAGGCAATTGACCGCATGGCTGTATTATGGCACTGATGCACCATGAGCCCCAACGCCAATCGTCCCGTCTATCTTAAGCTGCGTGACCAGATCGCCGCCGCGATCATCGACGGGGTCTATCCGGAGGGCGCGATGCTCCCGTCGGTGCGGGCGCTGGCGGCGGAGCAGGGGGCCAATCCGCTCACCGTCGCCAAGGCCTATCAGCAGTTCCAGAACGATGGCCTCGTCGAAGTGCAGCGCGGTGTCGGCATGTATGTCGTGCGCGGCGCGGCGGAACGGCTGCGTGCGGCCGAGCGCGAGACCTTCCTGCGCGAGGAATGGCCCGAAATCCGCAGCCGGATGCAGCGGCTCGGCCTCGATCCGGCGGAACTCGCTCTTCCGTAGAGGAAATTGCCGCTTACTGACACTTATGCAGGTTGCGCGGTGTGCCGTATTCTGACAATCTGTGCGGGCTCCATGCAGCGGGATTGCATCTTGTGCATGTCTGCGATTAAAGGGGGCCGCCTCACGGGTCGGAGGCGAATTGAACATAACGACGGGGTAACCCGCAATGGGGCGTGATGTGGCGGCGCAACCGTCCATGGGCGCTTGGAGATCGCCATGATCAGATCCGAGTTGTTGCAGGAATTGCACAAGGACAATCCCGACCTTCGTGCCGATGAAATCGAACAGGTCGTGGATATCTTCTTCGACGAAATAGCCCAGCGACTGGCCGAAGGTGGCCGGGTCGAACTGCGCGGCTTCGGTGCCTTTTCGACCCGCGAACGCGAAGCGCGCAGCGGTCGCAACCCGCGCACCGGCGAAACGGTCGACGTGCCCGAAAAGCGCGTGCCCTATTTCAAGGCCGGCAAGGAAATCCGCGAGCGTCTGAATAAGTAAGGGGCGCATCCGCGCCCCTTTCCTCGGCGAGTTTCAGCCGCTGCGCGTCTGATCGCCTGCGGGCGGCCGGTCGGCCTTGCGGCCCGTCCTGCGGCGGGCCGAACCGCCGCGACCTTCAACGTGATGCGCTAGCGCCGGTCGCGCAGCGACCGCGAGCGCACGCGCGCGAGCCGCAGGTGCTCGATCCTGTAAGGATCGAAACGCACCGAGGATGTCCCCGCGGAGGCGGGGACGCAAACAAGCTAAGCCGCCAGCCCCGGTATCGGCAGCACCCGGTCGCGGCCCAGTGACGCGAAGACGAGCTCGGTCAGCCGCTCGGCCCCGCCGCTCAGGCTCATGTCGACCGGCAGCAGGCCCAGTGCGGCCATCTCGCTGGCGGCCTGCGCATCGGGCGCGGCGATGATCCGCGCGATTCCGGGCATCCGCTGCTCGGCCAGCGGCGTCAGCTCGCGCGAGGCTGCGGTGTCGCCCGTCGCCACCACCAGCACCTCGCGCCGCTCCACCCCGATCGCCTCCCAGCTGCGCGGATCGGCGGGGTTGGCGTTGTGGACGTGGTAGCCATCGGCCAGCGCCATCTGGAAGCGATCATGATCGGCATCGATCGCGAGGTAGCCGACATCGCTCGCCGCCAGCGCATCGGCGACCGCACGGCCCGCCGGGGTCATGCCGATGATCAGCACCGGCGCATCGTCGCCCGCCAGCTTGCTGTCGGCCGGGCCCTGCCGCAGCCGTCCGGCGAGCTTGCGGCCGATGTTCGAGATCAGCGGCGTCACCGCAAGGCTGATCGCGATCGCGGTGACCAGCGCCGAGACAAGCCGCGGCTCGGCCAGACCCGCTACGGCGGGCAAAGCGAGCAGCACCAGTGTGAACTCGCTCCCCTGCCCCAGCAGGAAGCCGAGCTGGATCGAGCCCGGCACCGACCAGCGGTTGAGCAGGCCCGCGCCGACGTTGAAGGCGCATTTCAGCGCGATCATCCCAAGGGTCAGCCCCGCCACCAGCCACCAGTCGCGTGCCAGCAGCACAGGGTCGATCGACAAGCCGACCGAGATGAAGAAGAAACTGAGGAACAGCCCGCGAAAGGCGTCGATCTCGGTCTGCACCAGAATGCGGTAGCGCGAATCCGCCACCGCCATCCCGCCGAGGAAGGCTCCGAGCGTCAGCGACAGCCCCGCCATCCCCGTCGCCCACCCGGCGGCGAGCGCGATGAACAGCGCGGTGGCGGTATAGACCTCGGTCGTGCCTGCGCGGGCGATCAGGGCGAACAGCGGCTCGGTGAGGAAGCGGGCGAAGATCACCGCGATCCCGAAGGCGGCGAGCGCCTTGGCCGCGGCAAGCCCCAGCGCCGGGGCCAGATCGCCCCCGCTGGCGAGTGCGCCTGCGGTCACCAGCAGCAGGATCGCGGCGATATCCTGGAAAATCAGGATCGATTGCGCCGCGCGGCCCACCGGGCAATCCTCCTGCCCGCGCTCGCGGATCAGGCCGATCACCACGGCGGTCGAGGACAGGCCCAGCCCGAAGCCCGCGATCACCGCGAAGATCGGCGGCAGGCCGAACAGCCACAGCAGCACGGCAAAGCCACCGCCCGCGATCAGCATCTGCAAGGTGCCGAAGCCGAAGATATTGCCCGCCTCGGCGCGGATTCGCCCGAGCGAGAAATGCAGGCCGAGGTTGAACAGCAGGAACATCACCCCCGCTTCCGCAATCGCGGCGACCAGCGAACCGCTGAAATCCTCCGCCAGCCCGAGGCTCGCCAGACCCAGTCCCAGCCCGAGATAGCCGACTATGGGATTGAGCCGCAGCGCGCGGCTCGCCAGCGCGGCGCCGATGCCGAGGCCCAGCAGCGTGATCGCCGGCTGGATCGTTTCCACCACTTCGCCCGCCATGCCACGCCCCGCTTGCCCTGTGTTGCCAGCTGCGAGATGGGGCATCGCCGTCGGGCTGGCAAGCTCTGGCGCTGCCATGCCATTCTGTGCCAAGGGCAGCAGGGATGCGGGCGTGGCGGAATGGTAGACGCCGGGGACTTAAAATCCCCTGAGCTTTGCTCGTGCGGGTTCGAGTCCCGCCGCCCGTACCATAGGCCCTGCCGCGAGGGATCGCCGCGCCCGGATCGCCCTACGTCATTTGCCCGGGGCCCGTCAGACCACCCGGGCGCGCGCATTATCATCCCCTTAACGCCTTCTGCCTAAGCCTTGGGTGAAGCATGGGACAGTCGCCTCCCATGCATGTCTCGCCAGTGCCAGGACCAGGGGCTGTCGGGTTGGGACAACAGGACATGGAACCAGCACAGCTCAATCAAGGGCTCGAACCGCCGCCAGAACGCCCCGCCGAAATCCTCGGCGAACTTCCCGCAGACGTCGCCAGCGCGGACCAGCGCGCCGCGCCGCGTTTCACCCTGCTGATCCGTGCCGCCAAGCTGGTGTCGGCGCAGGGCGAATTCGTCTGCGTCATCCGCGACGTGTCGGAAACCGGGGTCAGCGTGCGGCTGTTCCATGCCCTGCCGACCTGCACGGACTACGCCCTGCACATGCCCGCTGGCGCGATCTACGAGATCAGCCGCGTTTGGCAGCGCGATAACGAGGCCGGGTTCAGCTTCGACGGTTCGGTCGATGTCGCGAAACTGGTCAACGAATCGAGCGAATATCCCAAGCGCGGCCTGCGGCTTGGCCTGTGCTTCCCGGTCATGGTTCACGGTCTCACCGGCAGTTTCGAGGCGGTGGTGGAGAACCTGTCGCAGCAGGGCGCGCGGATCACCTGCGATGCGCTGCTCTCGATCGACCAGAACGTGCGGATCGTGGTGCCGAGCCTGATGGGCAAGCCGCGCGACGTGCGCGCCAAGGTGCGCTGGCGGCGCGACCGGCACTATGGCGTGGTGTTCGACGACACCTTCACGCTGGGCGAATTCGCCCGGCTGGCGGCGCTGCTCCAGGCTCCGGCGCTGCTCGAGGGGTGAAGCGGCCCGCTCAGGCGGGGACGAATTTCATCGCCACGCCGTTGATGCAGTGGCGCTTGCCTGTGGGCCGCGGGCCATCGTCGAAGATGTGGCCGAGATGCCCGCCGCAGTCGGCGCAGTGCACTTCGGTGCGCGGATAGCCGATCAGGTAATCGGTCGAGGTGCCCACGGCCCCCTTGTCGATCGCCTGCCAGAAGCTCGGCCAGCCGGTGCCGCTGTCGTACTTGTGCGCCGAGGCATAGAGCGCATTGCCGCAGCCCGCGCAGGTGAAGGTGCCTTTGCGTTTTTCCTTGTCGAGCGGCGAGGTGAAGGCGCGCTCCGTGCCCGCCTTGCGCAGCACGTAGTACTGATCCTTGGTCAGCAGCCTGCGCCATTCGGCATCGGACTTGCCCTTGGGAAAGGACTTGGCCTCGGCCGGGGATTCGCCGCAAGCGCTGATGAAGGGCAGCGCGGCACCGATCGCGAGCAGGCGGCGGCGGTCGATCATCGGGGTGGGCATGGAAAACTCCTTTGGTCCTGCCCCTATATACGTTCCGCCCCCGCCCGAAGTTTCAGAATGTCGTGACTTCCACTTCAAGCTTGCGGAAGCCATGGACGAAGTTCGCACGCACCCGCTCGACATCGCCCGCGACGTGGACGCGCATCCGGCGCTTGTGCATTTCCTCTAGCAGCACCTTCAGTTGCAGCTCGGCCAGCCGCGCGCCGACGCAGCGGTGGATGCCGTAGCCGAAGGCGAGGTGCCGCCGCGCGTTCTCGCGCGTGATGTCGAGCTTGTCGGGGTTGTCGAACACCTCCTCGTCGCGGTTGGCGCTGATGTACCACAGCACCACCTTGTCGCCCGCCTTGATGGTCTGGCCGAACACCTCGGTATCCTCGGTGCAGGTGCGGCGCATGTGCGCGAGCGGGGTCTGCATCCGCAGCATTTCCTGCACCGCGTTGGGGATCAGCTCGGGGTGTTCCTCGAAGGCTTTGCGCTGGTCGGGGAACTTGTCCATGGCGTGGATGATCCCGCTCATGGTGTTGCGGGTGGTGTCGTTGCCGCCGACGATCAGCAGCACCAGATTGCCCATGAACTCCTCGGGCCGCATCTGGTTCATCGCGGGCGAATGGATCATCATCGAGATGAGGTCATTGCCCGGCTCCGTGTCCATCGTCCGCTCGATCCACAGCGACTGGAAATAGGCCGCCATTTCCTGAAGGATGCCCCAGTGCATCTCGTCGAGCTCGCGCACCGTGGCGAGTTCGGTGTCGCCCGACCAGTCCGACCAGAAGGTCAGCAAGCGGCGGTCTTCCCACGGAAATCCGAACAGGATCGCGAGCATCCCCGTGGTCAGCTCGATCGAGACCGTGTCGACCCAGTCGAACACTTGCCCGCGCGGCAGCGAATCGAGCAATTCGCCGGTGCGGGCGCGGATTTCCGCTTCCATGTCGGTGATCGCAGTAGGGGTAAACTTGGGTGCGACGGTGCGGCGCTGGCCGGTGTGCTGCGGACGGTCCATCGCGATGAACATCGGCAGCTCGCGGGTTTCGATATTGGCAGCGGCGGCCTCTTCCTCGCTCAACCGGTTGAGGATGGTGATTCCGCCATGCTCCCAGCTCGACGAGAATGTTTCGGGCAGAGCCTCGATATGCTGGATCGCCTTGTGGCCGACCACCGCCCAATAGGGGCCGAACGGGCTTTCGGGGATATAGTGCAGCGGGCCGGCCTTGCGCATTTCCGCAAAGATCGGCTGCCAGCGATCCTCGAAATAGATGTCCGAACGGCTGACATCCCACTTGTGCGGATGGTTGGGGCGCTCTTCGGGATGGCTCTCGAAATGGGCTTTGAGGGCCTCGTAAGAGGTCGGTTCGCGGCGCACCTGGGGGCGCTGCGGCGGGGCGATGGTGGCCATGTCTGTCTCCCGTCAGGCCGCCTCTGGGACGGGCGGCTCTGCTCCGAGTCGCATCCTGCCCTAACTGACAGGCTTGTCAATAGTCGGTTGCGAATGGAGACTGATCACGCCGCCAGCCGCGCGCCCTTCTTGCTCTTGTCGCGCCCGGCGCCGCCCGACTTCATCACCCGCTTGCGGAACAGCAGCGAGCCGCCCTTGACGATCAGCACCACCGCACCCGCCTGCCAGGCGAGCGCTGCGGCGTGAGTCCAGATCTCGGGCTCCATCGCCGCGCGCGCCAGCATCGCGAAGGGCGAGGACAGCGGGAAGGCGATCGCGGCCAGCTCCAGCGAAGAGCCCGGCTGCTTGATCGTATAGGCGGCGAGGAAGAACACCATCAGCTGCATCATCGTCACAGGCATCGACAGCGTCTGTACCTCGCGCACCGAGGTCGCCATCGAACCGATCGTCAGGAACAGTGCGCCCAGCAAGAGATAGGCCATCGCGAAATAGAGCACGCCCAGCATCACGAACAGCGGCCAGCCGACCGCAGGCGCGGGCAGGTTGGCGAGATCGAAGCCGGTCACCTGCGTGATCGCATCGCCGCCCAGCGCCCACAGGCCCCAGGCGACCGAGCCCCACACCGCAATGCCCACGAAGGACACCGCCAGCATCGCAAACAGCTTGCCCATGAACACCGCGTCCATCGGGATCGCCGCGGCGAGAATCTCGATGATCTTGTTGGCCTTCTCCTCGACGAGGTTGGAGAGCACCATGCCCGCCAGCAGCATCGTCAGCAGGAACAGGAGCATCTGCGCGATCTGCGCGGTCTGGATGCGGGTGGTGCGTTCCGAAGCCGCGCTGGTGGCGACGATCTCGGCATTGACGGGCGGGAAGCTGGCGGGCTCCGCGCTCATCGCTTCGGCGGCGACGAGGCCGATTGGGCCCTGCCAGCGGCGCAATTGCCCCTCGGTGCCGACCAGCGTCGGCGCGGCCGGGGTGCCGGTGAGGATCGCGGCGTAGTTGCCGCGCCGCGCCTCCATGAAGGCGCGCGCGTCGAAGGCCGGGTCGCTCTCGGCCTCGGGCACGGGGCGCAGCATCGGCATGGCGCCGCCCAGCTGCGGGGCGAGCCGGTCGCGCGCCGCCACCATCGCGGCGTTGTCCGCAGGGCTGAGCGCGAGGCCGACCTCGATGCTCACCGCCTCGCGCTGCACCTCGCCGCCGATGCTGCCGGCAAGCCCGCCGACGATCACCGGGAACAGCGGGCCGAGCAGGAAGAACAGAAAGGCGCGGGAGAACAGCACCGCGACGAAATCGCGCCGGGCGATCACCCAAGCGGCTTCGAGCGCGGAAAGGCGGGGGCGCAGGGCGGGCGCGCTCATGCGGCGGCTCCTTCGTTGTCGGCTTGCAACTGGCGCGCGGCGGCCTCGCCCGCGATGGCGACGAAGGCATCGTGCAGGCCCGCGCGCTCGATCGAAAGCGAGAGGATGCCCGCCTCACCGTCGATCAGGCCCTTGAGCAGCGGCTCGATCCCGCTTTCGGGGAGCGGGAAGTGGAAGAAATCGCCATTGCGGCGGGTCTCGGGCGGGAGCAGCGCCAGCCACCCGCCCTCGCGCGCGCGGGTCTCCAGCCGCACCTGCGCCGGGATACGGTCGCGCGCCGCTTCGACCGATCCGGCATAGGGCACCTTGCCCCCGGCGATGATGGCGACACCTTCGCACAACCGCTCGGCATGGTGGATCACGTGGGTCGAAAAGATCACCGTCACCCCGTCATCCGCCAGCGCGCGGATCATCAGTTCGAGCTTGCCCTGGTTGATCGCGTCTAGCCCTGAGAAGGGCTCGTCCAGCACCACCAGCCGGGGCTTGTGCACCAGCGTGCCGAGCAGCTGGACGGTCTGCGCCATGCCCTTGGACAGCTGGCGGATCTGGCGATCGGCGGCATGGGCAAGGCCGTGGCGCTCGAGCAGTTCCACCGCGCGCTTGCGCCCTTCCTTGAGCGAGAGGCCGCGCAGCGCGCCCATGAAGGCGATCGCCTCGATGCACTTCATGGCGGGGTAGAGCCCGCGCTCTTCGGGAAGGTAGCCGATCAACCGGCCGATATCGTGCGGGCGATCATGCCCAAACACCCGGCGCACGCCCGCGTCGGGGTCGATGATGCCGAGCAGCATCCGCAAGGTCGTGGTCTTGCCTGCGCCGTTCGGGCCGAGAATACCGTAGATCGCGCCTTCGGGCACGGCGATGTCCACGCCATCGACCGCGCGGGTGCCGTCGAAGCTCTTGACCAGCCCGTGCGCCTCGATGGCGAGGGGGCGGGCGTCCCGGGGCACTGCGATGGAGCCCTGCTGCCGATTGCCCGTGGTGTCGTGATCGCTTACCGCCATATCCATAGCCTTAGGCCCATAGGCATCAGGATTAAACGGGAGCCCTTCCGAATATGGTTAACGCGCCCGCAAACCTTGCCGAGCGGATCGCCGAGCGCGCGCTGGGCGAGGGCTTTGCGGCCTGCGGTTTCGCGAGCGCGGGGGAGGACCCGCTGCGCGCCGGGCGGCTCGAACAATGGCTGGGCGAGGGGCACCACGGGTCGATGGAGTGGATGGCGGCCCGCGCGGCGGAGCGCCGCTCCCCGCAGGGCCTGTGGCCCGCAGCGAAGAGCGTGATCGCGCTGGGGATGTCCTATGCTCCCGCCCACGATCCGCTGGCGCTGGAGGGCTCGCCCGATCATGCGCGCATTTCGGTCTACGCACAGGGCCGCGACTATCACGATGTGGTGAAGAAGCGTTTGAAAGCGCTCGCCCGCTGGCTGGTGGCGGAGGTGCCGGGGGCGGAGGTCAAGGTCTTCGTCGACACCGCACCGGTGATGGAAAAACCGCTGGGCGAGGCGGCGGGGATCGGCTGGCAGGGCAAACACACCAACATGGTCAGCCCCACCCACGGCAGCTGGCTGTTTCTGGGGGCGATCTACACGACGCTCGAGCTTGCCTCGGCCGCGCCGCACCGCGACCAGTGCGGCAGCTGCCGTGCCTGTCTCGATGCCTGCCCGACCGACGCCTTCCCCGCGCCCTACCGCCTCGATGCGCGGCGCTGCATTTCCTACCTCACCATCGAGCACAAGGGGCCGGTCGACGAGGAATTCCGCGCCGCATTGGGCAACCGCATCTACGGCTGCGACGATTGCCTCGCGGTGTGCCCCTGGAACAAGTTTGCCTCCGCAGCGCAGGCGATGAAGGAATTCCTCCCCCGCGCCGAACTGGTCGCACCGCGATTGGAGGAGTTGCTGGCGCTCGACGATGCGGGATTCCGGGCCCTGTTCTCGGGCTCCCCGATCAAGCGCATCGGGCGCGACCGCTTCATCCGCAATTGCCTCTACGCGGCGGGCAATAGCGGCAACGCGGCATTGATCGCGCAGGTCGGCGCGTTAACCGCCGATCCCGATCCGGTGGTGGCCGATGCGGCACGGTGGGCACTGGGGCGGCTCAGATCAGATCCTTGAGCGGCACTTCGGGATCGGCCAGCAGCGCCGGGTCGATCCGCCCGCAGCCGCTCTCCAGCAGTTTCCGCCCCTGCACATAGTCCTTCATCGTCCCCACGCAGTCGAAGGCGATCGGCACCCCGGCCTTGAGGTAGGCCACGGTGAACTTGCGCGTCGCCGGATCGCCGCGCAGCACGGTCTGGTCGAAGCCGAGGCTGAGTCCCGCCGTCTGGAGCTTCAGGTCATACTGGTTCGACCAGAACCACGGCAGCGCGTGATAGGGCTGCTTGTCGCCCATGATCGCCTTGGCGACGGTGTTCGCCATGTCGTGTGCGTTCTGCACCGATTCGAGCCGGATCACCGCCCCGTCGGCGAAGGGGTTGGCGTGGGCGGCGCAGTCACCGATGGCGTAAACGTCATCGAGCGTGGTGCGGCAGAACTCGTCGACATCCACCCCGCTCGATCCAGCAGCGCCCGCCGCGATCAGCGGGGCGACCGCGGGGACGATGCCGATGCCGACCACGACCATGTCGCAGGGCACTTCCTCGCCGCTGTCGAGCTTGACGCCGGTAACGCGCCCCGCGTCCTCCCCGCACACCGCCTGCACCCCGGTTTCGAGCCGCACGTCGACCCCCTGCCGCCGGTGTTCTTCGGCATAGAAGGCCGAGAGCTCCTCACCCGCCACGCGCGCCAGCAGACGGGGGAGCATTTCGACCAGCACCACCTCGCAGCCGAGCTTGCGCAGCACCGCCGCCGCCTCGAGCCCGATATAGCCCCCGCCGATCACCACCGCGCGCTTCGCTCCGCCCGAGAGCGCCTCCATCATCGCATCGGCATCGGCCTTGTCGCGGACGTAGAACACGCCGGGCAGCACCGCGCCGGGCACCGGCAGGCGGCGCGGATCGCCGCCGCCCGACCAGATCAGCTTGCGATAGGTGACCTCGCCGCCGTCCGACAGCGTCAGGCGGTGATGCTGCGGTTCGATTCCCGTCACCGCCGCGCCCAATCGCAGGTCGATGCCCTTGTCGGCCCAGAACGCCTCGGGCCGGATCATGATCCGCTCGAACCCCTTGTCGCCGGCGAGATATTCCTTCGACAGCGGCGGACGCTCGTAAGGCGGCGCCTTGTCGCGCCCGATCATCAGGATCGTCTCCGCGTGCCCGTGCTGGCGCAGGGCAATCGCCGCCTGCGCCCCGCCGTGACCGGTGCCGACGATCACGACGTCTGCGTGTTGGGTTGTCGATGCCATGCCTTGCTATGCCCCTCCGGCGGTTTGCGGCCTTTGACTTGCCGCAAATTGCCGGGGGGTCAAGTTGGTGGAATGATGGAGCGTGCCTGCGATGGGGTGCGCTCAACGCTCCAGCAGATTGCGCGCCTGCGCGGCGATCTGGGCGAGCATCGTCGCGCCAACCGGCGGCCGGGCCTGCGCGCGGGCGATCAGCTTGCGGAACTGCGCCACGCCTTCGGCATTGCGCGCCGCCCATTCGGCGACGCTGCCGCGCGGGTCTTCCTTGCCGCCCTTGCGGCGCATCAACCGGCGCAGGAACTCGATCCGCATCTGCTGGAAATCGCGCGCGAGGCCGGAGACCAGCAGCCGCTCCCACACGTCGGACGGGCTCATGTGCGCCGCCGTGCCCTGCGCCCAGTCGAGCCCCAGCCGGGTGCCGATATCGGTGAAGGCGTGGGTCAGCAGCTTGGCCTCGATCCCGCTGGCGAGCGCGGCTTGCGCCAGGCCCACCGCGCCGTCGAAATCGAACAGGTTGGCGACCCGCGCCGCCAGCGCCTCGGGCGCGCCCTGCGCCATGAAACTGCGGCGCAGCTCCATCGAGCGGGCGCGCGGTTCCTCGGTCAGCAGCTCTTCGCGGGCCCCCACCAGCGCGGTGACGTCGGTCTGCAATTCGCCGATCATCGCACCCGCATCGACCTTGCCCGCCGCGGTGCGCAACACGTCGCTCATCAGATTGCCCACCGCCGCGGCGAGGCGATCGAACAGCGCGAGGCGCGCCGCTTCGGGAATCGCGGCGTGATCGAGCTCGTGCCACAGCGGTTCGAGCCCGAACAGGTTCTCCGCCACCACGAAAGCCGCGGCGACTTCGGCCAGCCCCACGCCCTCCTCCTCCGCGAGTTCGAAGGGGTGGACGATGCCGAGCCGGTTGACGATGCGGTTCGACAGGCTGGTCGCGATCATCTCGCGCCGCAGCCGGTGGCCGCGGATCTCGGCGGCATAGGCCTTGCGCATCGGCGCGGGGAAACGCGCCAGCAGCACCGGCTCCAGCACCGGATCGTCGGGCAGGTCGCTCGCCTCGATCGCGGCCTGCAAGGCCAGCTTGGCTGAGGACAGCAGCACCGCCAGCTCGGGCCGGGTCAGGCCCTGCCCGTCGGCGGCGCGGCGGCTCAGCGTCTCGCCATCGGCGAGGCCTTCGGTGCGGCGGTCGAATTCGCTGATGTCCTCCAGCCGCTCGATCAGCCGGACATAGGCCGGCGTCGCCCCCGGCCCGCCGCTTTCCGCGACCGAGAGGGCCAGCGCCTGCAAGCGGTTGTCCTCAAGCACCAGCGCGGCAACTTCGTCGGTCATGCTGGCGAGCAGGGTGTTGCGCTTTTTCTCCGAAAGCTTGCCCGACGCGGTGGCGGCGGCGAGCGCGATCTTGATGTTGACCTCGTTGTCCGAGCAATCGACCCCGGCGGAGTTGTCGATGAAGTCGGTGTTGATGCGCCCGCCGTTCAGCGAGAAGGCGATGCGCCCGGCCTGCGTGACGCCAAGGTTCGCGCCCTCGCCGATCACCCTGGCGCGCACTTCGGTCGCGTCCACCCGCAAACCGTCATTGGCCGGATCGCCGACATCGATATTGCTCTGCTGCGGGGCCTTCACATAGGTGCCGATTCCGCCGAACCACATCAGGTCGACCGGCGCGCGCAGGATCGCGCTGATCAGCGCTTCGGGCTCGATCTCCTTCGCGTCGATCCCGAGCACCTCGCGCGCCTGCTTCGACAGTTTGATCACCTTGGCCGAGCGCGGGAACACCCCGCCGCCCTTGGAGATCAGGCTTGCGTCGTAATCCTCCCAGCTCGACCGGGGCAGCGCGAACATCCGCGCGCGTTCCTTCCAGCTGGCAGCCGGATCGGGGGTGGGGTCGATGAAGATGTGGCGGTGATCGAAGGCGGCGACCAGCTTCAGCGCCTTGGACAGCAGCATCCCGTTGCCGAACACGTCGCCCGACATGTCGCCGCAGCCCGCGACGGTGACGGGATCGGTCTGCACGTCGATCCCCATTTCGCGGAAGTGGCGCTGCACGCTGACCCACGCGCCGCGCGCGGTGATGCCCATCGCCTTGTGGTCGTATCCGTTCGAGCCGCCGCTGGCGAAGGCGTCATCCAGCCAGAAGTCGCGGCTCTGCGCGATGCCGTTGGCGATGTCGGAGAAGGTTGCGGTACCCTTGTCCGCGGCGACCACGAAATAGGGGTCTTCGCCGTCGAGCACTTCGACCGCCTTCGGGTGGACGACCTTGCCATCGACGATGTTGTCGGTGACCGACAGCAGCGTGCGGATGAAGATTTCGTAGGAGGCGCGGCCCTCTGCCGCCCAGCCTTCACGGTCGAGCGCGGGGCTGGGGAGCTGCTTGGGATAGAACCCGCCCTTCGCACCCGTAGGCACGATCACCGCGTTCTTCACCCGCTGGGCCTTCATCAACCCGAGGATTTCGGTGCGGAAGTCGTCGCGCCGGTCAGACCAGCGCAGACCCCCGCGCGCCACCGCGCCCGAGCGCAGGTGGATACCCTCGACGCGGGGGCTATAGACGAAGATCTCGCGCCAGGGCAGCGGCTTGGGCAGGCCGGGGACGCGCGCGGAATCGAGTTTGAAGGCCAGCGCCTCGGCCGCTGCGGGCGCAAAGGCGTTGGTGCGCAGCACGGCATCAATGACCGCGCGGTAGAGGCGCAGCAGCCGGTCGTCGTTGATCGCGGTGACCTTGGCCAGCCCGCGGGTGAAGGCACCCGCCGCAGCGGCCAGCGCCTCGGCCCGGTCGCCCGCGAAGGCGGGATCGTGGCGCGCGGCGAAGAGGTCGATCATCGCCCGCGTTACCTGCGGCGCGGCGACCAGCGCATCGACCACGGTGTAGATCGTGTAGGCCAGCCCGGTCTGGCGCAGATAACGATAGACCGCACGCATCCAGTTCGCCTCGCGCGGCTCCAGCCCGGCGGCGGGGATCAGGCGGTTGAAGGGATCGTCCTCCGCCGCGCCGTTGAGCACGTCGGCCAGCGCATCCTCGATGAGCGCGGCGCGCTCCAGCAGCGCACCGGCATCGCGCCCGGCGGGCACGGTCAGGCGGAATTCGTGGATCGAGCCGAGGCTCGCATCGGTGAGGAAGGTCGGCACTTCGGCAGCGACGCGGAACCCGAAATTCTCGAGCGCAGGCACCGCATCCGACAGCGCCAGCGCCCCCTTCGTGACATAGACCTTGAGCCGCAGACTTGCCGCCCCGTCCCCATCCAGCCGGTAGAGCCGCACCGCGCGGGTGGTCTCGCCCTCGGCCACCGCCAGCGTGCGCAGCTTGGCGATGTCGCGCGCGGCCTCCTGCGGGCCGTAGGCGAGGCGATAGCCGGTCGGGAAAGCGGGGGCATAGCGCGCGGCGAGCGTGGCGGCGCGGCCATCGTCCTCGTGATCGGCGAGGTGGGTTTCCACCGCCTCGTTCCAGCCGCGCAGCAGATCGACCAGCCGCGCTTCGATCGCGGCATTGTCGGGCACCGTCGCGCAGGCGCGCACATCGACCAGGAAGCGCAGCAGCGCGAGCGAGGAGCTTTCGACCTCTAGGCTCCAGTCGAGCAGCGCGGCGCCCGGCGTCGCCAGCAGCATCGCCTGGATTTGCAGGCGCACATCGGTCGACAGGTGATCGCGCGGCAGCCACACGAAGGCGAAGACGTGCCGCTCCAGCGTCGATCGCACCATGATGAGACGCGGGCGCGGGCGGTCGATCAGCGCCATCTTGGCGGTCACCAGATCGGCAACGCGCGCAGGCTCGAAGGCGGTCAGCAGGTCGTTGGGGAGCGAGGCAAAGGCGTGCACCAGTGCCTTGCCGTTGTGCCCGGCAGGATCGAAGCCGAGCTGCGCGGCGATGTCGCTCACCATCGCGCGCAGCACCGGCACTTCGCCCGGCCGCGCGTTCAGGGCGGCGCTGGTCCACAGCCCGGCGTGAATCGAAAGCGTCGTGATTTTGCCGCCCTCGCGCAGCGGAACGATGAACAGATCGAGCGGGCTGGCGCGGTGGACGCGGGCGTGGACGTTGGACTTGATCGCCAGCAGCGCGCGCGGCGTGCCGGCCTTGTCCTGCGCGTCGAACCAGTCGAAGGCGCGCTGGTAGGAGGCTTCCGCCAGCAATTCCTGCGTCGAGGCGCGGCAGATGCCGAGCCGGTCGGTGCTGGTGCCATCGCGCCGCCGGACGAGATGGCCGAGCTGGGTCAGCATCCCGCCGCCGAGCCAGCCCAGCAGCGTCCCCGCCTCGGCATCGATCGCCGCAGCCGCCTCGGCATCGCGGTTCATCGCGGCTTGCAGCTTGGGCCAGTCGCCGACGGCGGCATGGACGTCGCCGAGCGTGGTGTGCAGAGCCTCGCTCAGCTCGCGGCGCTGGCGGGCATCGGCGCGCGGAGTCTCGATATAGATCAGCGATTCGCGCGCGCCGCTGCCATTGCCGAGGCCCGTGATAGCGCCCGCGGCATCGCGCTCAACCGGGATGACGGGGTGCAGCAGCACGTCGATCCCCAGCCCCTGCGCAGCGATGGTGGCCGCGACCGAATCGACCAGAAAGGGCTGATCGTCGTTGACGATGGCGATCCGCAGACGGCGTTCGGAGGTATCGGATTCGAGCGTCACCAGCGCCTTGCCGGGCTCGCGGGTGGCGGCGGCGGAGAGCAGCCAGGCGGCGGCTTCGTCGAGCGCCGCTTTGTCCATCGCCGCATCGCCGGGCAGCAGCGAGGCTTGGAGCGCGGCGCGCAGGGCCTTGATCAGCGCGCGATCGCTAGCGGCGGCATCGGTCTTCGACCCCATATTCGGCTCCTGCTCATCCTGCGTGACCGGCTGTGCGTTTCGCGTAATATTGTTATGCCGGTTTGTTGTTATCGTGTCGCGCTGCGATACGCTTTTACCCCTCTTCTGCCAAGCGCGATGATCGCCTAGCTGGCGGGAACACTCTGGCAGGCATCCATCGTCATTTCGAGGCTGCGGATGCGCGCCGCCGGGTCGTAAGTCGCGCCGCAGAGCAGGATTTCGTCCGCCCCGGTGCGGGTGACGAAGGCCCCGATGCTCTCGCGCACTTGCGCGGGCGTGCCGACCGCGGCGGCCTGCCCGAGATGGGCGAGCATCGCCTGCGCGGGAGCAGGGAGGCTCGCGGTGTAATCGGCGACCGGCGGGGGCAGCTTGCCGGGATTGCCGCTGCGCAGACGCACGAAGCTCTGCTGCTGGCTGGAGGCGAGCAGCTGCGCTTGCGATTCGGTCTCGGCGGCAAAGACGTTCATCGCGACCATCACATGGGGTCTGTCCAGCGCCTCGGAAGGCTGGAAATCGCGGCGGTAGACCGCCAGCGCGGCGTCGAGATGATCGGGCGCGAAATGCGCGGCAAAGGCATAGGGCAGGCCCAGCCGCGCGGCGAGTTGCGCGCCGAACAGGCTCGATCCCAGCATCCACAGCTCCACCCGCGCGCCGCGGCCGGGGGTGGCGTGGATCGGCAGGTCGAGATCGCCCGTCAGCAGCGCGCGCAGTTCGACCACGTCCTGCGGGAAATATTCGGCGGCCTGATGCAGGTTCTTCCTGAGCGCGCGCTGCAGTTCCGGCCCCGCTCCGGGTGCGCGGCCCAGCCCCAGGTCGACCCGACCCGGAAACAGCGCGTCCAGCGTGCCGAACTGCTCGGCGATCTGGAACGGCGTGTGGTTGGGCAGCATGATCCCGCCCGAGCCGATGCGGATGCGGCTGGTGGCATTGCCGATATGCGCGAGCACCACCGAAGTCGCCGCGCCCGCGATCCCGTCCATCGCGTGATGCTCCGCCACCCAGAACCGGTCGCAGCCGAACGCTTCGGCGGCGCGGGCGAGATCGGTGGCGGCGGCGAAGGCCTCGGTCAGGGTGCCGCCCTCGCGGACGGGGACGAGGTCGAGCACGGAAAAGCGAGTCATGACGGCGGGGTCTCCTCTGCGGGCGCGGGCGCAGTCTCGCCTGCCGGGCCGAGCTGCGCAAGATAGCCGCGCGCGGTGGCGGTGGCGGGGTGTTCGGGAGCGAGGTCGATCACCGATTGCCAGCTTTGGCGCGCAGCCTCGTCGCGCCCGCCGAGCACAGCAATGACCCCGGCTTCCAGCCCGATCTCGGGGCCGATCCCCGCCGCGCCCGATACGAGCGACGCCGCGCGCTCGATCGCGGTCTGTGCCTCGGCGAGCCGGTCGAGCCGGCGCAGCAGCGTCGCCTTGAGCAGCCACCCCTCGGCGCGGGTGGGTGCGGCAGTGGTCGCGGCGTCGAGCGGGGCGAGCGCCTCTTCGCCGCGCCCCAGCGCCACCAGTGCGCGGGCGCGGTCGGTCGCAGCGATGGCTTGCAGCGGCGCCGATCCGGCGGCCTGCGCCTCGCCCTCGGCGAGGCGGAGCAGCCCCTCGGCACCCGCCGCATCACCGCCCGCCAGCGCGGCATTGCCCGCCAGCGCGGCGTAGCGCGCGCGGGTGCGCGCCTCGCCCTCGGGGGTTTCGGCACGCGCGGCAGCAAAGGCGGCGCGGGCATCGTCCCACAGGCCAAGCTCGCTTGCGGCAAGGCCGAGACAGTGGTTGGCGAGCACCCGGTCGGTGCCGGTGGTCTCGCTGCGACGGATCTGCGCGGTGGTGTGTGCGCGGGCGGGATCTTCCTCCAGCTGATCGAGGCAGCTTTCGAGCCACGCGCTGGTTGGGTTCAGCTCGCTCGCCGCCGCCTCGGCACGCGGAGGCCGGTCGCGCACCAGATCGTCCCCCGGCAATCCGCCCGCCAGCGGGTTGGGCCCGACCTGCATCAGCATGGCGAGGATCAGCGTGGAATTGAGCATGGGGAGCGGCCTATCAGTAGAATTCGGCCACGATGGCCTTCAGGGCGGCGATGTCGCTGTCACGCGACAGCCGGTGATCGCCGTCCTCTACCAGAGTGACCTGAACGTCAGCCGACCCGAGCGCGGATTTGAGGCGCAGCGAAATCTCCCACGGCACGTCGGCGTCCTGCTTGCCGTGGATCAGCCGCACCGGGCAGGCGAGGTCGATCCCGCGCTCCAGCCGCAGGTGGCATTCGGCATCTGCGAAGAAGCCGGGATGCGTGGGCGTGGGTTCGGGGCCGTAAGGATTGGGCTCGTAGATCGTCTCCCCCGCCGCCAGTTTCGCGCGCTGTTCCTCGGTGTAGCCCCAGCGGGTGAAATCGGGCGCGGGCGCGATGCCGATCAGCCCGGTGAGGCGGTGCTTGAGATGCTCGGCCACCAGCAGCATCAGCCAGCCGCCCATCGAAGAGCCGACCAGCAGCACCGGGCCGGCGACATAGGATGCGACCAGCGCCAGCACCTCGTCGCGCCATTTCGACAGCGCGCCCTCGGCAAAGTCGCCCTCCGATTGGCCGCAGCCCGAATAGTCGAGCAGCAGGCAGGCGCGGCCCTTCGCCTGCGCTTCGGCGAAAAGCGCGGTGGCCTTGCTGCCGCTCATGTCGGACATGTAACCGGGCAGGAAGACGAGGCACGGGCCCGCCCCATGGGTGTAGCGAAAGGCGATGCGGCGGCCATCGTAGAGGGTGTGGTGCAGAATGTCGGTCATGCGCGCTTCCATGCCTTGCGCGGGGCCGCGAGGGCAAGCATTGTCGGCTCACGCGACTGTCACAGCAGCGCAATGGGAGAGGATTACCCGCGCCGTCATGCACACCACCACGCCTGCGGGCCTGCCCGCTTCGCCCGCGCTCACGCGCCGTTCGCTGTTCTCGCTCGCTGGCGCCGGCGCCGCGCTCGCCGCCGCGCCGCTGGCCGCGCGTTCCTTCGGCAGCGGCTTCACCCACAATGTCGCGAGCGGCGAGCCCTCGGCCACCAGCGTGCTGCTGTGGACGCGCTTCGTCGGCGAGGCGGAGACCGCGCTGACCTGGGAGGTGAGCGAGAGCGAGGATTTCGCCCGGCCCCTCGCCAGCGGCACCGTCACCGCCTCGGACAAGCGCGACTGGTGCGCCAAGGGCGTCGTCACCGGCCTTTCGCCCGATCGCTGGTATTTCTACCGCTTCATCGCCCCCACCGGCGCGGTTTCGCCCACGGGCCGCACCCGCACCCTGCCCGAGGGGCCGACCGCGCGTTTCCGCCTCGCCGTGTTCTCCTGCTCGAACTACGGCTTCGGCTGGTTCAACGCCTATGCCCACGCGGCCGAGGCGAACGACGCCGATCTGGCAGTGCATCTGGGCGACTATATCTACGAATACGGCGCGGGCACCTATCCCACCGCCGCGCAGGCCCATCCCGAACGGGCACTGGCCCCGGCGACCGAGATCGTCGCGCTGACCGATTACCGCCTGCGCTACGCCACCTACCGCGCCGATCCCGATCTGCAGCGCCTGCATCAGGTGCTCCCCATGATCGCGGTGTGGGACGATCACGAGACCGCGAACGATTCGTGGAAGGACGGCGCGCAGAACCACCAGAGCGAGAGCGAGGGCGACTGGGCGGTGCGCAAGGCCGCCGCCAAGCAGGCCTATCGCGAATGGATGCCGGTTTCGGACGCGGTCTACACCACCTACCAGATCGGCGATCTGGCGACTTTGTTCAAACTCGACACGCGCCTCGAAGGGCGCGAGCAGCAGTTCAGCCTGGAAAAGGTGCTGGAGGGCAAGACCGACCCTGCGGCTGCCATCGCCGCGCTCGACGCCTTCCGTGACGGGGACTGGGCCAATCCCGATCGCCAGCTGCTCGGGGCCGCGCAGGAGCAATGGCTGGCGGGCGCGCTCAAGGCCTCGACCGCCAGCGGCACCCACTGGCAGGTGCTGGTGCAGCAGGTGCTGATCGGCAACCTCAAGAGCCCGCAGTCGCTCGCCAGCCAGATCGGCGACGGATTGCCCGATTTCGTCCGCCAGCGCCTCGCCGCCGCCAGCATGGCGAGCAAGGCCGGCCTGCCGCTCAACATGGATGCGTGGGACGGCTACCCCGCTGCACGCGAACGGGTGTTTGCGGCGGCATTGGACGCGGACGCGAACCTCGTCGTGCTCGCGGGCGACACGCACAATGGCTGGGCCTTCGAGCTTGCGCAGGTTGGCGCGGCGGTGGGGGTGGAGCTGGGCGTCTGCTCGGTCAGCTCGCCGGGGTTCGAGAGTTACTTGAGCTTCATGAAGCCCGACACGCTGGCCCGCGCGCTGGTGGAGGAGAACGCACAGCTGCAATGGGCGGACACGGCGCAGCGCGGCTATATGGTGGTCGAACTCACCCCGGCCCGCGCGGTGACGGAGTATCGCTTCTCCGCCGGGGTGAAGCAACGCTCGGCAAAGCTGGCGGGGACGAAGCAGATCGCGACCGAGAAGGGCTCGGGCAAGCTGGCGGTTTAGTCCCTCGAAAAAATCGCCTCGATCGGCAGGCCGAACACCTCGGCGATGCTGAATGCCAGCGGCAGCGAGGGGTCGTAGCGGCCGGTCTCGATCGCGTTGACGCTCTGGCGGCTGACGCCGAGGCGGTCGGCGAGGTCCTGCTGGCTCCAGCTGCGTTCGGCGCGCAGCACCTTCAGGCGGTTGTTCATTCGCCGCGCACCTTCATCCACAGCTGGGCGAGGCCAAGGCCCCCGGCCCACACCGGCAGCACCCACCACGCCCAGATGTGCGGCACCAGTTCGAACATCTCGAGAAAGCCCCAGAAGATGCCGATGGCGAGCACGCCGCCGAGGCTCATGATCGCCGCGCGCACGGTGCGGTAGCGCAGGTATTCGTCGGTTTCCTCGACGAGATAGCGGCCCATCGCCCAGATCATGTAGAAGGTCGGGAGCGTCGGAAGCAGCGCCAGCGCGAAGGCCGTGACCCGGTCAACCTCGTAGGCATTCCAGATCGAAATCGCGATGCCCAGCCCCAGGACGTAGCCGAAGGACGAAAACAGCACCCGGCGATTGTAACGCACGATCACGGGATTGACGCAGCCGCTCGCCATGCCGCGCCGTTCGGCGGATTTCACCAGCGGGATGAGCAGTGCCATCGGCAGAATCCTGACGATCAGTCCCGCCGGGCCTTCAAGCGCGGTGCTCGACAGAGCCGCTGCGCCGAACATCGCAGCGACGAACAGCACGGCCCAGAATACCGGGCCTCGGCCCAGAACCTTGCCGGTGGCCTTGGTCTCGGTCTCGGTGCTCACGCGCCCCGGCCCTGCTGGCGGAGCGAACAGCCGCTGCCGCGTTGCGCCAGCACGAAGGGCACCACCGCCAGCGGGGCATATTGCGCCACTTCCTGCGGGATCACGTCGAACACCGCGAGCAGCGCGATGGCGGTCAGCACGCCGCCCATCAGGAGGGCCTGTTGCGTGTGGGTCATGGAAAGCTCCTTTTTCATAATGACAAGGTCGCTTTACAAAGTTGGCCCGGTATTGTCAAGGTCGCTTTCCATTCGCAGGACGCCGCGACAGGATGCGCGTGACTCCGGCCGTCGCTGCGCCTATATCGCCGGCCATGGCCAACCTGCCCGCCACCACCCGCACCACCACCACCCGGACTATCCGGGGGCGGGGGCGCGCGCGTTGAGCGAGGCAGCCCGCCGCCCGGATCGGGGCGGCGCGGTGTCCTTCCCGATTCGGACCTGACACAACACCGCTCTTCCGGTGCGCGCCTGCTTGTGGCAGGGCGAGCCGCAAACGAGACGGACACGCGACAACCATGACCGAACTGCTCAAGATCAGCCTGCCCGATGGATCGGTGCGCGAAGTGCCTGCGGGCTCGACCCCGGCGGACATCGCTGCGGCAATCGGCCCCGGCCTCGCCAAGGCGGCGATTGCCGCGCGCGTCGACGGGGAACTGCGCGATCTGACCCGCCCCTTCGATGGCGACGCGAACCTCGCGTTGGTCACCAGCCGCGACGAGGCCGATGCGCTCGAACTCGCGCGGCACGATTACGCCCACGTGCTGGCCGAAGCGGTGCAGTCGCTGTTCCCCGGCACCCAGATCACCTTCGGTCCTGCGACGGACGACGGCTTCTATTATGACGTGAAGGCCCCCGACACCCGCGAGCCGTTCTCGATGGACGATCTTCCCGCGATCGAGGAGGAGATGCGCCGCATCATCCGCGCCGACAAGCCGCTGCGCCGCGAGGTATGGAGCCGCGAAGACCTCATCGCCAAGTGGGCGGGCGAAGGCGAGACCTTCAAGGCCGAATGGGCCAAGGAACTGCCCGAGGGCGAGGAGTTGACGGTCTATTGGAGCGGCAACGACTGGCTCGACATGTGCCGCGGCCCGCACCTTCCCTCCACCGGCAAGCTCGATCCCGACGCCTTCAAGCTGATGCGCGTTGCCGGGGCCTATTGGCGCGGCGACCAGAACAACGCGCAATTGACGCGCATCTACGGCACCGGCTGGCTCAACAAGAAGCAGCTGAACGCCCACCTCACGCGGCTGGAAGAGGCCGCCAAGCGCGATCACCGCAAGCTGGGCCGCGAGATGGACCTGTTCCACCTGCAGGAAGAGGCGCACGGCTCGGTCTTCTGGCACCCCAAGGGCTACCGCATCTGGCGCGAGCTGGAAGCCTACATGCGCCGCAAGATGGACGGCGCAGGCTACCGCGAGATCAAGACTCCGCAGCTGATGGACGTGCGCCAGTGGACGCAGTCGGGGCACTGGGGGAAGTATGCGCAGAACATGTTCGCCGTGCCCGACATCGTGCCCGATGTGGACGAGGAGAGCGGAGAGGCTTCACCCAAGATCGCCGACGACGCGGCGTGGATGGCGATCAAGCCGATGAACTGCCCGGCGCACGTCATGGTCTTCAAGCAGGGGATCACCTCCTACCGCGACCTTCCCATTCGACTGGGCGAAATGGGCTGCTGCCACCGCAACGAGCCCCACGGCGCGCTCCACGGGCTGATGCGCGTGCGCCAGTTCACGCAGGACGACGCGCATATCTTCTGCACCGAGGGGCAGGTGGTGTCCGAGGTTCAGGCCTTCATCGCGCTGGCCGATAGCGTCTATCGCGATTTCGGCTTCACCTATGACATCAAGCTCGCCTTGCGCCCCGAAAAGCGCTTTGGCAGCGAGGCCGATTGGGACAAGGCCGAGCAGGAATTGCGCGACGCTTTAACCGCCAATGGCCTCGAATGGGAGGAACTCCCCGGCGAGGGCGCCTTCTACGCCCCCAAGCTCGAATGGCACCTGACTGACGCGATCGGGCGCACCTGGCAGGTCGGCACGATCCAGTCCGACCGGGTGCTGCCCGAGCGTCTGGACGCGAACTACATCGGCGAGGATGGCGAGAAGCACCGCCCGGTGATGCTCCACCGCGCGATCTTCGGCTCCTACGAACGCTTCATCGGCATCCTGATCGAACATTTCGCCGGCAAGCTGCCGACGTGGCTCGCCCCCGTGCAGGCGGTGGTGGCGACCATCGTCTCGGACGCGGACGGCTATGCCCACGAAGTCGAAGCGCAACTACGCGCGGCCGGGATCCGCGTCGAAACCGACACCCGCAACGAGAAGATCAACTACAAGGTGCGCGAGCACAGCCTCGCGAAAGTCCCGCACCTGCTGGTGGTCGGCAAGCGCGAGGCCGAGGAAGGCACCGTCGCGGTCCGCACGCTGGGCGCGGAGCACCAGAAAGTGATGCCGCTCGCCGAGGCCATCGCGATGCTCAAGGCCGAGGGCACGCCGCCCGATCTCGCTGCCGCCCACTGATCGCAGTGGAGATCTTCGCAGGCTTTACCGCAGTGCAGATCGCCGTGGCGCTGGTTGCGGCGCTGGGGTCTGCCTTCATTCGCGGCCTGACCGGCTTCGGCATGGCGATCCTGCTGGTGCCGGTGCTGGCCCTCGCCCTGCCCCCGGTCGAGGCGGTGCTGCTCACCAATGCGCTGGCGCTGATGATCGGCGCGACCGAGATCCGCAGCCTCGTGCGCGATGCCGAAAGGAGCGCCTGGGTGATCGGCGCGCTGGTGGTGGTGACGACGCCGATCGGGCTCTACGCGCTCTCGCTCACCGGCAAGGACGCCGCGCGGCTGGTGATCGCGCTGATCGCGCTTTCCGCCTTCGTCGCGATTCTGCTGCCGAAGCGCGGCGAGGGCGCACCGGGGCGGCTGGCGACCGGCGGCGTGGGCGTGCTGAGCGGGCTGATGACGGGCTATGCCGGGATGCCGGGCCCGCCGGTGGTGCCTTTCTACGCCGGGCGCACGCTGCCGCGCAGCATCATCAAGGCCTCTATGCAGCTGATCTTCACCATCGCCGCCAGCGCGGGGCTTGCGAGCGCGCTGTGGCTGGGCATCCTGCGCTGGCAGCTGCTGGTCTTTGCGCTGGTGATGCTGCCGATGGTCATCGCAGGCAACCGGCTGGGCGCGCGGGTCTCGGGCCGGGTGAGCGATCCGGCCTGGCGCATCACGGTCGGGCTGGTGCTCGGCGGGGCGGCCCTCGCAGCCTTTGTGCGGCTGGTTTAGGATAGCCAGCGCGCCGCCAGCACCCTGCCCCCGTCCGGCTGGCGCAGCACCAGCGCGTAGCGATCCGCCTTGGCGACCTTGAGATCCGCCGCCGCCACCGTCACCTGCGCCGCCCCGCCGCGCCAGTCGGCGAGCTTGTGTTCGGCGCGCAGCACATTGGTGTAGCCGAGCTTCCGCCCGCCATTCTCGCCCCGCCCGATATCGACCTCGACCATGCGGGTGACGGCGAGCAGCACCAGTTCGGCAGGCGCAGCGGTCTTGCCCGTCAGCGCGACGGTGTAGCCGCCCCCGGCTTGTGGCTTGGCGCGGAGCGTCGCTGCGCCCTTGCCGCCGTGCTCGCGCACGCCTGCGGCAATGTCGTCGCTATACGATCCGACCGCACCGAAGCGGCCGTCGACCACGGTCTGCGGGGTGTAGACCCCGTTGCGCCCGGCCAGTCCGCGGCGGGCGTAATCCTGCTGGAGCGTGGTGTTTTCCTCGCGCCCGAGGGTGTCGGTCCAGCCCAGCCGGTCCCAATAGGTCACCGGCCGCGAGATGACGACGAGGCGCGGATCGCGCGCCAGCTTTGCCGCCAGCACATCGGCGGGCGGGCAGGAGGAGCAGCCCTGACTGGTGAAGAGCTCGACCAGCACCGGCTCGCCCGGCGCGACCTTGGCGGGCGGTGTGGCAGCGCGCGGAGTGGCTGGCTGGTCGAAGGCGAGCGCCGCAGCGCCAATGACGGCGACAAGCCCGGTCAGGGCGAACAGGCTGTGCTTGGGGGTCATGGGACGCGTCCTCGACAAGTGATCGAGGATATGTTCGCGCGGAAAAGCCCGGCGGTTACGCCCGCCGTATCAGAACGGCAGCGCCTGCCCGGCGAGGATCAGCGCCGCCGCGCAGCCCAGCACGATCGCGCGGCGCGCCCATTCGATCGAATCGATGCGAATCGCAGCGGCGAGCGGCAGGGCGAGGGCTTGGACGCGGGTCATGACGAGGGTTCTCGCCGCAAATCCCTAACGAAAGGTTAAACCTGCGCAGCCAGGCTCGGCATTTGCTGGCTGGCGCAGTGGAACCCGCCCCCGCCCGCCAGCACCGCCTCGCCCGGCAGGCCGATCGTGTCGCGGTCGGGGAACAGCGCGGCGATCGCGGCGACGCCCTCGGCATCGTGGGGCGAGCCGAAGGTCGGCACCACCACCAGATGCGATGTGATCGCGAAGTTCACATAGCTCGCCGGTTCGATCCGGCCATCGCGCGTCAGCAGCCCCGGCGAAGGGATGCGCACCACCTCGACCCCGAAAGCCTCCGCCCGCGTCGCCGCATCGGCATAGATCGCGGCGTTGGGATCGTCCTTGCCGGTCGCCTCGGGCACCACGAGGCGGCCCGGGCCGACAAAGCGCGCGAGGTTGTCGACATGGCCATCGGTGTGATCGTTGATCAGACCCTCGCCGAGCCACAATACGCGGCTGAATCCGAGCTGCGCAGCCAGCTCGGCTTCGATTGCCCCACGGCTCATGTGCGGGTTGCGGTTGGGATTGAGCAGGCACTGCTCGGTGGTCGCGACCAGCCCGGTGCCGTCGCCATCCACCGCCCCGCCTTCGAGGATCATCGGGGCGTGCGTTACCGCGAGGCCAGCATCGCGCGCGATCGCCTCGCCGATCTCCTGATCGCCCGGCATCAGATATTTCTCTCCCCAGCCGTTGAAGGCGAAGCGGCGGGCGATGCGCTGCGCGCCGTCCGACACCACCAGCGGCCCGGTATCGCGCAGCCAGACATCGCCATAGACGCGCCGCTCGAGCGTCACCTTGTCGCTGACGAGCGCGCGCGCACGGGCTTCATTGGCCTCGTCGCGCACCAGCAGGCGCACCTCCTGCCCGCTCTCCGCCACGGCAGAGGCAAAGGCCGCCATCTGCTCCTGCGCCGGTTCGAGCCAGCCGGGCCATTCCTCGGCGAGGTGCGGAAAGCCGATCCACAGCCAGTCCTGCGGGGCCCATTCGGGGGGCATGATCATGGTCATGCGGCGGGCCATTACAGAGCCGTGTCACACGCGCAACCTCTTGCAGCGCGCGGCGCACGGGGCCTAGGGGAGGGCTATGGGAGAGAACCGGGAAGCCGATTGGGACAGCGCCCTGCACCGCGCGCGCAACCACGCGCCGTTTCTGGCACGCGCGCTCGATCGCCAGCCCGAACTGGCGGCGATGCTGGCGGCGGGGGATGGCGCGGCGGCGCTGGCGTGGGCGAAAGCGCAGGGTGAGAATCCCGACGCGGAAGTCGGCCTGCGCCGAGAACGCCTCGCGCTCGCCGCGGCGCTGGCGGTGGGCGATCTCGAAGGGGCCTTTCCGCTGGCGCAGGTGGTGGGCGAGTTGACCGCCTTCGCCGACCGCGCGCTCGACCGGGCGATCCGCACCGCGATCACCGAACGCTGCGATGCCGACAGCGCCGATGGCTTCATCGCGCTGGCCCTGGGCAAGCAGGGCGCGGGCGAACTCAACTACTCCTCCGACATCGACCCGGTGCTGCTGTTCGACCGCGAGACGCTCCCGCGCCGGCCCACCGACGACCCGGGCGAGGCGGCGCAGCGCTATGCCCGGCGGGTGGTGGCGCTGCTTTCGGCCAACACGGCGGAGGGCTATGCGCTGCGGGTCGATCTGCGGCTGCGCCCGGCGAGCGAGATCAACCCGCTCTGCGTGCCGGTGGGCGCGGCGCTGACCCATTACCAAGGGCAGGCGCTCGCGTGGGAGCGCGCCGCCTTCACCCGCGCCCGCGCGGCAGCGGGGGACATTGCGGCGGGGGAGGCCTTCCTCGCCCAGATCCGCCCCTTCGTCTGGCGTGCGCAGCTCGATTTCGGCGCTGTCGAGGAAATCCGCGCGCTCACCCAGCGCATCCGCGACAGTCACGAAGGCCCCGCCGCCCCCGGCCCCGGTTTCGACGTCAAGCGCGGGCGCGGGGGCATCCGCGAGATCGAATTCTACGCCCAAACCCATCAGCTGATCCATGGCGGGCGGGATATTTCGCTGAGGGTGCGGGGCACGCGCGCGGGGCTCGATGCGCTGGCGGCGGGCGGCTGGATTCCGGCGGAGAATGCGGTGGTGCTCGGCGAGGCCTATGACAGGTTGCGGCAGGTCGAGCACCGCCTGCAGATGGTCAACGACCGCCAGACCCACGCGCTGCCCGAGGGCGCGGCGCTCGACAATGTCGCGCAGCTTGACGGGCTGCCCGATGGCGCGGCGCTCGTGGCGGAGCTGACCGCACTCACCACCCGCACCGCCGGCATCTACGACACGCTGATCGGTGCGCGCGCGGCGGCCCCCTCGCCGCCCGTCGCCATGCCGGTGAGCGCGCTGGCGCACAATCTCGCCCAATGGGGCTTTGCCGAACCCGAGGTGCTGGCCGAGCGGATCGAGACCTGGCGCGACGGGCGCCATGCCGCGATCCGATCGCCGCAGGCGGTGGCGGCGTGGGATCGGCTCGCGCCTGCGCTGCTCGCAGCGATGGGGCAGTCCGACGATCCGCCGCGCGCGATCACCCGCTGGGAACGCATCATCGAAAGCGTGCCCAGCCTCGTCACCACGCTGCGCCTGCTCGACGCGCGGCCCGATCTGATCCAGCGGCTGGTCGCCGCGCTCACCCTCGCCCCGGTGCTGTCCGACGAGCTGGCGAGGAAGCCCGAGCGGCTCGACACGCTGATCGACAAGGACGCGCTCGACCTGCCGGGCGACGTGCCTGCGATCATGGCGCGGATGCAGGGCGCCGCGGTGCGGGACGATTACGAAGCGCTGCTCGATGCGATCCGGGTGATCACCGGCGAAATTCGCTTCGCGCTCGGCATCCAGCTGATCGAGGGGCTGGCCGATCCGCTCGCCATCGCCCGCGCCCTGTCGCGCACCGCCGAGGCCGCGATGCAGCTGGCGGCGGAGGCGACCGTGGCTGAGTTCGCGAGCAAGCACGGGCGCATTGCGGGCAGCGAGCTGCTGATCCTCGGCCTCGGGCGGCTGGGCGGCGGAGCGCTGACCCACGCCAGCGATCTCGACATCGTCTACCTCTTCACCGGCGATTTCGCCGCGCAGTCCGACGGCCCGCGACCGCTGGGGGCGACGACCTATTACAACCGCCTCGCCAGCCGGGTCAGCGCCGCGCTCTCGGTGCCGACCGCGCAAGGGGCGCTTTACGAGGTCGACACGCGGCTCAGGCCGCAGGGCAATCAGGGCCCGTTGGCGGTCAGCTGCGAGGCTTTCGGCAAGTATCAGCGCGAGGCGGCATGGACGTGGGAGCACATGGCCCTCGCACGCGCGCGCGTGCTCTATGGTTCGCCGCCCGCCCGCGCGCAGCTCGAAGGCGTGCTGGCCGAAGTGCTGCGCGATCCCCGCGAGAAGGCGGCGCTGCGCGAGGCGGTGCTGGGGATGCGGGCGGAGATGGCGAAGCACAAGCCGCCCACCGGCCCGCTCGATGCCAAGCTGACGCGCGGGGGCCTCGTCGATATCGAGTTTCTCGTCCACTACCTGCAACTGAAGGGCGAGGCTGCCGATGGCCGCCCGCTGGCCGAGGCCGCGCCGCAAGCGCTATCGCCCGATCTCGAAGCCGCGCTGTCCGGGCTGGCGGCGGCGGGCCTTATCCCCGCCGATCTCGCCGCGCCGCACGCGCTGATGAGCCGGATGCTGGTCGCCGGCCGCCTGCTCGCCCCCGATGGCCGCGAACCCCCGCCCTCGGGCGCGCGCGCGCTGGCGCGGGCGTGCGGAGAGGAGAGCTACGAAGACCTGCTCCACGCCTTCGCGGCCGCGCGCGTCAGGGTCGCCGAGGTCTGGAAACCAATCCTCGGCACGGACATTCTGGAAACCGAACAGGAGAACCCCGCATGAGCAACTTTCCGAACGTCGGCGACGCCATCCCCGATATCGCCATGGAAACCCCCGAAGGCGGCAGCGTAAAGCCCTCCGACTTCAAGGGCGAAAAGCTGGTGATCTTCTTCTACCCCAAGGACGACACCCCCGGCTGCACCACGGAAAACAAGGACTTCTCCGCACTCAAGGCCGATTTCGAGGCAGCGGGCACCAGGCTGCTCGGGGTGAGCAAGGACCCGGCCAAGAAGCACGCCAAGTTCATCGCCAAGCACGGCCTCACCGCCCCGCTCGCCAGTGATGCCGAGGAAGGCGGGCTGTCGGATGCGCTGGGCGTGTGGGCGGAAAAGCAGATGTACGGCAAGACCTATATGGGCATGGTCCGTTCGACCTTTCTGGTCGATGCCGAGGGCAGGATCGCGCGCATCTGGGACAAGGTGAAGGTGAAGGGCCACGCCGAGGACGTGCTCGAGGCCGCGAGAGCGCTCTGACCGCATGACCACCCCCAAAGCGTCAATTGCCCGCGCCATCCGCGCCGCGCTGCTGACGCCGGAGCCGCGCGCCAAGTGCTTCGCCACCCGCAAGCTGGCGCGCGCGTGGCGGCGGGGCGATCTGGCGTGGGACTTCGACGTGGCGATGCCCGACCAGCCCGCCTGGCCCGCCGCCCCCGAACTGCTCCCGCCCGGCCAGATGCCCAAGCGCCGCAAGGCCGGGAGCGAGCGCGGGCGAGTCGCGCTGTGGCACAGCCTCGCCCATATCGAATTCGTCGCGATCGATCTGGCGCTCGACATGGCCGGGCGCTTCGGGGGCGAGATGGGGGAGGAGTTCGTGAGCGATTTCCTTGGCGTTGCCGCGGACGAGGCGATGCATTTCGCGCTGCTGGCGCGCAAGCTCGAATCGATCGGCAGCCATTATGGCGCTCTGCCCGCGCACGCGGGGCTGTGGGAGGCGGCGCACGCCACGCGCCACGATGTCGCCGCGCGGCTGGCGGTGGTGCCGATGGTGCTCGAAGCGCGCGGGCTCGACGTCACACCGGCGACGCTGGAACGGGTCGCGGCGGCGGGCGACCATCACGGCGCAAAGATTCTCGAAAGGATACTTGACGACGAAATCCGCCACGTCGGGATGGGCACCAAGCACTTTTTGCGCTGTGCCGAAATGACGCAAACTGCGCCCGAATCCCTGTGGCAGAGCCTCGTCAAACAGCACTTTCACGGGGCGATTAAGCCACCGTTCAACGACTCGGCGCGTCTTGCAGCCGGTTTATCGCGGGATTTCTATGCGGAGATTGCGCATTAACGATTGGGCCGGATAACCACACTCCAGCAAAAGGCGCGCAGAGACGTGCCGGAATTTTCCAACGGTGACGCCAACGAGAATGGCGCTCCGCAATCGGGAACCGGGTCCAGTATGAAATGTTCCATGCGTCAGGTGCTGAAGATCGCTTTTTCTGCGTGCTCCGCCATTTTCGTGTCCGCAGCCGCACCGGCCTTCGCCAACACCGCGACCAGCAGCAGCACCGCTTCGGCGGACGTCACCGCGCCGCTCAAGGAGGGGGAAACCCCGGTGGTCGACAGCGGCGATGCGCGTTTCAAGACACTGTTCTCCAGCTGGACCGAGCTTGAGCGCACCTCGCCCACCCTCGGCACCGCTGACGAAGTCGCCGCCTATTCCTCGCCGGTTCCGGTGACGGGCATTTCGGTGCCGTCCCGCATGCCGCTCGAAGGCGCTTCGCTCACCAGCAGCTTCGGGATGCGCACGCACCCCGTGCTCGGCGGCCGCCGTCAGCACACCGGGATCGACCTCGCCGCGCCGACCGGCACCCCGGTCTACGCCACCGCCGATGGCATCATCGGCCGCGCCGACTGGTATTCGAGCTACGGGCTCTACATCAGCATCAACCACGGCGCGTCGATGGAAACCCGCTACGCCCACCTGTCGCGCCTCGCGGTGGCCGCGGGCGACAACGTCAAGAAGGGCGACCTGATCGGCTATGTCGGATCGACCGGCCGTTCGACCGGTCCGCACCTCCACTACGAAGTTCGCGTCGATGGGCTTGCAGTCAATCCGATTCCGTATATGGTGGAGAGCGAAGCACAGCTGGCCTACGCCCGCGATGCGCGGCTCACCGGCCAGGGCGGCGAATGACGCTCGGCGCGTAAGCCAGACGAGATTGCCCGTGTAAACGGGCCGGACATTGGAGAGGGTGTCCGAACATAGGCGGCGGGTTATCCCGCCGCCTTTTTTTGCGCCCCGCCCGCCCGGGCCGTGCGCCGCCAAAGCAGCAAATTGGGTAGCATTTCCCGTACTGTTTTCGCTTGCCGGGACGCGTGGCTTGCGTAACCTTTCCCAAAGCCCGCACACCGCCGGACAGGCGGGGCGGCATGGGAGAGAGACAATGGCGATGCACCCCACCGCACACGCCGCGAGCCGGCCCGATCACCCGGCGGTGATCATGACCGGATCGGGCCAGCGCATGACCTATGGCGAAATGGAGGCGGAATCGAACCGCTTTGCGCACCTCTTGCGCGCGCATGGCGTGGGCCAGGGCGATGCCTTTGCGGTGCTGCTCGAAAACCGGATCGAATATTTCACCGTCATCTGGGGCTCGCAGCGCGCGGGCACGATGCTGGTGCCGATCTCCTCGCGCCTGACCGCGCCCGAGGCCGCCTATATCATCCGCGACGCGCAGGCGAAGCTGCTGATCACCAGCGGCTATTTCACCGGAATGCTCGATGCGATCCGCGCCGAGTGCCCGGGCCTCGCCGTGCTGGTGATGGATGCTGGGGGGGCGGAGGATTTCGCCGCAGTCCTCGCCGCGCAGCCCGCCGAGCCGATCCCCGACCAGCGTGCCGGGATGGTGATGCTCTATTCCTCAGGCACCACGGGCCGCCCCAAGGGCATCCGCCCCGCCCCGCCCGAAGATCCCGATCCGCAGGCCGCGGTGCCGCTCGTCGGCCTTGCGGTGATGGGCGCGGGGATGCCGACCGACGGATCGATGGTCTATCTCTCCCCCGCCCCGCTCTACCACGCCGCGCCGATCGGCTGGTGCTCGGTCGTCCACCGGCTCGGCGGGACGGTGGTGATGATGGAGAAGTTCGAGCCCGAGGAGGCGTTGAAGGCCATCGAGACGCACAAGGTCACCGACAGCCAGTGGGTGCCGACGCATTTCGTGCGCTTCCTCAAGCTCGATCCCGCGATCCGCACGCGTTACGACCTCTCCAGCCATAGCCGCGCGCTCCACGCCGCCGCGCCCTGCCCGGTGCCGATCAAACGTGAGATGATCGCATGGTGGGGCCCCATCGTAAACGAATATTACGCCGGCAGCGAAAGCATCGGAATGACCATGATCCGCTCGGCGGACTGGCTCACCCACCCCGGCAGCGTCGGCCGCGCGATCTACGGGACGCTCCACATCTGCGGCCCCGATGGCGAGGAGCTCGGCCCCGATCAGGACGGCCTCATCTATTTCGAGAACGCCCTGCTGCCCACCTATCACAACGATCCCGACAAGACGCGCGAGGCGATGCACCCGAAAGGCTGGATGACGCTGGGCGATATCGGCCATGTCGATGGCGAGGGTTTCCTGTTCCTCACCGACCGCAAGAGCCACATGATCATCAGCGGCGGGGTGAACATCTACCCGCAGGAGATCGAGAACCTGCTGGTGACCCATCCCAAGGTGATGGACGCGGCGGTGATCGGCGCGCCCTGCCCCGACCTTGGCGAGAAGGTGGTGGCGGTGGTGCAGCCGAAGGACATGGCCCACGCGGGCGCGGGGCTGGAGGCGGAGTTGCGCGATTTCCTCTCGGGCAGCCTCTCCAAGATCAAGATGCCCAAGCTGTTCGACTTCCGCCCCGACCTGCCGCGCGAGGCCAACGGCAAGCTCTACAAGCGCGAGCTGCGCGATGAATATGCGGCAAAGGCCAAGGAAGCCGCCGAATGACCGAGGCGGTGCTCCCCGGCGACATCGCCCGCCGGGTGATCGACCCGCACGCCTATGCCGAGTGGGACGGGCTGCTCGACACCTTCGATGCGATCCGTGCCGAGACCCCGGTGGCCAAGGTGCAGCCCGATACGCCGGGGCTGTTCGATCCCTTCTGGCTCGTCACCCGCTATGACGATGTGATGCGGATTTCGAAGGACAATGCCGGTTTCCTCAACAACCCGCGGCCGGTCGTCTTCAGCTTCAACCAGGCGATCGAGTTCTCCCGCGCCGCCACGGGATCGAACATGCTGGTCGATTCGCTGGTGGTGTTCGACGCGCCGATCCATCCCAAGTATCGCAAGCTGACCCAGGAATGGTTCATGCCGAGGAACCTCGCCAAACTGGAAGGCGAGTTGCGCGCGCTGGCGGCGCGGACGGTCGACCGGATGCTGGATCAGAGCGGCGAGGTCGATTTCGTCAAGGAAGTCTCCGGCCCCTATCCCTTGCGCGTAGTGATGCAGATCCTCGGCGTGCCGCCGGAGGACGAGCCGCGGATGCAGATGCTCACCCAGCAGCTGTTCGGCGGGCAGGACAAGGATCTGTCGGGCTCCGGCATGGACAAGATGACCCCCGAACAGGTGGTCCAGATCGTCGCCGGGGCCGTAAAGACCTTCGAGGATTACTTCGCGCAGATCGCCGAGGATCGCCGCCAGCACCCGACCGACGATGTCGCCAGCGTGATCGCCAATGCGCTCGTCGACGGCCAGCCTCTGCCTCCGCGCGACATGGCGGGCTATTACATCATCGTTGCCACCGCCGGGCATGACACCACCTCGGCGAGCACGGCAGGCGCGATGCAGGCGCTGGCGAACGATCCCGAGCAATATGCCCGCGTGCGTGCCGACCGCAGCCTGCTGCCCGGCATCGTCGAGGAAGCGATCCGCTGGACCAGCCCGGTGCAGCATTTCATGCGCACCGCCGCCGCGGACTGCGAGCTGGGTGGGCAGCAGATCAAGGCGGGCGACTGGCTGATGATCAACTATGTCGCCGCCAATCACGACCCCGCGCAGTTCCCCGACCCGCGCCGGTTCGACGCCGCGCGCTCGCCCAACCGTCACCTGGCGTTCGGGGCGGGCGCGCACCAGTGCCTGGGTCTGCACCTCGCAAGGCTGGAGATGCGCATCCTGTTCGAAGCGATCCTCGACCGAGTAGCCGCAGTCGAACCGGCGGGGGAGGCGAGCCGCGCCAGCAGCACCTTTGTCGGCGGGCTCAAGACGCTCCCTCTTAGAGTTGTCCCGGCCTGATATCGCAGCCGAAAATCGGCAATCCGCGTTCCGATTCCGCTAGGGTTTCGATCGCGTTTGTCCTAGCCTTGCGGGCATGGGATCGGATCTTCGCCTTGATTGTGCGGGAGGGGCGGCATGAGCCTGCTGGAGCCGCACAACCTCCCCTTCCTGATCGCGCTCTGCGTGCTCGGGGTGATCGCGCTGTTGCAGGTCACCGGCGTCAGTGAAGCGATCGAAGGCGCGACCGAGTTCGATTCGCCTGACGGGCTCGAAATGGGCGGGCTGGGCGATGCGCTGACGGCGCTGCTGGGGCTGGGCCGGGTGCCGCTGCTGATCTGGCTGGCGGCGCTGCTGTTCACCTTCGCCGCCGTGGGCGTGATCGGGCAGACGTTGCTGACGAGCATCCTCGGCACGCCGCTCTCTGCCGGATGGGCGACGCTGGCCGCAGGAGCCGCCGCGCTTCCGCTCAACAGTCTCGCCATGCGCCCGCTCGCCGCGGTGATGCCGAAGGACGAGACCACCGCAATCGGACTCGACGAATTGCTGCGCCGCGATGGCACGATCCAGATCGGCACCGCGCGCGCAGGCAGCCCGGCGCGCGCCAAGGTGATCGACATCCACGGTCAGGCCCATTTCGTCATGGTCGAGCCGCACGATCAGGCACAGGAATTGCGTGCAGGCGACACCGTCCTGCTCGTCCGCCGCGAGGGGCAGACCTTCTACGGCGTGCATTACGAAAGCCCGCATCTGGGGCTGGAACATTAAAGGGGAACGCAGATGGTTTTGACCACAATGGGGGCGCTGGCCACCACCGGCGATGGGGGCGGTGCCACCGATCTGATCACCTATGCGGTGGTCGGCGGGGGCGGCTTCCTGTTTTTCGTGCTCGTCATCGCCTTCCTCATGCGCCTCTACCGCCGCGCCTCGAAGGAAACCGCCTTCGTGCGCACCGGCATGGGCGGCGAGAAGGTGGTGATGAACGGCGGCGCGCTGGTGTTCCCGGTGTTCCACGAGACCATGCCGGTCAACATGAACACGCTGGTGCTGAGCGTGGTGCGCAAGGACAACGAGGCGCTGATCACGCTCGACCGGCTGCGGATCGACGTGAAGGCGGAATTCTACGTCCGCGTCCGCCCCGATGCGACCGCGATCGCGATGGCCGCGCAGACCCTGGGCCAGCGCACGATGCAGCCCGAACTGCTCAAGGATCTGGTCGAAGGCAAGTTCGTCGACGCGCTGCGTTCGGTCGCGGCGGGGATGACGATGAACGAGCTGCACGAACAGCGCGCGGACTTCGTGCAGAAGGTGCAGCAGGTGTCCTCGAATGATCTGGCGATGAACGGGCTGGAGCTGGAGTCGGTCTCGCTGACGGGCCTCGATCAGACCAGCATCGAACACTTCAACGCCAACAACGCCTTCGACGCCGAGGGTCTGACCAAGCTGACTGAGCAGATCGAGGCGCGCAAGAAGCTGCGCAACGATATCGAACAGGACACTCGCGTCCAGATGGAGACCAAGAACCTCGAAGCGAGCAAGAAGAGCTTCGAGATCAGCCGCGATCAGGAATATGCGCGGCTCGAGCAGGAGCGCGAGGTCGAAGTGCGGCGCGCAGGCCAGGCGGCGGAAATCGCCCGCGAACAGGCCGAGCGCAACCGTGAGGCGGAAGCCGCACGGATCGAGGCCAAGAAGCAGGTCGATGCCCAGCAGATCGAGGCCGACCGTCTGGTCGAGGAAGCGCGGATCGACCAGCAGCGCGCGCTCGAGATCGCCCGGCAGGAACAGCAGATCGCGGTGCAGAACAAGTCGCGCGAGGAAAGCCAGGCCAAGGCGCAGGCCGATGATGCCCGCGCCAAGGCGGTCGAGGCTGAAGAACGCGTCGCCACCGCGCGCGAAAGCGAAATCGCCGAGCGTCAGAAGAAGATCGAGCTGATCGAGGCTGCCAAGCAGGCCGAACGCGATGCCATCGCGGTCAAGGTGCAGGCCGAGGCGGAAAAGGACGCGGCGACCAACCGCGCGCAGGCGATCAAGTTCGAAGCCCAGGGCGAGGCCGAGGCCGAAAAGCTGCGCGCCGAAGCCGCGCGGGTGCGCTTCGAAGTCGAGGCGGCGGGCCAGCGCGCGGTCAACGAGGCGGCGAATATCCTCTCGATGGAGCAGATCAGCCTGCAAACCAAGCTGGCGCTGCTCAAGGTGCTGCCCGAAGTCATCCGCGAAAGCGCCAAGCCGATGGAGGCGATCGATTCGATCAAGATCGTGCAGGTCGACGGGCTCACCAATGGCGGGCGCGCGGCGAACGATGGGTCGGGCGGCGGTTCCGGCGCGGGCGGCGGCAGCGGCAACCTCGCCAGCGATGCGGTGTCGGCGGCGCTCGCCTACCGCGCGCAGGCGCCGGTGCTCGACGGGCTGATGAAGGAGCTGGGGCTGGACGGCTCGTCCCTGTCGGGACTGGTCAAGGGCGCGGCGGATGCGGAGGCCGAAGCACCCGCCCCGGCAAAGGCCCCCGCTCCGGCCAAGCCCCCGAAGCAGAAGGCCATCGCCCGCGACAATGACACCGCCGAGGAAGCCCCCACAAGCGAAGCGGCGGAGTAACCCGTAAGGCCTCCCTCCCCTCGGGGAGGGCGCGCTCTCTACTTCAGCAAATCCAGCGCGATCGCACGCACTTCCTCGCCCATGTCGGGCCGGGCGAGGGCTATCGCCAGCGTCGCCTCGACGAAGCCGACCTTGCTGCCGCAGTCGTAGCGGTTGCCGTCGAAGGTGACCGCGTGGAACGGCTGCTGGCCGATCATCTTCGCCATCGCGTCGGTCAGCTGGATCTCGCCGCCCGCGCCCTTGCCCTGATTCTCCAGCACTCGCATAACTTCAGGCTGGAGGATGTAGCGGCCCGAGACGATCTTGTTAGAGGGCGCTTCGGCGACAGCGGGCTTCTCGACCAGCCCGCGCACCTCGGTCAGCGCACCGCGTTCCTCGCCGGGCTCGATCACGCCATAGCTGGAGACCTGCGCCATCGGCACTTCCAGCACCGAAATGAGATTGCCGCCGACCTCGTTATAGGCCTCGACCATCTGCTTCATGCAGCCGGTGCCGCCTTCCTTCGCCACCATCAGCTCGTCGGGGAGGAAGATGGCAAAGGGCTCGTCGCCCACGATCGCGCGCGCGCACCAGATCGCGTGGCCGAGGCCGAGCGGCACCTGCTGGCGCACCGCGATCACATCGCCAGGTGTCGCACGCGTGGGTTCGAGCACGTCGAGGCTCTTGCCCCGCTCGGTCATGGTCTGTTCGAGTTCGAAGGCGATATCGAAATGCTCGACGATGCCGGTCTTGCCGCGCCCGGTGACGAAGATCATCTGCTCGATCCCCGCCTCGCGCGCCTCGTCCACCGCGTATTGAATCAGCGGACGGTCGACCACCGGCAGCAATTCCTTGGGGACGACCTTGGTCGCGGGCAGGAAGCGCGTGCCGAGGCCGGCAACGGGGAAGACGGCTTTGCGGATCGGTTTGGGAGACATGCGGCGCTCTCGCTGGGAATGGACTCTAAAGGCGTGCGGCCCGACCTTGTTCCGCGATCCCGTGCCGTAGGCGGCAGGCAAGGTCAATCTTTGAGCCCCGCTGTCGCGGGTGAGTTGCGCCAAAGGCACTTTTCGCTAAGGCTGCGGGCATGGACAAGCTCATCATCCGCGGCGGCAACCGCCTATCCGGCACCATCCCCATCTCCGGCGCGAAAAACGCCGCGCTCACGCTGATCCCCTGCGCGCTGCTCACCGAAGAGCCGCTGACGCTGCGCAACCTGCCGCGCCTCGCCGATATCGACGGGTTCCAGCACCTGATGAACCAGTTCGGCGTCACCACGGTGATTCAGGGCACGCGGCCCGAGGATTTCGGGCGGGTGATGAGCATGGAGGCGACCCGCATCACCTCCACCGTCGCGCCCTATGATCTGGTGCGCAAGATGCGCGCGAGCATCCTCGTGCTCGGCCCGATGCTCGCCCGCGCGGGCGAGGCGACCGTCTCGATGCCCGGCGGCTGCGCGATCGGCAACCGCCCGATCGACCTGCATCTGAAGGCGCTCGAAGCCTTCGGCGCGAAGATCGAGCTCGCCGCAGGCTATGTCCGCGCGATCCAGCCCGATGGCGGGATGCCCGGCGGCGATTTCGATTTCCCCGTGGTCAGCGTCGGCGCGACCGAGAATGCGCTGATGGCCGCGGTGCTGGCGAAGGGCACCAGCCGGTTGTTCAACGCCGCGCGCGAGCCCGAGATCGTCGACCTGTGCAACATGCTGGTTGCGATGGGGGCGGAGATCGAGGGGATCGGCACCTCCAACCTCACCATTCACGGGGTCAAGCGGCTGCACGGCGCGACCTATCGCGTGATGCCCGACCGGATCGAGGCGGGCTCCTACGCCTGCGCCGCCGCGATCACCGGGGGCGAAGTGCGACTGGAGGGCGCCAAGGCCGAGGACATGATGGCCACTATCCACGCGCTTCAGGCGATCGGCATCCATGTCGAGTGGGACGCCAAGAGCGTCACCGTGAAGGCCAATGGCGCGATGAAGGCCACCAACCTCACCACCGCGCCCTACCCCGGCCTCGCCACCGACATGCAGGCGCAGCTGATGGCGCTGCTCTGCAAAGCGGAAGGCGCGAGCGTTCTGAAAGAGACGATCTTCGAAAACCGCTTCATGCACGTGCCCGAACTGGCGCGGATGGGCGCGGATATCACCACCGAAGGGCGCACCGCGATCGTCAAGGGGGCGCAGCACCTCACCGGCGCGGAAGTGATGGCAACCGACCTGCGCGCTTCGATGAGCCTCGTGATCGCCGCGCTCGCCGCCGAGGGCGAGACCACGGTGCGCCGCCTCTACCACCTCGACCGCGGCTACGAGCGGCTGGAGGAAAAGCTCCAGTTGGTCGGCGCGGATATCGAACGGGTGGACGATTGATGCGCCGCGCGGGTGCCATCGTAGCCGCGCTGATGCTGGCGACCGGGACACCGGCGGCGGCGGATTACGTGTTCGATCCGAAGGACCTGCCCGCGGATTTCGTTTGCAATCCGGATCGCTCGGTGGTGGACTGTGCCGAAGAAAGGCGCGTGGAGGCCTGGGCGTCGATCTATGGCGAGCGCAACTACGCCTGGCTCGCATCGCTGGTCTTCGACGTGAACCTCTATTTCGCTGATCCGGTGCCGCGGTCGCACCGGACGGCGGCAGATGATGTCTGGATTCCGCCAGAAGATCGCCGCGACCATGCCACACCCAATCTGGTCGATGCGCATTATACGGTTGCGCTGCTTCGGTACGACGGCTGGGCCTTTGCCATTGATCGCGAGGCGCGAATGCGGATGGTGCGGCGCAAGGACGAAAGAGAACTTGAGGATGCCGACATAGCAAAGTTGGTCTCGTGGCTGCCGACCTCGCCGGCTGAGGCAGCCGAACTGATCCCGCACCTTTATGCGTTCGAAGAAGCAGACCTGACGACGTGCCCGGGCGGTCTTGCGCAGCTGCGCGCCTTCCCGATGCAGCGCGGGGCTCCCTTGTGGAACGAGCGAGAACTGGATTGGGTGGCAGGCAAGAGCGAGCCGAAAAGCGATGCCATCATTGTGACGGCGGATGGTGACGGGGTGTTCCTGCGCGCGCGCGGCGTGCCGGATCGCGGGCGGCCGGTGATGCGGTTCATCGACGGGCCAGTGGTGATCTACGACCAGCGCAATGGCGGCGAGGGGTACGACTGGGCCAAGGCCATGGCCGAAATCGCCCGCCCCTGCCTCAAGCCCAGCACCGCGACACCGCCGTGGGAAAAGCTGCTCGCCGCCGAAGGCTGAGCCGTCCGGCGCCACCCCCATCCTCCGGACCGTGTCGATGCACACCGAGCGGAAGCAGGCCAGTTGGTCGGCGCGGATATCGAACGGGTGGACGACTAGGCGGGGACCAAAAACGGGCCTGCCGACTTGCTCCCGGGTACACAACCTCAGGAGTTCGACATGATCTTGCGATTAGCAGCCCTCGGTGCCGCCGGTTACGCCGGTTACCGCTATCTCACCCGCGATGGCGGGAGCGACAATGCCGCGCTGGCTGATGGACAGGCGGATGCCGGCCACCAGACCGTCCGCGATGCCGGGCCGGATGCCATGCGCGATCCCGAAAACCGCGCATGGACCGAGACCGATCAGGAGCTCGACGAAAGCTTCCCGGCCAGCGATCCGCCGGCCAATTACTGATCGCGCATCTGCTCCACCAGCCACACCCGGATCGCGCTGGCGAGGCCGGGCGGGGTGGGGGACTTGATCCGTTCGGCGTCGATCCGCGCGACGAGGGCGGCCACGGCCAGTCCCTCGCGCGTGGCGGCGTCTTTCAACATCTCCCAGAACAGCGGTTCGAGACTGATCGAGGTCGCGTGCCCCGCGATGCTGAGCGAGCGCTTGACCGGGGGGTGATAAGGGGAGGGGGTCTCCATCGCTCGTAACTATTAGGCCGCTTCGAAATCGTCCACATATTCGGGCAGGAACACCGGCTCGCGCTCCGACCAGCCGGGCGCGGTAGCGGCGGCTTCGGAGAGCGATTGCAGCAGGACCTTGCGGCGTTGCGGGGCGATGCTCGGCAGCGCGCTTGCGGCGCAGAAGGCGGCGGGGAGCCATGGGCGCACCCGCGCGCCCAGCAGGCGTTCGTAGAGGAAGCGGAAAGCCGAAAAGCTTGCCAACCGCTCTTGCTCCAGATCGAAGGCGGCGATGCGCACCAGCTTGCCGAGGAAACGCTCGACCTCCTGCGGGGTGCCCTGGACCGGCACCAGCCCGCGCAGGGCCTTGAGATCCTGATAGGCGACATATTGGCGGCGGATCGCGGTGTTTTCCGCCTCGCCCCGGCCCCAGCGCCGGAAAGCGTCGGTGCGCGCAAGGCCGATGTCGAGGCTGCGCTTGATATAGCGCTGCTCGGCAGGGGCGAACCCGGCAAATTCCCGCATCTCGGCAATCGGCATCATCATGGCGCGTAGCTCCTTCGGACGAGGAGAACGTCGCACAGCATGGTTAATTAAGCGTTAGGTAGGAGTCTTTGTGTCCGCATCGCATCCGCGGTGCGAAATCCCCGCTCATGCGACCTTCGCGCGCGTCGCTTCGGGCGGCCGGTCGGCCTTGCGGCTGCTGCGCAGCCGTTGCAGCGCCTTGCGCAGGAGCTGTCTTAGATCAACCCCGCCAAGGGCGAGCTTGGATCGGCATACATCCGCCGCGCCATTCTCCCCGCCAGATAGGCCTCGCGCCCGGCTTCGACCGCGAGTTTCATCGCGCGGGCCATGCGAATCGGGTCTTTCGCCTCGGCGATGGCGGTGTTCATCAGGATGCCGTCGCAGCCCAGCTCCATGCCGACCGCCGCGTCGGACGCGGTGCCGACACCCGCATCGACCAGCACCGGCACCTTCGCACCTTCGACGATCAGGCGGATGGTGACGCGGTTCTGGATGCCGAGGCCCGACCCGATCGGCGCGCCCAGCGGCATGATCGCGACTGCGCCCGCATCTTCCAGCTGCTTCGCGGCGATCGGATCGTCGGCGCAATAGACCATGGGGAGGAAGCCTTCCTTCGCCAGCACCTCGGTCGCCTTCAGCGTTTCGCGCATATCGGGGTAGAGCGTGCGCGCCTCGCCCAGCACTTCGAGCTTCACCAGATCCCAGCCCCCCGCCTCGCGCGCGAGGCGGAGCGTGCGCACCGCGTCCTCGCCCGTGAAGCACCCGGCGGTGTTGGGGAGGTAGGTGATTTTCTTGGGGTCGATGAAATCGGTCAGCATCGGCGCCTTGGGGTCGCTGACATTGACCCGCCGCACCGCGACCGTGACGATCTCCGCGCCCGAAGCCTCGACCGCGGCGGCGTTCTGTTCGAAGCTCTTGTACTTGCCCGTGCCCACGATCAGGCGCGAGCGGAAGGTGCGGCCTGCGACCGTCCACGTATCGTCGTGATCGCCCCCGCCGACGAAATGCACGATCTCCAGCACATCGCCCTCGGCCAGCGCGGCCTCTCCCAGCGTCGAGCGCGGGACGATTTCGCCGTTACGCTCCACCGCGACTTTCTCGGGCGCCAGATCGAGTTCGCGCACCAGTTCGGCGATGGTAACGGCCTTGCTGTGGTGGGGCGCGCCGTTGAGGGTGATGGTCTTGGTCATGGCGCGAGACATAGTCCCTCGCCGCCGCAGTGCAACCGCGCGTTTTGCGAGGATCAATGCGCCGCGCGCAGGTTCAGCCAGTGCCCGATCGAAACCAGCACCACGCCGATCAGCGTCAGCGCGAATTCGTTGGTCCCGTGCGGCACCACCAGCGCCGCCGCCATCAGCGCCAGCCCGCCCGCGGCGATGGCGAAGGGGAGCACACGGCCATGGCGCAGCAGGCCCCAGCCGATCGCGACCGCCGCCACCAGCAGCGCCAGCAACAGGCCGATGCGATGGATGTTCTCTTCCAGCAGGAAATGCCCGCCCAGCCCCATGGCGGAGACGATCACGATCGTCAGCAGGCAATGCACCGCGCACAGGCCCGCCAGCCCGATCCCGATCTGGTCGAGTCGGCGCCGGAACGAGGTTCGACTCGCTGGGGGGAGAGCATCGCGGGACATGGTCGACCCCACATATGTAATGTTGTTACATTGCGCAAGGTGCGTGAGGGAGGATTTTCTGCGGCTTCGCCCCTGCGCTTGCACGCGCCGCACCGGTGTTTGCGGCAAACGGGCTTGCGCGCGCGGCGGTGGAGGGACAAAGACGGGCGCGAAATGGCCACCTCCGCCTCCCTGTCGAACCTCTTCGCCAATCCGCCCGGCGCCCGCGCCCGACCGCTGGCGGTGGCGCGCTGGCTGGAGCTTGTCGCGGTGCTGGTGGTGATGATCGTCGTCGTCGGCGGGATCACCCGGCTGACCGAGAGCGGGCTGTCGATCACCGAATGGAACGTCGTCAGCGGCATCCTCCCGCCGCTCAGCGAAAGCGCCTGGGCCGCCGAATTCGCCAAATATCGCCTCACCGCCGAATACCGCATGGAAAGCGGCCCGGCGGGGATGGACCTCGCCGCGTTCAAGTTCATCTTCTTCTGGGAGTGGTTCCACCGCATTCTGGGCCGCGTGATCGGCCTCGCCTTCCTGCTGCCGCTGGCGGTTTTCGCGCTGCGGCGCGCGATTCCGGCGGGCTATGGCTGGCGGCTGGCGGCGATGTTCGCGCTGATCTGCGGGCAAGGTGCGCTGGGGTGGTACATGGTGTCCTCGGGCGTGGGGAACACCGACCTGACCGATGTTAGCCACTTCCGCCTCTCGGCGCACCTGCTGACCGCGCTGTTCCTGCTCGCGGGCCTTGTATGGACCGCGCGCGATCTGCGGCAGCTCGCCCGTGACCCCGCCGCGCGTCCCGCCCCGCTGACGGCGGGCGCGGCGCTCGTCGGCGCGGTGCTGTTCGTGCAATTGCTGCTCGGCGCGTGGGTGGCGGGGCTCAATGCAGGCCATGCCGCCTATGACTGGCCGCTGATGAACGGACGGCTGGTGCCGCAGGTCGATTGGTCGGTATGGAACCTGACGCACGACCCCTTCCTGCTGCAATTCCTGCACCGCTGGTGGGCGTGGGTCGCGGTTGCCGCGCTGGTGTGGCTGGCGCGGCGGGTGCGCAAGACCGATCGCTTCGCCAGCATCGCCGTGCACACCGCCTTCGGGACGATGGTGCTGCTCGGCATCGCCACGGTGATGAGCGGCGTCGCTCTGTGGATCGCCGCCGCGCACCAGCTGGTCGGCGCGCTGACCGTCGCCGCGACCGCGCGCGCGATGCATTCCGACGGCCTTGCCCGGAGAGCGGCATGATGTCCGGCGCGGCGCTGGTCTGGTGTCCCTTCCCCGACACCGAAAGCGCCCGCGCCGCCGCCGATGCGCTGCTCGACGACCGGCTGATCGCCTGCGCCAACATCCTGCCCGGGATCGAAAGCCGCTTTGTGTGGGACGGCGCCCGCGCGGTGGGGAACGAGGTCGGCGTGCTGTTCAAGACCACGTCGGAGCGGCTCGAGGACGTGGTGGAGCGGCTGGGCGAACTCCATCCCTACGACACGCCGGCGGTGATCGGCTGGCACGCCGATGCTTCCTATCCGGCGACGCTCGGCTGGCTGATGGGGTCCATTCCGGAGTAGCGGTATTATTTTACCGCATCCAAAAACGGCGCTTTTGCTTGACTTCGCGCCCCTCAAGCGACATTTGCGCGCCACTTCGCCAACCGGGCCGCAGGCCTGGCGGGTGATTCTCCCGGATCATCCCCGGCAGACAGTTTCGAACCAAGGACATATGCCATGAAGGCGCTCACCAAGCAGACCCGGTCGATCAAACCGGCCGAGGTCGAAAAGAACTGGCACATTATCGACGCCGACGGTCTCGTCGTGGGTCGTCTGGCCTCGATCATCGCCAACATCCTGCGCGGCAAGACCAAGCCGAGCTACACCCCGCACGTCGATTGCGGCGATCACGTGATCGTCATCAATGTCGACAAGGTGCAGTTCACCGGCAAGAAGATGGGCGACAAGGTCTATTACAAGCACACCGGCCACCCCGGCGGTATCAAGGAAACCACCCCGGCCAAGGTGCTGGGCGGCCGTTTCCCCGAGCGCGTGCTCGAAAAGGCTGTCGAGCGCATGATTCCGCGCGGCCCGCTGGGCCGTCAGCAGATGAAGGCTCTGCACCTCTATGCCGGCACCGAGCACCCGCATGACGGCCAGAAGCCGCAGGTGCTCGACGTCGCTTCCATGAACCGCAAGAACAAGGTTGCCGCATAATGGCTGACGAAACCGCAACCGTCTCGGATCTCGCCGATCTCAAGGACATCGCCGGCAACGCCCCGCAGGGCGACGCCGCCGAAATCGCCCGCAACACCGCGCCGCTGCGCGACCGCGAAGTCGATGCGCAGGGCCGTTCCTACGCCACCGGCCGCCGCAAGGACGCGGTCGCCCGCGTGTGGGTCAAGCCGGGCACCGGCAAGATCACCATCAACGGCCGCGATCAGGAAACCTACTTCGCGCGTCCGACCCTGCGTCTGGTGATCAACCAGCCCTTCACCGTCACCGACCGTGCCGGCCAGTACGATGTCGTTGCCACCGTGCGCGGCGGCGGGCTTTCGGGTCAGGCGGGCGCCGTGAAGCACGGCATCGCCCAGGCACTGACCAAGTACGAGCCCGAGCTGCGCAGCGCGGTGAAGGCCGAAGGCTTCCTCACCCGCGACAGCCGCGTGGTGGAGCGCAAGAAGTACGGCAAGGCCAAGGCCCGCCGCAGCTTCCAGTTCTCGAAGCGCTAAGGTCTTACCTTACCCGATACAAGAAGGGCGGCCCCCGCGAGGGAGCCGCCCTTTTTCGTGCCAGCGCCCGACCTAGCGCTGCAGCAGCATCACCCCGAAAGACAGCCCGGTTCCCGACAGGAAAATCGGCCAGGACCAGTAGAACTTGGTCTGCGCGAGGTGGACCATGTGGATCGCCAGCGGCCCCGCACTGGTCCCCTGCGCGCCGATCACCAGCGCGAGCGTGACCGAAAGAACAGCGCCGAGCATGACGGACTTGATGAGATCCATCGCAACACCCCTTCATCTCACGCGCCTCACAGGGCGGCGCATCGGTTGAACAGGGCAGGCCGGGCGGCACAAATGGATGCAAGCCCCCCGCCTGCGCGCGCGATATGCCGAAGAATGTCTTAACGCCGGCAATAGAGAAAAGGTTAAAACTGCCCCACGTCAGGTTACCGAGGGCGTGCCACGCGCGGCGGTCAATGCACCGGCGGATCGACCTCCGGCACCCGGTCGACCGGGGCGACAGGCTCGTCCGGCGAGCGCGGCGGCATGGCATCGGGGGGCACGTCCGCGATCATCATGGCGGGCGTCGGCACATCCTCGAGATTGCGCGCCGTGACCGTCAGCGTGGTGCCGTCCCAGGTGAGCTCGTTGAAGCTCGGCGGGGTCGAGCGGGTGCGCTGCGACAGCGTGCCCGCACCGATCATCCGCACCGGGCCTTCGGCGGTCGGCTCGGCGATGTCGAAGGGGTCGTGGACATGGCCCGAAAGCACGCCCAGCACCTTGCGCCGCGCCAGCTCGCGCAGCGCCGCCTCGCCATGCTTGGTGAGCGCGGTGCCCTGCGTGCCGACCTCTCGCAGCGGGTGATGCACCGCCACCAGCGCGCGCATCCCGGCGGGCAGCGCGTCGATCGCGCGCAGGCACCGCGCCAGCGCGGCGGGCGTAACCCAGCCCTTCGACCAGTTGAACCGCGGCTGCCAGCGCCGCACGGTCTTGAGCGGAACGATCGCAAGGCCCGGCAGATCGAGCTCACGCTCGACCACGTCCTTCATCCCCTCGAACCGCTTGTAGGGCGCGAAGAAGCGCTCGATCAGGTTGAAATAGGGCATGTCGTGATTGCCGATGCTGATCGTCACCGGCACGTCGAGCGCGGTGATCCAGCGCGTCGCTGCGGCGAATTCGTGGCGCCGCGCGCGCATCGTGTGATCGCCGGTGATGATCACCGCATCGGGGCGGCGCGTGGCGATCTCGCCGCGCACCCATTCGAGCGCCTCGCGATCCTCGAGCCCGAAATGGATGTCCGACAGGTGGAACAGGCGGCGCACCTCAGCAGTCATGCGCGGTCGCCAGCAGGTCCACGCCGCAATATTCGAGCGTGAAGCGGAAGGGGGACGGGCACTCGGCAGGCTCGCCGTCGATCAGGCAGGCGAGCGGGCCGCCGTCGACGCTCTGGAGCGTGATTGCATCGGCCAGCCCCAGCCGATCGTGCGGGCCTTCGCGGAAACGGCGGCGCAGCAGCGCCCAGGCCTGCTCGGCAAACTCGCCCGGCGCCTCGGCGAAATAGCCGTCGATCTGGATGCCGTGCTCGCCCGGCGTCAGCTCGACCAGCGGATAGCCCTCGGCGCGCGCGGCGGATCGTTCGGGCAGGGTGACATAGGGCCCGCTGGCGGTCTCGCGGATCGCGGCGATGGTCTCGCTGGCGATGTCGGCGACGGCGAAGTGGCGCATCGATTCGCGCACCCGGCTCCAGGCGGTGCCCGGCCCGACCAGCAGGCCCGCCAGCGCGAGGCCCGCATCGCAGCGCACGCAGCCCAGCCGCCGCGCCACCGCCCCGCCGCCCGCCACCACATCGAGGATCGCTTCGATATCGAGCGAGCGGTGCAGCCGCAGCGGCAGCAGGTTCATCGTCCCGCCGGGCAGGGCCAGCACCGATCCGCTCCAGCCCGAAAGGTGGTTGATCAGCGCCCCCATGCTGCCGTCGCCGGTGTAGATCACCACTTGCGCGATGCCCTGCGCGCCCAACTCGCGCGGGTCGGGCAGGCCATCGTCGGGGAATACCAGCGTGCGGGCGACCTCCCAGCCGCGCTGTTCGAGCGCGGCCTTGAGCGATTCGGCGGAATCGACGGTGTTGCTTCCGCTCGCGGGATTGACGACGAGCCAGCAGGGGGTCTTGGCATCCATGGTGTTCGGCGCTCCCGGCCAGGCTTTCGGCGTGCGTCACCTATATGCGGCGGGTCACGATCATCCAAGCCGCAAAGCCATTGGCCATCGTGTAGATGCCATAGAAATAGACGAAGATCGGCCAGCCTCTGACCGACAGCAGCAGCGCCACCCACAGCACCACGAATTCGCTCACCAGCGCGGCGCGGCTGCCGAGCGTCTGGCTCGCCTGCGGCAGGCGCGCGAAGAGCGGGTGGCCGCTGTCGAACACCGCGCGGTTGATCGCGAAATTGGCGATTCCCATCAGGAAGATGATCACCGTCGCCCAGGTCATGCCCCCACTATGGCGCTGCGCTTGTCGATTGCAAACCGCCATTTGTCCGCGCGTTCACGCCATTGGTCTTCACGCCGCTGCCTCGGTCGAGCGGGCGGGCGGGGTTGATCGAAGGTCGCATGATCCGGGTAAGGGCGGGGCGTAGAACGGGTTTCAGCAGGATGCCTCATCCCCCCGCAATCGGACCCCCTTCCGATCACAGGCCGCCTGCCAAACGGAGGAAGAGAGAGATGAAACCCCTTGCGAAAACAGCCACTCACACCCTTGCGGCGATCGCCATGGCCGGCGCCGCGATCAGCCCGGCGCTGGCCGGCGAGGTGCAGACGATGACGATCAGCGTCGACACCGCCGATCTCGATCTCGGCACGGTCAAGGGCCAGAAAACCCTCGACCAGCGCGTTGAAAAGGCCGTGCGCAGCGTCTGCCGCACCACCAGCGTGACCACCGGTTCGCGCGTGATGAGCCAGGAAGCCCGCACCTGCCTCGCCAAGGCCCGCTCCGACGCGCGCCAGCAGGTCGCACTGCTGCTGTCGAACGAACGGCGCGGCGGCTGACCGGCGCCTACCGAGCTTGCGCCGTCCCTCGCCCCGCAGGCGGGACGGCGCATCCTGAGGCCCGAACCCCTCCAGTCCCTTGGGGTTCGGGCCGTTTTTTGTGAGGATCGCGCTGACGCGCGATGCATACCGCCCGCCCCGCCTCCCCGCCCGGCCACCAATAGTACCACTATGTTGTGGTGGCCGGGCGGGAGGCGGGGTGGGAGGTCTGCGCCACCGAAGGTGGCTTAAAACAAAAGCATCACCTGCCCGCCATCGCCTTGACGCGCGCCAGATAAGTGCGGCCGATGCGCAGCGCCTCGCCATTCACAAGCTCCGCCGACCACACGCCGAGGCCATCGTGACGCAGCCCGCGGATATGGTCGCGGCGCAGGATGGTGGAGCGGTGGATGCGGATGAACTGTTCGGGATCGAGCCGTTCTTCCAGCCCCGCGATGGTCTGGAGCAGCAGGTAGGAACGCCCACCCTCGGCCCCGCCGACGTGGAGGCGCACATAATCGCGCTCGGCGTCGATCTGGTGGACCTCGCTCACCGCGATCCTCAGCAGCTCGGAACGGTGCGGCACCCACAGCTCGTCGAGATAGCGGCTCTGCTTCTCGCGCCGCTGGCCGCGCCGGGCGACCGCGCGCTCGATCGCGCGCGCCAGCCGGTCGGCGGAGACGGGCTTGAGCACATAGTCGACCGCTTCCAGATCGAAGGCCTCGACCGCGAAGTGATCATGCGCGGTGACGAAGATCACCACCGGGGCCTGCGGCTGCGCGGCGAAATGGCGCGCGACGCCAAGGCCGTCCAATTCGGGCATGGTCATGTCGAGCAGCACCAGATCGGGTGTCAGCTTCTCGGCCAGCCGCAGCGCCGCGGCCCCGTCGCTCGCGGTGCCGACCACGCGCACCTGCGGGATTTCGGCGCAGATCACCTGCACCCGCTCGACCGCGAGCGGTTCGTCGTCGACGATCAGGGTTCTGAGGGCGGCGGTGTCGGCTTGCGGATCAGACATGGCGGCTCGTGGTTCTTGTCAGAGGAATGCGGATTTCGGTGCAATAGCCGCCCGGCACGGGGGCGGAAGAAAAGCCGATATCGGGGCCGAAGCGTGCCTCCAGCCGGTCGCGCACATTGGCGAGCCCGATGCCGAAGCCGTGGGTGGTGCCCTGCGGCACGCCCGGGCCATCGTCGCCGACGGTGATCACCAGCCGGTCGAACTCCTCGCGCGCGGCCATCGTGATCGTAACGGGGCGCGAGACGGGGGAGACCGCGTATTTCACCGAATTCTCGACCAGCGGTTGCAGGATCATCCCCGGCACGCGCGCATCCTCGAGATCGGCGGGCAGATCGAACACCGTCACCAGCCGCGTGGGAAAGCGCACCGCCTCGATATCGAGATAGAGCTTCTGCAGGTCGAACTCGTCGATCAGCGACACGTCTGCGGTGGGCTCGTTGGCGAGGGAGTGGCGGTAGAAGCGGCTGATCGTCTGGATCATCCGCTCGGCCCGCTCGGCCTTGCCGGTCATCACCAATGCCGACAGCGAATTGAGCGTGTTGAACAGGAAATGCGGGTTCACCTGATAGCGCAAGCTGAGCAATTCGGCGGCCTTGGCGGCGGAGCGGAACTGCTCCTCCCGCCGCTGCGCCGCGCGCGCCTGCACGCCGGCGAGCAGCGCAAAATAGGTCGAGGCCCAGGCCAGCAGCAGGAAGTAGCGCCCCAGCGCCACGTCGAGCAGCTTGCGCCAGAAATCGGCGCTGGTTTCCGCCGGGGCGATGATCACCGATTCCACCTGCCCGCCCGGCGGCACCGCGCCCCCGCTCTGCCCCTCGGGCACGGGGCCGACCCGGCGCACGGGCACATCGACCAGCAGATTGCCGCTCTCGTCACGGCGCAGGTTGAGGTTGTATTTCTTGGCGTAGGCCTGTTCCTGCGCGACCTGCGTGTCCTTGAACACGAGGTAATTGACCTGCCCGATCCCCAGCGCAACGGGCATCGCCAGCACGATCGCGCCGGAAATCTTGATCCACAGCGGGCGGGTGTCGAACAGGCGCAGCAGCAGCCACAGCACGATCGTGAAGCCGACCCCGATCACCGTCACCAGCAGCCGGCGCCAGCCGAGCTCGAACTGGAGATCGAAATCCATCACCATCGCGCGCACGGTGGTGAGGATGAAATAAGTCGCCCACAGCACGATCATCGAGAACAATACCGTGCGAAACGACACGGTCGGCACGGACCCGTCGGGGGCGGTATCGTGGATGGGGGTGGTCGCCATAATGGCAATCAGCGATACTGTGCCCGCCCGGCGAAAGCTACCGGGCGGGGCGAAGGTTGTCGGGCGGACTCGGGTTTTGGTCGAATGATGAACGGCTGTTCATCATCGACCAACGGCACTTAATCGCGGGGCTTGATCATGTCGGAGGGCACCACCCACTCGGCAAACTGCTCTTCGGTCAGCAGGCCGAGCGCGAGCGCCGATTCCTTCAGCGTGGTGCCTTCCGCGTGCGCCTTCTTGGCGATCTTCGCGGCGTTGTCGTAGCCGATGTGGGGGTTCAGCGCGGTCACCAGCATCAGGCTTTCGTTGAGCAGCTGGGTGATGCGGGTGGTGTTCGCCTCGATGCCGACGACGCAGTTGTCGGTGAAGGCGTGGGCGGCATCGCCGATCAGCTTCATCGACTGGAGCACATTGTAGATCATCACCGGCTTGAACACGTTCAGTTCCAGATGCCCGTGCGAACCGGCGACCGTCACCGTCATGTGGTTGCCCATCACCTGCGCGCAGACCATCGTCATCGCCTCGCACTGGGTGGGGTTGACCTTGCCCGGCATGATCGAGGAGCCCGGTTCGTTGGCGGGGAGGCTGAGTTCGCCGAGGCCCGAACGCGGGCCGGAGCCCAGCAGGCGGATGTCGTTGGCGATCTTCATCAGGCTGACCGCGAGCACGTTAAGCGCGCCCGAAATCTCCACCATCGCATCATGCGCGGCGAGCGCTTCGAACTTGTTGGGCGCGGTGACGAAAGCGTGGCCGGTCTCGGCGGCGACTTCGGCGGCAAACGCCGTGTCGAAACCGACCTTGGCGTTGATCCCGGTACCCACGGCGGTGCCGCCCTGCGCCAGTTCCAGCACACGCGGAAGCGCCGCCTCGACGCGGGCGATGCCGTATTCGATCTGCTTGGCATAGCCCGAGAATTCCTGCCCCAGCGTCATCGGGGTCGCATCCTGCAAGTGGGTGCGGCCGATCTTGACGATGTCGGCAAATTCCTTCGCCTTGGCATCGAGCGCGCCGTGGAGCTTCTTCAGGGCCGGAATCAGGTGGTCGATCGCCTCGCTCGCCGCGGCGATGTGCATCGCGGTGGGGAAGGTGTCGTTCGACGACTGGCCCATGTTGCAGTGGTCGTTGGGGTGAACCGGGCTCTTGCCGCCCTTCTGGCCGGTCAGGATCTCGTTCGCGCGGCTCGCGATCACTTCGTTGGCGTTCATATTCGACTGGGTGCCGCTTCCGGTCTGCCACACCACCAGCGGGAACTGGTCCGCAAGGGTTCCGTCGATCACCTCGCGCGCGGCCTGGACGATCGCCTCGCCCAGCTTGGCATCGAGCACGCCGAGCTTCATGTTGGCCTTGGCCGCCGAAAGCTTCTGCACGCCCAGCGCCCGCACCAGCGCCGGGGGCATCTTTTCGCCGCCGATGGGGAAGTTCACGATCGAGCGCTGCGTCTGCGCACCCCAGTGCATGTTCGCCGGAACCGCCACTTCGCCCAGCGAATCGGTCTCGATCCGCACATCACCGTCAGCCTTCGTCATGTCACTCATCGAAGCCATCCCTCACTAAGTCGATTTGCACCCCACAGGGTTTGGCGCTCCCCTAAGCACCGGCGGACGACAAGGTCAAAGGTGTAAAGCGCCAGTCCGGCCAAAGCGCTTGGAACCGGACGCGGGCCCGTTTAAGGAGAGGGTTGACGAACTGTATTGCCATCCTAATACAGTTACCCGAAGAGCGATGGACATCATGACCACAACCCTGCCCAATTCCCTCACCGCCCGGCGCGCGATGATCGACAGCCAGCTGCGCACCAGCGGCGTGAACGAGGAATTCGCGCTCGCCCGGATGCTCGCCGTCCCGCGCGAGGATTATCTGCCCGCCGACAAGGCCGCGGCGGCCTATATCGACCGCGCGATCCAACTCGGCACCTCAGGCCACCTCGCCGCGCCGCTGTTCTACGGCAAGGCGCTGCTCGAAGCCGCGCCCTTGCCCGAAACCCGCGCGCTGGTCGTAAGCGGCGGCACCGGCTACCTCGCCGCGCTGCTGCGCCCGCTGGTTGCCGCGCTGACCGAAGTGTCCGCCGGAGACGCCGCCACCGGCAAGGTGGCGGGCGAATACGACCTCATCGTGATCGACGGCGCGATCGAGCAGCTGCCCGATGCGCTGGCCGCGACGCTGACCGACGAGGGCCGCATCGTCACCGGGCTGGTGCTGCGTCAGGTCACCCGCCTCGCCACGGGCCGCAAGGTTGCGGGCAAGGTCAACCTGATGCCGGTCGAGGATCTCGGCATCCCGGTGCTGCACGCCTTCGACGCGCCCAAGGGCTGGACCTTCGCTTGATCTACCGCGCCGCCTCCTTCCCGCTCGCCGCATCGGCCAGCCTGCTGGCGCTCGTCGCACTGGCGGGGCCGGCGCGTGCCGACACTCTGCGCGAGGCGCTGGCGGCGGCCTATGTCAACAACCCCACGCTCGAAGCCGCGCGTGACACCCAGCGCGCCGCCGATGAGGACGTGCCGATCCAGCGTGCGCAGGGCCTGCCCTCGATCAATGCGACCGGGCAATATGTCGAGTTCGTCAAGCCCTCGCCCAACGCCTTCGCGCCGACCGAGCGGGTCTTCGCGGTCGGGCCGGATCTGGTGGTGCCGATCTATTCGGGCGGCGCGGTGCGCAACGGCATCGCCGCCGCCAAGGAACGGCGTGACGCGGGGCAGGCCGATCTGCGGCTGACCGAGAGCAATCTCTTTACCCAGGTCGTCGCCGCCTACATGGACGTGCTGCGGACCGAGGCGCTGGTCGCGCTCGCCACCAACAATGTCGCGGTGCTGCGCACCAATCTCGAAGCCACCGGCGACCGCTTCCAGATCGGCGATCTCACCATCACCGATGTCGCCCAGTCGCGCTCGCGCCTCGCGCTGGCGGAGGGCGATCTGCGTTCGGCCGAGGCGAACCTCATCGCCGCGCGCGAGACCTATATCCGCCTCGTCGGACAGGCGCCGGGCGAACTCGAGGCCCCGCCGCCGCTGCCGGGCCTGCCCGACACCGTGGGCGAGGCAATCGTCACCGGGCTCGAAAACAACGCCAGCCTGATCGCCGCCAAGCAGCGCGCCAAGGCGGCGGGCTTCGACACCGAAGTCGCCGGGGCCGGACGCCTGCCGACCGTGCAGCTGTTCGCGGGGCTCGACTATCAGGACTATTTCGGCACGCTGCAGGCGGGCGATCCGCGCTTCTTCCAGACCGAAACCACGGCGAGCGCCGGGGTGCGCTTCACCATCCCGATCTTTCAGGCCGGGCTTCCCGCGGCACGCCAGCGGCAGGCCGCCGCGCGCGAATCCTCGGCGCTGGAGAATGTCATCGCCGCCGAACGGCAGGTGATCGCCGACATCCGCTCGACCTTCGCCAACTGGCAGGCCGCCAATGCGGTGATCAAGAGCTCGCAGGCCGCGGTCGAGGCGGCCGAGCTCAGCCTCGAAGGCGTGCGCGCCGAACAGTCAATCGGCAACCGCCAAATCCTCGACGTGCTCAACGCCGAGCAGGAACTGGTCAACGCCCGCGCCCAGCTCGTGACCGCGCGGCGCAACGCCTATGTCGCCGGGTTCAACCTGCTGGCGCTGATGGGCAAGGCCGAAGCGCGCGATCTCAATCTCGACTCCGCCGGGGTGCTCTACGATCCGCAGGTCAATGCCGACCGGGTCAGCAGCAAGCTCTGGGACTGGGACCGCGACCCCGAACCTGCCCCGGAATCGACCAGCACCGTTGACATTCCCCCCGCCACTGCAACAATCGGCCCGCAATTGCTGCCCGGCGAGTGAATCGGTTCCCGATTCGGGACAGGCCGGGCTGTGTCACACGGGGCGATTAATGGGCCAGGATAACGAAGCTTCCGTCGAGGAAATCCTCGAATCGATCAAGAAGGTGATCGCGCGCGACAACCGCGTGGGCGCGATGGAAGCGCGTCGTCGCCGTGTGCTCGTCCCCGAAGAGCCGGAACGTGAAACACCCCCGCTCGCCCGCACCCATACCGTGCGCGATTCCGAGGAAGTGCTCGATCTCGGCGAGATGGAGCTGGTGCCCGAGGCCGAAACCCCCGCGATGCCGATGGACACGGCCGAGGAAACCCCGCTGATCGCCGATCAGGTGCGCGATGCGATGCAGGAAAACCTCGCCGCGCTCGCGATGCTGGCAGAGCCGCCCGCACGCCCGCAGATCGTGCGGCAGGGCGAGACTTCGCTCGAAGGCCTGACCCGCGAGCTGCTGCGCCCGATGCTGGCCGAATGGCTGGAGGCGAACCTTCCGGCGATGGTGGAACAGCTGGTGCAGGCGGAAATCGCGCGGATCGTCGGCAAGCGGCGCTAAGTTCTGGCAAGAGGCGGGCAGGCGGGCTAGTCCTGCTGCCCATGCGAAACATCCTTGCTTTCGGCGCTGTCGTCGCCGCTGTCGCCCTGTCCGCCACCCCGCTGGCCGCGCAGGAGGCCGCGCCTCCGCCCGCGATCCCCGGCCTCGCCCACCCGCCGATGAGCGCCAGGGATCTGGTGACGCTCCCCCGCCTCGGGGCCCCTGCGGTCAACCGCGAGGGCACGCTGGCGGTCTACAGCGTCACGATCACCGACCCCGAAACACTGAAGCGCTCGCCGCAGCATTACCTGCTCGATCTGACCAAGCCGGGGGCGGCACCCGTGCCGATGGAGGGGCTGACCGCCTCAGATGTCACCTTCGGCCCGGACGGCTATCTCTATTACCTCAGCGATGCCGCCCCCGAAGAGGGCGCGCCCGAGGTGAGCCGGGTGTGGCGCATGAGCGTTGCCGCCGACGGCAGCACCGGCAATCCCGAGGTGGTCGCCGGGTTCGACGCCAGCATCGCCGGATTCAAGCTCGCCCCCAATGGCGCGGCCATCGCGGTCTGGGGCGAAGTCCCCCGCGATTGCCCGACCTTCGGCTGCCCCGATGCCCCGCAGCGCAGCCTCCCCGGCCCCGGCACCGGGCGGCTCTATGACGGCACGGACGGCTTCGTGCGCCACTGGGACCGCTGGGCCACCCCCGGCACCCACAACCGCATCTTCACCTTCCCGCTGGTGGACGGCAAGGCGCAAGGGCCGGGCGCACCTGCCGACGGGTTCGACCCCGCAACCGGGATCACCGCCGACACGCCGACCATGCCCTTCGGCGGGGGCGAGGAAATCGCCTTCGCGCCGGACGGGAAGACGCTCTATTTCACCGCGCGCCTTGCCAATGCCGAGGAACCGCGCTCGACCAATCTCGACATCTACGCCGCCGACCTCACCGGCGCCGCGCCCCGTCTGCTGACGGCGGGCAACCTCGCGACCGACACCACCCCTGCCGTCTCGCCCGATGGCCGCTACCTCGCCTGGCTGGCGATGGAGCGGCCTACCTACGAGGCGGACAGGCTGGAGGTACAGCTGCTCGATCTGAAGACCGGCAAGGCGCGCAACCTCACCGCAGGCACCGATCTCAGCTTCGGCAGCCTCGCGTGGGCAGCGGACGGCAAGAGCCTGATCGCCACCGCGCAGCAGGTGCTCGACACCCCCGCCTTCCGCATCGACATCGCCACCGGCAAGGTCACAGAACTCAACCTGATGGCGGGCAACGAGGCGCATATCGCCAATCTCGTGCCGCTGCCGGGGGGCCGGGCACTGTTCACGCGGGATTCGCTCGGCGCGCCTTCGGAGCTCTACCTGTCGGACGGCATGGGGCAGGCCCGCCCGCTGACCGATGTCGCCACCACCCGCATGGGCCAGATGGCAAGCGTCGTCACCCGCCGCTTCAGCTTTGCCGGAGCGAATGGCGACACGGTGTGGGGCCAGATCACCCGCCTCGCCGATCAGGAGGGGCCGATCCCCGCGATCCTCTATATCCACGGCGGGCCGCAGGGCAGCTTCAACGACAGCTGGTCGAACCGCTGGAACCCGCGCGTCACTGCCAGTCAGGGCTATGCCGTGATCTCGGTCGATTTCCACGGCAGCACCGGATACGGGCAGGCCTTCACCGATGCGATCAACCGCGACTGGGGCGGCAAGCCCTTGGAGGACCTGCAAAAAGGCCTCGCCGCCGCGCTCGCGCTCGACCCGCAGATCGACGGGGAGCGCGCCTGCGCCATGGGGGCGAGCTATGGCGGCTACATGGTCAACTGGATCGCCGGCAACTGGCCCGATCGCTTCGATTGCATCGTCCAGCACGACGGCCTCTTCGACATGCGCTCGATGTATTATGCGACCGAGGAATCGTGGTTCCCGCGCTGGGATTTCGGCGGCTCCTACGAGGAGGCGAAGGACACCTACGAGAAGTGGAATCCCGCCAACTACGTCGCCAACTGGCGCACCCCGATGCTGGTGGTGACGGGCGAAAAGGATTTTCGGGTGCCCTATACGCAAGGGCTGCAAAGCTTCACCGCCCTGCAGGAACGCGGCATCCCCTCGCAATTGCTGGTCTTCCCGGACGAGAACCACTGGGTGCTGGGCGCGAAGAACTCGCTGCAATGGCACAACACGGTGTTCGCCTGGCTCGATCGCTGGCTGAAGGCCGAGGACAACGGGGAGTGACCGACGAAGACTTGGCTTGCGCGCGCAGCAATCTCGCGCGGCACTATGGCGATCCTGCGAGCGGCACCGGCATCGCGCGGCACATCATGCTGTGCGCGATTTCGGAGAAGCAGAAATGCTGCTCGCGCGAAGCGGGGGAGGAGGCCTGGGGCTTCCTCAAGTCACGGCTGAAGGAACTCGGCCTCGTCGGCCCGCAGCGTAGCGCAGACAGCGCGCGCGGGGCGGGCGGAGGCGTGCAGCGGAGCAAGGCGGACTGCCTGCAACTCTGCGCCGCCGGGCCCATCGCGGTCGTCTGGCCCGACGGGGTGTGGTATCATTCCTGCTCGCCAGCGGTGCTCGAGCGGGTGATACAGGAACACCTGATCAGCGGCGTGCCGGTTGAGGAATTCAGGCTTAACCCCGCCTAATCCTCCTTCGGGCTCCAGAATTCGTCCTTGCCCGGCAGCTGGTTGTCGACCGATTCGTCGTGGCCCGTGCCGTTGGAGAGGAACACCAGCCCCATCAGCGCGCCGCCGAGCAGCATCGTCAGGCTGATCCCCAGCGCGACGGCGATATAGAAATGCACCGAAATCATGCCGTTATAGGCGAAGAGCAGCCCCATCGCGATGGCCACCACCAGCACCGTCGCCGCCAGCAGCAGCTTCATGATCTGGCGATATCGCGCCCAGGCGTGGGCGGCATTCACGGGATCGTCGAGCGGGGATTTGCGCGTCATGCCCCCGACATGGCGCGCACGGGGGCGCAATGCAACGCGCGAAAGCTGCAAGGTGGCCTGCATCCGACGCAATGGCAGCGCTACGTGATGCGACGGAGCGATTCGCCTTTTGCCGCAAATCATGGCACTTTCTCCGTCCGATAGAGGGAGACTGCCATGACCATCGCCCGTATCATCGCCCAGCGCGGCCCATCCGACATCATCGCCTGCGACGTCGCCACGCCCGTCGCGCAGGTCGTCCAGACGCTCGCCACCCGACGCATCGGCGCGCTGCCGGTGCTGCGCGAGGGCAAGGTGGTGGGGATCGTGTCGGAACGCGACGTGATCTACCGCCTGGCCGACAAGGGGCGCGAATGCCTCGATTTGCCCGTAGGCGAGATCATGACCTCGCCTGCGATCACCGTCGAGCCCGGCACCACGGTGGACGAGGCGCTGGGCATGATGACCCGCCGCCGGTTCCGCCATTTCCCGGTGGTCGAGAATGGCGCGCTGGTCGCCTTCATCTCGATCGGCGACCTCGTGAAGCACAAGATGGACGAGGTGCAGGGGGAGGCTAACGCGCTGCGTAACTACATTCAGGCGGTGTGACCGCTTGAGGAACGCCCCTGCGCGTCTTAGATACGTGGCATGACCGCCGAGCCCCTGATCCTCACCCCGTCTGCCGCCAAGCGGGTGGCCTTCATCGCGCAAAAGCAGGCGCGCCCGGCGATCCTGCGGCTTGCGGTCGAGGGCGGGGGGTGTTCGGGCTTTCAGTACAAGTTCGACCTCGCCGACGCACCCGACGCCGAGGACAGCGTGTCCGAATGTGATGGCGTGATGCTGGTGGTCGATCCGGTCAGCCTCGATCTGATCGCGGGCAGCACGGTCGATTTCGTCGAGTCACTGGGCGGGGCGGCCTTCAAGGTCGAAAACCCGCAGGCCGCCGCCGGATGCGGTTGCGGCGCGAGTTTCGGGATTTAGGTTAGACCCGGCGCATCGTTTGCGGCACAAGCGCGCGCATGAAAATCGCCACCTTCAACATCAACGGCATCAAGGCGCGCGGGCCGCGGCTGATCGAATGGCTCGAGGAAACCCGCCCGGCGGTCGCCTGCCTGCAGGAAATCAAGACGCAGGACGAAGGCTTCCCCGCGAGCGACTTCGAGGCGATCGGCTACAGCGCGATCTGGCACGGGCAGAAGAGCTTCAACGGCGTCGCGATCCTCGCCGATACGCGCGCGGGCCACAGCATCACCGAGGTGCAGCGCGGCCTTGGCATCCCCGGCCCGAATGACGGCGACGAGGAGCAGGCGCGCTATCTTGAAGCGGATGTCAGCGGCGTGCGCATCGCCTGCCTCTACCTCCCCAACGGCAACCCGCATCCGGGGCCGAAGTTCACCTACAAGCTGGCTTGGATGGCGAAGCTGCGCGAGCGGATGGCGCAGATCTGGTCCGAGGAAGTGCCCGCCGTGGTGCTCGGCGATTTCAACGTCATCCCGCATGACGACGATGTGTGGTCCGTGAAGGCGATGCAGGACGACGCGCTGATGCAGCCCGAAAGCCGCGCCGCCTATGCGCGCTTCCTCGCAGACGGCTGGACCGACGCGATCCGCACGCACAATCCGCGCGGGGGGGTGTGGACCTACTGGGACTATCAGGCGGGTGCCTGGCAGCGCGATCACGGCTTCCGGATCGACCACATCCTGCTCTCGCCCGAATGCGCCGACCGGATGGGAAGCTGCGGCGTCGACAAGGAATACCGGGGCCGCGAGAAGGCCAGCGACCACACGCCGGTTTGGGTGAGTTTGAGGGACTGACCTCTACAGCCGTTCGCCCTGAGCCTGTCGAAGGGCCGCATTTAACTTCCGTCTTGCGCGATCGTCGCAAAGAAAGTGCGGTGCTTCGACAAGCTCAGCACGAACGGGAAGGGGGGGGCAACGAGGCCCCCTAAATCACCTATAAAAAATATGCGTGTCGATCTGGGCGAGGCGCGTCTTGGTGCGGCTCCAGCCGGGCTTGACGTAGCGCGCGTGGAAAAACACCGCGTTGCCGGCCTCGGATTCCCACAGGCCCTTGTGCGCGATCTGCGCGATGGCGACGGCGCGCCTCCAGGCGGCGGTGCCTTCGCGCACGGCGGGCATCTGCCGCCCGCGCATGAAGGAGAACTGCCCCGGCTGCGCGACGACGCTGCAATAGGAGCCTGGGAAGCGGCGGTCTTCGCTGCGGTTGATGATCACCTGCGCCACCGCAAGCTGCCCGGCGAGCGGCTCGCCGCGCGCTTCGAAATAGATCGCACCGGCAAGGCAGCGCAGCTCGGCGTCCATCGGGGCGGTCGTATCGACCATGCCGACCAGCTCGGCGAGCGATCCGGCTTCGGTGAGGGTGGGGGCAGAAGCGTCCTCGGCGGCGTCTTCGGGGAGCGATTGCACCACCGGCTCGGCCACGAACGTGATCGCTTCGGGGACCAGCTCGGCCGCGGGAAGCGCGCTCGGCTGATCGGGGGCGGCTTGCGCCAGAGCGGCGGTTTCGGGGCCGCTCGGAAACAGGGTGGCTGCGATGGCGAGACCCGCGATCGCGGCAAAAGTGGCAGTCTTGCGACTCATTCAATCTACAAATCGGGCGGTGAGCGCGCGCAGACGCAGGCGGGAACCTTTTCCATCTCTTGCGATTAGGGGGGTTCGAAGAAGCCTGCCGGCCGCTCCCCGTCTGCGTGCTGGAGGACGGCCGAATTGCCGCGCGCCAGCCTGCGCTAGGGATTGGCGGGGGCCGTTAGCCGACTTGACGTGAGCGTCAACGCAATTCGTTAAGCTGTGCGACGAAGCGTTCGGGATCCGCGATATCCACCTCGATCAGCCATACATCGGGGTCTCTGGCGTGTCGGCGGGCCAGATACTCGGAAAATTCCTGCGATTTTTCAGGGTCTTCCGATTTTGTGGCAACAAAAAGGCGCGTTCCGTCCAGCTGAGGCATTCTTTCGTAAAGCATCGAAGCCTTGCCGCGACACAGCATTACCAAGATGATCGTGCCCGCGTCGCGTTCACCCTTTGCCAGAACGGTTGCGTAACCGCCCTGCGACTCGGCGAGGCGAAGAATCGCGCCTGCCTCGAGATGTGCGGGCAGGCGGGCGTCGTCGGTCACAGCCCCGAAGGCCCGCCCGCGGCGTAGCCCGGCAGGCTGGAGAGCGCGATACGGCTCTTCATGAAGGTGCCGGTGCCGCGCCCGATCTCGTCGCCCTCTGCGTCCACCAGCCGCGCTTCGGCGACGAACACCCGCCGCCGCCCGCTGACCCAGCGGCCCTCGGCGGTGACGGTGCCGGCGCGCACCGGCTTGGTGAAGTGCAGGTTGAAGCTGGTGGTCAGCAGAAAGCGGTCGGTCACCAGCGAATTGGCGGCATAGAAGGCCGCATCGTCGAGCATCTTGAAATAGATCGTGCCGTGCGCCGCGCCGGCCGCGTGGTAATCCTCCGGCGTGACGGTAAAGGTCAGCCGCGAGCGGCCCTCGCCCGGAAGGTGCAGGTGGCTGGCGAACTTGGCGTTGACCGGGGCCGAGGCGTAGAGCCGCTCCAGCGCCCGGTAGTGCTGTTCGGCACCCGTGGCTGGCAAGGTCGCATCGTCGCCGGACATGGAATCGCTTCGGAGAATCAGGCCGCGTCGCGCAGGAACTGGTTGGTCAGCAGCGCATAGGCGGCCTCGGTATCGGGCGCATCGGCGAGCATCTGGAGCATCGCCTCGTCCCGCGTCAGGCGCGAAATCGCGGCGAGCGCGTGCAGATGCGTCGCCCCGGCATTCTCGGGCGAAACCAGCCCGCAGATCAGCGAGACCGGGCGCGAATCCGCGGCGGCAAAATCGATCGGCGTTTCCAGCCGGATCAGCGCGAGGCTGGGGCGGCGCACATCCTTGCAGCGGCAATGCGGGATCGCCACCCCGCGCCCGAAGCCGGTGCTGCCCAGCGCTTCGCGCGCTTCGAGGTTTTCGAGCACCTCGTCCGCGTTCACCCCATAGGCTGCGGCCAGCACTTCGGCCGTCCGCTGGAGCACCTTGGGCTTGGAATCGAGCCGGGCGAAGGCAATCGCCTGCGGGGAAAGAGCCAGGTTGACGTCCATTATTCAACGAATCCCGATTGAACTCACGCCCCCCTTGGCAGGTGGCGAAAAACCGAACCGGTCATGCTGTCAGAAGCATCGCCGGGCCGGGGCGGTAGCCCCTCCTGCTGCCGCCGTGTTTTGCCCTCTGTAAGATCGCCCCGCCCTCAAGGCAGTGGCGAGCCCCGGGCCTATTTCGGCTCGACCCAACCGATCGAGCCATCGGCGCGCCTGTAGACCATATTATGCCGTCCGGTGCCAGCATTTTTGAAAAACAGCGCCCCGGTGTTCCTGAGGTCCAGCATCATCACCGCATCCGCGACGCTGGCGGTGGGGATGTCGACGCGGGTTTCGGCGATCACCAGCGGCGCGTCGGTGGCGACTTCCTCTTCCTCGTCCTCCTCGACCGCGAAGATGGTGTAGGCGGCTTCTTCCTCGCCGCGGGCGTGATCGGCCTGTTCGTGACGGTCGGTGAGGCGGCGCTTGTAGCGGCGCAGCTGCTTTTCGATCTTGCCCACCGCTTCGTCGAAGGCAACGTGCGCGTCGTGCGCCGAGCCCTGCGCCTTGAGGATCAGGCCCTGCATCACATGGGTGACGATATCGCAGCTGAAGGCGCCCGCCGGGGCCTTGCCGAAGGTCACGTGACTCGACAGCGCGCGATCGAAATACTTGTCGACGACCGCGCCGAGGCGGTCGGCGGCGTGTTCCTGCAAGGCTGCGCCGGTGTCCATCTGGTGGCCCGAAATCCGAATATCCATGAGGCAAAGTCCTCCCGATGAGGTTGAGGATCGAAGGGGGTGGGCGAGGGCCGCGCGGGTTTCAGCGGGTCCAGATCGCGTCGGCGATCCCGGCGATGAAGGCGCGGTGACGTTCCAGCTCCTCCGGGCTGGCAACATGAGGGCGGGGTTCCCGCCGCGGCTTGTCGGCGGGCGGACGGTGCCAGGGCATGTTGCCCGGCTTCGGTGCGGCGCTATCGGCCCCAGAGTCGATCGGGCTGAGGCCGAGGCCGATCTGGCGGCCCCCGGTCAGCTCGACATAGACCTGCGCCAGCAATTCGGCATCGAGCAGCGCGCCGTGCTTGACCCGGTGACTCCGGTCGATCCCGTAGCGGGTGCACAGCGCATCGAGACTGAGCTTGGCACCGGGGTGCTTCTTGCGGGCGAGCGCGACGGTATCGACCATCCGCTCCATGCTTATGGGTTCGCGGCCCGCCAGCTCCAGCTCGTTGTTGAGGAAGCCGAAGTCGAACCCGGCATTGTGCGCCACCAGCGGCGCATCGCCCAGAAAGGCGAGCAATTCGTCGGCGCTTTCGGCGAATTTCGGCTTGGTCGCGAGGAAGGCGGCGCTGAGGCCGTGCACCCGCTCGGCCTCGACCGGCATGTCGCGTTCGGGGTTGAAATAGGCGTGGAAGGTGCGCCCGGTCTCGACCCGGCCGACCATTTCGATGCAGCCGATTTCCACCATGCGGTCCCCGGTCTTGGGATCGAGCCCGGTGGTTTCGGTGTCGAAAATGATCTCACGCATTTGCCGGACTATCTGCCCAAGTTCGGGCAGTTGCAAGCGCCGGATTCGATCAAAGTGACGCAATCAGCGCGGCAACCTGCGCGCGGGTTTCTGCGAGCGTGGTGCCGGTGTCGATGACGTGATCGGCGCGCGCGCGTTTTTCGGAATCGTGGAGTTGCAGGCCGTAGATATGCTCGAATTTCTCGCGCGTCATGCCGGGGCGGGCGAGCACGCGGGCGCGCTGCACGTCCTCGGGGGCGGAGACGACGACGATCATGTCCACCGCCTCGTGCCCGCCCTTTTCGAGCAGCAGCGGAATGTCGAACACCACGGCGCGCTTGTCGGCGTTGGCTTCGAGGAAGGCGGCGCGCTTGGCGGCGACCGCCGGATGCACGATGGCTTCGAGCCGGGCGAGGGCGGCTGTGTCGGCAAAGACCTGATGGCCCAGCCGGTCGCGGTCGACCCCCTCGGGGCCGGTCGATCCGGGGAAGGCGGCCTCGATTGCGGGGAGGAGTTCGCCCCCCGGCCCCTGCATCGCGCGCACCTCGGCATCGGCGTCGAACACGGGGATTCCTTCTTCCGCAAACATCGCTGCGACGGTGGATTTGCCCATGCCGATTGAGCCGGTGAGACCGATGATCTTTGGGCGGGTCATTGAGTGAGGATCGCGCGCAGTTCGGCGTCGTGCTCGCGCGGGGCGGGTTGGCCGAAGAATTTCTCGAAAGCGACCGCGGCCTGGCCGATCAGCATGGCGAGCCCGTCGATGGTGCGGTGGCCCCGCTCCCGTGCGGCTTGCAGGAAGGCGGTGTCGCGCGGGGCGGTGACGATGTCGTAGGCGATGCTCCCCGGCGGAGCATGGCTCCAGTCGAAGGGCAGGGGGGGCTGGCCGGTCATCCCGAGGCTCGAGGCGTTGACGACGAGATCGCAGCACCCCTCGCGGTCGTCGAAGGCGAAGTCGGTGGGGTCGGCGAAGTGCGCGAGGTCGATGGCGTGGTGCTCGCCTTGCGGGGCGAGTTCATCGAGCAGCGCGCGCGCCTTGGCGGGATCGCGACCCGCCACCACCAGCGTGAAGCCGTGCCCCGCCAGCGCGGCGATGATCGCGCGCGCCGCGCCCCCGGTGCCGAGGATGCGCGCCATGCGGAAATAATGCGTCCGGGCGAGATCCGCGCCGAGCGGTTCGAGGAACCCGGCCGCGTCGGTGTTGGTGCCGGCGAGCGCTCCCTCGCCCAGCGGCAGGATCGTGTTGACCGCGCCGATGCTGTCAGCGGGCGGATCGATCCGGCCCAGCAGCGGCATCACCGCCTGCTTGTGCGGCATGGTGACATTGCACCCGCGCCAGAGCGGGTCTTCGCGGCGGCTGGCGAGATAGTCGGCGAAGTCGTCGGGCCGCACATGGCAGGCGCGATAATCGGCCTCGATCCCGAGCTTCCCGAGCCAGAAGCCGTGGATCAGCGGCGACTTGGACTGCGCGATGGGGTCGCCGATCACCTCAGCATAAGGACGGGTCATGCCAGCAGCACCCCTTCCTCGCGCAGCGCGCCGAGCAGGGGGAGCAGCGGCATTCCGAGCACGGTGAACTGGTCGCCCTCGATTGTCTCGAACAGCTGCGCCCCCGGCCCCTCGATCCGAAACGCGCCGACGGTGTGGCCGATTTCCGGCCATTCGAGGTCGAGGTAATGTTCGATGAAATCGTCCGACAATGCGCGCACGTGCAGCCGGGCGAGGGCGGCGTGGCTCCACTCGCAGCCAGAGTCGCGCACCAGCGCGGCGGCGGAGTGGAGTTCCATTACCCGCCCCGAGAAGAACCGCAGATGTTCGCCTGCCTCCTCCCGGCTCGCGGGCTTGTCGAACCGGCGGCCATTGCAGACCACCAGCGAGTCCGAGCCAAGCACCAGCGCTTGCGGATTGCCCTCCGCCACCGCCGCCGCCTTGGCGACCGCGAGCGCTTCGGCGACTTCGGACGGCGCGGCGCCCTCCAGCCCGGCCTCGACCGCGCGTTCGTCGATATCGGCGGGGATGCTGCGATAGGCCACGCCCGCGGCATCGAGCATTGCCCGGCGCGAGGCGCTCTTGCTGGCGAGGATCAGAGTCATATCGGCTTCCCCACCCCGCCTTCGCTGGCCGGTTTGCGGTCGCGCTCCTGCGCCAGCCGGATGATCGCCGCGGCGGTCTCCTCGATCGATCGGCGGGTAACGTCGATCACCGGCCAGCCGTGATCGGCAAACATCCGCCGCGCGAACAGCAGCTCTTCCTTGACCCGGTCGTTGTCGACATAGTCGGTGGCGGTCGCCTCGTTGAGCGACAGCAGCCGGTTGCGGCGGATCTGCACCAGCCGTTCGGGGCTCGTCGTCAGCCCCACCACCAGCGGGTGGCGCAACCCGAACAGCGCCTTGGGCGGCGGGCTTTCCACCACCAGCGGAATATTGGCGACCTTGTAGCCGCGATTGGCAAGGTAGATGCTCGTCGGCGTCTTGGACGAACGCGAGACGCCCGCGAGCACGATGTCGGCCTCCTCCCAGTCCTCGTGCGCAAGGCCATCGTCGTGGGCGATGGTGTACTGGATCGCATCGACGCGCTTGAAGTAGCTCTCGTCCATCATGTGCTGGCGGCCGGGGCGACCATGCGCCTCCTGCCCGAGCTGGGCTTCCAGCGCGGCGGTGACCTGATCGAGCACCGGCACCGCAGGCAGGCCCAGATGGCGGCAATGCTCCTCCAGCCGCTTCCTCGTTTCGGGATTCACCAGCGTGTAGAACACCAGCCCCGGATGCGCGGCGAGATCGGGTACGATCCGGTCGAGATGCTGGAGCGAGCGCACCATCGGCCAGAAATGCCGGTTCACCGCCGGGTTGTCGAACTGCGCCAGCGCCGCCTTTGCGATCATTTCCAGCGTCTCGCCGGTCGAATCAGATACAAGGTGGAGATTGAGCTGGTTCATCACCCGGCGCGCCTGTGGACAGAAACGCGCATAAACCACGGGAGGGCGGGGTGGACAAGCTGGGGAGCGGTTTTCATGCCCGCTGCCGGCCTTTTCCTCGGGGTATTTGCCCACACGGGACAAGTTTGGTCGACAGGCTGTGAAGAGTGGGGATAAAGCCAGCTTGACGTCCAATCCATGCGGATTCGGTGGGGGCATGAGTCACGCGGGATGCGTGGGGGTAACCGGGCAAGCGCCGGTAATTCCCGCTATCCACAGGGCCAACAGACTCCATCAATCCTTTTATAATTTGATTTGTTTTGTTCTAAGGAACCCTATGCCCGGTCCGCTTCTCGATACGCTCAAAGGTGTCCGTCAGGACGTCGCTCCCGTCTGGCTCATGCGGCAGGCGGGGCGCTATCTGCCTGAATACCGTGAACTTCGTGCCGAAAAGGGCGGGTTTCTGGAACTGGTTTACGACAGCGAGGCCGCGGCCGAGATCACCGTGCAGCCGATCCGGCGCTTCGGGTTCGATGGGGCGATCCTGTTCTCCGACATCCTGATCGTGCCGCACGCGATGGGGCAGGGGCTGACCTTTCAGGCGGGTGAAGGCCCGCATCTTTCGCCGACGCTGCTCGAGGTGGAGCTGGACAGCTTCACCCCCGCGGTCGAGCGATTCGAGCCGGTTTACGAGACCGTGCGCCGCACCCGCGCCATGATCGGCGAGAATGTGACGATGCTCGGCTTTGCGGGGAGCCCCTGGACGGTCGCGACCTACATGATCGCGGGCGAAGGCTCCAAGGATCACCACGCGGCGCGGCTGCTGGCCTATCGCGATGCAGGCCGGATGCAGGCGATCATCGACGCGATCGTGGATGTCTCGGTGACCTATCTGCGCGGCCAGATCGATGCGGGCGCCGAAGCGGTGCAGCTGTTCGACAGCTGGGCCGGAAGCCTTGCCCCCGACCAGTTCGAGAAGTGGGTGATTGCGCCCAACGCCGCGATCACCGCGCAGCTCAAGCAGAGCCACCCCGATACCCCGGTGATCGGCTTTCCCAAGGGCGCGGGCGCGAAGCTGCCCGCCTATGCGCGCGAGACGGGGGTGGACGCGGTCGGCCTCGACGAAACGCTCGATCCGGTCTGGGCGCATCAGAGCCTGCCTGCCGGAATGCCGGTGCAGGGTAATTTCGATCCGCTGCTCTTGGAAGCGGGCGGTCCGGCGCTGGCGGCGCGGGTGAGGACCATCATTGATGCTTTCGAGGATCGCCCGCACGTTTTCAATCTCGGCCACGGGATCGGGCAGTTCACCCCGATTTCGCACGTCGAGGAATTGCTCGCCGCGCTGAGAGGTTAGACAGATGAAAGCGCTGCTTCTGGATATCTACCTGTTCCTCAAGTCGGGGCATGTGATCTTCATGGTGTTCTGGCTGGCGGGGCTGTTCATGCTGCCGCGCCAGTGCATCTACATGCTCGACCACCAACCGGGCTCGGCAGGCGAGGCCAAGTGGGCGACCCGGATGGGCAAGCTGCGGAAAATCATCCTCACGCCTGCGCTGATCATCGTCTGGGTGCTGGGGCTGACGATGGCCTATGGCGGCGGGTGGTTCAGCTCCGGCTGGCTCCACGCCAAGCTGACGCTGGTGCTGGTGCTGACCGGCTATCACGGCTGGCTGGTCGCCCAGACCAAGAAAATGGCCCGGGGAGAGCGTCCGCTGACCGAGGGCACCTTGCGGATGATCGGCGAAGTGCCCGGCCTGCTGCTGATCGTGATCGTGCTGCTGGTCTATCTCAAGCCGTTCTGAGGCGTGCGGGGGGGGCTGCAATCACCGATTGACCTCGCCTCTGCGCGCTCCTATTTCCAACCCACCTATCCGGTAGCGGAGCGGCGCAATGCCCTCCGACAGGTCTGCTTTCTCCAAGCCCAGCCCCTCGTCCAACCGGGGCACCTCTTTCCCCAAGAGGCACTGACCATCCGGCCACTCATCTGAACTTTCGGAAACGACACACATGCATCTCAAGGACCTCAAGCGAAAGACCCCGGCCGAACTGGTCGCGATGGCGGAAGAACTCGGCGTCGAGGGCGCCTCGACCATGCGGCGGCAGGATCTGCTGTTCAGCATCCTGCGCGAACTGGCCGAGGACGAGGAATACGAAGAAAAGATCATGGGCATCGGCACCATCGAGGTGCTGCAGGACGGCTTCGGCTTCCTGCGCAGCCCCGAGGCGAATTACCTCGCCGGGCCGGACGATATCTATGTCTCGCCCAACCAGGTGAGGAAGTGGGGCCTGCGCACCGGCGACACGGTCGAAGGCGAGATCCGCGCCCCGCGCGATGGCGAGCGCTATTTTGCGCTGACCAGCCTCGCCAAGGTCAATTTCGACGATCCGGACGCGGTCCGCCTGCGCACCAATTTCGACAACCTCACCCCGCTCTATCCCGACCAGAAGCTGAGCCTCGACACGCTCGACCCGACGGTGAAGGACAAGAGCGCGCGGGTGATCGACATCATCGCGCCGCAGGGCAAGGGCCAGCGCGCGCTGATCGTCGCCCCGCCGCGCACGGGTAAGACCGTGCTGCTGCAGAACATCGCCAAGGCGATCACCGACAACCATCCGGAAGTGTTCCTGATCGTCCTGCTGGTCGACGAACGCCCCGAGGAAGTCACCGACATGCAGCGTTCGGTGAAGGGCGAGGTGATCTCCTCGACCTTCGACGAACCCGCCAACCGCCACGTGCAGGTTGCGGAAATGGTGATCGAAAAGGCCAAGCGCCTGGTCGAACACAAGCATGACGTGGTGATCCTGCTCGACTCCATCACCCGCCTCGGCCGCGCCTACAACACCGTTGTCCCGTCCTCGGGCAAGGTGCTGACCGGTGGTGTGGACGCCAATGCGCTCCAGCGGCCCAAGCGCTTCTTCGGTGCGGCGCGCAATATCGAGGAAGGCGGCAGCCTCTCGATCATCGCCACCGCACTGATCGACACCGGCAGCCGCATGGACGAAGTGATCTTCGAAGAGTTCAAGGGCACCGGCAACAGCGAAATCGTGCTCGACCGCAAGGTCTCCGACAAGCGCATCTTCCCGGCGCTCGATGTCGGCAAGTCCGGCACCCGCAAGGAAGAATTGCTGGTCCAGAAGGACAATCTCAGCAAGATGTGGGTGCTGCGCCGCATCCTGATGCAGATGGGCACCGTAGATGCGATGGAATTCCTGCTCGACAAGATGAAGGATTCCAAGACCAACGAAGACTTCTTTGCCACGATGAATCAATAGCATACCCTGTTCGCGCGGGCTTCGGGATTGGCCCGCGCCGGACAGGCAAGAGGGACGGGATTACGTGCTTAGCCAGTATCTCTACATCAGCACCGCGCCGACCCTGCCGCGCGAGGATGTCGACGCGATCCTCGCCACCAGCGCGCGCAACAACCCCCAGCGGGGCATCACCGGTCTGCTGCTGTTCAACGGCCGCAACTTTCTCCAGCTGCTCGAGGGCGACGAGGGCGAGGTTTCCGAACTGATGCAGACCATCGCCGCCGATCCGCGCCATTCGGGCGTCTCGGTAATCGACCGGCGCAGCATCACTGCGCGCGCCTGCCCGAACTGGGCGATGAAGCGCGTGCTGATTGCCGAAAGCATCGAAACCCGCCGCGACATGCTCGAACGCGACCTGCCCGAGGCGCTCGACCCCGAAGTGCGCAAGATGATCGTCAACTTCGCTGTGCTGAACTAGGAGCCCGGCGGCGTGCGGCACCTCGTCCTGACGGGTGCGCCGGGGGCCGGGAAAACCGCCTTGCTGGAAGCGGCCGCAGCGTCCGGCATGGCAACCTCGCCCGAGGTCGCCCGCGCGCTGTTGCAGCAGCCCGGCGGCATGGCTCTGCGCGAAAATGACCCGCTGGGCTTTGCGCTGACGATGCTGGAGGGCCACCTTGCCGAATATCGCCGCTTCGCCGATCACCCGGGCCCGGTGCTGTTCGATCGCGGCTTCCCCGATGTGGTCGGCTTCCTCGAGATGGCGAACCTCCCGATTCCCGAGGCGGTGGAGAGCGCCTGTCGCACATTGCGCTACGATGGGCCGATCTTCCGCGCCCCCGCCTGGCCCGCGATCTACCGCCAGGATGCCGAACGCATTCAGGATTTTGCCGAGGCCGTCGCCAGTGACAGGGCCGTGAGCGCTGCCTGGCGGCGCTACGGCTACAGCGTGGTGGACCTGCCGCTTGCTTCTGTGGCCGATCGGCTCGCGTTCATTGCAGCGCGCGCTCGCCCTGTGACATAGGGCAATATCCCTAAGCGTCCGGGAGGCTCTGTCAGGCATCGCGGGCCTATGCTGCCGCGTTGTCACAGGACCGAGGGGACCACGGTGCGCAGGATCATTTACCGCAGCACAGCCACGCCGGAACTCGACCGGGCCGAGCTGTTCCGGCTGCTCTATCATGCCCGGGCGAGCAACGAGGCGCGCGGGCTTTCGGGCGTGCTGATGCGCGCCGGGAGCGAGCTGTTGCAGGTGCTCGAAGGCGAAACCTGGAAACTGGTGGCGACGTTCGAGGCGATCCGCCGCGATCCGCGCCATTGTGCGGTCACGGTGATCGACGAACGCTCGATTGACGAGGCGACCTTTGCCGGCTGGCCGATGCGCTATTTCGACGATCACGACATCTGCAAGGCGGTGCAGCAGATGACCGAGAAGGCCGGGGGCTCCCTGCCTCAGACGATCGGCGGTGCGGTCAGCGATTTCTTCGTCGAGGCCTTCGTCGGCTCCGAGACGATCAGCCCTTCGCCGCCTGAAGCTGCGCTGCCATCATCTCCCAGACCTTGTTGATCGCCTTCAAGGGTCGCACCATCACCTTGAAATCGCTGATCTTTCCTGCCTCGTCGAAGCGGATGATATCGACCCCGTTGACGGTGATGCCGTCCATCTCGGTGACGAATTCCAGCATCATCTCGTCGCCGTCCACCAGTTCGCGGACATAGCGGAAGCTTTCATTGCCGAGCGTATGGCTGGCGGCGACGAGATAGGCCATCACGATCGGCTTGCCCACTTGGGGCGTATGCACCACCGGCGAGTGGAACACCGCATCATCGGCCAGCAGATCGGCGAGGAGGGCAGGGTCGCTGCCGCCCTCCATATAGGCGTGCCACCTGGCCAGCCCGGCGTGTGCGTTTCGCATCATTCCCTCCCTCATTCCGCGCCCGGCCACGAGAGTAGATCGTCCCCGCTGGGCGAATTTTCGAGGCTTATCGGGGGACTGCGTTTTCTGGTCTTCGTTTCGCCGACCGAATCGTAGGCATGGTCACCCGCCCCGGCGTTGAGCTTCAGCGTGAGTGTCACGAGATCGCCGGTCAGCAGGTTCCAGCTCGCCTCCCGGCCATCATGCGCGAAGGTGCGGCTGTAGAGCGTCGCATCGAGGCCGATCAGCCGCATTCTATCCATTTGGGTGTCCCAGCGGAAGCGGTGGGTGGACGCGACTGCGGTGGTGCCGCCGGTGACTTCCTCGAACACCAGCACCGCGCCCTTGTCGCTGTCCGTCACCGTCAATTGCGCATCGGTGAGAGGGTAGGGATCAAGTGCGAGCTCTTGGACACCTGTCTGAACGAAGTCGGAGCCGACATACCGGAACTCGACCCGCAGCGTGCGGCTGCCCTCCTTGACCGCCACATAGGCGATATCGGGATTGCCATCGCCATTGAAATCGGCGGCGAGCTGGCTCTCGATCGTCTCACCCGCAGTCAGGTATGGTTCCGGCGGCGCGACCTGCGCGCTGGCGCAGGCCGACACCAGCGCCAGCGCGAGGAAGGCCGTGGCAAGCTGTCTCACCCGAGATGCTCGGCAAAGAACGCCGCCGTCCGCCCGTCGGCGAGGTTGGCGGCGTCCTCGTCGCGGCGCTTGCCGTGTTCGGTGGCGAAGCCGTGGTCGAGGCCCTCGTAGTCGTGCAGCGTCACCTTGGGGTGATCGTCCAGCCCTTCGTGCATCGCGGCCTGTGTTTCACGTGAAACAAATCCGTCCGCGGTGGGGATGTGCAGCATCAACGGATGCGCGATGGCGTGCTTTTCGCCCAGCAAGCCATCGATGCCTACGCCGTAATAGCCGACCGAAGCGTCGATATCGGTGCGCGCCGCGGTCATGTAGGCGAGCCGCCCGCCGAGGCAGTATCCGACGCAGCCGACCTTGGCGACGCCCAGCTCGCGGCGGATGTGGTGGATGGTCGCCTCGATATCGCGGATGCCGGCGTCCTGATCGAACTTGCCCATCAGGTCGAGCGCGGTCTGGAACTCGCTCTCGACATCGGGATCGAGGCTGACTTCGGGCTGGAGCCGCCAGAACAGGTCGGGCGCGACTGCGAGATAGCCCTCGGCGGCGAACTTGTCGCACTTCTGGTGGATGCCGGGGTTCACCCCGAAAATCTCTTGAATGACGAGGATCGCCGCGCGCGGCGTGCCTTCGGGCCGGGCGACATAGGCGCCGAACTGCGCGTCGCCTGCCAGCGTTGCGATGGTGGTGTTGAGGGCCATGGGGGTCTCTCCTGAAACTTGGGGGGTAGGGGCGTGCCAGTGGTCTATCGCTTGCCTTGCCCGCCTGCCAAGCGCAAATGGTGAGAAGAGGAGACGTGCTGATGAAGATCACCATCGAAGTCGATTGCACCCCCGAAGAAGCGCGCAGCTTCCTCGGCCTGCCCGATGTGAGCGCCGCCAACTCGGTCTATGTCGAGAATATCACCAAGGCGATGAAGGGCGTCTCAAACCCCGCGCAGATGGCGGAATATGCGCAGGCGCTGGCACCGATGGGGCAAGTCGGGCTGAAGCTGTTCCAGAGCTTTGTCGAAGGCGGGATGAAGGCGGCGTCTGGCGGCGGAGCAAAGAGCTCCGACTGATCGCATGAGCACGGGTGCGACCATCTTCGCGCTGTCGAGCGGCGCGCCGCCCGCTGGCGTGGGCGTGATCCGGGTGTCGGGGCCGCAAGCGCGCGTGGCGCTGGAGGCGCTGGCGGGAAGGGTGCCGACGCCGCGCCGCGCCTCGCTCGCAAGGTTGCGGGGGGCGGATGGCGCGCTGCTGGATGAGGCGCTGGCGCTGTGGTTTCCCGGGCCGAACACCGCGACGGGGGAGGATCTCGCCGAGTTTCACTGTCACGGGGGGCGGGCGGTGATCGCGGCGGTGGAGGGGGCGCTCGCCGCGCTTCCCGACACGCGCCGCGCCGAGCCGGGCGAATTCACCCGCCGCGCTTTCGCCAATGGTCGCATCGACCTGGCCGAGGCGGAGGGGCTGGGCGATCTGCTCTCCGCCGAGACCGAATTGCAGCGGGCGGCGGCGCTCGCCAATCTCGGCGGCGCGCTGTCGCGGCAGGTCGAGGGCTGGCGCGAACGGGTATTGGGCCTGTCGGCGGAGGTCGAAGGCGTGCTCGATTTCTCTGACGAGGAGGATAGCGCCGATCTCCACGAATGTTTCACGTGGAACATTGCCGCGCTGGCGAGCGAATTGCACGAATGGCTCGCGCGCCCGCGGTCGGAGCGGTTGGGGGAGGGGTATCGGGTGGTGCTTGCCGGGCCACCCAATGCGGGAAAATCAACGCTGTTCAACGCGCTGGTGGAGAGCGAGGCGGCGATCACCTCGCCGATTGCCGGGACGACGCGCGATGTGATCGAACGGCCGGTGGCTATTGCAGGGGTGCCGTTCACCTTCGTCGATACCGCGGGTCTGCGTGCTCCCGGGGAGGACGCGATCGAGGCCATCGGCATTGCCCGCGCCGAGGCGGAGCTGGCGCGCGCCGATCTGGTGCTGTGGCTGGGGCCCGAGGGGGAGGGGCCCGAGGGCGCCTGGGAAATCGCGGCGCAGGCGGATCTGCAGGACTTTGCGCCCAAGGCTGCGGCGCGATTCACCCTCTCGGCTGCGACGGGTGAGGGTGTCGCACCGCTCAAGACCGCGCTAGTGGAAGCCGCTCGCGATGCGCTGCCCAAGCCGGGCGAAGCAGCGCTCAATGCCCGCCAGCACGCGCGCCTGTCCGAAGCCGCCGAGGCGCTGGTGGCTGCGCAGGGGCTATCCGATCCGCTGCTGGTCGCCGAGGAACTGCGCCGCGCGCGCCTCGCCTTCGACCGGCAGATTGGGCGGGCAACGACCGAGGATATGCTCGACACGCTGTTCGGACGCTTCTGCATCGGCAAGTGAAACCGCCTCCAATGTTTCACGTGAAACATTCGGGGTAATTCGCTGCGAATGTTTCACGTGAAACATTGGCGACGCATCTGCTCCGCAAATCCGCTTTGACGATCCCCGCGCCAAAGCCTATCTGCCCGCCATGCATTCCTTCGATGTCCTCGTCATCGGCGGCGGTCACGCCGGGGTGGAGGCTGCCTGCGCGGCGGCCCGCATGGGTGCGCGCACCGGGCTGGTGAGTTTCGACCTCGATGCCATCGGCGCGATGAGCTGCAATCCGGCGATCGGCGGCCTCGGCAAGGGCCATCTGGTGCGCGAGGTCGATGCGCTCGACGGGGTGATCGGCCGCGCGGCGGATGCGGGCGCGATCCATTACCGGATGCTCAACCGCTCGAAGGGCAGCGCCGTCTGGGGCCCGCGCGTGCAGGCCGACCGGGTGCGCTTCAAGGCGGCGGTGCAGGCGATGGTCGCCGCGCAGGAGAACCTGACGCTGGTGCAGGGCGAAGCCGCAGCACTGGTGCTGAAGGGCGGGGCGGTGGCCGGGCTGGAGCTGGCGGACGGCACCGTGCTTCACGCGTCGCGCGTGATCCTGTGCACCGGCACCTTCCTCGGCGGCGTGCTGTTCCGCGGTGAGGAGCGTTTCGAAGGCGGCCGCATCGGCGAGAATGCCGCCAAGCGTCTTGCGCAGCAGCTGCGCGGGGCCGATCTGCCGATGGCGCGGCTGAAGACCGGCACCCCGCCGCGTCTCGACGGGCGCACGATCAACTGGGCGGTGCTGGAGGAGCAACCCTCCGACGGCGAGACCTGGACCATGTCGCCGCTCACGCCGGCACGCATCAACCCGCAGGTCTTCTGCGCCATCACCCGCACCACGCAGGCCGGGCATGACGCAATTCGCGCCAATCTCCATCGCTCACCGCTGTTTTCGGGCGCGATTGCGGCGGCTGGGCCGCGCTACTGCCCCTCGATCGAGGACAAGATTCACCGTTTCGGCGACCGTGAGGGGCATCAGGTGTTCCTCGAGCCCGAGGGGCTGGACACGCACATGGTCTATCCCAACGGCATCAGCACCTCGCTGCCGGTCGATGTGCAGGAGACGGTCGTGCGCACCATGCCGGGGTGTGAGCGCGTCACCATTGTGCAGCCGGGCTATGCGGTGGAATATGACCATATCGATCCGCGCGCGCTGACACCGGATTTGCAGGTGCGCGCGATCCCCGGCCTCTATTGCGCGGGGCAGATCAACGGGACGACCGGCTATGAGGAAGCCGCCGCGCAGGGCCTGGTTGCCGGGCTTGAGGCCGCCGCGGCGGCGCTGGGCAAGGCGGCCCCGGCGCTCGACCGGGCCAATTCCTATATCGCGGTGATGGTCGATGACCTCACTTTGCAGGGCGTGTCCGAGCCCTATCGGATGCTCACCGCCCGCGCCGAATACCGGTTGCGCCTGCGCGCCAACAATGCCGTCACCCGGTTGACGGGGCTTGGCATGGAAGCCGGGTGCATTGGCGAGGAACGTCGGAAGTGGTGGGAACGGCGCGAGGAGATGCGCGAAATGTTTCACGTGAAACATTCGGAGAGGGTTCATGCCCGCGAACTGGCCGATCTCGGCCTTCCCATCCGCCGCGACCATGGTGAGAAAACCATCGCCGAGTGGCTCCGCTATGACGGCGTAACGCCCGAAGCGCTGGCCCCCTGGCTGGCAGAGGCGACCGCGCTCGACCCGTTGCTCGCCGAGGAAATGGCGGAGGATGCCGCCTATGCGCCTTACCTCGCGCGGCAGGATGCCGAGTTGCGTGATCTGCGCGCGAGCGAGGCGCTGCCGCTGCCGGCGGATTTCCCTTATGGCGAGGTTCCGGGTCTCTCGAACGAGATGGTCGAACGCCTGACCAAGGCCGCGCCCGGAACCCTTGCGGCGGCGGGGCGGGTACCCGGCGTGACGCCGGCGGCGCTCTCGGCATTGCTGGTTCACGCGCGGCGCAGGCTCGCGGCATGATCACCACCGAGGAAGACGCCCGCGCCTATGTCGCTGGGCTTACCGATGCCGAGGGAATGGCGCGGATCGAACGCTTCGCCGCGCTGGTGCTCGAAGAAAACCAGCGCCAGAACCTGATCGCCAAGGCCACCGAGCCCCACCTGTGGCAACGCCACATCGCCGATTCGGCGCAGCTGCTCGAAAATGTTTCACGTGAAACATTGGGGCCCAATGCGGGCGGGCCGTGGCTCGATCTCGGCAGCGGGCCGGGCTTTCCGGGGCTGGTGATCGCGGCGCTCTGCCCGAATATGCCGGTGGTGCTGGTGGAGTCGCGGGCGCGGCGTGTGGAGTTCCTCAACACCGCGATCGCCGCGCTGGATCTTCCGAAATGCCGGGTCGAAGGCCAGCGGCTCGAACGGGTCACGCCCTTCGCCGCCCGCGCCATTTCGGCACGCGCCTTCGCGCCGCTCCCCAAGCTTCTCGAACTATCCGCACCCTTCTCCACAAGGCAGACCGCCTATGTGTTGCCCAAGGGGCGTTCGGCGGCGCAGGAGTTGGAGACGCTCAAGCCTTCGATTCGGGCAATGTTTCACGTGAAACATTCCTTGACCGATCCCGACGCGGGAATCATTGTGAAGGCCTGACGCGGATTTCAGCGCGGATCGGCGCGAACAGGACAGGATTCTTCCATGCTGACGATCGCGATTGCCAATCAGAAGGGCGGGGTGGGCAAGACCACCACCGCGATCAACATCGCCACGGCGATGGCGGCGACCGGATGGCGGACGCTGCTGATCGACCTCGATCCGCAGGGCAACGCCTCGACCGGGCTCGGCGTTCATGCCGCCGCGCGCGAGGTTTCGAGCTATGATCTGCTGGTCGACGAAGTGCCGCTCGACAGCGCGATCGTGCCCACCAGCATCCCGCGGCTCGATCTGGTTCCGGCGACGGTCGATCTGTCCGGGGCCGAGGTGGAGCTGGTTGCGGTCGAAGGGCGCACGCACCGGCTCGACACGGCGCTGGCGAACCACAAGGGCCACGACATCTGCTTCATCGACTGCCCGCCCTCGCTGGGCCTGTTGACGCTGAACGCGCTGTGCGCCGCCGATACGCTGCTGGTGCCGCTGCAATGCGAGTTCTTCGCGCTGGAGGGCCTTAGCCAGCTGCTCCAGACGGTCGATCAGGTGCAGCAGCGCTTCAATCCCGATCTCGGGATCATCGGCGTGGCGCTGACCATGTTCGACCGCCGCAACCGCCTGACCGATCAGGTCTCGGACGATGTGCGCGATTGCCTCGGCAAGCTGGTGTTCGAGACGGTGATCCCGCGCAACGTCCGTCTCTCCGAAGCGCCGAGTCACGGACTCCCGGCGTTGATCTACGACCAGCATTGCACCGGCAGCCGCGCCTATATGGCACTCGCGCGCGAATTGATCGGGCGATTTCCCGCAGAAAGACAGGCCGCATGACCGAAAATAGCTCGCAAACCGCTGATATGGCAGCACATTCGCGCGGTGACGACAAGCCGCGGCGGCTCGGTCGCGGGCTGGGCGCGCTGCTGGGCGAGACCCGGCGTGAAGAACCGCTGGTGCGGCGCGAGGAGGCTCCGGCCGAGGCACCCGCCAGCGGCACCTCACCGCTCAGGATGGTGGCTTTGGCGACGATCAAGCCGCTGCCCGGCAACCCGCGCAAGCATTTCGACGAGGCCGCGCTCGAGGAACTCGCGGCCTCGATCGCCACGCGCGGGGTGATTCAGCCGATTATCGTGCGCCCCCATCCGGGCGGTGCGGGTTACGAACTGGTCGCGGGCGAGCGGCGCTGGCGCGCGGCGCAGAAGGCGCGGCTGCACGAGATCCCGGCGCTGGTGCGCGACCTCGATGATCGCGAGGTGATGGCGCTGGCGCTGATCGAGAACCTGCAGCGCGAAGACCTGAGCCCGGTCGAGGAGGCGCGCGCCTATCATCGCCTGTCAGAGCAGGAAGGCATGATCCAGGTCGACATCGCCAAGATGGTCGAAAAGTCGCGCAGCCACGTCGCCAACATGATGCGGCTGATGTCGTTGCCGGGCCGGGTGCTCGAGCTGATCGACGAGGGCAAGCTCTCGATGGGTCACGCCCGCGCGCTGATCGGGCGCGAGGATGCGTTGCATCTCGCCGAGATCGCGGTGGCCGAGGGGCTGTCGGTGCGCGATGTCGAAACGCTCACCCGCAAGCCCGCCAAGCCCCGCGATACGAGCGCCGGAGCATCGCCGCCCGCCGAGAATGCCGATATTGTTGCGGTGCAGCAGCATCTCGAGGAATTCCTCGGCCTCAACGTGCGGATCAAGCCCGAGGGCGACCCGCGCAAGGGGGTGATGACGATCCGCTACACCACGCTCGATCAGCTCGATCTGCTGTGCCAGCGATTGACGGGTGGGGAATTTTAGGACGGTCTCCGCCCTTTCCGACCACAAAAAAGCCCCGCAAGCTCGCCTGAACTTGCGGGGCTTTTTGCACTCCCCTTCAAGGGGTTGCCGATAAATCAGCGCTGCTTGATCATCTTGGGCGAGGGGCGGCGATCGGGGATGATCCGCTCTGCCGGAGCGCGGGGGACATCGTAGCTCTCCTCACGCACGGTCTCGCGGACGACCACCTGCTGCTGCACCTCGGTGCGCACCGGCACCAGCACCATCTGCGGCGGCGGGGCGTAGGTGTAGCCGTAGGAATAGGCCTGCGGGTAGCCGTAGCCATACCCATAGGCCGGGGCCGGATAGGCGATCTCGCGGCTCGCGATGCGCGGGCCCGGCGCCCCATATTGCGAGAGGTAGGCGTCGAGCGCGGCTTCGCAATCATAGCGATCCTCGTCATCGCCATCGAACAGGCTGCCGAGCAATCCGCCGATCAGCCCGCCGCCGCCGACGCCGAGCACGGTGCCGAGCACGCGGTCGCCCACCCCGGCGATCTCGTAACCGGCAAAGCCGCCCGCGATCGCGCCGAGCAATCCGCCGATGATCTTGCCAGTGTCGTCACGGTTCTGGCCGCGGGTGCGGCGCTGGCACTCGGCAATCCACTGGTCACGCTCGAACACGGCGGGGGCATAGCCCATCGCGGCGGCCGGGTAGGCCTGCGGGGCGTAGGCCGGTTGCGGCGCGGCGGGGAGCGGACGGGGCGAATCGATGCGGCGGGTGCGGGTGATGGTCTCCACCCCGTCGATCACCGTCACCGTTTCCTCGGCCTGCGCCATCACCGGCGCGGTGCGATATTCTGCCGGCAGCGAGCGTACTTCGGCCTCGCTCATCGGGGTGAGCGGCGGGAGATCGTCGTAATTCTGCGCCTGCGCCGCCGCCGGAAGGGCGAGCGCGAGCGCGGCGAGCGATACGGTCGGCGAAAGCTTGAACATGGGCATATCCCCCTTGGTCAGCCACAGTCAGCTGATGGTTAGCAAAAGCCTAACACCGCCCGGGCCACTGGCCCAAGCGATGCGTGCTGCGCTGTCCCGATTCGGGAAGGAAGTGAGGGGATTGCGGCTCAGATGCGGTCGGAGAGCATCGCCGCGAGCGCCTCGATGCCGGTCGCATCGGCGGCGTTAAAGCGCGCCGGGCTGGGGCTGTCGAGGTCGATCACCGCGATCACCGCGCCATCGCGCAGCACCGGCACAACCAGTTCGGATTGGCTCGCCGCGTCGCAGGCGATGTGGCCGGGGAAGGCGTGGACATCCTCCACCAGCTGCGTCGCGCCGCTCTTCGCCGCCGTGCCGCACACGCCGGTGCCGAAGGGGATGCGGATACAGGCCGGGCGACCGACGAAGGGCCCGAGCACCAGTTCCTCCCCTGCGCCGTTCTTCGCCGGGGCGACCCGGTAAAATCCCGCCCAGTTGAGATCGGGGAGAAACTCCCACAGGAGCGCGGCGACATTGGCCATGTTGGCGACCGCATCAGGCTCGCCCGCGGTCAGCGCCTCGGCTGCGGCGAGCAGCTCGCGGTAAAGCTCGACGGCGGGGAGCGGGGTGGCGGGCTTGAAGTCATACATTGCGGGCGGGGGCCTTTCGTCGCTTGCCGCAGGGGCGGGCGGGCTGTAACCCGTGCCACATGGCTATTTTTCGCAAGATCGCAATCGTCCTCGTGGTGCTTATCGTCATCGCCGGGGGCACCTTATGGTATCTCGCACAGGGCGATGTCGCCGATCTCTCTGTCGCTGACGTAGCGGGCACCGAACCGGTGCTGCAGGAAGCCGATGCCGAGACCATCCCCACGGTCGAAATCGCCGATCCGGTGGGCTGGCAGCCGAACGAAGCGCCGACCCCGGCCGAGGGGCTGGAGGTGGTGCGCTTTGCCGAGGGGCTCGACCATCCGCGCACGCTCCACACCCTGCCCAATGGCGATGTGCTCGTCAGCCTCACCCGCGCGCCCAATATCGAAAAGCCGGGCGGCGGGATCATGGATTCGATCAAGGGCTGGGTAGAAGGGCTGCTGATGGGCAAGGCCGGGGCGACCGGCGTGTCGCCCAACCAGATCGTGCTGCTGCGCGATGCCGATGGCGACGGGCGGGCCGAAACCAAGAAGGTGATTCGCGAAGAGGGCCTCGATTCGCCTTCGGGGCTCGCTTGGCAGGATGGCGTGCTCTACGTCGCCAATCACAACGCCGTGCTCGCCTTCGACTACGCGCTCGGCGCCGATGCGGTGACGGGCGCGCCGCGCAAGCTGATGGATCTTGCCCCGGGCGGCGGGCACTGGATGCGCAACCTCGAACTCTCGCCCGATGGGACGCAGCTCTATGTCGCGGTCGGATCGGTCAGCAATATCGGCGACAACGGGATGGAGGTCGAAAAGGGGCGGGCGATGATCTGGGAATACGATCTCGCCAAGGGTCGCGCGCGCCAATACGGGGCGGGGCTGCGCAATCCCAACGGGATGGATTTCAGCCCCTGGACCGGCGAGCTGTGGACCACGGTGAACGAGCGCGACATGCTCGGCAGCGATCTGGTGCCCGATTACCTCACCAATGTCCCCGTGGGCGCACAGTATGGCTGGCCCTGGGTCTATTACCGCACCAATATCGACCGCCGGGTCGATGCGCCGATGCCGCGCTTTCTGATGGAATATGTGCGGAAGCCCGAATATGCGCTCGGCCCGCACGTGGCGGCGCTGGGGATGGTGTTCTCGAAGGAGGGCGACCGGATGGGCAGCGGCTTCGGCGGCGGGGTCTTCATCGCGCGGCACGGATCGTGGAACCGCAAGCCCCCCTCGGGCTATGACGTGGTGTTCGTCGACTTCGACGATCTCGGCAACCCGGTGGGCAAGCCCAAGCCGGTGCTGACCGGGTTCCTGACCGGCAACGGGACGACGCGCGGGCGGCCGACCTGGGTCGAATGGGCGGGTGACGGGTCGCTGCTGGTGTCGGACGATACCGCCGGGATCATCTGGCGCGTGCGCTCGCCCTCCGCCGCGCCCGCTGCCGCGATCGCGCGGCTGACCGGCCCCTCGCTCGAGCCGACCGAGTTGCGCGATCCGCGCGCCGATTTCGAGGCCGATTACCTGCGCAAGCAGGCGGGGCAGAAGGTCAACTAGAGGCTCTTACCCGCCCGCCCAGCAAGTTCTGTGGCGAATTGCAGCGCGGTGCGGCCTGACCGGTTGCCGCGCTGTATGGCGAAAGCCATTGCCTCCTCAGGGTCGAAGCCGAGGCCGAGCGGGGCGGTGTAGCCTTCCACAATGGCGAGATAGGTGTCCTTGTCCGCCGGGTGGAAGCCCAGCGTCAGCCCGAAACGGTCGGCCAGCGCCAGCGCATCGTCGCGCTCGTCGCGCTCATGGATCGCCGCCGAGGTATCCTCCCGCGCAAGGATGCCGCGCCGGTTGGCGGTCACGGCGAGGCGGATATGCGACGGGCGCGGCGCGATCCCGCCGTCGAGCAGGCTTCTGAGCGCGAGCATCTCCGCCCGCCCGTCCGCGCCGAAGCCGAGATCGTCGATGAAGAGCAGGAAAGCGCGCTCCACGCCCGCCAGTTCGGCGATCAGCGCGGGAAAGCTGGGGAGCGTGCCGGGGGCGACTTGGACCAGCGCGAGCGATGCCGGATCGTCCCGCTGCACATCGGCCACGCAGGCGCGCACCAGCGCCGATTTCCCCATCCCGCGCGCGCCCCAAAGGAGCGCGTCATGCGCCGCAGCACCCTCGGCAAGCCGGGCGCACAAGTTGCGCAGCGCGACTTTCTGTGCCTCGATTCCGTGGAGCGCTTCCAAGGGCAGGGCATCGAGCACCGGAACGCTGCGCGCGCGCTCGCCCTCCCACAGATAGGCGGGCGCGGCGTGCCAATCGGTCGGCGGCGGAGGGGGCGGGGCAAGCCGATCGAGCGCGGCGGCGATTCGCGCCAGAGGCTCGCGGTCGCCGCCGGTCATGTCAGCTCACCAGCGCTTCAGCGGGGAGGGCGTAGAGCAAATCGGCTCCGGCAGTGGCGGAGGCTTCGAGCCCGGCGGCTTCGGGCACGATCCGGTCGAGGAAGAAGCGCACCGTCACCGGCTTGATTTCGGCGAGTTCGGGCGCTGCGCCCGCGGCCACCGCTTCGACCTGTTTCATGAGCTGCCACCCGGCGACGCAGACTGCGGCCATGGTGCAGAAGGGCACGGAGCCAGCCAGACGATCATCGAGACTCGCCTCGTCCTGCATCCATAGGGCAACGCGGAAACAATCGCGGGCCAGAGCGGACAGCGCCGGTTCCTCGCTGGCTTCGCGTGCGATGGTATCGAACAGGGCGAAGATCGCCTCGCCGCCCTCAAGGCCCAGCTTGCGGGTGACGAGGTCGGCGGCCTGAATGCCGTTGGTGCCTTCGTAGATCGGCGCGATGCGCGAATCGCGCCAGTGCTGGGCGGCGCCGGTTTCCTCGACGAAGCCCATGCCACCGTGGATCTGGATGCCGAGCCCGGCGACTTCGACGCCGATATCGGTGCCCCAGGCCTTGATCAGCGGCACCACGATCTCGCCGCGCGCCCGCGCCTCAGCGTCGCCGAGATTGCCGCGATCGACCTGCCCCGCGCAGTAATAGAGTAGCGCCCGCGCGCCCTCGGTCAGCGCCTTCATGCGCAGGATCATGCGCCGCACGTCGGGATGCTCGATGATGGCGACGGCGGTCTTGTCGGGCGATCCGGCGCGCGCGGACTGGATGCGGTCGCGGGCATAGGCGAGTGCCTGCTGCGTCGCCCGCTCGCCGATCTGCACGCCCTGATTGCCGACATTGATGCGCGCATTGTTCATCATCGTGAACATCGCGGCGAGCCCCTTGTTGGGCGCGCCGACCAGCTCGCCGATGCATTCGCCATTGTCGCCGTAGGAAATGACGCAGGTGGGCGAGGCGTTGATGCCGAGCTTGTGTTCGAGGGATACGCAGCGCAGGTCGTTCTTCGGGCCGAGGCTGCCATCGGCGTTCACATGATACTTGGGCACCACGAAAAGGCTGATCCCGCGCGATCCCTCGGGCGCGCCGGGGAGCCTCGCCAGCACGAGATGGATGATGTTGGACGCGAGGTCATGCTCGCCCCACGTAATATAGATCTTCTGGCCGGTGATCCGGTACTTGCCCGCGTGTTCGCCGTCCTCAATCGGTTCGGCGGTGCTCCGCAGCGCGCCGACATCGCTTCCGGCGGCGGGTTCGGTGAGGTTCATCGTCCCCGACCACTCGCCGCTGACGAGTTTGGGCAGATACATCGTCTGCTGGGCGGGGGAGCCGTGGTGCTCGAGCGCCTCGATCGCGCCGACGCTCAGCATCGGCAGCAGGGTGAAGGCCATGTTGGCCGCGCCGAGGTTCTCCAGCACGTTGCAGGCGAGGGTGAAGGGCAGGCCTTGACCGCCATGCGCGACCGGGGAAGCGATGGCGTTCCAGCCCTGCTCGACATAGGCCTGATAGGCCGCCTCGAACCCTTCGGGCAGGCGCACCACGCCGTTCTCAAGCTTTGCGCCCTCCAGATCGCCCTTGCGGTTAAGCGGCGCGAATTCCCCCGCCGCGAACTGCCCGACGCCTTCGACGATCGCTTCGACGAGATCGGGTTCGGCATGGGCGAAGCGTTCGCTCTCCGCCAGTTCCGCGATCCCGGCATTGACGCGGATGGCGAGCAGCTGGTCGGCGGTCGGCGGGGTAAAGGGGGTCACGATGCGGAGTCCTTCGGGTGGTGTGGGAGGCTGCGCTCTTGGCAGGGCGGGGGTTTGAATATAGCGCCGGGGCATGAGCGGCAAGAACGTTACGGAAGTGCGGCTGGCGGATGCCGAAGGGATCGCGGCGGCGGCGCGCATCCTCGAATCGGGCGGGCTGGTGGCGGTGCCGACCGAGACGGTCTACGGCCTCGCCGCGCGCGCCGACAGCGCCGAGGCGGTGGCGCGGATCTATGCCGCCAAGGGCCGCCCGGATTTCAACCCGCTGATCGTCCATGTGGCAGGGCTCGCGCAGGCGGAGCGCTATGCCGAATTCTCGCCCGAAGCCCGCGCGCTCGCCGCAGCGCATTGGCCCGGCCCGTTGACAATGGTGCTGCCGCGCCGCCCTGACGCCGGGCTGGCCGCAGCCGTAACCGCCGGGCTCCCCACCGTCGCCCTGCGCGCGCCCGCCCATCCGGTGATGCAGGCCTTGCTGGAGGCCTGCGGCTTTCCGCTCGCTGCGCCTTCGGCCAACCGTTCGGGCTTCATCAGCCCGACTTGCGCCGACCATGTCCTCGCCTCGCTCGACGGGCGGATCGACATGGTGCTCGATGGCGGAGCGACCAGCGCGGGGGTGGAATCCACCATCGTTGCCGTGCGCGCCGATGGCAGCGTCGAGGAACTGCGCCCTGGCCCGCTGGCGGTGGGCAGGCTGGGCGGCGGTGCCGGGATCGAAGCCCCGGGCCAGCTCGCCAGCCACTATGCGCCGGGCAAGCCCGTGCGGCTGAACGCCGAGTGGGCCGAGCCGGACGAGTTCCTGATCGGTTTCGGCGCGGTGGGGGGCGATACAACCCTGTCGGCAAACGGCAATCTGGCCGAAGCCGCCTCCCGCCTCTACGCCGCTCTGCACGAAGCCGCCCGCGCTCCGCAGCCGCGCATCGCGGTCGCGCCGGTGCCGGAGGAGGGCGTGGGCCGCGCGATCAACGACCGGTTGCGGCGGGCCGCGGCCCCTCCCGACGCCTGATCCGCGCGCCTAGTCCGCGCGTTCGTCCGCGATCAGCGCTTCCCATTCGGCCTTGAGCGACTGCGCCTTGTCGCAGGCCTTGCTGTCGCCCTCGCGGCAGCGGGCGATCTGCTTGTCGTATTCGCGTTCGAGCTTGCCGATCCGCTCCTCGCGCTCGCGCAATTCGCGCCCGCGCTTCTCGTCGGCTTCGGACTGGCTGGTGGTGACCGCGTCGACCCCGGCGCTGACCGCCTTGACCGGCAGCGTTACGACGTCGACCGCCGCGCGCGCCAGGCAGCCCTGCAAGGCGAGGGCGGCAAGACTCAGGCCGAACAGAGGGAGTGCGCGCGTCACCCGCTGATTGTCGCGCACTCCCCCGCTGGAGGCAATCGCTATTCCGCCGGTTCGGCCGCGACCGGGGCCTGCGGTGCGGCGGGCGGCGTGGGGGCAGCGGCGGCGGTCGCGGTGCCTTCGGCGCAATTGAGCGAGCCCGAGCCGAAGGCGCTGACGGTGCACTTGGCCTTGCCGGTGACGTTGATGTCGCCCGCGCCCGCGATGCTCGCGGTCACTTCGCCATCCGAGGCGAAGGCGACATCGCCCGCGCCGCCGATCGCGATTTCGGCGGTGTCGGCCTTCAGCCCGGGCATTTCGACATCGCCGCTGCCGCCGATTGAGATTTCGAGGGTGCGCACCGTGCCCGCGCCGCTGACCTTGCCCGATCCGCCGATATTGATCCCGAGCTTTTCCGCCGCGATCGTGCCGAATTCGACCGTGCCCGATCCGCCGATCGAGATTTCCGAGGTGCTCGCCAGCGAGGCCGCCTTGATCGTGCCGCTCCCCGCAATGGTGACTTCCTTCGGCGCGGGCATGGTGATGCGGATCGTGGCATCGCTGTTGCCGTTCCAGCCCTTTTCGCGGGTGACGCCGATGGTCTCGCCATCGCGCACGAAGCGCAGCGAATCGGTGTTGCTGCCCTCGACCTTGAGCGCGAAGGTATCTCCCTCGGTCAGGATCACCGTATCGCCCGAGGCGAGCACGACTTCCGACGGGGCCGGCCCGGCGATTTCGACCTCGGACAGCGGCACGCCGTCCTTGCCGTTGATCGAAATATCTGCGCCCGAACAGGCGGCGAGCGACGACAGGGCAGCCAGCCCCGCGATGGCGGATGCGGTGTGGCGGCGGGTCAGTTGGATCATGGTGGGCCTCTCCCGAATGCTTAAGCGTATTGCCCACATAATACACCAAAGCGGGGCGCACAACCAAAAAGGGCCGCCCCGAAGGACGGCCCCTGATGGTTTCAAAAGCGCGGAGAGGCTTAGGCTTCTTCGGCGCTGTCGTAATATTGCGGCGCGTGTTCGCGCAGCACGTCGAGGATCTTGTTGAGCGCGGTCGGCTCGTCGGTTTCTTCCATCGCCGCGAGTTCGCGGGCGAGGCGGCTGGAGGCCGCTTCGAAGATCTGGCGTTCCGAATAGGACTGCTCGGGCTGGTCTTCGGGGCGGAACAGATCGCGGGTCACTTCGGCGATCGACACGAGGTCGCCCGAGTTGATCTTGGCTTCATATTCCTGCGCGCGGCGCGACCACATGGTGCGCTTGACCTTGGGCTTGCCCTTCAGGGTTTCCATCGCCTGCTTCAGCGTCTTGTCGGAAGACAGCTTGCGCATCCCGATCGCTTCGACCTTGCCCACCGGCACCCGCAGCGTCATGCGCTCTTTCTCGAAGCGCAGCACGTAGAGTTCGAGCTGCATCCCGGCGATCTCTTCCTTCTGGAGTTCGACCACCCGGCCAACGCCGTGCTTGGGGTAGACAACATAATCGCCGACGGTGAATGCGTTCGCGGTGCTTGCCATGCACATTCCTTTCTGTGGGCCGACCTGGCAACGGGAGAGCGGACAAACGTCCCGGAAGCGCTGGGGGCTTGGCTGAAGAGGGCCTCAGACAAAGCGAGCGCCGGGTGCGATCATCCGGTTGGGGGGGTTGCTGGTGTCGGGCCTTCCTGGTTTCAACGCCTGCGCGGGCGAGGCCCAGCGCGGTTGCTGTAGTATATATCACACCTGCAACAAAATTGCGAGTCTGCTAAATCTCTGCTTATACGGGCCTTACTGAAAGACTGCGGGAGCGCAACGGCCATGCTTTTCTCTGCGCTCCTCGCGATGGCGACGCCGCTCGCCGCTACGCCCGAACGCTTCTACGAGCCCGAATTTTCGGCCGAGGCCGGTGCCGTCTTCGCCGCAGCTAACGAGACTTCGGCCGAGGACACCCGCGCCGCGCTCGAAGCGCTCGCCCGCGAGGGGGATGTGAGCGCGCTCGAAGTGCTCGGCGAGATCCACATGTTCGGGCACGGCGCCATCGCGCGCGATCCGGCGAGAGGCTGCGACTATTTCGAACAGGTGGGGGATCGCCGGGCCGACAGCCTGCACAACCTTGCCAGCTGTTACTGGAACGGCGACGGACGGGCGCAGGACTATCCCAAGGCGCGCGCGCTCTATCGCAAGGCGGCGGAGGCGGGGTGGCGCATGTCGTTCTGCGCCTATGGCAAGATGCTGCTGCTGGGGCAGGGCGGCGCGGCGGACGCGGCGGAGGGTATTCGCCTGTGCCGGATGACCGCGCTGCTGGGCGACAAGCACGCGCTCGCCGATTACGGCACCTTCCTGCTGACCGGACAGGGCGTGGAGCGCGATCCTGTCACCGCCCGCTTCATGCTGGAACGCGCCGCAGAGCAGGATCAGCCCAACGCCGCCTTCCTGCTCGGCCAGATCCACAGCAAGGGCGATGGCACGCCGGTCGACCCGGCGACGGCGGCGCAGTGGTTCGAAAAGGCCTGGGATGGCGGTCGCAGCGATGCTGCCGAGCAGGTCGCGGCCAGCTACCTGCGGCTTGGCTACATCCAGCAGGATGATGAAAGGGTGACGCTCAAGCCTGCCTATCTGCGCAAGGCGCGCAGCTGGTACGAGAAAGCGCTGGCGGCGGAGCGACCGGGGTCCGAGCGCCACGGCAAGATCGCGGCGCTGATACCGACGATCACGAGCCTGATCGCGGACGCCGAAGGCTCAGGCGGGGATTAATCCCCGTCGCCCGGCTCTTCGCTGAAATACTTCTCGAACTTGTCCTTCTCGCCCTTGTGCGCGTCGGCATCTTCGGGCGGGGCCTTCTGGCTGGTGATGTTGGGCCAGATCGCCGAGAACTGCGTGTTGAGCTCCAGCCATTTTTCCAACCCGTCCTCGGTATCGGGCAGGATCGCCTCGGCCGGGCATTCGGGTTCGCACACGCCGCAATCGATGCATTCGCTGGGGTTGATCACCAGCATGTTCTCGCCTTCGTAGAAGCAGTCCACCGGGCACACTTCCACGCAATCGGTGTACTTGCACTTGATGCAGTCTTCGGTGACGACGTAGGTCATTGCGGCTCTTTCAAGAGGGAACTTCAGACGTATCGGGCGACGGCGCGCCTGTGGAGTTTTGCCCTTTAGGGACAAGTTGGCCCTCGTCAACCTCACTAAAACCGGCAAGCTCGCGATAATGCGACCGCGCCGCTTCGGGCGAGCCGCGCCGGTCGGGGAGGGCGACAAGCTCGATCACGCGGACCTGACGGCCCAGCGCAATCGTCAGCACATCGCCGATACGCACCGGTTCGCTGCCGCGCAGCACATGGTTTCTGTTGCGCCGCAAAGCGCGGGTTTCGATCAGCGCAAGCGCGGCGGAGCGGGTGCGGGCGAACCGCAGGCAGACCAGCAGCCGGTCGATGCGGATCGCCCCGCTTGCCGTCATCCCTTGAGCAGGTCCGCCAGCTTGTCGAAGGCCCCCCCGGCGCGGGCCGGGCCGGTGTCGGGCTTGGGGGCGGGGCGATGGTCGCGGTGGTCATCGCGACGATCACCACGACGGTCATCACGCGGGGCCTTGCCGCCGCCGCGCTCGGGGCGCTTGCCCTTTGGCCGCTCGCGCCGCTTTTCGCCTTGCGGTGCGCCCTCGGCAGGGCGGGCATCCTTGCGCTCGGGCCTGCGATCGGGGCGACGTTCCGCTCTCTTGGCCTCGCGCTCCTCCGGGCGGCGCGGGCGCCAGTACCAGCGGTCGGGCGCGGGGGCTCCCTGTGCGCCTTCGGGCAGCGCGCGGGCGCGTTCGCAGCGGAAGCCCGCGCTGCCGAGCAACCGGCGCGCGTTCTCGGGCTCGAGCCCGACCGAGATCGCCAGCGCCAGATCGAGCCGGAACGGCAGGTTGCGGGCCTTGGGGTTCGCGGCGGTCACCTTGGCGCGGGCATCGAAGGCGGCGCGGAAAATCTTCTCGGCCAGATCGACGCGGATCGCCTGGCTCCCCGCATAGCGATAGCCGGCGGGCAGGCGGCCCTTGGCCCAGCTCCCCTCGGCCAGCACCGGCAGCATCGCCTCCTGCACCGCGCGGGTGTCCAGCCCCAGCGCGTGCAGCAAGCGGCGCGGGGCGGGCTTCAGCAGCGGCGCATCGAAGATGTCGAGCGCGCCGAAGGTGACGCCGAGCTTGCGCAGATAGGGCCGCATCTCCTTGGGCAGGTTTTCCAGCCCCGCATCCTCGCGGCTGATGACGCCGCGCGCCTCGATCAGGGTGATGACCAGCGCGCGCGCCTGCGACCCCGCCTCGGGATCGCGCGCGGCATCGGCGAGCTTGCGCAGGGGGGCGAGCGGTTCGAGCTGTTTCTCCAGCCACGCCGCAAGCCCCGCTTCGAGCGACGCCTTGGCGGCATCGGGCAGCAGCGCGAGATCGCGGGTGAGGGCGAGCTTCGGGGTGCCGAAATTGCCCGAGCCGGGGTGGCCGGGGAAGCTGATCTCGGCCAGCGCGCGGCCCTGCCAGCGGATCGCGCCGCCGCTGATTTCGAGCTCGCCCAGACCCTGACCCAGCAGCCATTCCGCCCGTTCGGTCAGCAGCGCGGGCAGTGCCTTCTCGCCCGCCGCCAGCAGCATCCGCCGGTCGGCGACGCCCGCGCTGGGATCGACATGGAACCGGAAGCCTTCGAGCCGGCCAATGCTCTCCCCCTCCACGGTGAGGTGGCCATCGGGTTCGAGCGTGACGGGCAGCGCGCTTGCATCCTGCCCCAGCGATTTCATCAAGAGTGTCGTCCTTCGGTTCACGAAACGCTCGGTCAGCCGCGCGTGCAGCGCATCCGAGAGCTTCGCCTCGACCGCGCGCGCCCGCGCAGCCATTTCGTCGCGCGCCAGCACCCAATCGGGGCGCTGGCAGATGTAGGCCCAGCTGCGAATCGCCGCAATCCGGCCTTGCAGCGTGTCGATGTCGCCCTGCATCCGGTCAAGCTCGGCGATGCGCGCGGCGACGAAATCCGCGCCGATGTAACCGCCGCGCAGGTCATCCCACAGCCGGGCGACGAAGCGCGCGTGCTGTTCGACCCCGAGATTGCGGAAATCGGGGAGCGAGCACACCTCCCAGAAGCGCCGGACGTTCCCGGCCCCGCGAAGGCTGCGCCCGATATCGTCATCGGCCAAGCGGCGCAGCACCGCCATGTCGATCGCCTCGGGCGCGGCTTTGAGCACGGGATTGTCGGGCCGCGCCTCGAGATCGGCGATCAGCGTGCCCAGCGTGTCGAAGCGCGGATCGGCCTCGCGCCAGAACAGATGGGTGAGAGGCGCGAAGCGGTGCTCCTCGATCGCGTAGACTTCCTCGTCGGTGAAGGCGAGCGGTTCGCCGTCGCCCTTGCCCGTGCCCGAGAGCGTGCCGAAGGTGCCGTCGCGCTGGTGCCGCCCGGCGCGCCCGGCGATCTGCGCCATTTCGCTTGGCGTGAGCCGCCGCTTGCGCCGCCCGTCGAACTTGCTGAGCGCGGCAAAGGCGACGTGGTCGAGATCGAGGTTCAGCCCCATGCCGATCGCGTCGGTAGCGACGATGTAATCGACCTCGCCCGACTGGAACATCGCGACCTGTTTGTTGCGCGTCTCGGGCGAAAGCGCGCCCATCACCACCGCCGCCCCGCCGCGAAACCGCCGCAGCGCCTCGGCCATGGCGTAGACCTGCTCGACCGAGAAGGCGACCACGGCGGAGCGTTTGGGTAGGCGCGAAAGCTTGCAGATCCCGGCGTGGGAAAGGGTCGAGAATCGCGGGCGGCTGGTGATTTCGGCCTTGGGAATCAGCGCCTTCACCATCGGTTCGAGCGTGGCCGAACCAAGGATCATGGTCTCCTCCCGCCCGCGCGCGTGCAGCAGGCGGTCGGTGAAGATGTGGCCGCGCTCGGGATCGGCACCCAGCTGCGCTTCGTCCAGCGCGACGAAAGCGTGCTGGCCGGCGGTGCGCGGCATGGCCTCGGCGGTGCAGAGGAAATAGCGCGCATCCGGCGGCTCGATCCGCTCCTCGCCGGTGATCAGCGCGACCTGCTTGTCCCCCTTGATCGCGCGCACCCGGTCATAGACCTCGCGCGCCAGCAGACGCAGCGGAAAGCCCATCATTCCCGACGAATGGCCGCACATCCGCTCGATCGCGAGGTGCGTCTTGCCGGTGTTGGTCGGGCCGAGCACCGCGCGCACGCGGCTGTCCTCGGGCTTGCCGGTCGGGGGGCGAAAGGGCGGGGGGTGGTTCACGACATCAAGGGTTGTGTCAGGCTTGCCCCCGCGCGGCAAGGGCAGGCGCGACCCCCTTTGCGTTCTGCGCACAACACCTTATCGCATCAGCAGCGCGGCTGGTCGCTGGTTAACCGGGCGTTTACTATGATCGGGCAGAGAAATGCGACACAGCAGCCACCTGCCGGGCGGACCGTCCGGAACAGCTGCTCTCGGGGCATCGATGTTGGATCATGCGCGCACATTGACGGACGGGCCCGAGCCTTCGGGCGAGGCTGAGGGCGCGCGCCTTCCGGCTCCGCGTGCGCTGGTACCGGTGGAGGGCCCGCCGCCGGGCGAGCCGGTCGATGCCGAGACCGCGCGCGAATTGCTGCCCTATCTGCGCAACGGCAAGAAACTCGCCCCGCCAACGAGGGCGCAAAAGGCCAAGCGCAAGGCCGCCGCAAGGTTCGGCGCGCTGGCCGATCGCTACGAAGCCTGGCGTCTTGACGCCTCGGGTTGGTTCGAAAAGCTCGATCTCGCCCCCGATCTGGCCGAGGAAATCGGCAGCCGCCGCTGGCTGCGCGGGCTCGGCACGATGGTGGGCCTCGGCGCGGTGGCGCTGGCCTTCTGGCCCGATCTCACCCCGCTCGAAGCGCGCCCGGCCATGCCGCAGGACGAAGCGGTGCAGTCCGAATTGCGCAGCCAGATGATCCTGCCGCTCGCACTGGGGGCTGACAGCGGCCGCCGGATGGGGCCGACGCAGGCGGTAATTCCCTTGAAGAGCGCCCCCGAACGCCCGCAGATCGCGCTGGTGGTGACGCTCGCGCCGGGTGACAGCTTTGCCACCATGCTGCGCCGCGCGGGCGTGGCGGGTGAGGATATCGACCGCGCCGCCGCGCTGGTCGGTCAGGCGGTAGCGGTGGGCGACATCCAGCCCGGCACGCAGATGGACGTGCTGCTCGGCCGCCGCCCCGCGCCGGGCGAGCCGCGCCCGCTCGACAGCCTCGCCTTCCGCGCGCGTTTCGATCTCCAGCTCGAACTGACCCGGCCCGGCGTGGGCGAAATCGCGGCGGACGGCACCCCGGTCGTCCCCTCCGGCCCGCTGGCCTTGAAGCGCAACATCATCCGCGTCGACGAGACCCCGCTGCGCGTGCGCGGCGTGGTGGGCTCCAGCCTCTACCGCTCGATGCGGCAGGCGGGCGTCCCGGCGAGCGCGGTGCAGGACTATCTGAAAGCGCTCGACGCGCAGATCGACATGGACCGCGAGGTCGGCGCCACTGACGAATTCGACATCATCATCGCCTATCGCCGCGCCGCCACGGGCGAGCGGCAGGCGGGGCAATTGCTCTATGCCGGGATCGACCGCGGCGGCCGTCCGCGCACCCAATTGATGCGCTGGGGGAGCGACGGGCGCTTCTACGAAGCCTCGGGCGTGGGCGAGCAGCGGCGCGGGTTGCTGGCGCCGGTGCCGGGGGCGATCAGCTCGAGCTTCGGAATGCGCCGCCACCCGATCCTCGGCTACAACCGGATGCATTCGGGCATGGACTTCAAGGCGTCATATGGCACGCCGATCGTCGCGGTCAGCGATGGCAAGGTCAGCGCGGCGGGCCGCGCGGGCGGTTGCGGCATCGCGGTGAGGCTGGAGCATGGCGGGGGCCTCTCGACGCGCTATTGCCACATGAGCCGCATGGCGGTGCGCGCCGGGCAGAGCGTGCGGCGCGGGCAGGTGATCGGCTATGTCGGCTCGACCGGCCTCTCCACCGGGCCGCACCTGCATTACGAAATGTATCGCGGCGGACGGGCGATCAATCCGGCGACCGTCGCCTTCGTCACCCGCGCCGAGCTTTCGGGCACCGAGCTGATCGATTTCCGCCGCCAGCTGATCCGGCTGAAGGAAATCGAGGTCGGCGCCGCGCTCAAGGATCTCGCCCCGCTCCCGAATGAGGTGAAGGAGCCCGTGCGCGAGATCGAAAAGGTCGACACCGCGCGCCGGGGCACGCCTGCCGCGACGCTGTAGGCGGGGGCTGTAACGGGCACTTGTCGTCAAGCCGCGAATGGGCGTAAGCCTTGCGCCCATGACCGGACATTACCCCAACACCCGCCTGCGCCGCACCCGTGCCACCGGCTGGAGCCGCGCGCTCCACCGCGAGACGGTGCTGACCCCCGCCGACCTGATCTGGCCGCTGTTCGTGACTGCGGGAGAGGGCGTGGAGGAGCCGATCAAGACGCTGCCCGGCGTCTCGCGCTGGTCGGTCGACGGGATCGTCGCGCGGGCGAAAGAGGCGGTCGATCTCGGCATCCCGGTGATCGCGCTGTTCCCCAACACCCCGCAGGACCTGCGCAGCGATGACGGGGCCGAGGCGCACAATCCCGACAACCTGATGTGCCGCGCGATCCGCGCCATCAAGGACGCCTGCGGCAACGACATCGGCGTGCTGACGGACGTGGCGCTCGACCCCTATACCAGCCACGGGCAGGACGGGCTGATCGACGAGAGCGGCTATGTGCTGAACGACGATACGGTCGCGATGCTGGTCGATCAGGCGGTCAATCAGGCTGAAGCCGGGGCGGACATCATCGCGCCCAGCGACATGATGGACGGCCGCATCGGCGCGATCCGCCGCGCGCTGGAGATGAACGGGCATCCCAACGTGCAGATCATGAGCTACGCCGCCAAATATGCCAGCGCCTTCTACGGCCCGTTCCGCGATGCGGTGGGCAGCGGCGGGCTGCTCAAGGGCGACAAGAAATCCTACCAGATGGACCCCGCAAACGCCGACGAGGCGATGCGCGAAGTGGCGATGGACATCGCCGAGGGCGCGGACTCGGTGATGGTGAAGCCCGGCCTCGCCTATCTCGACATCATCTACCGTGTGAAACAGCGCTTCGACGTGCCGGTCTTCGCCTATCAGGTCTCCGGCGAATACGCGATGATCGAGGCCGCCGAGGCCGCCGGGATCGGCAACCGCGATGCGCTGGTGCTGGAAAAGCTGATCGCCTTCAAGCGCGCCGGGTGCAGCGGCATCCTCACCTACCACGCCGCCCATGTCGCGCGGCTGCTGAATGGGTGAGCACGGCGCGCTCACGACCGCCCGGCTGGTTCTGCGCCCGCCGGCCGAGAGCGACCTGCCGTGGCTGCTCGCCGCGATGAACACCGAGGCCGTGATGCGCCATCTCGCCGGGGTGCGCACGCCTGCGGAGGTGGAGCAGGGCCTCGCTGCCGACATCGCCGCATTCCACACCGGCGGGCACCAGCGCTGGACGGTATGGCTGGGTGACGGCGAGACCCGGATCGGCCGCTGCGGGCTGTTCCACGTCCGCTCCCCCGCCGCGCCGCCCGCCTTGCAGGGCCAGCGCGAGATCGGCTGGACCCTTGCGGACAGCCATTGGGGCAAGGGCTACGCCACCGAGGCTGCGCGCGCGGTGCTCGGCCATGCCTTCGGGGCGCTGGGATTGCGGCGCGTCTGGTCGCAGACGAGTGATTCCAACGCCGCCTCGACCCGGATGATGCACCGCCTTGGCTTCACCTTTCGGCCCGAGCTGGGCTATGCCGATCCGGACTATCCCCTCGAAGACAACCCGACCACGGTGTGGTCGCTGGATGCACCGGTATGACAGAGTTCCGCCACGACACCGAACGCCTGATCCTGCGCGACTGGCGCGCCGATGATTGGCCGGAGTTCTGGCGCGTTACCAACACGCCTGCGGTGATGCGCTGGCTGGGCGGGGTGCAGGACGACGCGGGCCGCGCGGCGGCGCAGGCGCGGCTGGAATCCTATCAAGCCGATCACGGCCACACCTTCTGGGTGGTCGAACGGCGGGAGGATGGCGCGCTGCTCGGCTTTTGCGGGTTGAAGCGCTCCAACCAGCCCGGCGGGCCGCAGGGGATGATGGAGGTCGGCTGGCGGCTGCGCGAGGATGCCTGGGGGCAGGGCTATGCGAAGGAGGCCGCCGCCGCCTCGCTCGATCTGGCGTTCGGTCGCTTCGGCGCGGACGAGGTGATCGCACTCACCGTCGAAGGCAACACCGGTAGCTGGGGCCTGATGCGGCGGCTGGGGATGGCGCGGCGCGAAGACCTCGATTTCGACAGCGCGGACTTCGACCCCGAAAACCCGCGCATCATCGCCTATGCCATCACCCGCGTGGCATGGCAGACCAGGTGAGCGACACCGTGCTGACCACCGCGCGGCTGGTGCTGCGGCGCATCCGCGAAGACGATGTCGATGCGCACATGGCGCTGCTCAATACGCCTGCGGTGATGCGCCACCTTGGCGGCGTGCAGCCGCGCGGAGTGATCGCGGCCAAGCACGAAGCCTCGCGCGCCAGCTTCGCCGCTAAGGGCTACGGCTTCATGCTCGCCGAGGAGCGCGCGAGCCGCGCAATCGTCGCCCATTGCGGGCTGCGCCGGGTCGCGCATCCGCTCGCGCCCAACCCGCACGACTTCGAGATCGGCTGGGTGGTGCGCGAGGATCGTTGGCGGATGGGCTATGCCTTCGAAGCGATGCGCGCGGTGGTGGACTGGGGCTTTGCCGTCCACGCCGCGCCGCAGATCGTCGCGCTGACCATCGAGGCGAACGTGGCAAGCTGGCGATTGATGGAAAAACTCGGCATGAGACGGCGCGAAGACCTCGACTTCGCCGATCCGGACGCGGGCGAGACGCATATCCAATACGCGATCACCCGCGCAGAATGGGAGAGCCACCAATGACCCGCAGACCGGGCGTCAACATTATTCCGATCCACGGCAAGACCCCGCAGATCCACGACACCGCCTTCATCGCGCCGGGCGCGACCATCATCGGCGATGTGGTGATCGGGGCGGGCAGCTCGATCTGGTACAACTGCGTGCTGCGCGCGGACGTGTTCAGCATCCGCATCGGGGAGCGGACCAATGTGCAGGACGGCAGCATCCTCCACTGCGACCCGCCGCGCCCCGGCGATCCTGAAGGCTGCCCGCTGGTAATCGGCGACGATGTGCTGATCGGGCACATGGCGATGGTCCACGGCTGCACGATCCACGACCGCGGCTTCGTGGGCCTCGGCGCGATCGTGATGAACAAGGCGGTGATCGGCTCCGACGCGATGCTGGCGGCGGGCGCGATGCTGACCGAGCGCAAGGTGATGGGCGCACGCGAGCTGTGGGCGGGCCGACCGGCGGTGAAGATGAAGGACCTGAACGACGCCGCCATCGCCGGGATGCGGATGGGCGTAGCGCACTATGCCGAGAACGCGAAACACCACGCCGAGGCGGTGGCGGCGGCGCTTTAGCGCAGCGTTTCGACCTCGGTGTCGAAGGGCGCGTCGGGGGAGAGGATGCGCCATTCCTCCGGACGGCGGCTGTCGATCACCACCACCCCGCGCTTCGGACAGATGTCGAGGCACGGCACCTCGATCACGCCCACCGCGGCCTTGCGCGTCTTGCCCGCGCCAAGCTCCGCCCGCAGCGCCTTGGCAAGCGGCTTGTCATCCGGCCCGAAGCCGAGGTCTTTCTTGGTGAGCTTCTTCGAGCATTTCCTGCACACCAGCACGGCGTGCGACCAGTTGGCGCGGATTTTGGTCTTCATGGCACGAACAAGTCAGTCGGGCGCGGTTTTGATCCATGCGGCCGCGATCCAGAGCATCCCCGCCAGCCCTGCTGCCGCCATCGCGCCCGCGAGCGGCCGATGCAGCGCCAGCGCGCCGCCCGCCGCCGCACCTGCCGCGAGCGCGCTCCATAGCCAGCCATAGCCGCGGGTGGATTCGAGCGGGCGCCCGGCAAGACGCGCGGCGATTCCCTGCCCGAAGCGCACCAGCGCGCCGGTCATGTAGGTCACGCCGACCGTCACCTCGCCCGCCTTGGTGAAGACATTGTTGGCCAGCCCCATCGCCAGCGCCGAAAGAGCGAGGAAGGGCAGCGGCCAGCCCGCCGCGAGCAGCGCGGCGCCGCTCGCCAGCAGCAGCGCCACCCCGCCGAGCAGCACCGGCTTGCGCCGCGCCTCCACCCGCCGCCCGATCAGCGCCCCCGCGATCACCCCTGCCAGAAAGCACGCGATCAGCCCCAACGGGGCGAGCGCCAGCGCGGGCCGCTCGGCCAGTTCCACGCCCATGCGCGTGGTGTTGCCCGACATGAAGTAGGTGAAATAGCCCCCCGCGACCACGAACCCGGTTGCGTCCACCACCCCCGCCAGCGCGGCCAGCCCGAGGGCGAGACGCTGCCGGGCAGGGTCGTAGCGGTGCATCAGGCGGCGGGCGCGGGCTGTTTCATGTAGCGCATCATGTAGCCGACATAATCGATCTTGCCGATAGCCAGCCCCTCGGCGCGCAGGATCGCATAAGCGGCCATCAGGTGAAAATAGAACTGCGGTGTCGCCCAGTCGCGGCAATATTCGTGAGCCTGCATCGCGAAGGCCATGCCGTTGGGGAGGGTGAACTCGACCGTCTCGCCGCTCGAAGGCCAAGTGGCGGGATCGGTGTTCGCGACCAGCTCGCGCGCGGCCTTGATGCGGGCATGGGCCTCGGCGAAGGTGGTGATGTCGCTGTCGTCCGAAGCGAGGCGAAGATTCCCGAGCCGGTCGAGCGCGACCCGAACCTGATCGAGCGTGAAGCGGATTTGGGTGTGGAGCGGGAACATGTCCTCGGCGAGCCGCGCCTGCAGCAGCGCCTCGCCCTTTTCGTGAGCTTCGGCCTTGGTGACGAGGTGGTCGAGCGTGCCGAGCATATTGGCATAGGTGGCAAGCGCGGCGGTGGCGTAGGACATGGCTTCTCTCCCGTTTGTGCGCGGGAGGTAGGCTGCGCTCAGTCCTTTATCAATGCTCGCAAACTCTCGATCCGATCCGCCTCGTGCGCGGGCTTGTCCCAGCGGATGCGGTGGATGCGGGGGAAGCGCATCGCGAGGCCGCTCTTGTGGCGCTTGCTGGTGTGGACCGAATCGAAGGCGACTTCGAACACCAGCTCGCGCTTCACCTCGCGCACCGGGCCGAAGCGGTTGAGCGTGTTCTGCCGCACGAATTTGTCGAGCTTCTTCAACTCCGCATCGGTGAAGCCCGAATAGGCCTTGCCGACCGGGAGCAGCTCCGCGCCCACATCGGGGTCGCCGTCCCAGCAGCCGAAGGTGTAGTCCGAATAGAAGCTCGATCGCTTGCCGCTGCCGCGCTGGGCATACATCATCACGCAGTCGATCAGCAGCGGATCGCGCTTCCACTTGAACCAGTGCCCGACGCGCCGACCGGCCACGTAAGGGCTGTCGCGGTGCTTGAGCATCAGCCCCTCGATCGCCTCGTCGCGCGCGGTGTCGCGGATGGCGGAGAGCGCGGCGAAATCGGGGGCCTCGACCAGCTGGGAGAGATCGAAATGGCTCTCCGGCAGGCGCGGCATCAGGCCTTCCAAAGTTGCGCGGCGCGACTTCCACGGCTGCTCGCGCCAGTCGGTGCCGTCGAGCAGCAGTACGTCGTAGAGCCGCACGAAGGCGGGGTAGTCGCGCAGCATCGCCTTGGAGACGGTCTTGCGCCCGAGCCGCTGCTGGAGCGCATTGAAGCTCGCCGCACCCCCGGCCTCTCCGCCCTGCGTAACCCCGCGCACCAGCAATTCGCCATCGAGCACCGCGTCCATCGCCAGCACGTCGAGCAATTCGGGAAAGGTCGCCGAAATATCGTCGCCCGAGCGCGAATAGACCCGCGTTTCCCCCCCCGCGCGCACCAATTGCACGCGGATGCCGTCCCACTTCCATTCGGCGGCATAGTCCTTGAGGTCCACCACCCCGTCCTCGAGCGGGTGGGCGAGCATGAAGGGGCGGAACCGGGGCACGCCCGCCAGATCGGGTGGGTCGCCGCCTTCGGCCGCCCATTGGAACAGTTCGGTGTAGGGCGGGCTGAGCGCGTGCCAATATTCCTCGACCTCCTCGACCGGCACCTCGAAGGCCATCGCAAAGGCAGTCTTGGCGAGTCGCGCCGATACGCCCACGCGCATCCCGCCGGTCGCCAGCTTGATCAGCGCATAGCGGCCCTTGGCGTCCATCCGCCCGAGCAGCCCGGGCAGTTCCTTGGGCGCGGTGGCGCGAGTGAGCGCGGCAAGGCGATCGACCACCTCGGAGAGCGAGAGCGCAGGCTGCGGCGCGGCATCTTCGGGCTCGGGCCAGAGCAGGCTGGCGGTTTCGGCGGTGTCGCCAACGAAATCGCGGGAGAGCGCCCACAGCACCGGATCGACCCGCTCCATCATCAGATTGCGGATCGTGGAGGACTTCACCGCCGGAAAATCGAGCCCGCCGGTCAGCGCGGCCATCGCCCAGCCGCGATCGGGATCGGGGCTTCCACGCAGATAGGCCGCAATCAGCGCCAGTTTGCGGTTGCGGCTGGTGGTGTAGACCAGCGCATCGAGCAGGGCGGCAAATTCCTCCATCAGCGCCTGCCCGGCCGTTCATTGCGCCGACATGCAAATCGGCTAGAGGACGCAGCAGCCGCGCAGCTGGCGCGCGCCATTACAAGGATACCGCCTCGATGAAGTTTGCTCCGCTTGCCGCCTTCGGCCTGGCGCTTGCCGCCGTGACCGCTCCCCTTGCCGTGACCGCGCAGGAAACGCCCGCGCCTGCCCCGGCCTTTTCGATCGACACCCCGGTCGAAGTGCTGGTGGCCGACGCGCGCGCCAAGGCGGTGCTCGACAAGTATCTGCCCGGCATCGACCAGCACCCCGCCTACGACCAGTTCCGCGCGTTGAGCCTGCGCACTCTCGCGCCGTTCTCGCAGGGGATGATCACCGAAGAGATGCTGGCCAAGATCGAAGCCGATCTGACCGCGATCAAGTAAGTTCCGGATGGCGAGGGCGGGGGTGCTAGTCATCCTCGTCCTCGTATCCGACCAGCGCCAGCGCGCGGGCGCGGCGCTGGCTGAGCGCGCACCAGCGCAGCAGCGCTTCCTCGCGCCCATGGGTGATCCAGGTTTCCTGCGGGTTGACCTCGGTGATGGTGCGGGTGAGTTCGCCCCAGTCGGCGTGATCGGAGATCACCAGCGGGAGCTCCACCCCGCGCTGGCGTGCACGCCCGCGCACCCGCATCCATCCGCTCGCCATGGCGGTGATGGGATCGGGCAGGCGGCGGCTCCAGCGGTCGTTGAGCGCCGAAGGCGGCGCGACGACGATGCTCCCACGCATTTCGTCCTTGGTGGCATCGGCGACGAGCCGCAGATCGCCCAGCGCCACGCCGTGATCCTCGTAGAGCCGGCACATCGCCTCCATCGCTCCGTGGAGAAAGATCGTGTCGCTGTGCCCCGCCGCGCGCAGTTCGGCGATCACCCGCTGCGCCTTGCCCAGCGCATAGGCGCCCACCAGCACGCAAGCCTCGGGATTGTCGGAGCGCGCGTCCAGCAGCTTGCCGATCTCCTCGCCGATGGGGGGATGGGTGAAGACCGGGAGGCCGAAGGTCGCCTCGGTGATGAAGATGTCGCAGGGGGTGACTTCAAAGGGCGCGGCGGTCGGATCGGGGGCGCGCTTGTAATCGCCGGTTATGACGACCCGCTCGCCCGCGTGTTCGAGCAGGATCTGCGCAGAACCGAGCACGTGGCCCGCCGGGATATAGGTCGCATCGACCCCGCCCGGCAGGCGGATCGTCTCGCCATATTCGACCGGTACCGCCTTGTGCAGAACGGTTCCGGCCTCGTCGGACGCCCCGGTGCGATAGCGCAGCTCCATGATCGCCAGCGTTGCCGGGGTGGCGATGGTCTCGCCATGCCCGCCGCGCGCATGATCGGCATGGCCATGCGTCACCAGCGCGCGCGGCACCGGGCGCGAGGGATCGACCCAGGCATCGGCGGGAACGATGTGAATGCCCCACGGCTCGGGACGGATCCAGGAAAAGGGGGCGGCCATGACAGGAGCAACCTTTGAGGTCGCGTCCGTGTTCCAGAGTTACTTGCGCTTCACCGGATCGAGCCAGCCCCAGCAGTCCTCATCGCGCAGGATGCGCTCGTCGGTGATCACGCCGTCGACCATGATGTAGGACGCCGGGCGGCAGGTCAGCGCGTCGCCCGCGTTCTTGAACATCACGACGAAGCCATATTCCTCTTCGGGATAGGCGGCGGGGTCGCTCGGCCGGCCCATGCAGTCGGCCCCGGCGGTGGAGGCGAGCGGGGTGAGGCGGAGCCAGCGATCGTCGCTGCTGTCCTTCTCGGTGCGCCACGAGAGCGTGACGCGCTGCTGCCCGCTCTGCACCCAGCCGGTGCCATCAGCGTCGAAATGCCAGGTCTCGGTGCATTCGGACTTGCCGTCCGGCCCCTTCTTGCGCGCCGCGAACTGCCACGTGCCGACTTCGGCCAGATGCGCCGCCATCGCCTCGGCCGAGAGATCGGCGGGCTGGGCGGATACGGGAGCGGCGGAGGTGCCCATCAGCACCCCCGCCGCCGCCATTGCTGCGATAGATCCGCGCATCAGCCCTCGTCGGCTTCCGGCGCGGGCTTCTTGGCCGCCGGGGTCTTTTTTGCAGGCGCCTTCTTCTTGGCGACCTTCACCTTGGGCGGGGCCGGGGTCATTTCGAAGGCGGGCTTGCCGTCCTTCACCGTGACATGCACCTCGCCGCCATCGGCCAGCTTGCCGAACAGCAGTTCTTCCGCGAGCGGCTGCTTGATCTTTTCCTGGATCAGGCGAGCCATCGGCCGCGCGCCGTAGAGCTTGTCATAGCCCTTGTCGCCCAGCCAGCTGCGCGCATCGCTGTCGAACTGGATGTGGACGTTCTGTTCGGCGAGTTGCAGCTCCAGCTGGAGGATGAACTTGTCGACCACGCGCGCCACGGTGCTCTTGCCGAGATAGGCGAAGGGCACGATCGCATCCAGCCGGTTGCGGAATTCGGGGGTGAACATCTTCTTCACCGCCTCGTCACCCGCATCGGCCTTGCTCACGTCGCCGAAGCCGATCCCCTGCCGCGCCATGTCGGACGCGCCCGCATTGGTGGTCATGATCAGCACCACGTTGCGGAAATCGACCGTCTTGCCGTGGTGGTCGGTCAGGCGGCCGTTGTCCATCACCTGCAACAGGATGTTGTAGAGGTCAGGGTGCGCCTTCTCGATCTCGTCGAGCAGCAGCACGCAATGCGGGTTCTGGTCGACCGCATCGGTCAGCAGACCGCCCTGATCGTAACCGACATAGCCCGGAGGCGCGCCGATGAGGCGGCTGACCGAGTGACGCTCCATATATTCCGACATGTCGAAGCGCTTGAGCTCGATCCCCATGATCGTGGCGAGCTGGCGGGCGACTTCGGTCTTGCCGACGCCGGTGGGGCCGGAAAACAGGAAGCTGCCGATCGGCTTGTCCGGATCGCGCAGGCCCGCACGGCTCAGCTTCATCGCGGTGGCGAGGCGCTGGATCGCCTCGTCCTGCCCGAAGACGACGTGCTTGAGATCGCGCTCGAGGTTTTCGAGTGCCTTCTTGTCGTCCTTGCTGACCGACTTGGGAGGGATGCGCGCCATCGTCGCGATCACCTGTTCGATCTCGCGCGCGGTGATGGTCTTCTTGCGGCGGCTGGGGGGCACCAGCATCTGCATCGCGCCGACCTCGTCGATCACGTCGATTGCCTTGTCGGGCAGCTTGCGGTCGTTGATGTAGCGCGCCGAAAGCTCGACCGCGGTCTTGATCGCATCGGGCGTGTATTTCACCTTGTGGTGATCTTCGAAGGCGGAGCGCAGACCTTTGAGGATCTTGACCGTGTCTTCGATCGTGGGCTCGTTCACATCGATCTTCTGGAACCGGCGCAGCAGCGCGCGGTCCTTTTCGAAGTGGTTGCGGAATTCCTTGTAGGTGGTCGAGCCGATGCAGCGGATCGCGCCGGAGGACAGCGCGGGCTTCAGCAGGTTCGAGGCATCCATCGCCCCGCCGCTGGTCGCGCCGGCGCCGATCACGGTGTGGATTTCGTCGATGAACAGCACCGCGTTGGGCATGGCCTCAAGCTCGGTGACGACCTGCTTCAGCCGTTCTTCAAAGTCGCCGCGATAGCGCGTGCCCGCCAGCAGCGCGCCCATGTCGAGCGAGTAGATCACCGCTTCGGACAGCACTTCGGGCACGTCGCCTTCGACGATCTTGCGCGCCAGACCCTCCGCAATCGCGGTCTTGCCGACGCCGGGATCGCCGACATAGAGCGGGTTGTTCTTGGAACGGCGGCACAGGATCTGGATCGTCCGGTCCACCTCCGGCCCGCGACCGATCAGCGGGTCGATCTTGCCGTTTTCGGCCTTGGCGTTGAGGTTGACGGTGAACTGGTCGAGCGCGGTTTCCTTCTTGCTGCCGCTGTCCTTGGCCTGTTGCGCGGGTTCTTCCGCCTTGTCGGCACCCTGCGGGGTCTTGGGCTCGATCTGGCGGCCGCCCTTGCCGATGCCGTGGCTGATGAAGCTCACCGCATCGAGCCGGCTCATGTCCTGCTGCTGGAGGAAATAGACCGCGTAGGAATCACGCTCGGAAAACAGTGCGACCAGCACGTTCGCGCCGGTGACGGTGTCCTTGCCCGAGGACTGGACGTGCAGGATCGCGCGCTGGATCACCCGCTGGAAGCCCGCGGTGGGCTGCGGGTCGGCGCCGTCCTCGGTCTTGAGGCTTTGATATTCCTGATCGAGATACTGCTTCACCACCTCGCCCAGCTCGGCCAGATCGACGCCGCAGGCGGCCATTACCGCGGCCGCATCCTCATCGTCGATCAGCGCCAGCAGCAGGTGTTCGAGCGTGGCATATTCGTGCCGCCGCTCGGACGCATTGCCGAGCGCATTGTGCAGCGTGCGTTCGAGGTTCTGGGCGAAGCTGGGCATGGGAGAGGCCTCTATCTGCGGGTGGGCGCTCGTGGCGAGAGAGCGGGGGGAGCCATTTTCCGACAATATGGGATGCGCGCCGGGAATTGCGAATCCGCTAAGCTTGATACGGAAGCTATGCGTAATCGGATCATCCGCCGCCCTTCCCGAACAGCGCATCGGCGGCGGCGCGGTGGGCGGCAGCCTTGTCGCGGTGGGCGATAACGCGCGCGATCTCGGCTTCGAGCAGCGCGATACGCTCTGCCAGTTCGGCTTGCGAATAGGGGCCGAGGTCCTCGCCTGCGAGGCGACTCGCCGCGTCTCCGCTGGGGCGTGGGCGATCGGGTTCTTCCATCTGCCGCGCAGCATCAGGGGGAAGCGGCTTGCTGTCAATCGGTGAGAGGGTTATTCGCCCAGGGCAGGTGGTTAAAAGCGATTGAACGGGGGGACTTTGTGATGGACGCGAACACGGGGCGGGCCTTGCCTGACACGATGCAGGCGATCGGCTTCGACGCCCCCGGCGGGCCGGATGTCCTGCAGCTGCAAAGCGGCAACCCCCTGCCGCGCCTGCGTCCCGACGATGTGCTGATCCGCGTAGCTTATGCCGGGGTCAACCGCCCCGATTGCCTCCAGCGCGCCGGAGCCTATCCGCCGCCGCCGGGCGCTTCGCCCACGCTGGGGCTGGAGGTGTCGGGCGAGATCGTCGCCGTCGGCACCGAAGTCCCGCGCGAGATGATCGGGCAATATGTCGCCGCCCTCACACCCGGCGGGGGCTATGCCGAATATTGCGCGGCGCATTGGCAGCACTGCCTGCCGGTGCCCGAAGGCATGATGCTTTCCGAAGCCGCCGCGCTCCCCGAAACCCTCTTCACCGTGTGGCACAACCTGTTCGAGCGCGGCCTCGCGCGCGATGGGGAGAGCGTGCTGATCCACGGCGGCACCAGCGGCATCGGGACGATGGCAATCATGCTCGGCAAGGCCTTCGGGCTGCAAGTCATCGTCACCTGCGGCGACACTGCCAAATGCGCCGCTGCGACCCGGATCGGCGCGGATCTGGCGATCAACTACCGCGAGCAGGACTTCGTCGAGGCGGTGCTGGCGCATACCGAAGGCAAGGGCGTCAACGTGGTGCTCGACATGGTGTCGGGCGATTATGTCGCGCGCAACATGAAGTGCCTTGCCGAGGATGGCCGCCATGTCACCATCGCGGTGCTGGGCGGGCCCAAGGCCGATCTGAATATGGCGGTGGTGATGATGAAGCGCCTGACCCTCACCGGATCGACCCTGCGCCCGCGCTCGGACAGCTTCAAGGCGGCGCTTGCCGACGAGATCGCCGACAACGCCTGGCCGCTGTTCTGCGACGGCGAATTGTCGCCGGTGATGGACCGGACTTTCCCCCTCGCCGAAGCCGCCGCCGCCCATGCGCGGATGGAGAACGGCGATCACATCGGCAAGATCGTGCTGGAGGTTGCAGGCCAATGACCTATCCCGTGCTGCGCATTTCGGGCGATTACGCCTTCGTCGAGGTCCGCAAGGGACGCGGGGCGATGCGCTGGCGCGACATGACGCCGATCCATCGCGGCCCGGCGAGCGCGGGGAAGGAATGGAAGGGCGGCGAGGGTGACAAGCTGGCGGCCGTCCACTGCCTCTGGCCGAGCGACCCCAATTCCACCCTGTCGCAACCCTATGAGCAATCCTCGTGGGAGGGCTTGGGAACCGGCCAGCCCAAGCTGCTGGTGTTCCCGACCACATTGTCCGGCTTCATGACGATGCAGGACGAGGCGGGGCGCGGCGATGATGCCCTCACCCTCCACGAAGACCCGCGCAGCGGGAATTGCTACAAGATCAAGCTCACCGCCGCACTGCTTGGCCTGCCGCTGGCGACGCGCGGCTACGACATCATGCAGGGCGAGACGCGCACGCCCGAGTTCCTCGCCAAGGTGAACGCCAATGGGCGCATCCCGGTGCTCCAGATCGGGGAGGGGGCCGATGCGCGTTTTCTGCCCGAAAGCAACGCCGCCTGCTGGTATCTCGCCCATGGCTCGGCGCTGATCCCGGAAGACCGCTTCGCGCAGGCCGACATGCTGCGCTGGATGTTCTTCGAGCAGTACAACCACGAACCCAACGTCGCCACGCTGCGCTTCTGGCTGCGCTTCGTGGGCGAGGCGAACCTGTCGGAGCAGCAGCGCGCGAAGATGATGGCCAAGCGCATGGCGGGCTGCGCGGCACTGGAGCTGATGGACAAGCATCTGGCGAATAATGCCTTTTTCTGCGGCGACACCCCGACGCTCGCCGACATCGCGCTGTTCGCCTACACCCATGTCGCCGAGGAGGGCGGCTTCGGCCTCGGCAATTATCCGCAGATTCAGGGCTGGATCGCGCGGGTTCAGGCGCTGCCCGGTTTCGTGCCGATGGACTGACAGCCGCCTGACTTGTCATTGAAAACATGACGCGGAACCGTCACGCCCTTGCGATTCGGGTGTAACATTCGGCTGGCAAAGGATTTCCGAGAGACCAAGCTCAGGAAATCCCGATGACCGGCGCCGACCTCACCGATCTGATCCACGACAACATCGCCAGCTTCCCGCTCGCGAGCCCGCGCACGCCCGAGCCGGAAGGGGGCGAGCCCGAAGGCGGCGAGCGGCGTTCGTTCCGAACGATCTGGATCAGCGACGTGCATCTCGGCACCAAGGGCTGCAACGCCGATCTGCTGATCGACTTCCTCGACCACACCGACAGCGAGACGATGTATCTGGTCGGCGACATCATCGACGGCTGGCGGCTGAAGAAGAAGTTCTACTGGCCATCCGCGCACAACGATATCGTCTGGCGCATCATGAAGCGCGCGCGGCGCGGCACGCGGGTGGTCTATATCCCCGGCAATCACGACGAGATGTTCCGGCAGTTCACCGGCCTCAATTTCGGCGGCATCGAGATCCGCCGCGCGGCCTTTCACGATACCGCCGACGGGCGGCGCCTGATGGTGCTGCACGGCGACGAGTTCGATGCCGTCATGCTGTCGCACCGCTGGCTCGCCTTCGTGGGCGACCATGCCTACCACTTGATGATGAAGTGCAATCTCGCGGTGAACACCGTCCGCCGCCGGTTTGGCCTGCCCTACTGGTCGCTCTCCAAGGCGGCCAAGCACAAGGTCAAGAACGCGGTGGAGTTCATCGGCAAGTACGAGGAAGTCGTCGCCCGCGCGGCCGGGGAGCGCGGGGTCGACGGGGTGGTGTGCGGCCACATCCACACCGCCGAATTCCGCGCCTTCCAGCACAATGGCCGGCCCATCGAATACTGGAACGATGGCGACTGGGTCGAAGGCTGCAACGCGCTGGTCGAACATCACGACGGTCGGATGGAGATCCTCCACTGGGCCGACGAGATCCGCCGCCGCGAGGACGAAGCGGCACCCCCCGCCGCCGCCGAAGCGCGCGAGGCGGCGTGAACCGGTTGACCTCAATTCCCATCGACGATTGCACCGCGGCGCCTTCGCCCATCCCGGCGCGGATCGCGATCGTCACCGATGCCTGGCACCCGCAGACCAACGGCGTGGTGCGCACGCTTTCGACCACCTGCGAGGTGCTGCGCGGCTGGGGGCATGAGGTCACGGTGATTTCGCCCGAAGGCTACCCCTCGATCCCCGCACCGACCTATCCCGAGATCCGTCTCGCGCTGACCCTGCCCGGCGCCGTCGGGCGGCGGCTGGCGGCGATCGCGCCCGACGCGGTGCATATCGCGACCGAGGGGCCGTTGGGCTTTGCCGCCCGCGCCTATTGCCTGCGCCGCCGCGTGCCCTTCACCACCGCCTATCACACCCAGTTCCCCGATTACGTCGCGCGCCGCACCGGGCTGCCTGCGCGGTTGTTCTGGCCCTATATCCGCTGGTTCCACCGCCCCGCGCAGACGATCATGGTCGCGACCGAGACGATCCGCGCCCAGTTACGCGAACAGGGCCTCACCCGCCTGACCCACTGGAGCCGCGGCGTCGATCTGTCGTGCTTCTCCCCGCAAGCCCCACGTCCGCCCGAATATGCCGGGATCGCCGGGCCGATCCTGCTCTATGTCGGGCGCGTGGCGGTGGAGAAGAATATCGAGGCCTTCCTCGCCTGCCCCTATCCCGGCACCAAGGTGGTGGTGGGAGACGGCCCGGCCCTCGCAGGGCTCAAGGCGAGGTTCCCGCAAGCGCTGTTTCTCGGCAAGCGCACGGGCGAGGCGCTGGCGGGGTGCTATGCCCATGCCGATGTCTTTGTTTTCCCCTCCCGCACCGACACCTTCGGGCTGGTGATGATCGAGGCGCTGGCCTGCGGCACCCCGGTCGCCGCCTTCCCGGTCCCCGGGCCGCTCGACATCGTCACCGAAAGCGTCGGTGCGCTGTCCGAGGATCTCGCCCGCGCGATCGACGCCGCGCGCTATTGCGATCGCGCCACCTGCGCCGCCTATGCCGCGGGTTACTCGTGGGAGGCGGCGAGCCGGCAATTCCTCGCCGGGCTGGCGGCGCTGGGGGAGGAGGAAGCGGTTTCGCTTGCTGCTGCGCAGCTTTATTAGCTTTCGATCGCGCTGGCGGGCGGTATGCGCCACCGACAGGTGGCTCACAAACAACGAATCCATTTCTTGCCGTTTCGCGCCGTTTCGCCTATCTGAGACTCCAAGGCGGCCGCTCCGAAAGGGGCGGCCCTTTCATTTTCAACGGAGATTTCCCCATGGCGACCAAGGATCAGCCCAAGCCGCTGATGCCGCATGCCACCGCGACCTGGCTGGTGGACAACACCGCGCTGTCTTTCGAACAGATCGCCGAGTTCTGCGGCCTCCACATCCTCGAAGTGCAGGCGATGGCCGATGATCTTGCGGGCAGCAAGTACACCGGGCGCGACCCCGTCCATTCGGGCGAGCTGACCCAGGCCGAGATCGAAAAGGGGCAGGAAGACCCGTCCTACTCGCTCAAGATGCACAAGGCCCCGGTTGAAGTGACCCGCACCAAGGGCCCGCGCTACACCCCCGTCTCGAAGCGGCAGGACAAGCCCGACGGTATCGCCTGGATCCTGCGCAACCACCCCGAGGTGTCGGACGCGCAGATCGGCAAGCTGATCGGCACCACCCGCAACACCATCGGCGCGATCCGTGATCGCTCGCACTGGAACATCCAGAACATCACGCCGAAAGACCCGGTGACGCTGGGCCTGTGCTCGCAGCGCGAGCTTGACGCGATGGTCGCCAAGGCCGCCAAGCGCGCCGGCGTGACCGAGGATGCCGACGCGCCGGTCAAGTCGGAGCGCAACGATCGCGAAAGGCTGATCGAGGAACTGCGCGCCGAGCGTGACGACAAGGTCAAGGCCGCCGGCGAAGCCGCGCAGGAAGCCGAGGCCGAAGCCTGGCTCGCCCGCAAGCGCGAAGCCGAGGCCGAGGAAAAGAAGATCGACCCCGAGAGCGGGTTTATCTGACATTGCTGTCGGTGTGCCCGCCTCCGCGGGCACATCCTCGGCGAGTTTCCGTCGCTTCGCGCCGGATCGCCTGCGGCTCGCGCGCGTGCGCTCGCGGCCCGTCCGATGGCGGGCCGAACGCAATGCGCTTGCGCCTCTCCCGAACAAGCTCTGCGGCGATCGAAATCGCCGAAATCCCGCAGTTTCGCTTGTGCCCCGCGAGATTGTCGGCCACAATTACTGACATGACTGTCAGTAGTGTCGCGCCCGCCTATCATCACCCCGTCCCGCTCGAAACCGTCTTCGCACCGGCCACGCTGCCCGCGCTGCTGGAGCGGACGCGCGCCGCGAATCCGCAGGCGCCGTTCCTGCATTTTCTCGGGCGCACCTACAGCTACGCCGAGATTCATGCCGATGCCGTGCGCTTTGCCGCCGGGCTTCAGGCGCTGGGCATCGCCAAGGGCGACCGCGTCGGCCTGTTTCTCCCCAACGTGCCGATCTACGCCGCCGCCTACTATGGTGCGATGATGGCGGGCGCGGTGGTGGTGAACTTCTCGCCGCTCTATTCGGTCGAGGAGTTGAGCTGGCAGGTCGGCGATTCCGGCACGCGGCTGCTGGTGACGCTCGACGTGCCCGAACTCTACAAGACCGCGAAAAAGGTGCTCGACGGTTCAGCGCTGGAAACGCTGGTGGTGGGCCGCCTTTCCGATCAGCTGCCGTGGGTGAAGGGCACCGCGCTCAAACTGCTCAAGCGCAAGCAGATCGCCGATGTCGCCTATGGGCCGAGCGTCAAGAGCTGGGCCGCGATGACCCCGGAGGGCGCACCGCGCGCGGTCGACATCACCCCCGCCGATCTCGCCCTGCTGCAATATACCGGCGGCACCACCGGGCGGCCCAAGGGCGCGATGCTGGGGCATGATCAGCTGTCGGTGAACGCCCAGCAGGTCGCCGCGCTCAATCCCTTCGGCGATCCGGCGGGCGAGTGCTTCATGGGCGCGCTGCCGTTCTTCCACGTCTTCGCCAACACCGCGCTGCTCAATCACGCGATGGTGACCGGTGGTTCGATCGCGATGGTGCCGCGGTTCGAGACGAAGCAGGTCTTGGAGACGATCCAGAAATACCGCTGCACCGGCTTTCCTGGCGTGCCGACGATGTTTCAGGCGATGCTCGACCACCCCGATCTCGCCACAACCGACCTCTCCAGCCTCAAAGTCTGCATCTCGGGCGGCGCGCCGATGCCGGGGCCGGTGCACGAGAAGTTCGAGAGCGTTACGGGCGTGCGCATTTGCGAGGGCTATGGGCTCACCGAAAGCTCGGGCGTGGTCTCGGCCAACCCCTATGACGGGTTCCGCAAGCGCGGCACGATCGGTCAGCTGGTGCCGGGAACCGAGGTGATCCTGCTCGACAAGGAAGACCCCGCGAAACTCGCGCCCGAGGGCGAGCCGGGCGAGCTTGCCGTCCACGGCCCGCAGGTGATGCGCGGCTACTGGAACCGCCCGGAAGCCGATGGCGATTGCTTCGTCGAGCATGGCGGCAAGCGCTACCTGCGCACCGGCGATGTCGCGCGGCAAGACGAAGACGGCTTTTTCGAGATCGTCGACCGCATCAAGGACATGATCGCAGTGGGCGGCTTCAAGGTCTTTCCCAGCGTGGTCGAGGACGTGATCCTCGAACACCCCGCGGTGAAGGAGGCGCTGGTGATCGGCGTGCCCGAAGAATACCGCGGCGAGGTGCCGCGGGCCTATGTCACGCTCAACGAAGGCGCGACGGCGAGCGGCGAGGAGCTGGCGAGCTGGCTCAACGCCCGCATCGGCAAGCACGAGCGGGTCGACATGGTGGTGGTGCGCGAAAGCCTGCCCAAGACGATGATCGGCAAGCTGGATCGCAAGACGCTGCGGGCGGAAGTGCTTTAGTCGGGATTCCGTTCGCCCTGAGCTTGTCGAAGGGCCGTTCTTCTCTGCCGGCACTACCGGGCTGACAAAAAGTGCGGCGCTTCGACAGGCTCAGCACGAACGGGGTTAAGGCGAAACCCTACTCCGCCGCTTCGATGCTCGAAGGCACCGCCTGCACCGGCTTGACCGCCTGCCGTGCATTCGGCGCGAAGCGGCCATCGACCTGCGCGCCCTGTTCGATCGTCAGCGCATCGTAATGCACGTCGCCCTCGATCCGGGCGCTCTTGAGGATCACCAGCTCGCGCGCGGTGATCGAGCCGTTGACCGTCCCCGCCATCCGTGCGCTTTCGGCGGTGATCGCCCCGCGGATCTCGCTCTTCTCGCCCTGCACCAGACTGGCGCAGGTGATGTCGCCCTCGACCGTGCCGTCGATATGCAGGTCGGCAGTGGCGGAGATGTTGCCGGTGATGACGACATCCGCGCCGATCACCGAAAAGGTCGAACCCGATGCCATGCTGCTGCTCCTGTTAACGGCCCGCGGCTGCGGTGGCAGGGACGGGGCCTGCCCGGCGGGCTCGGACTTCCTTGAGAACATTGGGGGCAGCCTCCAGAAAGGGACGCGGATTGACCGCGCGGTCATTGATGCGGACTTCGAAATGCAGGTGCGGGCCGGTGGAGCGCCCGGTCGAGCCGAGCCCCGCGATGGTCGCCCCTGCGGCGACCTGCTGGCCCACCTTCACATCGAAGCGCGAAAGGTGCGCGTAACGGGTCAACATTCCGTTGCCGTGGCTGATCTCGACGACATTGCCGTAGCCCGACTTGCGCCCGACGAAACTGACGCGGCCATCGGCGGCGGCGAAGACGGGCGAGCCCATCGGGCCGCGGAAGTCGATCCCGGCATGCATCGCGCCGCTGCCGTTGAAGGGGTCGCGGCGATAGCCGAAGCCCGAAGTGATGCTCTCGACGCTGGCGGGCACGACCTGCGGGATGCCGTTGAGCGCACGTTCCAGCACCGCCATCCGCGTCAGGCTGAGGCCGAGGCGCTCGAAGCGCGGGTCGATCGAATCGCCGCCGGTAAAGGCCTCGAACGGACCACCCATCGCCTGCTGCGCTTCACGGCTGAGCAGCTTGGGATCGAGGTTGAGCTTGCGCATCGCGGCTTCGGCGCGGCGGGCGCGGCCATCGGCGAAGCGGGTGAGGCGTTCGACCAGCGCGAGCTGACGCGCTTCGATTTCGGCCAGACCGCGTGCTTCGGGCATCAGCGCGCTGACCTTCCGGACCGTTTCTCCGGCTGCGGTGGTCGAATCGCTCACCGTGCCGCTGGCGGCGCCTTCGGCGACCAGATCCTCGGGCAGCATCCGGGCCATTTCCTCGAGGAAGGCCTGGCGCGATTGCAGATCGTCGACCACCTTGTCGACATTGCCGGCATAGGCCTTGATCCGCTGGTCGGCGCTGGCGACTTCGGCGCGCTGCTCGGCGAAGGAGGCAAGGTCGGCCTCGGCGCGGTACTGGCCCCAGGCCATCACCGCGAGCGCGACCAGCCACAAGACCAGCGCCGCGACCGCCGCACCGGCGACGCGCATCTGGAGCTTGCCCGAAATCTTGATGAAACGCACCTGACCATCGGCGCGCATGAAGAACTCACGATCCGGGAACCAACGGCGCAGCCGATCGCCCCAGCGAAGTGCGGAATTGCTGTCTGACAAGTGCGGCCCCGATTTATGTTCTGATCTGAATGCCCGTGCAGGGCCGCTATCAGGCGATTCGGTCGGGGTCGAATCCGCAGACCCGCACGGGGGGCGAATCGAAAGGGAATCGCGACAAAGTGCACTTTCCCACAGCGCATCGCCTCATACGCGGTTTGACGGGTGGACTAATCGCGCATCGACTCGGCCACCGGGGCCGCGCGAATCGCCAGCAGGGGGCGCGGGCCTGACAGATGCGGCCCGGCCTGCTAGGGTGGCGGGCATGACTCAAACATCTGCAAACATTCGCCCCTCCGACACCCTCGATCCCGAAACGCTGGTCAACGGCCTCGCCCGCGCCGCGCGCGCCGCGCAGCGCCAGCTCGCCGCCATGCCGAGCGCCGACCGCGCCGCCGCGCTTCACCGTGCGGCAGAGGCCTTGCGCGCCGCCACCCCGGCGGTGCTCGCCGCCAATGCGGAGGATGTCGCCGCCGGCGAAGCGCGCGGGCTTTCGGGTGCGATGCTCGACCGGCTGCGGCTCGACGAGACCCGGCTTGCGGGGATCGCCGATGCGGTCGCCGCGGTCGCCGATCTGCCCGATCCGGTCGGGCAGGTGATCGATTCGACCACGCCGGCCAATGGCCTCAGGCTGAGCCGCGTCCGCGTGCCGATCGGCACCATCGGGATCATCTACGAAAGCCGCCCCAACGTCACCGCCGATGCTGCCGCCTTGTGCGTGCGTGCGGGCAATGCGGCGCTGCTGCGCGGGGGGAGCGAGGCGGTGCATTCCAACCGCGCGATCCACGCCGCGCTGGTGGAGGGACTCGTCCAAGGCGGCGTGCCCGCCGATGCAGTGCAACTGCTGCCGACGCAGGACCGCGCCGCCGTGGGCGCGATGCTGACCGCGGCGGGCCTGATCGACATGATCGTGCCGCGCGGGGGAAAGAGCCTCGTCGCGCGGGTGCAGGCCGATGCGCGCGTCCCCGTGCTCGCTCACCTGGACGGGATCAACCACACCTACATCCACGCGGCCGCCGACCCGGCGATGGCCGAGGGAATCGCGCTCAACGCCAAGCTGCGCCGCACCGGCATCTGCGGCGCGATGGAGACATTGCTGATCGACGCGGCCTTCCCCAAAACAAGCGAACTCATCGCCGCGCTGATCGACAAGGGGTGCGAAGTGCGCGGCGACAAGCGCATCGCCGCGCTCGATTCGCGGGTCATCCCGGCCAGCGCGAATGACTGGGACACCGAGTATCTCGACGCGATCCTCTCGGTCGCGATGGTCGACGATCTGGATGCCGCGCTGGCGCATATCGCGCGCCATTCCTCGGCCCACACCGATGCGATTGTCACCGCCGACGATGCCGCGGCCGAGCGTTTCCTCACGGAAGTCGACAGCGCGATCGTGATGCACAACGCCTCATCGCAATTCGCCGACGGGGGCGAGTTCGGCCTCGGCGCGGAGATCGGGATCGCCACCGGGCGGCTCCACGCGCGCGGGCCTGTCGCGCTTGAGGGGCTGACGACCTACAAGTGGCAGGTGCGCGGGACGGGCCAGACCCGGCCCTGATCGCAGCCGCGCGTGGGCACGCCTGTCCTCACCGGGCTCCTCGGCGGGAGCTTCAACCCCGCGCATGGCGGGCACCGGCGAATCACGCTCTTCGCGGCAGAGGCGCTGGGGCTGGACGAGACCTGGTGGCTGGTTTCCCCCGGCAATCCGCTGAAGCCCAAGGCGGGCATGGCGCCGCTGAAAGCGCGGCTCCTTTCGGCGCGAAAGCAGGCGCGGCGCGCGCGGATCGTGCCCACCGCGATCGAGCAGAGACTCGGCACGCGCTACACCGTGGACACGCTCGCCGCGCTCACCCGGCGCTATCCCAAACGGCGCTTCGTGTGGCTGATGGGGAGCGACAATCTCGCCCAGTTGCACCGCTGGAAGGACTGGCGGCGGATCGCCCGGACAATGCCGATTGCGGTGATCGCCCGCCCCGGCTATGATGCCGACGCCATGACAAGCCCCGCCATGGCCTGGCTCAGACGCTATCAGGTGCCTGCCGCCAGCTTTCGGAAACGGGGGCAATGGAGCGCACCGGCCCTGGTGTTATTGCGTTTCGATCCCGATCACCGCTCGGCCACGGCCATTCGCCGTGCCCATGCCGGGTGGGCCGAGGCTTTGCTCGGAGAAGGATCGAAAGGCGCGCATGAACCACCCCCGGTGCGTGATCGGCTGACATTCCGCATGATCCGGCCCGAGGCCACGGCATGAGACGCGCGCCGCGCGGCTCCGCCCGGCTGCGGGACGGCTTGCCCGATGCCGGCTCTTTCCGCCTCGAACTCTGGAGATACCCGATTGCCAAGCACCGAAGCCTTGATTCTGGGCCTGCCGCAGGGCGCCGCCCAAGCCGCCTCTCAGGCGGCCGCCTCCGTGGCACGCGCTGACATGAGCGGCGCAACGCTGCATCAGCTGGTGATGGACCAGCTCGACGACGATCAGGCGCAGGAGATCGTCTCGATCCCGCTCGAGGGCAAAAGCTCGATCGCCGATCACATGGTGATCGCCAGCGGCCGTTCGACCCGGCAGGTCGCCGCGATGGCGCAGAAGCTCGCCGAGAAGATCAAGCAGGCCGGTTTCGGCCATGCCCGCGTCGAAGGCCTGCCGGCTGCCGACTGGGTGCTGATCGACGCGGGCGACGTGGTCGTCCACCTGTTCCGCCCCGAAGTGCGCAGCTTCTACAACCTCGAACGGATGTGGAGCTTCGAGGGGTCGGAAACGTCGATGCTTGGTAGGAATTGATTTGTTTTGCGCTCGCCCATCCGGGCGAGCGTCCTCGGTGCGTTTTCGTCGCTTTGCGACGGAGCACCTGCGGGCGGGCGGTCGCCCTTGCGGTCGCTGCGCGACCGTTTGGCTCTGCCTTTGAAAGGTTGCGCTTATTCTCCTCCACATCATCGCGCGGGGCAAGATCGGGCGTTCGCCGGAGGGCGAGCTGGTGGAGCGTTATGCCAAGCGCCTGACCTGGCCCGTGAAGCTCACCGAATGGCCCGATACCGGTGCGGGCAAGGTGGCCGATCCGCTCACCCCCTGCCGCACAGTGCTGCTCGACGAGCGCGGCAAGGCCATGTCCTCGGAGAGCTTCGCCGCCCTGCTGGGCGAGTGGCGCGATGATGGCGTGCGCGAGACCCGCTTCATGATCGGCGCGGCGGACGGACATTCCGATGCCGAGCGCGCCTCTGCCGACCTCCTGCTCGCCTTCGGCCCTGCCACCTGGCCGCACATGCTGGCGCGCGCGATGCTGATGGAGCAACTCTACCGCGCCACCACGATCCTTGCAGGCCATCCCTATCATCGGGCATGACGTCGCCATGCGCGGGCGATTGATCCTGACTTTTGCGGCGACCGTCGGTGTCGCCACGGCGCTGGTAGTGGCCATGCCCGATAGCCGCGCCGCGCTGTCCGTCGCGCTGCTCGAAGCCGATGACGCCGAGGCGGCGCTCAAGCGGGCCACCCGCGAGAGCAAGCTGGCCGAAACCCGCGCCGCGCGGCTCGCCGCCGAGGCCGAGGCCGCCACCCGCACCGCCAGCGAGGCCGCCGCGCTCGCCGCGCGCATCCAGCAGGCCGAGGCCGATATCGAGATCGCCCGCGCGCGCCTTACCATCGCCCGCCAGCAGCGCGCCGCCGTGACCGCGCGGCTCGCCGAAAAGCGCGAGCCCACCGCCCGCCTCGCCGCCGCATTGCAGACGGTCGCGCGCCGCCCGCTGGCGCTTTCGGCCCTGCAACCCGGCTCGCTCAAGGATGTGGTGCACGTGCGCGCGGTGCTCGATGGGGCGGTGCCGCAGATCGCGGCGCGCACGGCGGGATTGAAGGCCGAGCTTGACCGGGGCCGCGCGCTCGAAGCGCAGGCGGCGGCGGCGGTCGAGCAATTGCGCGGCAGCGAGAGCGCCTTGCGCCAGCGCCGCGCGCAGCTCGCCGCGCTCGAACAGCAGCAGCGCATCGCCTCGCGCACCGCCCGCGGCGCGGCCTTGCGCGAGGCCGAGCGCGCGCTGGCGCTCGCCGAGGAAGCCCGCGATCTCGATGGGCTGGTGGGCAAGCTGGGCGAGGTCGCGGCGCTGCGGCAGGAACTCGCCGCGCTGCCCGGCCCGGTGCTGCGGCCGGAGAATCTAGCGGCCGCCCTGCCGCCCGAAGCCGCACCCGCGCCCTCTCCCGCCGCCAGCAGCCCGCCGCCGCGCGATTTCCAGCTGCCGGTGCAGGGGCGCACGCTCTCCGGGTTCGGGACGAAGCGCGCCAGCGGGCTTGCTGCCACCGGGCTTACTCTCGCGCCCGCGAAGGACGCGCAGGTGGTTGCCCCGGCGCGCGGTCGGGTCGCCTTTGCCGGGGCCTATCGCGGCTTCGGGCGAATCGTCATTATCGAGCATGACGGCGGCTGGACCAGCCTCGTCACCGGGCTCGCCATGGTCGAGGTCGCGGTGGGCGATTCCGTCATCGGCGGCAGCCCGCTGGGCCGCGCCACCGGGGGGACGGAGCCGGTGACGATCGAGCTGCGGCAGGATGGCAAGCCGGTCAACCCCTTGCAATATCTGCGATAATCACCACGTGACGGGCGTCCTGTCCTCTCCGGATCACCCCCGCAGCGTTGATCTGGCGTTCAGCAAGCGGAGCCTATACACTCTCCCGCCGAAGGAGCATCCCGCACCCATGAACATCGCCGCACTCCTGCGCAGCGCAGCCCTTGTCACTACCGTCGCGCTGATCCCTGCCACCACCGCCACCATGGCTCAGGTCGATGGCCGCGCCGGGCCCGAATTCGCCAAGCTTTTCGCCGTCTTCCAGCGGGTGAAATCGAGCTATGTCGAGCCGGTCGAGGATGACGTGCTGATCCGCGGCGCGATCGACGGGATGCTGGCGGCGCTCGATCCCCATTCGGCCTATCTCGACGGCGGCGATCTCCAGCGGCTGGAGACCATGATCGACGGGCAATATTCGGGCCTTGGCCTGTCGGTGGTGATGGAGGATGGCGCGGTCAAGGTGATCTCGCCCTTCCGCGGCAGCCCGGCCGAGACCGCGGGGATCAAGGCGGGCGACTTCATCACGCACCTCGATGGCAAGCTGATCGTCGACACCAAGCTCGATGATGCGGTGGCGCAGATGCGCGGGCCCAAGGGCACCTCGATCCAGCTGACGATCTTCCGTCCGGGCCGCGAGGAGCCGCTGGAGGTCAACGTGACCCGCGGCGTGATCGAGCTCGAGCCGGTCACCTCCGAACTGGCCGAGGGCAATATCGCGGTCATTACGGTCAACGAATTCTCCGCCCAGGTCGGGGCGGATGTTTATAAGGCGTGGGCCGACATCAAGAAGAAGGCCCCCGGCGGGCGCGTCAACGGACTGGTGCTCGACCTGCGCAACAACCCCGGCGGCAGCCTCGACGAATCCGTGGCGCTCAGCGACCTGTTCCTGAGCAAGGGCCGGATCGTCAGCCAGCGCGGCCGCGCGCGGGGCGAGACGGTGCTCTACGATGCCGAGAGCGTCTATCGCGGCGATATGGCCGAAGGCGTGCCGATGATCGTGCTGATCAATGCCGGCTCCGCCTCGGCCTCCGAAATCGTGGCGGGCGCATTGCAGGATCACCGCCGCGCGCTGATCATGGGCGAGCGCAGCTTCGGCAAGGGTTCGGTGCAGTCGCTGCTGCCGCTCGGCACCGATGCCGCCTTGAAGCTGACCACCGCGCGCTATTTCACGCCGGCGGGCAAATCGGTGCAGGAAGGCGGCATTCGCCCCGACATCACCGTGCCGCAGATCTCCGACCCCGATTATGCGCTGCGCCAGAAGTATCAGACCCGCGAAAGCGATCTGCGCGGGCACCTGATCAACGAGCTGGCGATCAAGGACGAGGAGATGGAGACCGACAAGATCGCCGATCCGCGTTTCCAGCTCACCGCCGCGCAGCTTGAGGAGCGGGGGGTCAAGGACTTCCAGCTCAATTACGCGATGGATACGCTGCGCCGCACCACCAAGAGCACGGTCGCGCTGCGGCCTGCGCTCAAGCCTTCCGCCAAGCCCTGAGCCGCGCCATGACCGATAATCTGGGGAAGGCCCGCTGGCTGGCGGTGCTGGTGCCGGCGGCGTTGCTGGGCGGGGCCTATCTGTCGCAATACGGCTTTGGCCTCTATCCGTGCGAGATGTGCTGGTGGCAGCGCTACCCGCATTTCGCCGCGCTGGCGCTGGGGCTCGCGGCGTTCTGGCTGAAGCCGCCGCAGGTGTGGACCGTGCTGGCGGGGCTCGCAATCCTCACCTCCGGGCTGATCGGCGGCTTTCACGCCGGGGTCGAATATGGCTGGTGGGAGGGCATCACCGGCTGCTCGGCCCCGCCTTCGGGCACCGATCTGCTCGACTTCAAGGCCGCGCCGCTGATCCGCTGCGATGTCGCCCCGTGGACGCTGTTCGGGATCAGCCTTGCGGGGTTCAATTTCCTGATTTCGAGCCTTTCGGGTGCGGCCATTGTGGCGCTCGCTGCGTATCGTAGGTAAGTGACAGGCAAAGGAGCCCGAAAATGGACCGCCAAGCCCTCCACCGCATGATCCGCGTCGACCAGGCCGGGGAATTCGGCGCGACGCGCATCTACGAAGGCCAGCTCGCCGTGATGGGCGACCGCGGGCCGCATTCCGCCGAAATCCGTCACATGGCGGCGCAGGAGGCCGAGCATCGCAAGAAGTTCGACGCGCTGCTTGCCGAGCGCGGCGTGCGGCCGACTGCCTTGCACCCCTTCTGGTCGGCGGCGGGCTATGTGCTGGGCGCGGGGACGGCGCTGCTCGGCCCCGAGGCAGCGATGGCCTGCACCGCCGCGGTCGAGACCGAGATCGACAAGCACTATTCCGACCAGCTCGAAGCGCTGGAGGCGAGCGGGGCCGATCCGGAACTCGCCGCCATCATCGAGGAATTCCGCGAGGAAGAGCGCGAACACCGCGATTCGGCGCTTGCCAATGGTGCGGAGCGCGCGCCCGCCTATCCGCTGCTGGCGGGCGCGATCCGGCTGGGATGCCGGATTGCGATCAAGGTGAGCGAGAGGATCTAGGAAGGAGCTCGCAGGGACGCGCTGAGCCGGTCGCGCAGCGACGGAAACGCACCGAGGACGCACCCGCGGATGCGGGTGCGCAATCAAAGGCTCCAGTAAACCAGCCCCTCGGGTAACGCCGCCCGATCCAATGCGCTTTTGACGTCCACCAGCACGCCGCCTTTGCGCACCCGCGCCACGAGGGCGGCAGGGTCGGCGAGGTAGGCCGCGTGGTTCACCGCCAGCACCAGCGCATCCAGATCGGCGAGCGCATCGTCGGCGCGCAGCGTGATGCCGTATTCGAGGCGCGCCGCCGCCGGATCGGCGAGGGGGTCGCTCACCAGCGCGTCGATCCCGTATTCGCGCAGTTCGGCGAGGATGTCGGGCACCTTGGAATTGCGGATATCGGGCACGTCCTGCTTGAAGGTCAGCCCCATGACGCCGACCCGCGCGCGGCAGGGGGAGACCCCGCCCGCGATCAGCAGCTTCACCACCTTTTGGGCGATCGCCTGCCCCATGGAGTCGTTGATTCGCCGCCCTGCGAGGATCACCTCGGGCCGGTAGCCCAGCTTCTCCGCCGCTGCCGTGAGGTAGAAGGGATCGACCCCGATGCAGTGCCCGCCGACAAGGCCGGGGGTGAAGGGCAGGAAGTTCCACTTGGTCCCCGCTGCCGCCAGGACGTCGCGCGTGGCGAGGCCCATGCGGTCGAAGATCAGCGCGATCTCGTTCATCAGCGCGATGTTGAGATCGCGCTGGGTGTTCTCGATCACCTTGGCGGCCTCGGCCACCTTGATCGAGGGCGCTTCGTGCAGCCCCGCATCGACCACCGCGCCATAGACTTCGCGCATCCGGGCAAGCGCCGCGGGGCTATCGGCGGCGATGATCTTGGTGATGGTCTCGAGCCGGTGGATGGTGTCGCCGGGGTTGATGCGTTCGGGGCTGTAGCCGAGCGCGAAGTCCGCGCCTTGCACAAGGCCCGAGGCTGCCGCCAGCCACGGTCCGCAGATATCCTCGGTCACGCCGGGGAACACGGTCGATTCGAACACCACCAGCGCGCCTTTCTGCAAGTGCGGGCCGATGGTCTCGCAAGCGCGTTGCAGCGGGGTGAGGTCGGGGCGGCGTTCCTCGGTGATCGGGGTCGGCACGGTGACAATGATGAGGCTCGCCCCCGCCAGCACCGCCGGGTCATCGCTGACGGCAAGGCCGCATGACGCCAGCCTGCTATCGGTGATCTCGCGGGTGCTGTCGCGCCCCGCGCGCAGCTCGGCGATGCGCCGTGCGGCGATGTCGAAGCCGGTCACGACGACGCCCCGCGGCCCCAGCCGTTCGGCCAGCGCCACGGCCACCGGCAGGCCGACATAGCCAAGCCCCACAACTGCGATATTCCCGTCCATCGCGGCAGCGCTTACCTGCAAACCTTTCAAGATTTCGCTAAGTCGGCGGAACCGGCAGGCTTCAGTCGCGGTTCAGCCCTGCCGGACTAGACAAGCCACCCCGGACACGGGCATTGCTGTGCCCCCACCCCGCCAAGGACATTTGCACCATGAAGCGTCTCACCGCCCCTCTCGCTCTCGCCGGCCTCGCCGCCGCCGCTGCCGCCAGCCCGGCCGCCGCGCAGAGCGCCGACGAGAAGATCAACATGGTGATCGCCTATAACGAAAGCGAATGCCCCGTCGCCCAGCCCGGCGAAGTGGTGGTGTGCGAGATCCTGGTCGAGGAGGAGCGCTATCGCATCCCCTCGAACCTGCGCTATTCCGACAATCCGGCCAACCAGTCGCTCGCGCGGCAGGTCGACCAGATCAAATATGTCGGCGATTTCGGCGCGATGAGCTGCTCGCCCGCGGGCGCGGGGGGCTTCACCGGCTGCACCCAGAAATTCGTCGAAGCCTGGGCCAAGGATCGCGAGGAGGCCGATGGCGTGCGTTTCGGCAAGCTGATCGAGGAGGCGCGTCAGGAACGGCTCTCCACCATCGACGCCGATGCCGCCGCCGAACAGGAGCGGGTCGAGATGATCGAGCGCGAATATATGGAGCGGCTCGAGCGCGAGCGGCAGGCCGAACTTCCCGGCGAAGGCGAACTGCCGCCGCCGCCGAAGTAGGTCTCAAACCCCGTAATAATCGCGATACCACGCCACGAACCGCGACACACCTTCGCGAAAGGGGGTCTGCGGAGCATAGCCGGTGAGCGATTCGAGCAGGCTCGCATCGGCCCAAGTCGCGGGGACATCGCCCTGCTGCATCGGCATGAAGTTCTTCACCGCCGCGCGCCCGCATTCGGCCTCGATCGCTTCGACGAAATCCATCAGCCGCACCTTGTCGCCATTGCCGATATTCACGACGCGGTAGGGCGCGACGGGGGAGAGGCTGTCGCCTGCGGAAATGTCGGCAGGCGTATCGGGCCGCACCGGCGCGGCGTCGATCAGCAGGCGGATGCCGCGCACCAGATCGGTGACGTAGGTGAAATCGCGGTACATCTCGCCATCGTTGTAGATATCGATCGGGGTGCCTTCGAGCACGCCCTTGGTGAACTTGAACAGCGCCATGTCGGGCCGCCCCCAGGGCCCGTAGACCGTGAAGAAGCGGAACATCGTCGTCGGCAGGTTCCAGAGGTGTGCGTAGGAATGCGCCATCGCCTCGTTCGCCTTCTTGGTCGCGGCGTAGAGCGTCAGCGGGGTATCGACCTTCTGGAGTTCGTCGAAGGGCATTTGCTCGTTCGCGCCATAGACCGACGAGGTGGACGCCATCAGCAGGTGATTGACACCCAGCTCGCGCGCGCATTCCATCACGTTGAAGGTGCCGACCAGATTGGCGTCGATATAGGCGCGCGGGTTCTCAAGCGAGTAGCGCACCCCCGCCTGCGCGGCGAGGTGGACGATCACGTCGGGCTGCTCCGCCAGCGCGAGCGCGTGAAGGGTGTCGAAATCCTCCAGCATCCCCTCGGTGCAGGCAAAGTGCGGATGTTGCAGCAGCATCTGGTGCCGCCGCTGCTTGATCCGCACGTCGTAATAGTCCGTCATGCCGTCATAGCCGACGACGCGGAAACCCTCCTCCAGCAGCAGTTGCGAGAGGTGGAAGCCGATGAACCCGGCCGAGCCGGTGACGAGAACTGTGCGCATGGCCGCGCTCCTTACGCCGAAGCGTTTAAGAAAGTCGCCCTAGGACAGCGCAATGTCCGGCGCGTCTTCCTGCTTCATTCCGACGACATGGTAGCCCGCATCGACATGATGCGTCTCCCCGGTGACGCCGGATGAAAGGTCCGACAGCAGATAGAGCCCCGCGCCGCCGACATCGTCGATCGTGACATTGCGGCGCAGCGGTGCGTTGTATTCGTTCCACTTGAGGATGTAGCGGAAATCGCCGATCCCGCTCGCCGCGAGGGTCTTGATCGGCCCGGCGCTGATCGCGTTGACGCGGATATTGCGCGGGCCGAGATCGTTGGCGAGATACTTCACGCTCGTCTCCAGCGCCGCCTTGGCCACGCCCATGACGTTGTAATGCGGCACGACCTTCTCGGCGCCGTAATAGCTCAGCGTCAGGATCGCGCCGCCGCTTTCGGGCATCATCGCGCTCGCGCGCTGGGCGATCGCGACCAGCGAATAGGCCGAGATGTTCATCGTCATCAGGAAGTTGTCGAGGCTGGTGTCGACATAGAGCCCGCGCAGCTCGTTCTTGTCGGAAAAGCCGATCGCGTGGACCACGAAGTCGAGGCTGTCCCAGCGCTCTTTTAGGGCGGCGAACGCGGCATCGAGCGATTCCATGCTCGACACGTCGCATTCGAAGGTGAAATCGCTCCCCAGCTGCGCCGCGAGCGGGATCACGCGCTTGCCCAGCGCTTCACCCTGATAGGAAAAGGCGAGCTCGGCCCCATGCTCGGCGAGCTTCTTCGCAATCCCCCAGGCCAGCGACTTGTCGTTGGCGAGCCCCATGATGAGGCCGCGCTTGCCTGCCATCAATCCGTCCATCTACGCATTCTCCTTGGGCTGCTCCGCCCGTTCGGCCGCTTCGTGAGCCAGCGCCGCATTCAATTCCGCGCCGATAACCACGCCCAGCCCGACAAGCCAGAAAAACAGCAGCGTCACCATACTCCCGGCAAGGCTGCCATAGGTCAGATCATAGGTGAAGACCGAGCGCAGCACCACCGGCAGCGCCGCCGCGACGGCGAGCCACCACAGCGTCGTGAACAGCGCGCCGGGCCACTTGGGCCATTGCCGCCCACGATAGGACTTGGGTGTCAGCGTCACGAACAGCACCCACAGTGAGGCGGCAAGGCCGAGACCCGGAACGATCCGCGACAGCCGCAGCGCGCCGATCCACTTGCCCAATTGCGGCAGCACCGCCTGGATCACCTCCTGCGCGCCGCCGATCAGCACCTGTGCGAAGAGCGAGAGCATCAGCACCACCACCGCGCCGAGAATCAGCCCCGCCGAAACCAGCCGTTTCTGCCAGAAGGTGCGCCCGGTCTTGGTGTGGTAGGCGCGCCGCAGGATGTCGCGGATCGTCTCGACCAGGCTCGACACGGTCCACAGGCCGACCGCCGCGCCCACCCACAGCAGCCAGCCCGAGCGCGCATAGATCACCGTCTCGGCCACCGGCACGATCACCGAGGCGACCGAATCCGGCATGGCGCGCGCGACCGAGAAGACCAGTGTCTGCGCATTGTCGCGCCCGCCGATCAAATCGAACAGCGCCGCCCCGAGGATGAAGAAGGGGAAGATCGCGAGCATCGACAGATAGGCGAGGTTGCCCGCGTGGATGAAGCCATCGTTGAAGGTGTCGATCGCCACGCGTCGCACCACCCGTCCGGCGTGACGGAGACGGGGTTCGCTGGTGAGACGGGCAAGCATCAGGTCTTTCGTCGGCCGCTAGAGGCCGAATTTCTCGCGCGGGCGGGCCGGGTCGATCCAGCCTTCGAGCCGGGTTTCCAGCGCGGCGAGATCGGCGGGAAGCTGGATTTCGATATTCACCAGCTGGTCGCCGCGTTCGTGCTTGCCGTCGACCAGCTTGCCATTCTTCTTCGTCCAGCCCTTGCCCGCCAGCCGCAACACCGTGCCGCCCGAGGTGCCGGGCTTGATCGTCAGCATCACTGCGCCGTCCACCGTCGGGCACTTGACCTTGGCCCCGCGCACCGCCTCGTCGAGCGTGACAGGCAGGTCCATGCGGATATTGTCGCCCTCGCGCCGGAAGAACGGGTGGGAGCCGACTTCGACCATCACGATCCCGTCGCCATTGCCGCCCGGCCCCGGATGGCCCTTGTCCTTGAGGCGCATCATCGTGCCGTCCTCGACCCCGGCGGGGAGCTTCAGGTTGATCGCCTTGCCGTCGGCCAGCGTGATGCGCTGATCGCGCCCGGCGGCGGCGTCGACGAAAGGCACGGCGAGCCGGTACTGGATATCCGCGCCACGCTTGGGCGGAGGCGGGGGTGGTTGCCGCCCGAAGCCGCGCCGCGCCGCGCCCGCTTGTGGGTTCTTGCGGCCGCCGAACAGGCCTTCGAACAGATCGCCCAGATCGACATCGTCCGCGCCGAACCCGGCGAAATCGGCTGGATTCGGCCCCGGCCCGCCGCCCGGCCCTGCACCATAGGTGCCCCCGCGGCCATAACCGGGCCGCCCGCCCATTCCGGCGAAGGGATTGGCGGGGTTGCCGTCCCCGTCAATCTCGCCCCGGTCGAACTGCGCGCGCTTGGCCTTGTCGCTCAGCAGATCGTAGGCGCGGGTGGCATCGGAGAATTTCTCCGCCGCCTTGGGATTGTCCTTGTTGCGATCGGGATGCAGCTCCTTGGCGAGCTTGCGATAGGCGCTCTTGATGTCCGCTTCCGACGCGGTGCGGGGGACGCCGAGAATGGAATAGGGATCGCGCATGGTGAGTTAGCTAGGTGAGACAGCGCGGCTGCGCAAGGTGGCGCTGGCTGCAAGGCACGGGCGCGCACTCTTTCAGGACAGGCGGCCCATGCGGATTGCGCCTTTCCGCAGGCTCCGCGCGTAGCTAAGGCGGCAACCGACCCGAGGAGCCTTTGCCGATGTCCGACACCACCCCGCTCGACGATGCCCAGCTCGCCGATTCGGTGATCCCCGAAGGCGCCGATCCCTTCGACCTGTTCGAGGAATGGTTCGCCGCTGCGCAGGTGGGGGAGATCAACGATCCCAACGCCATGGCGCTCGCCACGGCGACGGCGGATGCCGCGCCTTCGGTGCGGATGGTGCTGCTGAAGGGCCACGGCAAGGACGAGATGGCGGGCGGCGGCTTCACCTTCTTCACCAATGCCGAAAGCCGCAAAGGCGCGCAGATCCGTGCCAATATGCAGGCCGCGCTGCTGTTCCACTGGAAAAGCCTGCGCCGCCAGATCCGCATCGAAGGCCCGCTGACCGAGGTCTCGCCCGAGCGGGCCGACGCCTATTTCCACTCGCGCCCCTACAAGAGCCAGGTCGGCAGCGCCGCCAGCGACCAGTCGCGCCCCTTGCCCGAGCGCCAGACCTATCTCGACCGGGTGCAGGAATTGTGGGCCGCCCACGAGGATGAGGGCAAGGTGCCGCGCCCGCCGCACTGGACCGGCTTCACGCTCTCCCCGCGCCGGATCGAGTTCTGGATCGACCGCGACAACCGGCTCCACGACCGCCGGGAATTTGTGCGCGACAGCGCCGATGCGCCGTGGTCGGGCACGCTCCTTTACCCGTGAGGAAGACCATGCAGATACCCTATTGGCACGTCGATGCCTTCGCCGCCCGGCCCTTCGGCGGCAATCAGGCGGCGGTGATGGTGCTGGACGAATGGCTGCCCGACGATGTGCTGGTGCGGATCGGGGGCGAGAACCTCTTCGCCGAAACCGCCTTCGTGGTGCGCGATGCCACCGGAGAGGCCGACTGGGAGCTGCGCTGGTGCACGCCGACCTATGAAATCGCGCTGTGCGGCCATGCGACGCTGGCGAGCGGGCACGTGCTGCTGACGCGGGACGCCGAGGGCCAGGGGCTTGAGCGGGTTACCTTCCGCACCCGCCAGTCGGGCATCCTCGAAGTCGTGCGGGCGGGGGAGGGCTATGAGCTTGCGCTTCCCACGATCCAGACCGCGCCGGGCGATTACCCCGAAGCGGTGGCGCTGCTCGGCGCGGAGCCGCTGGAAGTGTGGCGCAACGACAGCCGCTACAATGTCTTCCTGTTCGAGGACGAGGCGGCGATCCGCGCGCTCGATCCCGACATCCGCGGGCTGGGCAAGCTCGGCACCGACCAGTTCATCTGCACCGCACCGGGCGACACAACCGACATTGTAAGCCGCGTCTTCGTGCCGGGCGGCGGGGTGGACGAGGATTCGGTCACCGGATCGGCCCATGCGGTGCTCACGCCGTTCTGGGCGAAGCGGCTGGGGCGGACAAGCTTCACCGCGCATCAGGCGAGCACACGCGGCGGCGATCTTACGCTGCGGCTGGAAGGCGACAAGGCGTGGCTTGGCGGGCCCTGCGTGACGGTGGTCGAGGGAACATTCCACCTGTGATCCCCCGCGCAGGCGGGGGTCTCAGGCGACGGCGCACAACGGCACGAGGCCCCCGCCTGCGCGGGGGATCACGGGCGTTCACCTCTCCGGATAAAGCTCCAGCACGTCCGCCGCTTGCTGCAACATCGGCGGGCGCTCGGCCGAATCTGAATGGCCGAGCCGCACCAGAGTCACGCGCTGTTCCGGCGAGACCAGCACATATTGCCCCATATGCCCGATCAGCGAGAACAGGCTCTCGGGCGCGCGGTCGGGGAACAGTGGCTGGTCCTCGCCTTGCGCCAGCGGGCGGTTGAGCCAGATTTGGAAGCCGTAATTGGCGCGCGCCGGGCTGGGCGTCACCATCGCTTCGACCCAGCGGACGGGGACGAGCTGCTCGCCCCCCGGTGCGCGGCCCTTCAGCCGCAGGAACTCGCCGAATTTCGCCCAGTCGCGCGCGGTGGCGTGCATCAGGCTGCCGCCGATCAGCGTGCCGCTGGCGTCGAATTCGGGCACCATGCTTGTCATTCCCAGCGGACCGAACAGTCTGATGCGGAGATAATCCGCCACCGCCTTGCGCCGCGCTTCGGGCTTGTTGCTGGTCGTCAGCGCGCGCGCGGCGATATCGGCGAGGATCACGGTGGTGTTGCTCGAATATTCGAACTGCTTGCCCGGCTCGGCCTCAAGCGGTTGTTCCTCCGCCCACTTGGCCATGTCGTCACGCCCGTCGAGGAACAGCATCCGCACCTCGGCGCTCTCGTAGGGCGGATCGCCCGCTTCGGTGTGGCGCAGCCCGCTGCGCATCTGGAGCAGCTGGCGCAGCGTGATCTCCGCGCGCGGATCGCCGGGGCGCTGCCACAGCGGCACCGGCGCGGGCGCATCGAGCGCGAGCTTGCCGTCGGCGACCAGCATGCCGATCAGCACCGCGGTGACGGTCTTGGCCATCGACCAGCTGACGAAGCGCGTGTCCTTGTCATAGCCCTCGCCATAACGCTCGGCGGCGAGCTTGCCGTTTGCCATCACCACCACCGCGCGGGTTTCGCCGAGGCCGGGGAGGGTGAAGAGATCGTCGATCTGGCGCGCAAGCTGGTCGCGCGGGGCGCCCGCATCGTCGGTAACGGCGGCGAGCGCGGCTTCGGTCAGGGGTGCTTCGGCCGGCGGCGGGGAACCGCAGGCGGCGAGCAACAGCAGGACTGGCGCGGGCAGGATCGCGCGATTAAGGACGGCGGCTGGCAGGGTCATCCCGCCCCCAATTCCCGATGGACGAAGGCTTGGCAATGGCGAAATCACCCCGCACCCCCGCGAAGGGCCGCACGCGCTGGGGCCTGTGGCTGCTGGCCATCCTCGCGCTGGTCGTGGGCGCTACCGTATGGGCCTTCCGCACGCCGATCACCGGCTATGGCAGCACCGCTGCGGCCTATTCGGCGCGGGTGGCCTGTTCGTGCCGCTTCGTCGCCGGCCGCAGCCTCAAGGATTGCACCAGGGACAAGCTCGCCGGGATGGAGGCCGTCACCCTGCGCGACGATCCCGAAGCCAAGAGCGTCACCGCCCGCTTCCCACTGGTGGCCGAGGCCACCGCGACCTACCGCGAGGGTTACGGCTGCGTGCTGGAGCCGTGGGAGGGATGAGGCGCGCGCCAAGTGCAATGTTTCACGTGAAACATTGCACTTGAGCGCGCCTAAACGCGTCTTCGGCCCGACAAGCCGCGTTAAGCTTCGACCTTCTCGGTCGAATCGATCCAGCCGCCGCCGATTACCCGGTCGCCGGCATAGATCACCGCCGCCTGACCGGGGGCGACGCCGAACTCCGGCTCGGCGAAGCGGATCGTGACCGCCGCACCGTCTCCCAGATCACCTTCCAGCGTCACCGGCACCGGCTTGGCGAGGCTGCGCACCTTCGCGGTTAGCGGCGCGTCGGGCACCGGCCCGATGCGGTTGGTTTCGGTAATGCGGGCTGCGTTCACCGCCAGCATCCGCTTGGGCCCGACGCGCACTTCACGGGAGAGCGCATCGAGGCCGATGACATAGAGCGGTTCGGGCTGGCCGCCGATTTCGAGGCCCTTCCTCTGGCCCACGGTGAAGTGGACGATGCCCTTGTGTTCGCCCAGCTTTTCGCCGCTCGCCGCGTGAACGATCGCGCCCGGTGCCGCGCCTTCAGGGCGCACCTTGGTGACGATCTTGGCGTAATTGCCATCGGGCACGAAACAGATGTCCTGCGAATCCGGCTTGGCCGCGTTCCGCAAGGCAGCCGCCTCGGCCAGCGCGCGCACCTGCGGCTTGGGCATCCCGCCCAGCGGGAAGCGCAGATAATCGAGCTGCGCTTCGGTGGTGCCGTAGAGAAAATAGGACTGATCGCGCGCGGGATCGAAGGCGCGGTGCAGCTCGACCCCGTCCGCGCCGACAACGCGGCGGACATAGTGCCCGGTCGCCAGACAATCCGCGCCCAGCTCGCGCGCCATGCGGAACAGGTCGGTGAACTTGGGCCCCATGTTGCAGCGGATGCAGGGCACCGGCGTGCGCCCGGCGAGATATTCGTCGGCGAATTGTTCGACCACGTCTTCGCGGAAGGCGCTTTCATGGTCGAAGACGTAATGCGCGATGCCCAGCCGGTCGGCCACCGCGCGCGCGTCACGGATGTCGTCGCCCGCGCAGCACGCGCCCTTGCGGCCCGTCGCCGCGCCGTAATCGTAAAGCTGGAGCGTGATGCCGATCACCTCGGCCCCGCTGGCATGGGCGAGGGCGGCGACCACCGAGGAATCGACCCCGCCGCTCATCGCGACGACGATGCGGCAGTCGCTGGCGGCGCGCGGCAGATCGAACAGCGCGGCAGCATCGGCCGGGGCCATCAAGCCGGTTTCGAGGAGAGCGGGGGTTTCCATGGGCGGCGCGCCCTATAGCGCCTCCGCCCGCGCTTCGCCAGTCTTGCCCCCGAAGCGTGAAACAGCCGCCCGGACTTCCCCGGGGACGAAGTAAATCGCGAGTTTACCGGATTTTGACGGTCGTGCGGTATCAGGACGGATGATGTTCGAGAAAGCCAATACTTTCAACGCCTCCGCCGGCTCCGCGCCGGGAGACGAGCGGCTCGCCACCCGCCCGTTGCGGCGCCCGGGTGAAGCGCTGCGCGCGCTGGAGTGGAGCGAGCTCACTTCGCGCCTCAATGCGGCGCGCGATCTCAGGCTGCTGCTGCGCACCGAATCGCAGGCGCCGATCGAAGCGGTCGCCGCCAGCTTTGGCGATGCGGCGGCAAGTTACTTCGCGCTTCTCGATGATAGCGAAGAGGGCGTTAACCCTGATGCTTTAGGGCAATCTAAAGTCTTGGGTGCCACACCTCGGGCCAGCAATGCGAACCGCGCCGACACGGCGACAGGCGAAAACGCCGATCCGTGCCGGAGCGATGCGAGAGACAGACGATGATTGAAAACCAGGATATCCGCCCCGCCCAGGTGATCGGCCCGCTCGGCGAGCCGCTGACGCTGGCCGACCTGCCCTCGCCGGCGACCAAGCGCTGGGTGGTGCGGCGCAAGGCCGAGGTGGTGGCCGCGGTGAGCGGCGGGTTGCTGACGCTCGACGAAGCGCTGGCGCGTTACAGCCTCACGCTGGAGGAATTCGCCTCGTGGCAGCGCGCGGTCGACCGTTCGGGCATGCACGGCCTGCGCGTCACCAAGATCCAGCACTACCGCGACCTCTACGAGCGCCAGCTCAAGTACTGATTCCCAATTCCGTTCATCCCACGCCCGGCCCGTCTCGCCCGTAAGGCGTTGCGGGCCGTCGGCGTTTCGCGGCAACCGTGGCCCACATGCCCGGCGCAACCACGCAGCCGGGCGATTACGGAGAACACGGAAATGGGATGGATTATCGCTTTGATCGTCGGCGGGATTGCCGGCTGGCTCGCCAGCCTCATCATGAAGCGCGACGCTTCTATGGGGATTTTGCTCAACATCGTGGTCGGCTGTGTCGGCTCGGTGATCGGCAACCTGATCGCCGGGCCCCTGCTCGGGATCGGCGGCAGCGTGCAGGAATTCTCGCTTCGAGGGTTGCTGATCGCGGTGCTGGGCGCGGTGGTGCTGCTGGGGATCTTCAACCTGATCCAGCGCGGGCGGGTGCGCTAAGCCAACCCCGCCAGCCGTTCCCACAGCCGCCGATGGCCCGCGCCTTTCGTCTAGGCTGAAAGTCATCGGTCGATGCGCGCATTGCCGTGCAACGCCTGACCATCTATCAGGCGTTGCACTTGGTGACTTATGCGAATAATACACTCGGGCCGGGGCGCAGCGCGTCTCCGGTCCGTGTGAGGGAACGGCGATGAATTACGAGACGACCATCAGGGCAGAAGCCGCCGACGGGGTGACCGCCGAATATGCCGGTGCGCGCACGCTTGCCGCGCCTGCCATCCCGCGCTGGCTGATCCTCGGCGGGTTGGGCGTGTTCGGCCTGCTGCTGGCGATCGCCGCGTGGTTCGCGCTGGCCGGCGGGGAGCCAGTAGCGGTCGATGACGACAACGCCCAGGCCCCCTCCGTCACCGTGGTATCCCCCGGCCGGACGATGGTTGCCGGGCTGATCGAAGCGCCCGGCACGCTCGCCGCGCGCCGCCCAATGCCGGTCGGCGTGGTGGGCGAGGGCGGACAGGTGCTGCGCGTCACGGTGGATGCGGGTGACTGGGTGCAGCAGGGCCAGGTGCTGGCGGTGATCGACCGTTCGGTGCAGGTCCAGCAGGCCGAAGCGCAGTCCGCCCAGATCGAGGTCGCGCGCGCCGATGCCAATCTGGCGCAGGCCAATCTCGACCGCGCGCTGCAACTGGTCGAGCGCGGCTTCGTCTCCAAGGCCGATGTCGACCGGCTGACCGCAACCCGCGATGCCGCCGCCGCGCGCGTCCGGGTGGCGCAGGCGCAGCTTGGCGAATTGCGCGCGCGCAACGAGCGGCTCAACATCTACGCCCCGGCCTCCGGCTATGTGCTGGCCCGCAATGTCGAGCCCGGACAGACGGTCGGCGGGGGCAGCCCGCCGCTGTTCACCATCGCCAGCGGGGGCGAGATGGAAATGCTCGCGCAGGTTTCGGAAGAACAGCTCGCCAAGCTCTCGGTGGGCACCATGGCGACGATCGTGCCGACCGGCTCGGACAAGGAATATTCGGGGCAGGTCTGGCAGGTCTCTCCGGTGATTGACGGCACCACCCGGCAGGGCACCGCGCGCATCGCGCTGAGCTTCGCGCCCGAACTGCGCCCCGGCGGCTTTGCCACGGCGCGGCTGAACAGCGGCAGCTTCAGCGCGACCGTGCTGCCCGAAAGCGCGGTGCTGGCCGACAGCGAGGGCAGCTTCGTCTATGTCGTGGGCCCGGACAACAAGGCGGTGCGCCGCGCGGTGAAGACCGGCGCGGTCACGCCCGATGGCCTCGCCATTACCGAGGGTCTCAACGGCAGCGAGCGCGTGGTGCTGCGCGCCGGCGGGTTCCTCAACCCTGGCGAAACCGTCAACCCGCAACCGCTCAAGAAGTAAAAGGCGTCCATCCCCCGCGCGCTGCGGCGCGTCACTGACGGGGCAAGCAGCAAGACCGGCGCGCAACAGGCAGGAATATCATGGCTCTCAAGGACATCTCGGCCTGGTCGATCCGCAATCCGGTGATTCCGCTGGTGGCCTTCACGATCCTGCTGTTCGCGGGGATCGTCAGCTTCCTGCGGATGGATGTGACCAACAATCCCGACGTCGAATTCCCGGCGGTGATGGTCAACATTTCGCAGCCCGGCGCCTCGCCGACCGAGATCGAGAACCAGATCACCCAGCGGGTCGAAGCGTCGCTGCGGTCGATTGCCGGGGTCAATTCGCTGCAATCGACCGCGCGCGAAGGCTCTTCGCAGACCTTCGTGGAATTCGAGATCGGCACCAACCTGATTGAGGCGGTGAGCGAAGTCGAAACCGCGATCAACGACGTGCGCGGCAGCCTGCCCGACGGCATTCTCGAGCCGCAGGTGCGCAAGGTCAATGTGGTGGGCGAGCCGATCGGCTATGTCGCGGTCGAGGCCGACGACATGACGGTGGAACAGCTCAGCTGGTTCATCGACGACACCGTCGCCAAGCGCCTGCTCAAGATCAATGGCATGGCCGAGGTCAACCGCTTCGGCGGGGTCGACCGGCAGATCGAGGTGATCCTCGATCCGGCCAAGATGCAGGCCTTCGGCGTCACCGCCTCGCAGATCAACGCGGTGCTGCGCCAGAGCAATCTCGATGCCGCGGGCGGCCTCGCCGAGATCGGCGGCACGCGGCAATCGCTGCGCGTCCTGGGCAATTCCGACACCGCCTATCAGCTCTCGCAGACCCAGATCCAGCTGGGCGGCGGGCGCTCGGTGCGGCTGGCCGACATCGCCAAGGTGCGCGACGGCTTTTCCGAACGCACCTCGATCAGCGAAGTGAACGGACAGGAAGTCGTCAACTTCGCCATGAGCCGCGCGCGCGGGGCTTCCGACCTTACGGTCTATGACGCCGCGCTCGAGGAGATGGACAAGATCGAGGCCGAAAACCCCGGCGTGAAGTTCATCAAGCTGTCGACCAGCACGACCTACACCCGCGGCCAGTACAAGTCGTCGATGTGGGCGCTGGTCGAAGGCGCGGTGCTCGCGGTGGTGGTGGTGTTCATCTTCCTGCGCGACTGGCGGGCGACTTTCATCAGCGCGGTGGCGATCCCGCTGTCGGCGATCCCGACCTTCTTCTTCATGGATTACCTCGGGTTCAACCTCAACTTCCTGTCGCTGCTGGCGCTGGCGCTGGTGGCGGGGGTGCTGGTCGACGATGCGATCGTGGAGATCGAGAACATCGTCAGACACATGCGCATGGGCAAGACCGCCTATCAGGCGAGTATCGACGCCGCCGACGAGATCGGCTTGCCGGTGGTCGCCACCAGTTTCTGCATCGTCGCGGTGTTTCTCCCCGTGGGCCTGATGCCGGGCGTGTCGGGGCAGTTCTTCCAGAATTTCGGGATCACCGTGGTGATCGCGGTGCTGATGAGCCTCGCGGTCGCGCGCATGCTGACCCCGCTGATGGCGGCCTATTTCCTCAAGGCCAAGGGTCACGCCGAGCACGGCGGCGGTCCGGCGCTCGATCTCTATATGCGGGTGCTGGCCTGGACGCTGGATACCGGACGCATGGTGGCCCGCCGTACCGGGCTCACCGGCCCGCGCCACCGCGCCTTCTATGTCCTTGGCATGCTGCTGGTGGTACTGGTGCTGCTGATCGTGCCCGCGCTGACCATGTTCGAACTGGCGAACGGTTCGGTCTCCGGCGCGATTGCCGAAGGCGCAGGCGCGGCGCCGCCGTGGAAGGGCCTGCTGGGGCTCGACGTGCACAAGCAGATCGCCGCCGCGGTCGAAGCCGACACCAATGCTGCGGCCAACTGGATGGTCGCCAAGCTGTTCGAAGTGGTGCTGGTGCTGCTGGTCTCGCTGCTGTCGTTCCTCGCCGCGCTCGCCACCTTCAAGCTCATCGAAGCGCCTTCGGGCGGGCAAAGCCGGCTTGGCCAGAGCCTGCGCTGGATGACCGCGCGCTTCTACGACCACCGCATCTGGATGGTGGGGATCGGCTGGTTCTCCTTCCTCGTCACGATCCTGCTGTTCGGCCAGATTCCCGGCCAGTTCCAGCCGACCATCGATGACGAGAACAGCCGGGTCGAAATCGAGATGGTGCCCGGCACCACGCTCGCCCAGACCAAGCGGGTGGTCAACGGCGTCGCCGCGCGGTTGCGCGAGGAACCCGAGGTTGAACGCCTGCTCGAGCGCATCCGGCTGGGTGAGACCTCGTCGATCTTCGTCAAGCTGCGCGAGGATCGCCAGCGGACCTCGATCGAGTTCGAGCGCGAACTGGCGCCGGACCTCGCCAAGATTCCCGACGCGCGCGTGCGCTTCCAGTCGCAAAGCGGCGGGTTCGGCTCGGGCCGCGACATGACGGTGATGCTGGCCGGCAGCGATCCGGCGCTGCTCGATCAGACCGCGACTCGGTTGGTCGAGGAGATGAAGGGCCTCAAATCGCTGGTCGCCCCGCGCATCAGCGCGGACTTGAACCGCCCGGAAATCATCATCACCCCGCGCGACAAGATCGCCGCCGACCTCGGCATCACCACCGCCGCGCTGTCGCAGACGATCCGCATCGCCACGCTGGGCGAGATCGAGCAGAATGCCGCGCGCTTCTCGCTGTCGGACCGCCAGATCCCGATCGTGGTGCGCCTGTCGGAAGCAGCGCGCACCGATTTCCGCACGATCGAGAACATCCCGGTGCCGCTGCCGGGCGGTGGCTCGGTGCCGCTCAGCCGGGTGGCCGACATCAGCTTCGGCTCGGGCCCGACCGCGATCCAGCGCTATAACCAGAACCGCCGCGTGCTGGTGGGGGCCGACCTTGCCGCAGGCGTGCTCAAGGGCGAGGCGCAGGCGCAGATCGATGCCTTGCCGGTGCTGCAAGACCTCCCGGTCGGCGTGATCCGCGACGTGGTGGGCGAGGAAGAATGGCAGGCCGAGCTGATCACCAACCTGATCATCGCGATCTTCGCCGGGTTCGGCCTCGTCTTCTCGGTGCTGGTGCTGCTCTACAAGCGGCTGATGAGCCCGCTGGTCAACATGACCTCGCTGCTGCTCGCGCCGCTGGGCGGTATCCTGCTGATCTGGCTGTTGGGCCAACCCAACTCCATGCCGGTCTATATCGGCATCCTGTTGCTGCTGGGGATCGTGTCGAAGAACTCGATCCTGCTGATCGACTTCGCGATCGAGGAGATGAACAAGGGCGTGGGCAAGCTCGATGCGATTCTCGACGCCGGGCACAAGCGCGCCCAGCCGATCGTGATGACCACCGTGGCGATGACCGCGGGGATGGTGCCGGTGGCGCTGTCGCTCTCGGGCGACGGGGCGTGGCGTCAGCCGATGGGCATCGTGGTGATCGGCGGGCTGGTGCTCTCCACACTGCTGACGCTGCTGATCGTGCCCGCGGGCTTCAGCCTCGCGGACGGGCTGGAAAAGCGCGTCGGCCCGTGGCTGCGCGCCAAGATGCTGACCTACAAGCCGGGCGACGAGCATGGCCAGCAGGAACCTGCGCCCGGCCCCGCCTTCCCCGGTCTCGGCAAGCCCGCACCGGGCCACGAGCCGGCCGAGTGACAGTCAGGGCGTGACGGACGGGCCTTTCGTGGGCTAAGGCCGAATCGATGGCGAAGCGTCCCTCCGTGCCCCTGACCCTCGGCGGCCAGCCCCTGACCGTCGACCGTGCGCGGCGGATGCGGATCGCCGCGACCGCGATGCTCGCCGCGATGGCGGTGATCTTCATCGCCACCCACGGCCTCGCCATGACCGGGCACCCCGCCTGGGGCTATGTCAACGCCTTTGCCGAAGCCGCGATGGTCGGCGGATTGGCCGACTGGTTCGCGGTGACGGCGCTGTTCCGCCACCCGCTCGGCCTACCGATCCCGCACACCGCGATCATCCCCGAAAACAAGGACCGCATCGCCGACACGATGGCGGCCTTCCTGCGCGAGAACTTCCTGACCCCGGCGGTGGTCGCGCGGCGCATGGCGGGGATGAATGTCGCCAAGGCCGCAGGCGAGTTCCTGATGGCCTCGCCCGAGCGCGGGGGAATGGACGAACGCTCGCGCATCACCTCGGGCGCGGCGGAATTGCTGGCCGAGGTGCTCGAAAGCCTCGACCCCGACCGGCTCGGCACGCAGGTGCGTTCCGGCCTTGCGGGCCAGCTCGCCAAGCTCGACATCGCCCCGCTCGCGGGCCGGATGATCGAGACCACCATGGCCGACAAGCGCCACCAGCCGCTGATCGACGGCTTCGTGCGATGGGCGGGCCTCACCATCGAGGACAACGAGGATACGCTGCGCGACATCATCCACCAGCGCGTGGCGGGCGTGCTGCGCTGGGCCGGGATCGACAAGACCATCTCCTCCAGCGTGCTCGACGGGCTCTACAAGCTGCTCGCCGAGGTGCTGGTAAACCCCGATCACCCCCTGCGCGGCAAGATCGAGGAAGGCCTCGCCAAGCTGGGGCAGGACCTGCAGCACGATCCCGAAACCCGCGCCAAGGTCGAGCACATGAAGCGCGACCTGATCGCCAATCCCGCAGTCGCGGTGTGGTGGACCGGGGTGTGGGAACGCATCCGCCGCTCGCTCATCACGCGCGCGCGCGATCCCGAAAGCGGGATGGGTGAGGAAATGCGTAACATGCTTGCCGAGCTTGGCCAGGCGCTTCAGCAGGACGTGCGCCTGCAGCTCCAGATCAACCGCTTCGCGCGCCGCACCATGGTCGGCGTGGCGACCCGCTATGGCGACCAGATCGTGCGGCTGGTGTCGGAGACGGTGCGGCGCTGGGATGCGCAGACCATCACCGACCGGGTCGAGGGCGCGGTGGGCCGCGATCTCCAGTTCATCCGCATCAACGGCACGCTGGTGGGCGGGCTGGTGGGGATGACGCTGCACTTCATCGTCAGCTTCCTGTGAACCCGATGCCCCGGACTCGCATGGCTTTGCGCGTTCTGGAATCCGCCAAGTTGTGATATCGCAGCCCCCTGTCCGAATTGCAGGGGGTGGCATGGCTGACGATCAGGAACTCTACGTCCTCGACGAAGCGTCGATGGTGCGGCTGTGGCTGACCGCGAAGGTCGACAGCGGGGCCATGACCCAGACGCGAGCGACGCAGTTCTGGAACACCTACACCCGCGACGGCTCGCGCTATCTTGCGACCTATTTCGCCACCGTGGGCGATGTCGCGACGCTGACCCGGCTCGCCAATGATCTCGGCTCGCCGCTCGGCAAGGTCGCCTACAAGTCCTATGGCGGCAAGCTGCACGTCATCTTCAAGGGCCGCCCGGGCCTGCGCAAGATCCTGACAGGGACGCGCTACGGCGTCACCAACGCCAAGGTGGTCAGCCTCGGCATCGGCGAGAAGGGCGTGCGGCAGGCGGTGCGCAAGGGCGGCATTCTGTCGATCATCCTCATCACCGCGTGGAACATCGCCGATTTCGTGCTGAGCGACCAGGTTACGCTGGGCCAGTTCATCGGCCAGCTTTCGACCGATATCGCCAAGATCGGCGCCTCGACCGCGATCGGCGCGCTGGCCGGGGCGGCGGCGGTCGGCACCGCGGTGGGGGCCTTTGCGCTCGGCCCGCTGATCGTCGCCGTGGCGGTCGGCATCGGCGTGTCGCTGGCGCTCGACTATCTCGACAACAAATATGGCTGGACGCGCAAACTTCAGGCCTTCCTCGACGAGAAGATCGCGGCGGTGAACGCGCGGCTGCGCCAGATCCGCACCGATGCCGAATTGCTCGCCATCCGCAGCGCGGCACAGGTGCTCGACGAACTGGTCGATCTGGCCGCCGAAAGCGCGCGCCGCCGGTTCCTGCGCGAGATCGACAGATACATCCCGCGCGTGCCGAATTGGCCGAACACCCCCAGCCTGCCGCGCCCCCGGAACGCGCCGCGATTGCCGAGCGTGCCGCGTCCGAGCCTGCCCAGCCTTCCGGATGTTCCAGGTTTTCCGGGTCTCCCCAGCTTGCCCAGCCTTCCGCGTCTTCCGCGCCTGCCAAGCCTGCCGCGTATCCCCCGGATCTGGTGAGAGATCACGATGGGCACAGGGTCTGGTGACGGCAGCGGGCGGAGCTCGGGCCGCGTGCTGGGCTGGGGGCTCGGCCTCGGCGGAGTGGCGCTGCTCGGCTTTGCGGCGATCACGATCCACGACTTTGTCGATGCCGTAGCGCGCCGCGCGCCGATCGTCGCGTGGGACAGCGGGGGCTGGATTGCGCTCCCCGTCGCGCTCGCGCTGCTGGCGCTGGCGGCGGCGCTGTTCATCGGGCGTCATCAGGGACCGGATGTCGACGGGCCGCGCAGCGATGCGATCAGGCGCCTGCTGGTGCTGGCGGCCGGTCTGCTGCCCTTCGCGATCGTGCTGCCCCTCGGCGCGAAGGGGCTCGCCGCCGCGCAGCTGGAGGCGCGGGGCTATGTGCAGTGCGGCGACGGCCTCTGGATCGCGCAGGGCCGGATGTCCGAGGTGGCCGACGCGACGGCGCGCTGTGCCGCCGCCCCCTATCCGCCCATCTGATAGACGATGCTCTCGGCAAAGAACGACCGCATCGGCTGGCCCGCCGCATCGAGCGCCGGTTCGAACTGCGCGTTCGCCATCGCCCGGCAGGCGGGACTGTCGAGCCGCTCGGTTTCGGTCGCCTTGAGGATCACGCAATCCTCCACCTTGCCCTCGGGGCTGACGATCACGCGCATCCGCATGATCCCCTGCTCGCCCGTCCGCGCTGCCTCGCGCGGGTAGGTGGCGACGATCCGGCGCACCACGCCGTCGCGGTTGGTCCATTGCGGCATCCGGGTGGCGGTGCGCTGGGCTTCGGGATCGAGCCCCCAGGTGCCGACCAGATCGAGCGTGCAGGCATCGAGCGCTTCGAACGCCTTGTCGAGCGGGCCGGTCATCAGGCGGTATTCGTCCCCGCGCTGCTTGAGCCCGACGAACTGCGCCCTGCGCGCGCCGTCCTTGTCGAGCAGCGGCAGGGTCAGGTCTTCGGTGGCATCGGCGGCGGCCTTTTCCGCATCGCCGCGCAGTGCGGCCCCGATGTTGATCTGCGAATAGATCACCGCTTCGCCATAATCCTCGACCATCCCGGCGAAGGGTTCGGTGCGGTGCGGTTCGTGCCCTTCGGCAAAGGCGAGATCGGTGCGCGCGCGGCTGCGGAACCGCTTGAACGACGGCCCGGCCACCGTCATGCCCACGCCCTGACCCGGCCAATATTGTTCGAGAAACAGCACGTGCTTGGCGTCCCCCTCACCAAACAGCCGCGCAAGGCGGCACTTGGTTTCACCGTAATCGAGGTTCCACGCGCTGCTGGGGGCGATCTCCACCACCTCGGCCTGCGCAGGCATGGCGGCGAGCATTGTGGGCAGTGCGAGACCGACGGCAAGAAGCGATATACGCATGGGCGACCCTTTCGATAGGAGCGCAGACTGCGCCACGTTTCTTGCAATTTCAAGTCATTGCATGTTCGACTATTTGTTCAGCCGATAGGTGATCCGTGTCGAGAAGAACCCGGCCACCGGATTTCCCGCCGCATCCTTGGCCGGTTCGAAAACCGCATAGCGGAGCAATTGCAGGCAGGCGGTGTCGTTGAATGATGCGGGGCCATCGAAAGCGGTCACTTCGCAGAAGGTCGGTTTGCCGTCCTTGCTCACCGTCAGTCGTACGGCCACGGTGCCCTGCTGCTCCGCCCGCAACAGGTGTGAGGGATAGTTGGCCGCAATTTTCTGTGACCAGAGCGCTTCATCCTTGGTTCTGACCCCCGTTCCGGTGCCGTCGCCGTTGCCGACGCGCGCAAGCCGCTCGCGCAGCTTGGCGGTGCATCCCAGCAGATCGACCATCATCGGCAGAAAGCCATCCAGCTCGAGCGTGATCGGGTCGATGATGGCCCCTGACATTTCGAGACTGGTGATCGCTTCGTAACGCTGCCGCATCGTCGCTTCGGAAGCCTGACCGGTGAGAGCGGCATCGGCAAAATCCACCGTCTCTTCGCCCGACCGCTTCTGGCCGGTCGCCGCTTCTGCCGTGTCGGGCAGCAGCGAGACCGGCTGCACCCCGAACAGCCCGAGCACCGGACGGCCCTTGCTCGATGTGGCCGTGATGAAATTGCGCTCGACCGGCTCACCCGGTGCGAAGCCTACGCGAACGAAAGCGCCATAGGGATTGCGCACCGCCCGACCGATCAGGGTCAGGTTGACGCCCGGCCCCGGACCGCCCTTGTCGACCCACAGCGTCAACTCGTCCTCGCCCGAACCGAAGGTGCGGATCATCCGGCACTTGTCGTCATACTCGCGCAGGTCCCAGTCCGAACGGGGCTTGAGCTTGATGGGTTCGGCTGCTGCCGCCGTCGGAGCAACGGCGCTGGCTATGGCAGCGATGACAAGAAAGGCGCGACGCATACGAAAAACCCCTGAAAGGCGCTTAGCCTGACAGGGGTTTCCCGCAATTTCAAGTCATTGAAGAATCGCGCCTTACAGCGCCGCCGTCAGCTCCGGCACCGCGGTGTAGAGATCGGCGACGAGGCCGATATCCGCGACCTGGAAGATCGGGGCGTCTTCGTCCTTGTTGATGGCGATGATGACCTTCGAATCCTTCATGCCCGCAAGGTGCTGGATCGCGCCCGAGATGCCGATGGCGAAGTAAACTTCCGGGGCGACGATCTTGCCGGTCTGGCCGACCTGATAGTCGTTGGGCACATAGCCCGCGTCGACCGCCGCGCGGCTGGCGCCGATGGCGGCGCCGAGCTTGTCGGCGAGGGGCGTGATGGTCGCTTCGAAGGTTTCCGCGTCCTTGAGCGCGCGGCCACCCGAGACGATCACCTTGGCGCTGGTCAGTTCCGGACGCTCGCTCTTGGCGATTTCCGAGCTGACGAAGCTCGAGGTGCCCGCATCGCCGGGGCCGGTGACGGCCTCGATCGTGCCCGAACCACCTTCCGTGGCGGCCTTCTCGAACGCGGTGCCGCGCACGGTGATCACCAGCTTGGCATCGGTCGATTCGACCGTGGCGATGGCGTTGCCGGCGTAGATCGGGCGGGTGAAGGTCTTGGGGCCTTCGACCGACAGGATCTCGCTGACCTGCATCACATCGAGGTGCGCAGCGACACGCGGGGCGATATTCTTGCCCGAGGTGGTGGCGGGCGCGAGGAAGGCGTCGTGATCGGCCATCAGCGCGGCAGCCAGCGGGGCGACGTTTTCGGCAAGGCCATTGGCATAGGCCGCGTCATCCGCGACGTGGACCTTGCCCACGCCCGCGATCTTGGCGGCCGCCTCGGCGACCGCGCCGCAATTGTGCCCGGCGACCAGCAGGTGCACTTCGCCCAGCTTCGATGCAGCGGTCACAACCGCGAGCGTCGCATCGTTCACCTTGGTGTTGTCATGTTCGACGAGAACCAGAGTCTTCATCTCGAATGTTCCTTATATCTGAGGCGCGGCGCGTTTAGGCGATGCCGAGCGCCTTGACCTTCTCGACCAGCGCGGCGACGTCGGCGACCTTTTCGCCCGCCTGACGCACCGGCGGCTCGGCGACCTTGAGGGTCTTGAGGCGCGGAGCGAGGTCGACGCCGTAATCGGCGGCGGTCTTGGTCGCGAGCGGCTTCTGCTTGGCCTTCATGATGTTGGGCAGCGAAGCATAGCGCGGCTCGTTCAAACGCAGGTCGGTGGTGACGATCGCGGGGGTCGCGAGCTTCACGGTCTGCAGACCGCCATCGACTTCGCGCTTCACGGTCACGCTGTCGCCTTCGACTTCGACGGTGTTGGCGAAAGTGCCCTGCGGACGGCCCATGAGGGCTGCGAGCATCTGGCCGGTCTGGTTCGAATCGTCCGAAATCGACTGCTTGCCGAGGATCACGAGGCCGGGCTGTTCTTCGTCAGCGATGGCCTTGAGGATCTTGGCAACCGCCAATGGCTCGACCTCTTCATCGGTTTCGATCAGGATCGCGCGGTCGGCACCCATGGCGAGCGCGGTGCGCAGCGTTTCCTGCGCCTTGGCCGGGCCGACGGAGACCGCGACGATCTCGGTCGCTGCGCCCTTTTCCTTGAGGCGGATGGCTTCCTCGACCGCGATCTCGTCGAACGGGTTCATGCTCATCTTGACGTTGGCAAGGTCGACGCCCGTGCCGTCGGCCTTGACCCGCGGCTTGACGTTGTAATCGATCACCCGCTTGACGGGGACGAGGATCTTCATGGGTTTGTCCTTCCTCTCATAGAATCACGTGACGCATATGCGCCTTGGCCGCCCGCCTAGCTTGCGTTTACGTAAACGTCAAGCGAGGCGGGCCGCTGTTCGGGCCGGTCGGGGCAGCTACGCGGCCAGCCCCGTCCGGGATGTCTTTGCGCGCTCTCAGGCGGCCTTCTTCACTTCCGCGACGATCTTCTGCGCCGCATCGCCGAGGTTGTCGGCGCTGACGATGGCGAGGCCCGAATTCTCGAGGATCGCCTTGCCTTCGGCCACGTTGGTGCCTTCCAGACGCACGACCAGCGGAACCTGCAGGTTCACGTCCTTCGCGGCCTGCACGATCCCATTGGCGATCACGTCGCACTTCATGATCCCGCCGAAGATGTTGACGAGGATACCCTCGACCGCCGGGTCCTTGAGGATGATCTTGAAGGCCGCGGTCACCTTCTCGGTGGTGGCGCCGCCGCCCACGTCGAGGAAGTTGGCCGGGAAGGCGCCGTTGAGCTTGATGATGTCCATCGTCGCCATGGCGAGGCCCGCGCCGTTCACCATGCAGCCGATGTTGCCATCGAGCTTGATATAGGCGAGGTCGTATTCGCTGGCTTCGACTTCTGCCGGGTCTTCCTCGGTCTCGTCGCGCAGGGCTTCGATGTCGGGGTGGCGGTAGAGGGCATTGCCGTCGAAGCTCATCTTGGCGTCGAGCACCAGCAGCTTGCCGTCTTCGCTTTCGACCAGCGGGTTGATCTCCAGCATCTCGCAATCGGTGGCGAGGAAGGCGTCGTAGAGCTGCTTGGCGAGCTTCTGCGCCTGCTTGTTGAGATCGCCCGTCAGCTTCAGCGCGAAGGCCACGGCGCGGCCGTGGTGCGGCTGGAAGCCCTGCGCAGGATCGACAGAGAAGGTGGTGATCAGCTCGGGCGTGTCATGCGCCACGGTCTCGATGTCCATGCCCCCTTCGGTCGAGACGACGAAGGCCACGCGGCCCGTCGCGCGGTCGACCAGCAGCGAGAGGTAGTATTCCTTGGCGATATCGACACCGTCGGTGATGTAGAGGCGGTTCACCTGCTTGCCCGCATCGCCGGTCTGGATCGTGACCAGCGTGTTGCCGAGCATTTCTTCCGCGTGAGCCTTCACTTCTTCGAGGCTCTTGGCGAGACGCACGCCGCCCTTGGCGTCGGGGCCGAGCTCCTTGAACTTGCCCTTGCCGCGGCCGCCTGCGTGGATCTGCGCCTTCACGACATAAAGCGGCCCGGGCAGCTTCTTGGCGGCTTCGACCGCTTCTTCGATGCTGAGCGCGGCATGGCCTGCGGGCACGGCGATCCCGTGCTGGGCGAGCAGTTCCTTGGCCTGATATTCATGAACGTTCATTGCGTATCGATCCCTTCAATTCGTATCCTGGGGAGAGGTTCGTCCACGGCGGGCCTAAGCACGGATCGCCCCTCTTGAAAAGTGCTTGCGGCACGGCCAACACGGCAGGCTCTCATGATTGACAGGCACCACCTTCTGGCCATCGTCCGCGAGGCGGGCAGGATCGCCCATTCGCGCTGGCCGGGGGCGGGCCATGCGCTGCACAGCTGGGACAAGACCCCCGGCAATCCGGTGAGCGAGGCCGATCTCGAGGTCGACCGCTTTCTGCGGCGCGAGCTGGGCCGCCTGCTGCCGTCTGCCGCGTGGCTATCGGAGGAGACCGCCGACGACAAGGCGCGCACGGCGAGCGGATTGATCTGGCTGGTCGACCCGATCGACGGGACGCGCGATTTCGTGGGCGGGCGGCCCGGCTGGGCAGTGTCGGTGGCGCTGGTGAGTTCGGGCCGTCCGCTGATCGGAATGCTCTCCGCACCTGCGCGGGGGGAGGAATGGGTCGCCGTCGCCGGGCAGGGCGCAACGCTCAACGATGCGCCGATCAGGGCGAGCACGCGCGCGGAATTCGCCGGCGCACGGGTGCCCACCCATTCGCTGATGGCGGAAGATCGCGATCTGGTGGCGGTCGAACAGCCCAATTCCATCGCCCTGCGGATCGCCATGGTCGCCGATGACCGGGCCGATCTGGTGGCGACATTGCGCTGGGGCTACGAATGGGACATCGCCGCCGCGACCCTGATCGCGCGCGAGGCCGGGGCCGAGGTCAGCGACGCCTTTGGCCGCCCGCTGGCTTATAACAAGCACGATCCGCGGGATTTCGGCGTGCTGGTCTGCTCGCCCGCGATCCATGCCGCGGCGGTGGAGCGACTGGCCGAGCGCGCGGCGGCCCTGCGCTGAAACGCAAAACGGGCCGCCCTTCCGGGCAGCCCGTCCTGAGCGACGATTTGGAAATCAGCTTCCGCGGGCGGCGTTCACGTCATCCTGGCTGACCGGGATGATCTTGATTTCCACGCGGCGGTTGAGCGGCTCGTTGATGTTGTCGCCGGTCTTGACGCGCAGATAGTCGTATTGCTCGCCGAAGCCCTGGGTGGCGATGCGCGAACGGGCGACGCCGCGCGCGGCGAGATAATCGGCCACGGCCTGCGCGCGCTGCTGCGAAAGCTGCTGGTTGAGCGCGTTCGAGCCGGTGGTGTCGGTGAAGCCGTAGACGTCGATCAGGCTGTTGGGATAGCGGATCAGCGAATCGGCAACGCTGTCGAGCGTGGCGCGAAAGGCCGGGTTGATCGCCGCCGAACCGGTGGCGAAGGTCACGCCGTCGGGCAGGCGGACGAGGATCGCGTCCTGATCGCCGACTTCCTCGACATCCACGCCGCTGCCGGCGGTCTGTTCCTTGAGTTCCTTGATCTGATCGTCATACTGCTTGCCGATCACCGCGCCGGCCGAGCCGCCGATGCCGGCGCCGATGATGCGCCCGGTGTCGCCGCCGATCGCGCCGCCCAGCAGATAGCCGAGCGTGCCGCCCAGACCGGTGCCGATCGCGGTGCGCGAAATCTTCTTCTCGCCGGTGTTGGGGTCGGTCACGCAGGCGGCGGTGGTTCCCAGCAGCGCCAGCGCGGCGGTGCCCGACATCATGATGCGCGAAATCTTCATAGCTATTCTCCGTTCGTCCGTCCCGTTTCGCCTTCCGGGCGACCGGGTTGATCTGTTTTGCCCCTCGCCCACGGCGCAGGACGCTTTCCACCAAAGCGCATCCAGAACCGTGCCCGGCGAGCAATGTTCCATAGCATGCAAGTCAGGATGGCAATGCCACCCGTTTGTGCTAGCGCGGCGGGCGTGACACCATTTCCCTGGACAGACCTCGCGATCATCGTCGTGCTTGTCGTGATCAACGGCGTCTTCGCCATGTCCGAACTCGCCATCGTCAGCGCCAAGACCAGCACGCTCGAGACCAAGGCCGAAGCGGGCTCTGCCAGTGCGCGGATCGCGATCCGGCTGGCCGCCGATCCGGGCAAGTTCCTGTCGACCGTGCAGATCGGCATCACCCTGATCGGGATCGTCGCGGGCGCCTATTCGGGTGCGTCGCTGGGCGGCCCGGTGGGGGAGCGGCTCGAACGGTTGGGTCTGCCGGGCGAATATGCCGACGATACCGGCTTCGCGCTGGTGATCGCCTTCACCACCTATCTCAGCCTCATCATCGGCGAACTGGTGCCCAAGCAGCTTGCCCTGCGCGCGGCGGTGCCGGTGTCGCTGGTGATGGCGCGGCCGATGGCGTTTCTGGCCAAGGCCGCCGCGCCGCTGGTGTGGCTGCTCGATTCGAGCTCGGGGGCGATCATCCGCCTGTTCGGCATCCGCCGCGGCGACGAAGGCAGCGTCACCGCCGAAGAGCTGCAGATGATCTTTGCCGAAGCGACCCGTTCGGGCGTGATCGAGGCCGAACAGCGCCAGATTCTGACCGGCGTGGTGCGCCTCGCCGAGCGCCCGGTGCGCGAGATGATGACCCCGCGCACCGAAGTCGACTGGATCGAGGCCGATGGCGATCTCGCCGAAATCCGCGAGACGATCGAGGAAAGCTCGCACTCGCTGCTGCCGGTGGCCGAAGGATCGCCCGATGCGATCCTCGGGGTGGTCAAGGTGCGCGACGTGCTCGCCGCGCTGGTCGCCGGGCAGCCGGTCTCGATCCGCGCGATGATGCGCAAGGTCGAAGTGGTGCCCGACCAGCTCGATGCGATGGACGCGCTGCGGGTGCTCCAGTCCGCCGAGGTGGCGATGGCGGTGGTGCATGACGAATACGGCCATTTCGAAGGCATCGTCACCCCGGTCGATCTGCTCACCGCGATCGTCGGCAACTTCGCCAGCGACAGCGACGATGGCGATCTGCCGAGCGTGGTCGAGCGCGAGGATGGTTCGCTGCTGGTCTCGGGCTCGCTGTCGGCGGATGCGCTGGCCGACCGGCTGGGGCTGGATTACGGCGAGGACCGCGAATTCGGCACGGCGGCGGGCTATGCCCTGTCGGTGCTCAAGAAGCTCCCGCAGGAGGGCGAATACTTCACCGATCAGGGCTGGCGCTTCGAAGTGGTCGACATGGACGGCCGCCGCATCGACAAGCTGCTGGTGAGCCGGGTGCGCGAGGAGGGCGCATAACAGCGCCTCCATAGCTAGCCAGATGCGCTGACATCGGTCGCGCAGCGACCGCAAGCGCGACCGCGCGTCGCGGCTTATGCCGCGAAAGCCAAGGCGGACGGATGTCCGCCGCCCGGCGCCTGAGGGTCAAATCAGGAAGGTATTACCGTCTGCGCGGCCTGACCGTCGCCTTCGGGCGCTGCGATGATGTCGCGGGTGACGCTGCCCTTGGCGACCGTGTTGGTGCCGGTATCGCCCACTTGGCTGCGGATGCTCGGCGCGGCGGCACCGGCGCGGTCGAGCATGGAGGTTTCCACCTTGCTGCGCGGCGCGGGGCCGCCGAACAGGGCTTCGAGCGCCTGTTCGGACGCGGTGCCTTCGCTCGGGCGCGGGGCGCCGGGGGCAGGGGGCGTGAGCGTGAAGTCGGGCGGCACCACCAGCGGGGCCTGCCGCTGCACCGCGAATTCGTCCGGGCGTTCACGGTTGAACACCCCGCCGCCGCCGCCACAGGCCGCCAGCATCGCCGAAGCGCCGGCCAGCAGGATCACGGGTGCAAATCTACGCATTGTGAGTCTCTCCGCGGGGGCTTTCCCCCGTATCAGTGTCCTCCTTGTCGCGCACCAGCAGGCTGCGGGCAAGGATGATTACGACGCCCACGGTAATCGCGGCGTCGGCGAGGTTGAAGATCAGGAAGGGGCGGAAGTCGCCGATATGAAAATCGGCATAGTCGATGACATAGCCCAGCACGTAGCGATCGCGGATGTTCCCCAGCGCGCCGCCGAGAATCAGCGCGAGGCCCGCGATATCGGCGAGCCGCTTTTCGCGCATCATCCACACCAGCACCACGCCGGCGACCACGATGGTGCCCAGCACCAACAGCCAGCGCGTTTCCATGTTATGGGCTTGCAGCATCCCCAGTGAGACGCCGCGGTTTTCGGCATAGGTGAGGTCGAAGAAGGGCAGCAGGTCGATACTGTCGCCGAGCCGCCGCAGCGCGAGGGGGCCGGTGACATACCACTTCACCAGCTGATCGAGCCCCGCCACCACCAGCGCGATGGCAAGGCCGATCAGGCGGTTGCGGGTGAAGAGGCCGCTCATGCGCCGACCACTTCTTCGCAACGCCCGCACAGCGCGCCGTCTTCGGCGACGTCGGGCAGCAGCCGCCAGCAGCGGCCGCACTTGTGGTGGTTGGTCTTGGTGACGGTCACTTGAGTTACTTCGGGCACGGCGTCGTCAGTAAAGCCGTTAACCTGAACGCTAGCTGCAATGGCGATTTCGGCCATGTCCACGGAGTTGGCACGGTCAACAAGCAGAGCGTCTTTTGTCCTAACGATCACCTCCGCCTCCAGGCTGGAGCGGATCGTTTTGTCGCGCCGCAGCGGCTCGATCGCCTCGTTGATCTCGTCTCGAAGCTCGCGAATATGTGACCACTTTCGAACTAGCTCGTCATTCTCAATTTTCGGCACACTCGGCCATTCGAGCAGGTGGACCGATCCGCGCTGGCCGTCGTCATCCTCCTCGCCATCCTCGGGATAGCGGGAGAGCCACACTTCCTCGGCGGTGAACACCAGCACCGGCGCGGCGTAGCGCACCAGCGCGTGGAACAGCAGGTCGAGCACGGTGCGATAGGCGTTGCGCGTGGTCGAATCCGGGCCGTCGCAATAGAGCGCATCCTTGCGGATATCGAAGAAGAAGGCGCTGAGGTCCTCGTTGCAGAAATCGACCAGCAACCGGGTGTAGAGGTTGAAATCGTAGGCCAGCGCCGCCGCTTTCAGCTTCCCGTCGAGTTCGGACAGCAGCGAGAGGATATAGACCTCCAGCTCCGGCAATTCCCCCGCATCGGACATATCGCCCACAAACCCGTCGAGCGCGCCGAGGAGGTAGCGGAAGGTGTTGCGCAGCTTGCGATACTGGTCGCCGACGCCCTTGAGGATCTCGTCGCCGATGCGGTGATCCTCGGTGAAGTCGACCGAAAGCGCCCACAGCCGGATGATGTCCGCGCCGTATGTCTCCATCACCTTGAGCGGATCGACCGTGTTGCCGAGGCTCTTGGACATCTTCTTGCCCTTGGCGTCCATCGTGAAGCCGTGGGTGAGAACCTGATCGTAAGGCGCGCGGCCACGGGTGACGCAGCTTTCCAGCAGCGAGGACTGGAACCAGCCGCGGTGCTGGTCCGAGCCTTCGAGATAGAGATTGGCGGGCCATTGCAGGTCCGGCCAGCGCCCGCTTTCGAGCACGAAGGCATGGGTGCAGCCGCTATCGAACCACACGTCGAGAATGTCGGTGACCATTGCGTAGTCGGCAGGGTCGTGGTCGGGGCCGAGGAAGGCGGCCTTGTTGGCGCTGTTCCACGCGTCCATGCCTTTCGCGTTGACGGCGGCGACGATGCGGGCGTTGACTTCCGCGTCTTGCAGGTACGAACCGTCAGGCCGCACGAACAGCGTGATCGGCACGCCCCACGCGCGCTGGCGGGACAGCACCCAGTCGGGCCGCCCCTCGACCATCGCGCCGATGCGGTTGCGGCCCTTTTCGGGGATGAACTGGACGCGGGCGATTTCGCTTACCGCTCTCTCCCTCAGCGTCATCCCAGCAAAAGCTGGGATCGTTTGCGAGGCAGCGCCTTCGTCGATAGCGGTCCCAGCTTCCGCTGGGACGACGTCAAGTGGCTTGTCCATCGGCACGAACCACTGCGGGGTGCAGCGGAAGATCACCTTGGCCTTGGAGCGCCACGAATGCGGGTAGGAGTGCGCGTAGTCCGCGCTCGCCGCGAGCAGCGCGCCCGCTTCGCGCAGGTCCGAGCAGATCGGGCCGTCAGGCGCGTTGAACTTGGGGTTGATGACGCTCATGCGGCGCCCATTCCCTTCAGAATCAACGTCCGCCGCGCCGAGCCAGCCCCAGTCGTCGCGATAACGCCCATCATCCATCACCGCGAAGACGGGGTTGATCCCGTTCGACTTGCATAGCTCGAAGTCGTCCTCGCCATGATCGGGCGCCATGTGGACGAGGCCGGTGCCGCTGTCGGTGGTGACAAAGTCGCCGGGGAGCAGCGGGCGCGGGGTCGCGTAGAACCCGCCGAGTTCGTGCATCGGGTGGCGGGCGAGAGTGCCGGCGAGGTCTGCGCCTTTGCCATTCCAACGGTCACGAAGAACGAGGCCAACGCCACTGTTACCATTGCGCGCGAGCTCAGCTTCAAACCGGCCCTTGAATTCCTCAACTAGAGCGCTCGCGATCAGATACTTCCGGCCAGCAAGTTCAGCCCTCAGCGCCTCAGGATAAGGAGGATGGGGCTCATCCACGGATCGCCACGCGACGTGAACCAAGGACTCAATCTCAATCAGCCGATACTCAACCTCCGGCCCATAGGCCAAAGCCTGGTTCACGGGGATCGTCCACGGCGTGGTCGTCCAAATCACCGCATGCGCGCCGACCAGTTCGGGGATCGGCGATTCAACAATCTCGAATGCCACGTCGATCTGGGTCGAGGTGATGTCCTCGTATTCGACCTCTGCCTCGGCCAGCGCGGTCTGTTCGACCGGCGACCACATCACCGGCTTCGAGCCGCGATAGAGGTTCCCCGCCTCGGCCAGCTTCAGCAGCTCGGCGACGATCACCGCCTCGCTCTCCTTCTGCATGGTGAGGTAGGGGTGGTCCCAATCGCCCATGATGCCGAGGCGCTTGAGCTGGGCGCGCTGCGTATCGACCCACTTCTGGGCATAGGCACGGCACTCGTTGCGGAAGGCCATGACCGCCGCCTCGTCGCGCCCCGCGCCGGTGAGGACGGGCTTGGCCTTCTTCTCCTTGCGGTACTGCTCCTCGACCTTCCACTCGATGGGCAGGCCGTGGCAGTCCCAGCCCGGCACGTAAGGCGCATCGCGGCCCAGCAGGTTCTGGGTGCGGCAGACCATGTCCTTGAGGATGTGGTTCAGCGCATGGCCGATATGCATGTCGCCATTGGCATAGGGCGGGCCATCGTGAAGGATGAACTTCTCGCGCCCCCGGCGGGCCTTGCGCAGCGCGTCATAGAGCCCGATCTGCTCCCAGCGCGCGGCAATGCCCGGCTCCTTCTGGGGGAGGCCGGCCTTCATGGGGAAATCGGTCTTCGGCAGGAAGACGGTGTCCCGGTAATCGCGTGCTGGAGTATCTTCGCTCATGGTGCGCGGGGCCTTAGCCGTAAGTGCTGCCAGTGCAAAGACTCGTCATTGCGCGGACAAGAGCCGCCGCGCCTCGGCGCAATCCTTGTCCATCTGTTCGATCAGCGCCTCGAGCGAATCGAACTTAGCCTCACCGCGCAGGAAATGGTGGAAGGCGACTTCGATCTCCTGCCCGTAGAGGTCGCCGGAGAAGTCGAAGAAATAGGGCTCAAGCAGCTCCTTGGGCGGCTCGAACTGCGGACGGATGCCGATATTGGCCGCGCCTTGCAGCACCTGCCCCGTGGCGAGGATGCGGCCCGTGACGGCGTAGATGCCGTATTTCGGGCGCAGGTAATTCTCGACGCCAAGGTTCGCCGTCGGATAGCCGATCGTCCGCCCGCGCTTGTCGCCGTGCTCGACGATGCCCCGGATCGCGAAGGGCCGGGTCAGCAGCCGCGCGGCCTCCTGCGGGTCGCCATCGCGCAGCGCCTGCCGAATGCGGCTGGAGGAGACCACTTCGCCGCTTTCGGCCACCGCCTCGACAACCCGCGATTGCAGGCCCAGATCGCCGCCGAGGGTGCGCAGCAGCTCGACATTGCCCTTCGCGCCCTTGCCGAAGGTGAAATCGCCGCCCGTGACCACGCCATGCGCGCCGAAGCGCTCGATCAGAATGGTGCGGATGAAGTCCTCCGCGCTCGTCCCGGCGAGGTCCGCATCGAAGTGGAAAACCAGCATCGCGGTCGCGCCCGCCGCGAGATACAATTCCTGCCGCTGCTCCAGCGTCGTGAGGCGGAAGGGCGGCACATCGGGGCGGAAGAAGCGCACCGGGTGGGGATCGAAGGTGGCGATGATCGAGGGGCGGCCCTCGGCCTTGGCCCACGCAATCGCCTCGCCCGCAACGGCCTGATGGCCGCGGTGGAACCCGTCGAAATTGCCGAGCGCGATGACCGCGCCGCGCAGAGCCTCGGGCACAGGGTCGCGGTGATCGAGCCAGCGCATCAGGCGGAGGCCTTGCGATAGGTCAGGAAGGAGAAGGCCGGATGCGCGCCGTCCGCCGCGTGATCCTCGCGCGCGATCAGCTCCCAGCCGGTGCCGGGTTCGGCCATGAAGGTGTCCCCTTCGTATTCCGCATGAATCTGGGTGAGTTCGATGCGGTGGGCGAGCGGCATGAACACGTCATAGATCGCCGCCCCGCCGATCACTGCGACCTCGCCGCTGTCATTGCCCTCGGCCGCCAGCGCCAGCGCCTCCTTGACCGATCCGGCCATTGCCACGCCCTCGGCCGCGAAATTGTCGCGGCGCGAGAGGACGATGTGGCGGCGACCGGGGAGCAAGCCCGGCAGGCTCTCGATGGTCTTGCGGCCCATGATCATCGGCTTGCCCATCGTCAGCGCCTTGAAGCGCTTGAGGTCGGCCGGCAGGCGCCAGGGCAGATCGCCCTCGTTGCCGATCGCACCATTGGCGGCGCGGGCGTAGATCAGGACGATTTCGGGGGTCATTTTACGGCGTGCCCCACGCGGGTGACGTGGCCCATCTTGCGCCCCTTGCGCGCTTCGGCCTTGCCGTAGAGGTGCAGGTGCGGCTCGCCCGGTTCGGCGAGGATCTTGTGCGCCTCCAGTGCTTCCTCGCCGACGATGTTGCGCATCTCGATCGCCTCGAAGCGGGTCTTGGTGCCGCCCAGCGGCAGGCCCGCGATGGCGCGGATGTGGTTTTCGAACTGGCTGGTGGCCGCGCCCTCGATCGTCCAGTGGCCGGAGTTGTGGACACGCGGGGCCATTTCGTTGAACAGCGGGCCGTCCCTTGTGGCGAAGAACTCCAGCGTCAGCACCCCGACATAGCCCAGCGCCTCGGCGACCTTGGCGGCCAATTGCCGCGCCTCGTCCACCTGCGCCGCGACCAGCGCGCCGGCGGGCAGCACCGAGCGGGTGAGCATCCCGCCCTCGTGCAGATTGGCGGTCGAATCCCAGAATTTCACCGTCCCGTCCTGCCCGCGCACGAGGATCACCGAGAACTCGGTCTCGTAGGTGACGAAGCCTTCGTAGATGCAGGTGACGCCGGGATAGGCCACCGCGCCCGCCTCCATCGCCGAGCGCACGCGCCACTGGCCCTTGCCGTCATAACCATCGCGCGCGGTCTTGAGGATGCCGGGGGTGCCGATCGCGGCAATCGCGGCGGCGAGATCCGCGGCGCTCTCGACCTTGGCGTAGGGGGCCGGGGTGCCGCCAAGATCTGCGGCGAAGGCCTTTTCGTTGAGACGATCCTGCGCCACTTCCAGCGCGCGCGGGGGGCAGGGGACCAGCGCGGCGGGGATGGCCGCGACCGTGCTGACGGGGACGTTCTCGAACTCCCAGGTCACCACGTCGCAGGCCTGGGCAAAACGCGCGAGCGCCGCCGCATCGTCCCAATCGGCGGTCAGAAAATCGCTGCACGCCTCGGCCGCGACATTGTCGCCCGCCGGTGCGTAGCCAACCACGCGGTAGCCCAGTTGCAGCGCGGCGACGGCCATCATCCGGCCCAGCTGCCCGCCGCCCAGAATGCCGATGGTTGAGCCCGGTGGCAGCATCAATCCTCCGGCACCTCGGCCACGGCCGCGCTCTTGGCGGCGCGCCAGTCCTGCAAGCGTTCGGACAGGGCTTCGTCACCCAGCGCGAGGATCGCGGCGGCGAGCAGTCCCGCATTCTTCGCCCCGGCCTCGCCGATCGCCAGCGTGCCGACGGGAATGCCGCCCGGCATCTGCACGATCGAGAGCAGGCTATCCATGCCCGAGAGCGCCTTGGACTGCACCGGCACGCCCAGCACCGGCAGATGCGTCATGCTGGCGATCATGCCCGGCAGATGCGCCGCGCCGCCCGCGCCTGCAATGATGACGGAGAAGCCCTCGCCCTCGGCCCCCTTGGCGAAGGCGACCATCCGGTCGGGCGTGCGGTGGGCCGAGGTGATGCGCGCCTCGTAGGGCACTTCCAGCTCGTCCAGCACCTCGGCGGCGCATTTCATGGTTGGCCAGTCGGACTGGCTGCCCATCACGATCGCGACCTTCCCCCCGGTGGCTTCCATCATGCGTCCTTCAGATAATAGCGCTCACCCGCCACCGTCGCGCCGTCGAAATCGTAGATGATCGGCTGGCCGGTGGGGATTTCGAGATCGGTGATATCCTCGTCGGAGATGTTCGACAGATGCTTCACCAGCGCGCGCAGCGAATTGCCGTGGGCCGAGATGATCACCGTCTCGCCGCGCGCCAGCACGGGGAGGATGTCGCTTTCCCAATAGGGCAGCACGCGCTCGATCGTCAGCTTGAGGCTTTCGGTGCTGGGCACCGCAATCCCGGCATAGCGCGGGTCGGCGGCGAGATCGAATTCGCTGCCCGCTGCCATTTCCGGCGGCGGCACGTCGAAGCTGCGGCGCCAGATCAGCACCTGCTCGTCCCCGTGCTTCTCGCGCGTTTCCTGCTTGTCGAGGCCCGTCAGCCCGCCATAGTGCCGTTCGTTGAGCCGCCAGTCCTTGGTCACCGGGATCCACAGCCGCCCGGCCTCTTCCAGCGCGAGGTTGAGCGTCTTGATCGCGCGGGTCTGGAGCGAGGTGAAGCCGACGGTGGGCAGCACGCCCTTAGCCTTCATCAGCGCGCCTGCGGCGCGCGCTTCGGCCACGCCCTGTTCGGTCAGGTCGACATCCCACCAGCCGGTGAAGCGGTTTTCGAGGTTCCACTGGCTCTGGCCGTGGCGGACGAGGATGAGCTTGGACATTGTGGCTCCGGCAAGTCGTCGAGAGCGGGCGGGTTAGCTTTCGCAGGACGGATTGGGAAGGGGCTGCGTCGCATCCGAATCACCGGGCGCCTGCGCCGCCGCACGCGCCTGCGCCTTTCTGCGCCGCAGGTTTTCACGCAGTTTCGCTGCGAGCCGCTCTTCACGCGACATATTCTTGCGGGGGCCTTCATTCATGCGAAACGCATTGCCGCTAGATGCGTGCGTCCTCAAGTAGCAAAGCGATAGGACAACACGGACTCATCAACCCCCGCTTGACATTGCGGGGATGCGCGACAATAGGGCGCGCCTGTTTCCGGCGCTGCTGTAGCTCAGTGGTAGAGCGCACCCTTGGTAAGGGTGAGGTCGGGAGTTCAATCCTCCCCAGCAGCACCATTCTTTCCGGTGCGACCACGCGCCGGATGCCTCCCCCCCAATTCGTGATTTCGAGCGAGGCCGCTGCGTGCGAGCGCGATCGCGTGCGGCTCGCGTCGACCATGTGTGGCAATTTGACGACACGGCGACGAATTGTTGCCTGCACGGCCGCATTCCCGATATCCTGCGTTGACGGAAAACCTTTGCGGAGTAACTTTGTTACCTGCCGGCTGGGCGCACGGGGGTCGCGCAAGGCTTGATGCCAAGATCGAGGCCATGCGGATGCGGTGCACCGCCTGCTGAAATGGCCCTCAGGACTTCATGGGAGAAACTTCGCCACGCGCGCCGCCGGTTGCGGTGTCGCGATCGTGTGCGGTGATCCGCTCGCTGACCGGCCCTGGGGGGTCATGCAGCCGGGCACGTGCCATTTTGACCGATCAGGGGAAGACAATGAAAAAGACTGAACAGGTTCTCCACTCCGGCTCGCCGATCGCGCTTGCGGTCGCTCTGCTTGCCGCCGGCCTCTCCGCCGCGCCCGCCATGGCTGCCGACGCCGATGCGGCCAGCGACGCGCCCGCCGATATCGCGTTGACCGGGGCCGCCGCCGCCGCACTGGTGCAGGACGAGACCATGGCCGAGGACGAGCCCGATACCGTGCTGATCGTCACCGGCACCCGCCGCTCCGACCGCACCGTCGCCGAAAGCCCGGTGCCGATCGACGTCATCAGCGGCGAGCAGCTGAGCCAGTCGGGCCTCACCGAAACCGCGCGCCTGCTGCGCGATCTGGTGCCTTCGCTGAACTTCCCGCAGCCCTCGATCACCGACGGCACCGACGCGATCCGCCCGGCGACCTTGCGCGGTCTCGGCCCCGACCAGACGCTGGTGCTGGTCAACGGCAAGCGTCGCCACACCGCCGCGCTGCTCAACATCAACGGTTCGGTCGGGCGCGGCAGCACCGCGGTCGATATCAACCAGATCCCCGGCTCCTCGATCGGGCGGGTCGAAGTGCTGCGCGATGGCGCGGCGGCGCAATATGGCTCGGACGCGATCGCCGGGGTGATCAACTTCCAGCTCAACGATTCGCGCGAAGGCGGGCGCTTCTTCGTCAATTACGGCGGGTTCAACACGCGCATCGCCGGGGTGCCCGAAGTCACCGGGGTGAACGGCACCGCCGGGCAGGTGCCGACGCTGACCCCGGATGGCGTGCTGCAACTCAACAGCACCGGGCGCGATCTCAAGGTCACCGATGGCGAGGTGCTGACCGTTTCGGGCAATATCGGCCTGCCGCTGGGGCCGGAGGGCTTTCTCAACATCACCGCCGAATATCGCGACCGCAACGACACCAACCGCGCCGGGTTCGATCCGCGCCGCAACTACACGCAATCGGGCGCACTCGACCCGCGCGAGCTGACCTTCGACCGCCGCAATCATCGCTATGGCGATCCCAAGACCGAGGATCTCAACATCGTCGTCAACATGGGCATCCCGCTCGATGACCAGGTCGAGTTCTACGCCTTCGGCACCTATGGCGAGCGCAAGGCGGAGTCCGCCGGTTTCTACCGCCGCGCTGCCGACAACCGCAATGTCGTGGCGATCTATCCCGACGGCTTCCTGCCGCTGATCAACACCGACACCACCGATTTCGCCATCGTCGGCGGGCTGGAGGGCGATTTCGACGGCTGGCTGTGGGACCTGTCGATGTCCTATGGCGAGAACACCACCGATTTCCGCATCACCAACACGCTCAACGCCTCGCTCGGCGCGGCCAGCCAGACCGAGTTCGACGCAGGCTCGCTCGCCTACAGCCAACTGATGGCGAACCTCGGGGTGAGCCGCGAGCTGGAGGTCTCGGGCATCGAGCAGATGACGCTGTCCTTCGGCGCGGAATGGCGGCGCGAGGAATTCCAGCTGGGGGCGGGCGAGGTCAACTCCTACATCGCCGGGCCGGTGCTGGTGGGCACCAACAACCCCTTCATCACCGGCGCGGGTGCAACCGCCTTCGCCGCGCCCGGCAGCCAGGTATTCCCGGGCTTCCAGCCGGTGATCGGCGGGGTGAACGTAACCAACCCCAACAGCCGCGAGAACGTTTCGCTCTATGCCGAGCTCGACACCGACATCACCGACCGGCTCAACATCCAGATCGCGGGCCGCTTCGAGGATTACACGGATTTCGGCTCGACCCTCAACGGCAAGGCCGCCGCGCGGTTCGAGCTGATCGACGGCTTCGCCCTGCGCGGGGCGGTGTCGACCGGCTTCCGCGCGCCTTCGCTCCAGCAGCAGTTCTTCGCGGCGGCGGCGACCAACAATATCGGCGGGGTGCTGGTCGATGCGGTGACGCTGCCGGTCTCCAACCCGGTCGCCATCGCGCTGGGGGCGACCCCGCTGGAGGCCGAGAAGTCGTTCTCGTGGTCGGCGGGCGCGGTGTTCGACAAGGTCGACGGCTTCAACCTCACCTTCGACTATTACCAGATCGACATCGACGATCGCATCGTGCTGACCGACAACCTCTCGGCCAGCCGCGACGCGGCGGGCAATCCGAGCGGGAGCAATCCGGGCCGCGGGATCGCCGAAATCCTCAACGATGCCGGCTTCACCAGCATCTCGGCGGCGCGGTTCTTCTTCAACGGGATCGACACCCGCACGCGCGGTTTCGACGTGATCGGCACCTATCGGACCAGCATCGGCGATTCGGCGAGCCTTTCGCTGACCGCGGGCTACAACTGGAACGATATCGACATCACCGGGCGGCGCAGCACGCCGGGCGATCTCGCCGAAGTGCCGGGGATCGACCTGTTCGGGCGGCTCGAATCCGAACGGATCGAGCGCGGCCAGCCCAAGGACCGCATCAATCTGGGCGCCGATCTCGAATGGAACTGGCTGAGCGCCACGGTGCGCGCCAACCGCTTCGGTGAGGTGTTCTCGGCCGGGGCGAGCCCGATCAACGACCTGCTGCTCGAACCGCGCTGGATCACCGACCTCGAAATCCGCCTGCGGCCGCAGGGCTTTGCCGAAGGGATCGAGCTGGCGGTGGGCGCGAACAACCTGTTCGACCAGTATCCCACCACCAACCCGACCGGACGCGCCACCGATCCGGTGACGGGCAATCAGGCCAACCTTTCGGTCAACAACTACTTCCTGCCGTTCTCGTCCTTCTCGCCCTTCGGCTTCAACGGACGCTTCCTGTATGGACGGCTGAGCTTCTCGTTCTGAGGGGAGCATAGGGCGCGGCGCGCGGCGGACAGGAACCCGCGCGCCGCTCCACCCCCAAAAGTGCCAATCCGTCCCGCCGGTTCACTGGGCTATCCCCTCTCCCCACGAGCACATGCCGGGGAGAGGCGCGATGGATCTGGGATTGAAGGGCAAGAAGGTCATCATGAACGGCGGGGCGCACGGCCTTGGCCTGCAATCCCTCAAGCTATTCGCCGCCGAGGGGGCTGACGTCGCTTTCTTCAGCCGCAAGGAAGACAAGATCGAAGCCGCCAAGGCCGAGATCGACGCCGCCGGGCCGGGCAAGGTGTTTGCCGAAGTCTTCGACATGGCGAGCGGGACCGAGGCCTATCAGGCGTGGCTCGAAAAGGCGGCGCAGGAATTGGGTGGCTGCGATATCTTCGTCCACACCGCCAGCGCCTCGGGCACCGGCGGGGCGGGGGACTGGCAGGCGTGTCTGGACATGGACCTGAAGGGCGCGGCCTTTGCGGTCGAGACGTTGACGCCCTATCTCGAAGCCTCCGGCACCGGCTCGATCGTGATGCTCTCGAGCACCGCCGCGCTCGAAACCTTCATCGCGCCCAATCCCTTCAACGCGATCAAGGCGGCGCTGATCACCTACGCCTCGCAGCTGTCGCAGGCGATGGCCGCCAAGGGCATCCGCGTGAACACGGTCAGCCCCGGCGCGATCTACTACAAGGGCGGCAACTGGGAGGTGATCGAAGAGCACATGAAGCCGCTGTTCGATGCGACCCTCGCCAAGATGCCCACGGGCCGCTTCGGCGAGCCGGTGGAGGTCGCCAAGGCGATCGTCTTCGTGGCGAGCCCGGCGGTGCCCTACATGACCGGCGCAAATATCGTGGTGGACGGCGGCTTCACCCAGCGCGTCCAGTTCTAAGCTTCACCTGAAAGGCCCAAACACATGGCGCAGATCGACCGCGACACGCTGCTCGACATCTATACCCGCACGATGAAGGTGAACCGCACCGACGAGAAGTTCCGCGAGCTGCTGATGGGCGGCAAGGTTGCGGTGATGTATTACTGCGTGCGCGGGCAGGAGCTGGTCTCGGCCGCGGCGATGGCCGCGCTCGAGAAGGACGATTACGTCGTCTGCACCTATCGCGGGCAGGGCGAGCAGACCGCCAAGGGCATCCCGATGGAGAAGTGGTGGGGCGAATGCCTCGGCAAGGCGACCGGCACCTGCAAGGGCAAGGGCGGCACCATGCACATCACCGATCCCGAAACCGGCATCATGGTGACGACCGGGGTGGTGGGCAGCGGCCTGCCCATCGCCAACGGCCTTGCCATGGCGAGCCAGAACAACGGCGACGGGCGTGTGACGCTGGTCAGCTTCGGCGACGGCGCGGCCAATATCGGCGGCTTTCACGAGGCGATGAACATGGCCCAGCTCTACAAACTGCCGGTCGTCTTCCTGTGCCAGAACAACCGCTATGGCGAGCACACGGCCTATGCCGACCACACCGACAGCCCCAACATCGCGAGCCGCGCAGCGGGCTACGGGATGCCGGGGGTGACGGTTGACGGGAACGACGTGAACCAGATCTACCCCGCGGTGAAGGAAGCCGTGGACCGCGCCCGCCGCGGCGAAGGCCCGACGCTGGTCGAGGCCATGTGCTACCGCATGATGGGCCACTTCTTCGGCTCGGACTTCAGCTACATGCCGCCCGAACACATCGCCGAAATGAAGGCCGAAGACCCGCTGCCCAAGCTGCGCAAGGTGATGCTGGAGCACCAGTTCACCGAAGAAGAGCTCGACGCCATCGTCGCCGACATCGACGCGCAGATCAACGCGGCGGTCGAACACGCGCTCGCTGCGCCGCTGCCGGATACCGACGAAATCTATCGTGACGTGCTCGAGGAGACCGCCTGATGGCCCAGATCACCATGACCCAGGCGCTCAACCTCGCGATCGACGAGGCGATGGCCGACGATCCGGGCGTCTTCTGCCTTGGCGAGGATGTTTCGGCCAAGCAGGGCGGCGGGGTGTTCAAGGTGACGCAGGGCCTGACCGAGAAATACGGCGAACACCGCATCCGCGCGACGCCCATCAGCGAAACCGCGATCATCGGTGCGGCGGTGGGCGCGGCGCTCGCCGGGCAGCGTCCCATTGCCGAGATCATGCTGATGAACTTCGTCGGCGTGTGCATGGACCAGATCGTCAACCACGCGGCCAAGCTGCGCTTCATGTCGGGCGGGCAGACCCCGTGCCCGATGGTGATCCGCACCACCACCGGCGTCGGCGTCGGCTTCGGCGGGCAGCATTCGGACATGCTCGAAGCATGGTTCGCGCACGTTGCGGGCATCCATGTCGTCACCCCGTCGAACCCCGCCGACGCGCGCGGGCTGATGCGGGCTTCGATTGACGCCAATGACCCGGTGATCTTCATCGAGAATATCCTGTGCTACGGCCTCAAGGCGGAAGATCCCGGCCCGGGCTACCGCGTGCCGCTCGGCAAGGCGGCGATTGCGCGGGAAGGCTCCGATATCTCGATCATCACCTATGGCCGTACCGTGCTCGACGCGCTCAGCGTGGCGGATGACCTTGCGAAGGAAGGCATCAGCGTCGAGGTGATCGACTTGCGCACCATCGCCCCATACGATGAGGCAACCGTGCTGGCGTCGGTCCGCAAGACCGGCCGCGCGCTGACCTTGCACGAAGCCGTCCGCCCCTTCGGCACCGGCGCAGAGATTGCTGCGAACATTCAGGAAAAGTGCTGGGACAGCCTCAAGGGCCCGGTGCGGCGGATCGGCGGGACGTTCTCCGCCGTGCCCTTCGCCTCGCATCTCGAACAGGCGTGGATCCCGCAGAAGTCCGACATCGTCGCACAGATCAAGGCATCGGTAGGTAAGCACTAAATGGCCAGCGAAATCCGCATCCCCAAGCTCGGCATGAGCGCGGTCGAAATGACCCTCGTCGAATGGATGTTCGGCGATGGCGAGCGCGTCGAGAAGGGCGACATCATCTATACGGTCGAGACCGACAAGAGCACCACCGAGATCGAGGCGCAGGCCAGCGGGATCATCCATCCCACCGGCGAGGAAGGCGCGGTCTACAAGGTCGGCGACCTGATCGGCACCATCGAGGAATGAGCACGCCTAGGGAGTTGCTGGCGCGGGTCTACGCCACCGCCGGCACCCGCGATTGGGACGCTGTCGAGGCGCTGATCCACCCCGATTTTGTGCTCTATGAGGCGAACTCGCTCCCCTTCGCGGGCGAGTGGCGGGGCAGGGTGGCGCTCCAGCGCTGTGCGGCGGCGATGTACGGCACCTGGGCCGACACAAGCCTCGAAATGCTCGACTGCACCGGAGGCGACACATGGGCGGTGATGGTGATCCGCCTGACCATGCACCCCAGGGATGGCTCCACGCCCTTCACCCAGACGATTTGCGAGGCGGGGTGCTTCGAAGACGGACTGCTGCGGGAGCTGCGCATCCACTACTTCGACGCCGCCGAGATCGCCGCGCGCGCATAGCCGGCGGTCTGGATGATGTGCGGTCGCCCACCAGCGCCCTCTCGACGCCCTGCGCATAATGGCGTATTTTCCCGTTCAGGGACGCCGCCATAGAGCGTGAGATCAGGCAAGGGGGCCGGTCCGGTGAAACAGTCTCTCGTCAATCTTCTGCCGCCCGCGACCGTCGCGGCGATCTGGGCTTTCTGGGCCTTCGCGCCTGCCGCGTGGGTCGAGAGCGGCTGGGCGATCATCGCGGTGGGGCTCGGCACGCTGGCGCTGGTGCAGGCGCTCGAGCTGGTGTTCGAACGCCACGAAGGCTGGCGCATCAACCGCCGCGAGCTGGCGACCGACGTCTTCTATGTCGCCTTCGGCTACGGGGTGATCGGCTTTCTCACCGAAACGCTGGTCAACGGGCCGCTCGGCGCATTGAAGGAGGCGTGGGGCATCGCCACCCCCTGGCTCGCCGACAGCCCCTTCATGGTGCAGGTGCTGGTGGTGATGTTCACCTTCGAATTCGGCCAGTACTGGATGCACCGCGCGATGCATAACTGGTACCCGCTGTGGCTGACCCACGCGCCGCATCACCACATCACGCAGCTGAACGCCCTGAAGGGCTTCATCGGCAATCCGATCGAGCTGTTCCTGATCAGCCTCGGCGTGATCGCGCTGCTCGATGTCGATCTGAACGCCCTGTTCGCCGCAATCACCGCGAGCGGCGCGATCGCTACCTATGCCCACGCCAATATCCGCGCCAATCCGCCGATATGGTTCGGGTTTTTCTTCACAACCATCCGCCACCACAGCCTGCACCACACCGCGCTCAGTTACGAGGACACGCGCTGCAACTACGGCAACAGCGTGATTTTCTGGGACCGCGTGTTCGGCACCTTCAAGGATGGCGAGAGCGAGATCGTGGGGCAGGATGATCGGCGGCGGTTGTCGATCTGGGAACAGTGGACCTTCCCGCTGCGCCCGTGGCTGGAGAAGCGCAAGGCGGCGAAGGGGTAGGGAGCGTTTGCTTTCTGGCGGCTGATGGCTAAACTCTGATGACCGCAAGTGGGTGGTTAGCGGACGTGTCGATCATCGGGCTGAGGGTACGGGAAGGCCTTCGACGATCTCGCGCAGCTCGCCATTCCTATCTGCCAATCGCTCGTGGTCGCAGCCGAAATCTGCAAGATAATGAACATCGTCGTCGACTGATTGCCAGCGCACATAGAATGCACCTGCGTCCGTCACGTTGGGCACGCCTTTCGGGCACACTTGCTCGATGAACCGCATTGCGCTCTCTTCAGAGAATGGCATCGCTTGCTTGCGATATGGCTGCAGTTTTGCAAGCAGTTCAAGCAGTTCGGCTCGAGTGAGTTTGAAACCACCCTTCGTCCCGTCAGGATGTGGTTCGCTATCCTTGTAGGTTCCATCACCTTCTGCATCGATCACAACGTCGAGAGAAGACCAGCCAGAAAGTCGCATCTCGAGCCGCTCGATTTCCTCGCCGCGGCTGTCGGGCGCGCAGCTTGTTGCAATGAGCACTACGAATGAGGCAAACAAGGCACGCACTCAGTTGATGTACATCGATAAGTGAATGGCCGCTACGGGGTCGATTGCTGAAGGGCGGGAATTTTCTTTAAGGGAGGTAAAGCCGCCGTGCTGCTTCGGGAGCGAGCGCAGGCCCGGCTGATGGCCGGGTTTGGGTGGTTTGCTGCCGCTTTGCCTCTTCGTCATCCCAGCAAAAGCTGGGATCGCTGTCGGTCAGGCGATTGCTTGAACAGGACGCTCCCTTCAGGCTCGGTTTTTCGATCAATTCCGTATTCCGCGCCTTTATCGGCGTGAGGCAGCGCGCGCTCGAGAGCGATCCCAGCTTTCGCTGGGATGACGGTTATTTGCCCGCGCCAACGACCGCGTCGGGGTCGCTAGCCGAATGGCGGCTTTCCTTCAGAATCTCCGCCAAACTGCCGCTCCGCCGTGCAGCGCATCAGGCGTTTTCCTACTCCGGCCCTCTGTGCCAGTCTCGCGGCTGGCTCTTTCCTATCGTGACCAGCGCGGCCCGGAGGCCGCCGATGTGCGTTCGCTGCGCGAAACCTTTGTCCGTCCGCGCGCAGATTTGATCGCAACGAGCTGTTTTTCCGAATGAAAAAGCGATGTTGGGAAGGTGACACGCTGTCGCTTTCGTCACCTTCCCTACCGCTCGGCCCCGAAGGTCAGCCGCCCTTGCGGCTCGCCTCGGCGGCTTCGATCACGCCCTTGTCCCAGGTCACGCGGGTCTGGGTCTGGGGGTTGAAGCGGTTGTCCTGATACTTCGCCGCCTCCGCCGCGGCGATTTCGGCTTCGGTCAGGAAGTCGCTCGGCTTCAGGGCGAAAACGTCGATCCCGCGGCTGATTTCGGTGCCGTAGATGAAGCCGTCGTACCAGTAGACCGACCAGTAGCCGCCCAGCACCATCTGCTTGGTGTCGATCGGCCCGCGATCGAAATAGGCGACTTCCTTCGGGTTGGCGCTGTCGGTGAAGTCCATCACCGAAAGGCCGCCCTGATACCACGCCTGCGCAAACAGATCGCGGCCTGGCACGGGGATGATCGAGCCGTTGTGCGCGACGCAGTTCTCCTTGTCGCTCTGCGGCGCGGGCATCTTGTAATGCGCGCGGAATTTCAGCTTGCCATCGACGATGTCGTAGATCGCATTGGCACCCCAGGTCTTGGGGTCGGAGGCCTTGCAGCGCGGCCGCCCGCCGCCGCCCCATTCGTCGGTGAAGATCACCTTGGTGCCATCATTGTTGAAGGTCGCCGAGTGCCAATAGGCGAAGGTGGTGTCGGTGGCGACGTCGATCCGCTTGGGATTGAGCGGATCGGCGATGTCGAACAGGATGCCGTTGCCCGAACACGCGCCCGCCGCCAGCTTGAGCGCGGGGAAGACGGTGATGTCGTGGCACTGATCGGTCGGCGCGGTGCGCTGGGTGCCGTCGCCGTGATCGCCGCCGGTCCACAGGCCGGCGATGGTGCCGGTGCTCTCGTCGGCGAAGACCCGCGGGCTCTTGACGATGCGCGCCTGCGAAGGATCGGCGAGCGGGATTTCGATCACGTCGATCGAGAACAGCGCGGTGCGGCTGTCGCCCGGAATTTCGCCGATGCAGCCCGCCAGCTCCTCGCTCTCGCGCACCCCGGCGGTGCCCGAGTTGTAGACGATCAGGCGAGTGTCGTCGGCGCTGACGATCGAATGGGTGTGGCTGCCCCGGCAGGTCTGCACCTGACCCACCTGACGCGGGGCGGCGAGGTTGGAGATGTCGAAGATGCGAAGGCCACGGAAGCGATCTTCGTTGACCTTGCCCGGCGCGCCTTCGAGCCCGCAATCGACCCGCCCGCGGGTCTGCTCGACGCTCATGACAAGGATGTTGCCGACCACCGAGACATCGCCCTGCCCGCCGGGGCAGACGACCGAGCTCATCAGGCCGGGCACGCCGTTCGCGTCCAGCTTGTAGATGTTGAACCCGTGGTAGGAGCCCGCCACCATCACATCGCCGAAGAAGGCCATGTCGGTGTTGGCGAAATCGAGCAGCGGGGAGCGTTCGGCAAATTCGGTGAGGTCTTCCTCCTCGCGCGCGGGGGTGGCCGCATCGGTTGCCGCGACTTCGGCGGCAGCGGCTTCAGCGGCTGCGACGGCCTCCTCGGCCATGGCGTCCTTGTCCTTCTTGGGCGGGACGGGCGGGCGCAGATCGGCGGGGTTGGCGGGGTTGAAGAAGCCTGCGGGCTTGGGCAGGCTCGCCACCTTGGTGAGGTTCCAGATCGCCTCGCCCGCATTGTCGAAGCCCGCCGCAAGCCCCGTGCGCGGATCGCTGGAGAGGCCGGCGAGCAGCTTGTCCATCCGCTCGATCTCGGTGGTCTGTTCCTTGTCGATGTCGTTCACGAACTGGTAGAGCACCGGATCGGCTGCGGTGCCGTCTTCCCGCAGCAGGTCGTCGACCATGTCGACCGCGCCGTCGTGATGGGCGATCATCAGGGTCAGGAACTGGCGGTCGAACTCGACGCCCTTGGCCGCGGCCAGCGCGGCCATCTGATCGGGGGAGGCCATGCCCTTCATCATGTGGTGCATGTGTTCGCCGTGGCCCGCCATCTTCGGGTCTTCGATCGGCTCGCCCCGCTCGGCCAGCCAACCCTTCATGAAGGCGATTTCATCGGCCTGGCTGGATTCGATCCGCCCGGCGATGGTCAGCAGATCCTCGGTGTTGGTGCGCTCCTTCACCAGCTTCGCCATGTCGAGCGCCTGTTGGTGGTGGACGATCATGTGCTGCATGAAGGCGACGTCCGACGCGGTGTAGCTCGCCTGCGCCAGCTTCACGGCTTCATCGGCGGTCAGCGTCCTGGTCGCCTGCCCCGGCGCGCCCGGCTGGACGATCTGGGCGCTTTGCGCGTGGGCGATGCTGGAGGCGGACAGCAGCAAAGCAGCAAGCGCGGTGCGCGCGGCGGTGGTATCGGTCATGACAGTCCCCTTGGATCAGTGCTTGACCGGCAACCTGCCGTGCCCACGCGCGCAGTCAAGGGCCCATACGGCGGGGCAAGCCGTGTTTCGACGAACCTGTCATACCGGTCGAGCAGCCGCATGGCGGTCCGTAAACTGCTCTGTCTTACAGGGCGCACCTTTCATCGCATGCGCCAAGGCGAAGGCTTGCCGCGCCGAATCGGGCGTGGATAAGTCCATCGTTAAGCCCCCGGAAACCCTGTTGGAGTAGCCTGTCCGCATGACACGCCCCCGCTTTCTCGTCGCCTTCACCGGGCTTCTGGCCTCCTTCGCGGCGATGGCGAGCAGCCCTGCGGCTGCGAATGCCGATGACATCCAGGACAGTTTCGAGGCCACCTTCGGCACCGAAGTGCGCCAGCCACCGAGCTTCGAGGCGCTGTATGCGGGCCATTTCGAACAGCGCATTCGCGAACTCGCCGACCCGGCACAGGGCCGCATCGGCGTGGCTGCGATCGACCTTGCCACGGGCGAGGAGATCATGGTGCTGGGCGATCAGCTGTTCCCGATGGCCTCGACCAGCAAGGTCGCGGTCGCGGCGACCTATATGTCGATGGTCGAACAGGGCCGCTTTTCGCTGACCAGCGAATTCCCGCTGATGCTGCCGGTGCGTTCGGCCAAGTATTCCTCGCCCAAGGCGCCGGTGCGCGCCGGGCAGACGATGCAGGCGATCGACCTGATCGAGATCATGATCACCCGTTCCTCCAACCCCGCGACCGACGCGCTGCTCGCCGCGGTGGGCGGGCCCGAGGTGGTCAACAACTGGGTGCGGCGGCAGGGGATCAACGAGTTCTCGATCAACCGCGACATCGCCACGCTGGTGCGCGACGATGGCGAGTTCAATCCCGTCACGCACATCGACAACCGCGATGCCGCCACCCCGCGCGCGATGGTGCGGCTGCTGGCCGGGCTCTATCGGGGCGAATTCCTGTCGGATGAAAGCCGCCGGGTGATCCTCGGTGCGATGAGCCGCACGGTCACCGGCAAGAACCGCATCCCGGCCTATATCCCGCTCGAAGCGCGGGTGAGCCACAAGACCGGATCGCTGTTCAATACCTCCAGCGATATCGGCCTGATCGAATGCCCCGATGGCCGCGTGATCGCGGTGGCAATCTATGTCACCGGGCAGGGCACCAAGCTGGCGCGGCAGGACCGGATCGCCGCCATCGCCCGTGCGCTCTATGATGGTTTCGCCGTGCGCGCCCAGCAGAACCCGACCCGCAACTGGGCCAACGCGCCCTACGCATCGGGAGGCTGAGGCCCCTTCGCCCGTAATCGGACAGCAAAAAAGGGCGGCCCGTCTAGACGAGCCGCCCTTGTTGTTTGCTGTTCCTGCCTGACCGGCAGGCCCGCGCGCGATTACTCGGCAGCGGCTTCCACGTCGGCAGCAGCGGCTTCAGCAGCGTCGCCGATTTCGTCGGTGGTCTTCACGGCCGTGTCGGCAGCTTCGTCAGCCGCAGCTTCGACGTCGTTGGCGGCTTCGGCAGTGGTCGCTTCGACGGTTTCGCCAGCGGCGTCGGCATCGGCTTCCATCGCGTCGACGGTTTCTTCGGCTTCGGTTTCGGTGGTCTCGCTGCAAGCGGCGAGGCCGAGGGCCGAGGTGGCGATGGCGGCGGCGAGGATGATCTTGCGCATGATGAAACTCCTTGATCTGCGATTGGGACGCGCCCTTTGCGGGCCACGCCGAGACCGGTCGCATCGCGTCCGGTTCGAGCCTCAAATAGGGCCACAGGCAGGCTTGGACAAGCGAAATAAGGCAAGGCGCCCCAATTGCGCCTCTTTTTTGCCACAATTGGCGCGTTGGCAAGCCTCGTGAGAAACGGCTGTGCCAAGCCTCTACCCGCGGGCCACGCCGGGTGCTAGCAGGCCCCTATGGCCGATAAGCAGCACCTCTATCTCGTCGATGGCTCGTCCTATATTTTCCGGGCCTATCACCGGCTGCCGCCGCTGACGAACCCGGAGGGCACGCCGGTAGGCGCGGTCTATGGCTACACCACGATGCTGTGGAAGCTCGCCGCCGATCTCGACGCCGCCGACGGCCCGACGCATCTTGCGGTGATCCTCGATGCGGGGTCGGAGAGCTTTCGCAACGACATCTACGACCAGTACAAGGCCAACCGGCCCGAACCGCCCGAGGATCTGGTGCCGCAGTTCCCGCTGATCCGCGACGCCACCCGCGCCTTCAGTCTGCCCTGCATCGAAGTGCCGGGGCTGGAGGCGGATGATCTCATCGCTACCTATGCCCGCCGCGCGCAGGAGCAGGGGTGGGATGTCACCATCGTCAGCTCCGACAAGGACCTGATGCAGCTGATCGGCGAGGTTGACGGCGCCAAGATCGACATGCTCGACACGATGAAGAACCAGCGCATCTGGCTGGAGGAGGTCGAGGAGAAATTCGGCGTCGGCCCCGAACTGGTCGGCGATGTGCTGGCGCTGATGGGGGACAGTGTCGACAACGTGCCGGGGATTTACGGCATCGGGCCAAAGACGGCGAGCAAGCTGATCGCCGAGCACGGCTCGCTCACCGCCGCGCTGGACGCCGCGCCGGAGATGAAGGCGAGCAAGCTCAAGGAACGCCTGATCGAAGGCCGCAAGGACGCGGAACTCTCCAAGGTGCTGGTGACGCTGAAGGAGGATTGCGACCTTCCCCAGCCACTGGACGAGATGAAGCTCGGGCCCGTCCCGCCCGAGCCGCTCGCTGCCTTCCTCGAACGGCATGGTTTCACCTCGCTGCTGCGGCGGCTGGACAGCGGCGCGGGCAGTCCGTCGCGCACCACCGATCTCAATCCGCCTAAGCCGACCACCGCCGGGGCGAATGGCAAGGGCGGCGAAGACGGCAACCGTCAGCCCCTGCCCGAAATGCCCGAAATCGACCATTCGGCCTACGAAACCGTGCAGACGCTGGAGCGCCTCGAAGCCTGGGTCGAACGCGCGCGCGCGGCGCAAGCGGTGGCGGTGGATACCGAGACCACCTCATTGGATGCGATCCGCGCCGATCTGGTGGGGGTCAGCCTTGCGCTCGGCCCGAACGATGCCTGCTACATCCCCTTGGGCCACGGCGGCAGCGACATGTTCGCCGAAAAGCCCGAGCAGGTGCCGATGAAAGACGCCATCGCTGCGCTGAAGCCGCTGCTGGAGGACGAGGCCGTCCTCAAGATTTTCCAGAACGGCAAATACGATCTCAACGTGCTGGCGCGCGCGGGGATCATGGTCGCACCCATCGACGACACCATGGTGATCAGCTTCGATCTCGACGCCGGGCGCGGCGAGGACGGGATGGGGGGCGGCCACGGGATGGACGAGCTGAGCCAGCGCCACCTCAGCCACACCCCGATCCCGTTCAAGGACCTGTGCGGCACCGGCAAGAAGGCGATCGGCTTCAACGAAGTGCCGCTCGACCGCGCCACCGCCTACGCCGCTGAGGATGCCGACGTCACATGGCGGCTCCACGCTCTGCTCAAGCCGCGCCTCGCGGTCGAGGGCGGCACGCGGGTCTACGAGCGGGTCGACCGGCCGCTGATCCCGGTGGTCGCCGCGATGGAGCGCGAAGGCATCAAGGTCGACCGCGCGCGGCTGGCCAAGCTGTCGGATGAATTCTCGCACGAGATCGCCCGGCTCGAAGGCGAGATCCATGCCATTGCCGGGCAGGAATTCACCGTCGGCAGCCCCAAGCAGTTGGGCGACATCCTGTTCGACAAGATGGGCTTCAAGGGCGGGAAGAAGGGCAAGAGCGGGCAATATTCGACCGACCAATCGGTGCTCGAAAACCTCGCCAAGGACGAGGCCGCCCGGCCCATCGCCAACAAGGTGCTCGAATGGCGGCAGCTGGCGAAGCTGAAATCGACCTATACCGATGCGCTGCAGGAGGCGATCAACCCCGATACGGGCCGCGTCCACACCAGCTACAGCCTCGTCGGCGCGCAGACCGGGCGGCTTTCGTCGACCGATCCGAACCTGCAGAACATCCCGATCCGCACCGCGATTGGCCGCCAAATTCGCGAGGCCTTCGTGCCCGAGGAGGGCAACGTGCTGCTCGCGGCGGACTATTCGCAGATCGAACTGCGGCTGGCGGCGCATATGGCCGATGTCGAAAGCCTCAAGGAGGCCTTTGCTGAGGGCGAGGACATTCACGCCCGCACTGCGCGCGAAATGTTCGGCGAAGTCACCCGCGACACCCGCGCCCGCGCCAAGACGATCAACTTCGCGATTCTCTACGGCATCAGCCGATGGGGTCTCGCCGGGCGGCTGGAGGTCGAGCCGGACGAGGCGCAGGCGATGATCGACACCTATTTCCAGCGCTTCCCCGGCATCCAGCGCTATATCCACGAAACGCTCGAGAGCGTGCGGGCCAAGGGCTATTCCGAGACGCTGTTCGGCCGCAAGACGTGGTTCCCGCGGATCAATTCCAAGAACCAGGCCGAACGGCAGGGGTCGGAGCGCGCCGCGATCAATGCGCCGATCCAGGGCACCAGTGCGGACATCATCAAGCGCGCGATGGCGCGGATGCTCCCGGCATTGGCCGAGGCAGGGCTCCACGATGTGCGGATGCTGTTGCAGGTGCACGACGAGTTGGTGTTCGAACTGCCCGAAGCCCGCGTCGAGGCGGCCACCCCGATCATCCGCAAGGTGATGGCCGAAGCCGCGCTGCCTGCGGTGGAGCTGACCGTGCCGCTCGGCGTCGAGATCGGCACCGGGGCAAGCTGGGACGCAGCGCATTAGGGGCAAGCCGACAAGCCAGCGGTTGAGGCGGCGGCGACGCTGCCCTAGGCCTGCGCCATGATCGATGTCCTGAACCGCGCCCTTCCCGACGTCAGGATCGACTGGCAGGAGGCCGGATCGGTCGCGCTGATTGCGGCTGCCGCGGTGGTCGCGGCGCTCCTCATCCACCGGGTGCTGTTCGGCATCCTCGGCCGCCTGTCGCGCCAGAGCGAGAGCGAGGCCGACGATCTGGTGCTGCAATCGCTCGGCCGTCCGGTGAAGTGGGCGATGGTCGCCGCTGCGCTCGCGCTGGCGGCGCAGGCCTCCCCGCTGCTCGCCGCGCTGTGGGAGGGGTTGGCGGGCTTTGTCGTGCCCGTGCTGGTCGGCTGGATCGCGCTGGCGATCGTGCGCGCTTGGGTGAGGGCGGTCGAAGTCAGGCTCGACCTTGCGGCGGAGGACAATCTGCGTGCCCGCCGCCGGCAGACGCGGCTGCGCATCCTCGGGCGGATCGCGACCTTCGTCATCATCTTCGTCACGCTGTCGCTGGTGCTGCTATCGATCCCCGGCGTGCGCGAGGTGGGCGTGACGCTGATGGCCTCGGCAGGCCTTGCCGCCCTCGCCGTCGGGGCGGCGGCGCAGCCTGCGCTGAAGTCGCTGATCGCGGGTATCCAGATGGCGCTGACCGAGCCGATCCGCATCGGCGACGTGGTCGTGATCGGCGGGGAATGGGGTCTGATCGAGGACATCCGCACCACCTACGTGGTCGTGAAGGTCTGGGACGAGCGGCGGCTGGTGGTGCCGACCACCAAGTTCCTCGACGAGATTTTCCAGAACTGGACCAAGACCACCGCCCGGCTAATGGGCACGGTGTTCCTCTATGTCGATCCCGCCGCGCGGCTCGATCCGATCCGCGAAAAGGCGCTGGAGGTGATCGCCGCCAATCCGCGCTGGGACGGGCGGGTCAAGCATATGCAGGTCACCGATCTGTCGCGCGATGCGGTGGAAATCCGGCTGCTGATGACGGCGAAAGACTCGCCGACGCTGTTCGATCTGCGCTGCGACGTGCGCGAGGCGATGATCGTGTGGCTGGCCGAGACCATGCCCGAAGCGATCGTGCGCGGGCGCGTGCTGTCGGGCCCACTCGCTCCGGGCGGGTCAACCGGCGACCCCTCCGCCGCAGCGCTTGAGCAGCTGGGCGACGAAGGGGGCTGAACGCCGATCAGTCGTGCTTCTTCTCGCGCGTCGGGGTGAGCATGTCGGGCGAAATGAAACCGATCGGCTGGACCGCGGCGGCGCGCTTCTTCAGCTCGCCGCGCATCTTCTTGTACTCGTCCTCCATTTCGACCGTCACGGTCGCGCGCGAATCCTTGAGCGCAGCATCGAAATCGCGGCGTTCGACCGCATTGACCTCGCCGCCCACGCGGCGCAGCGCGGCAAGACCCGCGCGGCGCACCACGTCTTCCAGATCGGCGCCGGTAAAGCGCTCGGTCTCCGCCGCGATGGCGCCCAGATCGACATCATCGGCGAGCGGCATCTTGGCGGTGTGGATGCCGAGGATGTGCTCACGACCCGGCTTGTCGGGGGTGCCGACATAGACCAGCTCGTCGAATCGGCCCGGACGCAGCAAGGCGGGATCGACCAGCGTCGGACGATTGGTTGCGCCGACCACCACGACCGATTGCAGCTCCTCGAGCCCGTCCATCTCGGCAAGGATGGTGTTGACCACGCGGCCCGTCACCTGCGGTTCGCCCTGACCCGAGCCGCGCGCGGGCACCAGCGAATCGATCTCGTCGATGAACACCACGCATGGTGCGACCGCTCGGGCGCGGGCGAAGAGCTTGGCGATCTGCTGCTCGCTCTCGCCATACCACTTCGAAAGGAGGTCGGATGACTTCATCGAGATGAAGTTAGCCTCGGCCTCCTTGGCGACGGCCTTGGCGAGCAAGGTCTTGCCCGTTCCCGGCGGGCCATAGAGCAGGAAGCCCTTGGCCGGACGGATGCCCAGACGGCGGAAGGCATCGGGGTTCTTGAGGGGAAGTTCGATCCCTTCCTTCAGCTTGTCGATCGCCTCGCCCGCGCCGCCGATGTCGTCCCACGCGACATTGGGCACCTGCACCATCACCTCGCGCATCGCCGAGGGCTGGACGCGCTTGAGCGCGCTGAGGAAATCCTCGCGCGTGACGCACAGGTCTTCGAGCACCTCCGGCGGCACGGTGCGTTCGTCGAGGTCGAGGCGCGGCATGATGCGGCGCACGGCCTCGATCGCGGCCTCGCGCGCGAGCGCGGCAATATCTGCACCGACGAAGCCGTGGGTGACGCGCGCGAGTTCGTCGAGATCGACCGCCTGCTCGAGCGGCATCCCGCGGGTGTGGATGCTGAGGATCTCGCGCCGCCCGCGCTGGTCGGGCACGCCGATCACGATCTCGCGGTCGAAGCGGCCCGGGCGGCGCAGCGCCTCGTCGATCGCGTCGGGGCGGTTGGTGGCGGCGATGACGACCAGATTGGCGCGCTTTTCCAGCCCGTCCATCAGCGTGAGCAGCTGGGCGACAAGCCGCTTTTCGGCCTCGCCCGGCACCTGCGTGCGCTTGGGCGCGATCGAATCGATCTCGTCGATGAAGATGATCGCGGGCGCGGCGCGGCTGGCTTCCTCGAACACTTCGCGCAGGCGCTTTTCGGATTCGCCATAGCCCGAGCCCATGATTTCCGGGCCGTTGATGGTGAAGAATTCCGCATCGCTTTCGTTGGCAACAGCCTGCGCGAGGCGGGTCTTGCCCGTCCCCGGCGGGCCATGGAGCAGCACGCCCTTGGGTGGTTCCACGCCGAGGCGGATGAACAGTTCGGGATAGCGCAGCGGCAGTTCAACCATTTCGCGCAGCTGGCGGATGGTCTCCTCCATCCCGCCGACATCGTCATAGTTCACCACGGCACGGCCATCGCGTGGTTCTTCGAACTCGGCGCGCAGTTCGACCTCGGTGTTCTCGTCGATGTGGACGATGCCCTTGGGGCTGGTCGAGGCGACGGTGAGGCGAATTTGCGTCAGCGCATAGGCGGGCGCGCGCAGCAGCTGGCGCACGTCGGCGGGCATGTTCTGCACCGGCTGCTGGCCGGTGGTGGCGACGAGATCCCCGGCGACCAGCGGGCGCTGGAAGAAATTGCGCTTGAGCGCCTGCGTCGGTCCCTGAAGCCGCATCTCGCGCTGGGCGGGGGCGAAGACCACGCGCGTCGCCGGGCGCGATTCGCCGCGCGCGATCTCGACATGCTCGCCCGAGCCGCCCTGCGCATTGCCGCGCTGGAGGCCGTCCAACCGCACCACGTCGAGCGCGTCGTCTTCGGGATAGGCGGCCATGGCGATCGCTGCGGTCACCCGCTTGCCGCGGATTTCGACAACATCGCCCTCGGTAATGCCGAGCTTCTGGAAGGCCGAACGCGGGATGCGGGCGATCCCGGCCCCCGATTCTTCCTGCCGGGCAGGTGCGACCTGCAGGCGCACGGTGCGGATCGGGGTGTCGGTTTCGGCGTCGGCCATTGGGGATTCCTGTGCAACGGGTGTCAGCCCGATAGCTAGGAACAGCGGCATTCGAATGCAATCGGTGAGGGGCGGCGCGGCTCTGCCGGGCGGCGATGCGCCGACCGACCGGGCCGGAAAGCGATAGCGCTACCGGGCAAGAAAAAAGCCCGGCAACAAGTGCCGGGCTTGAAAAGTTTGGGAGAGGATGCCTGAAAGGCAGGCTCTAATTGCCCCAGTTTGCCCGATTGTGCAAGTGCGAAAGACACCTAGTTTGATGCAAAGAACGCAACTCGAGGCAGATTTCGTGCAGTTTTGTGCGAAAGTTTGCAAATTTCTGCTCAAAATGGCGGCATCCGCCTAAAGCTTGGGCACGGTTTTCGCCGATTCGCTCTTGTGCGCCGCAACATGAAAGTCGATTCGACTTCGCTGCCGCGCGGGCGTGACAGTGTGCCCGTAACGCTCTAATCACATGGACGATCCCGGCCGCCGGGGTCGCTCTTGCGAGACACCATACGAGGCAGCGAGGCCCCCATGACCAAGCTCTACCCCGACGCCGCCAGCGCGCTTGCCGGCGTGCTCCGCGATGACATGCTGATCGCTGCGGGAGGCTTCGGCCTGTGCGGTCTGCCCGAACGGCTGCTGGACGCGATTCGTGACAGCGGCGTGAAAGGCCTGACCTTTGCCAGCAACAATGCCGGGATCGACAACGAGGGCATCGGCAAGCTGCTGCGCACGCGGCAAGTCAGGAAGATGATCAGCTCCTATGTCGGCGAGAACAAGGAGTTCGAGCGGCAATATCTCGCAGGCGAGCTGGAGGTCGAGTTCTGCCCGCAGGGCACGCTGGCCGAGCGGATGCGGGCAGGCGGCGCGGGCATCCCCGGCTTCTACACCCGCACCGGCGTCGGCACCGAAGTCGCCAGGGGCAAGGAACACAAGGACTTCCCCGATCGCGACGGGGTGATGCAGACCTATATCCTCGAACACGGCATCTTCGCCGACCTCGCTATCGTCAAGGCGTGGAAGGCCGACGAGACCGGCAATGTCATCTTCCGCAAGACCGCGCGCAACTTCAACCTGCCCGCCGCGACCTGCGGCAAGGTCTGTGTGGTGGAGGTCGAGGAAGTGGTGCCGGCAGGCGCGCTCGATCCCGACCAGATTCACCTCGCGGGCGTGTTCGTGAACCGCATCGTGCTCGGCGCGCCCTATGACAAGAAGATCGAGTTCCGCACCGTTCGGGAGAGGGAGACGGCGTGATGGATAAGAGGTTTTGGGCCCTGCCGCTGCTGCTGGTGGCGGGGCAGTCGCTGTCGGGCTGCGTCGCGGCGGCGATCCCGGCGCTGGCAGGGGCGGGCGTGTTCGGTACGCGGATCGACGGCAAGGATGCGGGCGAGAGCGGGGCCGAGGCGGTCGCGAGCGTGCCCGCTCCCGCTCCGGCACCGGTTCCCGGCCCCACCCCGACCCCGGCGCCCACCACCGTGCGGATCCCGGCGCTGCCAGCGACACCGGCACCGGCACCGGCACCCGCTCCCTCGCGCCCCGCGTCTCAGCCCGCGCCAAGCCTTGCGGTGGCGGTTCCCCCGCCCGCCACAAGCGCGCCGCCTGCCGCCCGCCCGGCCGTGCCCGCGCCTACACCGGCCGCCACCACGCCGCCTCCGGTGACGGTCGTGCCCGCACCCGTTCAGGCCGCGCCGGTTCAGGTCGGCCCCCGCCCGGCTCCGGCCCCGACAGCGCCGAGCCCGCAATTGCCGCCCGCTGGCGCAGTCGCCGCTCCGGCTGCTGCCACCGCCGCAGCGCCTGTCGCCGTGCCGCCGATGGCTGCCTATCCCGATCCCGCGCGCCCGCTGACGCCCGAGCAGTCGAGCTTCGCGCGCTTCGTGCGCTATGGGCAGGCCTCGGCACTGGGGGGCAAGCGCGGGGCCGACCTGCCCTCGGCGATCCTCAGCGATCCGGTCGCGCTTGATGGCCAGCGCCGCCGCTGTTCGCCGGGCGAGCAGCCGGTCGCAGTGATCGATCTCGATCCGGCAGGCGGCGTGTTCAGCCCGCCTGTCAGCCCCGCCCCGCAGCCCGGCCTCGCGCTCGGACTGGCGGTGCTGCGCGAGGCGGGGGTGGAGATCGCCTGGCTGTCCGACATGCCGACCACGCAATCGGGCGCGCTGCGTGTCGCGCTGGAGAAGTCGGGGCTCGACCCGCGCGGCGAGGATATCATCTCGCTGCGGCGTGACGGGGCCGACACCAAGGATCAGCGCCGCGAAAGCCTTGCCGCGATCACCTGCATCATCGCCATCGCCGGGGACGAGCGGCCCGATTTCGACACGCGCTTCAAATATCTGCGCTCGCCCGAGGCAGGCGCGGGGCTGGAGCCGCTGATCGGCGACGGCTGGTTCCTGATCGCGCCGCTGCTGGGCGAATGACGATGACGACCACAATGTCGCGGGCTTCCTCCGCGCTGGCCGCAGTGCTGCTCGCCGGATGCGCCGTGGCACCCGCGCCTGTTGCCGGAACCCCCGCACCCGTCGCCGCCGCGCCGGGCGACGCGGCGGCACCCGATACGATGCGCTGGCTCTATGGCTCGGGCGAGGCGGCGGGGGCTTCGATCCAGGCTTACCGGATGCTGGCCGATTACGCCCTCGCCCGTGTGCAGGAGGCGCCGGAACGATCGGTCCCGCTCGGCCTGCCCGAGGCAGCGGGCGGCACCGGGGTTGTTTCCTGCCTCAACCCGGACGGATCGCGCAAACCGCCCGCCGTGGTCTTCGATGCCGACGAGACGGTGATCCTCAACAGCGGGTTCGAATATTGGCAGGCGACTCATGGCGGTGCCTATGACGCGGCGGTATGGGAACGCTGGGAGCGCGAAGGCGCGGCGATCGTTGCCCCCGTGCCCGGCGCGGTCACCGGTCTGCGCCGCCTGCGCGAGGCGGGGATTACCCCGGTCTTCAACACCAACCGCGCCAGCGACACCGCGGCGGGCACCATCGCCGCGCTGGCCGCAGCCGGGCTCGGCGAGGCGGTGCATGGCGACACGCTCTTCCTGCGGGGCGACGATGCCGCGGGATCGGCCAAGGATGGCCGGCGGGCGATGATCGCGGCGCGCTATTGCGTGATTGCGCAGGCGGGCGACAATCTCGGCGACTTTGCCGATGCCTTCAACGCCAAGGCGCTTTCGGTGCAGCAGCGCCGCACCCTCGCCGCGCGTGGCGATCTGGCGCAATTATGGGGCAATGGCTGGTTCGTGCTGCCCAACCCCGTCTACGGCGCTGCGATCCGCGGCACGATCGACGAGGTCTTCCCCCCCGAAACGCGCTGGAGCCCGGACACCGCCGCCGCTGGCCAGTAGCACGTTTCGCTTTTCCCTCCCCTTGCGCCCGCCCGCCTATGCCGGCGCTGTTCCCCGATTCAGGAGTTGCTTTCCATGACCACACCTTCCGGCTGGACCCGCGACCAGATGGCCGCCCGCGCCGCGCGTGAATTGAAGGATGGCTATTACGTCAATCTCGGCATCGGCATCCCGACTCTGGTCGCTAACCACATTCCCGAGGGGATGCTGGTGACGCTTCAGAGCGAGAACGGGATGCTCGGCATCGGACCCTTCCCTTATGAGGACGAGGTCGATCCCGACCTGATCAATGCAGGCAAGCAGACCATCAGCGAGCTGCCGCACAGCGCCTATTTCGACAGCGCCACCAGCTTCGCGATGATCCGCGGCGGGCATATCGACCTCACCGTGCTGGGCGCGATGGAGGTGGCCGAGAACGGCGACATCGCCAACTGGATGATCCCAGGCAAGATGATCAAGGGCATGGGCGGGGCGATGGATCTGGTCGCCGGGGTCAAGCAGATCATCGTGGTGATGGACCACACCGCCAAGGACGGCTCGCCCAAGTTCATTCCCGAATGCACCCTGCCGCTGACGGGCGCGGGCGTGGTCGACATGATCATCACCAATCTCGCGGTGTTCCAGCGACCCTCGAAGAGCGAGCCCTTCCGCCTGATCGAGATGGCGCCCGGCGTGACCGAGGCCGATATCGCCGCGACCACCACCGCGCATTACCTCGCCGCATGAAGCGGGGGCTGGTGATCGGCGGGCTCGGCCTGCTGGCGGCGGTGGGCGGCGTGCTCGCCTTTACCTCGCCGCCGCGGCTGCTGTCCTATTACGACCGCGTCGCGGGCGGGACCGAGGGCGCGCAGCTGGTTGCCGAGGGGGTCGCTTTCGGCAGCCACGGGCAGAGCCTCGACATCTGGGCGCCCCACATGCCGACGCACGGGCCGCTGCCGGTGGTGATCTTCTGGTATGGTGGCGGCTGGGTGAAGGGCGACCGCACCTCCTATGCCTTTGCCGGGCGGGCACTGGCGCGCGAGGGATTCCTGGTGGTGATCCCCGATTATCGCAAGGTTCCCGAGGTGCGCTTCCCCGCCTTCCTCGACGACGGGGCCGAGGCGGCCAAGTGGGTGGAGGACAACATCGCGCAACACGGCGGCGATCCGGCGCGGGTGGCGGTGATGGGGCACTCGGCGGGGGCCTATCAGGCGGTGATGCTGACGCTCGATGCCAAGCGGCTGGCGGCGGCGGGTGTCGCACCGGGCTTCGTCAAGGCGGGTGTCGGCCTGTCCGGGCCCTATGATTTCTACCCCTTCACCTCCGAACGCGCGATCGACGCGATGAGCCAGTGGCCCCATCCCGAAGAGACCCAGCCGATCACCTTCGCCCGCGCCGATGCGCCGCCGCTGCTGCTCGTCACTTCCGATGGCGACGAGACGGTGCGCGCGAAGAACGCCAACAATCTCGGCGCGAAGCTGACAAGGCTGGGCGCGCCGGTGGAGGTGAAGAACTACGGCCCGCTCGATCACGAGGAAGTGGTGATGGCGCTCTCGGTCCCGTTCCGCGGCAAGGGGCCGGTGCTGGCGGATTCTGTCGCCTTCCTGCGTCGGCATCTGAGGCAATAGCCGATGTGGCTGGCTGAGCCCCGCAATCCGAATGCGCCGCTTGCGGGCCTCAAGGTCGTGGAGCTGGCGCGGGTGCTGGCGGGTCCGTTCTGCGGGCAGATCCTCGCCGATCTCGGCGCGGATGTGATCAAGGTCGAAAGCCCGGAGGGCGACGGCACCCGGCTGTGGGGGCCGCCCTGGGTGGAGCGGGTGGACGAAAGCGGCAAGACCCACCGCGAGGCCGCCTATTACCACGCCTGCAACCGCGGCAAGCGCTCGATCATCGCCGATTTCGCCGATGGGGGCGATCTCGCGCGGGTGAAGGCCCTGTGCGAGCGCGCCGATGTGGTGATCGAGAACTTCAAGACCGGCAGCCTCGCCAAGTTCGGCCTCGACTACGCCAGTCTCTCGGCCGCCAACCCGGGCCTCGTCTATTGCTCGATCACCGGCTTCGGACAGACCGGCCCGCGCGCGCATGAGGCGGGGTACGATTTCGTCGCGCAGGGGATGAGCGGGCTGATGTCGCTCACCGGCGAGCCCGAGGGGCATCCGGTCAAGATGGGCATCTCGATCAGCGACCTCGCCACCGGGGTCTGGGCCGCGAACGGCGTGCAGGCGGCGCTGTTGATGCGCGCGCGGACGGGCCGGGGCCAGCAGGTCGATATGAGCCTGCTGGACTGCTCGGTCGGCCTGCTCGCCAATCAGGCGACCTATTTCTTCACCACCGGCGAGAACCCGCCCCGGATGGGCAATGCCCACGCGCAGGTCGCGCCCTATGGTGTCTTCGCGGTGAGCGACGGCCACGTGATCCTCGCGCCTGCCAATGACGGGCTGTTCCACAAGCTGATGGCGGTGCTGGGGCTGGACGCTCTGGCAAACGACCCGCGTTTCGCCACCAATGGCGACCGCACCGCCAACGCCGCTGCGCTCGATGCCGAGATTGCCGCGGCCTGCGCAAGGTGGAGCAAGCAGGGCCTGCTCGATGCCTGCCACAAGGCGGGTGTCCCCGCCGGGCCGATCAACCGGCTGGACGAGGTCTTCGCCGATCCGCAGGTTATCGCGCGCGGGATGCGGGTGGAACTCGGCGGCATGGCGGGGGTGCGCAGCCCCTTCACCTTTTCCGAGGGCGAACTGGCGCTCGACCGGCCTTCGCCGATCCATGGGGAAGACACGCCCGACGCTTAGTGCTTGCGTCTATCTCGGATTTCTGTATTTTCAGAAATAGAGAAAGACGAGGCGATTCGTGGCCGATCTGATGGACATTCCCGAGGCGCGCGCCTTCATCCTTCACTGGGGGGAGATGGGCACGGCATGGGGCGTCAACCGCTCGGTCGCGCAGGTTCATGCGCTGCTCTATCTCAGCGACCGCCCGCTGCACGCCGAGGAAATCTGCGATGTGCTGGGCCTCGCGCGCTCCAACGTCTCGACTGGGCTCAAGGAATTGCAGGGCTACGGCATCGTCCGCCGCGTCCATATCGAGGGCGACCGGCGCGACCACTTCGTTGCCGAGACCGACCTGTGGGAGGTGCTGATGCGCCTCGCCGAGGAGCGCAAGAAGCGTGAGCTCGATCCCACCATCCGGCTGCTCGGCGAACTGTCCGACAGCGTCACAGCGCGCGGCGAAGTGCCGGTGCACGTGCGCGAGCGGATCGGACGGATGCACGAATTCATCGGCACGCTGACCGGCTGGTATGCCGACGTGCGCCACCTGCCCAAGCCGACACTGGTGCGGCTGATGAAGCTCGGCCGCGGTATCGCCCGCTTCCTGCCGGGTGGCGGAAGCGACCGACACTGATCTGACATCGGAGCGAAGGAGAAACCCTTGGAGCACACTTGTATGATTTGATTTCGGTAAATTCAGAAAGAACAGGAGAATAAGATGTACGATATCTATGCCTATGTCGCCTACCTGATCGTCAGCATCGGCCTTACCGTTTGGGTGGCGCAGACCCTGTCGAAGAACGGCCTCGTGTTTCTGGTGGAATGTTTCGGGCACGACCGGACGCTGGCGGAATCGACCAACCATCTGCTGGTGGTGGGCTTCTACCTCGTCAATTTGGGCTGGATCCTGCTGACCCTGCGCTTCGGAAGCTCGCCCGAAGATGCGGCGGACGTGATCCGCTTCCTGTCGACCAAGGTCGGCATCGTCGTGGTGGTGCTGGGCTTCATGCACTTCTTCAACATGAACGCCATCGCGAAGTTCGGTCGCAAGGTCGGCGCGTGGTTCCGCGAGGAGCAATGGGCAGCGGCGGCGCGGCCTGCCGGGCCCGAGGCCTGATCGCCGAGCGGGGCGGCTGCAAGGTCGCCCTGCCTCACCACAGGAGGCTGCCATGCAAAATGCGTTTCAGGCTTTCGCCCGCGCTGTCGGTTGGGGCACGCTGGCCGGGGCCGCGCCCTACAGCGTATTGTTCATGATCCCGCTGGCTGCGGCCGGGCTTGGCGAGGGCGAATTCGTGGCGACGGCCATGCTGTTTGCCTATCCGCTGGTGCTCTCGGGCGCGATGGTGCTGGGTTCGGCACTGCTGTTCGGTTTGCCGCTGACATTCCTGATGTCCCGGACAGGGCAGGAGCATGGCGGCGCCTATGCCCTCGCGGGGCTGTTGCTGGGCGCTGTGGTCCCGCCCGCCATCATCTGGCTTCTGGCTGGCGAAGTCGGGGTTGCCGAGGGCCTGTTCTTTGCCGCACCCGGAGCCTTCGCGGGCCTTGTCACCGGCACCAGCTGGGGCCGCTGGCGCGAGGCGCGGCAGGCAGCGCAGGACGGCGGCTAGGACAGCATCCGCGCGCCCGCCCGCCACAGCCGCTCGAAGGGGCCTTGCCCGACGCGCTCCACCCACCACGGCGACCACGCCAGCATCGCCGCCACCGGCACCGCGCCGATCGCGAAGGCCTGCCAGCGACTGACCTCGCCGAACAGGCCGAGGCCCCAATGGGCGAACACACCCGCAAGGATCACGCTCGTCAGCAGATAGTTGGTCAGCGACAGCCGCCCCGCCGCCGCCAGCCTTGCGGTCAGGCCCGTGTCGCGCGTCAGGAAGGCCATCGCCAGCGCGGCATAGGCGAGCGCCAGCGCCATGTCGAACGGCGCGGACAGCACCAGCGCCACCGGGCCGACCAGTGGGGCGGCGAAGCCCTCGCGCACCAGCCATCCCGCCATCAGCAGCAGCCCAGGCAGCGCCACCAGCGCCGCGAGGCCCGCGACGCGTTGCAGCCGGAAGGTGCGCCATTCGCCCTTCAGCATCCCGCCGCGCCACAGCCCCATGCCGAGCGCCATCGCCGACAGGTTGAGCGGCAGCGCCGCCACCAGCGCGGTCATCTGCGCCGGAATGCCGAGGCTGCGACGCGCCACGCGTTCGGCCAGTCCCTCGCGCCCTTGCTCCAGCAGCATCAGGATCGTGGGCGGATCGTGGCCGAACTGGCGCTGCGCCCACAGCATCCCGTCACTGCCCGTATGGCCCGCGAGATACATCGCCATCGGCGCGCCGAGCACCACGATGCCGAGCATCAGATGCACGCCCAGCAAGCCGATAGCAACGCTCACCAGCCCGCGCGCCGACAGACCCGCCAGCAGCGGCAGCGCGCATCCGGCCAGCGCATAGGCGCGCAGAACGTCATTGCTCGCCAGCAGGATCGCGTGGGCAACGCCGATAAGGAACAGCACCGCCATGCGCGCATAATGCGCCCGCCACGGTGCGGCGCCTGCGCGCTCGATCAGGATCAGGCACCCCGCGCCGAACAGCATCGCGAAAAGCGTACGGAACTTGTCCTCGATGAAGACAAAGCTCGCCAGCCACACCCAGTAATCGGGCGGGCTCACCCCGCCATAGGCGAGCGGATTGTAATAGGCCGGGGCGGGCAGGGCGAAGGCGAGCACGTTCATGCCCACGATCCCGGCAACGGCCACGCCCCGCAGTGCGTCGAGCGCGAGGATGCGTTGCGAAGCGGATGAGGGTGCCGTCACAGGCAGCACCCTACCCGAAAATCAGGCCAGCGCAGCCTTGAGATCGTCGACCAGATCGAGCCGCTCCCACGGGAAGAGGTCGCCCTCTGCCGCGCGACCGAAGTGACCATAGGCGGCGGTCGGCTGGTAGATCGGCTTGTTGAGGCCGAGATGCGTGCGGATCGAACGCGGGGTCAGCCCGCCGAGCTTGGCAATCCCGAGGATCGCCTTCTCGATCGCGTCGTCGCCGACGGTGCCGGTCTCGTGCGTGTCGACATAGAGGCTGAGCGGCTTCGACACGCCGATCGCATAGGCGATCTGGATCGTGCAGCGCGTGGCGAGGCCCGCGGCGACGACGTTCTTGGCGAGGTAGCGGGTGATGTAGGCCGCGCTGCGGTCAACCTTGGTCGGGTCCTTGCCGCTGAACGCGCCGCCGCCATGCGGAGCCGCGCCGCCATAGGTGTCGACGATGATCTTACGGCCCGTGAGCCCTGCGTCGCCATCCGGCCCGCCGATTTCGAACTTGCCGGTGGGGTTGATGAAATATTCGGTCTCGCCCAGCAGGTTCGCCGGGATTACGTCGGCAATCACGCCCTTGACGTAGGCTTCGAGCTCGGCCTGCTTGGCGGGGTTGCTCTCGTCGTAACCGGGCTTGTGCTGGGTCGAGACGACGATCGCGGTGGCGGCCACCGGGGTCGAGCCTTCATAGCGCAGCGTGACCTGGCTCTTGGCATCGGGTTCGAGGAAGGGCGCCGCGCCCGAGTGGCGGTCGGCGGCCATGCGCTCGAGGATCTTGTGGCTGTAATAGAGCGTTGCGGGCATCAGGCCCGGGGTCTCGTCGGTGGCGTAGCCGAACATGATACCCTGGTCGCCCGCGCCCTCGTCCTTGTTCTCCTTGGCGTCCACGCCTTGCGCAATATGGGCGGACTGGCCGTGGAGGTTGTTTTCGAAGCGGAAGGTCTCCCAGTGGAAGCCGTCCTGCTCATAGCCGATGCGCTTCACCGTTTCGCGGACGGTCTTTTCGATCTCTTCCTTGGCACCGGGCGCCCAGTAATCGTTGTCCTTCCACTCCTCGCGCCCGTATTCGTAAACACCCTTGCAGCGAATTTCGCCCGCCAGCACCACGAGCTGGGTGGTGGTCAGGGTTTCGCAGGCGATGCGCGCTTCGGGGTCCTTGGACAGGAACAGATCGACGATCGCGTCCGAAATCTGGTCCGAAACCTTGTCGGGATGGCCTTCGGAAACGCTTTCGGAGGTGAAGAGATAATCGTGGCGCATGGATTTCCCCGGAGGTGTGAAGTGCGATTCGGTGCCAGGAACATCGACCTTATAGAGATATAAGGAAACCTTTATGTCCGGCAGTTCGCCACCGCCCTAGCCGCGCGCGCGGATGAGCGCAAGCACTCTCGGCAGACCGAGGCCGAGCGCGATGAACAGTGCGGCCCAGGCCAGTGTCAGCGCATGGCCCCAGCGGGCGAACAGGGTCGGCGCCTTGGCCTCGGGAACGATGCCTTCGAGCGCTTCGGCCTTGCCCATCCCGACGCTCGCCCGCACCACGCCGTTCGCGTCGATCACCGCGCTGATCCCGGTGGTGGTCGAGCGCAACACCGGCAGGCCCTCTTCCAGTGCGCGCATCCGCGCCTGTGCGAGATGCTGCGGCGGGCCCCACCAGCCGAACCAGCCGTCGTTCGATGGATTGAAGATGTAATCCGGCCGGTTCTCGCGGTCGGCGACATGGCCGGAGAAGACGATCTCGTAGCAGATCATCACGCCCGCCTTGCCCTGCACCCCGAGATCGAGCGTTCGCGGGCCGGGGCCGGGCAGGTAGTCGATGTTCCCCGCCACCAGCCGCGACAGGCCGAGCGGTTCGAGAATGGGGCGCAGCGGCAGATATTCGCCGTAGGGCACCAGATGCGCCTTGTCGTAACCGCCGACGATTTTGCCCTCGCCATTCAGCGCCATTACCGAATTGCGCGCGCTCACTGCGCCGGGGCGGCCCTTGTTGATGCCGCTCGGCAGCGTGCCGATGTTGAGGTTCACCACCCCGGTCAGCAGGGTCGATTGCGGCCCGATCACCTTGCCGATCCGCGCGCGCGCCAACGCGGGGTCGCCGCCGGCGGTCATCTGGAAGTAGTAGCGCTCGGGATAGCCGTCCTCGAGATAATCCGGCACCGCGCTTTCGGGCCACAGCACCAGGCGCGACTCGTCGCGCCCCGGCGCGGTGAGGCGGGCGATGCGGGCGAATTGCTCCTCGAACTTGGAGCCGTCGTTGATCTCGGATTGCGGGATATAGGGCTGGACGAGGGTGTAGCGGAGGCCATCGGTCTGCGGTTCGGGACGCAGGGGCGGATTGATCATGAAATAAGTGACCGGCAGCGCCATCAATGCCGCATTGATCCAGCGACGCTCGGCAAGCATGTCAGCCACCGACGCGGCAATGTAGAGGGTCACTCCCGACAGGGCATAGGTGCCCATCCACGGAAGAAACTTCGCAAGTCCGGGCCTGCTCCAGTCCCCCAGCAGCATCAGTCCGACGGGCGGCCACGGATAGCCGGTGAACACCCAGCCGCGCAGCCACTCGGTGACGATCCATGCTCCCGCCAGCACCAGTCCGAAGGCCCACACCGGGCGCTTCTTCGCCAACAAATGCGCCGCGAGCGCGGCCAGCGCAGGGTAGATCGCAAGGTAGATGCACAGCAGCGGCACCGCCGCCCAGCCGAGCACCTCGGGCATCTTGGCCTGATGGGTGAAGGCGGTCGCGATCCAGTTGTTGGCGAGCGTCAGATGCGCCCAGCCGAACAGCCAGCCGCGCGCCGCAGCCTGCTTCCAGCTATCGGCGGCGTAGATCAGCCACACGAACCCCGCCAGCGCGGCAAGGCCCAGCGGCCACAGGTGCAGCGGTGGATAGGCGCAGGCCCCGACGAGGCCCAGCACGATCGCGGCCAACGCCGGACGCCGCTGCGCCAGCGCAGGCACCGCGGCCGCCGCTGCCGCCAGCCGCTCCTTCATGGTGATTACTCGACGGTTTCGAGCGTGCCGCTGTCGCCGCCCGCATCGTCACCCCGGATCGAGGGCGGGAGAATCGCGCTGTCGATGCCGCCCTGACTGGCGTCATCGGCGGTCTTGCGCGGCTTGCGGGTGCGGGCGGGCTTTTCGCTGCGCTCGGCACGCGCCGGACGCTCTGCGCGATCGGCGCGCTTTTCGCTCCGCTCACCGTCACCGCGATTTTCGCGCGGCTTGCGCTGCTGCTGGCGTCGCTGACCGCGCTGGCGGCCCTCGCCCTGATCCTCGCTGCGATCTTCGGCGAGGAAGCTTTCGCCTTCCTGCCCGGGCTCGCCCTCGGTCACGTCGGCGCGCGGTGCGGCATCGGCCTGTTCGTAGGGCGAGCGCGTCGGCGTGTCGCTGCGACGGCCGAAATCGAAATCGTCCTCGAAATCCTCGGCCTGTTCGCGCTCGTCATTGCGGCGGTTGCCGTTGTTGTTGTTGCCGCCGCGTTGCTCTTCCTGCCGCGCCTTGTTGTCGGCGATGACGCGGAAATAGTGATCGGCAAACTGGAGGTAGTACTCCATCTGCACGCGGTCGCCATTGTGCTGGGCGTCCTGCGCGAGCTTCTTGTACTTGTCGAGCATCTGCGGGGCGTTGCCGCGTGCGCGGCTGTCGATCCGGTTCAGCTGAGCGCCATTGCCGCCCTGATTGCGGTTGCCGCGTCCACGACGACGGTTATTCCGGTTGTTGTTATTCAAGGAAGTTGTTCCTTATCAGCGACCTGCGGTGAAATTTCTAACTGCACGCGCGGTCAACAGACCCCTTGCCCATGCGCCATGTCAGGCCATGCCCGAACCATGTCGCGCGCTCCGCTCTGTCGCAGCCGGGGGCTTGCCCTGACGGCCGTATCAGCTGAGTTTAGGAGCTTGGTCCAGCGACTTGCGCCCTTCGCATTTCGTCTGGCCAGCTATGGACGTAGCGATGCAATTGCGGTTTGCCAAGCCTTTCTGTTACCGGAGCACCAGCGCGCGCGGCCTTTGCGCCAGATCGCGGCGCAATGTAACAGAAAAGCCCGCGGCTTCGGCGACGGCCGTCACCGCCTCGGCCTGATTCGCCCCGATCTCGAGAATGGCGACCGCTTGCGGGTTCATCAGCGTGCGCAATTGCGGGATCAGGATGCGGTAGTCGTCCAGCCCTTCAGGCCCGGCGAAGAGCGCGGGTGCGGGCTCGAAATCGCGCACCTGCGGGTCGAGCGCGGCGTCGGCTTCGACATAGGGCGGGTTGCAGAGGATGAGGTCGAAAGTGCCCAGATCGTCGGCCCAGCCGGGGGTGTGCCAGTCGCGGTGGTGCCATTCGCTGCGTGCGGAAAGGCCCAATGCGGCGGCATTGCCCGATGCAACTGCCAGCGCGGCCTGCGAAGCGTCGATCCCCACGCCGTGCCAAGCGGGCCGCTCCGCCAGCAGAGCGAGCAGCAGCGCGCCCGACCCCGTGCCGAGATCGATCGCCCGTCCCGCAGCTTGCGCGTGATCGAGCGCGGCGACCACCAGCGTCTCGCTGTCCCCGCGCGGGATCAGCGTGGCGGGGGTGACTGTGAGGGTAAGGCCGTAAAACTCCGTTTCGCCGGTGATGTAGGCGACGGGCTCCTGCGCCGCGCGGCGCTCCACCGACGCTGCGAACCCCTCGGGCGCGGGGTCGCGCATGGCGCGCAGCAGCATATCCGAGCGCGTAAGGCCGAGTGCGTGGGCCATCAGCACCTCGGCATCGAGCCGCGCGGTGTCGCTGGTGGCAAGGAGGCGCTCGGCAGCGGCGCGGATCGCTTCGCCGACGGTCATTATTCCGCCAACGTCGCCAGCCGCTTGCCTTCGTCCTCGGCGATCAGCGCATCGACCAGTTCGGCGAGACCCGGCCCGGCGAGCACTTCTTCGAGCTTGTGCAGCGTCAGCCCGATGCGGTGATCGGTGACGCGCCCCTGCGGGAAATTATAGGTGCGGATGCGCTCCGAACGGTCGCCGCTGCCGACCATCGCCTTCCTCGCCTCGGCCTCCGCGCCCTGGGTGGCCTCGCGCTGGGCATCGTAGAGCCGCGTGCGCAGCACCTGCATCGCCTTTTCCTTGTTCTTGTGCTGGCTTCGCCCGTCCTGACAGGTCACGACGGTGCCGGTCGGCAGGTGGGTGATGCGCACCGCCGAATCGGTGGTGTTGACGTGCTGCCCGCCCGCGCCCGAGGCGCGGTAGACGTCGATCTTGAGGTCCTTGTCCTCGATCTGCACGTCCACCTCGTCGGGCTCGGCCAGCACCGCGACGGTCGCCGCCGAGGTGTGGATGCGCCCGCCGCTCTCGGTCACGGGCACGCGCTGGACGCGGTGGACGCCGCTCTCGAACTTCAGCTTGGCGAACACGCCGGTGCCGGTGACGTTGGCGATGACTTCCTTGTACCCGCCGATGTCCGAGGCGGCGATGCTGACCGGCTCGACCTTCCACCCCTGCTCGGCGGCGTATTTCTCGTACATCCGGTAGAGATCGGCGGCGAACAGAGCGGCTTCATCACCCCCAGTGCCGGCACGTATTTCGAGCATCGCGGGCTTGGAGTCCGCCGAATCGCGCGGCAGCAGCGCGATGGCGAGGCGGCGTTCGAGATCGGGGAGGGTGGCCTTGATCTGCGCGAGTTCCTCCTCGGCCATCGCCTTCATCTCGGGATCGGCGAGCATTTCGGTGAGCCCCGCCATCTCCTCGCGCGCGGATTTCACCTCGGCGGCGATCTTGGCGACGGGTTCGAGTTCCGCATAGTCGCGGGAGGCGCGGACAAAGGCCTCGCCTTCAAGCGTGCCCGAGGCCATGCGCGCTTCCAGCTCCGCAAAACGGTGTGCGATCTGGTCAAGGCGTTCAGGGGGGATTTGCATTTCTGTGTCTTACTCACCGTCCCGGCCACCGAGCCGGGACCCCGCTTCTATTGGAGCGGCGGAAAAAGGGAAGCGGGGCCCCGGGTCAAGCCCGGGGCGGGGGAGAACCGAGACGTTCTGCAAGCGACGGCAATTTTTCGCCGGAGTGTTCCGCACCGGTGTTCTCGAACAACAGATCGAGCACGCCTTGCGGAATCCAACTCAACTGCATCGGCGCCTGTTCGCCTGAACGCATATCGCGCACGGTTACAACGCCTTGCGCGAATTCCTCATCGCCGAGAATGAATACATAGCGCGCTCCGGCAGCCGAGGCTTTCTGCATCCGCTTCTTCATGTTGCCCCGATAGGCGTACTCGCAGGGGATCCGCTCTGACCGTATTGCGGCGACGATGCGCTGGGCTTCAAGCTCGACCCCTTCGCCAACGGGAATAACTGCGACTGTCCAGTCGTCCGGCTTTGCGTCTTCGGCGGCCCCCACCAGCATCGCCAGCCGCTCAATCCCAGCCGCCCAGCCCACAGCTGGCGTCGGCGCCCCCCCAAGCGATTCCATCAGCCCGTCATAACGCCCACCGCCCAGCACCGTGCTCTGGGTTCCCAAAGCCGCCGCCGAAGCACTGCCCTCGTCGGGGATGAACTCGAACGCCGTGTGGCGGTAGTAGTCGAGCCCGCGCACGAGGCTTTCCGCCCGCACCCACTTCACCCCTGCCGCATCAAGCCCGCTGGTGACAGCGGCGAAGAACGCGCTCGCCTCCTCCGACAAAAACGCATCGATCTTCGGCGCATCGGCGAGGAACGGCTTGTCGCGAGGGTCCTTCGAATCCAGAATCCGTAGCGGGTTCTTCTCCAGCCGCTCCTGCGATTCCTCGGACAGCTGATCCTTCACGGCGCGGAAGTAGTCGATCAACGCCGCCCGCCACGCCTCGCGGCTCTCCGCATCGCCCAGCGTGTTGAGGTGCAGCGTAACATCTGCGATGCCCAGCTCCTTCAACAGCTGGTCCGCCATCGCCAGCAGCTCGACATCCGCCTGAGGCTCGCCCGCGCCGATCACCTCGGCGTCGATCTGGTGGAACTGGCGGTAGCGGCCCTTCTGCGGGCGCTCGTAGCGGAACAGGGGCCCGTGGGTCGCAACCTTCAGCGGCGCATATTGCTGCCAGCCGTTGGTGAGGAAAGCGCGCGCGATTCCGGCGGTGAATTCGGGGCGCAGGGTCAGGCTCTCGCCGCCGCGGTCGTCAAAGGAATACATCTCCTTCGACACCACATCCGTGGTCTCGCCAAGGCTGCGCGCGAAGACCTCGGTCTTTTCGAACACCGGCATTTCGACCCTGCGGAAACGGTAGAGACGGCGCACACGTTCGAAGGTTTCGACCACGAAGGCGAAAGCCTCGGCATCGGCGCCGAAAATGTCCTGGGTGCCGCGGATGGCCTGAGGTGTCTTCTTGCTCATAGCGGTGCGCGATTAGGCCCACACAGCCCCTTTCGCAATCCTGCGACACGCATTAAGGCGCGCGGCAACTCCTCTTGCAACGCACACAACAAAGAGACCAACCATGCGCATCGACAAGATCCCCACCGGGGTGAACCCGCCCGACGATCTCAACGTCATCATCGAAGTGCCCACCGGGGGCGAGCCGGTGAAGTACGAATTCGACAAGGAATCGGGCGCGCTGTTCGTCGACCGCATCCTGCACACGCCGATGCGCTATCCGGCGAATTATGGCTTCGTGCCGCACACCCTCAGCCCCGATGGCGACCCGCTCGATGCGCTGGTGATTGCGCGCTCGCCCTTCATTCCGGGCTGCGTGGTGCGCGCCCGCCCGATCGGGGTGCTCAACCTCGAAGACGAACACGGCGGCGACGAGAAGCTGATCTGCGTGCCGGTGGACACGACCTTCCCCTATTACTCGGACGTGGCCGAGACCAAGGATTTGCCCTCGATCATCTTCCAGCAGATCGAGCACTTCTTCACCCACTACAAGGATCTGGAAGCCGAAAAGTGGGTGCGCGTGGGCAAGTGGGGCGACGCCGCCGAAGCGCGCCAGATCACCATCGAGGCGATCGAGCGGTATAAGAAGAGTTCCTGATTGCTTGCCCGCATTTGCGGGCACGTCCTCGATGCGGTTCCGTGGCTTCGCGCCGGAGCATCTGCGGGCGGGCGGTCGCCCTTGCGGTCCGTCCGTTGGCGGGCCGGTTCTCCGCTGATCTTGATGGTAGCGTTGCCCTCGGTTGCGCAGCAACCGCGAGCGCACGCGCGCGAGCCGCAGGCGATCAGGCCCGCAAGGGCCTGAGACTCGCCGAGGACGCCCCCGCGGAGGCGGGGGCGCAACACAAGAATCGCGCAGCAACCGCGAGCGCACGCACGCGAGCCGCAGGCGATCAGGCCCGCAAGGGCCTGAAGCTCGCCGAGGACGCCCCCGCAGAGGCGGGGGCGCAACACATCAGAGCCGCTCTTCCATCAGCTTGAGCATATCGGCCTCGGGGCGCGGGCCGTAGTGCGAGATCACTTCCGAGGCGCAGATCGCGCCGCGCTTGAGGCAGCGGGTCAGCGGTTCGCCCTTGACGTAGCCCGACAGGAAGCCCGCCGCGAACTGGTCGCCCGCGCCGGTGGTGTCGACGACCTTCAGCACCGGCACAGCGGCGACTTCGGCGCGCTCGCCATGCGCGATCGCGACCGCGCCCTTCTCCGAACGGGTGGCGACCAGCACGGGCACCTTGCCCGCGACGCTCGCCAGACCCGCTTCGAAGTCGTCCTCGCCCGTCAGCGTCGCCAGCTCGGTTTCGTTGACGAACAGGATGTCGATCACGCCATCCTCGATCATCGCGCGGAAATCGTCGCCGTGGCGGGCGATGACGAAGCTTTCCGACGCGGTGAAGGCGACCTTGCGACCCGCCTCGCGCGCGACCTCGATCGCGCGGCGCATGGCGCGGCGGGGCTCTTCCGGGTCCCACAGATAGCCTTCGAGATAGAGGATCGCAGCCGAAGCGATCAGATCCTCGTCGAGCGCGGCGGCAGGCAGGAACTGCCCTGCGCCGAGGAAGGTGTTCATCGTGCGCTCGCCATCGGGCGTCACGAAGATCAGCACGCGGCCCGTCGCCGGTTCGGAGTCCTTGTCGCTGGTGGGGCGCGCCGGGGTGTCGAAGTCGATGCCTGTGGCGCGCATGTCGTGGCGGAACACCTTGCCCAGCTGGTCGTCGGCGACCTGTCCGATGAAGGCGCATTCGAGGCCCAGCGTGGCGAGCCCCGCCAGCGTGTTGGCCGCCGATCCGCCCGAAATCTCGCGCGCGGGCGGCATCGCTTCATAGAGCGCGTCGGCGCGCGCTTCGTCGATCAGGGTCATGCCGCCGCGATTGAGTTCAAGCTCCTCGATCAGCTCCTCCTCGCAGGAAGCGATCACGTCGACCACGGCATTGCCGATGGCGATGACGTCGTAGCGGGGCGGGGTGGTTTCGGGCACGGCAGGTTCCTCGGATGGCAAAACTGCGCGCCGCCTAGCCGCCTTCGCCCGCTACGCCAAGCCATCTGTGTGCGGTGCAGCAACCGCGCGTTGACTTCACCGGCACAGCGACGCATCGCAGCGGGCCATGTCCCACGTTCCCGCCGCCGTGACGAAGGCCTTCGGCCAGCTGGGCGACCGCGCCGTGCGCCGGGTCGCGGCCAAGAGCATCGCGGTGACGATGGCGGTGTTCGCGGGGGCGGGTGTGGGGCTGTGGTTCGGCCTCGAGCTCTTGCGGCAATCCGCGTGGTTCGCGGCGCTGCTGCCACCGTCCATCGGCGGGCCGCTGATCATTGTCGTGTGGCTGGCCGTCACCCTTGTCGGGTTCTGGCTGCTGTTCCGCGCGGTGGCGCTGACGGTGCTCCAGTTCTTCGCCGACGAGGTGGTGGCCGCGGTCGAGGCGCGGCACTATCCGGCGCTGGCCAAGACCGCACAGCCCCTGCCGCTGACGCGGGAGGTGGCGGTGGCGAGCCGGGGCCTCTTGCGGATGCTGGGCTACAACCTCCTCGCCCTGCCGCTGGCGGCGGTGCTGCTGTTCACGGCAGTGGGGCCGGGGCTGGTGTTCCTCGCCGTCAATGCCGTCTTGCTGGGGCGCGAATGCACCGACATGGCGTGGCTGCGCCATTGCCGGGGTGCGGAGAAGGCCAACCCCGTGCCCTTCGCCGAAAGGGTGCTGTTGGGCGCGGTGGTGGCGGGGATGATGCTGGTGCCGGTGCTGGGCCTGATCGCGCCGGTGATCGGCGCGGCGGCGGGCACGCATCTGGTGCTGCGGCGCCTCACCTGCGAGGCATCAGCAGCATGATCGCGGCCCGGCTGGCATTGATCGCGGGGCTTGGGCTGGGCCTTGCTGCCTGTGCGGGCTCCGGTGGCTCCGCGCCCGCACGCGCGCCTGCTGCGGCTGCACCGCCGCGCAGCACCATTATGGTGGTGCCTCAGGTGATGGCGCCGCAGGGCCTCGGCGGGGTGATCGGATCGCCGCCCGCCGCCTTGCTCCGCCGCTTCGGCGCGCCCCGGCTCGACGTGGCCGAAGGCGATGCGAGGAAGCTCCAGTTCGCCGGGCGCGCCTGCGTGCTCGACATCTATCTCTACCCCCTTGCCGCCGCTGCCGAGCCCACCGCGACCCATGTCGAAGCGAGGCTGCGGCAGGGCGGCGCTCCGGTCGATCCCGCCGCCTGCATCCGCGAGGTCGAGGGGCGGTAACGCCGTCTTAAGCCTGTTCGTGCCATGACCCTGCGCGAGCTTTCAGGGGACAGCACCAGCATGACCACCCAATTCACCGCCGTGGCCAAGGCCGCCGCCGCCGATGGCCGGATCACCGCCGAGGAACTGCTCGCGCTGCGCCGCGAAGGCTGGGGCGACGGGATCATCACCCGCGCCGAGGCCGAGACGCTGTTCGAACTCAACCGCGCCCTGAAGGAGCGCAGCCCGGAATGGTGCGATTTCTTCGTCGAGGCGGTGGGCGAATTCGTGCTCAACGGCACCCCGCCGCGCCTGCAATGCTCCGACGAGGAAGCCGAATGGCTGATCGCGCAGATCGAGGCCAATGGCGTCGTCGAGAGCATGGTCGAGCTCGAATGCATGGTGCGCGTCCTCGAACGCGCCGAGAACACGCCCGACCGGCTCAAGGCCTATGTCCTGAGCGTGGTCGAGCGCGAGGTGCTGAGCGGCACCGGCCCGACCCGCTGCGGCGGCGAACTCGCCGCGACCCGCATCACCGCCGCCGAATGCCGCATCATCCGCCGCGTGATCTTCGCGAGCGGCGGCCACGGCCCTGCCGCCGTCACGCGCTTCGATGCCGAGATGCTGTTCCGCTTGAAGGATGCCACCCTCGCCGAGGAAAACGCCGACGAATGGGGCGATCTGTTCATCGACGGGGTGCTCAACTATCTCAAGGGCTTCACCCTCAAACATGCGCAGCTGAGCCACGAACGCCGCCGCGAACTGGAGGCCTTCGTCGCCGACAACCAGGCGAGCGTCGGACGCTTCTTCGGCCGCATGGTGCGCGAGGCGCCCAAGGCGGCGAACCACTTCGGCAAGGTGTTCGGCAAGAAGCAGGGCGGCCCGGACTACGGTGCCGAGGCCGCAGCAGGTGCGGCGATCACCGATTTCGAGAGCGAATGGCTCGACAAAATGATCAACGCCGACGGCGAGGTCGACGAGCTGGAAACCCGGTTGATCGAACGCCTCGCGGCGGAAGATTGATCGCTTAGCTGTCGAACTCGAGCGGGGCGGCAGCGCCTCCCTGCTTGGGCTGTGGGCCGCTGGGCGGGACAGCCATGACGGGCAGACCGCTTTCAGGCGGCTTCTTGCCGCTGACGATCTGCTCTCTCAGCGCGTTCAGATGCACGATCGCAGCCTTAAACTCGACCCGCTTTTCGACCCGCTCCGTTCGCGCCATTCGCTTCGACAGCCGCGATACTTCGACATCGATCTGTTCGATGAAGCATTGCGCTTCATCGGCCCGGCTGAGCCGGATGCTGTTCAGCCTCACGCCATAAGACTCGAGCGCTGTCTGCTGGCGTTCGAGCACGCGCTCTGCGCGCAGACGCATCCGTTCGGCGGCGCCGCGCATCAGATTTTCGTAGAGTTCCCGGTGACTGTTCTGGGCCATGGCGCAGTGCCTTACCACACCAACACAGCGAAAGCGAATCCGCCTCAGACCATGAAGCTTTCGCCGCAGCCGCAGGCGCCCTTGGCGTTGGGGTTTTCGAACACGAAGCCCGCGGCGAAATCGTCCTCGCGCCAGTCCATCACGGAGCCGACGAGGTAGAGCACGGAAGCGCCGTCGATGTAGAACACGCCGCCGGGGGTGACGATCTTCTCGTCGAATTTGGCTTCCGAAGTGACGTAATCGACCGAATAGGCGAGGCCCGAGCAGCCGCGCCGGGGCGTGGAGAGCTTCACGCCGATCGCGTCCTCGGGGGCCTTGCTCATCAATTCCGCGATGCGCGCCTCGGCGGAGGGCGTCAGGGTGACGGCGGCCTTGGGGGCGGGGCGCGAAGTGGTGGTGGTCTCGGTCATGTCAGCCTCTTCTGCCAGAACAGCGCGTGCCCGGTGGCGGGATCGAGCTGGTAGTCGCCATAGCCTTCGCGCGCATAAAGATGGCGTGCGGGGTTGCCGCTCAGCACCTCCAATGTGACCTTGCAGGCCCCGCGCTTCAAGGCCTCGGCCTCGATGGCGGCGAGCAGCGCCTTCCCAACGCCGCGCCCGCGCGCCTCGGGCAGCACCGCGAGATCGTGGATATTGACCAGCGGCGCGGCGGCGAAGGTGGAATAGCCCATGAAGCAATTGGCGAGGCCCACGGCGCGGTCATCAAGCCGTGCGATCAGCGAAAAGGCCTGCGGGTTCGCGGCCAAATCGCTGGGCAGCCGCGCCTTGACTTCATCGCACAGGGGCTCGCCGCCGCCCATCGGATCCCGCGCATAGGCATCGAGCAGCGCGACGACATCTGCTGCATCGCGCGCCTCGCGGTAGTCCGCGAGGGTAATCGCAAGGGTGGCGGTGTCGCTCACAACATCCCCAGTTCGAGCCGCGCTTCGTCGCTCATCTTGTGCGGGCCCCACGGCGGATCCCAGACGAGATTGACCTCGGCATCGCGAATCCCCGGCACGCTCGCGACGCGCAATTCGACCTCGCCCGGCATGGACTCGGCGACGGGGCAATGCGGCGTCGTAAGCGTCATGGTGACGGTGGCGTCGGCATTGTCATCCACCTCGACCCCGTAGATCAGGCCAAGATCGTAGATGTTGACCGGGATTTCCGGATCGAAAATTTCGCGCAGCGCCTCGATCACCGCGGCTTGCAGATCGCTGCCGTCCCCGCCGACCGCATCGGGCGCGGGCTTGGCGGCGAGGAAGCCGTCGAGATAATCGCGCTGGCGGGGCGCATCGGTGTCAATCGCATCTTCCACACGGGCGCGGGGGGGTTTTTCGGCCGAGCTGTCCATCGCTCTCATCCTTTTCCAAAAATCTTGCGGGTGCGGGCGATCCCGGCGAGCAGCGCGTCGACATCGGCTTCGCTTGAATAGAGCCCGAAGCTGGCGCGCGCGGTGGCGGGGACGCCGAGATAGTCCATCAAGGGCTGGGCGCAGTGGTGCCCGGCGCGGATCGCGACATTGCTCTCGTCGAGGATCGTGCCGAGGTCGTGGGGGTGAATGTCGTCGATGGCGAAGCTGACGATCCCGGCGCTGTCGGTGGGGCCGAACAGGCGCACGTCGTTCATCGCCCCGAGTTCGCGGCGGAGCTTGGCGACCAGCTGTTGTTCGTGCGCGTGGATGCGGTCCGGCCCGATGGCGCTGACGTAATCGGCGGCGGCGGCGAAGGCGATCGCTTCGGTGATCGCAGGCGTGCCGGCCTCGAACCGCTGGGGCCCGCTGGCGTAAGTCGTTTTCGCGAAGGTCACCCGGTCGATCATCGCCCCGCCGCCCTGATAGGGAGGCATGGCGGCGAGCAGTTCCTTCTTCGCCCACAGCGCGCCGATCCCGGTCGGGCCATAGAGCTTGTGCGCGGAGAAGACGTAGAAATCGCAGCCCAGCGCTACGACGTCCACGGCCATGTGCGGCGCGCTCTGGCAGCCGTCGAGCAGCAGCTTTGCGCCGACCTTGTGCGCGAGCGCGGCGGCGCGCGGGGCATCGAGCAGCGCGCCGGTGACGTTGGAGACATGGCCGAAAGCCACCAGCTTGTGGCGCTCGGTCAGCATCGCCTCGGCAGCATCGAGGTCGATGCGGTGGTCGTCCGTCAGCGGGCAGACGTCGATCTGCGCGCCCATTTCCTCGGCCACCATCTGCCACGGTACGATGTTCGAATGATGCTCGGCCTGCGAGAGCAGGATGCGGTCGCCGGCCTTGAGGTTCGCGCGGCCCCAGGTCTGCGCGACGAGGTTGATCGCCTCGGTCGCGCCGCGGGTGAAGACCAACTCGTCCTCGTGCCCGCCGATGAACCGCGCGACGGTGCGCCGCGCGGCTTCGTAGGCGAGCGTCATCTCGGCCGAGCGGGTGTAGACCCCGCGATGGACCGTCGCGTAATCCTCGCCCAGCGCGCGCGCCATGGCGTCGATGACCGCGCGCGGCTTCTGCGCGGTGGCGGCGGTGTCGAGGTAATGCCACGGTGTGCCGTCATGGGTGACCATGCCGGGGAAATCGCGACGAGCCTCGGCGAGGAGCGCCCCCGCGAAGGCGGGGGCCTCGGTCGGGTTGGCGCTCGCTTCGGGGGGGTGCCCGCCTGCGCGGGGACTCACGATATTGGCGTTGTTCACAGCCGCGCCCCCTCCAGCGCCGCCAACGCGGCATCGAGCAGGGTCTCGCGCTCGGCCTCGTCCTCCAGCGCCACAAAGGCATCGCCGATAAAGCCCTGCACCAGCAACCGCTGCGCCGTGGCGGGATCGACCCCGCGCGCCATCATGTAGAAGCGCGCGGCCTCATCCAGTGCGCCGACCGTCGCGCCGTGGGCGCATTTCACGTCATCGGCGAAGATTTCGAGCTGCGGGACGGCATTGGCGCTCGCCCCCGCTTCGAGCAGCAGGCCCTTGAAGTCCTGGCCTGCGTCGGTCTTCTGCGCATGGCGCGCGACCTTGATCTCGCCGAGGAAATTGCCCGTCGCCCCCGCCCAGTGGACCGCGCGGACGGTCTGGTTCGAGGTCGCTTCCGGTTCGGCATGTACGACCTGCGTCACGAATTCGCGCGTCACGCCCGCTCCGCCGATGGTGACACCGCCGAATTCGAAATGCGCACCCTTGGCGAGGTGCACTTCCAGCTCGACGCGGGTGTAGTCGCTCCCTGCATTGGTGACGAAGAACGCGGCGCGCGCGCCTTCGCCCAGCTGGACGCGGAAGCGGTGCAGTTCGGGCGCGTCGCTGCCGACGACGAGGCAGCGCGTCATGCTCTCCCCGGCGGGCACATCGATCGTCTGCCACTGATCGAGCGCCGCCACGCCGAGCCGCGCGAGCGCATCCATATCGGCATAGCGCCAGGCTTCATCGCGCCGTGTGGGGAGGGTGGTTAAGCTCATGTCCGCTTGCTCCGGCGTGCGGCAGCAAGGCTGGAAATGCCCGCTTCGCGCCTCGAGAAAATGCAATCGCCGATGCCCGCTTCTTCCACCAGGGCATTAGCCCGCTGGTTCATCTCGTCCTTGGGCAGCTTCTGTTCGCCCAGAGCGACAAATTGCGGCGCTATCGGCGCGATGCACTGCACCATCGCGTCGCAGCCGATCGCATCGATGGCCTTGTCCCCGGTGGAGCGCTTGGTCTTGCAGGTCACCGCGCCCTTGCTGAGCTTCCAATTGCCGCGCCAGGTGCGCAGCTTATTGGCGATCACTTCGATCTCGTGATCGACCGGCGGTTCCGCTACCGGTTGGGCGGCTGCAAACGCGAGAGAAAGTGCCAAAAGATGCGTCACGCCATCACCGCGTCATAACCCTCGGCCTCGAGCCGCAGCGCGAGTTCCGGCCCGCCGGTCTCGACGATTCGGCCTCCGGCAAGGATGCTCACCTTGTCGGGCTTCACCACGTCGAGCAGGCGCTGGTAGTGAGTGATGAGCAGCACCGCCTTGTCGGGGCTGCGCATGATTGCGTTGATCCCCGCGCCCACGATCCTGAGCGCGTCGATATCGAGGCCGCTGTCGGTCTCGTCCAGCACCGCGAAGGCGGGGTCGAGGATGCCCATCTGCACCATCTCGGCGCGCTTCTTCTCGCCGCCGGAAAAGCCGACATTCACCTGCCGCTTGAGCATGTCCATGTCCATCTTCAGCAGCCCCGCCTTGTCCTTGGCGAGCTTCAGAAACTCGCCCCCGCTCAAGGGCTCCTCCCCGCGCGCCTTGCGCTGGGAATTGAGCGCCTCGCGCAGGAACTGGACGTTGGAGACGCCGGGGATCTCGACCGGGTATTGAAAGCCGAGGAACAGGCCCTTCGCCGCGCGTTCGTGCGGCTCCAGCGCCAGCAGGTCTTCGCCCCGGAAGGTCACGCTGCCCGCGGTCACCTCGTAACCCGGCTTGCCGCCGAGCACGTTCGACAGGGTCGATTTGCCCGCACCGTTGGGGCCCATGATCGCGTGCACCTCGCCCGCCGGGACGGTGAGCGAAAGGCCCTTGAGGATCGGTTTGGAGTTCTCCGGCCCGCCGACGGTGGCGTGGAGGTTCTCGATGATGAGCATTACGGTTTGTCCTTGCTGGCTTCGGCGGCGGCTGCGGCGCTGGCGTCGGTGCGCGCCTTGACCACGCTGGCGTCGCGCAGTTCGATCACGAGGCCCTTGGGCTTGCCCGCTTCATAGGCGGTGCTGGCCGCATCGGCCCCCGCCATGCGCGAGAGGAACTGCTGGTCGAGATCGCGCCCGCGCGCGACGTGGATTTTCCCAATGTTGTCGAACAGGCGGTCGACCTCCTCGGGGCTCATGGTGGTCTTGGCCCCGTCGAGCATGGCGTTCGATTCCGCGATCGATTTCGCCTTCACCGCGGCGCAGCGCGTGATGTCGGTCTGGTGCTGGGCTTCGAGATCGGCCTTGCCCGCAATCGTGCGGTTGGTGACCGTCAGGCAGCGGCGATAATCGGCAACGAAGGGCTGGATCAGGCGCGGATATTCGACCGTCCAGGTTTCCGGATTGTCGTTCTTGATCGCGACGGCGGCCTCGCCGGCGGATTGCAGCGCGAAGAGGGGGGCAAAAACGAGGGTTGCGATCACGGCTGGCGGCTCCGGGTTGAGGGTCTGGTGCTGGCGGAACGATCCGCACCGCGATCGGTTGCGCGGTCCGTTCCGCGGGGCTTGGGGCGGTCGTAGGTCTGCTTGGGGTTGGCGGCCTTGTGCGCGCGGGCGGCGGCTTTGCGTTCCTCGATCCGGTCGCGCATGACTTGCGTGAGTTGCTTGAGCACCGCGTCGATATCGGTGAGGATATCGGTCGCGGCGATCCGCATCACCTTGATGCCGACGCTCTCGAGGCTCTTGTCGCGGCGCTTGGCGAGGGTGTCGTTCTGCCCCTCCTCGTCGATCGCCAGCGCGAGGCCGAGGTTGTGGCAGTTGAAATCGACGATCGCGGAGCCGACCACCGCGAAGCGCTTGAAGGTGTAGCGGCCGAGATCGGCCTTGCTGAACTTCTCGGCCAGCGCCTTGTGTGCCTCGGACGAATGGCGGCGCAGCTCGCGCGCCTGTTCGTGCAGCGCATCGAGCCGCTTGTCCGAAATCTCCCACCCGCGGCCCTTCTTCTTGAGCGCGGGGGCTTCGGTGGTGGTAGCCTCAGGGTTGAGGGCGAGGGTTTTGCGGGTGGTCATTCTATCTTTTCTTGATTTCGAGCGTGGCTTCACTGCCGGGATGGCCATGCACAATGTGGCGGATCTGATCGAGCAGGGAAGCAAGCTGTTCACTGGTCGTGTTCGGAAGGGCCTGCGAACACTTCCATACGACCCCTTCATATTCGCCCTCGGTGGGAAAGCGCGGCCTCGACATACAGTCCGCGAACCGGCGGGCCGCATCGAGGTCTTCCCGCCCGATGTCAGTCACGTTTACAGTTATGTTATTGATAATGCTGAATTCGTCGGCCTGCTGGTCGGTAGCCGCAACCAAAAGAAGGCCGATCAAGGAAGGTGCGAGAAGCATCACCCCACGCTCCCTTCAAGCGAAATCGCTCCTTCGTCATCCCGGCGCATGCCGGGACCCAGTGACGCTGGGTGCAGCACTTTGCCGCCCTGGGCCCCGGCCTGCGCCGGGGTGACGATAGGGGTGACGGTTGTGGTGAGGGCGACGCGGATCATCCGACCGAACCTTCCAAGGAAATCGCCAGCAGCTTCTGCGCCTCGACCGCAAACTCCATCGGCAGCTCTTTCAGCACGTCCTTGGCAAAGCCGTTGACGATCAGCGCCACGGCTTCCTCTTCGCCGAGGCCGCGCTGCATCGCGTAGAACAGCTGTTCGTCGCTGATCTTGCTGGTGGTCGCCTCGTGCTCGATCTGGGCGCTGGGGTTCTTCACCTCGATATAGGGCACGGTGTGCGCGCCGCATTGATCGCCGAGCAGCAGGCTGTCGCACTGGGTGAAGTTGCGCACGCCGCTCGCGGTCGGGCCGACGCGGACGAGGCCGCGATAGGTGTTGTTCGACTTGCCCGCCGAAATCCCCTTGGAGATGATCGTCGAGCGGCTGTTCCTGCCGTTGTGGATCATCTTGGTGCCGGTGTCGGCCTGCTGGTAATTGTTGGTCACCGCGACCGAGTAGAACTCGCCCACGCTATCCTCGCCATTCAGCACACACGAAGGATACTTCCACGTCACGGCCGAGCCGGTTTCGACCTGAGTCCAGCTGACCTTCGAACGGTCCCCCTGGCACAGCGCGCGCTTGGTGACGAAGTTGTAGATCCCGCCCTTGCCCTCGGCGTTGCCGGGGTACCAGTTCTGCACGGTCGAATACTTGATCTCGGCATCGTCGAGCGCGACCAGTTCCACCACCGCGGCGTGGAGTTGATTCTCGTCGCGCATCGGGGCGGTGCAGCCTTCGAGGTAGCTGACATAGGCGCCCTTGTCGGCGACGATCAGGGTGCGTTCGAACTGGCCGGTATTCTCGGCATTGATGCGGAAATAGGTCGAAAGCTCCATCGGGCAGCGCACCCCTTCGGGCACATAGACGAAGGTGCCGTCGGAGAAGACCGCCGAGTTGAGACAGGCGAAGTAATTGTCGCGCGTGGGCACGACCTTGCCGAGCCACTGCTTCACCAGATCGGGATATTCGCGGATCGCCTCGGAGATCGAGAGGAAGATCACGCCCGCGCGCAGCAGTTCCTCGCGGAAGCTGGTGGCGACGCTGACAGAGTCGAACACCGCGTCGACCGCGACCTTCTTCGCGCCCTTCACCCCGGCGAGCACTTCCTGCTCGCCCAAGGGGATACCCAGCTTGTCGTAGACGCGCTTGATCTCGGGATCGAGATCGTCGAGCGAATCCAGTTCGACCTTCTTCTTGGGTGCGGCGTAGTAATAGGCGTCCTGATAGTCGATCTTGGGATAGCCGACCTTGGCCCAGTCGGGCTCCTCCATCGTCTGCCACAAGCGGAAGGCCTTGAGCCGCCATTCGAGCATCCATTCGGGCTCGTTCTTCTTGGCGCTGATGAAGCGGACGGTGTCTTCGTTGAGGCCCTTTTCGGCGAACTCGGTCTCGATGTCCGACGACCAGCCATGCTCGTAATCGGCGACCTTGGCGGCGGCTTCGCGCGCCTCGACGTCGGTTTCGGGCTTGTCCTGAATGTCGATGTTGTCGGTCATGCCAGATGATCCTCGGTCATGGGGGTCGGCGCTGCCACCGGTCCGCGCAGCTGGGCGAGGGTGATCCCCGCCAGCGCGCCCCGCAGCGCGTTGTTGATGATCGGCCAGTGCGGCTTCATGTTGCACCCGGCCTCGTAATCGCAGGCGGTGTGATCGACGCAGGCGGTGAGCGCGATGCGCCCCTCGATCGCCTCGACGATGTCCGCCACGGTGATTGCCGCCGCGGGCCGCCCGAGCTGCAAACCGCCATGCGCACCGCGCACGCTCCGCAGCAGGCCCGCCGCGGTCAGCTTCGACACCAGCTTTTGCACCGTCGGCACCGGCAGGCCGGTTTCCGCCGCCAGCTCCGCCGCACTCACCCGGCCATCACCGCAGTGAACGGCGGCCTGGCACATCGTGATGACGGCGTAATCGGCAAGGTTGGACAGGCGCATTTGCGAGCGGTTCTCAAATTGGACGGATTCGTTCCGATTTCCAATTAGGAGCAAAGCGCTCGCATTACAACCGCCAAAGCCGGGCTGGCGCGGAGGGTTACTCGGCTGCGGCCTTGAGCGGCGCGCCCGCATCCCCGTGGCCCGCCGGATCGAGAAGATCGCGCGCCAGCGACCCTTCGCGGAACTGGCTCGGCGTGCGTCCGGTGTAGCGGCGGATGTCGCGGATCAGGTGGGCCTGATCGAAGAAGCTGGCCCATAGCTGGTCGTGCAGATCGCGGCTGATCGCGGGTTGCGCAAGCATCATCGCCGCCCGCAGCGCGCGGAACCGCTTGAGCACCTGCGCGGGCGCGACCCCGAAGAAGCGGCGGCTGATGCGCTGCAACTGGCGCGGGGAGACATCGACGCTGGCGTGAAGATCGGCCAGCGCCGGATCGAACCCGCTCGCCAGCCAGCGCAGGATCGCTTCGACCACGGCGACATGATCCTCGCGCAGGCCGTGCGGGGCGGCAGCGACGACGGCGGCGAGATGCTGGCACAGGTCTTCGGGCGCGATCCGCCCTTCCTCGCAGGCGGTCGCGGCGGCCTCGAGCGTGGCGATCTGGTCTGGGGTGAGCACCGCCTCGGCCGGGATCAGCCGGTCATGCACCTCGTCGGCGGGCAGATTGGCGAGCCGCTGCCAGGCGGTATGCGTGAGCGAGGCGCCGACCTGCAACACCGGGCCTTCCAGCCGCGCACGGGCGCTGCGCATCTGCGGAGCGTTGATGAACACCCGCGCGGATTGCCCCGTGCTGCCATCGGCAAAGGTGAAGCGCACCTGCCCGCGCACCATCACCAGCAGCTGCGCGGCATAGGCGGGCACAGGTTCCACGATCGGCTCGGGGCCGGTTTCGATGATGTAGAAGGTGTTGACCAGCGCCGCGGCCTCGGGCTGCGGCGGAATCATTCTGGTGCGGTACTGCAACCCTCGATCTCTCCTGGCGGAGACCCCTTTTCCGGTGCGGTGCGACCCAGCGCGCTTTTGCGCCGATGCGGGCTGCTTGTCGAGAGGGGGCGCGTCAGGGCCCGAGCTCGCGCAGGTTGCGCGCGTCGATCATCTCGGCCAGGTAGGGCGTGGACGGATCGGTCAGCCGCGCCGGGGTGCGCCCGACGAAATGGGCGATCTCGCGGATCATGTGCGGCTGATCGAAGAAAGCCTCGGCAATCTCTGCCTCGTCCTCCAGCGACAATTGCGGGGCGGAGAGCAGCGCGGCGGCGCGCAGGGCGCGGTACTTGCGGGCGAGCGCGCGCGGAGGCAGGCCAAAATAGCGCTCGACCAGCCGCTGCACCTGCCGGCCCGAATAGCCCGCCACGCCCGAAAGCTCGCCGATTTCGGGATTGAAGGAAGCGCCCAGCCAGCGGCCGGTCGCGGCGATCAGTTCGAGATGGCGCGGGTGGACCGGTTTCACATTCGCGCCGACGAAGTCGCCCACGGCGAGCGCGCAGTCCCGCCCGCTGATGCTGCCGTCGCGATAGGCTGCGATCAGCCGCTCGCCCAGCTCGGCAATCTCCGGCCCGAGCACGCTGGCGGCGGGCAGCAGCCGGTCCTTGTGCTGTCCGGCGTGAAGCCCCGTCAGCGCTGCCCAGCCGACCGGGGTGAGCGCCGCACCAAAGGCGTGAAACGGCCCCTCGACCTCGATCGGCGTCGCGCGCGACAGCGGCGTCAGCAGGCCGACGGGATGATTGGGATCTCGGTATCCTTCGGCGAAGTGCATTTCTCCCGTGCCGTGCGGGAAGATGCAGAGCTGGCCGATTGCGGCGGGCTGGATGTCGCGGATCAGCGGCTCGTCGCAGCGGAAGTGGTAGAGCGTGGTGACGAAGGGCGCGATCGGCGCGGGCGGGGCGATGTAATCGACCGAGATCAGTGCAGCTGCGGTGAGCGGCCCTTGCGGGTGCGGCAAATCACGGTCGAGTTCGGGAGGGGCGGTTGGTGCGTCCATGGTCTGTGACATGCACTATTGCTGCTTTTCCGCCCCCCGTCAAAAGCGCGGGACTTGCGGGGCCGCGAAAAACAGACCCGCGAAAAAAAGGCGGCGCCCCTGATGGAGCGCCGCCTATCTGAGTTGAGGAACTCTTAGCATCTCTGCTCCGAGCCCTTCGGGTCGCAAGAGGGCCTATAGCCTGCGAATCAGTCGCGGGATTGTATGCAAGCGACACGCAATTCCCCCTATCGTGGGGGTAGCAAGGGTTAGTCGTTGTAAACTCACGGCTAAACGGCGCGGAGAGACGCAAATCGCCCGATTGTCCCGGTGCGATTGTCTCGACACGGCACGCGTGCTGCCATAGGCGCTGGGCCATGCTGTTCCGCCTGATCAAACCCGCCCTGTTCGCGCTCAATTCGGAGACCGGGCACCGCCTTGCCTTGCGCTCGCTCGCGCTGCTGCCGCACCGTGCGCCGCCTGCCGCAGGGCCGTTGGCGGTGGAGGTGGCGGGGCTGACCTTTCCCAATCCGGTCGGCGTGGCGGCGGGGTTCGACAAGGATGCCGAAGTGCCCGACGCGCTGCTCGGGCTGGGCTTCGGCTTTACCGAGGTCGGCTCGATCACCCCGCTGCCGCAAGCCGGGAACCCGCGCCCGCGCCTGTTCAGACTGGTGGAAGATCAGGCGGTTATCAACCGCATGGGGTTCAACAATGGCGGGGCCGAGGCGGCGCTGGAGCGGTTGCGCGCGCGCGCCGGGCGACCCGGCATCGTCGCCGTCAACATCGGCGCCAACAAGGATTCTGCCGACCGCATCGCCGACTATGCGGTGATGGCGCGCAAGATGGCTCCATATTCGAGCTATCTCTGCGTCAACGTCTCCAGTCCCAACACCCCGGGCCTGCGCGCGTTGCAGGACGAGGGCGCGCTGACCGCCTTGATCGAGGCGGTGATCGCGGCGCGCGACGCAGCGGTCGCCGATTCGCCGCCGCCGGTGTTCCTCAAGGTCGCCCCCGATCTCGAAGCGGCGGACATCGACGCCATCGCCCGGATCGCGCTCGACCACAGGCTTGGCGCGCTGGTGGTGTCGAACACGACGATCAGCCGCCCGGCGCTGCGCTCGGCCCACGCGGGCGAGACCGGCGGGCTCTCGGGCGCGCCCCTGCGCCAACTGGCGACCCAGCGGCTGCGCGATTTCCGCAAGGCGACCGGCGGCGCGCTGCCGTTGGTCGGCGTCGGCGGGATTGCCACGGCAGAGCACGCGTGGGAGCGTATCCGCGCGGGCGCATCGCTGGTGCAGCTCTATTCGGCGATGGTCTACGAAGGCCCCGGCCTCGGCGCTCAGATCGTGCGCGGGCTGGAGGCGCTGATGCGGCGCGATGGCTTTGCGAGCATTGCCGAAGCGGTGGGAAGCGAATAGCTAGCTTGGCGATGCGCTTCCTTCCTGCCCTCATCGCCCCGCTGGCGCTGGCCCTTTCAGGCTGTGCCACCACCCAGACCTCGGCCCCCGCCGGGACCGCTGCAGCACCGCCCGTCCCCGTCATGGCAGGCGCGGTCAGCGCCGCTGATCCGCGCGCGACCGCGGCGGGTGAGGCGATTCTGGCGCAGGGCGGCTCGGCGGTCGATGCCGCGATTGCGGTGATGCTGGCGCTGACCGTGGTCGAGCCGCAAAGCTCCGGCATCGGCGGCGGCGGCTTCATGTTGCGCGCCGATGCGGCAAGCGGCGCGCTCGTGAGCTATGACGGGCGCGAAACCGCCCCTGCCGCCGCGACCCCGACCCGTTTTCTCGATGACGCGGGCAAGGTGCTCCCGCGCGAGACCCGCGTTTTCTCGGGCCTCAGCGTCGGGGTGCCGGGCAATCTCGCGCTCGCCGCCAAGGCCCATGCCGAACACGGGACGCTGCCGTGGGAAGCGCTGTTCCAGCCCGCCATCGCGCTCGCGCGGGATGGCTTCGTGATGAACCAGCGGCTCTACGAATCGCTCAAGGGCAACAAGGGCCGCGCCGATCTCGACATGGAAGCGAAGCGGGTGTTCTTCGGCCCGGATGGCGAGCCGCTGCCGCTCGGCACGGTGGTACGCAACCCCGATCTGGCCGAATCGCTCACCGATCTGGCGCAGAACGGGCCGGGGGCGCTGTATGACCTCAACGCCGGCAGTCTCGCGCGCTGGGTGGCCGAACGCACCCCGCGCGACGGCACAATGACCGAGGCCGACGTGCGCGGCTACACCGCCAAGGAGCGGCCGCCCGTCTGCGTACGTTACCGCGTCTACAAGGTCTGCGGCATGGGCCCGCCGTCCTCGGGCGGGATGGCGGTGGCGCAGATGCTGGTCCAGCTCGAGCGGTTCGATCTGGCCGCGATGGGGCCGGACAGCCCGCAGTTCTGGCACCTGTTCATCGAGAGCCAGCGCCTCGCCTATGCCGACCGCGAGCTGTATTCGGGCGATGCCGATTATGTCGAAGTGCCCGTCGCAGGGCTGGTCGACGCGGGCTACCTCGCCAGCCGCTCGGCACTGATCTCGCCCGACACGCGGCTCGCCAAGGTCGAGGCCGGGGTGCCGCCGGGCGCGCCGCTCGCGCGCGGGGACGGGCCGGAGGAGCCCGAGCACGGCACCACCCACTTTGCCGTGGTGGACGCGGGCGGGAATGCCGTCAGCTACACCTCGACCATCGAGGGGGCTTTCGGGTCGGGCCTGTTCTTCGGCGGGTTCTATCTCAACAACGAGTTGACCGACTTCACCCTGACCCCCGAGGCGGACGGCAAGCCGGTCGCCAACAGGGTCGAGGGGGGCAAGCGCCCGCGTTCCTCGATGGCGCCGACGGTGGTTTATGATGCCGACGGCAAGATCGTGCTGGTGATCGGCGCGGCAGGCGGGCCGACGATCCCCGTCACCGTCGCCCGCGCGATCATCGGCGTACTCGATTTCCGCATGGGTGCGCAGGAGGCGCTCGCCATGCCCTTCGCGATGGCCTTCGGCGATACGCTGCTGATCGAGGAGGGCACGGCGCTGGTTGGCATGCAGGATGCGCTGAAGGCGCTCGGCCACACCGGCATCCGCGTCGGCCCGGCGCCGATCAAGGCCAATGCCGTGGGCCGCCGCGTCGACGGCACCTGGGAGGTGGCGACCGAGCCGCGGCTCGTCAGCGTGGTCACGCCCTGAGCGCTTGCCGCTACGGCTGCGACCTTCTAATCTGCCGCCAACACGCGGGTCGTGCCTGAACCTGCGACATATAAACTCGAAGGGATCAGGAGCCTTTGCCAGTGCATTCCCCCAGCCATGTCCATGCCCCGCGCGCGGTCGTCAATCCGGCCGATCATCCGCTGCTGCAGGACATCGACGGCGCGCAGAACCTGGTCGCGCTGTTCCTGAAGCGCGCTGACCAGAAGGGCGACGCGCCCTTCCTCGGCCACAAAAGCGGCGGGCAGTGGGTGACGCAGTCTTGGCGTTCGGCGGCGGAGCACGTCTGCCTGATTGCCGAGGCGTTGCGGGCGATGGGATTGAGCGATGGCGACCGGGTGGCGCTGGTGAGCGAAAACCGCCCCGAATGGTGCATCGCCGACCTAGCAATCATGGCGGCCGGGTGCATCACCGTGCCGACCTACACCACCAACACCCGCCGCGATCACGCGCATATCCTCGACAATTCGGGCGCGCGCGCGGTGTTCGTCTCGACCGAGAAACTGCTCGCTCCGCTGGTGGGCGCGATCGGGCAGACCGGGCTGGTCGAGCACGTCATCGGGATCAACGATTTGAAGCGCCAGCAATCGGGCAGCTTCGAATATCATCGCTGGGCAAGACTCATCACCGGCGATGCGGCGGCGGCGCGCGCGGCGGTGGATGCGCGGATCGCGCGGATCGAACGCTCGGACACGGCCTGCCTGATCTACACCAGCGGCACCGGCGGCGCGCCGCGCGGGGTGATGCAGCACCACGGCGCGATCCTGTGCAACGCGGCGGGTGCAGCCGAAGTGCTGATCGAGGATTTCGGGATCAAGGACGAGCGCTTCCTGTCGTTCCTCCCCTTGAGCCACGCCTACGAACATTCGGGCGGGCAATTTCTGCCGATCGGTGTGGGCGCGGAGATCTTCTATTCCGAGGGGCTGGAGAAGCTCGCCTCGAACATCGAGGAGACGCGGCCCACCATCATGGTCGTCGTCCCGCGCCTGTTCGAAGTGCTGCGCACCCGGATCATGAAGCAGGTCGAAAAGCAGGGCAAGGCCGCCAGCTTCATGATGGATGCGGCGCTGCGGATCGCGGGCAACAGCAAGGACGGCAAGAAGCGGCTGCGCGACAAGCCGCTCGACTTCATCGTCGAAAAAGCCTTTCGCCCCAAGATCCGCGCCAAGTTCGGCGGGCGGATCAAGGCGATGGTCTCGGGCGGCGCGCCGCTCAATCCGGAAGTCGGCAATTTCTTCGACGCGGTCGGTCTCACCATGCTGCAAGGCTATGGCCAGACCGAAGCCGGGCCGGTGATCAGCTGCAACCGTCCGAAGGTCGGCCTCAAGATGGACACCGTCGGCCCGCCGCTCAGGGGTGTCGAAGTGCGCATCGCCGAGGATGGCGAAATCCTCGTACGCGGCGAGCTGGTGATGCACGGCTACTGGCGCAACGAGGCCGAAACCGCGCGCACGCTGCAGGATGGCTGGCTCCACACCGGCGACATCGGCCACTTCGACAGCAAGGGCCGGATCGTCATCACCGACCGCAAGAAGGACATGATCGTCAACGACAAGGGCGACAATATCGCCCCCCAGAAGGTCGAGGGGATGCTGACGCTCCAGCCCGAAATCGCGCAGGCGATGGTGAGCGGCGACAAGCGGCCCTATGTGGTCGGCCTGATCGTGCCGGACGCCGAATGGGCGGTGGAATGGGCCCGCGCCAATGGCGAGAAGTTCGATCTGAAAGCCTTGCAGGAGCTCCCCGCCTTCAAGAACGCGGTGCGCGCGGCGGTCGACCGGACCAACGCCGACCTGTCGGTGATCGAGAAGGTCCGCCAGTTCGCCTTCGCGGACGAGGCCTTCACCATCGAGAACGAGGAAATGACGCCGAGCATGAAGATCAGGCGTCACAAGATCCGCGACCGGTATCAGGACCGGATCGACGGGCTTTATCGGGGGTAGGGGCACACCCCAGCCCCTCAACCGTCACTCCGGATCAGAACCGGGGTGGGCCTTGGTTGCGACTTTCTTGGGTTTCACCTTGGTCGCCAGAGCCTTTATCTGGCCGAGTTGATCATGGAGATGCGTTTGCACCTCCTCCAGCTCGGCCAGCACGGTAAGCATCTCGATCCGGCTAAGCTGCCGCGGGGGAAGGCGTTTCTCGCTTTTGCCGTCATAATTCGTGTGCTGAATGACCACGCCGCTGCCCGCCGCCTTGACCGTGCCGTGAGCCAGATAGGCGCGCAGTTCGTGCACCTTCTCCCACCGGCTGATGCGTGTCCGCGCGACCTTGCCGTGTCCGCCGAAATCGTGACTGGCGATACAGGCACCCAAAGCCTTGAGGCGTGTGCCCGCGAAAGGATGGTGCGCGTCCTTGCCCACGGCGATGCCTGCCTTTTCGAGCGCACGCAAACAATCCGCCACCGAATGTTCGGCCCGCGCAAACACCTCGAGGCAACAGCCCCGCCATGCGCAGACCGCTACGGACCAATCATCCAGCCCGAAAAAGCTGATCTTGCTGACATCGAAATGCACCGACATGGGCATCGCATAAGATACAAGGCCTTAAACCTTCGCTACCGGCGCCGGGCAGCCAGACCGCTCTTGGCAGGCATACGAAAAATTCGGGGTGGCCCGGTTTTCGCCCCCGTCCTAGACCGGCGCGCATGACCGATGGCCTCGATACGCTGACCGACAGGGAGAAGGACACGCTGCGACTGCTGCTGCGCGGACATGATGCCAAGTCCTCGGCGCGCGTGCTGGGCCTGTCGGTCCACACCGTCAACGAACGCCTGCGCGAGGCGCGGCGCAAGCTGGGCGTGACCAGCAGCCGGGAAGCCGCGCGGCGGCTGCTCGACGCCGAGGCGGAGACCCCCGAAATGCTGGGGGACAAGACTTTGGGGGAAGCGCGGGACGCCGCAGCACATCAAACGGGAGAGGCCGCCACCGGGCGGCGGGCCGGGCCGGATATTACGCCGCGTCTAGCCCTCACCTTTGCCGGAGTGCTTGCCATGTCGCTGATGATCGCCGCCCTGTTCCTCCCCGCCTCGCCCCTGTCGCTGAACGCGCCCGCGCTTCCCGTGACGCTTGCCGCCAGCGCCGAGGCCGACGCCGAGGCCGCCTCCCGCGCGGCAGAGGATTTCCTCGAGCTGATCGACGACAGCCGCTGGGCCGAAAGCTACGCTGCGACGGGCAAGCAGTTCCGCAAGGCCAATACGCTTCAAGTCTGGACCGATGTCTCCAGGCGCGTCCGAGAGCCGCTCGGCAAGGTGCTGACCCGCAATCTCGTCACCAACGAATTCGTGCCCGCGCCGCCTGAAGGCTACCAGCTCGTCAAGTTCGCCAGCACCTACGCTGACGGCACCCAACAGGTCGAAAGCGTGTCCCTCGAATGGGAAGATGGCGTCTGGAGGGTGGTCGGGATCGTGATCGGCTGACCCCGGCCTGACAAATCCGACAGGCTCCGGTGCGCCTGTGGCAATTGCCACACTCTTGCGCGGCCCCGCGCTCCATGATCTGTCTTGTAGCGCGCTGCGATGCGGCGTGCCGGGGGGATCGCCAAGGGGGGCGCACATGGAGCACGTGACTTCGAAACATATCGACGGGATCGCCGATCTCGTCGTGATCGCGCCGATCAAGGACGGCTTCATCAAGGCCTTCGAGACGATGAGCTATGCCTCGCGGCTCGATCTCACCGCCAATGCGCTCAACAAGCTGAGGGTCGCGGCGCGCGAATACGAGCGGGTGATGCCCTTCAGCGATGTGACCGAGCGGATCCTCAGCCTGCTCGATTTCCGCGTCGGGGTGATCGACCGCGATCTGTTCGGTCTTGCGCGCGGGAACGACCAGACGCTGACGCTGACCCCGCGCCGCTATCTCTACCTCACCGCCACGTTCGAAGGCGGGTTCGAGCCCTATATGCGCCAGATCTGGCGCCCGCTCGGCCCGTTTCTCGATCTGCTGTTCTGCAATTGCGAGGGCTATGTCACCGCCACCGAGCACGGGTTCGAGGAATATATCCAGTGGGTGCGCGACAACCAGATGGACAGCGCGATCTTCTACAACACCACCGGGCTGGGGGTGCGGGATCACAAATATCTGAGCGCGCTTGAGCGGGCCGAGCGTAGCGGGGCAGGCGATGTGGCGCGCGCCGGGCTGACGATGGCGCATCCCGAAGACGATGCGCTGCGCACCCGCATGGGCCATCCGCGCAAGACCACCGAGCTCGCCTTCGAAGCGCTCAACGTGCTGCACAAGCTCGCCGATTTCTACCCGCCCGAATGGATGACCGGGCCGATGGGGGAGCCCGAGCGCGAGAATGAAGGACACCGCCTGCTGCGGGTGACGCGCGACATCCTGCTGGGGTTCGATCCGGTGCTGAAGGGGGTCGAGGCGGCGGCGGCGGCCGATCCGCAAGGGCCGGAGGCGCTGCTGCTCAGAGCCTATGCCGTCCCGCTGGACTGGTATCGCACCGGCCGGGCCCATGTCGATGCGCTGGATGCCGCGATGCCAACGCCGCCCGATCCGGCCTTCGATCGCAAGGAGGTGCAGGCCGGGATCCTGCGCGCCCACGGCTCCCGCACCGCGCCCGCCGATCAGGGCGCGCTGATGCTGCTCAGCGTGCGCGATGCCGCGGGCGCGCGCGGCTTTATCCGCAAACTGATGGCGAGCAGCGTGCTCCGGTTCGAGGGTGACGCGCCCGGCGACCCCGCGGCGCTGGCGGGCAATATCGCCTTCACGCCGCACGGCCTCGTCGAAATGGGCATGGCGCCCGACACGCTCGACCGCTTCCCCAAGGAGTTCCGCGAAGGGCTGGCGCAGCGCAGCGGGCTGGTGGGCGACATGCGCGAAAACCATCCGCGCAATTGGATCCTGCCCGAACGTAACGGCCCCGCGCTGATGGGGCTGGTGCCTGCCGACCTGCGCCTCCCGCCGGTGCAGCTGGAGGAGATCGACATCGTCCTGCAACTGCGCGGCGCCGGCACCGATGCCGCCGCTTTCCGCAGCGCGGCAATTGCCCTGATGCGTCAGGCAGGAACGGCGGTGACGCTCGAGGCGGTCGACTGGCTCCACGCGAAGTTCGACGAGGAAGGGCGCTTCCGCGAGCATTTCGGCTTTACCGACGGGATCAGCCAGCCGCGCCCGCGCCTGCCCGATGCCCCCGGCTACGGCCTGCACCGCGACCGCGTGGCGTTGGGCGAGGTGCTGGCGGGCTATGCCAATGATCGCGGCGACGGCTCGCCCGACGAATTCCGCACCCTCGATGCCGCGGACCGCCCGCTGGATTACAACACCCACTGGCGCAGTGAGCACCGCAAGCAGGCGCTGGCCTTCCAGAAAAACGGCAGCTTTCTGGTGGTGCGCAAGATCGGAACCAATGTCGCCGCTTTCGATGCCTGGCTCGATGCGCACAAGCACGCCATCGCCGCCGCCACCGGCTGGACCGAGGCGGAGGCGCGCGCGCGGCTCAAGGCAGCGGTGATGGGGCGTGACGAGACCGGCCGGCCGCTCGCCGAGACGGTCTCGCCCGATCTCAACGATTTCGATTTCCGGGGCGATGCCGAGGGCCTGCGCTGCCCCCATGCGGCCCATATCCGCCGCGCCAACCCGCGCCGCAACGAACGCGGGCTCGCCGCCCCGGTCGAGGTGCGGCGCGAGCATGATCGGCCCACCCCGCGCCTGCTGCGCCGCGGGATGCTGTTCGGCGAGGATACCGATGCCGCGCCGGGGATGATGTTCATGGCCTATGTCGCCAGCATCTCCGAGCAATACGAGGTGATCCAGCGCTGGCTCAATGGCGGCAATCCGACCGATGTGGCCTCGGCCAACAACGACCCGCTGACCGGGGTCTGCCCGCGCGCCGGCGAAGGCGCGTTCCGCTTCGTGGCGCACCGCGACGATGCCAGCGGGCGACGCGAGCCGGTGGTGCTGAGCATCCCGCTGCCCGCGCCCGATCAGCCGCAGGGCAGCCTGTCCGAGCCGGGCCGCCACCCCTTCACGCCGCTCTATTGGGGGCTCTACACCTTCGCCCCGGCGCGCGCGGCGCTGACCGCGATGGCCGGGGAGTGGCAGGGCAGCTACCGCCCGCTCGGCCCGCTGCGCGGCGCGGATATCGGCACCCCGCAGATCCGCCGGGTGATGCAGCTCGACAACGAGACCGTGCGCGGGGGCGAATGGAAGCGGCTGCTCGACGATTTTCTGACCAAAGACCCCGCCGAAAACGGCATCAGCCCGCACGTATGGGAGGCGATCCGCACCGCCGCGGGGGGCGTGATCAATTGCCGCGCGCCGATGACCAAGGGGCCGAACAAGGCGCTGATGGCCTCGGCCAGAGCGCTGTCCGATCAGCCGGCCTGCACCGAGAAGTGGCGCAATCCTTCGTGGGAGCATCAGAACGTGATCATCGCCGGGGGGATGCGGCAGGTGATGCGGGTGCTGGCCGACTGGGAGAACTTCACCAACGAGGAACAGCTGCGGCGGATAAGCCCCAATGCCGGGCCGATCTATGTCACCCAGCAGCCCGACGACCGCTATATCTGCCTGTCCGGCACCCACGACTATCCCGGCCCCGATGGCACCACCAAGCAGCAGAAGCTGAACTATCACGCCGAGTCTGCCGCCACCAACACCGCGCTCCTCGCCTATCCCGAGGCCGCCGCTTTCCGTGCGGGCTACATCGCCGGGCGCGCGGTGCTCGATCAGCGCAAGGCGGAGGCCCGCGCGCTGGGGCGCAGGTTTTTCAAGCTGGAGATGCGGCGCGAATATCTCCAGCCTGCGCTCGCCGGAATCTGGCGGCTGTGGTATGGCCTGCCCGACGAACAGGCGCTCCACGCCGGGGCCTGGTCGTGGAAGCGGATCGTCGAGACGGTGGTCGATACCGCGACCGAACGGTCCGAGGCGCTGTGTCCGGGGGACTTCATGGCCCCTTCGCGCGGGGCGGTGTTCCCGCGGCCCAATGCCTCGATCCGCGACTTCGCGCAGATGCACGGCACCGCGATCCTCAAGGCCGGGCGGATGTTCGTCGCGCGCCACCGCGCTGATCCGGCGCTGCCGCGCACCCCGCTGATCCAGAAATTGTTCGACAAGACCCCGGACGACGAGGTGCTGGCGCGCAACATCATCGGCACCATGATCGGCGCGATCCCGCCGATGGAGGCGAACATGCGCAACGTGCTGTTCGAATGGCTCTTGAGCGGGCGCTTGTGGCGGCATCAGGCCGCGCTGGTGCAGGCGCTGGCGGGACGCTCGCCCGAGACTTGCGCGGAGGAGGCGCTCGCCGTGCTGGCGGCGCCGGTGGCGCAGGCGATGTGTATCCGCCCCGCACCCGACGTGCTGTTCCGCACCGCCAAGCGCCGCGTCGCCATCCCGCGCGATGCCGCCAGCGGCGAGCCCGACGTGATTGCCGAGGAAGGCGACATGGTGATCGTCAGCCTCGCCTCGGCCAGTCAGGGCGCGCTGTGCGCCGATCCGACCGGCGCTTCGGGGATCGACGTGATCTTCGGCGGGCGGCGGGCGAAGGGCTGGCAGGGCTACCGGCTGGGCGATGACGGCGCGGTGCTGCCCGATCCCGACGCCAGCGACGAGGAGCCGGTCCACGCCTGTCCCGCGCAGGCCATGGCGATGGGCGGGATGAAGGGCATTCTCGCCGCGCTGCTGGAGGCCGGGACGATTCAGGCGCTCCCCGCCTCGCTGATCCTGCGCATCAGCGACTGGTGAAGGCGGGCATTTCCATCCGCGCGAAGGCGGCGGTGGCAGCGTCACGCAGACGGGCGGCTTCGGCGGCATTGCCCTGCGCGGCGAGCAGTTCGGCGGCGAGCATGTCGTTATGCGCCGCTTCGCTCGCCGAGACCCTGAGCGCAGCGGCGCGGCGGGCGAAGCCGAGGTAGCGCGCGGCGCGCTTTTCGTCGCCCGCCGCCAGCGCCGCGCGCGCCATCGCGCGCCAGCCCATCGCCTCGCCCAGCCGGTCGCCCGCGATCCGTGCGCGGGAAATGACCTGCCCCATGTAAAGGCGCGCGCGGGGGATATCGCCCACCGCCACCATCGCCTCTGTCACCCAGCCGAACACCATCGAGACGTGTTGCAGGCTGTTGCTGCCGGTCAGGAACTCGCGCGCTACCGCTTCGAGCGCGGCGGCATCCTGCGGATCGCCGGTCAGGCGCCAGCGGGCATAGGCGGTCTGGGCGCGGGCGGTGCGGTTCTGCATCCGCGCGCGGCTGCGATGGCTGACCGCGATCACCGCGCCCGCCGCCGCCATCGCCGCCTCCCACGATCCTTGCGTGATCAGCGCGGCGGAACGGTAGAGCAGGATGCTGGCGTTCATCGCACTCTCGGGATCGGCAAGGATCCGGTCGGCTTCGGCAAACAGCGCCGCCGCGCGGGCGTGGTGGCCACTCTGCGCGTTGAGGAAGGCGAAGCCGGCATGGGCATAGGCCGCGACCTCGCGCTCGTTGCGGGTGGTGGCAGCGGCGAGGCGCGGCAGATCGGCTTCGAACTGCGCGGCGGCGGCGGCGACTTGGCCGCTGGCGAATCGCGAATGCGCGAGCTTGGTGCGGATCAGCAGGATGTCACCCTCCCGCCCGCTCGCCTCGGCCCGCGCCAGTGCGGCTTCGAGGTGGCGGACCGAGCGCTTGCCGAGGCCCACTCCATAGGCGATCAGCCCGAGCCAGTATTCGGCGCGCTGCATGTTGCGTGCCTGCCCATACACCGCCAGCACCTCGCGCAGCCGTTCGAGCACAGCGAGCTGATCGGGCGCGGGATCGACGATGCAGGCGAGCCCGAACTTGTTGAGCAGTGCCCACCCCGCCTCGCGCTGCGCCTCGGGCGTGGGCAGGCGGCCGAGCAGATCGAGCGCGGCGAGGTAATGCCCCTGCGCCCGGTCGAGCGCGCCCGCCGTCAGCGCCGCATCGCCCGCTTCGATCGCATAGGCGAGCCCCGTCGCCCCGCGCCCGGCGGCGACCGCGTGATAGGCCAGCGCATCGAGCAGCGCCTCGCGCCCGCGCGCGGCGCTGGCCGCCTCGATCACCGCCAGCACCTCGGCATGTAGCAGGCGGCGCTCGTCCCGCCCCAGCCCGGCATAGAGCGCATCGCGGGTCAGCCCGTGCTTGAAGCGATAGGTGCCCGGCGTATCGCCCGGAAACAGGAAATCGACTTCCTGCAGGCGCTCCAGCTGGGCCGGGTCGAGCCGGGCGCCGTGCAGGCTCTCGATCAGCCAGCCGGGGACGATATGCCCGATCACCGCCGCCAGCTTGAGCAGATCGCGGTCGGTGCGCTCCAGCCGGTCGAAGCGCGATTGCACCGCCTGATCGAACCACGCCCCGCGCGGATCGCGGTCGGGCGCGGCGGTGCCGGTGGCGAAGGCGTGGCACAATTCCTCGATCAGCAAGGGCGAGCCGCCTGAGGCGCGCTCGATCCGGTCGACCACGAAGGGATCGGGCGAGGCGAGCAGCGCCTCGATCGCCGCCAGCGTCGCATCGCGGCCCAGCGGGGCGAGCGCCAGCACCTCGGCCTCGCCGCTGCCCGGAAAGTCGAATCCGCTCTCGCGCGAGGCGAGCACGCAGGCGAGCCGCGCGGGATCGGCATCGCGCAGCAGATCGGCGAGGAAATCGCGGCTGGCATCGTCGGCCCATTGCCAGTCGTCGATCACCAGCAGCACCTGCGAACCCGCGAGCAGGGCGGCGCGCACCGCTTCGGGCGTGTCGGCAGCCGGAGGCTCGCCCGGCAGGCTGGCGGCGGCCTGGGCAAAGGCCTGCAAGGGGCGCGCGCTGAGATAGGCCTCGCAATAGCCGGGCGCGACATTCCATCCGGCGGCAGCGGCATGGGCGGCGATGCGCGAGAGGAAGCGGCTCTTGCCGATCCCCGCGGGGCCATGCAGCCCGAGCACCGCCGGGCGGCTACGGCGCGCGGCGAGCCAGCGGGTGAAGGCCTCCCACTCCGCATCGCGCCCCTGAAACGGGGTCAGCCCGGCGCGCGCGCGCGCCTCGAACCGCCGCGCGATTCCACTGCGCCCGGTGACGGCGAGGCATTCGAGCGGCGCCTGATGCCCCCGCGGATGGATCGCGCGGGCTTCGGCGACGGTGAAGAAATGCCGCTCGGCCCCCAGCGTCTCGGCGCTGACGAGGATCTCGCCCGGCGCGGCGGCATCGCACACCCGCGCGGCGACATTGGTGGCATCGCCCAGTACTTCATATTTGCCGCGCACCAGATCGCCTTCGCGGATCAGCACCATCCCGGCGTGGATTCCGCTGTGGAGCATCAGCGGCAGATCGCTCGTCCCGAACACGGCCGCGATCGCCGCCATCGCGGCGTGCATGTCGAGCGCGGCCTCGGTCGCGCGGCGGCCCGCGTCCTCGTGGACATCGGGATAGCCGAACAGGCACAGCATCCCGTCGCCATCGACGCGCAGGATATCGCCGCCATGCGCCGGGATCACCCGGTGCGCGATCGCCCGGATCTGCTCGATCACTTCGACGAACTGTTCCGGCTCCAGTCCGGCGGCAAGCGCGGTGGAGTTGGTGAGGTCGGAAAACAGGAGGGTGGCAAGGCGACGTTCCTGCCGGATGGCCTGCATCAGCGCGCCAGCCTTTCGTGCAGCGCCGCAAGCCCTGCGCGCGACACCACCACCAGCTTGCGCCCGGTTTGCGCGACCAGCCCCTCGCGCGCCAGCTGGCGCAATTCGCGCGTCACCGCCTCGCGGTGGGTGCCGATCCGGGCGGCGAGATCGGCATGGGTGGGCATCCGGGCGATCTCGGCGCGGTCGTCGTCATGGCCCTGCGCAGCGGCGATCCGCAGCAGCTCGTTCACCAGCCGCGCCGCGACAGGCTGCGAGGCAAGCTCGACCGACTTGTCCGAGAGGTTGCGCACGCGCGACACCAGCTGCGCGGCCATCCAGAACCCCGCACCCGGCACCTCGACCAGAAAGGCGCGGAACGCCGCTGCCGAGATCAGCACCAGCACCGCATCCTCGACCACGGTGACATTGGCCGAGCGCGGCCCGCCGTCGATCGCCGCCAGCTCGCCGAACAGCCGCCCCGGCCCCATGTCGCGCAGGATCGTCTCGCGCCCGTTGGCGGAGAACACCGAGATGTTCACGCGGCCCGATTCGATCAGATAGACATCGCTCGCTTCGGAGCCCTGCGCGATCAGCATCTGCCCTTTTCGCGCATGGATGCGCTTGCCCCGCGCGGCGAAGGCCTCTGCCAGCGCGGGCGGGAGGGTCTCTTCAGCGTCGAGGCCGGCGATGGCGACTTGTCTGATGGTTTCCATACGGCGCCCCCACACACCTGCCCTTCGCAAATGCACAAATGTGCGTTTCAGCACAAGGCCCATGTGGGGAATGCCGCCGCGCAGGTTTGCGGGTTGCGGCAGGGTTGCGCCGCAGTCAGCGCCGTTCCGGCGCGTCATGGGGGGACGAGATGTCGAGCACCTTGAGCATCTGGCATGCCGCACCGGGCGCGCTGGCTGTGACCATCAAGCCGCTGCGGCCCTTCATCCCCAAGCCGCGCCTCTCACTCATCTCGCCCGAAGAGGAGCGCGACTTCGCCTTCCAGCCGGACGATACGGGCCTCACCGCCGTCATCCCCGAAGCCGCGGTCGAGCAGCTCATGCGCGCAGGCGGCACGCCCGGCGGGGCGCATCTGGTGCTCGGCGTGCGCGCGCTGTTCGAGCCCGGTGCGCCGACGCGGCGCTGGCAATGGGGCATCCGGCTGGCGCAGGATGGCGCGGCGCTGACCGGCTATGGCAGCAACCGCATCTCCATGCCCGCCGATGCCGAGGGCTTCGTCCGCTCGGCGGTGCGCGCCTTCCCGCACAAGCGCACCTATGGCTTCGAGGAATGGGAATTGTCCCTGCAGGACGCGGCGCAGAACCCCGCAGCCCCCGGTGCATCGTGGCAGACATCGCAGCCCTTGGCGGCCTGTGCTGGTCGCTGAGCCTCTGGCGCGCGATGCGTGCGAGGACGCCGTGACGGGCTTTGCGCGCCCGCTGGTGCTCGAAGGCATCGCCCACGCCGCTTCGGGCGCGCAGGGGCTTTCCCCGCTGACCGGCCCGCTCACCCGGCGCTTCGCACCGGGCACCTTCCACGTCGTGGCGGGGCCTCCGGGCGCGGGCAAGACCACGCTGCTGTCGATCCTCGCGCTGGCGCTGCGGCCGATGCAGGGCTCGGTGCTGTGGGGAGAATTCAACCTCACGCGCCTTTCGACCGCCGGGGCGGCGGCATGGCGGCGGCAGAACCTCGGCCTGATCGCGCAAAGCCAGCAGACCGTCGGCGTGCTGACGGTGCGCGAGCATGTGCGCCTCTCGGGCGTGCTGCGCGGCATGCCCGAGGCCGAGGCCGAGGGGCTGGCGCTGCTCGGAATGCTGGGGATGGGCCGGCGGCTGACCCAGGTCGGCGGCGAGCTGTCGGGTGCGGACAAGCAGCGTCTCGCCATCGCGCAGGCGCTGTGCGCGCGGCCCTCGGTGCTGCTCGCCGACCAGCCGACCGCGGCGCTCGATCAGGCGAGCGCGGGTCTGGTGGCGGAAACCCTTCGCGATTACGCGCGCGATCGCGGCGCAGTGGTGATCTGCGTCAGCCACGATCCGGTGGTGATCGAGGCGGCCGATGATCTGGTGATGCTGCGGAAGGGCTGACGGGGGGGTTGGTTGCGGCGGGGGCCCGAGAGGGTGCCTTGGAAGGCGCCTGCGGCAAAGCCGCAGGCTAACGTCAGACGGGTTCGGCGGGCTTGGCCGCCGACCCGCTGGCCGCGACGCGGGCTTGGCGCCTCGCAGCTTCGCTGCTCGGTTGCCCGCGTCAGTACATATGCTGCCCGCCGTTGATGCTCATGGTCGAGCCGGTCATGAAGCCGCCGTTCTCGCTGGTGAGGAAAGCGACCCCGCGGGCGATTTCCTCCGCCATGCCGAGGCGTCCGACCGGGATCTTGGCGACGATCTTTTCCAGCACCGGCGCGGGCACGGCGGCGACCATGTCGGTGTCGATATAGCCCGGCGCGATCGCGTTCACCGTCACCCCGAACTTCGCGCCTTCCTGTGCGAGCGCCTTGGTGAAGCCATGGATGCCGCTCTTCGCCGCAGCATAGTTGACCTGACCATATTGCCCCGCCTGCCCGTTGATCGAGCCGATATTGACGATCCGCCCCCAGCCACGCTCGCGCATGCCGGGAAAGGTCGCCTTGGCCATGTTGAAGCATCCGCCAAGATTGATGCGCATGACATCGTTCCAGTCGTCGAAGCTCATCTTGTGGAGCGTGCCGTCGCGGGTGATCCCGGCGTTGTTGACCACGATGTCTACGGGTCCGAACTCCTCGGCGACAGCGGCGCAGCCCGCCTGAGTCGCCTCGAAATCGCCCACGTCCCAGCGGCGCGCGGGGATGCCGGTGGCCTGGGTGAAAGCCGCCGCCTTTTCCTCGTTCCCGGCGTAATTGGCGATGACCGTGTGGCCCTGCCGCTGGAGCCGCTTGCAGATCGCCTCCCCGATCCCGCGCGTTCCTCCGGTGACGATGGCAACCCGGCCCATGGCATTCTCCCCTTGATCTGACTGGCTTAAGGCCTCGCAACCTAGCGATGCCGTAGGGTCAGGGGAAGCGGGGAATAGCTATGCGCGGTGCGTCTGGTGCCGGGCCTGAAACGCCCTGTCAGCCGGGATCAGAAGTTGATCTGCGTGCCCACGTAGACCGCCTGGCTGTCCTTGACCGAATTGGTCAGCGGATCGAGCCGCTCGCGCTCCTGCGAATAGCGCACTCCGGCGGTGACGTTCAGATTGGGCGAGAGGCGGAAGCTGCCGCCCACGCCCACGGTCTGCGCACCGATCGAATCGAGCGTGTTGGGCGAGCGCCCGGCGATTTCGCGATCTTCCAGCTCGATCCGCGGTTGCAGACGGCTGGGCTTGTCCTCGGCCTTGGGGCGCGCAGGTTCGAACTGCGCGAGATCGGGCAGCGAGAGGTTCTGCACCTTGGCCGACAGGTCGACCGTGCGCGCGAAGCTCTGATAACCGCGCGCCGCACCGAGCTTGAACTTGCTCACGTCGAGACCGGCGAGGCCGGGGCCGCGACCGGGCATGGCTTCGACCGCCTTGCGCACCGAAATCGCGCGGGCGGCATCATCGTCGACCCGCACCGCGACGGTGACCGTGCGCTTGCCGCTGATCGGCGGCGCGCTGGCGGGGGTGAAGTGAATGCCGCGCGCGCGGGCCTTGTCGGCGACGCGGGCGGCGAGTTCGGGATCGACCGAGGCCGGGGTGAAGGTGCCGAGGCCCAGCGCATCGCGACCGAGACTCGTCAGCGCGGCGGTCCGCGCGGGGGTGAAGTCCCCCGCCAGCGCCAGCCCGGCGGTCGGCACAGCCAGCGCCAACGCGCCGCACAGCGCAAACAGCGGCAGCGGGCGCTGCGCTTTTGCGGTCATGTGCGGCTGGCGTGCCATCGTGCTATCCGTTCCCTGTCTTGCGCAGTGCATGCGCCTGTTCGAGCCTTGGCCCAAGCAATATTTACCTTAACCGCAGATGAGTCGCGGCGATTCCGGCAAGACCATTGATAGGATCAAGGTTCCATCAATCAATGCAATTGCGCCAATATCGCCGGATTCCCCGTTCACCTGTGGCACCATGCACACAGAGTCTTGCGAGTCGGTGCCAATTCATCCCCGGTAAAGCCCCGAAGCTGTCTTGCGAGAGGCCAAGGTGCCTGCAAACCTCGCGGATGATGCTTGCCGCGAGGGTGCTGGCGGTTATAGGGGGCAGGGGAGCGCCTGCTCCGATCAATCATGAGGAATACCCGGCTGTGACATCCGCCAAATCCGCCAACTTCCGCCGCACTCTGGCTCTGGCCCTCGTCGTGCCGGCGCTGGCCGCGTTGAGCGCGTGCGGCGGCAATAGCCGTCCGCGCACCGAGCTTGCCGCCGCGAAGCTCAACACCATCGGGGTCAACGCCTATCTGTGGCGCGCCGCGCTCGACACCGTCAGCTTCGCGCCGCTGCTGCAGGTCGACAGCACCGGGGGCGTGATCGTGACCGACTGGTATGCCAACCCGGCCAACCCGGGCGAGCGGGTGAAGCTGACCGTGACGATCCTCGATCAGGACCTGCGCGCCGATGCCCTGCGCGTCGCCGCGAGCCGTCAGGTGAACGAGGCCGGCAACTGGATCGAAGCCCCGGTGCAGGCGGCGACGGTGCAGAAGCTGGAGGACATCATCCTCACCAAGGCCCGCGATCTGCGCCGTCAGGCGCTCGCTTCCTGAGTTCAACGCTTCTCACTGAAAGCCGTTCATGACTGACACCCGTTTCGACCCTGCCGTCGCCGATGAACGCTGGCAGCGTGCCTGGACGGATGCGGGCACCTTCACGGCGGATTCGGACAGCAAAAAGCCCAAGAGCTACATCCTCGAGATGTTCCCCTATCCTTCGGGGCGCATCCACATGGGCCACGTGCGCAATTACACGATGGGCGACGTGCTGGCGCGCTACCAGAAGATGCGCGGGTTCGAGGTGCTGCACCCGATGGGCTGGGACGCCTTCGGGATGCCGGCGGAAAACGCCGCGATGGAGAAGGGCGTCCACCCCGGCGGCTGGACGCGCCAGAACATCGCGCAGATGAAGGCGCAGTTGCAGCGCATCGGCTTCGCGCTCGACTGGACCCGCGAATTCGCCACCTGCGACCCCGAATATTACGGCCACGAACAGGCGCTGTTCCTCGACCTCTACGAGGCCGGGCTGGTCTACCGCAAGGAATCGACCGTCAACTGGGATCCGGTCGACATGACCGTGCTCGCCAACGAGCAGGTGATCGACGGCAAGGGCTGGCGCAGCGGCGCGGAGGTCGAGAAGCGCAAGCTCAACCAGTGGTTCCTCAAGATCACCGACTTCGCCGATGATCTGCTGGAAGGGCTGGGGAGCCTGGAGGACTGGCCCGAGAAGGTTCGCCTGATGCAGGAGAACTGGATCGGCAAGTCGCAGGGGCTGGAGTTTTCCTTCGACCTCTCCGACGGCGGCAAGCTGCCGGTCTATTCGACCCGCCCCGACACGATCTTCGGCGCGAGTTTCTGCGCGATCGCCGCCGATCACCCGATTGCCCAGGGGCTGGCGGGCGACGCGCAAGTCGCCGCCTTCATCGCCCAGTGCAAGAAGGGCGCGACCACGGCCGCCGCGCTCGAGACGGCGGAGAAGCTGGGCTACCGGACGCCGATCACGGCGAAGCACCCCTTCACCGGCGCCGACCTGCCGGTGTTCATCGCCAACTTCGTGCTGATGGAATACGGCACCGGCGCGGTGATGGGCGTGCCAGGGCATGACCAGCGCGACTTCGAGTTTGCCACCAAATACGACCTGCCGATCCTGCGCGTCGTCGCCGCCGATCCGGCCAAGGCCGACGAGCCCTTCAAGGGCGAGGCCGAGGCGGGTGACGGGGTGATCGTCAATTCCGGCTTCCTCGATGGGATGAGCGTGGAGGCCGCCAAGGCCGAAGTCATCACCCGCGCCGAGAGCGAAGGCTGGGGAACGGGCACAACCGTGTGGCGCCTGCGCGACTGGGGCGTTTCGCGCCAGCGCTACTGGGGCACACCCATTCCCTTCATCCATTGCGATGCCTGCGGCGTGGTGCCGGTGCCCAAGGACCAGCTGCCGGTGACGCTGCCCGAGGATGTCAGCTTCGACATCCCCGGCAACCCGCTCGAACGCCACCCGACCTGGAAGCACGTCGATTGCCCCAAGTGCGGCGGCGCCGCGCGGCGCGAGACCGATACGCTCGACACCTTCGTCGACAGCTCCTGGTACTTCCTGCGCTTCGCCAGCCAGCCCGCCGACAAGCCCTTCGACCCGGAAGAGGTCGCCAAGTGGATGCCGGTGCAGCACTATATCGGCGGCATCGAGCACGCGATCCTGCACCTGCTCTACGCCCGCTTCTGGACCCGCGCGCTCGCCCACACCGGCAAGATCGCGGTGCAGGAGCCGTTTGCGGCGCTGTTCACGCAGGGCATGGTGACGCACGAGACCTATAGCCGTGAGGCTCGACGAGAGGTCGCACAAGGTGAAGTTACTCGTGTCGACCTTTTTGAAGAGTTTCTCCCGCCAGAGGAAATCGACAAGTCAACGATTTGGCGAGAGGGCACACCTTACCCTTCCGCCAACACCGCTGGGGTGGCTTTCGGCACTACTTTCAACCCAAACAACCTCATCAAGGTTGGCGATCATTTCATTTATCCGAACGTGTTGGCGACTGGCCAAGAGGCGAAAATCGGCCGCGTCATCAAGATGTCGAAGTCGAAGAAGAACGTCGTCGACCCCGATGCAATCATCGCCCGCCACGGCGCGGACGCGGTGCGCTGGTTCATGCTGTCCGACAGCCCGCCCGAGCGCGACCTGCCGTGGTCGGATGCGGGGATCGAGGGCTGCGCGCGCTTCGTCCAGCGCTTGTGGCGGCTGTTCAGCGCCTATGACGCGGACGCGCAGGGCGAGGACAAGGCGCTCGATCGCAAGACGCACCAGACCATCGCCGCCGTCGCTGCCGATATCGAGGCGCTCGGCTTCAACAAGGCCGTGGCGCGCATCTACGAGCTGACCGGCGCGGTGGAGAAGGCCGCGCCTTCCGCCAGCCGCTCGGCCGCGATCCGGGCGCTGGTCCACCTCGCTGCCCCCATGATGCCGCATCTGGCCGAAGAGGCGTGGGCGAAGATGGGCAACGACAGCCTGATCGCCGACGCCCCGTGGCCCGAAGTCGACCCCGCGCTGCTGGTCGATGACGAGGTCACCATCGCGATCCAGCACATGGGCAAGCTGCGCGACACCGTCACCGCGCCCAAGGGGGCCTCGAAGGAGGATCTCGAAGCGCTCGCGCTAGCCTCGGCCAATCTGCAACGCTCGGTCGACGGGGCCGCGATCCGCAAGGTCATTGTCGTGCCCGACCGTTTGGTGAATATCGTCACCTGATGCGGACGATGCTTCTCCTCGCGGCCTCTCTGGCCCTCACCGCCTGCGGCCTTCAGCCGATGTATGCGGGCGGCGCGAGCGGGGCGAGCGCGCAGGGGATTGCGGCGGTCGAGGTGCCTGCCATCGCCGGGCGCGGGGGATGGCTGGTCAAGAACGCGCTCGATGCGCGGCTCGGCGTGGCGGGGCAGACGACGCCGCAATACCGGCTCGATGTGCGGCTGGACGATTCGCTCGAGGCGCTGGGCGTGCTCAACGACGACACGATCAGCCGCGAACGCCGCATCCTGCGCGCGCGTTATCAGTTGATCGATCTCGCCACCAATTCGGTGCTGCTCGATGCGACCGCAGGCTCGGATGCGGGGATCGACGTGGTGAGCAGCGAATATGCCACCATCGCCGCCGAACAGAAGGCGCTCGAAAACCTCGCGGTCGATGTCGCCGACCGGATCGCGACGCAGGTGGCGGTGACGCTGCGCACGCGCGCCGTCGCGGGCCGGTGAAGGCCAAGAACAGCGATTTCCTGCGCGGCTTTCCCGCAGGGGCGCTCAATGCACGTATCTTCTTCTTCTGCGGCCCGGACGAGGCCGGGGCGAGCGCCGCTGCCGCGCGGCTCGCCGCCGCGCTGCCCGACGCGGGCGAGCGGGTCGAGCTGGCCGGGGCCGATCTCAAGCGCGATCCCGCGCTGCTGGGCGACGAGGCGCGTTCGACCTCGCTGTTCGGAGACAAGCGCCATATCTGGGTGCGCGCCAGCGGCGACGAGGCGCATGACGCGCTGCAATTCCTGATCGAAACCGCCGAGGCCGGGGCAGGCGAGGCGGCCCCGGTGTTCGTCGTCGCGACCTCCGCCACCGACAAGTCGCGCACCGCCAAGCTGCTGGAAAAGCGCAGCGATGCGCTGGTGGCGATGTTCCACCAGCCCGATCTTGCCGCGGTTGCGCAGGCGGTGCGGGGGATGGCCGATGCGGCGGGCCTCAGGCTCGGCGGCGATCTGGCCGAGCGGATCGCGCGCGCCGCCGGGCTCGACGTGCGGCTCGCGCAGTCGGAGATCGACAAGCTCGCGCTCTATTGCGATGCCGATCCGCAAGCCCCGAGGCCCGCCACGCCCGAAGATCACGCCGCGATCGGCGCGGCCACCGAGGAGGATGGCTTCGCCCCGCTGGTCAACGCCGTGCTGGGCGGAGAGCTGGGAAAGATCGCCAGCGAGATCAAGCGGATGCGCGAGCTGGGGCTCAATCCCGTGGGCGTCGCCCTGGCGCTCGAACGGCGCGCGGCGCAGCTGGCGAACATCGCCGCCTATCTCGGGCCGCGTGGGGCATTCGACCGGATCGACAAGGGTGCGGAAATGCGGCTCGGCATCTTCTACAAGGAGAAGCGCGACATCGCCCAGCAGTTCAAGCGCTGGACCATGCCCGCCGCGCGCGGCAGCCGTGCAACGCGGCTCGATCGCCTGATCCCGCGCCTCACCGCGCTGCACCGCAGCCTGCTGGCAAACAGCCAGTCGGCCGAACTGCTGCTGGCGCAGGAACTGGCGGAAATTGCGCGATATGCCGCGAGGCGGTAGCAAAATGTGACGGGCCGCGCTTCGCAGTCGCACAATTTTGCCCTTTTCTCCGGCAAACAGCCTATGTAGGTAACCTTAGGTCGCGCCTCTGGGGGTAAGTCTTTCATGAATCGCGTCACGCCGAAACTTCTTGAATCGGTTCGGCATCAGGCAGTCGAAAACAGGATCGTGCCCTCGCTCGAGCGGCGCCGGCTGCGCGCCTATGTGATGATGCTGCTGGCCGATGGCGTGCTGTTCAATCTGAGCTTCGCGCTGGCGGCGCTGCTGTGGGACGGGCGCTGGTGGGAACCGCGCGCGATGCTGGCCGCGCAGGCGATGCTGCCGGTGTTCTTCACCATCGCCCTCTACAACGGCTCCTATGGCGTCAAGGCGTTGGGCGACTGGCTGTTCGCATCGCGCCAGGCGCTGGTGGCGCTGGTGATTTCGGCGGGGCTGATCAACTTCGTCGCGTTCTACACCAAGTCGAACGACGATTTCTCGCGTGCGGCGGTGACGCTGGGCCTGCTGTTCACGGCCTGCGCGCTGGTGGTGTTCCGGCGGCTGGTCCATGGCCTGATCCGCTATCGCTGGGGCGGGAAGGTGACCAACCGGCTGGTGATCGACGATGGCGGGTCGAGCTTCACCTTCGACGGGGCCGAGGTGATCGCCGCGGCCGATTACAATCTCGACCCTGCCAGCCACGATCCCTTCATGCTCGACCGGCTGGGCAAGCTGCTGCGCAATCAGGATCACGTGGTGGTCAGCTGCCCGATCGAGCGGAGGCAGGGCTGGGCCTTCCTGCTCAAGTCGGCCGGGGTCTATGGCGAAATCGTGAGCGAGCCCGCGCATGAGCTCGGCGCGGTCGGGGTGCATCGCTACGACGATCTCGACCGCACGACGCTGGTGGTGTCGACCGGGCCGCTGGGCCTGCGCGCGCGGATCCTCAAGCGGATGTTCGATGTCGTCGTGGCCGGGGGCGCCTTGCTGGCGTTGTCGCCGCTGCTGCTGGTGGTGGCGGCGCTGATCAAGCTGGAAGACGGCGGGCCGGTGCTGTTCGTGCAGCGGCGGCTGGGGCGCGGCAACCAGTTCTTCGACATGTTCAAGTTCCGCTCGATGCGCGCGGAGAAGCTCGACCACGCAGGCGAGCGTTCGGCCTCGCGCGACGATGACCGCGTGACCCGGATCGGCGGCTTCATCCGCCGCACCAGCATCGACGAGCTGCCGCAGATCATCAACGTGCTGAAGGGCGACATGTCGATCGTCGGCCCGCGCCCGCACGCGCTGGGATCACGCGCGAACAACAAGTATTTCTGGGAGGTCGACCGCCAGTACTGGCAGCGTCACTGCCTCAAGCCGGGGCTGACGGGCCTTGCGCAGGTGCGCGGCCATCGCGGCGCGACCGAGGTGGAGAAGGACCTGACCGACCGGCTGCAATCCGATCTCGAATATATCGCGGGCTGGTCGCTGCGGCGCGACATCGGCATCGTGCTGCGCACCGTGATGGTGCTGCGTCACCAGAACGCTTACTAGAGCGGGGAGCCGCTCTAGTCCTGCTTGCGGTCCTGCGGGACGGTGAAGGTGCCGGTCACCCGGCCCTGACCCCAAGGCGAACCCGGCGCGGCGGCGCTGCCGCCGGTCGCGGTGCCATCGACGGTCGACAGCCCGCTCTGCAAATCGATCACCAGTCGCCCGCCGTTGAGCGTGTCGCTCCCCCGGCGCAGGCGCACATTGCCCGCCATGGTGATGATCCGGCGGTTGAAATCGTAGATCGCATTGTCGCCGCTGGCGCGTTCGTCGCCGCGGGTGACGACCACGCCGCCGGTGGCAGTGATGCGCTGGATCTGGAGCTGCCCCCCGGCGTCGGTGAAATTGACCAGCATCCGGTCGGACTGGACGCGCAGGCCCGCCTGCGTGACCACCACGCCGCCGGTGGCGACCGCCTGATTGGCCCGGTCGTCGAGCACGAACTTGCCCGCATCATAGGTCACCGGCGCGTTGGAATCGTGCTGCGCGATCCCCTGCGCGGCGAGGTTCATGCCGCCCGCCAGCACGGCGGCAAGCGCGAAGCCGCCGGCGCCCCAGACAAGGGCGAGACGGCCGATCGGCGGGCGGTTTCGGGCGGGCTGGGTCATCACGGCATCCTCAACTGGCCGGGGGTCATGGTAAAGCGCGCATCGCCTTCGAGCGTGATCGTGCGTGCGGACAGATCGGCCTGCATGGTGTTGGCGGAGAAGGTCCCCGCCGGAATGGCGCCCTCGACCCCCGCATCGCCCTGCATCGTGCGGCTCTTCAGATCGACCGAGACCCCGCGCGCGGTCATGGCGTAACCATCCGAGGCGGTCAGGCGCACGGGGCCGTTGACGGCCACGGTCTCGGCATCGATGTCATAGGTGCCGCCTTCGGCGCTGAGGCGCGCCGGGCCTTCGGTGAGCAGCAACTGCGCGACCAGATCCTGCATCCGCACCAGCCCTTCAGCGCTGGAACGCTGCACCGCCTCGCCCGCCAGCAGCGAGAAGGGGCGGCCCTGGTTGTCGCGCCCGCGATACATCGCATTGTCGACGCTCAGCCGCTCGTCGATCATTGCCACCTTGTTGCGATCGAGCAGGAAGCTGACCTCGCCGCGCGGGCTCAAGGGGGTGATGATCATCAGCGCCGCGATCACCCCGACCCCCATCGGCAGCGCGCGGGCGAGAAACCGCACCAGCCGGTCGTGCGAGCCGCCGGGCGCGGCAAAATGCTGACGCCGTCCGCGCAGCGCGCGCGCTTCGGAGGTTTCGAGGCTCTGCTGGGCGGCCATATGTGCGGGTTCTGCCTCGGGCTTGCTTACATGTGGCTGAAGATGTCGCTCTCGGCCCAACCGGCGATGTCGAGCAGCGCGCGGGTGGGGAGGAAATCGAAGCACGCCTGCGCCATGGCGGTGCGCCCTTCGCGCTCCAGCCGCACGCTGAGCTCGTCGCGCAGCCGGTGGAGATAGCGCACGTCGCTCGCCGCATAGTCGCGCTGCGCATCGGACAGCACCGGCCCGCCCCAGTCAGATGACTGCTGCTGCTTGGAGATGCTCTCCCCCAGCAGTTCCTCGACAAGGTTCTTGAGCCCGTGGCGGTCGGTATAGGTGCGGGTCAGCTTGCTGGCGATCTTGGTGCAGAACACCGGCCCCGCCATCACGCCCAGATAGTAATGGATCGCGGCGAGATCGAAGCGGGCGAAGTGGTAGATTTTCTGACGCGCGGGATCGGCGAGGATCGCCTTCAGATTGGGCGCGTCATACGCGCTGCCCGGATTGAAGCGCACCAGATGCTCATCGCCCGTGCCATCGGAAATCTGCACCACGCACAGCCGGTCACGCGGGGTGACGAGGCCCATGGTCTCGGTATCCACCGCCAGCGCGGCGCTGCCGCTCAGGATGCCTGCGGGAAGGTCTTCTTCGTGAAAATGCACTGCCATGCCTCGCCCCTACGCCGAATGGAGAACAAGGGGAAGCATGGAAGTGGCACAGCCGCGCCGCCGCGCGTGGGTGCTATTCTGGCCGGTCGCGCGTGTCCGGCACCTGGCGGAATCTTGCCCGGCCAAGCGGACCATCCAGCTCAAGCACCCCGTCCACCAGCAACCCGTGCATCCCGGTCAGGTCATAGACGCCGATATCGTTGGGAATGAATTCCACCTGCAGCGCCCGGTCGGGCGTCCAGCCGATCGCGGCGAGATCGAAGCGGGGCGAGGCGACGTCATAGGACGACAGCTCGACCGTGACGGCAATCGGGCGGTCGCACCGCGGCACGCTGTCATTGTCGAAATAGGCCGAACTGCCTGCCACGAAGCCGTAGATGGTCGTGCCATTGGCGCATTCGGTGCGGGTTTCGGCATCGGTGAAGGGCTTGCCGCTGGGCCGCGTCACCTGCACCTGCACGATTTCGGGCGGGAGCGGCGGATAGGCATCATCACCCTCAGCCTCATCCTCCGCCACGATCGTCCGCTCCGTTAGCCTCACGAAGCGAAACTCCGCCGGCACGGGCGTGGGCTGTGTGGTCAGGTGGATCACCCCGTCGCGCACCTCCCACAGCCCTTGCGAGCGCAGGTCGAGCCCGCCGACCGCCAGCACCCACTCGAAGGTTCCGTCAGCCAGCAACTGCATCGCCATGTAGGTTTCGAACGAATTGCCGTTGTAGAGCCCCGCGATCTTCGAAGGATCGGTCTCCGCTTCCAAAGGCTCGGGCGCGGTATTGCCGAGGCACAGCAGCGCCGCAAGGCAGGGCAGCAGCGGACGGGCGAGAGGAGGGCGCGCGGTCATCCCTGCGGTCGATACGCCGCTTAGGGAAACAGGGAAAGCGCCGTTTCGCTTGGCGGACGCGGCGTGTAGGCACGATGCCATGACATCCGAAACCATTCCCGACAGCTGGCGGCCGGTGCTGGAGCCGGCGCTCGCCACGCCCGAAGCGCGACGGCTGGGCGGGTGGCTCACGGCCGAGGAAGCCGCGGGCAAACAGGTCTATCCGCCGCGAGGGCACCGGCTGGCGGCGCTGGCGCTGACACCGCTGGAGGAGGTGCGCTGCGTGATTCTGGGGCAGGACCCCTATCACGGGCCGGGACAGGCGCATGGCCTGGCCTTTTCGGTGCAGGCCGGGGTCAGGCCGCCGCCCAGCCTCGTCAATATCTACAAGGAGCTGGAGGCCGACCTCGGCCTGCCGCGCGCCGCCACCGGCGATCTGACGCCGTGGGCGCGGCAGGGCGTGCTGCTGCTCAACAACACGCTGACGGTCGAGGCCGGGCAGGCGGGGAGCCATGCGGGGCGCGGGTGGGATGCGATCACCGATGCCTGCGTGGCGGCGGTGGCTGAGCGGGACGCGCCGACGGTCTTCATCCTGTGGGGCAGTCACGCGAAGAAGAAGGCGAGCCGCATCCCCGCACTCGGCCGCGCGGGTCACCACCTGGTGCTCGCCTCGGCCCATCCCAGTCCGCTGTCGGCACATAACGGCTTCTTCGGCTCGCGCCCCTTCAGCCAGACCAACGCCTTCCTCGAAGCGCACGGGCGCGGGACGATCGACTGGCGGGTGTGAGCCGCGCAGGCCCCCGATTTGGTTAACCGGATGGAGATCATTCCGAATTATCAGCGGGGACAGTGTATCATGCGGAGCGCAGGCGCGCTGCCTTCGCGTGATCGATGCCGGCCATTCTCCCAGCCCGAAAGCAGTGACGGGTCCGACACGCGATGCAAGGTTCCGCAAGTGCCTCTCACGACGCCGGTCTGATCGGCCATACCGGCTTTGTCGGCGGGGCGCTGCTGCGCCAGACGCGCTTCGATGCCTGCTTCAACAGCGCCAATATCGCCGCGATCGACGGGCAGAGCTTCGGCACGCTGGTCTGCGCCGCCGCGCCGGGCTCGATGATCGAAGCCAACCGCGCGCCCGAGCGGGACGCCGCGCAGATCGAGGCGCTGATCGCCCGGCTGGCGCAAGTGCGGGCCGAGCGTTTCGTGCTGGTCTCCTCGATCGCGGTGCTGGCGGATTTTGCGGGCGGCGATGACGAGAGCACCGGGGCGTTCCAGCAAGACCTAGCCTATGGCCGCCACCGCCGCACGCTCGAAGCCTTTGTCGAGGAGCGCTTCCCCGGCAGCCTGATCGTCCGCCTGCCCGCGCTGTTCGGACGGGGCCTGCGCAAGAATTTCCTGTTCGATCTCATGAACCCGGTGCCTTCGCTGCTGACCGAGGCGAAGCGCAATGCGCTGATCGTGGCGCTCGATCCTGCGCTGTCCGGCTGGGCCGGGACACTCTACGCGCCCGATCCGGCGACGGGGCTGCTGAAGCTCGACCGCGCGGCGCTCGATGACGATCCACGGCGTGCGGCGCTGGAGGATGCGCTGAGCGCGCTGGGCGCTTCGGCGACGCAGTTCCATCATCCCGAAACGACCTACCAATATTACCCGATCGACCGGTTGTGGCAGGATATCGGCATCGCGCTCAAGGCGAGCCTCACCCACCTGCATCTGGTGGCAGAGCCGCTCACCGCCGCCGCGATCCACCAGCGGCTGACCGGGCGCCTCATGCCCGAGACGCCCGCCCGCCTGCACCGCGAGGATATGCGCACCCGCCACGCAGCCCTGTGGGGAGCGGAAGGGCCCTACCAGTTCACCGCCGCCGCCACGCTCGATGCGCTTGCCGCCTTCTTTGCCAGCGAAAGGCAGGCGGCATGAGGCTCGCCATGTCGAACATCGCCTGGACGGCTGAGGAGCGGCTGGAGGCCTATGCCATCCTCGCCGAGGCCGGGATCACCGGGCTGGAGATCGCGCCCGGAATCTTCTTCCACGCCGCCGCCGATCCCTTCGCGCCCGATGCCGCCAGCGCCGACAGGGCCCTGCGCGAGATCGCGGATGCGGGCCTTTCGCTGGTGTCGATGCAGTCGCTGCTGTTCGGCGTCACCGGCGCGGCGCTGTTCGGCGGGGCCGAGGCGCGCGGTGTTTTCGAGCGCGGGATGACCCGCGCGATCATGCTCGCCGGGCGATTCGGTATTCCCAATCTGGTGTTCGGCTCCCCCGCGCAGCGCCGCGTGCCGGAGGGCCTCGCGATGGCAGACGCGCTGGAGCAGGCCGCCGCCTTCTTTCGCCGCCTGGGCGATGCGGCCGCCGCCGCCGGAACGCGCATCTCAATCGAGGCCAATCCGGCAGCCTACGGCACCAACTTCCTCACCACGCTGGAGGAGGCCGAAGCCTTCGTCGCCCGCGTCGATCACCCGGCGATTGCCCCGATCCTCGATCTCGGCGCGATGCACATGAACGCCAGCTTCGCCAGCGTGCCTGCGCGTCTGCCGGTTCTCGCGCCGCGCCTCGCTCACGTCCATGTCAGCGAGCCCGATCTCGCCCCCGCCCCCGCCGACGCGGCGGCGCTGGTGCCGGTGCTGCGGGGCCTCAAGGTGTCCGGCTATGCCGGGGCGGTGTCGATCGAGATGAAGCGCCCGCCACGTGGTCTCGCCGAAGTGCGCGGGGCCGTTCACCGGCTGGTCGCCGCGCACCGGGCTGCGGAGACGGTCGATGCGTGAACCCGACGCCGACCAGTTCAGGAAACCGCGCGAGGACGTGGTGGTCTCGGTCTGCTTTTCCGACCTCGCCGCCACGCCCGCCACCTTCGCCGGCTTGCGCGATGTCGCCGCCACGCTCGACCGCGCATTCCGCTTCCGCGAGATCATTCTCGTGGTCGAGGACACCCAGCGCGAAGGCTTCCTGCCGCTGATCGCCGAGGTGCCCAACTGCCGCCTCTTCGTAGTGCGGCGCGGCACCGAATATTACGACCGCCGGGTGATCGCCGCCGAGGAAGCGATCGGCGACCTCGTGGTACTCGGCAATCTCGACGAGATCGCGCATCTCGACCTCACCGCCTTCCTCGCCCATGCCGAACGCGAGAATGCCGTGACCATGGTGTTCCGCGCCGCCCGCCGCCCGGTCAAGCGGCTGCTGGCCTGGCCCTTCATCGCGCTGGGCAAGCTTGCCGGGTTCAATGTCGATCCCAGCGATTTCCAGTCGATCGCGATGCCGCGCACGGCGCTCAACCGGCTGCTCGCGCATGACGAGCCGCGTCTCGCGCTGCGCTTCCCGCCGCGCGATCCGGGCCTGCCGCTCGATTGGTTCCGCACCACCCGCAACGTGCCGGGGCGCACCGCCTTCATGGGGCTGGCGCGCCGCGCGCAGCTGCTCCAGACGCTGCTGGTCTATCTCACGCCCACGATCCTGACGGTGGTCGCGCTGTCCTCCACTGTGCTGACGCTGGTGGGCCTCGCCTATGCCGCGTGGATCGTGGGCGCGCTGTTCATGGTCGACGAGCTTGCGCCGGGCTGGCTCACCACCAACGCGATGCTCGCGGTCAGCGCTGTGTTCATGGGAATGTCGACGCTCGGCCTCAGCCTCGGCCTGCAACACCTGCTCAAACAGCAGCGACGGCTGAAGGGCGGGATCGTGCCCGAGGAGGTCAACCGCATCGACCTGTTCCAGCAGGTCGCCTTCGATCTCAATGTCGAGCTGGAGAGCGATGCGCGCCCCGGCGCTTCCGGGCCGGACTGATGCCGCGCGCGCCCGCGACCCAATATGATTACGTCATTGTCGGCGGTGGCTTCTACGGCTGCTGCCTTGCGCTCTACCTGCGCTCGATCGCGGCGCGGGTGCTGCTGGTGGAGGCGGGGCCGCGGCTGATGGACCGCGCCTCGCGGATCAATCAGGCGCGGGTGCATACCGGGTTTCACTACCCCCGCTCGGCCGCAACGGCGGTGAAATCGATGCTGCTGCACCGCCGCTTTCTGGCCGATTTCCCCGAGGCGGTGGTGGACGATTTCCAGATGCTCTACGCCATCGCCCGCCGCCGGTCGAAGGTCGGGGCCAAGAAATTCCACCGCATGTTCCGCGACATGGGCGCGCCGATCGCACCCGCCAGCCCCGGCCACCGCGCGCTGTTCGATCCGGACATGGTGGAGGACGTGTTCTCCTGCCGCGAAGTCGCCTTCGATCACAAGCTGCTCGGCGCGCAGGTCGCCGCGCGGCTGGCCGCAGCCGGGGTCGAGGTGCGGCTCGGCACCGCGCTGACGGGTCTTGGCGATCACCGCAGCGGGGTGGTCGCCGCGCTGTCCGACGGCAGCGAGGTCAGCGCGCGCTACGCTTTCAACATCACCTATTCCCAGATCAACGCCGTGCTCGCAAAGGCCGGTCTGCCGCAGGCGCAGCTGAAGCACGAGATCGCCGAACTTTCCTTGATCGAGCCCCCGCGCGAGCTCGACAGGATCGGGGTGACGGTGATGGACGGGCCGTTCTTCTCGGCCATGCCCTACCCTTCGGAGGGGCTCTATTCGCTCACCCACGTGCGCTACACCCCGCACGAAAGCTGGGCCGACGATCCCGCGCGGCGCGACCCCTATCGCCATTTCGAAAGCCTCGCGCCCGAGAGCCGCTATGCCTTCATGCGGCGCGATGCGCAGCGCTATCTGCCGTGCCTTGAAGGGGCGACCTATCGCCGGTCGATCTACGAGGTGAAGACCATCCTCATCAAGAACGAGGGCGATGACGGCCGCCCGATCCTCTACCACCGCAAGCCCGAGGCGAGCCGGGTGATCTCGATCCTCGGCGGCAAGATCGACAATATCTACGACCTGCTGGAAGCGGTGAAGGGCACGGCGCCCGAATTCGCGTCGCTCCATTCGGGTTTCGTCTTCGGGCACGCCTATGCCTGAAGAGGTTGGACCGTTGACGCGGGCGCGGGGCGGCTGGTTGCTGGCGGGGCTGGCGGCGGCGATCTGCGCCTTGCGCGGCGGCATGCTGCTTTACGATCACAGCCTCAATTCGATCGACGGTGCCCTGCAGACATGGTTCGCGCTGCACCACTTCGCCGACGGCGACCAGCTTGGGACGGGTTTCCAGTCCTATCTCGGGGTGACGATGGTGCTGGCGCTGGTGCCGGTGTTCGTCGCCTTCGGGGAGACGCTGTTCGCATCCTCGCTGGCGGCGCATGTGGCGGTGGTGGCGGGGGCCTTCGGCGCGGCGTACGCGACGGTGTGGCTGATCCGCGCGGTGCCGCCGCAAAGGCGCTGGCAGGCGGCGGTGCTGCTGGTGGCCGTGTTCTACTACGCCGCGCCCTTTGTCGCCGAGCGCGTGGGTGTGCGCTGGCCCGCGAGTTTCGATCCCGGCGTCTCGCTGCGCCCCTTGCGCGGATTTGTGCCGTTCTTCGTGCTGCCGTTCTTTGTGGTGCTGGTGCGCCGCGTGCTGCGCGATGGCTGCGCGCTTGCGAGCGGGTTGATGCTGGGGCTGGTGGCGGGGGCGGGGCTGCTGTGGTCAAACGATGCGGGGATTCCGCTGGTGCTGGCGCTGGTGCTGGGCCTCGTCATGACGCTGCATCGCCGCATGGGCGTGCTGGCGCGGATGCTGGCGGCATTCGGGCTTGGCGTCATGGCTTCGGCGGGCGCGATCCTGCTGGCGGTGACGCACGGCGCGCCGGGGCCGTGGCTCACCTACAATTTCCGCGATGTGGCGGGCGACCAGTTCTGGTTCTTCGCCCCGTGGGAGAGGAGCACACGCATCCTCGGCCTCGGCGATCTACCGAATATCCTGCGTCACGCCGACCCGCTCTCTGCGGCGAGCCTGGTGGTGCTGACCCTTTGCGCGGCGTGGGCGATGCTCCGACGGCTGCGCGGGCGGGGCGCTCCGGTGCGCCTGGGCGCCTTCGTGTTCGTGGCTGCGAGCGTGATCGGCACCGCGCTCGTCCCGCAGATCGGCGGACACGCGGGGGCGGAGTATAATGCGATCACCTTCGTCCTCGGAGCCTGCGCGCCGATGATCGTCGCGCCTGCTGGGCTGTGGCGGCGGGTGGGGGGCGTGCTGCGCGCCGTCTCGCCCCGGCAGGTCGCGGTGCTGACCGGGTTTGCGGCGGTGGCGATGGTGGGGGGCGAGGCCGCGCACTTCGCGAGCGTCCGGGCCAGCACCGAGCGGACGGTCTACAACCCGGCGCTCGGCTTCTTCGTGACGTCCGGCTATGCCGCAGACCTCGCCGCGATGCGCAAGTTGGCGGCGGCGTGGGACACGGCTGGCATCCCGCAGGATCGCCGGTTGCTCTCGGTCTACACCTCACCGCTCGATATTGCGGCGGGGGTGGAAAGCCCCGCCGATGTCGGATCGCTGATCCACGCCCTGGGGCCGGACAAGCGCGCCGCCTTCACCGCGCTGGTGGCCGGGCAACAGGTCGCCGCCGTCACCACCATCGCGCCCGATTACAGCGGGTGGGAGGGGTGGCTGATCCGCGCCAACTGGCCGTTTTTCAAAGCCTTGCGCGCTGGTTACAGGCCGATTGCCCGCAACGGCCAGCAGGTGCTGTGGGTGATCGCGCCGGACGCTCGCCCGCAGCCATCACGCGCCGAGTGCCGTGTGACGCGGCTGGCACCGGGCCGCCTCGAAATCGCCGTTGCCGCGACCCAAGCGGGGGTCGCCACGGTTTGGCTGACCCGCCAGCCGCCTCTCGCCACCGGGCGCGGAGCGATGCTGACCGTGATCGAGGACTCCCCCGACACGCTGGACGCCACCGATCGCTGGGCCGATTTCCCGCGCTACGGCATCGCCAATCAGCGCGCCCTGACGCTGATGGCCCCCGTGGCATCGGGCAGCGCCACCAGTCTGTCACTCGAAACACTCGGCGGCGCGGCGATCGGCGAGGCGAGCTGCACCGCCTCGGTCGAACCCGCTCTCGACCTCGTCGCGCTTCCGCCGCTGCCCGAGGGCATCGACCGCTATCTTGCGAGCGGCAGGCCATGACCGAACTCGCGCGCTTCTTTGCGGTGACGGTGCTGGGGGTGATCCTCGACCTCGCGATCGCCTTTGCGCTGCACGCCGGGCTGGGTGTGCCGCTGTGGCTCGCCGCCGCGATCGGCTTCACCCTTGCCGCGAGTGCAAACTATGTGATCCACCAGTCATGGAGCTTCCGCAGCGGCCCGCTCTCGGCCCGGCGCGCGGGGCTTTATGCGCTGGTCGCGCTCGCGACGCTGGGGGTGCGGGTGGTGATTGTCGCGCTGCTCGACCGGATGCTGCCGGGGGCCTGGCCATTGGCGATCCTCGTCGCCGGGGCCGGAGGATCGTTCTGCGTCAACTTCGGCTTAAGCAAATTCGTCGTCTTCGCGCCCGAGGCGGAGCGGCCATGACGATCCACCCGCCCCCTGTCCTCGACGACAGCGACTGGGACGTGCCCGCCCACGACGCGGCAATCTACGCCCCGCGCGGCCACAAGCACGCGCTCGTCGTCCCGGTGATCAATGAGGGCGAGCGCATCCGCGGACAGCTGCTGCGAATTCAGGCGGCGGTGCTGCCGGTGGACGTAATTATCGCCGATGGGGGCTCCACCGACGGTTCGCTCGATCCCGATTTCGTGCGCCGGGCAGGGGTGCGCGCAGTGCTGACCAAGACCGGGCCGGGCAAGCTCTCCGCCCAGCTGCGCATGGCCTATGCCTGGTGCCTCAAGCAGGGCTATGCCGGGATCGTCACCATCGACGGCAACGGCAAGGACGGGGTCGAGGCGGTCGCGGCGATGGTCGCCCGGCTGGAGGAGGGCTGCGACTATGTGCAGGGCTCGCGCTATCTGCCCGGCGGCGTAGCGGAGAACACCCCGCTCGAACGCACCATCGCCAACCGCCTGATCCACGCCCCCCTTTTGAGCCTTGCCGGACGGCACTGGTTCACCGACACCACCAACGGCTTCCGCGCCTATTCCGCGCGCTATTTGACGCACCCGGAGGTGCGCCCGTTCCGCGCGGACTTCTCGGTCTATAATCTGCTGTTCTACCTGACAGTCCGCGCCGGGCAGCTTGGCCTCAAGGTCGCGCATGTCCCGGTCGAGCGGCGATATCCGGACGATGGCAAGGTGCCGACCAAGATCGGCGGGCTCGGGCCCAAGCTGGCGCTGCTCAGGGAGACCGTGATTGCCGCGACCGGCGGCTACACCCCCGACGATGTAGCGCGCCGACCGACGTCGTGGGTGTGGCCGTGCCTTGCGCTGCTGCTGGTGCTCGCCCCGCTACTGCTCGCCGTGATCGCCGCGCCGCCATTTTCGCCGGACTCATGGGCGCTGTATGAACTGTCGCAGACCGTGACGGGCGATTTCTACCGCTTCAATCACTGGCGCAGCTATGCCAGCGCGGCGGAATATTCGGCGAGCTTCCCGCCGCTGACCCCGGTACTGATCGCACTGACCGACGCGCTGCTGGGCACCGGCGCGCGCACCGGGCTCTACCTTGCCTTCGCCAGCTTTGCCGGGTTCGCGCTGGTATCGGAGCGGATCGGAAGGCGGGTCACCGGCGCGGCGTGGATCGGGCTCGGCGCGGCGCTGATCGGGCTGCTCGGCCCCAACATGCTGCTCGCCGAGCTGGGAGCGGGGCGGACGATCCCGCTGCAATTGCTGCTGCTGGCGCTGGTCCTCGACGGGCTGCTGCGGGGCGCGCGGATCGGGTTTGCCCGCGCGGGCGTGATCGGCCTGCTGGCGGGGCTGGCGGTGCTCAACCGCTTCGACGCGGTGCTGCTGCCGCTGCTGGTCGCCGCGCTGATCGGCTGGGTGACGCGCAGGCCGTCCCGCGCGGCGGCGGCGCTGGCCGCTTCGGCCATCGCGGTCGCGCCGTGGGTGTTCTATTCGCTCGCCACCTTCGGAACCCTGTTCGCGACCGACAACAGCGCGATCGCCACCCGGCTCGATCCGCTTGCCTATGTCACCGACTGGTGGCCGACCGCGCAGCCGGGGCTGGCCGACGATCCGGGGGCGTGGGCGGCGCGGGTGCTGGGCAATGCGTGGGGCTATGTCACCACCGCGCTATCGCTGCTGCCGACGGGCATGGCACTGGTTGCGGCCCTGTTCCTGCTGCCGCCCGCTGCCTGCGCCGCGCTTTCCGAGGAGTGGCAGGGCGGGGAGGCTGGCCCCAGGCTGCTCGCCGCCTTCGCCGCGATCACCGCGCTGCTGCTCGCCCCGCAGGTGCTGACAGGCTATCTCGAGCATCGCTATTTCGCCGCCGTAATCTGGGCCGCGCTGCTGGCGGCGGCATGCCGGGGGATTGCCCACGCCCGCTCGCTGCACCAGCGGATGTGGGCGGCGAGACTCGCCTTTGCGGGGGTTGCGGCGGGAATGGCGGTGCTCGTGATCGCGCAGCTTGGTGCGGCTACGGACAGCGGGCGGATCAGCCCGGCGGCATGGGCTCGGTACCATTCGACCGAGGATCTCGCCGCGCTGAAAGCCTGCGTTGCGCAGACGCCCGATCCGCGCATCCTTGTGCTGGGCGACGACAACTTCGCCGCGCGTGCCGGAGCGCTGGGCGGGATGGCGACGATGATGGAGCCGCGCAACATGGCGCGCGGGCGGCTGGGCGCGGAGGGCAGCCGCGCCTTCCTGACCGCGTTTCAGGTCGATTACGTCCTCGCCCGAGACCCGGCGCGCGGCGACTGGGCAAGGGCGACCCTGCCGCTCGTCGCCGTGCCGGAGTGCCCTTTCGCGCTTTACCGGGTGACGCGGTAAGCCGAAAGGAGCAGGCCCCGCAGCGGCTTTCCTACAGTGGCCGGGTCTGTCAGACCCACCGGCATGGCCTGTCGCAACCGCCCTCTCGCATCGCCCGCACAGGCCGCCAATCCGGCCCCGGAACCACGTTCATCCTGTGGGCGGGAATTTTGTTCTTAGACAGTGTCTCATGTGTCTCCAACACGGCAGCAGAGTGCCGCCCTGCCGCACATCCCGAAGACCGCTCACCCGATGCGATGCTCGCCGCGAATCCATCGCACCGTGCCACTCGACGCCCGCATCACCACGCTCTCGGTCGTCAGGATCGTCTCGCCGGTGGGCTTGCGGCGGCGCTTCACTCCGCCGAGCAGCGAGCCGTCGGTCACGCCGGTCGCGGCGAAGATGCAGTCGCCCTTGGCCAGGTCTTCGAGCTTGTAGATGCGATTGAGATCCTCGATGCCCCACTTGCGCGCGCGGGCCTTCTCGTCCTCGTTGCGGAACACGAGGCGTCCGTTGAACTGCCCGCCGACGCAGCGCAGCGCGGCAGCGGCCAGCACGCCCTCGGGCGCGCCGCCCTGGCCCATGTACATGTCGATCGTGGTGTCCTCGTCCGTCACCGCGATCACGCCCGCCACGTCGCCGTCGCCGATCAGCACCACGCCGCAGCCCAGCGCGCGCAGCTCGGCGATCAGATCGGCATGACGCGGGCGGTCGAGCACGCAGACGTTGATGTCGGACGGCTTCACGCCCTTCGCCTCGGCCACGGCGCGCACGTTTTCGGTCGGCGATTTGGCGAGGTCGATGATGCCTTCGGGATAGCCGGGGCCGACCGCGAGCTTGTCCATATAGGTGTCGGGCGCGTTGAGCAGGCAGCCTTCCTCCGCCGCCGCCAGCACGGCGAGCGCATTGGGCCCGGCCTTGGCGGTGATGGTGGTGCCTTCGAGCGGATCGAGGGCAATGTCGATCTTGGGGCCCTTGCCCATGCCGACCTTCTCGCCGATGAACAGCATCGGGGCCTCGTCCCGCTCGCCTTCGCCGATCACCACGGTGCCATCGATATAGAGGTTGTCGAAGGCGCGGCGCATCGCTTCGACTGCAGCGGCATCGGCGGCTTTCTCGTCTCCGCGCCCGATCAGCTGCGCGGCGGCGACGGCGGCGGCTTCGGTCACACGCACCATCTCCAGCACCAGCACGCGCTGGATCGCGTTGTCGCTGGCGGCTTGTGCGGCAACGGCGGCGGCGGTATCGATGGTTGAGTTCATGTGCAATTCAGCCCTTCTTCGCTCTGGTTGCGTGCCACCAGGTATCACCCCGGCGCTTAAGCGGATGGAGACGGGTTTGTCGAGCAATGCAACGTCTGTCGGCCCCCGTTTTCGCAGTCACCTTGCGCTTGTCGCCGCGCTGATCGCCGCGCCTGTGGCCGCGCAGGATGACAGCGCCGCGACTCCGCCGCCAGCTCCGCCCGCCGCCGAGGCGCCGCCGAAGATCAATCTGACGGTCACCGTCCCGCGCGAGGAAACCAATCAGGCCGCGCTCCAGCAATGCCGGGACGAGACCGATGCGGGCACGCTCAGCGGCGAGATCGTGGTGTGCGGCGCGACCGGCAACGATACCAGCGCGCTGACCGGCGACCGCGCGGCGACGCAGAAGCGTTATGCGCAGGAGACCATGCTGAAAGGTGCGCCGCGCGCGCCGGAAGCCTTCGGGATCGCCAATCATGGCAATGCGATCGGCTTCGGCAAGCCGCCACCACCGGCGATCCTGATCGATGTCGAAGCGCTGCCCACCGCACCCGCCGGCTCCGATGCCGACCGGATCGCGCGCGGCCTTGCTCCGCAGGGGCAGGATCGCGAGCTGACCGAGGAAGAGGAAAAGGCCCGGCGCGAGGCGCTGGGGATCAAGACCACCGTGCCGCCGCGCGACAAGAAGAAGGGCGGCTGACGGAGCGGTTTTCGTGTTCCTCCCCTACCTCCTCGCCGCGCTGGCCGCACAGGTCGCCACCGAACCGCAGGTGCAGGTCGGGCCGCAGGTGCCGCCCCAGCAGAGCCTGCGCCTGCCGCCCCCGCGCGAGGCGACCCGCCTGCCGCAGCGCGCTTCGCCCGATGCGCCGCCCGAGCCGGAGCGCATCCCGATCGATCTCGGCCCCGATGCGCCGACCTCCGGCCCGCCGCAGCAGATCGACCTGCTCGCCGAGCCGCCGCGCTCCGAGGCCGCCGATGCCGTGCAGCTCAAGGAATGCGAGGAGCAGCGAGAGGCCGGGGTGGTGGCGGGCGAGATCGTAGTGTGCCGCGAGCTTCCGGCAGACACCTCGCAGATCTACAGCGGCAGCCGCGAGGCGTGGCTGAAGGACTATGCCGAGCGGACGATGAATGCGGGGACCATCCCGCCGCCCGATGTCGCCGGGCCGGGGATCTTCCGCGGGCCGCCCACCGTCAGCGGGCTGTGCCTGATCGGCCCTTGCCCGAAAGACCCGGCGCTGATCATCGATGTCGAAGCGATCCCGCCCGCGCCTGCCGGTTCGGACGCCGAGCGGGTGGCGCAGGGGCTCGAGCCGCTGAAGGACGATAACGCACCGCTCTCGGACGAGGCGCGTCGCCGGGTCGAGGAGGAGCTGGGCTTGCCGGAAGTGCCTGAACGCTAGAGCGGTTTCCGACCATCCTGACCCGCCCTGATCGCGCTCTGAAGTCCGCTGGGCAGGAATGGCGCGCGGCAGGGGCTGGTTGCCCCTGCAAGCGGTATGACGAAGCCAGCGGACTTCAGAGCGCGACGGGTGGGCGCAGGGCCACGTTGCTTGTCGCTCACGATGCGCCGCATCGCTCGCTCCTCGCGCCTTGCCCTGCGCCCAATTCGGCTCCGTCAGGGTGGGTCAGGATGGTCGGAAACCGCTCTAAAGCGGCAGGATCGGCAGCACCAGCGGATCGCCGCTGAGGCTTTCCGAGCCTTCGAGCAGCGCGAGCGCCTTGGTCACGCACTTCTCCGGGCCCTCATGCGTCACCATCGCCACCATCACCTCGCCCCCGCTGTGCGAGCGGCCCTGCTGGATCAGGCTCTCGATCGAGACATCCCCGTCGCGCAGCGCGGCGGTGATCTCGGCGAGCACGCCGGGGCGGTCCTTGACCATGAAGCGGATATAGGTGCGCGCCGGGCGGTGGCCCGGTTCGGCGGGCGGCATGGCGGCCAGCTGGGCGCAGGGGATCGAGAAGGGCGCGCCCACCTCGTCGCGCGCGATGTCGATCAGGTCGGCGGCGACGGCACTCGCGGTCGGCCCGTCGCCTGCGCCTGCGCCCTGGAACAGCAGGCGGCCGGAGAAGTTGCCCTCGGCCACCACCGCGTTGGTCGGCCCGTCGACCGCGCTCAGCGGGTGGCCCTTGGCGACGAGGCAGGGGCGCACGCGCTGGAGCAGGCGCGGGCCCTCGGGCGTTTCCTCGACGTCGGCCTCGCCGATCAGCCGGATCACGAAGCCCAGCGCATCGGCCTGGGCGATGTCGTGGCTGCGCACCTGCGTGATCCCGGTCACTCGCACGCCGCCGAAATCGACCCGCGTCCCGAACCCGATCGCGGCGAGGATCGCCAGCTTGTGCGCCGCGTCCACGCCCTCGATGTCGAAGGCGGGATCGGCCTCGGCAAAGCCCAGACGTTGCGCTTCGGCCAGCACGACATCGAAGTCCGCCCCGGTCGCTTCCATTTCGGAGAGGATGTAATTGCAGGTGCCGTTGAGGATGCCGTAGACCTTGGTGAGCGCATTGGCGCTGGTGCCTTCGCGCAGGCCCTTGATCACCGGGATGCCGCCCGCCACCGCCGCTTCGAACTTGAGCGCGGCGCTGTTCGCTTCGGCGATCTCGGCCAGTTCCAGCCCGTGATGCGCGATCATCGCCTTGTTGGCGGTGACGAGGCCCTTGCCCGCCCGCAGCGCCGCGCGCGAGCAGGCAAGCGCCGGGCCATCCGACCCGCCGACCAGCTCCACCACCACGTCGACATCGTCGCGCCGGGCAAGCGCGGTCATGTCGTCTTCCCAGGCGAAGCGGCTGATATCGACCCCGCGATCCTTGCTCCGCTCGCGCGCCGACACGGCGACCACCTCGATCGGGCGACCGGCGCGCGCGGCGATCAGCCGGGCGTTGGTGTCGAGCAGGCGGATCACGCCGGCCCCGACGGTGCCGAGCCCGGCGATGGCAATGCGCAGCGGTTGCGTCGTGGTGGTGGTCAAGCGGCCCTCCGTTGAAAACAGCAGGCCGCGCTTACCCGCACCGCGCGCGCGGTCAAGCGGGCATGGGGCGTATCAGCCCTCGGTGATGCGCCGCTCGCACGGGCCGATTGCCTGCCGCACGAAGGCATAGTCGCTTGCCGCCAGCCGCCGCTCGTCCGCCTCGCGGGCGAGGTTGGCGTTGCTCGGCAGCTGCGGTGGCAGCGAGCAGGCGAGGCGATACCAGCGCAGGGTTTCGGGCTGGGGCGGGCGGGCCGACGAATCGATGATCTCTCCCCACGATACGCCCCATTGAACCTGCTGCCCGGGGCGCCGGAGGACAGTGATCGACACCGGCGAGCGGTTTTCGGTTGCCAGGAAAATCTGCGTCTCCGATTCGCCGGTCAAGGTGCCCTGCACCGCCAGCGCATCGCTGATCCCGGTGACGCGCGGCGGCGGGCCCTCGGCGGCGTAAAGCTCGGTCAGGATCGGGCGCAGGCGGGCTTCGAGTTCGGGCGTATAGGCCAGCTGCGCGGTCGGGGAGACCAGCTGGAGCTGCCCCGCACGGCCCGGAACGCTGCGCGCAAACAGCACGAAGTCCTGCTTTTTCAGCTTGGGCACCTTGCCTTTCGCGTCGAGCGGCACGTCAACCAGATAGGCGAGCGTGCCGCCCACGCTGCTGCGTCCGGCGATCAGGGCGATGGTCTGGGCCTCGACATAAAGCCGCGCGAATCCCGGTGCGACATCCGGCGCGCGTTCGGGTTTCAGCGTGGTCTGGCGGCGAATCTGAGCGCGGATGACCAGCTCGGAAGCCTCGGAAAGGGTCGCCAGATCGGCATAGGTCGGCCCGCTTGACGCTGATATGGCCGCAGGAGCAGCCGTCTGCGCATGGCCCGCCACCGGCACCAAAATCGCCGCGCCGAACACGCTCGCCGATATCTTCAGACTCTTGAAAAACGGCATTAATTCATCCTTAACCTGTTGCCCGGCGATGGCCTGCGCGCGGCATCGCGACGACACCGCTTCACCATCACTTGTTGCACATGATTCGCAGTGAATCAGCCCTGAACCGCAAAAGCGTTTGATCGGCTAGGGGTTGCCCGTTAAAGCCTCGATATCTGATCGCACGGGACTGGGGACATTGCCGCGCGAACAGTTCAGGTTGCAGACTGGGCCAAATTGCTCAGAATGTACCGGCCGGGGAAAGTTTCGGGCCATGCGTATTGCGCTGGCCCGTGTTTCTTTACCCGGTGTGGGAGGACCGAAATGACCGGGATCCACCAACCCGCCGCAAGGCAGGAGGGGTGGTGAGTGTGCCGATCGCATGATCGGCGAGTAATTGGAGAGAAAGCGCTGGATGTCCTACGCTAGCCAACAACAAGGATTGACCGGCCCCAAGCTTGTCGCCCTGATCATCGCGCTTGCGATCGTCGGTGGTGTCGGGACGGGGATGGTCCTCTTTCTGACGGTCGACGCCGTCAAGGAAATGGTCGAACGTGTGACCACCGTGAACGTCAAGGAAGAAGAGCCGCCGCCACCCGAAGAGGAACCGCCGCCGCCGCCGGAAGAAATCCCCGAAGTGACATCGCCGCCGCCGCCCAACGTGCCGCAGATGCCGTTCGAGTTTCCGACCCCCAACAAGACCGAGACGACCCAGAAGGAAACCCCTCCGGGCCCGCCTGAAAAGCAGGCGAGCACGCAGCCGGAAGCGCCTCCGGGTCCGCCCACTCCGCCCAAGCCGCCGTCCAAGGCGCGCGGGGTGAAGACCAAGGGCGAACGCGGCTGGGTACAGCGCATCACCAACGATTATCCGAGCCGCGCCGCGCGTGAGGAAATCGAAGGGACTGTGGGCGTCCGCGTCACCGTGACCGTCGATGGCCGGGCCACCGGATGTTCGGTCACCTCGTCGAGCGGTTCCAGCATTCTTGATGATGCAGCTTGCAAGGCGGTCGAACGCTACGCTCGCTTCGAGCCTGCACTCAACGATGCGGGCGATCCGATCGCCGCACCGTGGTCGACGCGCATTACCTACAGGCTGAACTGACCGATCAATCCGGCCGGAGGCCACGCCTCCCGGTCGCAGGACAACTTTTCATAAGGACTATTCGCAATGAACCTTTACCTTCTCGCCGCCGCCGCCGGGGAAGCGCCCCAGAGCCAGTTCGGCTTCGTCCAAGCCATGAAGGAAGGCGGCCCGGTCGCCTGGTCGATCCTCGCCATCATGATCATCATGTCGGTCGGCTCGTTCTACATCATGTTCACCAAGCTGTTCGAACAGAACAAGGTGATGAAGCAGTACAAGTCGGTCGAAACGTCGTTCTGGCGTGCGCCGAGCCTCAAGGAAGGCGCGACCAAGCTCGACAAGGACAGCCCCTGGCGCCAGCTGGCCGACGATGCGGTCAAGGCTCAGGAAGATCACCACAAGATGACCGACAGCCTCGAATCGCATGACTACATGCACGGTTCGCTGCAGCGTTCGGAAGATTCGATCAACGCCGTGCTCGCGGGCGGTCTGCCGTTCCTCGCCACCGTCGGTGCGACCGCGCCGTTCGTGGGTCTGCTCGGCACCGTGATCGGGATCTACCGCGCGCTGATCAACATCGGCATCGCCGGCAACGCCTCGATCGACAAGGTCGCCGGCCCCGTCGGTGAAGCGCTGATCATGACCGCGATCGGTCTGCTCGTCGCCGTGCCCGCGGTGTTCGCGTTCAACTGGCTGCAGTCGCGCAACCGCAAGATCGCGGCCATGCTGAGCACCTTCTCGACCGACCTGCTGGCGTACATGAACTCGAACGGTGCGGTGAAGCCGACCGTGGGCGCGGCTGCTCCGGCTGCCAAGCCCGCGGCGAAGCCCGCCCCCGCCGCTCCGGTTGCCAAGCCGGGCGTGAACCCGACGCTCAACAAGTCCTGATCGTCATCGCCTGCGTGCGGCGGGAGGCCTCTTGGGGTTCTTCCGCCGCTGCCCGGTCAGGCACAGTCGCTCGGGCCGGGCAGGCAAACCACGTCAATGTTTTGACAGGCTAGGAATTCACAATGGCGATTTCTACGGGAGGCGGGGCTGATACCCCCATGTCCGACATCAACACCACGCCGTTGGTGGACGTGATGCTGGTGCTCCTGATCATCTTCCTCATCGCGGTTCCGGTGGCGATCCAGACGATCGAGAAGCTGGAAATTCCGGTGTTCGAATCGGTTGAATCGAAGGACAAGGTCGAAAACCTGCTGATCACCGTCAGCGCGACCGACGATGCCGGTCGCATGGCCGGGGATCCCGGCTATGCCGGTGCCTCGCGCAACGGCCAGTGCCGGATCTACATCAACAACATCACGCTGGTCGATTCCCAGGAACTCCAGGACCAGGCCTTCAAGAAGCTCGACGCGATCGTGAAGCGTGCGGGTGGGCCGGAAGCGCTTCAGGAGGATCCGGAAAAGGTTCCGCAGGTGCACATCCGCGGCGACGTCAACGCCCCGTGGTCGTGCGTGGCGGGGGCGATCTACCGTGTTCAGGCTGCCGGTTATCCGATCGTCGGGTTCATCTCGAACCCCGTCGATCCGAACTGAGCGCTCAAGCCAATCTAAGGAGAAAACACCATGGGTATGTCTGGAGGCAAGCTCGACGGCGAGCCGATGATGGACATGAACATGACCCCGCTGATCGACGTTCTGCTCGTTCTGCTGATCATGTTCATCATTACCATCCCGGTGGCCACGCACTCGGTCGATATCGATCTGCCGACGCCGAGCCCGCCGACCAATCCGCCGCCGATCGATCCGGTCAAGAACAAGCTGGTGCTGTCGGCCAATGACGAGATCTTCTGGAACGGCACGGTGCTGACCCGCGAAGAGCTGGTCTTCACGCTCCAGCAGAGCCTGACCCTGCCGGAAGAGCCCGAACTGCAGTTCGAGCCCGAGGCGCTGGCCAGCTATGACCTGTCGGCCAAGGTGCTGAACGACATCAAGACGTCGGGCGTGACCAAGTTCGGCTTCGTCGGCAACGACAAGTTCCGCGACTTCGGCAAGTAAGCCGCGCCCCTCGGGGCAGGATGCAAAAAAGGGGCGCTGCGAGCAATCGCGGCGCCCTTTTTGCATGGTCGCCCGTGCCGCGAACCTTTCGGTAGCAGGGCGCATACCGGTACGCGTTAGGCAACCTCTTGTTTATGGGTTAAAAACATCGCCTCATCCTCGAGGAGAGCGATCATGCCCCACAAAGTCATTCGCCCCAACCGCTACAACGCCCGGCCCCGGCCCATAGGCGAGATGAACGTCACCCCCTTCATCGATGTTCTGCTGGTGCTGCTGATCATGCTGATCCTCGCCATCCCGATGCCGGTCAATGTCACCGCAGTCGATCTGCCTGGCGATCCGGCCCGCCCGAGCCTGCCGGTGCTCGATCAGAACACCATTGCCATCGACGCCGCCGATCGCCTGTCGTGGAACGGCGCGCCCGTTACGCCAAGCGAACTGCGCGCGCAGGTCGCGGCGGCCAGCGCGCTGGAGCAGGCACCGCTGCTGCGCTTCGCGCCGGACGCGCTCGCCAGCTATGATATCGCGGCTCGTACCATCGCCCTGATCAAGGAAGAGGGCGCGCAGAGCTTCGCCTTTATCGGCAACGACAGATACCGGGACTTCTGACGGCGCACGGGCCGGTTGCACTGCTAATCCCCCTCGAGCGGCGCGTCCGGCCGCATCGCGGCGGCGATCAACCCTTCGGCCTCGAGCAGCAACTCGTCGTCGACCGCGCCCTGCGGCACCGCCTCGCGGCCGATCATCGTCATCACCGGCACGGCGAGCGGCGAGACCCGGTCGAGCGTCACGTGGACAAGCTCCCGCTCCGAGCGCTCAAGCAGGTCGGCGAGCCGCCCCACATCGGTCATCCGCGCCCGCGCATCGGCCCAGGCGGCTTCGAGCAGCACGTGATCGGGCTCGTACTTCTTCAGCACGTCGTAGATCAGGTCGGTCGAGAAGGTCACCTGCTTGCCGGTCTTGCGCTGCCCCGGCTGCTGGCGCTCGACGAGACCCGAGATCACCGCCACCTCGCGAAAGGCGCGGCGCAGCAGGTGGCTTTCGGTCACCCATTCGACGAATTCGCCGGTGAGAATATCGGGCGAGAGCAGCGGGGCGGGGTCGGTAACGGGCTTCAGACCCCACACCGCGAGGCAATAGTCGTTCGCCACGAAGCCGCCCGGAAGCAGACCCCGATCCTCCATCCGCCGGGTGATCAGCATCCCGAGGCTCTGGTTCGCGTTCCAGCCCTCGAAGGTGTAATAGGCGGTGTAATGCTTGCCCCCGTGCGGGAAGCTTTCGACCAGCAGCTCGCCCGGGGCGGGCAGGCGCGAGCGCCATGCCTGCATCTCCAGCCATTCGCGCACATCGTCGGGAAAGCGTCCCCAGCCCGCGCGGTCGGCCAGCATCGCCTGAACCCGCGTCGCCAGATGGGTGGTGAGCGGCAGGCGCAGCCCGCCGTAACTCGGGATCGTGGCGCTGGTCTTCGCCGCGCGGACGGTGACGTCCATGTCCTTCACGCCCTCGACCTCGAGGCTCATCCCGGCGAAGAAGAAGGTGTCGCCGGGGGAGAGCTGCGCCGCGAACCGCTCCTCGACCTTGCCGAGGCTGCGGCCGTTCCTGAAGCGCACGTTGAGCATCTCGCTATCGACGATGATGCCTGCGTTCATCCGGTGCCGCTGCGCCTGATTGGGATGGGCGAGCCGCCACACGCCGTCCTTGCCCCGCACGATCCGCTGGAAGCGATCATAGGCCTTGAGCGCATAGCCGCCGTTCGAGACAAACCCCAGCACCCGTTGGAAGGTCGCCTCGTCGACCCAGCTATAGGCCAGCGCGCTGCGCACCTCGTCCAGCAACGCGTCCTCGTGGAAGGGCGCGGCAGAGGCGCAGGCCATGACGTGCTGGGCGAGCACGTCGAGGCTGCCGGGGCGGAAGGCCTCGCCGTCACGCTGGCCTGCATCGACCGCGTCCTTCGCCGCCATCGCCTCCAGGAATTCGAAGCGGTTGCCCGGCACCAGCACCGCGCGGCTCGGCACGTCGAGCCGGTGGCCTGCGCGTCCGATCCGCTGGAGCAGGCGCGAGGAACCCTTGGGCGCGCCCATCTGCACCACGAGGTCGATGTCGCCCCAGTCGACCCCGAGATCGAGGCTGGCGGTGCACACCAGCGCGCGCAGATCGCCGCGCGCCATCGCCTCCTCGACCTTGCGCCGCGCCTCGACCGAGAGCGAGCCGTGGTGGATACCGATGGGCAGGTTGTCGTCGTTCTCCTCCCACAGGCACTGGAAGATGAATTCGGCGAGGAAGCGCGTGTTGGTGAAGACCAGCGTGGTGCGGTTAGCCTTGATCGCCTGCATCAGCTGCGGGACGGCCCAGCGCCCGGCATGGCCGCCCCAGGGCACGCGCTCCTCGTTGGGGAGCAGGATCTCGACCTCGGGCTCGGCCCCCGCCTCACCGATCACGAGGTCGGCCGCGGCGATCTCGCCCGCGTCCCCGGTTTGCGGGGCGAGCCATTCCTGAAAGTCACGCGGGTTGGCAAGTGTGGCCGACAGCGCCACCCGCTGCGCCGCGGGGGCGAGGGCGTGGAGCCGCGCGAGGCTGAGCGCCAGCAGATCGCCGCGCTTGTCGGTGGCGAAGGCGTGCACCTCGTCGATCACGATGCGTTTGAGCCCCGCGAATAGATCGGCGCTTTCGGGGTAGGACAGCAGCAGCGAGAGGCTTTCGGGCGTGGTCAGCAGCACATGGGGCGGCTTGGCGCGCTGGCGTTTCTTGCGGTCGGACGGGGTGTCGCCGCTGCGGGTCTCGACCCGGATCGGGAGACCGATTTCCTCGATCGGGGTCAGCAGGTTGCGCTTCACATCCTGCGCCAGCGCCTTCAGCGGCGAGACGTAGAGCGTGTGCAGCCCATCCGGCGGCAGCGCATCGCCCGCAAAGTCGCACAAGGTCGGCAGAAACCCGGCAAGCGTCTTGCCCGCGCCGGTATCGGCCACCAGCAGCGCATGGCGGCCCTGCTGCGCCTTGGCGAGCATTGCGGTCTGATGCCGCCGCACCCGCCACCCGCGCCCGGCGAACCAGGCGGCGATGGCGGGGGGCAGCGGAGGGGAGGGCGCGTCCCCGTTGATGATGGTCACGTCAATCGACGGTCACCTCTTCTGCGGTCTCCTCGGCGATCGCGGCATTGGCCTCGATATTGCTCTCGATCTCCTCGACCGAATAGCCCGTGAGCGCGGCAACCTTGGCCTTTTCGGCCTCGTCCAGATCGCCGAAGGCGCGCGGGGCAGGCAGGCTTTCGGTGCGCGCCTTCATGCGTTCCTCCATCTGGCCGATCATCGTGAAGACCGCGGGCATGGCCTCCATGCTGGCCGCCAGCATCCGCTTGTCGCTCGCCATCGAGAGCGATTCGCGGGCATATTTGCCGCCGGTCTCGGTCGCGAAGAAGGTGTCGATCGCCGTCAATTCGGCAGGCGTGAAGCGGATCGCGTAGAGCTCCGCCATGGCGCGGCGCATGCTCGGCTCGACCGCGTTCATCATCTCGCCCAGCATCTCCGGCATCAGCCCGGTGACGATCGACTGCCGCTCTTCCCACGCCGGGTCGAGCAGGCTCGCCGCTTCGCGCGCCTGGTCATCGGAGACGCCGTCGAGTTCGAGCGGGTTCACCCCGATCAGCTCGGCGAGTGCAGGCTTGGGTCCGGTGTTGAGGATGTCGCCGAAGCTGCCGAAAAATCCGCCCATCATCGATTGCGACAGCTCGGCCATGGCGCCGGGCGGCATGATGCGGGCGATGATCGCCTCGGCAGCGGGCATCCGGGCCTGCTGTTCGGCGGTGAGCGGTTCGACCTCGATCATCCCGCCCATCATGCCCATGAGAGCGGCCATCGGGTCTTCGGCCATGTCGTCTTCGGCCATCTCGTCTTCAGGTGGCGCGGCCTCGACCATGTCCACCGTCTCTTCCGTGTCCTGTGCGGCGAGGGAGGCCGGGGCGGCGAGCAGCGAAAGGGCGGAAGCAGAGGCAAGGATCAGGCGCAGGGGTTTCATCGAATCTCTCCGTTTCAGAACGCCATAAGTGCCGCAGGGCCGCCGCTTGCGCCAGCCCCCACGATGTGCGTCGTTACAGCCAGCGCAGCAGTTCGACGGGCACGCGGCCCGGCTGCTTGAGCATCGCAGTCCGCAATGCCAGTTCGACACGGCAGCGCTCCGGATGGGCGGGATCGCGCAGCGCCGCGCCCAGGGCCTCTGGCCCCAGCCCGGTGCGCTCCATCGCTTCCTCGATCATCCAGCCCGGAACGCTCAACGTCCGCTCCGCCGCCTTGCCGCGATGCCCGAGCACGCCCGCATCGAGCAGCTGGCGCAGCAATTGGATTTCGCGCGCGCGCTGGGGCTTGTCGAGCTCCAGCGGCTGGCTCTGGAAGTCGCCTTCAAGCACCTGCCGGCACTGCTCGCGCGAACCGATCGCCGCGAAGAGCCACAGCTGCTTCAATTCCGCCAACGCCACCAGCGCGTCGAACTCGGCCACCTCGGCGCTTTGCACCGCCTTGTTGCGCGCGAAGGCGAGCGCGGCGTCGGGCGTGGCTCCCTGTCCCATCGCGAGCCGAAGCTGATAGGCGAAGGGCGGATCGGCCTTGCGCACTGCGGCGACATCGGTGCCCTCGCCGAAGATGGCGGACGTCGCGACAACGAAATTGGCTTCGCGCAGCGCCTCGGCAACGGCGGCTTCGGAAGGCTGATCGCCGCTGTTGTCCCTCTCCGACATGGCGCTGCCCAGCCGCGCCAGAAACGATCCCACCAGCACCAGAATGAAGATCCAGCGCACCACATTGGGCCCGGTGCCATCGGGGCTGCCCTCCAGCGCACCGTCCCTGTCCCACGAGGCGACGCGCTGCGGATCGAGGAGGCTCTCGAGTTCGGGATAGCGCTGGCGAATACCGACCAGCAGCTTGTCGACTTCGACCCGCTTGACCTTCAGCCGGTCGAGCATCCCCGCCTTCCCGGGGCGCGACAGTTCGGTCCACGCCTTGTGCAGCGGGTGATCGGGCTGCTGCACCTTCTCGTGAAAGCGCATCCCCTTGAGCCGCTGGTTGAGGAAGCGCAGCGCCGGGCGTTCCTCCAGCGCGCCGGCTTCGTCGAGCCAGTGGAAGGCGGTGTTGGCGGGCTCCACGAACGGCGCCGAGCGCGGCCAGGTGCGCGCGAAGAGTTCGGCCAGCGCGTCGTCGAGCGCATCGTGTTCGGCCAGATCGGCTTCCTCGGCGCGGATCAGCAGCGCATCGAGCGCGGCAAGCCCTGTGTCGAGTTCGGCATGGGTGACCGCCTCGTCGCTCGGCTCGCCATCGGGATAGAGCACGCCGTGCAATTCTTTCCACGCCGCCTGCGTGCGCAACTGGCCGGGCGAAAGCTGCGGTTCGGGGCCCGGAAGCGGGGGCTGGATGCCGGGCGCGACATCCCACGCGCCGTCATCCCCGTCCCAATCGCCCTCGTTCCAGCCACCCTCGTCATCGAGGTCGCCGAGGCCGAAATTGTCCTCTTCCTCCTCGCGGTCGGCCTGCTTGGCGAGCCACAGCGCCTGATCGCGCGCGCGGCGCAGTTCGGCATAGCCCGCGATATCCTCGTCGACATTGGTCGCGCGCAGGGCATCGGCATAGGCCTTGCGGATCGCGCCCGCATCGCTGGTGGGATCGATCCCGAGCCTGCTCCACGGAAAGGCGCGCGTCATAGGGGCGGATTGGCCTCGATCTGGTCGAGCAGCTGCGCCAGCGCCTCGCGCGCGTCGGCGATGATGCGCGCATCCTGCTTGTCGAGCGCGCCCTGAAACTCAGTCAGCGCTTGGCCGATATAGTCGCGGACCGGGCCGGTGAAGCCTTCATAGGCCCGCTCCGCCCGCGCCAGCATGGCGACGTTCTCGGCCTCGTCGCGGGGGTGAACCTTCAGCTTTTCCAGCGCCTTGCGCCGCGCCTCGATATCCTTCTTGCTGCGCCGATCTTCCTCGTCGACGATCACCAGATTGCGGGTGAGGCCGGTGGCGGGCACGGCGACATCAACTTCCAGCAGCCCGCTGGTGTCATAGGTGAAGCGCACGTCGACGCTCACCTCGCCCGCGGGCCGCGGGGGGACGGGGACCTCCAGCTCGCCCAGCTTGACGTTCTTCTTCACGTCGCGCGCTTCGCCCTGATAGACCGCGAACAGCACCTTGCGCTGGTTGTCGCCAAGGGTGAAGAACCGCTCCATCCGGCTGACCGGGACGGGGGTGTTGCGCTCGATGATCGGGGCAAAGATATCGTCGTGCAGGCGGCCGTGCGCGTCGCGGGTGGCGCTGTTGACGCCCAGTGTGAAGGGCGCGACGTCGGTGATGCGGATTTCCTCCAGCCCGTCCCCGCCCGACAGCAGCCCGGCCTGAATTGCCGCGCCCAGCGCGACCGCGTGATCGGGGTGGACGGTGGCATTGGGGAAGCGCCCGAACATCCGGGTCAGCGCCTTTCGCACCACCGGCATCCGCGTCGCCCCGCCGACCAGCACGATGTCCGACAGCGCCTTCACGTCGATATGGCTGTCGCGCAGCGCCCGGATGACAGGATCGCGCAGCCGCTTGACGAGGCCCGCCGCGGCTTCCTCGAAAGCCTCGGTGGTGACGCGGGCGGTGACGGGCGTGCCATCGGCGACCACGCTGAACTCGGCCTCTTCTGCGGTGCTCAGCGCGCGGCGGGTGCGCTCGGCAGCGAGGGTCAGCAGCGCGCGGCGGCTGTCGGCGGGCAGAGTGTCCAGCGCCGCGCCGTTATCGAGCGCAGGCTCGACCAGCCGCACCAGCGCTTCATCGAAGTCGTCGCCCCCCAGCCGGTTGTCGCCCGCCGAGGCGCGGACTTCGACGATCCCTTCGAACATCTCGACGATCGAGACATCGAAGGTTCCCCCGCCGAGGTCGAACACCAGAAAGGGCTCGCGATCGCCGCGATCCGTAAGGCCGAAAGCGAGCGCGGCGGCGGTGGGTTCGTTGATCAGGCGCTTGACTTCAAGCCCCGCGATCTCGCCCGCGCGGCGGGTGGCGCGGCGCTGACGCTCGTTGAAATAGGCCGGGACGGTGATGACCGCGCCGGTGGGCCGGGTGCCGGTCGCCGCCTCGACATCGTCGGCGAGGCTGCGCAGCACCATCGCCGAGAGGTCTTCGGGTGTAAGCTTGGTCCCTGCCAGCGTCACCGTGCTGGCGGTGCCCATCATCCGCTTGAAACTGGTGACGGTGTCCGCCGGATGGGTCGCCATCCGGTCGAGCGCGGCCTCGCCCACCCAAGCCTGTCCACCCTTGGCAAGGCTGACGGCGGACGGTGTGAGATCCTTGCCAAGTGCATTGGGCACCAGCTGCGGCGCACCATCCTGCCACAGCGCAACCGCGCTGTTGGTGGTGCCAAGGTCAATCCCGACGATCATGCCGCCCGTCATAGCGCGGGCATCGTGTCAGGCAATTGCAATTGCAGGGAGAATGGCGGGATCGGACCACTTCCCCCCAACGCGCGCGCGGCGCGGGAAAGGCGCGTCAGTGCCCTACGCTCTCGCCGCGCTCCAGCCCCGAGGCGGCGAGCTGCGCGTCGATCTGCGCCAACAGCCGCTCGAGCCCCTCGGCCGTGTCGCTTTCCGCGCGCGCCACCAGCACATCCTGCGTGTTCGAAGCGCGCAGCAGCCACCAGCCGTCGGCAGTGTTCACCCGCACGCCATCGGTCGCATTGACGCTTTCGACCTCCGGCCCCGGCGCGGTGGTCAGCCGCTCGGCGATTTCGGCCATGGCGGCAAACTTGCGCGTCTCGTCGACCTGGAAGCGCAGTTCGGGGGTGTTGAGCATCGGCGGGATCGCGCCGCGCAGCTCGGTGACCGACTTGCCCAGCCGCGCCGCCGCCGCCAGCAACCGTATTCCTGCGTAGAGCGCGTCGTCAAACCCGTAATACTCATCGGCGAAAAACACGTGGCCGCTCATTTCGCCCGCGAGCGGCGCACCCGTTGTTTTCATTTTGGACTTGATGAGCGAATGGCCGGTCTTCCACATCAACGGCTTTCCACCCAGTTCGGCGACCCGGTCGAACAGCGCGCGGCTGGCCTTCACATCGGCGATAACCGTCGATCCGGGGCGGGTTTTGAGCAGATCCTCGGCATAGATCATCAGCAGCTGATCGCCCCAGATCACCCGGCCCGTGCCGTCGATCGCGCCGATCCGGTCGCCGTCGCCATCGAAAGCCACACCGAAATCGAGGTTTTTTGCAGCGACTAACGCCCGCAGATCGACAAGATTGGCTTCGACAGTGGGATCAGGATGGTGATTGGGAAAATGTCCATCAACTTCAGTAAAGAGCAGATGATGTTCCCCCGGCAGCCGCGCGGCGAGAGCCTCCAGCGCGGGGCCGGCAGCGCCATTGCCGGCATCCCAGCCGACGCGGAGATTCTGCAGCGCCTCGGGATCGATCCCGGCCAGTCCTTCGAGCAGACGCTCGACATACTCGCCGAGAATGTCGCGCGTGCTGACCGCGCCCGTGCCGCTGGCGAAGGCGCCGTCTGCTGCCAGTTCCCCGAGCTTCTGGATATCGGCACCGAAGAACGGCCGACCCATGAATACCATCTTGAAGCCATTGTAATTGGGGGGATTGTGGCTGCCAGTTATCTGAATGCCGCCATCCACTTCTTCGGTTGAGGCTTCGGCATAATAGAGCATCGGGGTCGGCCCCATGCCGATCCGCACCACGTCGCACCCGCTCGCGGTCAGCCCTTCGACCAGCGCGTGTTCGAGCATGGGCGAGCTGACGCGTCCGTCATAGCCCACCGCCACCGTCGTGCCGCCCGCCGCGCGCAGCAGCGTGCCGAAGGCCCGCCCGATCGCGCGCGCATCGTCGGCACCCAGCGTCTCGCCGATGATCCCGCGAATGTCGTATTCGCGCAGCACGGTGGGGTGGAAGTGGTGTTGCATGGTCGAGAGAGGCTCCTTGTGGCGGGGAATCGCCGCATCATGGCACCGCCGGAGAAAGGGGCGGCGCGGCTTCAGGCTTCGGGCGCTGCGGGACGGGCCTGTCGCATGGCGCCGAAAGGATCAGCGCGCGCGACCACGCTCCACCCGTGCCGCCGGGCCCGTCAAACCCTTGGCGCGCGTTTGTGTCAATCCTGCGATTGCCGAGGCCCATCGTCGTCCGGCCCGGCGAGCGGCGCGCCCGGCAGTTCCGACAGCAGCAGATCGCGCGCGGCGTTGGCCTCCTGCATCGCTGCGGTGGTGCCGCCCTTGTCGGGATGCACCAGCGTCACCAGCCGGCGATGGGCGAGGATGATCTCTTCGCGCGCAGCCCCCGCCTCGACCCCCAGCAGCTTGCGCGCGCGGAAGATCGCCTGCGAGCGCGTGGGGGCGGGGCGCAGATATTCCCACGGCCACTTGCCCAGCGCCCAGCGGCAGAACACGCTCAGCGCAATCGCGAACATCAGAATTTTCGGCAGCATCAGGCCATCTCCAGCTCGCCCTGCTCGGGATCGAAGGCAGGCAGGCTCAGGGTCTTGACCAGCGCGCGAAGTTCCTGCCGAGCGACGAGGTGGCTGGTGCCGAGTTCGCCCAGATGCCCCTTGTCGAGCAGGGTCAGCCCGCTCGGGAACAGCTCGCGGTAGATCACGCGCTCGCTGAGGCCCTGCGTCACCCGGAAACCGACCCGCTTGGACATTTCGTTCAAGGCCTTGTGCAGCCGCGCCTGGTTGCGCGCCTCGACGTGGCCGGTGCGGTTCCTGACCACGATCCAGTCCATCTCCGGGCGCTGCTGTTCGATCGTCATGCGGCTGCGCTTCAGCCGCGCCTCCCAGATCAGCTCGGCAAAGAACGAAAGCTTGCGTACCTTGAAGGTTTCCGCATCGACCTGCCCGATCAGGTCGAAATCGACGAAACTGTCGTTCATCGGCGTCACCAGCGTATCGGCGTGTTCCACCGCCACGCGGGCAAAAGGGTCGTCGCGCCCGGGATTGTCGATGATGAGGAAATCGCAGGTCGCCTCCATCCGCCGGATCATCGCGATCAGATCGCCGGTCGTCTCGCCGCGGAACACCTCGCATTCGGGGGTGGGCAGGGTGAGGCCGCGCTTTTCGAGCGTGTTCAGCCGGTTCTCGATATAGCGGTGGGTGGTGCGCTGGCGCGGGTCGAGATCGATCGCCGCCACCCGCGCGCCAAGATAGGACAGCGCCACCGCCACATGCACCGCGGTGGTCGATTTGCCGGTGCCGCCCTTCTCGTTGGCGAAGACGATCCGGTGCGCCTGCCCCTGGCGCAGACGGCGCCCGGCGAGCACGGGTTCGGAGGGCTGGGCGCTGGCGGCAGCGGGTGACATGGCAGGTCTCTTCGCGAAGCTCGAAGGCGGAGCGGCTTGAATTGGGACAGCTTGCGCCGCTAGGGCACGGTTTGGGTGTATCCTTGGAGGCGCGCAGGTGCAAACGGTCAAGTCGCTGGGAGTGTTGAGAACCACTCTGGGACAATGGCGCAAGGATGGCGCACGCATCGCGCTGGTGCCGACGATGGGCGCGCTGCACGAAGGCCACCTGACACTGGTGCGCCGCGCGCGCGCGGAGGCGGACCACGTGGTCGCCTCGATCTTCGTCAACCCGAAGCAGTTCGGCCCCAACGAGGATCTCGACGCCTACCCCCGCCAGCTCGCGGCCGATGCGGCGATGCTGGAGGCCGAGGGCGTTGGGGTGCTGTGGGCCCCGACGGTCGAGGAAATGTATCCGTCCGGTTTCGTCACCAATGTCGGCGTGTCGGGGGTGAGCGATGGCCTGTGCGGCGCGGCGCGGCCCGGCCATTTCGACGGGGTGGCGACGGTGGTGCTCAAGCTGTTCAACCAGGTGCAGCCCGATCTCGCCTTCTTCGGGGAGAAGGACTTCCAGCAGCTTGCGGTGATCCGGACGATGGCGCGCGATCTCGATCTGACCGCACCGCATGCCGACAATATCATCGGCGTGCCCACGGTGCGCGAAGCGGATGGCCTCGCGATGTCGAGCCGCAACCGCTACCTCACCTCCGAACAGCGCACCGCCGCTGCCGCCCTGCCGCGCGCGATGAAGACCGCGATTGCGGCGATCAAGGCCGGTGCGCCGGGTGCGGAGGCCTTGGCGCAATTGCAGGCCGAGATCATCGCGGCGGGCTTTTCGAGCGTCGATTACGCCGTGCTGGCCGATGCCACGACCCTCGCCCCGCTGGCGGCTCCGGGCAAGGCCCCCGCCCGCCTGCTCGTCGCCGCCCGAATCGGCAGCACGCGGCTGATCGACAATATGCCGGTCGCCCCTGCCCCGTAAGGCCCCGCGCCATATTGACCTCGGCCCGCCATCGGTGGCATGGGCGCTGCCACGGCCCTGAGCGGGTATAGCTTAGTGGTAAAGCTCCAGCCTTCCAAGCTGGCTATGCGGGTTCGATTCCCGCTACCCGCTCCAAGCCTCATGACCGGCGATATGCGGCTGCCTCAGCTGGCTTCGCCCATTATCCGTTTCATCACCCACCCGGCCGTCAGGCCGTGGATTATGGTCGAGGCGAAGATGCCGAAGGCGACGGCGGCCCAGAGTCGTTCGATGCTCCCGAAACTGGCCTCGGTCGCGGCATAGGCGACATAGAACACCGTGCCGATCCCGCGCACGCCGTAGAACGACACCGCAGCCCGGTGCGATCCGCCGAGCGTTCCACCCGCGAGCGAAAGCCATGCCACCAGCGGGCGCACCACGATCAGGCTCAGCGCGATCAGCACCGCGATGCGCCAGTCGAGCCATGGCCACAACTGCGGCAGGCTTGCGCCGATCGCGATCATCAGCATCGCGGTCAGCGCGTGTTCGATCGTCTCGCTGAAGCTGTGGAGCGAGGTGTGGAAGCTGTGCTCTGCCTCCTCACGGCGCAGCAGCAGGCCCATCACGAACACCGCGAGAAAGCCGTAGCCCTCGGCGAGTTCGGTCACGCCATAGGTCGCAAGGATTGCCGCCAGCGCGACCACGCCGGCATTGGCATCGGCGAGCGTGTGGCCATGCGGCACGGCGAAAAAGCTCTTGCCCAGCAGCCATCCCGCCGCCGCTCCGCAGCCGAGGCCGACGAGAATTTTCCAGACGACGTAGAACCCCGCCCATGCGCCCCAATCGAGCGTTCCGGCGGCGAGCAGGATGGCCGCATAGACGAAGGGGAAGGCCAGCCCGTCGTTCAATCCGGCCTCGGTGGTGAGGGCAAAGCGCATGGGGTGCTCACCGCCTTCGCGCGGCGGGCCGACCTGAAGATCGCCTGCGAGCACCGGATCGGTCGGGGCGAAGGCGGCGCCCAGCAGCACGGCGGTCGCCAGCGGAAGGCCCGCCCACAGGCCCAGTCCCGCGATCGCGGCAATCGTCAGCGGCATCGCGATCAGCACCAGCCGCAGCGCCGGAGTCCAGCGCGCAAAACGGGCGATATTGTCGATCCTGAGGCCGGTGCCGAACAGCGCCACGATCACCGCGATCTCCGCCACCACCGACCATTCGGGCGCGTTGGTGACGGGGTCGAAGACAGCGGGCATTCCCGGCACCAGCCCCAGCACCGCCGCGCCCAGCACCACCAGCAGCGCCGATGCGGTCGGCTCGCGCCCGCCGACGAAGCGCGGCAGCCAGAAGGCCAGAATGATCGCCGCCCCGCTCCCGGCCAGCGCGATGTGATAGGGCGTGAAATCGAACGTCATCGGACCGGCTGATACACCCTCAGGGTTGCATAACGAAACGGCGACCCGAACGCCTGTGCATTCGGGCCGCCGTCGGGAGTTCGCACGCCTGTAGAGCGAGGGGGAGAGCGGCGTGCGAAGGGGGGAGAATTACTCGGGCTTGCTCACCGCGTCCTTCACCGCGGCGCCCGCCTCCGATGCGGCATCGCCGATCTGGCCCGCCGCGTCGCCGACATCGCCCGCCGCTTCGGCGATCGCGGTATCCTTGGCGGCTTCGGCATTCGACATCTGGCTGAACATGAAGACGGCCGCGACCAGCGCGACGAGTGCGAGGACGACCAGCGCCCAGCGCGCGCCGCCGCCGGAACTGGCAGCGGGTTCGCCGTGGGTGATGGTGTGGGTGGTATGCGTCCGGCCGAGGCTGTCGGTCGTCTCGGTAATGCGTTCTTCGGTCACGTGTCGATCCTCCCTTGGGGATATTTGCGGGGTGAATTGCACTGCCGGAGGAATGTTCCATCGCCGGGTGACGCGCAGGCGTGGTCAGCTGTCCTCGCGGATCAGGCGGTCGGGGGTGACGCCGCGGGCGTGGAGGGCGGATGCGACAGCGTCCTCCATCGGCGGCGGGCCGCACAGGTAGAACAGGCCGCTGAAATCGCCGACCGCGCGGTCGAGATAATCGCCATCCAGCCGGGTGTATTCGGCGCCGGGGGCGGGCTCTTCGGAGAGCAGCAGATCGAGCGCGAGGCCCGGCATCGCCTCCAGTTCGTCGCGTAGGATGATGTCGCGGGCGCGGCTGTTGGTGAAGATCAGGCGGTAGCCGTCGAGAGTGCCTACCTCGGCCTGGCGCGCGCGCAGGATCGCGATGAAGGGCGTGATCCCCGCGCCGCCCGCGATGATCGTGCCGGGGCCGCGATCCGCGATCGCGCCCCACGGATCGTCGATGATCACCTTGTCGCCCGGCGCCATCTGCCCGATCTGTTCGGTTACGCCGTCGTGATCGGGGTAGGACTTGATCACGAATTCCAGCAGCGAGGAACCGGGCAGCGAGGCAAAAGTGAAGGGCCGCTTCTCGTCACGCCAGCCATCGCGGTCGAGCGCCAGTTCGGTTGCCTGACCGGGGCGGAAGTCGAGACCCTCGGGCCGGGGGAAGGTCAGCGCGTTGACGTTGTGCGTCACCGGGCGGATCGATTGCAGGGTGAGGGTGTGGGTCATCGGCAACTCCTTGGGTTCGCGGGGCCAAGCAGCCGGGCGCGGGGGATGTTCCATGGCCCTGTTCCATGTGTGCGAAGCAGGAATGGAGACCTTGAGCGTCGCCTGAAAATTTTTTCGCTTTGCCATGAAACAAAGTCGGTTCGGCGCACTTTCCCCTGACGCATCCCCAAGTGACCCGGATGCGCCCCGATTGACTGAGCCCCGCCACCCTTCGTGCTGGCGGGGCTTTTTTCATGGCATCGACAGGGTCCGGCGGAGCGCGCGTCACAGCAAACACCCGGCGAGGAATGCCTCGCCGGGTGCCGTGAGATTGCAATGATGGCGTGTGGCGAGGATGCCTGCCGTCAGACGGCGACCCGTTCCGCCTCGCCTTCGATGATGGACTTGATCGCCGCACGGGCCCGGTTGAGCCGGCTCTTGATCGTGCCGATCCCGACACCGACGATGTCGGCCGCGTCTTCGTAGCTCATTCCGGCCCCGGCAATCAGCCACAGGACTTCGGCCTGGTGCTCGGGCAGCCGGGCCATCGCCGTATCGACGTCATTGACATGCAGCGCCTGTTCCTGCGTCGCTTCCTGCACCAGCGTGCGTTCGGCCACTTCGGGATCGAGCGAAGTCTCGCGCCGCAGCTTTTTCGCCGCGCCGTAGAAATGGTTGCGCAGGATGCGGAACATCCATGCACGGAAATTGGTGCCAGGCGTGAAGGTGTGGCGCGAGGCCCAGGCCCGCATCATGGCTTCCTGCGTCAGGTCGTCGGCCAGATCGGGGTTACGGCACAGCCCGCGCGCAAAGGCGCGCAGCGAAGGGATGAGCTTGACCATGTCGCTGCGAAATTGTTCGTAATCGTCGTCGGTCAGGGCTTCGGATGCGGCTGTCTGCATTACGCTTCGCCCGACCGGGTCTTGCCCAGTTTGGCGACGAGATCCGCAAAATCATCGGGCACCGGTTCGCTTTCGATCCCGTCGAAGATTTCGCGCAACGCCGCCTCGATCGGGTCGAACGCCGGAATCTCGGCAGCTCGGGCGGCAGAGGGAGGGAGCTTCTTTTTCATCATAATGTCTCGCGCTGCGGAAAAACCGCGGGCGGCATCCTTTGCTGGGGTTGTTCCTGACTAACACCGTCAATGCGATGCAGACGTTGAAGCGCCCCGCCAAAAAAATGTTCCCCGCGTCTGGAACTTTTATCATGACTACGGCTTGGCGGATCAGGGAGTAAAGAGCTACCATGACATTCCAATCCGAAATTGCCCGTGAACTGCCCTTTCTGCGTCGCTACGCACGCATGCTGACCGGGACGCAGGAGGCCGGCGATGCCGCCGTGCGCGAAACCCTGCAGGCGCTGATCGCGGCCCCCGAAGAACTGCGTTCGGACACCGCGCCGCGCGTCGAACTCTACCGCGTGTTCCACAAGCTGTGGGGCGACACCTCGCTGCGCTCGATCGACCTGCCCACGGCCGTGATCGGCGCGTTGCCCCACGCTTCGCGCAAGGCATTGCTTCTGACCACGATCGAGGGCTTCTCCAACGCCGAAACCGCGGTGATCCTCGATCTCGACGAAGACGAGCTGCGCGATCGCATCGCCGAGGCGCGCGAAGCGGTCAACGCGATGCTTTCCTCGCGGGTGATGGTGATCGAGGACGAGGCGGTTATCGCGCTGCACCTCAAGCAGCTGCTGATCGGCATGGGCAATGATGTCGCCGCAGTCGCGCGCACCGCAAGCGAGGCTGTCGCTGCCGCGCGCGATGTGCATCCCGAACTGATCCTCGCCGACATCAACCTCGCCGACGGGTCGAGCGGGATCGATGCGGTGGACGAGATTCTGACCGAGATGACGGTTCCGGTGATCTTCATCACCGCCTTCCCGGAAAAGCTGCTGACCGGCGACCGCCGCGAACCGGCCTATGTGATCGCCAAGCCCTTCAACCCTGACGACGTTGCCGCCACGGTGCTTCAGGCGCTGCTCGTCAGCCGTGAAACCACTGCCCGTCCCGAACCCGTCTGAGCCAGAGCAAGCACGGCGCGCGGCGTCGTCTTGCCAGGGCCGACCTTTCCGTCGCGACCTTCCCAGACTGCGCAACACGCAGGCGGGCGGTCGCGTATCAAGTTGAACCATGACAATCCGCCCCTTCGACCTGCGCCTGCTCTACCTGCCCGATCCCGCCCGCGAGGATCGGGGTCTGGTGCAGGCGCTGGCAGAGAAGGGTTTCGATGTCACCGTGGTGCCGGGCGTGAGCCAGGGCCTGCCGCCAGAGATCAGGGCCGACGCGGGCGTGGTGCTGATGGACGGCTCGCAGATGGTGCATTGGCGCTGGCGGACGGATGATCCGCCGCTGGTCGTCGTGCTGCCGGACAGCGATCCGGGCGCTGCCGCCGACGCGCTCGAAGCCGGTGCCAGCGACTGGGTCGCGGAAGGCGCGGGGCCGGATTTCGTCCGGCTGGTGGCCACCGTGCTGTTGCGTGCCGCCGCTGCCGACCGGACAGCGCGCGGGGCCCGAACCGCCGCCGACGATGCCGCCGCCATGCGTGAGCGGGCCGAAACTCTCTTCACCGAAATCCGCCACCGCATCGCCAATTCCATGGCGCTGGTCGTGTCGGTGGCGCATCTGCAATCGGCGATGATGCCGCCCGGCCCCGGCCGCCGCGCGCTCGACGATTTCGCCGATCGGGTGCTGGCAATCGCGCAGGTGCACAAGGGGCTCTACACCGCGTTCAATGTCGGAGCGGTCGCGCTCGATGCCTATCTCGGCGGGGTCGCGCGAGAGCTTCAGCGCAAGCATATCGGCCGGCGCGCGCTCAGCGGGATCACCTTCGAAGGCGATCCGATCAGCGGGTCTGTCGACACCGCCATCTCGCTCGGGGTGGTGCTGTCCGAACTGGTCTCCAACGCCGCGCGCCATGCCTATGGCGACGAGCGGCGCGGCGAGGTGCGCGTGACGCTGCGCCGGGTCAACGCGGTGGAAGCCGCTCTGGTTGTCGAGGATGACGGGGCCGGGGTCTCGCCGGACGAAGCCTTTGCCGAAGGGCTGGGGTCGCAGCTTGTCGCGGTGCTGGCCCACGGGGTGAGCGGGCAGTTCACCTTGCGGCCGCGCGAACGCGGCACCACGGCGGTGCTGACCTTCTCGACGGTCGAGCCCGGCCAGGTCATGACATCGTGAGTGACCCAACATATGTTACATATATAGGATTCGCCAATCGCAAGTGCGGCATGTAGGGCGATACGATGGCCGATCAGCGCGTTCTCGACATTATCGACGCAGGTCGCCTGCTTTACGCTGCGAGCCCCTCGCCGATCCTGATCTACGCACCCGATCTGACGTTGCTCTATGCCAATGCGGCCTATGAGCGGATGATTGGACGAAATGCCGACGATCTCATCGGTCGCCACATGTTCGATGCCTTCCCGCCGGGCCCGGGCGGCGACGACACCAACGCTGTGGGGATCATCGAGGATACGGTCGCGCGGATGGAGCAGTCCGACGATCCGGTGATCGTCCCCGAATTGCAGCACGATCTGCCCAACGAGGACGGCGAGTTCGAGGATCGGTTCTGGTCGGTGGTGCAATGGCCGATCCGGCAGAATGGCAAGCTGGTCGCGATCATGCAGCGGTCGGAGGACATTACCGTCCAGATCCGCCAACGCCGGTTGATGGAGACTGTCCGGCAATCGGCCGAGGCGGTTTCGGGGATGTCGTTCTTTTCCTACGACCCCGCAACCGACCGTTTCACGCGCGGCGGAGAGATCGACGCAATGTTCGGCTTCGAACCGGACGAGGCCGGGCCGCTCGCCGCGCCGTTCTTCGCCCGGATCCTGCCGGAAGATCTGCCCGCCGTGCATCAGGAGGTCGATCGCGCCTTCGCGGGCGGGGCAGGCACCAGCGCTTCCTACGATTACCGTGTGGCGATCCCCGACGATCCGCGCCTGCGCTTCATCCGGGTGCGCGCCGGGGTGGAGCGTGATCCCAAGGACGGCATCCTCAAGCTGTTCGGCGCCTTTGTCGATCTGACCGATCTCGAACATTCGCGCCAGCAATTGCGCGAATTGTCCGAGCGCAACGCCGCGCTGGTGGTGGAAAGCAACCACCGCATCAAGAACTCGCTGGCGATTGCCTCGGCGATGCTGTCCTACCCGATGCAGGCGAGCGATGATCCGGTCGTCCGGCAAACGCTGGCGGCGGCCTCGACCCGGATCATGGCGATTGCCGACGTGCATGGCGAACTGTTCGGCGACAGCGGGGTCGAATGGGTCGACGCGGGCCGCCTGCTGGAACGCTTTGCCCGCAGTTTTGCGCGCACCGTCGATCAGGATGGATCGACTTGTCGGATCGCGATCACCACGCAAAGGGTGATGCTGCCGTCGCGCTATGCGGTCACGATGGCGCTGATGGTCAACGAATTGCTGACCAACGCGGTCAAGTACGGCCTGTCGGAAGGCGGCGGCTGCGATGTGAAGGTCGATCTCTCCGCCGCCGACGGCATGGCCCATCTCGCGGTTGAGAATGCAGTGGCAGATGGCAGGTTCGCGCAGATCGTCTCCGAAGGGGTTGGCACCGATCTGGTGCAGGCCTTCGCCGCCCAGCTGCGCGGTGCTGTCGAAACGCGCGAGGCCGACGGGATGTTCATGGTCGCCTTCGCATTCCCCATTCCCGATGAGGAAGAACCCGCACGCGAGGTCGATCCGCGCACCGCACTTTAACTTCGCAAGTATCGGGCGCCGCAGGCCGTGCCGGGAAAGGGCCAGTCCGAGTGGCCTTCCCAGCACCGATGGAACATTTACCCCAGCATTCTCTTGTTTCGTTCATACACGTTACAGGAGAAGCACCATGTTTAACTGGGCAATCGCATTTCTGATCATCGCCGTCGTTGCCGCCCTTCTCGGGTTTGGCGGCGTGGCCGGCGCAGCCACCAACATCGCCTTCATCGTCGCCATCGTGGCGCTGGTGCTGGCCGTGTTCGGCTTCATGCGTCGTCGCGCATAAGCGGCCGACAAGGCAAGATTTTGCCAAACAAGAGCGGGGTGCCCCAGCGGCGCCCCGCTTTTTTGTGTGCAGTCAGGGGGGAGCGACAAGAAGGCGGTTGCCCGATCACATCGTGTCGGCACCAAACAGATAGGCTGGATCGAACTGCGCATAGTGCTTCAGATTGGCCCAATCGCTGGCATAGAGCGTCCCGCGGCGGATTTCGGCCAGCTCCATCTCGCGCAGCTTGGCCACCGCGCGATTGGCGTGAACCGCGCTGACGCCGCACATGTCGGCCAGATCGAACTGGGTGAAGGGCGCGCGCACCACGCCATCCTCCGCGCGCCCGGTGAACGCCAGACGGGTATGAAGCTCGCAATAGATATGCGCGATCCGGCGCGGGGCATCGTGCTGTTCGAGCATCTGGATCCAGCGGCGGTGGACCGCAGCGTCGAGCAGCGAGGCAAACCACAGCGCCCGCGCCAAGGCGGGACGGGTTTCGAACGCCTGTCCGATTGCGGCATGATCGACTTCGACCAGCTCGACATTGCCGACCGCGACGATGTCGTGATCCAGCCGCCGCAGCGCGAAGCCTTGCAGGTCGACGAAATCGCCCGGAACGCAAAGGCCGACGATCGAGCGCCGCTCGCCGCGCGCGATGGTGCGGAACATCAGCCCCTCACGCAGCAGGCATGCGCGGGTCAGCTCCTTGCCGCGACGCGCCAGAATCTCGCGATCTCCGAGAACCAAGCAGTCACCCGCCATCGCCTCGAGGTGATCGAGATCGTCGCGCGTCATCTCATGCCGCAATCGTCCCGCCAGAAAGCTGCCGGTCAGCGGATGCTGCGGCATGTCCGGCACCAAATTGTCCCTCGCCATCCGTGCAGCGATATGTGCGCGGCGGAACGAGCGTCTATTGACGTATGTTAGCTTCATTGCGGTTCTCGCAAATAAATTTGCCGTCACGACAAGGAAGCGGGTGAGAATGGGGGTGTGCACACCCCGCGCCGGTCAACGCACGGGCTGCCGCACGTGCATCAGGCGCAAATGTCGCGGCGCAGGCTGAGCGCGCCCTCGCCATAGAGGTAATCGGGCTCGAACCGGCCGAATTCCTCGAGCCGTGCCCGGTCGCCGATATCGACGCGGCCACCGCGCATTTCGGCGATCCCGGCATCGCGCAGCTCGCCCATCGCGCGGTTGACGTGAACAGTGCTCGCACCGGACAGCTCGGCCAGCGCCGCTTGGGTCAGCGGCGTGGCAAATCCGCGCGCGTCGCCCAAACCGACCATTTCGAGCCGCCGCCAGATTTCGGCAAAGATATGCGCGATCCGCCGCGCGGTGGTGAGCTGTTCCAGCTTCATCACCCATTCGCGGTGCATCGCTGCATCGAGCAGCGTGGAAAACCAGAACAGCCGGGCCAGGTGGGGATGCTCCCTCATCACGAAGGCGATCCGCTCGTGCGGCACCAAGCCCAGCGTCACCGTGCCGATCGTGTCGATGTTGTGATCCAGCCGGCGCAGCGCGAAGCAGTGCAGGTCGACGAAATCGCCGGGAACGTGAAAACTCACGCCGTAGCGCTGCAACGGCCCATCGAGCGTGCGCAGCACGAAGCCGTCGATCAGCATGGTGGATTTGTTGTAGACCTTGCCCTTTTCGAGAATGCGGGTCGGGCGGGTGAGGGTAACAGTCTCTTCGACCAGACTTTCGAGCAGCGCCTTTTCGTCCGCCGACATGTCGTGACGCAGGCGGCCCATCAGGAACCGCCCGGTCCGGGGATAGGCGGCGAGCTCGGCTGCGATGTCGTTGGACTGCATAGGCTCACCCCCTTGGTCTTTTCGCACACGCACGTGGCATCAGCTTGCAACACGCGCACCACCCTGCGCAAGTGCGATGACGGATGGTGGATGCATAATCAAGGCGTCAAGCGTCGTGCCTGATACGGCCCGCTCCACGCAGGTTCCCAAGCCAAAATTGGTCAGTAAGTAATTGCACTAAAGGAACAAAAAATACGCTCCCCGCTTGCTTGAATCATGGAACACGCCCCTGCACGCCCACAGCGCATTCTGGTTGTCGAGGATCACCTGATCCTCGCGATGCAGACCGCAAGCGTCCTGACCAGCATGGGCTGTCATGTGGTCGGCCCGATCACGTCGCTTAGCGATGCGATCGCCGTCGTCGGGCTGCACCCGGTCGATGCCGCCGTGCTCGATTTCGATATCGGGGGCGAACCGGTGATCCCGCTCGCGCGGTTGCTGGATGAAAGCGGCACGCCTTACATCATCTGCACCGGCACGCCCGACCAAGCGCGCGGGGCGCTCGGCCTGCCGCCGGAACGCATCATGGAAAAGCCGGTCTTCCGCCCCCGTCTCGAAGAGCGTCTCCGCACGCTGCTCGACTCCTGAAGCTTTATTCGAGCGGTCGGCCCGCATCGAGGATATCAGCCTCGCTCCCGCTGGCCTGCGCCCGCTCCTCGGCGACCTTGCGGGCGATATGGCTGTCGGCGCTGGTGTCGATGTGCTCGCCGGACGTGCGCGGTTTCGCCTTAGCCTTCAAGCTGGCGGTGGCCTCTCCGCTATCCGGCTCTTGGCTGCCCGGCGCGATCGTGAGCGGTGTCGCACCATCGAAGCGCAGCCGGTAAATCGGTTCCGGCAGACCGAAGCCCTCGGCTTCGAGCACCTGCATGGTCGCCGCGATCGCGCTGGTGCGCGCCTTCTGGAAAGCGGTCTGCGTCTGGTCGATCCATGCCAGGAACCGGATCACGATATTGGAATCGCCGACCTCCTCGATGAACGCGGTGGCCGCCGGGTCCTCCAGCACGAAGGGCAATTCGTTGAGCCGCGCGAGGCCGGTGGCGATGGCGGCGGCGGGGTCATCCTCGGCATCGACCCCGAGCACGAAGGAAAAGCGCCGCTGCGGGTTGGTCGTGTAGTTGAGAATCTCCGACTTGAACACGGTGGCATTGGGCACCCGCAGATGGTTGCCGTCGAGTGTCATCAGGATCGTGGCGCGCGAGGTAAGCCGGATGACGTGCCCCTCGAATTCGCCGATCACGACATGGTCATTGGCGCGAAAGGGCTGCCGGATCGAAAGCATGATGCTGGACACGTAATTGTCGACCGTGTCGCGGATCGCAAAGCCGACGGCGAGGCCGATCACCCCGGCGCTGCCGAGGAAAGCCCCGAGCAAGGCGGTCGCCTCGAGCAGGTCGAGCGCAAGGATCAGCCCGATGATGACGAACACCACGCGCACCCCGGTCGCGACCAGTTCGGCGAGGAAGGCATTGGGCGTGATCGCGCGCCACAGGCCCGTGAACCGCGCCAGAAGGCCGCCGAGAATCCAGAACCCCGCCACCAGCGCAAATGCCAGACCCAACAGGGGCAGGCTGGCGCTGATGGTGTCGAACCGGTCGGACAACTGTGTGGTAAGCGGGTCGATCTTGCCCGCGACGGCGAGATCGCGCTCCAGTCCGTTCTGAACCGTGACCACCCCGGCGACCCGCGCGGCGATACGTTCGGCGCGGTCGATATCGGCATTAGTCGCCACTGTCCCGCTGAGCGTGACTACGCCCGATCTGACTTCGACCACGATGCCCGCAAGCGGTTCGATTTCAGCAAAGATGCCATTGAGCCGCTCGGCAATGGCGGAATCGGTGGGGGCGGGATCGGCGGCGTCGATCACCGGTTCGGGATCGGCAGCGGCCTCTTCGGAGGTGCTTTCCGGGATGAGCTGGGCGGTCGCGGGTGCAGGGGCGAGGCTGGCTGCGATCAGCAACGCAAGCGCGGCGAGAGCGTGCAAGCCGCCTGTATGAGACGCGGCGATCCTGCGGCCATGGCGGGCAGGCAGACGGAACGGGAGCATTGGCATATTGCAAGAGGCCAACCTGCCCGCGCGCCGAATGTTCCGACTGTGCCGGGCTTCCTGGGCGATTGGCCTCATTCAGTCGCCGACGAAGTCGCCCGGCGTGCCTTCGTGCGGGGCTTCGTAGGTTGCCCAGTTGGCGCCCGTCGGCGGCGCATCGGGCGTACCGGCAGGGCCGTGCAACTCGTCGGGCTCGCCGGTTCGCAAGCGGTGCAGGTGAACCTTCGCGATCATGTTCGCGCTGATCGGCGCAGTGACGAACAGGAACACCGAGACGAGGATCTCGTGCGTGGTCCACACCCCTTCGGCCAGCTGGAACCACGCCACCGATGCCACCAGCATCGCGCCCAGCCCCAGCGTGGTCGCCTTGGTCGGGCCGTGCAGCCGCTCCATCAGCGAAGGCAGGCGCACCATCCCCCAGCTGCCGATCAGCGCAAAGCTGGCCCCCAGCACGATCAGCGCGCTCACCAGCAGTTCGACGAGGAAGGGGGCGTCGCTCATTCGATGATGTCCCCCCGCAGCAGGAACTTGGCGTAGGACACCGTGCCCACAAAACCCACCATCGCCAGCAGCAGCGCGGCCTCGAACGTGGTGCCGCTGCCGCGCGCTATACCGCCGAGCACGATCAGTCCGATGACGTTGATCACCATCGTATCGAGCGCGAGGATGCGGTCGGCCACGCCCGGCCCCTTGAACAGGCGCCACAGGTTCATCGCCAGCGCGACGCCGAGCGCCGCGAGGCCGAAGGCGAGTGCTCCGGCGATCATGCGTAGATCTCCTTGAGCCGGGCCTCGTAACGTGCCTTGATTTTGGCGACCTCCGCCGCCGGATCGGGCGCGTGGAGCGCATGGACGAGCAGATATTTCCCGCAGGCCGAAACATCCGCCGAGACCGTCCCCGGCGTCAGGCTGATGGTTCCGGCGAACACGGTGATCGCCTCGGGCGTGTCGAGTTCGAGCGGGATCGTCAGCCAGGCGGGGCAGAGCTTGCGGTTGGGCTTGAACAGGATGATCGCGGCGACCTCGAAATTGGCGATGACGATGTCCCACACCACGAGGCCGCAATAGGCGAGGCCGGGGAGGAAGCGCACGTGCGGGCGGCCCGGCCACCAGGGCGCGGTGAAGATCGGCACCACGATGCCGAACACCAGCGCCAGAAACAGCGTGCCGAAGCTGACGTCGTTGACCATCACCACCCACATCGCGATCAGCAGGGCGGAAAGGCCGGGGTGGGGGAACAGGCGGCTCATGGCGCGGCCTCCGTCAGCACGGCGGCTGCGCTCTGCGCCGGGTCGAGCACCTGCGCGGCGGCGGCATCGGCATAGGCGCTCGCCCAGCCGGCCCCGGCGGCGAGCGCGGCGAGCAGCGCGAGCGCCAGCACAGGTGCGGCGAGATCGGCGCGGCGGATCGCGGGGGCAGGGGGCGTCTCGCAATCCGCGCGCACCTTCCAGAACACCGTGCTCCCGACCCGCGCAAAGCCCACCACGCCGAAGAAGGTCGTCACCAGAATGACGCTCCACGCCCAGCCCCAGTCGGGCAGGGCCGCGACCGAGCGCAGGATCAGGAGCTTGCCGATGAAGCCCGACAGCGGCGGCAGGCCGCAGGTGGCGATGGCCGCGATCATGAACATGAGGCCGACCCCGCTGCGATCGGCAAAGGCCGGGCCGGGGCTGGCGCTATCGCCAAAGGCCCCGCGCCGCCGTGCCGCGACATCTGCCACCAGAAACAGCGCCGCCGCCGCGAGTGTCGAGTGGGCGAGGTAATAGAGGCCCGCGCCAAGGCTCGCCGCGCTCCAGCTTGCCACCGCGATCAGCAGCGTCCCCGCCGATCCCACCACTGCGTAGGCCGCCTGTTCGGACAGGCTGCGCGCCACGAACACTCCGGCAAATCCGACGCAGGCGCTCAGCATCGCGGCCGGGAGCAGCCACGGCGCACCCGCCCAGGCCGCGGCCCCGGCGCTTTCGCCGAACACCTGCGGCACCACCCGGATAATCGAATAGACCCCGACCTTGGTCATGATCGCGAACAGTGCCGCCACCGCCGGCGTGGCGACCGCGTAGGTGCGCGGCAGCCACAGGTGCAGCGGCACCACTGCAGCCTTGAGCGCGAAGACGCTCACCAGCAGCAGCGCGGCGACGCGCAGCATCCCCTGATCTTCCGCGGCCACCTCGGCCACGCGCAGGCCCATGTCGGCCATGTTGAGCGTGCCGGTCAGCGCATAGAGCATCCCCAGCGCGATCAGGAACACCGACGAGCCGACGAGGTTGACCACCACATACTGCACTCCGGCCTTGAGCCGCGCCGCGCCCTGTCCGTGGAGCATCAAGCCGTAGGAGGCGATCAGCAGCACCTCGAAGAACACGAAGAGGTTGAACAGGTCGCCGGTCAGGAAGGCACCGTTGAGGCCCATCAGCTGGAACTGGAACAGCGGGTGGAAATGCCAGCCCTTGCGATCCGCGCGGGTAATCACCGCATGGGCCAACGCTATCAGGCCGAGGCACGACGTGAGCACCAGCATCATCGCCGCCAGCCGGTCTGCCACCAGCACGATCCCGAAGGGTGCGGGCCACGCGCCAACCGCATAGGCGAGTGTCGTCCCGCCCGAAACCTGCGCCATCACCGCCAGCGCGGTGACCAGCAGGGCGAGGCAGGAGGCAAAGCCGATCGCTACCCCCAGCTTCCACCGCCGCCGCATCAGCAACAGCGCAGCGGGCGCGGCGAGCGCCGGGATCGCGACGGGAAGGATGATCAGATGATCGGCGAAGGTCACGGCTGCGTGCCCTCCCCATCCGGCGCGAGCGCATCGCTCTTGCCCGCCATCCCGTCCTGCGGATCGCAGGGCACGGCGTCGCCATCGACATGATCGCTGCCGCTTTCGAGGAAACCGCGCAAGGCGAGGATGACGACGAAGGCGGTCATGCCGAAGGTGATCACGATCGCGGTCAGCACCAGCGCCTGTGGCAGGGGGTCGGCATAGTCGCTGACGGCCTTGTCCCAGATCGGCGGGCGGCCGATCACCAGCCTCCCGTTGGCGAACAGGAACAGATTTACCGCGTAGGAGATCAGCGTCAGCCCCAGCACCACCTGAAAGGTGCGCGCCCGCAAGGCGAGGTAGACGCCCGCCGCGACCAGCACGCCGATGGCGCTTGCAACGAGGAATTCGTAGCTGATCATGCGCGGCCCTCACCCGATTGAGCGGCGCGGGCGGCGCGCTGGGAGATATGGCTCAGCTGCGCCAGCGCCAGCATCACCGCGCCCAGCACGGTCAGGAAAACGCCCGTATCGAACAGCATTGCGCTCGCCAGCTCGAACTTGCCGATCAGCGGCAGGCTGAAATAGTCGAACCAGCTGGTAAGGAAGGGCGATCCCAGCGCCATCGCGCCGAGGCCCGTTGCCATCGCCACCAGCACGCCCCAGCCGATCAGCTGATGCTCGCCGAAGGGCAGGCGCTCGTCCGACCAGTCGAACCCGGCGGCGAGATACTGGACGAGGAAGGCCACCGCCACCACCAGCGCCGCGATGAATCCGCCGCCCGGCTGGTTGTGTCCGCGCAGGAACAGGAAGATCGCCACGGTCAGGGTGAGCGGCAGGATGATGCGGCTGGCCATCACCAGCATGATCGGATGCCGCTCGGGCGAGAGCGGCATATCCGTGCGCCACGCCCTCAAGCGCGCGCCCGCCGCGCCGGTCGCTGCACTGTCGAGCAGTGCGAAGATGCCCAGCCCGGCGATCCCCAGCACGATGATCTCGCCCAGCGTATCGAAGGCGCGGAAATCGACGAGCGTGACGTTGACGACATTGGTGCCCCCGCCACCCGATTTGGCATTGGCGAGATGGAAGGCCGAAATGCTCGCCCCCGGATCGCGGGTCAGCATCGCCCAGGCGACCCCGCCGATCAGCACGCCGCACACGATCGCCAGCGCGCCGTCGCGCCACTTGCGCGAGGGGGCGGACAGGTAGGGCGGGCTCTTGGGCAAGAGGTGCAGCGCCAGCAGCAGCAGCAGGATCGTCACCACCTCGACCGAAATCTGCGTCAGCGCCAGATCGGGGGCGGAGAACTGCACGAAGGCGAGGCTGATGACGAGCCCGATCACGCTGATGTAGATCAGCACGCGCAGGCGGTTGCGCGAATCGTTCACCACCGCCGCCGTCGCCGCGATCAGCAGCACCCAGGCGACAATCGCGGGGGGCGAGGCGGGGATGAGGGCGCGGGCGCCGGTCAGCGCGCCGCCCGCCTGCGAGCCGTCCACGATCAGGAAGGCGATCACCGCAAAGCTCGCCAGCAGCATCCGTTGCAGCGAGGGCGTGTGGGTGGCGACGATGGCCTTGCGCACCCAGCTATCGGCAAAGGCGAAGGTCGCCTTGAACATGCGCTTGGCATCGGGGAGGGGCGCGCGCTCCCACAGGGCGAGCAGCGCGCGGTGCTGCCAGAACAGCAGCGCGCCGCCGGCGACCGCGATCAGGCTGAGGATCAGCGCAAGGTTTACCCCGTGCCACAGCGCCAGATCGAACTCGGGCACGCCCGCGCCGGTCACCACCCCCGTCACCGCGCCCACCAGCGGCGCGGCGAGGAGCATCGGGATCAGCCCCAACAGCACCGCCAGCAGGGTCAGCAGGGCCGGTGCCACCCACATGCCGATGCCGGGATCATGCGCGCGCGCATGGGGCTCGGCCTCGCGCGGCTGTCCGAAGAACAAATGCCCGGCGAGCCGCAGCGAATAGCCGACCGAGAAGGTCGCGCCCACCGTCGCCAGCACCGGCAGCAGCCAGGGCAGGCCCAGCAGCGCGAGCTTGGGGGTTTGGTAGAGCATCAGCTCTTTCGAGATGAAGCCGCCCAGTGGCGGCAGGCCCGCCATCGAGGCGGCGGCCAGCGTCGCCACGGCGGCGGTAATCGGCATCGCTTTCGCCAGCCCGCCCAACCGGCGGATGTCGCGCGTGCCGGTTTCGTGCTCGACGATCCCGGCGCTCATGAACAGCGCGGCCTTGAAGGCGGCGTGGTTGAGGATGTGCAGCACCGCCGCCAGCGCCGCCGCTTCGAGGCTGAAGCCCAGCAGCATCACCAGCATCCCCAGCTGCGAGATGGTGGAATAGGCCAGGATGCTCTTCAGATCGTGCCGGAACAGCGCGACGAGGGCGCCGAAGATCATCGTCACGAGACCGACCGTGGTGACGGTCAGCGTATAGGCCTCCGTCCCCGCCAGCACCGGCCATAGGCGGGCGAGCAGAAACACGCCCGCCTTCACCATTGTCGCCGAGTGGAGATAGGCGCTCACCGGGGTCGGCGCGGCCATCGCGTGCGGCAGCCAGAAGTGGAACGGGAACTGCGCAGACTTTGTGAAGCAGCCCAAGAGGATCAGCGTCAGGATCGCAGGGTAGAGCGGCGAGGCTTGCACCATGTCGCCGCGCATCAGGATCGTGGCGAGGTCGAAGCTACCCGCCGCCAGCCCCAGCAGCACCATGCCCCCGATCAGCGCGAGGCCCCCGCCGCCCGTCACCGCCAGCGCCATGCGCGCGCCCTGTCGTGCTTCCGCCTTGTGCTGCCAGAAGCCGATCAGGAGGAACGAGGCGAGGCTGGTCATCTCCCAGAACACCAGCAGGAGCAGCACATTGCCCGCGATCACGATGCCGAGCATCGCGCCCTGGAACAGCATCAGGCTGGCAAAGAACCGCCCCGTCGCCTCACCGGCGTAGAGGTAGAAATGCCCGAAAATCACGACCAGCAGCCCGATGCCGAGGATCAGGCCGGCGAACATCAGCCCGAGCGGATCGACCATCAGCGTGAGGTCGAGGCCGAGCGCAGGCACCCATTGCCAGCTTGCCGCGGGCACCGCACCGCCGATCACGGGCGCGGCGAGGCTTGCCAGCAGGATCAGCCCCGCGGCACTTGCACCCGCCGCAATCCCCGAATGGACCGCGCGCGATGCTTCGTGCAGCACCGCAATCGCCAGCGCCGCGGCGAAGGGGAGCGTCACCAGCGTCAGGAGCGTCAAGGCGTAAGCCATTGGCGGTTCGATTGCGTCCTTCGAGGGTAGGTCTAACGGGCGGAAAGGGCGCGCCCGGCACCCGGATGGGGCATAGACGAGCGATTGACATTCTTACAACCCCGACCGCCCCGCCGGGGTTCCCCGCGCCTGAACAAAGCCGTCAGTCGCCCTCGAACTCCATCAGCGCATTGACCGTGATGCCCGCGCCGCGCAGCCGCTTCGCGCCGCCGAGGTCGGGCAGGTCGATCACGAACAGCGCATCGCTGACCACTGCCCCGGCCTTGCGCAGCAGCGCAGCCGAGGCGAGCGCGGTGCCCCCGGTGGCGATCAGATCATCGACCATCACGACCGTCTGCCCCGGCTCGATCGCGCCCGGGTCCATCTCCAGCCGGTCGGTGCCATATTCGAGCGCATAGTCGATGCCAATGGTGTCGATCGGCAGCTTTCCGGGCTTCCTCACCGGCACGAAGCCGATCCCGAGCTGCACCGCCACCGCCGCGCCGAAGATGAACCCGCGCGCTTCCATCCCTGCGATCTTCTGCGCCCTGGCGGCCTCGGCGAGGGCGGCGAGGTGGTGCACGCTCGCGGCCATGCCCTGATGATGGCCGATCAGCGTGGTGATGTCGCGGAACTGGATCCCCGGCTGCGGGAAGTCCGGCACGGTGCGCACCAGCGCCTTCAGCTCTTCGGGAGAAAGATGTGGCGGTGTCATGTTGGCGAGCCCCTTTCGTCGCCCTCAAAGCAGAGCGCCCCGCCATCCGCAAGGGATGACGGGGCGCTGCTGTGCCTCAAGTCTGGTGGGCCTCAGCCCTTCTTCGGTTTGATCCCCGCCCAGATTTGCTTGTAGCTCAGGAAGGCCAGCACCGTGGCGAAGAGCAGGAAGCCGATCACGAACCAACCGGTCTGCTTGCGCTGGATCAGCGAAGGTTCGGCGGTCCAGGTCATGAACGCCGCCACATCGGCTGCCATCTGCGGGATGGTCGCATTGGTGCCATCTGCATAGGTCACCTGACCATCCACCGCGAGCGGCGGGGGCATGGCGATGTTCACGTTCGGGAAGTGCTTGTTGAAATAGAGACCCGGAGGCGTTTCGAAGCCGACCTTCGCCGCCTTTTCCGGATCGGGCTCGCCATAGCCGGTCAGCAGGTCATAGACGTAGTTCGAACCGTCGTGACGCGCCTTGGTCATCAGCGAGAGATCGGGCGGAATGGCGTTGTTGTTGGCCGCTGCCGCCGCAATGGCGTTGGGGTAGGGCGAGGGGAAGTAATCGGTCGGCTCGCCCGGACGGGTGGTCGTTTCGCCGGTGGCGGGGTCGATGCCCGGAACGGTCCAGCTGGCGGCTTCGGCGTCAACCTCGGCCTCGGTGTAGCCGAGTTCCTTGAGGTTGCGGAAGGCGACGAACTTCATGCTGTGGCAGGCCGAGCAGACCTCCTTGTACACCTGATAGCCGCGCTGCAGCTGGGCGTAGTCCCACTTGCCGAAGGGGCCATCGAAAGCAAAGCCGCCCTCGGGGCCGTGGCCGTGCTCGTAGAAGGCATAGGACGGCTGCTTTTCCGGCGCCGGGCCGAAGGCGTAGTTGTAGGCACCGGGAAGGAGCGACCACAGCACCAGCACCGCAGTGATGGCGAGGCCGACCAGGATGCCTCCGAGACGAATAGACATGTCCGAACTCTTTCTCGTTATCGGTTCAGATTGCGTGAGACTGCGGGCCGCCGATCACTCGGCGGGCTGCAGCGACCCATCACTGGCGGTGCCGGGCAGGCCATCGACCACACCCTCGGGAGCGATCTTGCCGCCACCAGAAGTGCCGCCGGGCTTGTCCGAGCCGACCACCGCTTCGGTGATCGAGAAGGGCAGGGGCTTGGGCACTTCGATCTGGCTGACGATCGGCAGGATCACCAGGAAGTGGAGGAAGTAGTAGGCCGTCGCGATCTGGCTGATCACCACATAGGGCTCTTCCGCCGGAGCGCCGCCGCAGATGAACAGCGCGATCATGGTCGGGATCAGGCCGAACCAGAAGAACTTGCGGAACAGCGGGCGGTAGTGACCCGAACGCACCGGGCTCTTGTCCAGCCAGGGCAGGAAGAACCACAGCAGGATCGAACCGAACATCGCGATCACGCCCAGCAGCTTGGCCTCGATCAGCACGATGCCGGTGAAGGGGATCGTGAGGTCGCCCGTGAAGGCGCGCAGGATCGCGTAGAACGGCCAGAAGTACCATTCGGGCACGATGTGCGCCGGGGTCGAGAGCGGGTTCGCCTCGATGTAATTGTCCGGGTGCCCGAGGTAGTTGGGCAGGAAGAACACCATCGTGGTGAACAGGATCAGGAACACGCCGAGCCCGAAGCCGTCCTTGGCGGTGTAATAGGGGTGGAACGGCACGGTGTCCGATTCCTGCTTCACTTCCACGCCGGTCGGGTTCGACGAGCCGGGGATGTGCAGCGCCCAGATGTGCAGGATCACGACGCCCGCGATCACGAAGGGCAGCAGGAAGTGCAGGCTGAAGAAGCGGTTCAGTGCGGCGTTGTCCGGCGCGAAGCCGCCGAGGATCCATTGCTGGATCGGCTCGCCCACCAGCGGGATCGCGCTGAACAGGCCGGTGATGACCTGCGCGCCCCAGAAGCTCATCTGGCCCCACGGCAGCACGTAGCCCATGAAGGCGGTCGCCATCATGAGCAGGAAGATCACCACGCCCAGCAGCCAGATCATCTCGCGCGGAGCCTTGTAGGAGGAATAGAAGAACCCGCGGAAGATGTGCAGGTAGATCACGATGAAGAAGAAGCTCGCCCCGTTGGCGTGGGCATAGCGCAGCATCCAACCGTAGTTGACGTTGCGCATGATGTGCTCGACCGTCCCGAACGCGACCTGCGCGTTGGCGGCGTAGTGCATCGCAAGCACGACGCCGGTGATGATCTGGATCATCAGGCAGAAACCGGCCAAGACGCCGAAGTTCCACATGTAGTTGAGGTTGCGCGGAACCGGATAACCGGCCCCCACCGCATTGTAGACGAGCCGCGGGAACGGCAGTTTCTCGTCCAGCCACTTGGTCAAAGCGGTCTGCGGTTCGTATTGCTTGGCCCAGGCGAAACTCATGGCGTTCTCTCGGCTTGATCGAAGTTAAAGGGTCGGTCGATTATCTTTGTCGTCGATATACGGGCGATCAGCCGACACGGACGACCGTATCGGAGGTAAATTCGTAATCGGGAACAACGAGGTTCTTGGGCGCGGGGCCTTTGCGGATGCGCGCTGCGGTGTCGTAGTGCGAACCGTGGCAGGGGCAGAAATAGCCGCCGAATTCGCCGCGGTTCTCGCCTTCGGCGGCGCCCAGCGGCACGCAGCCGAGGTGGGTGCACACGCCCATCGTGATCAGCATGTCCTCGTGACCGGGCTTGGTCCGGTCGGCAAGGGTCTGGGGGTCGCGCAGCGAGCCGACATCGACCGCATTGGCTTCCTGGATTTCTTCGGCAGTGAGGCGGCGGACGAACAGCGGCTGCTTGCGGAAGATCGCCTTGATCGCCTGACCCGGCTGGATGGCGCTGACATCCACGTCGGTGCTGCTCGCGGCGAGCACGTCGGCCGATGCCGACATCTGGCTGATCAGCGGAATAAGCACGGCAGCGCCGCCGACGCCGGCGGTGCCGAGCGCGGCGATGTGGATCCAGTCGCGGCGACGCACGCCGTCTTCGGTGCTGAGTTCGCTTGCGGCGGCCGTGTCAGAAGCCATGTCGTCTTACCCTGCTCGTTTTGCCGCGCCGGAAAATTGCCCGCGCGGCGTGATGTTTCAGTGGCGGGGCGCTTGCCCCGGTTCCGATCCGTCGATTGGTCCCTGCTTCAGCCCGGGATACGCCGTGTGCGCATCCTGTGTGGAGCTTGGGCGGGGCAATTAACGGCAATCCATCCAGAATCCAACCGTGTTTTGAACAAGCCACGTTCGCCGCCGTGCAAGGCAACCTCAGGGCAGCGCGATCATGCTGATCTGCCGACCGTAATTCGCCTCACCCGCCTGACTGGCGCGTCTGTGGGAGTGGTAACGCGCGACATGTGAGAATGTATCCCGGCCGATATCAGCAATTTTGCTAAGGCCCGCCGTCGCCAGTCGGTTCATGATGAAACCGGGAAGGTCGAACTGCCAGCGCGCGAGCCCGTCGCGCGCGGGCGCAGGGGCGAAGAAGCTTTCGGCGGCGGCGGGGAACCGGTCGCGGAACGGCGCGTCGACCTCGTAGCTTGGCTGCGCGATGGTCGGCCCGAGCACGGCGGCGATATCGCTCCGGGTCGCGCCGAGCGCTTCCATCGCGGCGATAGTGTTTTCCAGCACCCCGTCCACCGCCCCGCGCCAGCCGGCATGGGCCGCGCCGATCACGCCAGCTTGGCGATCGGCGAAGAGGATCGGCCCGCAATCGGCGGTGACGATGCCGAGCACCACGCCCGGAGTCGCGGTGACCACCGCATCGGCCACCGGGCGGCCTTCGGCGGCATCGTCCCAGACTTCGCTAACCGTGACGACATCGGGCGAATGCACCTGATGCGGCGCGGCGAGGCGGCCTCCGGGGAGGATTGCTGTCGCGGCCGCAGCGCGAAGGCTTCGCACCTCGGCCCCGTCGCCCGGCCCGCCGAAGCCGAACTGGTGCTTGGCCCCTGCGCTGCCGAAGAAGCCGTGCGGCACGCCTTCGAGCAGCGCGTGACGCTCGATCTGGAAGCCCGTCACCTCAGCCGTCCAGCGAGCGGCTGACCTGCTCGAAGGTGTCGCGCGACAGGTTCCCGGCGGCAAGGATGCGCTCGAGCTCGGCCTTCATCAGCGCCGCCCGGCCCGGCTCGATCCGCCGCCAGCGGCCCAGCGCGGGCACGAAGCGCGCGGCGGTCTGCGGGTTGATCGGATCGAGCGCGAGGATCACGTCGGCGACCATGCGGTAGCCTTCGCCATCGGCCTTGTGGAAGCCCTTGGGATTGCCCGCAAAGGCCATGTGGAGCGAGCGCACGCGGTTGGGGTTCTTCATGGTGAAATCGGGATGCTCGGCCAGCGCGCGCACGTGCTGGATCACATCGGGGTGGAGCGAAAGTGCCTGCAAGGTGAACCACTTGTCCACCACCAGCGCATTGTCCTTGTAACGCTCGTAGAAGGCTGCAAGCTTCTGCGCACGGGCCGGGTGGTCGAGGCTGCATAGCACCATCAGCGCGCCCTGCCGGTCGGTCATGTTGTCCGCCGCGTCATACTGCGCTGCGGCCAGATCGGCGGCCTTGGTAGGGTCGGCGGCGGCGATCAGCGCGAGGGCAATCGTCTTGACCTTGCGCGCGCCGCGTCCGGCCGGATCGTCGGTGGCGACCGCCGACGCGCGGGCGTGGAGCGCGCCCAGCTCGTCCGCCAGCGCGGTGCCGATCGCAGCCTTGAGCCCCTCGCGCGCGGCGTGGATCGCGCCGGGGTCGGCCTTGCGGTCTCCGCTCGCCATCACTTCGAACAGGTAGGTCTCGGACGGCAGCACCAGCAATTCGCCGCGCATCGCATCGTCGAGCGCATTGTCGGCGAGGCTGGAGCGGAAGGCCTCGATGATCGCCGCTTCGCCCGCCGCCTGCTCGTCGGCGGAGAGCGTCCCGCTGGCAGCGCCCACAAGGTGCCCGACGGCGAGCTCCTGCAAGGCTTCCGAGCGTGCGAAGGGATCGTCGTCATGCGCGGCGAGGAACACCAGATCGTCCCGCTCAAGCGCGCGCTCGATCACCACCGGGGCGGTGAAGCCGCGGTTGATCGAGAGCACCGGATCGGGGCCGGCGAGGGGGAGGGTGAAAGTCTGCTCGGCCTCGGTCAGCACCACAAGCTGCTCCGCCCCCAGCGCCCCGCCACGGGCGTGGACCGCGAGTTTCAACGGGATCGGCATCGGCGCCTTGTCGGGCTGGCCGGGGGTGGCGGGGACGGTCTGCTTCAGGGTGAGTTTCAGGCTGTCGCCCTCTACCACCTGAGAAACGCTGACGCGCGGCGTGCCGGCTTGCGAATACCACAGCCGGAACTGCGTGAGGTCGACCTCGGCCCCGTCCTCGATCGCCTTGACGAAATCCTCGCAGGTCGCCGCTTCCCCGTCATGCCGGTCGAAATAGAGGTCGGTGCCCGCCCGGAACCGCGCCTCGCCCACCATCGAGCGCATCATGCGGATGACTTCCGCGCCCTTGTTGTAGACGGTCGCAGTGTAGAAGTTACTGATTTCGCGATAGGAATCCGGGCGGATCGGATGCGCGAGCGGGCCAGAGTCTTCGGGGAACTGCGCCGCGCGCAAGATCCGCACATCCTCGATCCGCTTGACCGCCTCGCCGCGCATGTCCTGACTGAACAGCTGGTCGCGCAGCACGGTGAAGCCCTCCTTCAGCGAGAGCTGGAACCAGTCGCGGCAGGTGATGCGGTTGCCCGACCAGTTGTGAAAATACTCGTGCGCGATCACGCCTTCCACGGCGTCGAAATCGGCATCGGTCGCGGTGTCGGGGTCGGCCAGCACATACTTCGTGTTGAAGACGTTGAGCCCCTTGTTCTCCATCGCCCCCATGTTGAAGTCGGAGACGGCGACGATGTTGTAGAGATCGAGGTCATATTCGCGCCCGAAGGTGTCCTCGTCCCATTTCATCGAACGGTGCAGGCTTTCGAGCGCGTGATCGGTGCGCGCGAGGTCTTCCTTGCGCACCCAGACATTGCATTCGACCACCCGACCCGAGCGGGTGGTGAAGGGCCTGGAGTTCGCCACCAGATCGCCCGCAACCAGCGCGAAGAGGTAGGACGGCTTGGGCCAGGGATCGTGCCACTCGGCCCAGTGGGTGCCATCCGCGTTCTCGCCTTCCGCGACGCGGTTGCCGTTGCACAGCAGGATCGGGAAGGCGGCCTTGTCGCCCTCCATCCGCACGGCATAGGTCGAGAGCACATCGGGCCGGTCGGGGAAGAAGGTGATGCGGCGGAAGCCCTCGCTCTCGCATTGGGTGCAGAGCATCCCGTTCGAGGCGTAGAGGCCCATCAGCTGCGTGTTGGCACTGGGGTCGATCTGCGTCACGACCTCGACCGTGTGCTTTGCGCCGGGCAGGGTGACGATCAGGTCGGGCCCGTCCATCCGCCATTCGGCTGCTTCGCCATCTACCGTCACGCTTGTCGCGGTCAGGCCATCGCCGTTGAGCCGCAGTTCGGGCGAGGCGTCGGCGGCGGGGTTGCGTTCGACCGTCAGCGTCGCAGTGACGCGGGTCGCGCTCAGCCCAAGCTGGAAATCGAGCTGCGTCGTCGGCACGGCCCACGCGAAGGGCGTGTAATCCTCGCGCCGGATCACCGGCGGCTCGTGCGGGGTGGGGGCGGCATCCGCGAGTTCGGGGTTGCCTTCGGGGTTCTGGGGGGTGGTTGCGATATCCATGCAGGCCGATTTAGGTTGATTCGGCCCCGCGTCCAATCTTTAGCTTTCAAGCATGGGCAATCTGCTGATCTTCGGACTGGGTTACACGGCGACGCGGATCGCCGATGCGATGCGCGTGCGCGGGTGGCAGGTGCGCGCCACCGGCAGCGCGGGCGACATCGACTTTGCCGACCGCGAAGCTGTGCTGGCGGCGTTGGGCGAAGCGAGCCACGTCCTCTCCTCGGTCCCGCCCGACCGGGCAAGCGGGCTCGATCCGGTGCTCGATACCTATGGTCGATCCTTCCCCCCGGCATGGTACGGCTACCTGTCATCCACCGGCGTCTATGGCGACCGGCAGGGGGCTTGGGTGGACGAGGCGACGCCGACGATTGCGGAAGCCGGCGAGGGCCGCCGCAACGCCCGTGCTGAGGCGGACGCGCTGTGGATGAAGCTGGGCGCGCGGGTGTTCCGCCTGCCGGGGATCTACGGGCCGGGCCGCTCTGCGCTCGACCGGGTGCGGGAAGGCAAGGCGCGGCGGATCGACCTTCCTGGGCAAGTGTTCAGCCGCGTTCACGTCGACGACATCGTCGGCGGGGTGGTTGCGGCCTTGACGCAAGACGTGCCCGAGGGTGCCTATAATCTCGGCGACGACTTGCCGTGCAGCGGCAATGAAGTCACCGAATATGCCAGCCGCTTGCTGGGGCTGGAGCCGCCCCCGCTCGAAACGCTGGAGGAAGCGAACCTCTTGGACATGGCGCGCGGTTTCTACATGGAGAACCGCCGCGTCGCGAACGGCAAGGCCAAGCGGGTGCTGGGGTGGTCGCCGCGCTATCCGACCTATGTGGAGGGGCTTGCGGGGCTAATCTAACTCGTCATTGCGAGGGGCGAAGCGACGCGGCAATCCATAGACTGCCCGCTCCGCAATCGGCCGCCGCAGTCGATGGATTGCTTCGCTTTGCTCGCAATGACGAAGTCGAGCTACCTCCTCAACGCCCCCGACTGCTGCACCTGCACCGACTTGACGCGCCGCGCCCTGAGCGCCAGCCCCATTCCCAGCAGCGCCAGTGCCATGCCACTCGCCGAGAGCGCGTCCCACCGGAACCCTTCGAACAGCGTCGACAGCAGCATCGCCACGCACACCGTGACGATGGCGTTGTAAGCCGTCTTCCCCGCGCCGATCTCGCGCACCAGATTGTAGTGAAGCGGGAAGGTCACCACCGATCCGACGATCGCGAGATAGGCCGTTCCCGCCCAGAACCGCCAGCCGGTCGGCAGCGTCGGCGGGCCCGCCGTGACGAAGGCATAGACCAGATCGAAGGCGGTGCCGTAGAGCATCGCCCAGGCGAGGAAGCTCACCATCGGCACGCCGCGCCCGGTGGGGTTGGCCTGCACCACATTGGCGATCGAGGCGGCCAGCATCCCGCCAATCGCAAGCGCGATGCCGAGGCCGACGTTGCCGCCGAGCGGTGCGGCGTTCCATTCGTGGACCAGCAGCAGCGAGACGCCCGCGATAGCGACAAGGCTCCCGCCGATGAAACCGCCCTGCACCCGCTCACCGATGAACACCCGCGCGAAGAGCGCGTTGGGCACCATCAGCAGCGCGAACATCACCGCGACGATGCCGGAGGTGATGTGCTGTTCGGAATGGTAGACGAACAGGAAATTGCCAGAGAACTGCGCGATGCCCACACCGAGCGCGAGGCTGTGCTCGGGGCGGTTCAGCCGCAGCCGCTGGCGCATCATCACCGCCAACGTGAACAGCGCCGGGGTCGCCAGCATGAAGCGGAAGAACACCCCCCACGCGGCGGGCACATCGCTGATCTGCCCGGTAATGACGAACCAGGTCGAGCCCCAGATCGTGCCGGTCAGCATGAAGGGCACCAGCACCTTGGGGCTGAGCATCGAGGGCGCGGCGGTGTCGCTCACAGCGCGGCGATGGCCTTGCCGAGCGCTGCGGCGTCTTCGGCTCTGGTGTTCCAGGCGGTGACGAAGCGGGCGGAGTCCGCGCCCCAGTCATAGAAGGCGAAACCTTGCGCCCGCAGCGCCTCGCGCTCCTCGGGGGTCAGGCGCACGAACAGCTCGTTAGCCTCGACCGGGTGGAGCAGTCGGTCGCCGCAACCCGCGGCCACTTCCTGCGCGGCGGCATTGGCGTGGGCGGCATTTGCGAGCCACAGCCCGTCCTCCAGCATCGCGAGGATCTGCGCAGCAAGGTAGCGCCCCTTGCATTGCAGGTGGCCTGCGCGCTTGCGGCGGTAGCGCACCTGCTGCGCTGCCTCGGGGTCGAACAGCACCACGGCCTCCGCACCCATCCCGCCGTTCTTGATGAAACCGAAGGCGAGGCTGTCGACCGGCCCGCTCGCCGCCCGCGCGGCATCCTCCGGCGATCCGCCGAGGAACGCCGCCGCATTGGCAAACCGCGCCCCGTCCATGTGGAGGCCCAGCCGCCGGTCCTTGGCGAAGGCCCCCAGCACGGCGAGTTCCTCCGGTCGATAGCTGCGGCCATATTCGCTCGCCTGCGTGATCGCGATGGCGTGGGGCTGCACCTGATGCACGTCATTGCGGATCGGGTCGATCAGCGCGGCGATGCCCTCCGGCGTCAGCTTCGCGCCTTCGCCTTCGGCCAGCATCAGCTTGGCGCCGTGGAGGAAGAAGCCCGGCGCGCCGCCTTCGTCCACCTCGATATGCGCCTCGCGGTGGCACACCACCCCGCCATGCGGCGCGCACATGGTGGCGAGCGCCAGGCAATTCGCCGCCGTCCCCGTCGCCACCCACAGCGCCGCGCATTCGCGCCCGAACAAAGCGGTGAAGCGCGCGTCGAGCTCCGCAGACAGCGCGTCCCCGTCGTAGGGATTGTCCGGCGCGTCGGCCTTGCGCATCGCGTCCCACAGGCGCGGGTGGACGGCGGCGGCGTTGTCGGACAGGAAAGGCTTGGGCAGTGTCATGGAACATCGCCTCTAGCCGCACATTCACGCCTGACAAGCCGGAGTGATCAATCGTGACCGAACAAACCCCTCAACTGACCATCACCCACCATGTTGCCGGGCAAGGGGGCCGCTATGTTGCCGTCGTCGAAGGCGCGGCGGAGGAAGGCTATCTCGAGTGGGAGCCGGGGAAAGCGCAGGACGGCAAGGAGGTGCGCATCGCGGCGCACACCATCGTCCCGCGCGCAATCGGCGGGCGCGGCGTGGCGGCGGCTCTGGTCGAACAGTTGGTCGCAGACGCGCGGCGGAACGATTTTCTGATCCGCCCCGATTGCTCCTACGTCGCCAAGAAGTTCGCCGAGAACCCCGATTGGGCGGCGCTCAAGGCGTAAGCGCGGGCTCTTCCAGCGGCGCGTCGATCCGCGCATAGTCGGTGGCGGCGATCGTGCGGAGGATGCTCGCCCGCAGCGCGCGCGCATCGGCCAGCGGCACGCCGGGGACGGCGAAGCTGCCACCCGCCAGTCCGAGATGCACCGTCGCATAGCCGCGAAGCCGCGCCAGCGGCCCCTGCGCGATCTCGACCGAATGGAGCTTCAGCCGCGTCGCGATCCGGCTGGTGGGGGACAGCAGCCCGGTGGTCGCGAAGATCTGCGTGTCGCTCAGCGCAAAGCGGCGAAACTGCCAAGCGTAGAGTTGGGCGCCCACGGCCACCACCGCCAAGCCGAGCGGGATCAGGAACACGCCCATCGGCGCAAATATGGCTGCGGCGATGGTCGCCAGCACGAACAGCGCCGATCCCAGCACCGCCCGGTCATTGCGGTGCCGCTTGCTCGAGCGCTGCCAATGCGTGCCCTCGTCCGGCAGAGCGAAACCGGCCGCGGCGACAATCGGGGCGAGTTCCTCCATTTGCGCAAAGGGCGCGACCACGTGGCTCTCGTCCTCGGCATCCTGCGCGAGGCTGACGAAGCTGAGGCCGTGCCAGCCGAAGCGATAGCGCAGCAGGCCGGTGCCGATCACCAGCCCCTGCACCCGGTGCACCGGCATCACCACGTCGGTGCGGGTCAGCAATCCCCGCTGCCGCCGGAACCCGCGCGGGCTGCGGGTGAGGGTGAAGCCCCAGTCGCGCAGCATCGTGCGCGCGATGCCCGTCGCAAAGCCGATCGCGATCAGACCGATGACCCCGGCCACGGTCCCGATCACCTGCCCGATGAAGCCGAGGCTGGCGACGGTCTCTCCGGATTCGCTCAGCCAGCTGCGCCACAGGTCGACATCCCAAAGCTCGATCCCGGTGACATTGTCGACATATTGCAGCGCGCCGCCCAGCACCGCGAAGACCGCGAGCGAGAATTCGAACATCCCGAAGGTCAGCAGCCGCCGGGGGGTGAGCGCGTAGAGCACCTCGGCATCCTCGGCGCGGGGCGGGGCCTGCGGGTCGGCAAGGTCGGCGCTGGCCACCTCGTCTTCGCGCCGCTCGCGCACCAGCTGGCGCAGGCGTTCGCCCTCGGCGGCGGTGAGGTATTGCAGCGCAAGATCGTCGCCGCCGCCGGCCCCGGTCTCGAACTTGACTGCGACCAGCCCGAGCATCCGCGCCAGCGGGGTGGCTTCGAGGCTGACGTCCTGAATGCGCTCATAGGGCACCGCGCGCGCCGTGCGGCTGATGACGCCGCTTTCGACCCGCACGTCGCTCTCGCCGATGGTGTAGGTCAGCCGCCGCCAGCCGAGCCAGCTGAATGCCGTGCCGATCAGCGCCGCCGCCGCGCCGACGCCGATGGCGAGCCAGTAGCGCCCTTCGCCCCCGACCCCCGAAAAGGCGATGGCGATGGCGGGCAGGATCGCGCTGCGGATGCTCCCGAGCGCGCCGAGGATCACGCTGACGGGGGCGGTGCGCTGCGGCGCGGTCATAGCATTTCGCGGCGGATATGCGCGCGGATCGTCTCGCGCATCTCGCGCGCCAGCGGCTCGCCGAGGCCGGGGAGGGCGACGCTGGCATTGTGATTGCCAGCGGTGTGGAGCGTGAGCGTGGCGATCCCGAAGAACCGCTCGATCGGCCCTTGATCGACGTCGATATGCTGCACCCGGCTGAAGGGCACCACCGTGTCCGAGCGGAACAGCAGCCCGCGCACCACGCGCAGCCGGTCGGCGCTGATCTGGTAACCGCGCGCGCTGTAGCGGCGGGCGGGGATCCGGATGATCAGCGCCGCAGCGATCACCAGCACCGTCCCGGCGATCACGCCCTGCGGCAGCAGCCCCTTGTCCGCCAGCGCGGCCTCCAGCACCAGCGCCCCGATCAGGAACGGAATCGCGGTCAGCGTGGTGCGCACCCGCAGCGCGTGGGCGTAGTTGGGGTGCAGCTTGGTCAGCGCGCCCTCATCGTCGAGCGGCATGGCAGGCGGCGGCGGAGAGGTTGCGTCCATGGTGCCTTATCTGCGCAATACAGCCGCCCTGTGCAAGCGCTTTCGCAGGGCAAGCCTAACGGAAATATCAGGGCGACGAGCGGGTCGCCGCGCCCTAGAACCGCCCGGCAAAACCACCTCCCGGAGAGACCCGTCATGACCATCCTGCATTCCAGCCTCGGCCCCAACCCGCGCCTCGTGCGGATGTTCATGATCGAAAAGGGACTGGAAGAGGGGCGCGATTTCACCCGCGTGCATTACGACATCATCTCCGGCCAGAACCGGCAGGATGCAGGCTACATGGCGAAGAACCCGCAGGGCACGACGCCGACGCTGGAACTGGACGACGGCACCTGCCTCACCGAAAGTTGGCCGATCTGCGAATTCATCGAGGAACAGCACCCCGAACCCAACCTCTTCGGCGCGAGTCCCGTGGAGCGCGCCACGGTGCGCAAATGGGCGCGACTGTTCGATCAGGAAGTGGTGGTGCCGATGACGATGGGTTTCCGCGCCGGTGCGGGCCGCCCGATGTTCGCCCCCCGCTTGAGTGTCGTCTCGCCCGAGGCTGGGGTGGAGCTTTCGGCGATGGCGGACGAAAAGTGGCGGCTGTTCGACACCTATCTGGGCGCGAGCGACCACATCGCGCTGGGCCGCTTCACCTTTGCCGACCTGCTGATCTTCGCCTTCGCCAATTTCGGCTTCACCGTGGGGTGGAAACTGCCGGAAGGCACCGGCAACCTCGCGCGCTTTGTCCAGACGCACAACCAGCGCGCGTGCGCGGCGGTGTGGCAAGAGGCGGAATAAGCTGCGCCGGTGGCCTGTCGGCCGGCCGGATTACCGGGTCTTCAGCGTGATCCGGCATTCCAGCCCCTCGGGCGAAAAGATCTGTTCAGTCGTCCCCTCTCCGGCCAGAGCATCGAGGATAAGCATCGAGCCGAATCCCTGTTGCCTGTGCTCCGGCGGGGCAGGGCCACCGCGCTCCAGCCAGGTGATTTGCGTCGTAACGCCCGACAGGCCGATCGTCACTGCGACCCGGCCGGTCTCGCTGGACAGCGCGCCATGCTTGATCGCGTTGGTCAGCAATTCATGGGTGACAAGCGCCAGCCCCTGACCGGCCGTGGCGGTGAGTTGCTCTTCCCCGTTTACAGTGATCCGGACCCGATCCTCGATTGCCGGAAAGGTCGCCAATTCCGCTTCCACGATCGCGCTCGGCATCATCGCAGAGGACTCCTCTCCAACGATCAGGTTCTGCGTGCGCGCAAGAGCGGCGACCCGGCCTTCCAGTGCGCAAGCGAAGGCGTCGGTGCTTTCGGCAGTTCTGGCCGTGAGGCTGATCATCGACTTGACGATGCTCAGCATGTTGCGGACCCGGTGGTTCAACTCCTCGGTGACCAGCCGCAGCCTTGCCTCATTCTGCTTTGCGTCGGTGATGTCGATGACATGGCCGATCAGACGGGTTGGCTGACCGTTCTTGTCGAGAAGCGGGCGACCGGATGCCTTGATCCAGCGAATCTCGCCCCTGGCGGTTCTGATCTGGCAGTCGAAAGTCCATTCGCGGCTTTCTTCGATCGCGGTCTTTTGCAGATTATCGACCCTGAGACGGTCTTTCTCGACCACATGGCCCAGAAACCGGTCGTAGCTCCATTCATCGAGCGGTTGGTCGTAACCGAAGATCCTGTCGTGCATCCTGTTTCTGACGGCGCGGCCGCTTGCGAGGTCGAGCTCCCAGATGCCTGTCTGGCTGTTGTCCAGAACAAGCCGCAAGAGGTCGGCGCTTCGATCTTCGAAGGGCAGCAGATCAGTCATTCCGTGTCATGGGCTCCATGCCGGTCAGTTATAGTCTGGACCGCATAGGACTGAAGTTCTCCCGGACGGCTACGTTCCAGTCCATCCCCAAACTGGACACGAAAAACCCCGGCGGGGTGAGCCGCCGGGGTCTTGCAGTTCTGTGGCGTGGGCTGACTCGGGCAAAGCCCGGGTCGTCAGACGGGGCGCGGGCGCCCCGCTGGCCCGCCCTAGCGGCTTAGAAGCCCATCCCGCCCATGTCGGGCATGGCGGGCGCAGCCGGCTTGTCTTCCGGACGCTCGACGATCGCCGCTTCGGTGGTGATCAGCAGGCCAGCGACCGAGGCCGCATCCTGCAGGGCGGTGCGAACGACCTTGGTCGGGTCGATCACGCCGGCCTTCACCAGGTTTTCGTAGGTGTCGGTCGAAGCGTTGAAGCCCTGGGTCTCGTCATTCTCGCGCAGCAGGTTGCCCGCGACGACCGCGCCATCGTGGCCGGCATTCTGGGCGATCTGCTTGATCGGGGCGGTGATCGCCTTGCGGATGATGTCGATACCACGCGTCTGGTCTTCGTTCGCGCCCTTCAGCCCTTCGAGAGCCTTGGTGGCGTAGAGCAGCGCGGTACCGCCGCCCGGGACGATGCCTTCTTCGACCGCAGCGCGGGTCGCGTGGAGAGCGTCATCGACGCGGTCCTTGCGCTCCTTCACTTCGACTTCGGTCGCACCGCCGACCTTGATTACGGCCACGCCGCCAGCGAGCTTGGCAAGGCGTTCCTGCAGCTTCTCGCGGTCGTAGTCGGACGAGGTGTTGTCGATCTGGGTGCGGATCTCGGCGACGCGCGCCTTGATGTCGTCAGCCGAACCGGCGCCATCGACGATGGTGGTGTTGTCCTTGTCGATGGTGACCTTCTTGGCCTGGCCGAGCATGCCGACGGTGACGTTCTCGAGCTTGATGCCGAGGTCTTCGCTGATCATCTCGCCCTTGGTCAGGATCGCGATGTCCTGCAGCATCGCCTTGCGACGATCGCCGAAGCCCGGAGCCTTGACCGCCGCAACCTTCAGGCCGCCGCGCAGCTTGTTGACCACGAGGGTCGCGAGCGCTTCGCCTTCGATGTCCTCGGCAATGATCAGCAGCGGACGGCCCGACTGCACCACGGCTTCGAGGATCGGCAGCATCGACTGCAGGTTCGACAGCTTCTTCTCGTGGATCAGGATATAGGGGTTATCCAGTTCCACGGTCATCTTGTCGGGGTTGGTGATGAAGTAGGGCGAGAGGTAGCCGCGGTCGAACTGCATGCCTTCGACGACATCGAGCTCGAACTCGAGGCCCTTGGCTTCCTCGACGGTGATCACGCCTTCCTTGCCGACCTTTTCCATGGCTTCGGCGATCTTCTCGCCGACTTCACGGTCGCCGTTGGCCGAGATGATGCCGACCTGCGCGATTTCTTCCGAGCCCGAGACGTCCTTCGAACGGCCCTTGAGGTTCTCGACCACGGCATTGACCGCCTGATCGATGCCGCGCTTCAGATCCATCGGGTTCATGCCGGCCGCAACCGACTTCATGCCTTCGTTGACGATCGCCTGGGCGAGCACGGTGGCGGTGGTGGTGCCGTCACCCGCGCTGTCGTTCGCCTTGCTGGCGACTTCGCGCAGCATCTGCGCGCCCATGTTCTCGTACTTGTCCTTGAGCTCGATTTCCTTGGCGACGGTGACGCCGTCCTTGGTGATGCGCGGGGCACCGAAGCTCTTGTCGATGACGACATTGCGACCCTTGGGGCCGAGCGTCACCTTGACGGCGTTGGCGAGGATATCGACGCCGCGCAGAATGCCTTCACGGGCTTCGCGGCCGAACTTCACGTCCTTGGCAGCCATTTCGTTTCTCCTGTTTCTCGTCATCCCGGCGAAGGCCGGGATCGTTTGCGGCCCTGTCGGGGCCATCGAATGTTCAACTGAACCTCACGAGACCCTGACTTTCGTCAGGGTGTCCGTGCTTGGCTGATTGATCAGCCAACCACTCCCATGATGTCGCTTTCCTTCATGATCAGCAGGTCTTCGCCGTTGATCTTGACTTCGGTGCCCGACCACTTGCCGAACAGCACGCGGTCGCCAGCCTTGACGTCGAGCGCGATGCGGTTGCCGCTATCGTCGCGGTTGCCTTCGCCGACGGCGATGACTTCGCCTTCGCTCGGCTTTTCCTGAGCGCTGTCGGGGATGATGATGCCGCCAGCGGTCTTCTGGTCGGCTTCGATGCGACGGACTACAACGCGGTCGTGCAGCGGACGAAATGCCATGTTGATGACCTTTCCTTGAAATGGTGAGTTTGCTTGGCACTCTCCTCTCGAGAGTGCCAACGCGGCGGCATTTGGTCGCGGGGCCGCGATGAATCAAGCCCCGCGCGCGCAAAAAATTTTCGCCGCGATGCCACATTTCGGGCGTTGGGCAGTTGGACTACCAAGGCCCCCGGGCCGCACGCCTGCACAAGACACCTGCAAGGACAGCTTTTCTTCCGATGACCTCCCCAAAGATTCCCGCCCGTATCGCCGAAAGCCTCGGCACCGAAATCGACATGGCCACGCAGGCGTGGATCTGGCTGCGCGAGAGCATTCCGCATCTCCTCGGCGCGGTCGCGGTGCTGGTTATCGGCGTCATCCTCGCCAAGCTGCTGTCGAAGGCGGCCGACAAGGCGCTGAACCGGTCGGGCCGGATCGAGCCAACGGTCGCGCGCTTCCTCAGCAATATCATCAAATATGCCCTGTGGGCGGTGGTCGGCATCACCGTGCTGACCCAATTCGGGGTGCAGACCACCAGCATCATCGCCGCGCTGGGCGGCCTGGCGCTCGCGGTGGGCCTCGCGCTGCAAGGCACGCTGTCGAATGTCGCCGCCGGGGTCATGATCCTGATCCAGCGCCCGTTCCGCGTGGGTGAGGCGATCACGGCGGGTACGGTGACCGGCACCGTCCAGTCGATCGGGCTGTTCACCACCGAGTTGCTGCAGTTCGACGGGGTCTATGTCATGGTCCCCAACAACGAGCTCTGGAACAAGCCGATCATCAACACCTCGCGCATGCCGACCCGCCGCTTCGAACTGCTGGTCGGTATCGGCTATGGCGACAGCATCGAACAGGCGCGTCAGGAAATGCTGGCGCTCGCCGCGGCGGACGAGCGGGTGCTCGCCGACCCCGCCCCGGTGGTCTTCGTCTCGGCCCTCGCCGACAGCGCGGTGACGATGGGCATGCGGGTGTGGAGCAAGACCGAGGACTATCTCGCCGTGTCATGGGCGCTGACCGAGGCGGCCAAGAACCGCTTCGACAAGGCCGGCATCTCGATCCCCTTCCCGCAGCGCGAGGTGCACCACATCACCGAGCAGTCCTCAGCCGCGGGTGAGGCCAAGGATGTCGCGGCGGTGCCAGCGCCAGATCAGCAGAGCGGCGGCGAAGAATAGGCCGGTCGCCAGGCCGACCCATACACCGGTGCCTTCCAGCGGGGTGAAGAAGCCGAGCCCGACGGAAACACCGATACCGGGCACCCAATAGCTGAAGATCGCGATCCACATCGGCACGCGCGTGTCCTGCAATCCACGCAGGGCCCCGGCGGCGACGGCCTGGACCCCGTCGGCCAGCTGGAAGATCGCGGCGAGCGCGAGATATTGCAGCGCGAAACCTACCAGCGCGGCGTTCTTCGCGGCGTCGGGATCGACATAGAGGCGCAGCAACAGCTCGGGCATCAGCACCATCGCGCCTGCGGTGAGCGACATGAAGCCCGTGCCGATCGCCAGCGCCACCCAACCAGCGCGCTTCACGCCGACAGGATCGCGCGCGCCGTAGAAATAGCCCACGCGGATGGCTGCGGCCTGCCCCACGCCGAACGGCACCTGAAAGGCGAGCGCCGCCAGTTGCAGCGCAACCGTGTGCCCGGCGAGCTCCGCCGCGCCGAAGCGCCCCATCAGAAACGCCGCCGCGCCGAAGATCCCGGCCTCGGCGGTGATCGTCAGCGCGATCGGGGTGCCGATCACCACGATCTGGCGGAAGCGTGCCCAGTCGGGTGCCCAGATCCTCCCGAAGACATGATAGCGGTGCAGCCGCCGGTCGAGCCGGATCGCCGCCACATAGGCCGCGAGCGTGAACAGCGCGGTGATGATGGTCGCCACCGCAGCGCCGGGCAGGCCCAGCCGGGGCGCGCCCAGCTCGCCGAAGATGAAGGCGTAATTGGCGAGGCCGTTGACGAAAATCCCGGCCCCCGTGATCGCCGTGGCGAAGATCGGGCGGCCCAGCGCCGAAACGAAGTTGCGTAGCACCGCAGCGAGCAGCATCGGGATCATCGAGAAGACGATCACGACGTTGTAGGAATTGGCGAGCGAGCGAATATCCGCCTGCTGGCCGGAGACCTGCATGATCGGATCGAGCAGCAGGCACACACCCATCCCCGCCGCGCCCGCGATCACCGCCAGCCACAGCGCCATGCGCACCGCGCGGCGCACCGCCCGCAGCGCCGGCGCGCGCGCGCCCAGCTCCTCGGCGATCATCGGCGCGACCGCACCCGTCAGCCCGGTCAGCGCCCATAGCACCAGCCCGAACAGCGACACCGCCAGCGCCGATCCCGCCAGCTGCGCCTCGCCCAGCCGGGCGATGAAGATCACGTCGATCGCATAGGTCAGCATCTGCAACAGGTTGGCAGCCGCCAGCGGCCCCGCGAGTCCGAGGGTCGCGCGCAGTTCCTGCCCCCAGCCGGGCGTTTCGAGAACGAGATCCTGTTGCACTTTTCGCCTGTCTGCCCACCGCACGGCGAGCCGGCCCGGATAGGCGCAAGGGCGATTCGGGGAAAGCGCAAAGGTGGCAGCTTCGCAAATTGCCTCCCGCAGTCGCATCACGGGAGCCACGGTAAATCACCAAGTCTCTGACAATGCTGGGCTAGTTTCTTCCCGATACCGGACAGCCCCGGATTCCCCTTTGCCGAATCGCCGTCACATTCCATAAGATATCGGCTTGGGGGCGAAATGAACGACTTGCGACACATGCTGGAGGACGATTCCGCCGTGCGCAGTGCGCGCGCGGGCGGCGCTTCGCGTCGCCGGTCGATCGCGCGCCGCCTGATGTCGCGGGTGTTGCCGGGCGGCATGGTGGTGGTCGCCGCGCTGACCGTTCCCGAGCTTTCGGTGGGTGCAGGCGATCTGGGCGGCGGCAACCACGTCGACGATCCGCCGCTGCCGCCGTCGCCTTCGCTCAAGCAGACCACCACGACGCGGCTGGGTGCGGCCAGGGCGAAGCCGGGGCTGGCCGGGGTGCGCTATGCGCCGGTCATCGATCGCGAAGCCGCGCCTGTGCTGACGCTGACCGCAGCGATGGCGTTGCCCGGTGCTGGCGAGGCTGACGTGCCTCTGCTCGCGCCTGCTCCCCTATCTGCCGCCGTGGCCGCTCCCGTCGCTGCAAGTCTTCCGCTCGAGGCCGCGCCGCCGCCCGCGCTGGTGCCGCCGCCGGTGGTGCCGCCAGTCGTCAAGACCCCGAACGCGGCCGAGGCTGCGCCAGTGGCGGCGATTGCAACCCCGTCCGCGATGCCGCTTTCAGCGCCGCCGACGATGCCCGCTGCATCGCTCCCCACCGCGTCGGAGCTTGCCGCTGCGGCGGTGCCCGCGCCTGTGCTGCCCATGTCTGCGGGGCTCGATCAACCGGCCCAGGCGCCGACCGCAAAAGTTGCAATGGCGGTTGCCCCATCCGAGCCCGTCGCCGATCCGCCCCGGATCGCGGCGATTGCGGCACCCGGGCCTGCCGGTCGGGGTGTCTTGCCCGAGTCTGCGGATGCATCCCCCGTATCGCGCCCCGCGCCTGCTCCGGCCCCGCGCGCCGCTGCGCCGCTGCCACCCCGGCAACCGGCGGCTGGCCTGCGCGCGGCTGTCGCCGCGCCGCCGCCCGTTCAGGCCCCCGCGCCCGCCATCGCCGCCGTGCCCCTATCCCGGCCCGCCCTCAGCGCGCCGCTCGCCGCGGGAAACAGCCCCTTTCCGCTCGACATCAAGGCGCAGCTGATCACCCGGGTCGACGGCAAGACTGCCGGAACGGTCGATTTCCAGCAGACGCCCGAAGGGCTCAAGCTGCGGCTCGGCTCGGTGGTCGAGGTGCTGGCCGATCGCTTCGCCCCGGACGTTATCGCCCGCATCCGCGCCTCGTCGGCCGGCGAGGCCTATGTCTCGCTCGCCGACTTGCAGGCCAGGGGCATCCCGATCAGCTATGATCCGGTCTATGACGAGTTCAACGTCGGGCTGACCGACACCCGGCCCAAATCCGCGCGCAAGGTGCATATCGACCAGATCACCACGCCCGAGCGCGGGATCGATGCGACCGGCATGGCGCAGGTGCCGCGCCCGCGTTGAGACCTCTCAACCGGCGGCGCAGGGCCCTCGGGTGATTTCGTAGGGCGCGCGGCCTTCTTCCTCGGCGGCCAGCCTGACGCACCAGTCCGCGCCGACATTGGTGCGCATCGTCGAAAGCACCGCGCGGGTGTCCGCCGCCAGTGTGGTCGCGCCGCGGTGGCGCGAGGTCGATTGCCCGGTCACCTCCAGCGCATAGCTGACCGCCTGCGCGCGCGGCGAATGGCCGATCAGCCGGATTTCAACCGTCCCGTCATGTACGTGGACATCAAGCGTCAGGGCGTGAGGCTGTTCGGGCATGGCGGACACCGTGGCGTGAGAGAGCAGGGCCAGCGCGAGCGCACCGGCGGGAAGGGCGGACAGGGTCATGGCACGCGGCCTCCGAGCTGGTTGATGAGCGCGTTGATCAGCGCCTGCGTTTCCTCGCCGAGGCTCGCGGTGTCGGGCTGGGCCTCCTCGACCGGGCGAGCGGGCGCGGCGGGCGTCGTGCCCAGCGCGATCGAGGCGATTGCCTGATTGCTGAAATCCCCGCTCGACGCGCCGCCGCGTGCCAGCCGGTCGATCACCTGCGCGATGCTGGGCAGGGCCGCGCTTTCGAGATTGCCGCTGAGCAGCCGGTCCTCGGCACTCAGCGAGCGTTCGGCGGCGGGGGCGAATTCGGTCGCGCGGGTTTCGATCCGGTTCTGGCACAGCGTAACGACTGCCGGGATATCGGGCGGATCGTTGCAGATGTCGGTGCCCTCGATCGCCTGCAACAACACGCGGCGTTCGGCCGGGGAGAGCTGGGCGAGGGTCGCTTCGAGATTGGCCTTGGAAAGCTGCGCGATCCCCGATCCGCCATCGGCGCGGGCGCTGATCTGGCTGGCGGGCGCGGTGGCCTTGCCGCGGATGATGCCGTCGCTGCGCGCTTCGACCAGACTGGCGCGGGGTTGCGGCGGCGCAGCGGGGCGGGTGGCGGTGTCGAGATAGGCGCTGCCCGGCCCGGAGGTCGCCTGCGGCATTTCGATCTGCATCGCCTCGGTGCGGCTGGCGGAGCTTTCGCTTTCGTCCGAAACCTGACCGGCGAGCGCGGGCGCGGCGCACAATGCCAGCGCGGCAAGCGCGATCGGGTCGAGAGGATGCCGGCGCCGCACGATGCTTCAGCCGCCCGTGTTGCTCTGCGTCACCTGCATGATGGCGCCGCCATCCTGCGTGATCTGGAGGTCGGCAAGGCCGTTGCCGTTCTGCGCCCATTCAAGGCGGTTGCCGCCGCCGAGCTGGGTCGCTGTCATGGCGTTGTCGTTGCCGTCCTGGGTCAAACGCGCCTGATTGTCGCTGCCGTCCTGCACCAGCACCAACTGGTTGCCACTACCCGATTGCGCCACCGCGGCGGCGCTGTAGTCGGAGCCATTGTCGGTCTGCCGGATGATCGCGGCATTGCCCTCGCCTTGCTGGGCGAGCAGCAGCACCGTTTGGCCACTGCCGTCCTGACCGCCGTCGAGGGCATTGCCGTCGCCGTCCTGCGCGATCGTAGCATAGTGGCGACCGGTGCCGTCCTGTGTCAGCAGAGCGCCGTTGTCCGATCCGCTCTGCGCGACGCGGGCATAGCTCGCACCCGTGGCCTGCCGCACTTCGGCGCGGTTGGTGTTTCCGATCTGGGAGATGAACACGCCCCGATCCTGCGCATCGGGCAGCGCGATCGGCTCGAACGGACCGCCGCCGCCCCCGCTCTTGGCATTGCCCTGCGCGCCGTCGTTGCCGTTGTTGCCGTTGCACGGGTTGCCGGTCCCTTTGCCGGGCCCACCGCCGCACGGATTGCCGGGCGGGGTCTTGTCGTTGTCGGCCAGCGCCGGCGTCGCGGCGACACCCATCAGCAGCACCCCGGCGAGGGCGATGGCGAATGTGGCGAGGGTGCGGGTCTTGGCCATGATCTTGTGCCTTCTACTCGAAAAGGACGATCCGGGCGAGAGCGCTGCTCCCGCCCGGTCGCTGCGGGCTTAGGAGCCCTGGGTTACGGTGGCGGTGTTGCCGTTGCCGGTCTGGGTCACGGTCGACATGTCGAACGCGCCGCTCTGGGTGACAGTGGCGGTGTTTTCGTTGCCCAGCTGGGTCACGAAGCTGTCGCTGTCGAGCCCTTCCTGCGTGACGCTGGCGGTGTTTTCATGGCCATTCTGGCTGATCTCCGACACGTTCAGCGAGCCCGACTGATCGACGCTCGCCAGATTGTCCGAAAACTCCGGCGCGCCCAGCGTGTTGGTCTGGTCGATCGTGCTCTCGTTCATGGTGCCCGCCTGCGTGACATTCGCGGTCATCCCGCGCGCCGGTCCGCCGTTGGCCGGGCTCGGGGCATCCTGCGTCACCGTGCTGGTGTTGAACGAACCCGACTGATCGACATCGACCACCGAGTTGTTGGCCCGCCCCCGCTGGCTGACGGTGCTGGTGAGATTGTTGCCGATCTGATCGACCGTCACGAGGCCGAAGTTGGCGGTCTGCGTGATGGTCGATTCGTTGTCGTCACCGATCTGGTTGACGCCCACCATCATCATCGCGCCGACATCATTGTCGAAACCCGGCTGGTTGATGGTCGAGGTGTTGTCGTTGCCGTCCTGGAACACGTTGGCGTAGTTCGTCCCGCCGCGCTGATCGATCGTCGAGGTGTTGCCTTCGCCGTTCTGGTCGACGATCAGCGACTGATCGGTGGTCTGCAGCCCGGTCACGGTCGTCGGACGGCCCTGCGACGAAGTCGAGGTGTTGGACAGCCCGGACTGGCTGACGCTGGCGGTCGCGCCGTCGTTCAACTGGGTCAGATCGATCACGTTGAGACGGCCGGACTGATTCGTGGTGGCCGAATTGCTGTCGCCGGTGGCAAGGCCGACCACGCCCTGATCGATGTTGGTGGTGTTGCTGTCACCGAACTGGGTGGCGTCGGCGACATTGGCCTCCGCGACGGCGGTGCCGGTGCCGTTCTGATTGATCACCACGGTGTTCGGCTGCGCGAACTGGTTGTTGTTTTCCTGATCGACTGTCGCGCTGTTGAACTCACCGGTCTGATTGATGGTCGAATCGTTCGACGCGGTGTTGAAATTGGGTGATCCGGCCGGATCGGTCAGCTGCGTGACCTCTGCCGTGTTGTTGTTGCCGACCTGATCGATGTCCGACAGGTTCTCGTTGCCGTTCTGCTGAACCGTGGCGGCGTTGGCGTTGCCGGTCTGGTCGATTTCCGAAACCTGCGCTTGCCCAAAGGCCGGAGCGGAAAAGGCGAGGGCCAGCACCGAAGCGCCGACAAGAATGGAATTTTTCATTTCAAGGTTCTCCATCAATTCAATCATGTGTGGCATTTTTCTTGATGCGACACGGGGCTTGCACCCGCTATGATGATCCGGGCGGAGGCATGGCCCCCGCCCGGAGCTTGGTGGCTCACATGCCCTGCGTGACGGTCGCCGTGTTACCGATGCCGTTCTGGTTGACGGTCGACATGTTGTCGGCGCCCGCCTGGTTCACGGTCGCGGTGTTGCCGGAGCCGGCCTGGGTGATGAACGAGTCGTTATCCAGCCCACCCTGGTTCACGGTGGCGCTGTTGCCGGTGCCGCTCTGGGTCAGTTCGGAGAAGCCTTCGTCCCCGGACTGATTGATGTCGGCGCTGTTGTTCACGCCGCCGGCCTGCTGGGTGACAGTCGAGCGATTGAAGTCCCCGATCTGGTCGACGAAGGCGACATCGTTGAGGCCCGACTGGGTCAGGGTCGAGGTGTTGTCATCCCCGGTCTGCACGATGCCGGCAGACGTGAAGGAAATCTGGCCCCGGTCCTGCGTTCCGTTCTGGGTCGCGGTCGAGGTGTTGCGATTGCCCGTCTGGAACGTGTCCACGATCGACAGCGTGTTCGACGGAGTTGCAGCACCAAGGTTCACGTTGTTGATGTTGTTGTTGCCGAACTGCCGCGAGATCGAATAGTTGTTCTGGCCGGTTTGCATGCCGGTCATGCTGTTCCCGTTGCCCCGCTGTTCGGAATAGGCCAGCGTCGAGTCCCCAAGCTGCTGAAGGTCGACGTTGTTTCCAACTCCGTCCTGAATGACGAAACCGCTCGGCGAGGTAATCGGGCTTGTCCCCAGCAGCCAGGTGTCGACGTTTCCGGTCTGGTTGATGTTGGAAACGTTGTCCGCACCGCTCTGCTGGACGAAGGCACCCGGGAAGCGGTTGTTCGCATTGGCCTGCGACACCTGATTGATCGTCGACTGCTGGTTGTCGCCGCTCTGGTTCACCGACGCGAAGGCATCGACCACACCCGACTGGGTGATCGTCGAACGGCTGTCGGTGGCATTCTGGGTCACGTTGGCGGTGCCGCGGGTGCCGGACTGATCCGTGATCGAGCTGTTGTCGGCGCCGCTCTGGTTGACGTTCACGGTGTTGAAGGTGCCGCTCTGCGTCGAGGTCGAGGTGTTGCCATCGCCCGACTGGATGATCGATGCGGTGCCATCGGTCCCGTTCTGCAGGACGGTGGCGGTCAGATTGATACCGTTCTGGCTGACGTCCGATTCATTGTCGTCGCCGTTCTGGGTCACGGTCGCTTCGTTCCCCGACGAGGATGCCGCCAGCAGGTTGTTGGTCTGGCTGATCGTGCTCTCATTGCCCGAACCGACCTGGATGCTGGTGGCGGTCATCAGTCGGGCCGAGACTGTGTCGGTGCCGCCGGTCTGGTTGATGGTGCTTTCGTTGTCGTCACCGCTCTGGTTGATGGTCGCGGTCGCGACGCGCGGGTCCGTGCCGCCCACGGGGTTCGGCGCATTGGGAACCGACTGGTTGACGGTTGCGGTGTTGAAGTTGCCGCCCTGATCGATCAGCGCATCCGACAGTTGGCCGGTCTGAGACACGAAGGCATCATTGTCGTCGCCCGATTGGAGGATCCCGACCAGCGCCGGAGCGCCCGCTTCGCCCGAACCGTTGTCGAAGCCGACCTGGTCGACGGTCGCATCATTGTTGTTGCCGCTCTGCAGCACGTTGAGATCGCCGCTGCTGCCGGACTGCGAGGCCAGAATGCCGTTGTCGTCACCGGTCTGCACCAGCAGCGCGGTCTGGCTGTTGGTCTGGAACGGGTTGCTGGCGGCGCGGCCCTGCGTCAGCGTCGCCTCGTTGCGATCGCCCGACTGCTCGACCTGAGCGTCCGAGTCTTCCGAGGTCTGGCCGACCGAGGCAGTGTTGAAGGTGCCCGACTGATCGATCAGCGCGCCGCCGCCGGAATTGGCTTCCTGCGTGATGGTCGCGGTGTTGTTGGCGTTGCTCTGGATCACCGTGGCCGATGCGGCTTCGCCCGTCTGGCTCACGGTCGCGTTCTGCGTGCTGCCGGTCTGGGTGACGGTGGATTCGTTGCTCTGAGCATAGGCCGGAGCAGCAAGGGCGAGGGCCAGCATCGAAGCGCCGGCAAGAATGGTATTTTTCATGAGGAGAACCTTTCAGGTCTTCACAGTGGATGGTCAGGCCGGAGCGAACCCGGGCGGAGCAACCGCTTCGCCCGGGCGCCCTGGCATCAGTTGCCCTGCGTCACCGTGGCGGTGCTGTTGGTGCCGAGCTGGTTGATGGTCGAGGCGTTGCCGTTGCCGGTCTGCGTCACGAAGGCATCATTGTTGTTGCCGCTCTGCAGGATGTCCGATTCGTTACCGATCCCGGTCTGCGAGACATCGGCATAGTTGTCGTCGCCCGACTGGTTGAGGAAGGCATCGTTCGACAGCCCGTTCTGGCTGAGCAGCGAGGTGCCGTTGTCACCCGACTGGATGGTTTCGGCGACGTTGTAGAGCGCAGGCGGCGGAGTGCCGGTCCCGGTCCCGGTCTGGGTGGTCGTGCTGGTGTTGTTCACGCCCGACTGGGTGGTGGTCGCATCGTTGCGCGTGCCGTTCTGGGTGATGGTCGCATCGCTCAGCGAACCGCTCTGATCGATCGTGGCGGTGCTGAAGCCCTGCGAGCCGCTGACACCGTTCTGGTTGATCGTCGCTTCGTTGTCGATCGAGCTGACCTGCTGGATGATCACCGCTGCATCATTGCGCGCGCCAAACTGGTTGACGGTGGCAATGTCGCTGGTGCCCAACTGATCGATATCGGCCGAGGAATTGAGCGCGTTCTGGTTGACGTCGGCGAAGTTCTCGGTGCCGCTCTGCAGGATGTCGGCATCCATGCCGGCACCGTTCTGATCGACGAAGGCGTCGTTCAGGTCGCCCGACTGGATGACCGTTGCCGTTCCGCTCTTGTTGAGCTGGTTCACGGTCGAGTCATTGTCGAAACCGCTCTGCGTGACGGTCGCGGTCAGCCCGCTATCCGGCGCCGAGGTGAAGTCGCTCTGGGTGATGTTCGACACGTTGCTGCTGTTGGTCTGGGTGACCGTGGCGAGGAAGGTGTTCGAACCGGCACCGTTGAAGGTCTGCGTGATGAACGAATCGTTCGCCCCGGTCTGATTGACGATGGCGTCCTGCGTGACCGAGTTGGCGCCATTGGCCGACTGGGTAACGCTTGATGTCGCGCCGCCCGACTGGGTGACGCTGGCGAACAGATCGCCGCCGCCGGCACCATTGACGGTCTGGGTCACGCCCGAATCCGATCCGCCGGTCTGGTTGATCACCGCGCGCAGCGCCGGGTTGTTGGCGCCGGTCGAGGCGTTTCCGGTCTGGATCACCGACGAGGTCGAATCATCTTGGGTCACATCGGCCCGGAAGTTCTTCGAACCATTGTTGGCTTCCTGCAACACGGTCGAATCCGCACCATTGCTCTGGGTAACGGTCGCGCGCAGCGTGCCGGTGAAACCGGGGCCGTTGGCTTCCTGCGTGATCGATGAGATGTTGTCGTCACCGTTCTGGATGCTGTCAGCGATCAGGTTGAAGCTCGACGCGACGTTGGTCTGGCTGATCGAGGAATCGTTGCCGTTGCCCTGCTGGGTGATGCGGGCCTCGGGGTCTTCGGGCAGGGCGCCGATCGTGCCGTTCGCCGAGGCATCATCTTGCGTGACGTTGGCGACATTGTTGTCGCCGTCCTGAGTTACGCTGCTGAAACCTGCGATCGACGTCTGGTTGACAGTGGCCTGATTGCCGGCGCCGTCCTGGTCGACACCCGACACGCCGTCGGTGCCGGTCTGGGTGACGGTGGCGGTGTTGGTGTCGCCGTCCTGATCGACGTCGGAATCATTGCCCGATCCGTTCTGGGTGACCGTGGCGGTCTGGGCATTGCCGGTCTGGTCGACGGTCGACACGTTCTGCGCAAGGGCCGGAGCGGCCAAGGCGAGGGCCAGCACCGAAGCGCCGGCAAGAATGGTATTCTTCATATCAATATCCTCCATGAAGTGAGCGATTTGCTTTCATTCGTTTATGCGACACGGGGTTGGCCCCGTTATGCTATTGCGGGCGGAGGCATGGCCCCCGCCCGGATCGATCGGGTTCAGAACCCCTGCGTCACGGTCACCGTGCTGCCGGTGCCGGTCTGCGAGACGTTCGACAGGTTGCTGTTGCTGGACTGGGTCACGCTCGCCGCATTGAGCGAGCCGGTCTGGGTGATGTTGGACTCGTTCCCGTTGCCCGACTGCAGCACGTCTGCGCTGTTGCCGAAGCCATCGACCGTGCCGGTCTGGGTGATGTTCGATTCGTTCCCGCTGCCGAGCTGGGTCAGTTCGGCGGTGCTGTTGAAGCCATCCTGCGTGACGAAGGAGACGTTGCTCGCTCCGCCCTGCGTGACGCTGGCCGAGTTTTCCGAACGCGGCCCGCCCGCGCCCGTCTGGGTGATGGTCGAGCTGGAGCCATCCGAACCGACCAGCTGATCGACGAAGGCCAGATCGTTGCGGCCCGACTGGTTGATGGTAGACGTCGCGCCGATACCCGCCTGCAGCACGTCGGCTGCATTGTTGAGCCCGGTCTGGCTCGAGTTCGAGGTGTTGCCATCGCCCGACTGGAGCACGATCAGGTCGTTGCCGGCCGCACCCTGGAAGGCGAGGACATTGTTGCCATCGCCGGTCTGGTCGATGTCGGCAAAGGCGCTCTTGTTTTCCTGCACCAGATTGGAGGTGTTGCCATCGCCCGTCTGGTTGACGTTGGCTTCAAGCCCGCCGTCGGCATTGCCGATCTCCCCGAAGCCTTCGTCGCGCTGGGTCACGTTCGACAGGTTGCCGGCGCCCTGCTGGTTGACGACGGCAAGGAAGGTGTTGGTCCCGTCGTTGTTGAAGGTCTGGGTGATGTTCGACGTGCTCGCCCCGTTCTGCGTGACGATCGCGTCCATGTTCACCGATTCATCGCCGCCCGCATTCTGTTCGACCCGCGAGATCGCGCCGCCCCGCTGGGTCACGTTGGCGTTGAGATCGCCCGACCGGAAGCCGGAGGCGGTCTGTTCGATGATCGAGTCCGAAAAGCCCTGCTGATTGACGGTCGCCTTGAGCTGCGAGGAACGGTCCCCCGCGGCCAGCTGGGTCACGGTCGACGTGGAATCGGTCTGCGTCACCCGGGCGTTGAGGTTGAGCGAGTGATCGGCGGTCGCCGACTGGTCGATCAGCGAGTCCGAATTGCCGCGCTGGTCGACCGTGGCCCGCAGCGAGCCGTTCTGCATCCCGACGCTCAGGTCCTGGATGATGTTCGAGATGTTGTTGTCGCCGGTCTGCTTCACATGCGCGTTCGAGTTGAAGTTGCCGGTGATGTTGATCTGCGAAATGTCCGAGCGGTTGTTGTTGCCGGTCTGCTCGACCATTGCCTCGGGGTCATGCGGCATCAGCCCGATGGTGCCGCGCGGATCCCCGTCGGTCTGGGTGATGTTCGAGGTGTTGTCGTTGCCGGTCTGGGTGACGTCGGCGCTGGCCGCGATCGCGTCCTGATCGATCGTCGAGCTGTTGCCGGCGCCGCTTTGCGCCACGTCGACAAAGTTGCCCTCGCCGTTCTGATCGACGTCGGAGGTGTTGGTGCCCGTCTGGCCTACGGTGGCGGTATTGCCATCGCCGATCTGGTCGAGGGTCGAGGTGCTCTGCGCAGCGGCCGAAGCGGCCATGGCGAGAGCGGCGAGGGATGCGCTGCTTACGAGAAAGGTCTTCATGGTTCAGTGTCCTTGAAAAAAGAGACAGGATGCCGGGGCCGGGTGAGGCTGCGCCCTCTCACCCGGCTGGCATCTGCGGCGGTTACGGCTGGCCCTGGAACACGGTCGCGGTGTGGCCCGTGCCGGTCTGGCTCACGTTTGACGTGTTATCGTCACTTCCCTGCGTGACGCTGGCGGTGTTGCCGGTGCCGAGCTGGGTGATGGTCGATTCGTTCAGCAGACCACCATCGAGCTGGGTCAGATTGGCGGTGTTGAAATCGCCGTTCTGGGTGACGCTCGAGGTGCCCTGATCGCCGCCTTGCGTGACATTGGCGGTGTTGCCGTCGCTCGCGGCGGCGGTGATGAAGGTCAGGCTGCCATTGGTGCCCTGATTGATCACCGAGCTGTTGCCATCGCCTTCCTGGCGCAGGGTGGCGGTCTGGTTCTCGCCGACCTGCGTGATCCCGACCGCGCCACCCGGAGCGCCCGAGACGTTGCCGTCGCCGATCTGGGTGATCTCGGCGATCTGGTTGCGACCGTACTGGTTGAGGCGCTGGGTGTTGCCCTCACCATTCTGGGTGACGCTCGCGCTCTGGTTTTCGTTGAGCGCCGCAGACAACGGCAGATTGACCGCGTTCTGATCGACTTCCGAACGGTTGCCGATGCCGTCCTGATCGATCGTGACGTCCGAGTTGTTGGCAATGCCGACCACATCGGAGAAGTTGCTGGTGCCGTTCTGGTTCACACCCACTTCCGCACCGCCGGCCAGCTGCCGCACGATCGAGACGTTGGTGGTCCCGTTCTGGATGACCTCGACATCGGCCCCCACTGCGCCAAGCAGACCGCCCGCCTGAAACACCGAGCTGTCATTGCCGGTGCCGGTCTGGCTGACGTCGACCGTCGCGCCGATCGCGGTGCCGGTGACCGACGAGACGTTGCTGGTGCCGTCCTGGAAGATATCGACTTCCGAACCCGCGCCGTTCTGGGTCACGCCCGAGATGTTGCCGGTGCCCATCTGGGTCACGGCAAGGTTCGAACCCGCCCCGGTTTCGCTCGCGGTCGAGACGTTGCCGTCACCCGTCTGGTTGATCACCGCGACCGCGCCGAGCCCCGACTGGGTCAGGGTCGAGGCATTGCCCCCCGCGCCGCTCTGATTGACGGTGGTCTGCGACAGCGAGCCGGACTGGCTGACCGTCGAGGTGTTGCCGGTGCCCAGATTGCTCTGGTTGACGGTGGTCGAAGAGAACGAGCCCGACTGGGTCACGGTCGAAGCGTTGCCGGTGTCGTTCTGGGTGACGCTGGTTTCCGAGCCGATGCCGGTCTGTCCGATGGTCGACTGGTTGCCGGTGCCGTTCTGGATCACGAAGGCATCCGCCGAAAATCCGCCCTGGCTCACGGTCGAGCTGTTGCCCGTGCCCGTCTGGCTGACATCGGTCAGCGAGCTGTTGCCGGTCTGCGTGATGGTCGAAACGTTGCCCTGGCCGTTCTGGCCGACGGTCGCGGAAGCATCGTCGCCGCTCTGGGTGACGAAGCTATCGTTCCCGTCGATCACGCCATCGCTGTTGGTCTGGTTGACCAGAACGCTGGCATTGTCGCCGGTCTGACCGACATCGGAGAAGTTGGCGTTGCCGTTCTGGTTGACGATGGTGCTCGCCTCGAAGGCATTCTGCGTGATGGCCGAGACGTTGTCGGTGCCATCCTGCGTGACTTCGACGTCGCTGTCCTCGCCGTCCTGCGTGACGTCGCTGTCGTTACCCTCGCCGGTCTGGGTGACGGTGGCGGTGTTGCCGGTGGCGGTGGCCGATTGCAGGATGGTCGAGCTGTTGGCATCGCCCGACGTGCTGGTCTGGGAGACGGTGGCCTCGTTGTTGCTGCCGTCCTGATCGATGTCGCTGGTGTTGGTACCGGTGCCGCCTTGTGTGACCGACGCCACTTCGCCCGAACCGGTCTGCTCGACGTCAGAGGTGTTCGGCACCCCCTGCGCCAGCGCCGCCCCGGCCAGCGACAGCGCCATCAGCGAAACACCCGCCTTGATTGTCTTCTTCATTATTCGTTTCCTTCAGCGTTTTCAAAAGTGTGCGACAGGTTCCAGCCCCGCGGGCGTGCGTGCGCCGCAGTTGCGTGAAATCGGGTGGTAGGGCGGGGAGCGCGGGCCGTGCAGACAGCCGCCACCGCGCCGGGCGCAAGCGCCGGGGCGGGAGTGGTGGTGCTGTCTGCAATGAACCGCTCGGTAATCATGGTTGCATCCGCCCTAGCGATAGGCGATACCGAGCATTGGCCACGGCGCATCAGACGCCGAGCCATTCTGGTGATCGCATACCATTCACTCGCGCGCATCGGAGTTGCCGCTCCTTTGCGTGCTTTGTTTTTTGCGGCCCGGCCGGCGTTTCTCACGCTCTTCCGGTTGTACCGCGAAGCCCCGTCTCAGGGCTTGCGCAATTCCCCCATCAAGGCGTCACGATCCGTCACGCCTTTCATCGTCCTTGTCGCCATCGACCACCGTCAGCGCGGTGAGCGAGCCTGCCCGCTTGACCGCCTTCTGGATGTCGCTGGCGTCGTAAAGTCCATCGCGCTCGGCGCGGTACGCGGCGAGCAGCGGCATGGCCGCCGCCATGTCGTTGAAGCGCCACAGGTCGAGCTCCACGCCTTCGAGAACGAGGCCATAGACCGCCTTCTCGATCGCCTGCTGGAGCGCGACCTGATCGGGCTCGTTCGAGGTGATGCCGGCTTCGGCCTCCAGCAGCTCGCGGAAAGCGACGAATTTGAACGCACTCGCCCCCAGCGCCTGGCTGGCGATGGTCTTGGAGGCGGTGACATTGGCCAGCACTTCGCCGGTGCGCACCGAAACCGCGCGCAGATACACCGTTACCGTGTCCTGCCGGTATTCGGTCCGCGCGCCAATGCCGAGGAAGGCCGCGCCCGCGCCCCCGGTCACGGTGTTGGTGTCGTAACCGACGATCCCGCCTTCCAGCAGCACGCCGGCAAACAGCAGTGCGGGCAGGGCATTGGGATCGACTTCCTGCTCGCCCAGATAGCGCTTGCGCATTTCGCCGATGATCTGGCGTTCTTTCAGCAGGTTATCCAGCCGCTCACGCTCGACCACGGTGAACCAGTTGCGGTTACCCGCATCCTGCAACGCCTTGACGAGGATAGAGCTTGCCCCCTGCGTCACCGCGCGCGACAGGGTCTGCCCCGTCTCGCTCGGCTTGAACTGGCCGGTCTGGTCGGTGAAGCCATAGACCGCGATCGCCACCGGCCGCTGCGGCGGCGGGAGCTGGTTGAGCAGGGTCTGGGTCTGGGTCTTCTTCGGGAAATATGCGAGGCTCGTGGTGGTCGCGAGCGAGTTGCGCCCGTCCTGCGGCATGCTCATGCAGCCGCCCATGCCCAGCGCGGCGAGGGAAACGAGAGCAAGGGATGCAAGCTTGTGCATGTCCCGCCTCAATTCACTTCGATGAACAGCGGCACGACGATGCGGGTTTCCTCACCCGTGGTGTCGTTGCGGATGATCAGCGTGACCTCTTCGAGCGAGCGGAAGAACTCGATCGTCTGGCCGCCGAAGCTGATCGTTCCGGATTCCTGCGGATTGTCACCGAAGATCGCATCGACGATCTGGGACGACAGCGCCGAGAGCAACCGCGATTGCAGCTGCCGGGCGAAGATGTCGGCCTGGGAGTTGCTGCTGGCGGCGCGCGGATCGCGGAAATCGTTGTTGGCGTTGGCCACGCCAAGCACATGCTGGGAATTGAACGGATTGCCCCCGAAGGTCGGGCTGATCGGTTCGTGGACCAGATCCTGCGCTGCCAGCGGCGCCGCAAAGGCAACGGCGCACGCCAAAAGGCCTGTCTTCCACATCAACATGAAACCCCCCAAACTTAACCAAGGAACGTGGGACTGGGGTATTTTCCCCATTTGACGTTCGAAGTCTTTCGACTCGGCGACTCGGTAAGGCAATGTTAGGGGTTATTAACAGGGTGTAAAGTAACTTCGGCCTGCCATCGCGGAATCGTCCGGTTCCTAGACGGTTGCAAATCCTTCATTAATTCCCGCCCTGCCGAGGGGGCGGATGATGCCTCCAAAATGGATGTTTGTGCGAAAAATCACCCTGATCAGGGCGGTTGCGGCGATGATTGCGGGCATCGCATCGGCAAAGCAGAGGGGCGGCGCGATCGCTCGCACCGCCCCCCGCATCGCTCAGGCGATCACTCGGTTTCGCCCAGCCCAGCCGACTGGCTGCCGATGGTCTTGGCGACGTCTGCGCGGACCTTGTCGTTGTGCTCGTCGACGGTCATCAGGTCCTTGCCTTCCTTGTCGAGCAGCATCGCCTTCTGGCCCGATCCGACCGGCGCCAGGCGCACGCTCAGCGGGCGCGGGGCGAGGGTGTTGCTCGCGCCATTGCCGCCATCGACGACGCCGCCGATGATCCCGCCGGCCAGAATGTTGCCGAAGGTCGAACCGGCCAGCCGCGACTGGATCAGCACATAAACCGGCTCGTAACCCGGCTTGGAGATATCCACGCGGGTATCGGCCCCGCGCTTCAGTTCCAGCGTGCAGGGCGAGGTGCACTTGAGCCCGTTCAGGAACACGATGTCCGCGCCTGTGGGGTCGGTTTCGGTCATGTAGTCGATGTTGGTGCCGTTCATGACCGTGGCGCAGCCCGACAGCGCAGTGCCCGCCGCGATGGCGAGCACCAGAGACTTCATTTTCATATTTTTGCGTTCCCTGTTTGATGATCCCCCCTCGGGATCAACCCGCCCAGTTAACGCCAACATATGGCCCGGCCAACAAAAAAGGCGACGCCATCGCTGGCGCCGCCTTTCCTGTGTCGGTCGAAGACCGCGGGATCGAGCTTACTTGAGCTCGACGGTGCCGCCGGCTTCTTCGATCTTCTTCTTGATTTCTTCGGCTTCCGCCTTGTTCACGCCTTCCTTGAGCGCCTTCGGAGCCGATTCCACGAGGGTCTTGGCTTCGGTCAGGCCCAGGCCGGTGATGGCGCGGACTTCCTTGATGACCTGGATCTTCTTCCCGCCGTCGCCGGTCAGGATGACGTCGAATTCGGTCTGCTCTTCGGCAGCCGGGGCGTCGCCGCCCGCAGCCGGGCCAGCGGCAACCGCGACAGCAGCAGCGGCGCTCACGCCCCATGCTTCTTCGAGGGCCTTGGCGAGGTCGGCGGCTTCGAGCACGGTCAGCTTCGAAAGTTCTTCAACAAGCTTGGCAATATCGGCCATGATGGTTCACTCCAAATTGTGGCGGGGCGGATTTGCCCCAAAAGATTGTTTCGTCTGGCGAAAAACGTCTCTTAGGCTGCCTTGTCCGCGTAAGCGGCAAACACGCGGGCGACCTTCGCGGCGGGTGCGGTAACGACCTGGGCGATCTTCGTCGCCGGGGCGTTGACCAGACCGATGAGCTTCGCGCGCAGCTCGTCGAGGCTGGGCATCGAGGCAAGCGCCTTGATCCCGGCTTCGTCGAGAACGACCGAACCCATCGAACCGCCGACGATCTCGAGCTTGTCGTTCGACTTGGCGAAATCGACAACGGCCTTGGCGGCCGCGACCGGGTCAGTCGACCAGGCCAGCCCGACCGGGCCGGTGAGCATGTCACCGAGCCCGACATAGTCGGTGTTTTCAACGGCGAGCTTGGCGAGACGGTTCTTCGCAACCTTGTAGGACGCACCAGCATCGCGCATCTTCCCGCGCAGGGCGGTGGACTGGGCCACCGTCATGCCGAGGTTGCGGGTGACAACCACCACGCCGACCTCGTTGAAGACCGCATTGAGCTGGGCAACCGCGTCGGCTTTCTGCGAACGATCCATGCCATACTCCTTCACAAATGGCCGCGAGGGATGGCTCCCGCGCGACCGGCTACGTTATGTCCGCGCAACGGCGCCGCGAAGGCTCCGAACACGGGCGAGTCCGTCGAAAGGGAAGGAGGGTGTGCCATCGGGCACGTGCAGATCGGACCGCGCTTGGCCATCCGCTGCGAAATCTCGTTTCCCCGTCTAGGCTGGAGATTAAGACCGGCAAATCCCGGTCACCAACTGTCTCGGACGGATGAGCGGCAAACCGAAAAGGGCCCGCCGATCGCGGCGAGCCCTTAAAGAGGTAGGCGGCAATGTCAAGCCGGAGCGCGACGCGCCGCCACCCGGCGCGGCGGGACTTACATCCCGTCGGCGGTGTCTTCCATCTTCTCGGCCTTGGCTTCGAGCTCGTCGGCCTTCTTCTCGAGCGCGGCGGCTTCGGCGGGCTTGCCTTCCGCTTCGGCGACATCGGCCTGTTCGTCGGCGAGCTCGGCCTGGTCTTCCACCATGCCCGACGCCGAATCCATCACTTCGCCCTGCGCTTCGGTGACATCGTCCTGCGCTTCGCCGATTTCTTCCTGCTGACCGTTGCAGGCGCCGAGCGCGAGAACGAAGGGAAGGGCGGCGACAAGTGCGATACGCTTCATTGGGTTTCTCCTGTTAGCGGGGCGCCCATAGGGCATTGGTTGCGCCTGCTGCAAGTGCAGCGTTCCGAACATCAGGAGGCATCGGCCTCGTCACAGGTCGGCAGATCGCCCGACTGGCCCTCCGGCCGGCGGCAGGGCGCGGCGAGGGTGGCACGCGCCTCGGCGATCGCGGCATCGAGCTGCGGTTCGGGGAAGTGCGGCTGGGCCAGTTCCATCACCGTCAGCGCCGGGGCCAGCATCGCCGGATCGCGCTTTGCCTGAAGGGCGCGGTAATAGCCCCAGATCGCCACCAGCGGAACATCGGTCTCCGCTCCGCCCGCCGCGAGCGCAGCAGCCAGCGGCGCGGTGTCGCCCGCGATGGCCCGCGCCACCAGACCGAGGCTGCGTTCGTCCGCCCACGGTGTGCGCGGGACAGGCTGGCGACCAAGCGCAGCGACCACCGCATCGCTAGCCGCCGCGACCGAGAAGGGGTTCTGCCCGGTAATGATCCGCCCGTCGGTCACGACATGGGGCAGCATGATCGGCGCATCGGAGAACCGCGCGCCGAGACGGCGCAGCTCGCTTTCGAGCAGGAAGGGGAAGTGCGGTACCCATTGCTTGCCGAACATCGCTTCTTCCTCGTCGGCGAAGCCGGTCACCTGTCTGCCGCCGATCCAGTGCGAGCCATCGGCGTTGCGGATGCGGGCGAAGACCGCGGGGCCGTGACACACCGCCGCCGCGACCCCGCCGCGCGCTTCGACCTCGACCAGCAGGCTTTGCAACACCTGGCTGAACGGCAGGTCGAACATCGCGCCCTTGCCGCCGATCACCATAATGGCGGCATACTGCCCCGCCATTGCGGTGGAGAGGGGCAGGGTCGCGGCCAGCTTGCGCTGCGCCTCGGGATCGGCGGCGAAGGCGGCGTTATAGGGCTTGGCCGGGTCATGCGCGTCGGCGACGACCGCGCCGCCTGCCGGGCTGGCGATGTCCACTGCAAGGCCATTGGCGCGGAAGGTGAGCCAGGCTTGCGAGAGTTCGTCCATCTCGAAGCCCGGCTGGGTCCTGCCATCGTCTCGCCCGTGGCTGCTGACGACCAGCAAGATGCGGTCGGAGGGCGGGGCGGCGTGGGCTTGAAAGGCGCCCAGCAAGAGAGCGCAGAAAAGGGTGATCCAGCGGACCATGACATTCTCCGGATTGTGAGGAAAAGGGTGGGGCCGCCGGTTGTCACGGCGGCCCCCGGTGCCGGGTCAGTCGGCTTCATAAGCGAGCAGGTCGCCCGGCTGGCATTCCAGCTCGCGGCAGATCGCGGCGAGGGTGGAGAAGCGGATCGCCTTGGCCTTGCCGGTCTTGAGGATCGACAGGTTGGCGAGGGTGAGGCCCACCCGCTCGGCCAGTTCGGTCAGCGTCATGCGGCGGGCGTGGAGCAGGTCGTCGAGCTTGACCATGATGCGGGCTCCTTCGAGATCGTCGTTGATAGGGGGCATCACACGGTCCCTTCGAGGTCTTCGCGCATTGCGGCGCCGTGGCGGAACACGCGGGCGAGGATGAAGAGGACGAGCACCAGCAGAATCGGGATCACGTCGATGTCGAAGGATGTGTCCACCTTCACCTCGCGGAACTGGTTGGCCCAGCTGGCCATGCCGACAGCGGCGCGTTCGGCTGCTAGCTTGGCGACGTAGATCGCGATCTGCAACCAAGCCATCACGGCGAGGCGGTCGGCGTTTTCAGGGACGAAGGGATCGCCTGCCGCCACCGTGTCGATGATGCCGCGCAGTTTCCCGAAGAACAGGAACACCAGCGCCACCACCACCAGAACGCTGGCGAGCAGCAGCATGAGCGGCAGGATCGGCATGGCGAGCGCATCGGGCCCGACTTCGGCGATCACCTCGGCATTGATCTCGTCCTTGCTGAACAGGATGGCGGGGACGACCAGGACGATCACGGCTGCGGCGAGCGCCATGGCTCCCTGGATCAGCAGGGTCAGCGTCTTGCCCGCCAGCAGCAGCGGGTCCTTTCGGGGAGCGTGCATCGTGAGGTCTCCTCTTGTCCGTTGGCTCAGGCGAGTTCCGCTACGGCGATCGTTGCGGGCGCTGCGGCCTGCGCGGGCGGAACGGTGACGATTGCGCCGATCGAGGCGATCGACAGGACGAAGGCAGCGCAGACGGCAAGAGCGCTGTTGGTCAGGCGGGTCATATCGTTTTCCTTTCGGTTACTCATCGTAATTCGATAAAACCCCTCTAACCCGATTCGCGGCTTATCGTCAATCAATAATATTGAAAAACGATATTGCTCGCGTCGTTTCGCGATAAGTACCGCGGGGCAAGCCGGACAAAGGTGACGCCGCGTCACTTTCCCAACATGGCGATTTCTCGTTCCGATACATGGGTTTGAAGCCGTTAGTGTGCAGCGGACGGACATACATGCGCGGCGCGAAAACGCAGGGCCGTGCGGGGGCGGCTGGAGACGAAACTTGAGAAAGAGCCGCGCGAAAGGCGCGCAAGGCAGGGTGCGCTTCGCGAAACCAGTAGGAAAGCCCCGCCGACACGGGACCGTTTCGCCCCGACGCGGCATTGACAGGGCGGGGAGGCGCTCCTACATCGCGCCCTCGCCCGCTTCGAGCAGGGCCGATTCATGCGCGGGAATCGGCTTTCGGATGGAAGCGGCGATACGCCATTATCGCGACGCTGGATGAATGCTGCTGCCGACCTGCGAGACGCGCGGGGCTGGGCAAGCAGCTTTTGCGCGTTCGGAATGGCGGCTTTTTCGCGTGGAGCACAGCGATTTTCCCCGTCCGCGCGGCCATCCCCCGCGCGGCCCAATTGAAGAGGCCCACTCTCTCATGGCAACCAAGGCGAAGCCGCCCGTCACCCGCAGCCGCAAGGCGCAAGGGACCGCCAAGAAGCGCATCCGCAAGATCTTCGGCGACATTCACGAAGTGGTGCAGATGCCGAACCTGATCGAGGTTCAGCGCGAAAGCTACGAGCAGTTCCTGCGTTCGGACAAGGCTACCGGCTATGTCTCGGGCCTCGAAAAGACCCTGCGCAGCGTCTTCCCGATCCGCGATTTCGCCGGCACCGCCGAGCTCGATTTCGTGCATTACGAGCTCGAAGAGCCCAAGTACGACACCACCGAGTGCCGTCAGCGCGGCATCACCTATGCCGCCCCGATGAAGGTGACGCTGCGGCTGATCGTGTTCGAGGTGGACAGCGAAACCGAAACCCGCTCGGTCCTCGATATCAAGGAGCAGGACGTCTACATGGGTGACATGCCCCTGATGACGGACAACGGCACCTTCATCATCAACGGCACCGAGCGCGTGATCGTCAGCCAGATGCACCGTTCGCCGGGCGTGCTGTTCGATCACGATCGCGGCAAGACCCACTCGTCGGGCAAGCTGCTGTTCGCCGCCCGCGTGATCCCCTATCGCGGCTCGTGGCTCGATTTTGAGTTCGACGCCAAGGACATCGTCAATGTCCGCATCGACCGCAAGCGCAAGCTGCCGGTCACCGCGCTGCTCTATGCGCTGGGCCTCGATGCCGAGGACATTCTTGCGCACTTCTACAACACCGTGGTGTGGGAACGCGCCAAGGACGGGTGGAAGATCCCCTTCGTGGCCGAACAGTGGCGCGGCGCCAAGCCGACCTTCGCGCTGGTCGATGCCGCCACCGGCGAGGAAGTGTTCCCCGCCGGCCAGAAGATCAGCCCGCGCGCGGCCAACAAGGCCGCCAAGGATGGCCTTGCCGAACTGCTGCTTCCCACCGAGGAAGTCGTCAGCCGCTATGCCGCCGCCGACATGATCGACGAGAGCACCGGCCGCATCTACATCGAAGCCGGTGACGAAGTGACGCTCGAACATGTCGAAACGCTCGACAAGGCCGGCGTCGATCGCTTCCCGCTGCTCGACATCGACGAGATCAACACCGGTCCGTGGATCCGCAACACGCTGAAGGCCGACAAGGCCGAGAACCGCGACGAGGGTCTCGAAGCGATCTACAAGGTCATGCGTCCGGGCGAACCGCCGACGAAGGAAACCGCCGAAGCGCTGTTCGAAGGCCTGTTCTTCGACGCCGAGCGCTATGACCTCTCGGCCGTGGGCCGCGTGAAGCTCAACATGCGTCTGGGCCTCGAGTGCGAAGACACCATCACCACGCTGCGCAAGGAAGATATCCTCGCGGTGGTGAAGGAGCTTGTCGGCCTCAAGGACGGCAAGGGCGAAGTCGACGACATCGACAACCTCGGCAACCGCCGCGTGCGTTCGGTGGGCGAGCTCTTGGAAAACCAGTACCGCGTCGGCCTGCTGCGCATGGAGCGCGCCGTGAAGGAGCGCATGAGCTCGGTCGACGTCAGCACCGTGATGCCGAACGACCTCATCAACGCCAAGCCCGCCGTGGCTGCCGTGCGCGAGTTCTTCGGCTCCTCGCAGCTCTCGCAGTTCATGGACCAGACCAACCCGCTCTCGGAAGTCACCCACAAGCGCCGCGTTTCGGCGCTCGGGCCGGGTGGTCTCACCCGTGAGCGCGCGGGCTTCGAAGTGCGCGACGTTCACCCGACGCACTACGGCCGCATCTGCCCGATCGAAACGCCCGAAGGCCCGAACATCGGTCTGATCAACTCGCTCGCGAGCTTCAGCCGCGTCAACAAGTACGGCTTCATCGAAACCCCCTACCGCAAGGTGGTGGACGGCAAGGTGACCGCGGACGTGATCTACCTTTCCGCGATGGAAGAGCAGAAGCACACCGTGGCGCAGGCTTCGGCCGAGCTGAACGAGGACGGCTCCTTCGTGGAAGAGCTGGTCTCGGCGCGTCACAACGGCGACAACCTGATGGCGATGCGCGAGCAGGTCACGCTGATGGACGTCAGCCCCAAGCAGCTCGTCTCGGTTGCGGCATCGCTCATTCCGTTCCTGGAAAACGATGACGCCAACCGCGCGCTGATGGGTTCCAACATGCAGCGTCAGGCCGTGCCGCTCGTGAAGGCGGAAGCGCCGTGGGTCGGCACCGGCATGGAAGAAACCGTGGCGCGTGACAGCGGCGCGGCGATTGCGGCCAAGCGCGGCGGGATCGTCGACCAGGTCGACGCCACCCGCATCGTGATCCGCGCCATCGGCGATGTCGAACCCGGCCAGTCGGGCGTCGACATCTACACGCTCCAGAAGTTCCAGCGTTCGAACCAGAACACCTGCATCAACCAGCGTCCGCTGGTGAAGGTGGGTGACGTGATCGAAGCCGGCGACATCATCGCCGACGGCCCCTCGACCGATCTGGGCGAGCTGGCGCTTGGCAAGAACAGCCTCGTCGCCTTCATGCCCTGGAATGGCTACAACTACGAAGACTCGATCCTGATCAGCGAACGCATCGTGAAGGACGACGTCTTCACCTCGATCCATATCGAGGAGTTCGAAGTCATGGCCCGCGATACCAAGCTCGGGCCGGAAGACATCACCCGCGACATTCCCAATGTCGGCGAGGAGGCCCTGCGCAACCTCGACGAGGCGGGCATCGTCTATATCGGTGCGGAAGTTCACCCCGGTGACATTCTGGTCGGCAAGATCACGCCCAAGGGCGAATCGCCGATGACTCCGGAAGAAAAGCTGCTGCGCGCGATCTTTGGCGAAAAGGCGAGCGACGTGCGCGACACCTCGCTGCGTCTGCCGCCGGGCGTGGCCGGCACGGTCGTGGAAGTGCGCGTGTTCAACCGCCACGGGATCGAGATCGACGACCGTACCCGTGCGATCCAGAACGAGGAAATCGAACGCCTCCGCAAGGACGCGGCGGACGAACGCAACATCCTCAACCGTGCGACCTACAACCGCCTGCGCGACATGCTGGTCGGCCAGACCGCTTCGGCAGCGCCCAAGGGTGTGAAGAAGGGCGACGAGATCACCGAGGAAATGCTCGAGGGGATCGAGCGGCACGAGTGGTTCAAGTTCGCCGTCGCCGATGATGGTCGTCAGGCGCAGATCGAGGCGGTGAAGAGCCAGTACGATGAAGCCGTCGCGCTGATCGATGCCAAGTTCCAGGACCGCAAGGAAAAGCTGGAGCGCGGTGACGAACTCGCTCCGGGCGTGCTCAAGATGGTCAAGGTTTTCGTCGCTGTGAAGCGCAAGCTGCAGCCGGGCGACAAGATGGCCGGCCGCCACGGGAACAAGGGCGTCATCAGCCGCATCCTGCCGATCGAGGACATGCCGTTCCTCGCCGACGGGACGCATGTCGACCTCGTGCTCAACCCGCTGGGCGTGCCGTCGCGCATGAACGTCGGGCAGATCTTCGAGACGCACCTCGGCTTCGCTGCCCGCGCTCTGGGTCACGAAATCAAGGACATGCTGACGGAATGGCACAAGGCCAACCCGAACGCTGCCGAAGATTACGCCAATGTCGCGCCGCCGGCTGCGGTCGTGGATCGTCTCAAGGACATCTACGGCGACCAGTATTTCGAGGATCTCGAAAGCCGCACCACCGCCGACATCGTCGAGCTGGCGGGCAACCTTTCGGCCGGCGTGCCGATGGGGACCCCGGTGTTCGACGGGGCTCGTGAAGCCGACGTTTCGGACATGCTGGTCAAGGCGGGGATCGACTCCTCGGGCCAGTCCGTCCTTTACGACGGCCGCACCGGCGAGGCGTTCGACCGCAAGGTGACCGTGGGCATCATCTACATGCTGAAGCTCCACCACCTGGTCGACGACAAGATCCACGCCCGTTCGATCGGCCCCTACTCGCTCGTCACCCAGCAGCCGCTGGGCGGCAAGGCGCAGTTCGGCGGCCAGCGCTTCGGGGAAATGGAGGTCTGGGCGCTCCAGGCCTACGGCGCGGCCTACACCTTGCAGGAAATGCTGACGGTGAAGTCCGACGACGTGGTCGGCCGCACCAAGGTCTACGAAGCGATCGTCAAGGGCGACGACACCTTCGAGGCCGGCATTCCTGAGAGCTTCAACGTGCTCGTGAAGGAAATGCGCAGCCTCGGCCTCAATGTCGAACTGAAGTCGATCCTCGACGAGGACGACGACGGCGAGATGCTGGAGGCAGCGGAGTAAGGGGCAGGGGGCCTGAGCGCCCCCCGTCACCGCCGCAAACGAATTTCATCCCCCTAAGGGAACACAGTCATGAACGACCTGACCAAATTCACCAACCAGCTGGCGAAGCCCGAAACCTTCGACCAGATCCAGATCGGCATCGCCTCGCCGGAGCGCATTCGCTCGTGGTCCTATGGCGAGATCAAAAAGCCCGAGACGATCAACTACCGCACCTTCAAGCCGGAGCGTGACGGGCTGTTCTGCGCGCGCATCTTCGGCCCCGTGAAGGACTACGAGTGCCTGTGCGGCAAGTACAAGCGCATGAAGTACAAGGGCGTCGTCTGCGAAAAGTGCGGCGTCGAAGTCACGGTGACCAAGGTTCGCCGCGAGCGCATGGGCCACATCGAACTGGCCGCGCCCGTCGCGCACATCTGGTTCCTGAAGTCGCTGCCCTCGCGCATCGGCCTGCTGCTCGACATGCAGCTCAAGCAGCTTGAGCGCGTGCTGTACTTCGAGAGCTACATCGTCACCGAGCCGGGCCTGACCCCGCTGGAGAAGTACCAGCTGCTGACCGAGGATGAACTCCTCGAAGCGCAGGACGAGTATGGCGAAGACGCCTTCACCGCCGATATCGGCGCGGAAGCCGTGCGCACCATGCTGATGCAGCTCGACCTCGAGGCCGAGCGCGATGCGCTGATGGAAGAGCTGGCGACCACCAAGTCGGCATTGAAGCCCAAGAAGATCATCAAGCGTCTGAAGGTCGTGGAAAGCTTCATCGATTCGGGCAACCGTCCCGAATGGATGATCCTCGAAGTGATCCCGGTCATCCCGCCCGAGCTGCGCCCGCTGGTGCCGCTGGACGGTGGCCGTTTCGCGACCTCGGATCTCAACGATCTCTACCGCCGCGTGATCAACCGCAACAACCGCCTGAAGCGCCTGATCGAACTGCGCGCGCCGGACATCATCGTGCGCAACGAAAAGCGCATGCTGCAGGAAGCGGTCGACGCGCTGTTCGACAACGGCCGCCGTGGCCGCGTCATCACCGGCGCCAACAAGCGTCCGCTGAAGTCGCTCTCCGACATGCTCAAGGGCAAGCAGGGCCGCTTCCGCCAGAACCTGCTCGGCAAGCGCGTCGACTATTCGGGCCGTTCGGTGATCGTGACCGGGCCGGAACTGAAGCTGCACCAGTGCGGCCTGCCGAAGAAGATGGCGCTCGAGCTGTTCAAGCCGTTCATCTACGCGCGACTGGATGCCAAGGGTCTCTCCATGACCCTGAAGCAGGCGAAGAAGTGGGTCGAGAAAGAGCGCAAGGAAGTCTGGGACATCCTCGACGAGGTGATCCGCGAACACCCGGTGCTGCTGAACCGCGCGCCGACGCTCCACCGTCTGGGCATCCAGGCGTTCGAGCCCGTTCTGATCGAAGGCAAGGCGATCCAGCTGCACCCGCTGGTCTGCTCGGCCTTCAACGCCGACTTCGACGGTGACCAGATGGCGGTCCACGTGCCGCTGTCGCTGGAAGCCCAGCTCGAAGCGCGCGTGCTGATGATGTCGACCAACAACATCCTCTCGCCCGCCAACGGCAAGCCGATCATCGTGCCTTCGCAGGACATGGTTCTGGGGATCTACTACCTCTCGATGGAGCGGCAGGAGAAGCACCCGGAATTCATCGAAGAGAAGGACGGCACCAAGATCGAGAAGCTGCCGCGCTTTGCCGACATGGCCGAAGTGCATCAGGCGCTCGAGACCAAGGCGGTCACGCTCCACACCCGCGTCATCGCCCGCGTCCCGCAGGCCGACGAGAACGGTGTGGTGGAAATGAAGCGCTTCGTCACCACGCCGGGCCGCATGCTGATCGGCGAATGCCTGCCGAAGAGCCACAAGGTGCCCTTCGACATCGTCAACCGCCTGCTCACCAAGCGCGAGATCGGCGACGTGATCGACCAGGTCTATCGTCACACCGGCCAGAAGGACACGGTGCTGTTTGCCGACGCCATCATGGCGCTGGGCTTCCGCCACGCGTTCAAGGCCGGCATCTCCTTCGGCAAGGATGACATGATCATCCCCGACGCCAAGGAAAAGCTGGTTGAGGAGACCAAGGAACTGGTTGCCGGTTACGAGCAGCAGTACCAGGACGGTCTCATCACCCAGCAGGAAAAGTACAACAAGGTGATCGACGCCTGGTCGAAGTGCGGTGACATGGTCGCCGACGCGATGATGGCGGAGATTAAGGCGCAGCCGATCGACGGCGAGACGGGCAAGGAAGCCCAGATCAACTCGATCTACATGATGAGCCACTCCGGGGCGCGTGGTAGCCCGGCGCAGATGAAGCAGCTGGCCGGGATGCGCGGTCTGATGGCCAAGCCTTCGGGCGAGATCATCGAGACCCCGATCATCTCGAACTTCAAGGAAGGTCTGACCGTTCTTGAATACTTCAACTCGACCCACGGCGCCCGCAAGGGCCTCGCGGACACCGCGCTGAAGACCGCCAACTCGGGTTACCTCACCCGCCGTCTGGTCGACGTGTCGCAGGACTGCGTCATCGTCGAGGATGATTGCGGCACGCAGAACGCGCTGGAAATGCGCGCGATCGTGCAGGGCGGTTCGGTGATCGCCTCGCTCGGCGAGCGCATTCTCGGCCGCACCGTGGCGGAGGATATCGTCAACGCGGCGACCGGCGAAGTGATCGTTCCGGCGGGCACCCTGCTCGACGAAGCGATGGTGAAGGATATCGAAGCGGCTGAAGTCCAGTCCGCCAAGATCCGCTCGCCGCTGATCTGTGAAGCCGAACAGGGCGTGTGCGCGACCTGCTACGGGCGAGATCTGGCCCGCGGGACTCCGGTGAACATCGGCGAAGCGGTGGGCGTCATCGCGGCGCAGTCGATCGGCGAGCCCGGCACCCAGCTGACGATGCGGACATTCCACATCGGCGGCGCGGCGCAGCTCAACGAAACCAGCCACCTCGAAGCGATTTCGGATGGCCGGATCGAATATCGCGACATGCCGACCATCACCGACAAGCAGGGCCGCATCCTCAGCCTCGCCCGCAATGGCGAGATCGCGGTGATCGACGCCGAAGGGCGCGAGCGCGAAATGCACAAGGTGCCTTACGGGACCGTGCTGAAGTTCAGCGATGGTGACAGCGTCAAGGTCGGCGATCGTCTGGCCGAGTGGGACCCGTTCACCCTGCCGATCATCACCGAGCAATCGGGTGTCGTGCGCTATCAGGATCTGATCGAGGGCATCACGCTCGAAGAGCAGATGGATGATGCGACCGGCATCGCCCAGCGTGTCGTCACCGAGAACCGGGCGACGGGCCGCAAGAAGAAGGAAGACCTGCGTCCGCGCATGACCCTTCTGGGCGAAGGCGGGGGCGAGACCGAAGCGGCGCGCTACATGCTCGCTCCGGGCACGACCCTGTCGGTGGGCGATGGCGACACGGTGCAGGCGGGCGACATTCTCGCCCGTGCGAGCCGCGAAGCCGCCAAGACCCGCGACATCACCGGCGGTCTGCCGCGTGTGGCCGAACTGTTCGAGGCGCGCATGCCCAAGGACGTTTCGGTCATCGCCAAGATTTCCGGCCGGATCGAATTCGTCCGCGAATACAAGGCCAAGCGCAAGATCGCGATCGTTCCCGAGGAGGGTGAAGCCGTCGAGTACCTGATCGCCAAGACCAAGGTGATCGACGTGCAGGAAGGCGACTACGTCAAGAAGGGTGATACCCTTGTTTCCGGCTCGCCCAACCCGCACGACATCCTCGAGGTGATGGGCGTCGAAGCGCTGGCCGAATATCTCGTGAACGAGATCCAGGAAGTCTATCGCTTGCAGGGCGTGAAGATCAACGACAAGCACATCGAGGTGATCGTTCGCCAGATGCTGCAGAAGGTCGAGATCACCGATGGCGGGGACACCACCCTGCTGCCGGGCGAGCAGGTCGATCTGGCGGAAATGCTCGAGATCAACGGCAAGCTGGCCAAGGGCAAGCAGGGCGCGTCGGGGACTCCGGTGCTGCTCGGCATCACCAAGGCGAGCCTCCAGACCCGCTCGTTCATCTCGGCAGCCTCGTTCCAGGAAACCACCCGCGTGCTGACGCAGGCGGCGGTCGAAGGGAAGAAGGACACGCTGATCGGGCTGAAGGAAAACGTGATCGTCGGGCGTCTGATCCCGGCGGGCACGGGTGCCGGCATGAACCGTCTGCGCGTCACCGCCAACAGCCGCGATGCGGCGTTGAAGGCGGCGTGGAAGAAGCAGCAGGAAGCCCTGTCCGCTTCGGGCCAGCGCGAAGTCGAGCCGGAAGCCGATGCGATCGGCTCGGAAGAGAAGATGAAGGCCGCAATGGCCGCCATGGCTGGCTCCGCCCCGGCGGCCGACGTCGAGGACGCAGGCGAAGAGTAAGCTCTCCGCCTCGCCCTCGCGGCATTTCGAGAAGGCCCCGCCCGAGCGCAAGCTTCGGCGGGGCTTTTCTTTGGCTATACGTCCAATGCGCTATTGCAAGTCATTCGCATGAAGCTAGGATGGTCGCGACTCTCCCGCCAAGCCTGCGAGGTTTCATGCCCGGTCGACCAAATCCCACCACCGCCACGCGCGCCATCATCGCCAAGCTGGCGCAGCCACCACGGGTCGAGAGCCTCGGCCCGATCGGCGGGCGCTTCGTCCATGCGCTGCGGCTCATCGCCTTGCACGAGCGCCTGCAGCGTGATCCGGTGCCGGAACTGGCGGTCAGGCTTGGCGGGGTGGAGATCGCGGCCAAGGCGCTGATCCTCGCGCAGGCGATCTCCGCCACTTGGCCCGAGAACATCCACGTCTCGCGCTTCTGCTGCCGGTTGCTCAGCCATGACGAAACCACCATCGGGATGTTCGTCGACGCCGCTGCCCGCGGCGACCGCCTTGGCTTCGAGGGCGCACTTGGCGGCCTGATCCGCGCCGACCGGATGCCGCGCTTGTGGGAGGGCGCTCTGGCGCTGGCGGCGGCGGAATTGCGCGCTGTGTGAACCCTTGCGGGGCGTTGCGGCGCGCTCTACCGCGCATCCATGACCACCACCCGTTTCGCCCCTTCGCCCACGGGCCGGCTCCATGTCGGCAATATCCGCACCGCGCTTCACAACTGGATGCTGGCGCGGCAGGCGGGCGGCAGTTTCATCTTGCGGATCGATGACACCGATGCCGAGCGCAGCCGTGAGGACTATGTCGAAGCGATCCGCGCCGACCTCACCTGGCTGGGTCTCACTTGGGACCGCGAGGAGCGACAGTCTGCGCGGCTCGACCGCTACGAGGCGGCGTTTGACGCGCTCAAGGCGGCAGGGCGCATCTACCCCTGCTACGAAAGCGCGCAGGAGCTCGAGATCAAGCGCAAGATCGCGCTCGGGCGCGGCCTGCCGCCGATCTACGACCGCGCCGCGCTCAAGCTGACCGACGCAGAGCGCGCCGCGAAGGAGGCCGAAGGCACCGCGCCGCACTGGCGGTTCCTGCTCGATCATGACGAGCCGATCGCGTGGGAGGACGGCATTCGCGGCGCGCAGAAATTCGATCCGGGGCAGCTCTCCGATCCCGTCATTCGCCGCGCCGATGGGTCGTGGCTCTATATGATGCCGAGCGCCGTAGACGACATCGACATGGGCGTGACGCAGGTGCTGCGCGGCGAGGATCATGTATCGAACACAGCTGTTCAGATTCAGATCTTTACCGCACTTTATACTGCACAATTCGCTGCAGCAAAACCGCTGCCCGGCTTCGCCCACGAAGCGCTGCTGGTGGGCAAGGAAGGCAAGCTGTCGAAGCGCCTCGGGTCGCTCGGCTGCGATGCCTTTCGGGAGCGCGGGATCGAGCCCGAAGCGATCATCGCCCTGCTGTCGCGGCTCGGCACTTCGCAACCGGTCGAGCCGATCGCCGATCGCGCGGCGCTGACCGCCAGCTTCGACCTGTCGACCTTCGGCCGCGCACCTGCGAAGTTCGACGAGGAGGATCTCGAACGGCTCAACGCCGGGATCGTCCACCAGCTGCCCTTCGAGGCGGTCGCGGCACGGCTGCCGGAGGGCATGGATGCCGCCGGTTGGCACGCGGTGCGCCCCAACTTGGCCCATGTGGGCGAAGCGGCGGACTGGTGGCGGCTGGTGACCGGCCCGATCACGCAGCCGGAGTTTGCGCCCGAGGACAAGGCGTTCCTGGCCGAGGCCGCGCGGCTGCTGGCGTGGGGCGACGACCCGTGGGGAGCGCTGACTTCGGCGCTCAAGGAGGCGACGGGCCGCAAGGGCAAGCCGCTGTTTCTGCCGCTACGTCAGGCGCTGACCGGCATGGATCACGGCCCCGACATGGGCGAGTTGCTCCCGCTGATCGGCGAGGCCGAGGCGCGCGCAAGGCTTACCCGCGCCGCCGCCTGACCGCTCAGGCCCAGCCCGCCTCGCGCGCATCGCGGTCGATGCGAATGGCGGGGCGGTCGTGCCCGGACGGGGGACGGTGGATGAAGCCGGGGGTCTCGGGATTCTCCCAATCGCCCGGTGTCATCTCCGCGCCATCGAGCGTGAGCCATTGCCCGTCTTCGGGGAACTGCGCGAAAGCGGCGACGTTCGCCGCGCGTTCCGCCGAAAGCGCCGCGACATGATCCTCCAGCGCCGTGTCGCGCCCCTCCCAGTCGATCGGCATGTCCTGACAATAGGCATTGTTGTTGCCGCCCTGCGTGCGCCCGAATTCGTCGCCCGCGGTCAGCATGATCGTGCCGGTCGAGGCGAACAGCGTGCCCAGCAGCGCGCGCAGATCGGCGGCGCGGCGGGCGAGGACTTCGGGGTCGTCGGTCGGCCCTTCGACCCCGTTGTTCCACGAATTGTTGTCGCCGTGCCCGTCGCGGTTGTCCTCACCATTGGCCTCGTTGTGACGCTCTTCGTAGGCGACCGTATCGGCGAGGGTAAAGCCGTCATGCGCGGCGAGGAAATTGACGCTGCGGCAGTCGCGCCCGAACAGGTCGGATGACCCGGCGATCCGCGTGGCGAGCGCGGCGACACCGGCGTCCCCGCGCCAGAATTGCCGGACATCGTCGCGGAAGCGGTCGTTCCATTCGAGCCAGTTTTGCGGGAAATGGCCGAGCTGGTAGCCGCCCGGGCCGATGTCCCACGGCTCGGCGATCATCACCCGGTCGTGGAGCCATTCGTCGTCTGCGATCGCGGCAAAGATCGGCGCCTCGGGATCGAAGCCGGGGCTGCGCGCCATGATCGGGGCGAGATCGAAGCGGAACCCGTCGATCCCGCAGCGCGCGACAAAATGCCGCATCGTGTCGAGCGCCAGCTCGCGCACCCATTCCTGCCCGAAATCGACGGTGTTGCCGCAACCGGAATCGTTGAGCATCACGCCGTCTTCGCTGCGCGCATAGGCACTGTCGTCCAGCCCGCGCAGGCAGATCACATTGCCGCCCGCATCGCCTTCGCCGGTGTGATTGAAGACGAGGTCGAGCAGCACGCCGATGCCGGCCTCGTGCAGCGCCTCGACGGTCTTGCGCAATTCCCGCACGCCGCCCGGACACAGGCCGGGATCGAGCGCCATCGGGGCGACCGGGTTGTAGCCCCAGTGGTTGGCAAGACCGAGGGGGCCGAGATGCGGCTCGTCCATCCAGGCGATGACCGGCATGAACTCCACAGCGCTCACGCCGATCTTCCGGAGATGTGCGATCACCGCCGGATGCGCCATCGCCGCAATCGTGCCGCGCTGGTCGGCGGGCACATCGGGATGGTTCAGCGTGAAACCGCGCACGTTGACTTCGTAGATCAGCCCGCCGCGATCGAAGACCGGTGGCTGCTTGGGAAAACCGTCATATTCGCGCATCACGATGGCGCGTGGCACCAGGTGGCCGGTTTCGGCACCATATTCGGTGAGCGCCTTGTCGGCCTTGAACCGGCGGTCCAGCTGGGTTGCGTGGGGATCAACCAGCAGCTTGGCCTCGTCGAACCACAGTCCCTTTTCGGGCGCCCACTCGCCGCGCGCGCGGTAGCCGTAGCGCTGGCCAGCCATGTCCTCGGGAAGCTCGAGGACCCAGTGCGCGCCGTCTTCGTCGCGGGTCATGTCGTGACGGGTTTCGTTGCCGTCCGCGTCAAACAGGCAGAGCATCAGCGCATCCGCACGCGGAGCGCGCACGCGGAAACGGGTGGAGCCCTCGCTGACGATCGCGCCGAGATCGGCGCTCACGTCACCACATCCGGTGCGGTGCGGCCCGTGTGCGCGGCGATGCCGGCGATGGCCTCGGCGGCGGCGATCAGGTCGGCGAGCATCGCGGGCGTCTCTTCCGTCAGCCGCCCGTCCGGCCCCTCGTAGCGTTCGAGATAGACCCGCAAGGTCGCGCCTTCCGTGCCGGTGCCCGACAGGCGGAACACGATCCGCGATCCGCAGGCGAACATCACCCGTACGCCCTGATTGCGGCTCACCGAGCCGTCGACCGGATCGGTATAGGCGAACTGGTCGGCAGCGCTGACGGTCAGCGCGCCGAAGCTCTGGCCCGGCAGGCCCGCCAGCGAGGCTTCCAGCGCCGCCATCAGCGCATTCGCCCTGTCGGTCGCGATCGCCTCGTAATCGTGGCGGGCGTAGTAGTTGCGCCCGAACCGCGCCCAGTGCTCTCTCGCCAGCTCTGCCACCGGTTTGCCAGTGACGGCGAGGATGTTGAGCCACAGCAGCACCGCCCACAGCCCGTCCTTCTCGCGCACGTGATCGCTGCCGGTGCCCGCGCTTTCCTCGCCGCAGATCGTCGCCAGCTGCGCATCGAGCAGCGTGCCGAAGAACTTCCACCCCGTCGGCGTCTCCCACAGCGGGATGCCCAGCGCTTCGGCCACCCGGTCGGCCGCTGCGCTGGTGGGCATCGAGCGGGCGATGCCCTTCAGCCCCCCGGCATAGGCAGGCGCGAGGTGGGCATTGGCGGCCAGCATCGCCAGCGAATCCGAAGGCGTGACGAAGACCCCCTTGCCGATGATGAGATTGCGATCCCCGTCCCCGTCCGACGCCGCGCCCAGCGCGGGCGCATCGTCCGACATCATCAGGTCGTAGAGCACCCGGGCATGGACGAGGTTGGGATCGGGATGGTGCCCGCCGAAATCCTCGAGCGGAGTGCCGTTGCGCACCGTGCCCTCGCGAAAGCCGAGGCGGCGTTCGAGGATGTCGTGTGCATAGGGGCCGGTCACCGCGTGCATCGCGTCGAAAGCCATCGACAGGCCATTTTGCACCGCCGCGCGGATCGCGTCGAAATCGAACAGCTCTTCCATCAGATCGGCATAGTCGGCGACGGGGTCGATCACTTCGACCACCATCTCGCCCACTTGGCTCGTGCCGATGCGGTCGAGATCGACGTGGCCCTCGATCATCATCCAGCGGTCGATGGTCTGCGTGCGAGCATAGATCGCCTCGGTCACCGCTTCGGGCGCGGGGCCGCTATTGGCGATGTTGTACTTGATTCCGAAATCCTCGTCCGGCCCGCCGGGGTTGTGGCTGGCCGACAGGATCAGCCCGCCGCTCGCACCATATTTGCGGATCACGTGGGAGGCCGCGGGGGTCGAGAGTATGCCGCCTTGGCCCACCAGCACGCGGGCATAGCCATTGGCCGCCGCCATCTCGATCGCGCGCGCGATCACGGTGCGGTTGTGGAACCGCCCGTCGCCGCCGATCACCAGCGTGGAACCTGCCGGGCGCTCGACCACGTCGAAGACCGACTGGATGAAGTTCTCGGCATAGTTCGGTTGCTGGAACACCCGCACCTTCTTGCGCAGGCCCGATGTGCCGGGCTTCTGGCCGTCGAAGGGCGTGGTGGAGACGGTCTGGATCATGCCTGTTCCTCGATCAGCTGGCGGTAGAGCGCCGCATAGGCCGCGCCGCTGGCGCCCCATGAAAAGTCGGCCTTCATCCCGTTTTTCTGAAGCCGCTTCCATTCTGCCGGATGGTGGTAGAGTTCCACCGCGCGGCTCACCGCCATGGCGAGCGCGTTGTGGCTGACGGCGTTCATCTGGATGCCGGTCGCCACCCCTGCGGCCAGCGCGGCGGGGTTGGCGTCGATCACCGTGTCGGCGAGGCCTCCGGTGCGCGCCACAACGGGGACGCAGCCATAGGCGAGGCCGTAAAGCTGGGTCAGGCCGCAGGGCTCGAAGCGGCTCGGTATAAGGATCGCATCGCCGCCTGCCTGCAAGCGGTGCGAGAGCGCCTCGTCATAGCCGATCCGCACGCCGATCCGCCCCGGATGGCGCGCGGCGGCGGCGAGGAAGGCCTGCTCGATCTCGCTTTCGCCCGACCCCAGTAGTGCCAGCCGCGCGCCGATCCCGGCGAGGTGGTCCAGCACTCCGGCGAGCACGTCCATCCCCTTCTGCCACGTCAGCCGGGTGACGACCACGAACAGCGGCCCGTCGCCGCGATCGAGACTGAATTCCTTCTCGATCGCGCGCTTGTTCTTCCGCCGTGCGGCGAGAGTTGCTGCGGTGAAATTGGCCACCAGATGCGGGTCGGTCGCCGGGTTCCACTCGGCGGTGTCGATCCCGTTGAGGATGCCGTGCACGCGGTTGGAGCGGGCGAGGACGATCCCCTCCAGCCCCATGCCGAATTCGACGCTGCGGATCTCGCCTGCATAGGTCGGGCTGACCGTGGTGATCGCGTCGGCCAGCTGCATCCCGGCCTTGAGAAAACCGACCCCGCCGTAGCTTTCGACCCCGTCCACGGTCCATGCCGAGGGCGGCAGGCCCAGCTTGGGGAACACCTCTGCGGGGTAATAGCCCTGAAACGCCATGTTGTGGATCGTCATTACGCTCGGCACGGCCCGCCCGCCCTTCAGCGGCGCGAGGCGCAGGTAGGCGGGGACGAGGCCCGCCTGCCAGTCGTGCGCGTGGACGAGATCGAAATCGTGTCCCTTCAGCGCGCCCCCCGCGATGTCGGCGGCGGCGCGGGCGAAGGCGGCAAAGCGGTGCCAGTTGTCATCCCAATCGCGGCCCGAGGGATCGGCATAGGGCCCGCCCTCGCGCGCGAACAGGGCAGGGGCATCGAGTACCAGCAGCGGGTGATCGCCCAGCTTGCCCGCCAGCAGCCGCGCCGGGGTGCCAAGCAGCGCATCCCACTTATGAACCGCCTGCGGCTTCTTTCCGAGCTTTGCCAGCACCGCCGGATAGCCGGGGACGAAGGTCGTCACCGCCACCCCCTGCGCCGCCAGCGCCGCCGGCAATGCGCCCGCCACATCGGCAAGCCCGCCGGTCTTGACCAGCCCCGCCGCCTCGGATGCGACCGACAGGACTTTCATGCTCACAGCTTCAGCTTCGCCATCATGTCGCGGGTGACGAGCACCACGCCTTTCTCCGACACCCGGAAACGGCGCGCGTCGAGTTCGGGGTCTTCACCGATCACGAGCCCTTCGGGGATGCGCACGCCGGAGTCGATGATCACCCGGCTGAGCCGCGCCCCGCGCCCGATGTTGCAATAGGGCAGGATCACCGCCTCCTTGACGTTGGAATAGGAACCGATCTTCACGCCCGTGAACAGCAGGCTGCGGCGCACTTCGGAGCCGGAGATGATGCAGTCGCCCGACACCAGCGAGGAAACCGCAAACCCGCGCCGCCCATCCTCGTCATGCACGAACTTGGCGGGTGCGGCGACGACAGCGTCGGTCCAGATCGGCCAGTCGCGATCATAGAGGTTCAGCTTGGGCACCGTGTCGGTGAGGTCGAGGTTCGCCTCGAAATAGGCATCCAGCGTGCCGACATCGCGCCAATATTCCTCGATCTCCTCCGCCGCGCGGATGCAGGAATTGGTGAAGCGGTGCGCCACCGCTTTGCCGTGCTTGACGATGTAGGGGATGATGTCTCCGCCGAAATCGCGCTTCGAATTCGGGTCGTCGGCGTCGCGCAGCAGCTGCTCGAACAGGAAATCGGTGTTGAAGACGTAGATCCCCATCGAAGCGAGCGCCATGCCCTCGTCGCCGGGAATGCCGGGCGGGTCCTTGGGCTTTTCGACGAAGGCGGTGATCGTGTCCTCGGCATCGACATGCATCACGCCGAAGCCGGTCGCCTCCATGCGCGGCACGACGAGGCAGCCGACCGTGACGTCTGCTCCCGAATTGACGTGCTGTTGCAGCATCAATTCGTAATCCATCTTGTAGATGTGGTCGCCCGCGAGGATCACCATATATTTGGGCGCGTGGGCGGCGATGATGTCCATGTTCTGGAACACCGCATCGGCCGTGCCTTCGTACCACTGGTTTTCCGACACGCGCTGGCTGGCGGGGAGGATGTCGAAGCTCTCGTTGCGCTCGGGCCGCAGGAAGGTCCAGGCGCGCTGCATGTGGCGGATCAGCGAGTGCGCCTTGTATTGTGTCGCCACCCCGATGCGGCGGATGCCGGAGTTGATCGCGTTGGACAGCGCGAAGTCGATGATGCGCGACTTGCCGCCGAAATAGACCGCGGGCTTGGCGCGCCGGTCGGTCAGTTCCATCAACCGGCTGCCGCGCCCGCCCGCCAGCACATAGGCCATCGCGTCACGCGCCAGCGGCCTCCCAGACGTCCTCTCGATCATCCCATTCTCTCCCCAGAGTGTTTTGCGTTCTTATCCGGTGAATTGCAGCATTATCGTGGCGAGCGGCGGCAGCACGATGCGGGCTGCGCCGTCCGTGGCGGTCACCTGCCCCATGTTGCCCTTGCCGCTTCCGCCATAGGTTTCGGCATCGGAATTGAGCACTTCGGCCCATGTTCCATCATTGGGCAAGGGCAGGCGATAATCGGTGTGAAAAGCGGGGGTCATGTTGGCGATCACCGCCACCGGCGCCTCGCCCGGCGCTTTCCTCAGCCATGCGAAGACCGAATTGTCGGCATCGTCGGCGATCAGCCATTCGAAGCCCTCGCCCTCGCAATCGCGGGCGTGGAGCGCGGGGGTTTCGCGGTAGAGGCGGTTGAGATCGCGAATCAGATCGGCGACGCCGCGGTGCGCGGGCGCGTCCAGCAGCTCCCAGTCGAGGCTGCGCTCCTCGCTCCATTCGCGGCGCTGGGCGAATTCCTGGCCCATGAACAGCAGCTTCTTGCCGGGATAGCCCCACATCATGGCGTAGTAAGCGCGCAGGTTGGCGAATTGCTGCCAGTCGTCGCCGCTCATCTTGCCGAGGATCGTGCCCTTGCCGTGGACCACCTCGTCATGGCTCAGCGGCAGGACGAAGTTTTCCGAGAAGGCATAGACGAGGCCGAAGGTGATCTCGTTGTGGTGGTATTTCCGGTGGATCGGATCACGCGCCATGTATTGCAGCGTGTCGTGCATGAAGCCCATGTTCCACTTGAACCCGAAGCCCAGCGCGGTGCGCGGGCCTTCGTCAAAGGCGGGCTGGGAGACGCCGGGCCATGAGGTCGATTCCTCGGCGATGGTCATCACGCCTTGGTGCTGGCCATAGAGCGCGCGGTTGGTGGCGCGCATGAATTCGACCGCCTCCCAGTTCTCGCGCCCGCCCTCGGCATTGGGGATCCACTCGCCCGCCTTGCGTGAATAGTCGCGGTAGAGCATCGAGGCGACGGCATCCACGCGCAGCCCGTCGACGTGGTATTTTTCGGCCCAGAACAGCGCGTTGTTGACGAGGAAGCTGCGCACCTCCTGGCGCCCGAAATTGTAGATCGCGGTGTTCCAGTCCGGGTGGAAACCGAGGCGCGGGTCTTCGTGTTCGTAGAGCGCGGTGCCGTCGAAGCGGGCGAGGCCGTGTTCGTCGACGGGGAAGTGCGCGGGCACCCAGTCGATCAGCACGCCGATCCCCGCCCGGTGCGCGCCGTCGACGAAACGGGCGAAGCCCTCGACATCGCCGAACCGGGCCGAGGGGGCGTAGAGCCCGGTGGTCTGGTAGCCCCAGCTCGGGTCGTAGGGGTGTTCGGAGACCGGCAGGAACTCGATGTGGGTAAAGCCCAATTCAAGCACATAGGGGATCAGCCGCGCGGCCAATTCGTCCCAGGTCAGGAACCAGCCATTGTCGTCGCGCTGCCAAGACCCGGGGTGGACTTCGTAGATTGCAATGGCCTCGCGTCGGGGATCGACGCTGGCCCAATGCGCGCGGTGGGCATCGTCCCCCCATTCGCGCTTGCCGGGCTTTGCGACGATGCTCGCGGTTTTTGGGCGCAATTCGCTGGCGAAGGCGAAGGGATCGGCCTTGAGCGGCTGCACCGTGCCGTCAGGGCCGGTGATGCGATACTTGTAGGCTGCGCCCTCGCCGATGTCGGGGATGAAGATTTCCCATACCCCGATGTCGACCCGGCGGCGCATCATGTGTGCGGCGGGGTTCCAGCCGTTGAAATCGCCGACGAGGTTTACGCTGCGCGCATTGGGTGCCCAGACCGCGAAGTGCACGCCGCTCGCGCCCTCGTGCTCGATCACGTGCGCGCCAAGCTTGTCGAACAGGCGGAAATGCGTGCCCTCGGCAATCAGGAAATCGTCCATCGGGCCGAGCACCGGGCCGAAGCTGTAGGGGTCCGTCACCCACCACTCCGCCCCGTTCCCCCGGCAGCGATATTTGACCGGCTTGGGCTTGCCGCGCAGCTTGCCTTCGAACAGCGGGCCATCCACCCGCGTCATCTTCCCGAGCCTGCCGCCCTTCAGCGAAAAGGCCTCGGCCTCCTCGGCCCCGTGCAGGATCGCGCGAGCGAAGGTGCCCTCCGGCCCTTCGTGCGGCCCCAGCAGCGCAAAGGGATCGGCATGGGTGCCGTCCAGCAGCGCGGCGAGGGCCTCTGGCGGTGGTTTCACTTCACACCCCAGATTTCGCGGGCATATTCGCCGATCGTGCGGTCGGAGGAGAACCAGCCGACATTGGCAATGTTCATGATTGCCGATGTGCGCCACGCCGCCCGGTTCTCCCACCGCGCATCGACTTCGCGCTGGGCGGCGGCATAGGCGTCGAAGTCGGCGGCGACCATGAACCAGTCGGAGTTGTAGAGCGCGTCCATCAATCCCTTGTAGCGCGCGGGCTCGTCAGGGCTGAACACTCCGTTGGCGATGGAATTGACCGCCTGCGCCAACTCGCGCGAGCCTTCGATCACCGCACGCGGGTTGTAGCCATCGGCGCGCTGGGCGGCGACTTCCTCGGCGGTCAGGCCGAAGATCACGATGTTCTCGCGGCCCACGTGCTCCATGATCTCGATATTGGCCCCGTCCAAGGTGCCGATCGTCAGCGCGCCATTGAAGGCGAACTTCATGTTGCCTGTCCCCGACGCTTCCATCCCGGCGGTCGAGATCTGTTCGGAAAGGTCGGCCGCCGGAATGATCTTCTCGGCAAGGCTGACATTGTAATTCGGGACGAACACCACCTTGAGCAGCTCGCCCACGCTGGGGTCCGAATTGATCCGCCGGGCGATGTCGTTGGCGAGTTTGATGATGAGCTTGGCGTTGTGATAGGTCGGCGCGGCCTTGCCGCCGAAGATCTTCACCCGCGGCACCCAGTCACGCTCGGGGTGGCTGCGGATCTGGTCGTAGAGCGCGACCGTCTCGATCAGGTTTAGCAGCTGGCGCTTGTATTCGTGGATGCGCTTGATCTGCACGTCGAACAGCGCATCGGGATCGAGCCTGAGGCCGGTGAGCTCGCGCAGATGGTTCGACAGATCGACCTTGTTGGCGCGCTTCACCTCGTCCACCCGTTCGCCCAACGGCCCGTCGTCCGCCATCGCCGACAGCGCGGAAAGCTGCTCGGCATCGGCGAGGAAACCGTCGCCGATCGCCTCGCGGATCAGCCCGGTCAGCCGCGGGTTCGACTGGTGCAGCCAGCGGCGCGGGGTGACGCCGTTGGTCTTGTTGTTGATCCGGTCGGGGTAGAGCCGGTGGAGATCGGCGAACACGGTCTGCTTCATCAGATCGGTGTGCAGCGCCGCCACGCCGTTGACCGAATGCGCGCCGACGAAGGCGAGGTTCGCCATCCGCACGCGGCGTTCGCCATGCTCGTCGATCAGCGAGATCGCGGCGATGGCGGCGTCGTCCAGCCCGGCCTTCCTCGCCTCGCGCAGCACCTTGGCGTTGATCGCATAGACGATCTGCATGTGGCGCGGCAGCAGGCGTTCGAACAGCGGCAGCGGCCAGCTTTCGAGCGCTTCGGGCAGCAGGGTATGGTTGGTGTAGGCGATGGTGCGGCGGGTGATGTCCCACGCCTCATCGAAGGCAAGGCCATGCTCGTCTTTCAGCAACCGCATCAGTTCCGCCACCGCGACCGAGGGGTGCGTGTCGTTCAGCTGGATCGCCGCCTTGTCGGGCAGAGTGCGGATGTCGCCGTGATACTGGACGTGGCGGCGCACAATGTCCTGAATGCTGGCGCTGGAGAAGAAGAACTCCTGCCGCAGCCGCAATTCCTGCCCCGCCGGGGTGGAATCGGCGGGGTAGAGCACCCGCACCAGACTGTCCGCGCGCACCTGCGCGGCGAGCGCCCCGGCGTGATCGCCCGCGTTGAAGGCGGCGAGCTGGATCGGATCGAGCGCGGCGGCGTTCCACAGCCTCAGCGTGTTGACCCGCTTGCCCTGCCAGCCGACCACCGGGGTATCGAAGGCGGTCGCCTCGATTGTCTCCGCCGGGCTCCAGCGGATCACCCCGCCATCGCTGGTCACCTCGCCGCCGAAGCCGACCAGATAGGCGCTTTCCCGCCGCTCGAACTCCCAGGGGTTGCCGTGCGCAAGCCAGGTTTCGGGGAGCTCCACCTGCCAGCCCTCGTCGATGCGCTGGCGGAACATGCCGTTGATGTAGCGGATGCCGTAGCCGAAGGCGGGGATGTCGAGGCTGGCGAGGCTTTCCATGAAGCACGCCGCCAGCCGGCCGAGCCCGCCATTGCCGAGCGCGGCGTCGGGCTCCAGCTCTTCCAGCCGGGCGAGGTCGAGCCCGTGTTCGCGCAGCGCCTGCTCCATCGCGCGGGTGCAGCCCATGTTCGATAGCGCATCGCGCAGCAGCCGCCCGATCAGGAATTCGAGGCTGAGGTAATAGACCCGCTTGGCCCCGTCCTCATGCGCGCGGCTGGTGGAGGCGAACCAGTTGTCGATGATCTCGTCGCGCAGCGCGAGCACCGTGGCATTGTACCAGTCGTGCGGCTTGGCGGCACGCTCGGTCTTGCCGACGCGGTGGCGCAGCGCGCGCAGGATACCGGCATCGAGCCGGGCTGACTTGCTGTCCGGGCTGTTGGTCACGCGGTTCATTCCCCCTGTTGCGCGTTCGGCCGGTCGCTTTGCGACCCTGTCCGCGGATTCACCTCGCCCAAGGCGGTTGCCTCGCGGTCACACTAATCAGGTGTGTCGCCGCGCAGCAATCAAAGATGTGCTGCAACAGTCGTATTCATGCGGCAGAAGGCGGTGTGGGGCTTGCGAGACGGCCCGGATGGCCCGATGCGCCAAGGCTCATGAGGAGACCGCGATGGAGCAGTTGCACGCGCTGGCACGGGCCTGCGGGGTGGCGCGCGAGTGGACCGATGTCGAGGGCCGGCTTCAGCAGGTGAGCGACGGTGCGCTGGCGGCGGTGCTCGCGGCTTTGGGTCACGATGCGGGAAGCGAGCGTCAGGCGGCGCGCAGCCTTGAGCGCCTCACCGCGCGCAACGCCGCGCTCCCGCCTATGCTGGTGGGCGATTGCGGCGGGCAGCTGCCGCTGCCCTTTGCCGCCACCCGCGCCGAGGCGACCGGCGAGGACGGACTCACCCTCCCGCTGATGGTGGAGGGCGGTCTGCTGCATCTGCCCGATGCGCCGGGCTATTACGATCTGGCGCTGGATGGCCGCACCACCCGGCTGGCGTTGGCCCCGCCGCATTGCCCGCTGCCGCGCGACCTCATGCCGCCCGACGCGCGGCACCGTCCGTGGGGCGTGTCGGTGCAGATCCCGGCGCTGCGCGGCGTGCGCCTCGCGCCGATGGGCGGGTTCGGCGAGCTGGCCGAGGCGGCGCGGGCCTTCGGCGCGGCGGGAGCGGATGCGCTGGCGATCAATCCGGTCCACGCGCTGTTTCCGGGGCACGGCGAGTGCTACAGCCCCTATTCGCCCTCCAGCCGCCTGTTCCTCAACGGTGCGCTCGCCGATCCGGCGCTGGCGGGCCTGCCGCCGCTGCCAGAGCGCAAAGGGCCGCCGCTGATCGACTGGCCGCGCGCCCTGCCCGAGCGGCTGGCGCAGCTGCGCGCCGTGTTCGACGATCTCGACCCCGCCCGCCGCGCCGCCTTCACCGCCACCGACGACGCCATGCTGCGCCGCCACGCGCTGTTCGATGCGCTCGATTGCCACTTCCGCTCCGGCGGCGCGCATGGCTGGCGCGGCTGGCCTGCGGCATTCCACGATCCCGCCGGAGAGGCCGCGACCCGCTTCGCCGCCGAGCACGCCGGGGAGGTCGCCTTCCATCTCTTCGTGCAGGCGCTGGCGCGGCAGGGGCTCGCCGCGTGTCAGGCCGCCGCGAAGGGGGCGGGAATGGGGATCGGCCTGATCGGCGACCTTGCCGTCGGCGTCGATCCTTCGGGGAGCGACGCCTGGTCGCTGCGCGATGCCATGCTGGATGGCCTCACCATCGGCGCGCCGCCCGATCCGCTCGGGCCGCTGGGGCAGAACTGGTCGATCACCAGTTTCTCTCCGCAAGGCCTGCGCGCCAGCGGCTATGCGCCGTGGATCGCGATGATCCGCGCCGGACTGGCCGCAGGCGGAGGCCTCAGGATCGACCACGCCTTCGGCCTCGCCCGGCTGTGGGTCATCCCCGAAGGCGCTTCGACCGGGGAGGGGGCCTACTTGAGCTACCCCTTCGCCGACCTGATCCGCCTCGCCACGCTCGAAGCGCACCGTGCGGGCGGGCTGGTGATCGCCGAGGATCTCGGCACTGCGCCCTATGATTTCACCGAAGCGGTGACCGAGCGGCGGATGCTGGGGATGCGCGTGCTGTGGTTCGAGCGCGCCACTGACGACGGTTTCATCGGCGCGCAGGACTATCCGCCGCTCAGCGCCGCGATGACGGGGACGCACGACACCGTCACCGTCGCGGGCTGGTGGCGCGGGCGCGATCTCGACTGGGCGGAGCGGCTCGGTCGGCTCCCCGAAGGTGTCACCCGCGCCGAGGCCGAGGCGATCCGCGACTGGGACCGGGGGCTCTTGTGGTCGACCCTCGATCACACCGCCCCGCGCCCCGCGCCCGACAATCCCGCCCCGGTGGTGGACGCCGCCATCGCCCACATCGCCCGCACGCCCGCAGAGCTTGCGCTGGTCTCGCTGGAAGATCTGCTGGGCGAGGAAGAGCAGCCCAATCTGCCCGGCACCGTCGCTGTCCACCCCAACTGGCAGCGCCGGACCGAAGGGCCGGTCACCGCGCTCCTCGCCGATCCGCCGGTTGCCGACCGCTGCGCGATGCTGCGCGCGCTGCGGCAGGACGGCAATTCCTGACGAGAACGCGCCCGCGCTGCGTTGCAATTCCATGACGCATCGCTAGGCGGGCTGTGTCCAGCGCCAACGGGGATTCGCGTTTCATGAAGATCATGTCCGGCAATTCGAACCTGCCGCTCGCCCGCGCGATCGCGGCCTATCTCGAAATCCCGCTGACCGACGCCAGCGTGCGGCGCTTCTCGGACGAGGAAGTCTTCGTCGAAATCCACGAGAACGTGCGCGGGGAGGACGTCTTCGTCGTCCAGCCGACCAACTTCCCGGCCAACGACAACCTGATGGAACTGCTGATCTGCATCGACGCGCTGCGCCGCGCCTCGGCCAAACGGATCACTGCGGTGGTGCCCTATTTCGGCTACGCCCGGCAGGATCGCAAACCCGGCCCGCGCACGCCGATTTCGGCCAAGCTGGTGGCGAACCTCATCACCGAAGCGGGCGCCGACCGCGTGCTGGCGGTGGATCTCCACGCCGGGCAGATCCAGGGCTTCTTCGATATCCCCACCGACAATCTCTATGCCGCGCCCGTGATGGCCGCCGACATTCAGGCGCGTTACGGCGATCAGGCGCTGATGGTGGTCTCCCCCGACGTGGGCGGGGTGGTGCGCGCGCGGGCGCTGGCGAAGCGGCTCGACAACGCCCCGCTCGCGATCGTCGACAAGCGCCGCGATCGTCCGGGCGAATCCGAGGTCATGAACATCATCGGTGACGTCGCCGGGCGGCACTGCATCCTGATCGACGACATCGTCGATTCGGGCGGCACCCTGTGCAACGCCGCCGAGGCGCTGCTGGAAGGCGGCGCGGCGAGCGTGGCGGCCTATATCACCCACGGCGTCCTCTCGGGCGGCGCGGTGGCGCGGATCAACGGCTCCAGCCTCAAGGAGCTCGTCATCACCGATTCGATCCGCCCGACCGAAGCCGCCGAAGCCTCCGACCGCATCCGCATCCTCCCCATCGCCCCGCTGGTGGGCGAGGCGATCCGCCGGATCGCGGACGAGAGTTCGGTCAGCTCGCTGTTCGATTGATGGCGCTCGACCCTGCCGAAGTGCGAGGCCTGCTGATCGAGGCGGCCCGCACGCGGCAGGTTTTCACCTACGGTGCGCTCCTCGGCATCCTCGGCCACACCTTCACGCGGCCCCTGATGCGCCAGCTGTGCAAGGTGCTCGACCGGATCGACGAGGATGGCCGCGCGGCGGGTGAGCCCGGCCTTGCGGTGCTGGTGGTGCGCCAGTCGGACGGCCTCCCCGGACAGGGCTGGTTCGTCGGCCGCACCGAGGTTCACGACGACTTGCCGCGCGAATGGGAGGGGCCGGAGGCGCGCCGCTACACCGAGGCTCGACAGGCCGAAGCCTTCGACTATTGGAAAACCGCATGACAGATAAAGATCTCGCCCTCGCCCTGCGCCTTGCCGATGCGGCAGGCGCCGCCATCCGCCCGCTGTTCCGGGGCCAGTGGAGCGAGGAGCGCAAGGCCGATCGCTCCTACGTCACCGAAGCCGACCGCGCCGCCGAGGCCGCGATGCGCAAGCTGATCGAGGCGGAGTTCCCGCGCGACGGGATCATCGGCGAGGAATACGGCACCCGCAACGAAGGTGCCGGGCGGCAATGGGTGCTCGATCCGATCGACGGCACCACCAGCTTCATCGCCGGTCGCCCGATCTTCGGCACGCTGATCGCAATGCTTCAGGACGGATGGCCCGTACTCGGTATCATCGACCAGCCCATCAGCGGCGAGCGCTGGGTCGGGCGCATCGGCCAGCCGACGCTGTTCAATGGCAAGCCCGCCACTTGCCGGCCCCTGAAGGACCTTGCCGACGCGGTGCTCGGCACCACCAGCCCCCACGCCTTCACCAACGAAGAGGCCGACGCCTTCATGTCGGTCGCCAAGAGCGTGGCCGAGCGCAAGATCATCTATGGCGGGGACTGCTACAATTACGGTCTCGTCGCCAGCGGGCACATCGATCTCGTGATCGAAGCCGGCCTCAAGCTCCACGATTACGCGGCGCTGGTGCCGGTGGTCGAGGGCGCGGGCGGCATGATGGCCGACTGGCAAGGCAACCCCCTCGACGCCGGAAGCGACGGCACGGTCATCGCCCTCGGCGACCCGGCGCGGCTGGAAGACGTCCTCGAGGCAATGGGTTAGTCACCCCCGGCGCGAAGCCCGAGACGAGAGATTTCCCACCGGTTTTCGTAAATCGGTGCGAGTCCCAAAAGTACGAATGGCTGCCGACGCCGAATCGCTGTTTGATGTTCGAAGCCTCGATCAAGCCGCTCGGCCTGTCCTCAATCGCAGCTGGCCATCAATCAGCTCATAAATGCGATCTGCGGCCCCCAGCAGCGCCGGTCGATGCGCAATCACAATCCGCGTGATGGGCAAATTGCGCAGATGCTCGGCGATCTTCATCTCCGAGGCCTCGTCGAGGTTGGCGGTGCCCGCCGGATAGCGCCGCCCCCATTTCGCCGATCATGGTCGAGAAACCCTGGGACATCTGCTCGATCTCGGCGATGATATTTGCCGAACGCGCCGCCTCGACCACCCGATCGACACTCATTTCCGGATCGAAAAAGGCAATATTCTCGGCAATCGAGCCCGAGAAGAGCTGATCGTCCTGCAACACGATCCCGGCCCGTCCACGCCAGCCGTGCCACAGCGCCGGGTTGGCTGGTCTGCTGCCGATCATGATCGTCCCGGCCGCGGGCTCGTAAAGGCCGGTCAGAAGTTTGAGCAGCGTCGACTTTCCGCCTCCCGAGCGCCCGGTGATGGCAATATATTCGCCGAAAGGCACCGTCAGGTCGAGATTGCGGAGCACCGGCTCGGCGCCCTCGCCATAAGTGAAGCAAACGTCGCGCAGCGCGATAGTCTCTTGCCCGACCGTTGCGGGGGCCTCGCTCCCCAACTCGGTCGGCTGATGCACCAGAGGTGCGAGGCGGCGGAGATGCAGCTTGAGGAACCGCAGCTGCATCGCCTGATTGATAAGCGCCAGCGCGCGCTCGCTGAAGGTCGACCGGAACGAGAGGAAGGCGACCAGCATCCCGACCGACAATCCTTCCCCTTCTATCGCGATGCTCGCACCCACCGCGACCAGCACGATCATCTGGATGCTCCCGCTCAGGCGCTGCAAGGCCGCGAGCAGGCCCATGCATTTTGCAAGGCCGAGTGACGATGCTGCGACCTGAAGGTAGCGCTGCCGCCACTCGCCTTCGCGCGTCATCTCTCCTCCGAGCAACTTGACGGTGGTGGTCGCTCGCATGGTTTCGATCAGGTGGCTCTGTTCGACCCCCCGATTGATCAGATCGCGCTGGGTGTAGTCGCGCATCGGTGAGAGAAACGCCATGCCGATCATCGTATCGATAGCCAGTCCGACCAGTACGATCAGCGTAAGCGGGGCGGAATAGAAGAACAGCAGCACGATCGCGAAAATGGCCATCACCCCGTCGAGCAGGCTTTCGACCATGGTTTTCGTGAGAATTTCCTGCAGGCTCCGCCCCGATTGCATGCGTGACAGCAGGTCGCCGACGCTCTGCCGGTTCAGAAAATCCTGCCGGATGCGGATCAGGCGAGCCACCAGCCGCCCCATGGTCTGATAGGCGACCGATTGGCCGATCTCGGCGAGTGCCCAGCTGCGCGTGAGATCGAGCGCAAAACGCAGCGCGGCCAGCGTGCCGAATCCGATCGCCAGAATCAGCAGAAGCGAGGTGTCGCCCTTGGCGATCGCCTCGTCGATCACGAGCTGGGTAAAAAAGGGGAAGGCAAAGGTTATGACGAGCAAAGCCACCGAAATGACGAGAATCTGGCCAGCGGCTTGCCAGAAGCCCTGGATGCCGGGCCACAGTTCGCGCAGCCGGGCAGGGCGCTCTTCCTCCTCCTGCGCTGCGTTCAATCGGGGCATCGGCTCGAAGACAATTCCTTTGAGCGGAACAGGCCGTGGGATGCTCAGACTGCGCGGGTGACCGGCGACATCGAGCCGCAGGCTTTTCGTGCTTTCAGCGCCGCCAAAGCCGATCCGGCCATCGGGCAAGCGCACGATCAGGGGTGCAGCGGCCCGATCGACGCTTTCGCCAAGCGTCACGATACGGCCGGAGAGGCCGATCCTTTCGCCAAGCGTCACAAGTTGAGCGAGACCAAGCTCACTCCGCGACATTGCGGCCTGCTCTCGCAGGCTGTTCAGCGAGATTTCGATTCCGTGATATCGCGCCGCGAGCCACAGCGAATGGACGGCGCTTTCCGTCGTGCGCGCGGGATCGGCTACCACGGAATGTCCGCTTGTCGACAGCGGAGCGCTCATCACGACACGCTGGCATTGGCGAACAGCGGATCGAGCAGCCATTCGACCAGGGTCCTGCGATCGGTAACGACCTCGGCGGTAAGCAAGCTGGAAGGCTGCAGAGGAATGCGCTTGCCATAGGCCTTGATGGACTGATCGGGCAGGCGCACGCGGACGCGGAACATCGGTTCTGCCGCATTCATCGTCGGGATCTTGAGTTCCTCGGGCGGTATGGCGGCCTGGGAGATCGACATGACCGTGCCGACAGGTGCGCCGAAGCGCTGGTGCGGAAAGGCGTGATACTGCAGGCGCACGGCGTTGCCGGGGCGGATGAAGCCGACGGCGCGCGACGAAACGAACAGGTCTGCGAACAGGGCCGAACCCTTGGGCAGGATCGCGCATAGAGCCGATCCGCTGACCGTATCGCCGGAGTTCGCCGTCAATCCGGCAACCCGGCCCGAAACCGGCGCTCGCAGGACATAGCCTCCTGCAAGATCGTTCTGGATGCGGCGCTGCTCGATCCCGGCAAGGGCCGCGGAACTGTCTGCCCGGGCACGCAAATCCTCGGCGGCGAGCCCGGACAGCTGCGCATCGATCCTTCGCATTTCGCTCGCGTTGCGATTATTCTGTTCGCGCAGCTGGATCATCTCGTCGAGAATTGCCGTCCGGCGCGCCTCGATCGATTCAATATCGCGCAAGGACACGAACCCCTTGTCGAGCAGCGGCTTGCGCCGCTCCATCTCGCCGTCGACAAGCGCAAGCTTCCTCTCGGCCAGCGTCAGGCGACTGGCCGTGCTGTCGCTGGCATCGGCAAGGCGCCTGCGTTCTGCCGCGAGTTCCGCACGTCGGCTTGCCAGCTGAAGGTGTGACGCGCCGGCCGCATCCCGCAGCGCTTCGGCCTCGAGGGTGAGTTGCGACGTGATCGCCGTGGCGACATCTCCGCTGGACAGCGACTGGGCCGAGCGGATCGTCGCAATGATGTCGCCCCGTTCGACGAACGCGCCTTCTTCGACTGCCAGCGACGAGACGATCCCGCCCGCACGCGGGACGACACGCACAAGCCCCTTTTCCGGAACCAGCCACCCGACTGCCGTTTCCTTGCGCGCGTAACTGGCGAACGAAGCGAATACGACGCCAACGAGTACGGCGACGGCGACGATGACGCCAATGGTCGAGCCATAGCGGGGCATCGGAATGCGCAGCAATTGCACGTCGGCCTGCGTGCCGAACGTCCGGTTCGCAAGCCCGAGCCCCACCCGGTTCACGCGTGACCTGCGCGCAGTTCGAGCGAAAGAATATCCGGCGTGTCGGCGAATGCGAGCTGCAACAGGCCGAGTCCGATACCGGCGCGCCCGACCATCAGCCCGGGTGTTTCCGAGAACGCGGCAATGCCGCATCGATAGCCCCCTTCTGCCTGATGCTCGCGCAGGGTTTTTGCGACCAGATGGCGCGCATGATCCTCCCACCCGCCGCCCGCCCGGTGGAAGACCAGCGCATTGCCGATCGACCCGTGGCACAGACAGTGGCTACCGCCGGCACCATGTCTCGCCATTTCCTCAAGCCCGCGTTTGATGCCGTGCGAGAGACCGTCAACCAGTTCGCCGGCCATTTCTCGTATGACCATTCGTCCCAGCACGATTCCCGGCGCTCCATGGCACCATGTCGTCGAGGTCGTGATGCCTTCGCGTTGATCGATCCAGGTTTGCCGATCTGCCGCGAAAGTTCGATCTTCGAAAAGCAATGCGCTGCGTGCAAGGTCCAGCGCTTCGGCTTCACCCGCTGCGATGCCGTAATGGGCCAGCGCGGCAGCAATCCCGGTGCTGCCATGCGAAAATCCCGTAAGGCCGCGGGGCTGGATCGCGGTCGGCCAGAAAGCGGCGCCATCGGCGTATTCGGCGGCATCCCGGAGGCGTTCGAAGCAGGCTCTGGCTGCTGCGGGTGCCTCGGCCGGATAGGTCTCGAACAGCTGGACAGCCACCCGCAGCGCACCTGCGGCCCCGCCGATGATGTCGATCTTCAGATCCTGCGGCGCGGCGCGTGCTATGGCTTCCAGACGGCCCGCCATGCTCGCATCGTCTCGCGGCGCGCGGATGGCTGCCCTGATCCGTTCTTCGGCGTAGGCAAGGGCGGCATGACCCTCGAAACCGCCGACCTGATTGCCCAGGTTGTCGGGATTGGATCGGCGGATGGCCTCGAGGCAAAAGCGCGCCATGTCGGCGACCTCGGGCGCGTCGCTGTGGCGCGACAGTTCCGAGAAGAACAGACCGATCCCGGCAACCCCATCGTAGATCGACGAATCCGACACGCCGATCCCGTAACTTTCCGCTGTCAGGTTCGTCGCTCCGAACCAGTAGGGCATATCACGGAAAACAAACGCCTCCCGGGCGAGCGCGTCGCCGATTGTGCCGGCAGCCGCTAGCCAGGCGGATTGATCGGGCGCGGCGTCGGTCGGGTCCTTTTGCACCGCGTGATGGGGCTGCTCCGGGCCGCCGGTCAGGCGACTGGAGCGGAAGGCCTGACGGATCACCGAACATTGCCGGGCGAGATCATCTTCACCCATGGCGTCAATCCGCTCGCGCGACCGATCATAGCCTGACTGTTCAAAGAAATTGGCGATCGTTTCGCCGTCAGAGGCATGGAGATCGGTCTCGCTTGCCAGATAGTGGAAATGCGGCACATCGCCGCGTTGCAGATCGCGGCATTCGGCAGCCACAAGCGATGCGAGATAGGGCTCGTGCTTGATCTGCGACCACAAGCTGGCGAATGACATGGCCCGTTCGGCAGCATCGCGTGCAACCGTGGGGTGATAGGACGCGCGCAAGAGCTTGGCGTAGGTAACGGTTGGCCGGGCGACATGACGGACCTTGACCCTTGCGAACTGCGCAAAGGGGCCTGCGAGAAGCTCGTTTCGGCCCTCGACAATGGCGCGATAGGCGGCGGCGAAGCCCTGCACGATATCATCGACATGTTCATGAGCGGGCACGACTTCGGAGCCGAGCAGCGGGTTCGCCCCGCGCGTGTCCAGTTCGCCCTCGATCGCCTCCAGACGGGCATCGTCGCGACCGATATCGCTCCATTTGAACGCCTGGATCGGAGAGGGCTGAGCCTCGAACACCCCCGCCGCGCTCAGATCGACCCGTTTTCCCTCGATGACGGTAGGCGTGGGAAGATAGCCGACCCACAGCATTGAATCCACCCGAGCCCGGCCCGACGATGCGGCGTAGTCGGCACCCGGAACAGGCGGCGGGAGTGCGGTGAACAAGGTTTCGAGATCGACGGCAAAGGGTTGCGGACCATCGAAGATCAGGTTTTCGAAATGGATGTCGCTTGCCCCGGTGCAGTGGAGCGCCGCGAGCAAGACGCCGAGACGCTGGTAGGCTTCGCGAATCTCTTCCGGATTGGTGCAGGATGAGTGTGCAATGAAGCGCGCCCAGCCGTATTCCTCGCGATCCCATACGGGCACCCCCACCGGCGCGGGCGAAACGCGCTGCGCCAGCCAGTCAAGAAGGTTCGCAAAGGCGAGATCGCCTGCAAGAGAGCGCGGCTTGTAGACGATCCGACCATTCTCGAACTCGAGGATATTGACCGTGCGTCCGCCGTGATGCGCATCGCCCTCGCCAAAGCTGACGCTCTTCAGCGGGCCGAGAGAGCTCTCGGCGAGGGTATCGAGCGCGGGGCGATCGGTGGCGTAACGGCTTGCGAACTCCCTGACGGCGCCCAGGGTCGCGGACGAAAGTTCGCCAAGCAGGCGATCCAGTGACGGGAAGCGCGCGAGCAGAACGGCGCGACGATCCCGGTTCAGCATGCCGCGAGCAAAATCCTGCGCGCGGGCCTCGGGGTCTTCGCCCTCCAGCTTCCGTTCCACACGCGCGATATTGAGCGCCATCAAAAGCGATGGAAGGCTGACCTGCTGCAGACGGCTGGTAAGATATTCGACCGCCATCGCTTGCAGACAATCACGGTCACCGGGTGTCAGCGCAAGCGCAGCGAGGTGACGACTGAGCTGCCGGATGAATTCGCCCAGCACCGGTACGAGCGCTGTGCCTACGCCCAAAGACTCCACCAGCGCTCTGCGTCGTGTCTCGTCACGGTTCAGCCGCTGCCAGTAATCATCGTCGTGCAGGCTGCCGAGCATGGGATGCCACGGGCGGCCCTTGATGCAGCTGTCATCGACAGTGCCATCGCGTTCGAGCAGTCCCGCAATGATCGAGGGATTGTGCAGGCCCAGCGCCCCCAGAAAACGATCCCTGTCGGCATCGTCGCCATCGAAATAGGATTGGGTGAACCAATCGCATTTCTTGGCGCCGGAGAAATGGGAGGCGGATTGATCGGTATCGGCGAGGACCTGCGCGCGTTCCGAGAGATCCAGCATTCGAATGGCGATCATTTCCACCTCCCACCTTCTTCAAGAATCAAGCCGACCGTTCAGCACAGGAGAACCGTGGCGCAGGCCAGGCACGGGGTGCCGAAAACGCTTCCGCACGAGCATCCGCCCGTGGTCGTGTCGCTGCAGCCGCAGTCGGCGGTGTAGCTGTTGACGGTGCCGGGCCCCGGCTTGGTCGTGGAGTCCTGCGCGTGAACCTGCGAGGGAGAGGCACCCATCGGGCTCGCGGGGATTTCGAAATCGCTGACAAGATCGAGATCGATATCGCCCACATTGAAGCCGACACGCTCGATCAGCGCGGCGATGGCCGCGGCACGATCGGTTCGCAGTTCTTCGGCGAACTGCTCGTCGGTCCACGAAACGATCTGGATCAGATCCCGCAGTTCCTGTGCAACTTGATTGTCGGCGATGTCGGGGCGCTTTTCAATTGTATCGAACATTGTAAAACTCCTTCGCATTCAGGCATTATTGCCGACAATGTGAATTGCGTTCTATCTATTTCAAATCAAGACAATTTTGTTCCAAATTGATAATCACTATTATCCTGATAAGGCGAGTATTTTGTCTTCGACAGATTTTCAAAGCGAGGGCGATATATCTCTTATCCAGACCAACAAATCTGTGCCTTTACTCAGAGCGTGAAGGCCCTTGGTCGTATCCCAGGCCGCGGGGTCAATCGCCGCTCCCACCCATCGTCGTCCCATCGGGCAGTCGCGCAGCTTGCTTCCCCATGACACGGCTGGCAGCCAATCGGGCCTGAACCAGAAGCTTTGCGCGCTCGATCCCTTCAGAAGGAAGGCCAGATCGCCTTCCTCGGCTGCCGGGAGCCTCACTTCGGTTCTGTTCGGCATCTTGCCGCCGGGGCTGTTCAGCGCGGAAAGGTCGATGGCTTTCACCGCACCAGTCCCCCACGCGAAATTGACGGTGACGTATTGCGTGCCCAGTTTCTGGCGCAGGTCGCTGCCGACCGAAGGGGCGGTGATGTGCCGATAGGATGCCGGCGCGGCAACGACATGCGTATCGTGAGCAAGGAAGACCAGCCGACCCTGCTCGGCTGCGGCTTGCACATTCCGCGCGATCGCACGGTCACGTCGGCCGACAAAATCCGGAGGGATCGCCATGCTGCGCGCGTCGACAGGATAGTATTCGAAGGCTTCAAGCCCCGCCACGGCGTTCTCCACCAGCATCAGGGCCCGGCGCTGTCGTGGCATCTCGGCCCTGATGAAGTCGCGCAGGGCTCGCGCATTGCGAAGCTGTTCCTGATGCTGTGCGTAAGTGGCAGCGGAAAGCCAGTCCGCCAGTTTCGCCGCTTCATCCGCCAGCAGGGGACCCGCGATCTGGCGAAGGCGGGCCACCTTGTCATGATCGGGCCCGTCCGCGACCATCGCAAGGGCCGTGCGAAGTTCGTTCGCCGGGTCCTGAACATCGACTCCGACCAGCGTGATCCTGGGGTGCCCGGACTTGCTGTTCCAGCGCCTGAGCCATTGCAGCAAACGGGTAAACTCGTCCGTCCGCAGAACGTCGAACAGGGCAGGGTCCGCCATGATTCGTGCAAGATCGCCCGGCTCGCCGCCAATGTAACGGTTCAAGGCCTCCGAAGGCAGACGATTGGCTTCGATCGCGATGACCGAAACCTTGCCTGCGCTGACGAGCGCGCGCACGAGTCCGAACCGAACAACCTGCTCCTCCTGAGAGCCATGTGTCGCCTCCCCCAATCCGATGATCGAACCCCGCTCAAGCGCCTCGGCCATACGCGTTGCTCCCGCGTCTTGGCCATCGTCGGGCGCGTGGCGGGGGATGGCGATGCCGACCGCATGGCCATCAAGCCAGCGCGCAATCGCCGCTCGCTCTTCGACCGAAAAGGTGCATTCCTGCAAAAGCGGCGGGGCTTGCGGTGCTCCCCGGGCGGCCGTCGGCGGATGAGCGATCACGCAAAGCGCGAGCAGCGCCCCGCTGACTGCCGGTCGCCCGCCGAGGGGCAGCAACCGCGTCACCGCAACTCTACCTCGGCAATCCTGTCCAGCAGAAGGGACATTTTCTGATGCCCGACCTGAGACAGCGAAAGCAGCATGACTCGCCTGTCATCGGGATGGGGTTCCGTAATCAGGAAACCATCGCGGCGCAGCCGGTTTACCCAGCGCACCGCTGTCGCGGGCGGGGCGCAGCTCGCTATTGCCGCACTGCCGCACGACGTGCAGCGGTTTTGCTCGAACGCCACGAACAGATCCAGCAGGATGTCCCATCCCGGTTCGTTGCTGAGGCTCTGAAGAACAGAGTCGCGAATACGTCGTTCGCGATAAATGCGTTGCGCGATGGCGACGCGGGTGACCGAGGTTTCCATTATTGCTGCGCGCGACACGGGTTGGCTTTGCGACGACATTCCTGCACCTCTTCCAGAGCAAGGTGAGGGCGGCGTTCGGATGCACCGTGGTGCGGCGTCGAGATCATCCGAATGCCGTCCAACCCGGAGCCGCATTCGACTCCAGACAGGGCAAAGGTGCCAGCACAAAAATTTAAGTCAAGGTTTAATCCTGGAACTCGGCCTCTGCCCCCGCCCGGTTCGCATTGTCGCTGGCAAGGAAGTCTTGGGGGTCGAACTCGTATCGCAGGATGTCGCCCGGCGAACAGGTCAGCGATGCACAGATCCGCGCCAAGGTATCGAGACGGAAGCCGCGCACCTTGCCAGACCTCAGAAGCGAGAGCTGGGTTTGGCTCAGGCCCACCCTGCGCGCCAGTTCCTTCCCGGTCATCCGGCGATCGCGAAGCACCCGATCAAGATCAATCATCACCGGCACTACACAAATTCGCCCAATTCTTTCTTCACGTCTGCATAGTCCCGAATCAACAATCCAATCATTGTGAAAATGAAACCTGCCACCATCAGAAGCATTGCTGAACGATCAAAATTCAGAAAAGCTCCTCGTGAAAACAATAGTCTGCCGAGGATTGGATTTACGAAGACTGTCAACAGACCTCCCGCGGACACCGCCAAACCGAAATTTCTTAGCAGTCCACCCAGCGCGATATCAAATTCAGCTTTGCGCGCCAATCGCCGGAATATCAGGCACAGGCACACAAGCGCGTAGATGTAGAACAGACCCGGCAATCGCGACAGCAAGGTTTCGGCGTCCCACGTACCACCAATGAACCCGATCAGTTCGAACACATGCGCCATGACATACAGCACCGTCAGCGTGGCGGTGATCAGGAAAAACTGTGACGCCCGACGCGCCAGCTGGTCTCGGGATCGCTTCGAATTTTCCATTTTGAAAAGCTCCAGTCCGAGTCTAATCTTTAAGCGCGAGATAAATTTGGAACTTGCCAGATCATGGGACGGTGGGGGTGACGGTCGAGATCTCGAATATCACAAAGCGCTTTGGGCAGCACCTCGTGCTCGATGACGTTTCCCTGTCATTGCAGGAAGGTTCCATCCTTGGTCTGGTGGGGCCCAATGGCGCCGGCAAGACGACCCTGATGCGCGTGTGCGCAGGTGTCGTTTCGGGGGGGCGGGCGAGGGTCATGTCTGCGGACAAGCGCTCACGCCCCGCGCGGGTTGCCGCGCTGTTCAACAACCGCGATCTCTACGACCACCTCACCGGTTATGACAATCTGAGGCTGGAATGCCATTTGCAGCACCGAACTATCGACGAGATTGGCCGTTTGTCCGCCTATCTCGATCTCGGATCGTTCCTGCATCGGAAAGTCGCCGTCTTTTCGCTTGGCATGAGGCAGCGGCTGGCCTTGGCCAGGGCGCTGGTGTCCACGCCCGATCTGCTCCTGCTCGACGAGCCGACGATTGGCCTTGATCCCGTGGCAAAGGACGAAATCTTCCGACTGATCGAAAGGCTGAGCGCTGATGGTGTGGCAATCATCATGTCCAGTCACGATCTGGAGGATCTCGAGCAGGTGGCCGACACCTTCGCCCTGCTGCGATCGGGCAGGATCGTGGCGCGGTCCGACCGCAGCGCCCCGTCGGGCAAGACTGGTGTGGTGATCGTCGGGACATCCGCCCCGGCGAGGGCGGCTTCGCTGCTGACGGCGAGCGGCTATGCCGCACGCCAAATGGGCAAAGACCAGATCGAGGTGCGTGCGGCCGATGATACGCCGCGACCCGACCGGGTTGCCCGGTTGCTGCTGGAGGCAGGTGTCACGCTTCATCATCTGACATCCAGTGACCATTCGCTAAAGGCGTTCATTGCAGCCCACGGGGGGTTTCGTGGTTGAAGCGAGCGTTTCGAACATTGCGATGGCCCGTGCGTTCGTGCGGACCGAGTTCATCAAGCTGCGCGGATCGCTCGCGCTGCTGCTCGCATTTGTCGCGCCGGTTTCGGTCGTCGTGCTGAACCTTGCGATCAGCTGGGATCAGGATGTCCGCAGCTTCGCCCAATTCGCCTCGGCAAGCGCGGCGCTTTGGGCCTTTGCAATGCTGCCGATGGCAGTCACCGCGCTCAGTGTCCTGCTCACCCAGATGGAACATTCGCGTCTGGCCTGGGATCATGCCCTGTCACACATCGGCGCAAGGCCGTTCCTCTATGCCGCCAAAATGCTGGTCGCAGCGATCATGACCTGGGCCATGCACGGTGTTCTGGCGATGGCGATGCTCATCGGATGGGTGATATTGCGAGGCGCCCCCGACCCTGTTGTCCTTTGGGGGGAATTTGCGACGATTTTGACGATGCTGTCCAAAATGGCGGCAAGCGCGATGCTGATGGTCGCCCTGCAGATGGGCTGCGCCATTCTGTTTCGAAGCCCGATCCCGCCGCTATGTCTGGGTATCGTCGGCACGATGGCTGCGACGGGAGCGGTGCTTTCCCGGCAGGGTGTCTACTTCCCGTGGCTGTTCGCAATCAACGTGATGAGCACGCCGGACCGGGCCGCTTCGGTCATATGGTGGGGATGTGTTGGCGGATTGGTGACATTCGTGGTGCTGGTCACATTTTTCTCGCTTCAGGAGCGCACCTGAGCGGGAAAGCGTTCGGCCCTGTATCGGTGCCTCAGGACGAAATCGCCCATCCGATCAGCACTTCGATGGAATTCTCGCTAAGGCAGCCCTGTTCTTGGTTCTGGTGCTGCGGTAGGCCGCTACGGGGCGCACACGGTTAACTGACCAAAGGCTGGAACGCACGCGCACAGAAGCCTCGCGGGTTGCCGGGCAGTTAGTAATTCTGCTTCGCGTCCTTGAACCGGCGAATGAGCGGCGACGTCGTATCGAAGCTGGCGATGTCTTAACTGTCGACGCTATCGATGTCGTCGGCCTTTGCGAAACCAGGGATATGGAGGCGTGTCGCCGGAGGTACGACGTCTCGGATATCTGTCAGCGGCCTGTGCGGGCCTTTTTATCTTGGCCTTTGCGAAACGGCCTCAAAAGGCCCGCAAAAATGCCGAGAACCCCCAAGTTTTCGCGGGACGTTCCGGAACGACCCAAGGGCCAGATCCCTAGGATTTCTGCGGGTTTTATAGATTATTTGGGAGAAGGTGAGAAAAACAGATGGTGCCAGAAGAGGCATCGTATTCGACGTCTTTTTTGGCTTGTTTTCAAATGCTTAAGAAATTCGGCTTTGCGAAAAAGCCCTCAAAAGGCCCGCAAAATCCGTCTAACGCATTGGTTCGATGCCTTTTTCGGGACTCGAGGACCTACTGACTTTTAATCAGCGGGTCACAGGTTCGAATCCTGTCGGGCTCACCATATTCTCATCGCCACGCGCTAAAGACTCTCGCAGTTCAAGGGGTTGGGCCTCGAGCGGCGTTGCCGCAGACGAGGCGCCTTGCCCCGGCGGACGCCGTCCAGTGGCCGCAAGTGCGCGGTGGCGCGGGGAGCATTTCCGGGTGCGGCGGGACCACCGAGGCTTGCGCGAATGCGGGAAATCTCTCGTCATGCCGTAACAATATTGCAACGCGTTGCAGGCTGTGACATACATATTGCGTGGACAAGCATCCCTTCTGTCCCCTCGACGGCCAAGTGGCCGTGCGCCGGTCGGTCGAGTATCATCTCACCGACTGGTTCAACGAGTGATTCCCTGCCGCGCGGGATAGGCGCGGATTGACGGCAGTACGCGGCGGGAGGTCGGGCTGCCATTTTTCAGAAAATCCGGGTCCAGTCCCGCTCGTTCGCCTCGCGGTCACGTCTGGCCGCGTCTGAGGGTTATCGGGGAGGTTCACCTCATGTCGTACAATTCACCGCTTCACCGCGGCGCGCTTCGCGTCGCCACCATTCTGCTTGCCGGCGTCGCCACGCCTGCGCTGGCTCAGGCTTCCGCTCCGCCCGCAGGCGACCAGCCCGCCGACGTCACCACGCCCGCCACGCCGCCTTCCGAGGAGAGCGAGGCCATCGTCGTCACCGGCAGCCGCATCCAGGGCCTGCCCGAAGACGGGCCGGTCCAGACCTTGTCGGTAACCCGCGAGGACATCGTCCAGTCGGGTGCCGGCACGATCATCGAAGTGCTGCAGGATCTGCCCGTCACCAGCGGCGGCGGCCAGACGTTCTCGACCGCCACGGCGGGGGCGCTGTCCTCGGATACGCCGGTCGGCGCATCGGCGATATCGCTGCGCGGGCTGGGCGCATCCTCGACCCTGACGCTGATCAACGGGCGACGGGCGCAGATCAGCGCCTTTGCGCGCGGACAGGAGAGCTTCATCGATGCCAGCTCCATCCCGCTCGCCGCAATCGAGCGGGTCGAGGTGCTGCCTTCGGGCGCATCGGCGATCTATGGCGCTGACGCGGTCGCGGGTGTCGTCAACTTCGTGCTGCGCGAGGACTTCGAAGGGCTGGAGCTGTCCGGGTCCTACGGCAATTCCACCGCCGGGACCGACGAGGGCCGCTTTAACATCTCGGGCGTGTTCGGCACCAAGCTTGGCGAGCGCAATTCGGTGATGCTGGTGGTCGACTATTTCCGCCGCAACCCCTTCTTCCTGCGCGATCGGGCGATCAGCCGCGATAGCCTCGCGCCCAGCCAGCAGGGCTTCTTCCCGAGCTTCAACGACCTGTTCCTGCAAGTGAACGACCAGACCGAAGAGCCGCAGGACGGCGGCTGCCCGGCGGAGGATTTCGGCGTCGGCAACCTCGGCGAATTCTGCGAGGTCAACAACAACGCTTTCGTTTCGGCTAATGACCGGCTGGAGACGCTAGGCGGGCTGTTCACCCACAAGTTCGAAATCAGCGACAGCCTGACGTGGTACAACGACGTGATCTACCAACGCGTCCGGTCACGCGGAGTCAGCAGCCCGGCCAATTTCAGCCGCGCGCCGATCGATCCCGAGAACCCCTTCTGGCCCGCCGCTTTGCAGCAGGACATCGTCGACGAGGGCGGGGCAGGCGATTTCAGCGACTTCTTCGGCTTCCCGATCTTCGCCTGGGGCAAGGTGCCTGAGCCGCGCGGAGTGGAGGTCGATTCCGACAGCTACCGCCTGACCTCGGGCCTCAAGGGCGATCTGGCGGCGGACTGGAAGTTCGATGTCGCCTTCCTCTACGGCGGCAATGACCGGGTGCAGCGCGGGACATCGGGCCTTTACCGCTCGGGCGTGTTCTTCGATCTCAACCTCGGCAATATCTGCACCGACGGCAGCCGGGTGAACCGCTGGGCTGTCAACGCTGCGCGCCCGAGCGCAAGCTTCAGGGGTGATACCTGCGAGGACGCGGGCAAGACGACGCTGTGGTACAACCCCTTCGGCGGGCAAGCGCAGCAATCGGACGGCGTGCTCGACCTGCTGGAGACCAACGCCGAGCGGCGCGGCAAGTCGCGGCTCTATGCGCTGGACGGTTTCGTCAACGGCACCCTGTTCGATCTGCCCGCAGGCCCGGTCAAGGCGGCGTTCGGCGGGGAATTCCGGCGCGAGACTCTGAATGACGTGCCCTCGGGCCTCGCGGTCGCGACACCGACCAACCCCGATCCGATCCTCGGGTTCTCCTCGACCAGCGCCAATGCCACGCGCAACAACTGGGCGGTGTTCGGCGAGGTCTTCGTGCCGGTGACCGAGACGTTCGAGCTGCAGCTGGCAGGCCGCTTCGACGAGTTTCAGGGCTTCGGCAGCAAGTTCAATCCCAAGGTTGCCGGGCGCTGGCAGCCGGCCGATTGGCTTGCCGTGCGCGGCAATTTCTCGACCAGCTTCCGCGCGCCTTCGTTGGCCCAGAGCGGGGCGGGTGTGCTGCTCTCATCCTACCGGGTCGATTGCCGCGCGGTGCCGCAGGCGTGCAACAACAACGCCAATGCCACCGGGCAGGCGCTGCTTTCGGAGGATGTCGGCAACATCAATCTCGAAGCCGAAACCGCCCGCAGCTTCGGTGGCGGGGTGGTGTTCCAGCCGACCCGCGATATCGAGCTGCTGGTCGATTACTGGAACATCCGCCACGAGAACCTCGTCGGCATCGACGAGGATGACTTCATCCGCCGCGCGCTAGGGGGCGAGTTCCCGGTGGTGGGCGCAGGCCTGCTGCCGACCGGATCGCCGGGGCTCGAAGTCACCAACGGCTTTGTCAGCGACGCGCATTTCCAGATCACCAATCTGGGCTTCCAGAAGACCGACGGGATCGACGTGGCCTATACCCACCGCTTCCCGGAAGGTCCGCTGGGGCTGTTCACGCTGACGGCGGACGTGACCCACATCTTCAACTTCGACCGGCAGGCCTCGCCTTCCAGCCCGGTCGAGCAGTTGGCCGGAGATTACCTCTTCCCCGACTGGATCGGTGCGGCGCGGCTGCGCTGGCGCAAGGATGACTGGCGTGCGAGCGTCGCAGGGTTCTACACCAGCGGCTACCGTGACGATCCGACCAACCGCACGCTCGATGCGCTCGGCCTGCCGCGCGGGCAGGACTATTTCGTCGATGATTACATCACCTTCGATCTGACCGTCAGCTACGATTTCGCCGAGGACAGCTTCATCCAGCTGGCGGTGCGCAACGTGCTTGACGAGGATCCCCCGCTGGTGCTCGGCTCGTCTTCCAATGTCGACCTGTTCAATCACGATCTGATCGGCCGTTATGCAACGCTCAGCATTGTGACGCGCTTCTAGAGCCCGCTAAGGGTCGCCAGACCGGGCCTTTCCGCTTGCGGGCGGGAAGGCCCGGAACAGCACACGAGGAACACCATGGCTCACGACACCGCGCCCATGGCGGCGCCGACGGCACCTGCCGCACGCTGGCAGATGCCTGACACGCTGCTTATCCTGTTCACGCTGGCCGCCCTCGCGTGGGGCGCGACATGGCTGTTCACCCCCGGCAGTTTCGCCGTGGCGGGCGACCCGGCGCGGATCGTGCCGGGCAGCTATGCCGCCGCGAGCGGCCCGATGCCCGCCCCGGTGCTGGGCGATGCCGAGCGCACCGGCTTTCTCGACTTTCTGTTTGCCGGGCTCGTCACCGGCGATCGCAATTCGGCCACGGTCGGGTTGCTGGCCTTCATCATCATGCTCGGCGGGGTGTTCGGCATGGTGATGCGCACCGGCGCGATCGACGCAGCTCTGGGGGCGGCGCTGCGCGGCGGGCGGGCGCACAGCGAAACGCTGGTTGTCTCGCTGTTCGTCGCCTTCTCGCTCGCCGGGGCGGTGTTCGGCCTGTCGGAGGAGGCGATCGCCCTCACCCTGCTGCTCGCCCCGGTGCTGAACCGAGCCGGCTATGACGCGATCACCACCATGCTGGTGTGTTACGGCGCAAGCCAGATCGGCTTTGCGACGAGCTGGATGAACCCCTTCAGCGTCATCATCGCGCAGAGCATCGCCGGCCTTGCGCCGATGTCCGGGCTGGAGCTGCGCGCGTGCCTGTGGATCGGGTACACGGTGCTGGGCGCCCTGTTCACCTGGCGCTATGCCCGCAGCGTGCGCATGGGTGGGCGCGCAAGGACCGGGGGAGCCGAACAGGCTGCCGCCACCGCCATCCCGCAGTTTGCGACGGCGCATCTGATGGTGCTTGTCACGGTTCTCGCCGGGGTCGCCTGGGTCGCCTGGGGCGTGACCATGCGCGGCTACTACCTTCCGGAAATCGCTGCGCAATTCTTCGCCGTCGGCATCGTGACGGCGCTCATCGCGCGCTTCGGCGGGCTTGCCGAGGGGGGCTTTGCCGCGATGATGGACGCCTTCCGCGATGGCGCCGCGCAATTGCTCCCGGCGGCGCTGGTGGTGGGCGCAGCCAAGGGGATCATTCTGATCCTCGGTGGAGACGATCCTTCGCGCAGTTCGCTGCTCAACAGCCTGCTCGAGATGCTCGGGGGACTGACGGCGGCCATGCCCGAATGGCTGACCGCGTGGACCATGTACATGGTGCAGAGCGTCTTCAACTTCTTCGTCGCCTCGGGTTCGGGACAGGCGAGCATCACCATGCCGGTGATGGCCCCGCTGGCCGACATTGCGGGCGTGTCGCGCCAGACAGCGGTGCTGGCCTTCCAGCTCGGCGACGGGCTCACCAACCTGGTGATCCCGACTTCGGCGGTGCTGATCGCCTGCCTTGCCACGGCGCGGGTCAGCTACGGCACGTGGCTCGCCTTCATCTGGAAACCGTTTCTCGGCCTTGTGGGCCTGTCGAGTGTGGTGATGGTCGCGGCCCACCTGGGAGGATATTGATGCGCGGACAAGTGCGGAAACTCGTCGCGGGCATGGCCCTGCTGGCCTGCGCGGCAAGCGCGCGGGCCGAAGGCGGCACGCTGGTGATCGTCGGCGGGGGTCTTTCGGACGACAATGCCGCGGTCCTCACCGCACTGCTCGATGCGCGTCCCGCAGATGCACCGCGGATCGCGATCATCCCCGCCGCCTCGGGCGAGCCGCAGGCCTCAGCCGACGCCTTTGCCGCGACCTTGCAGCGCCACGGTGCCAAGGGCGAGGATATCGTCACCATCCCGCTCGCGCTGGGCGACGATCCCGGCACGCCCGACGTCGATGAAAGCACGTGGCGCGACAACGCAGCGGATGCGGATGCCATCGCCGCGATCGAAGGCGCGGGTGCGATCTGGTTCACCGGCGGCGATCAGTCGCGGATCACCTCGCTCCTGCTGACGCGCAAGGGGGAAGACACGCCCATGCTGGCGGCGATCCGGCGGCGGCTGGCGGCAGGTGCGGTGGTCGGCGGCACCTCGGCGGGTGCGGCGATCATGAGCGGCGCAATGATCACGCAGGGCGACAGCCTCGGCGCGCTGATCGGCGAGGAGGCGGGCGAACCGCTCGGCCTTGCGCGCGGGCTCGGCTTTCTGCCGGGGGCGCTGGTCGACCAGCATTTCGGCGAGCGTGCCCGGCTCGGGCGGCTGGCGGTGGCCCTGACCGATGAACGCCAGCCATTCCGCATGGGCCTTGGCATCGACGAGGACACCGCGATCATCGTCAAGCCTGCCGCAGGCAGCGCGCAGGTCGCCGGGAGCGGCTATGTCACGCTGCTCGATGCCCGCACCGCGCGCCGCACGGCGGGCAAGCGCACCGGGATCGCGGCGCTGGCGCTGGGCCTTGCGGGGCCGGGCGATCGCATCGAGCTGGCCGATCTGCGGATTGTCCCTGCCCCGTTCCGCAAGCTCACCATAGGCCGCGAATACGTTGATCGCCCGCTGCCCGATGGTGGGGGCATGGCCTATGGCGCGCAGGATCTGGCGACTGTCGCCGGCGAAGGACTGATCGACAATGCCGCGGCCAAGGCGGTGGAACGCCATTCCTTTGCCGGCACCAGGGGCGTTACCTACCGCTTCGTCCAGTCCGCTTCGACCCGCGGCTGGTGGGGGCGCGACGGCGATTCCCGCGCGCACTACACCATCGACGGCGTGGCTTTTGCCATTGCGCCCATCACCGTTGAAATCAGGAAGGTCACCGATTGATGTCCCTTTCCCACGTCATCGCACTCCATGGCGGGGCCGGCGTCAATCCGGCGCGCGACTATCGTGAGGTCGAGATCCATCTGGGCGAACTGGTGCGCGAATGCGAGGCCCGGCTGGCAGGCGGCGCAAGTGCGCTCGACACCGTCGAACACGCCGTCGCGGCGATGGAGGATAGCGGGCTCTATGTCGCCGGACGCGGCTCGGCCCCCAATGATGCGGGCGAGGTCGAATGCGATGCGGCGATCATGGACGGGGCGCGGTTCCAGGCCGGGGGCGTGTGCGCCGCGGTTGGCATTGCCCAGCCGGTGAGGGCAGCGCGCGCGGTGCTCGAACACACCCCGCATGTGCTGATCGCAGGTGCGGGCGCGCGTCGGCTCGCCGAGGCGCGCGGCCTCGCGCTCGTCACCGACAGTGCAAGCCATTACCGCTTGCCGGTCGGGGTCGAGCCCGAGGAATTGCTGCGCCTCGACGCGGGGCTTTCGCATGGAACCGTCGGGGCCGTGGCGATGGACCGCGAGGGCCGGCTGGCGGCCGCGACGTCGACCGGTGGCCTGTTCGGTAAGCATGCCGGTCGGGTGGGCGACACGCCCTTGACCGGGATCGGCAACTGGGCCGACGATCAGCTCGCGGTCAGCTGCACCGGGATCGGGGAGGCCTTCATCTATGCCGGCGGCGCACGCGAGATTGCCGGACGCATGGCCTATGGCGGCGCAAGCCTCGATGAGGCCTGCCACGCCATGCTCGCCAGCGTCGCCCGCCATCACGGCGATGGCGGGGTTATCGCCATCGACCGGAGCGGTGCGGTGACGATGGCGTTCAATTCACCCGGCATGAAGCGTGCGGTGGCCGGTGCGGGCCGCCCGCCCGTGGTGGCGATCTGCGGTTCGCGGGAAAGAGCCTAGAGCGGCTGTTTCAGGGCGACGGTGAAATCCTGCCCGGTGCCGCGTGCAATCAGCGCGCAGCCCGGAGCCGTTGCCAGCATCAGGGTTCCGGCATCGCTTCGTGCCGCGTTCCGGATGCTGGCGAGCCGGTCGATCGGAGCAAACAACGTCGGCCCCGCGTCGAAGATATCGACATAGCCGCCATCCTCGAACCCTTCCTTCAGCAGCATGGCGCGTGCGGGCAGGGAATTGTCGTGCGGGCGGCCGATCACCTGCTGCGCGGCGAGGGGCAGCAGATCGACATAGATCGGGTGACGCGGGAGCAGTTCGGTCACGAACAGATTGCCATGCACGGCATTGGCATGGTCGGCATCGTGAAACGCGCCGCCAAAGAAATGCCGGCCGACCGCATCCCAGAATGGCGAGACGCCATTGTCCGTCCAGCCGCGCAGATCAGCGATGATGCGCTCGCCAAACCGGACGCGATGCTGGCTGATGAACAGATAGCGACTGCGTCCCAGAAGACCGCCAAACCCGCCGGAGCGCGCTTCGGGATGAAGAAACAGCCCGCCCACTTCGGCGCAACCGTCGAAATCGTTGACCAGATGCAGCACCCATGCCGAATGGCGATGGCCGCGCGATCGGGAGACATGTGTCTCGCGACTCTGGCGAAAGCTGAAGAAGGGCAGGTCGGCGCCGATGCAGGAATGCACACTCGCGGTACCCATGATCCGGCCTGAGCCGCGTTCCTCGAGGACAAACAGGTAGAACTCGTCCACCGGCGCGTCGATCCGGGCGGCGCAGGATTTCTCGCTGGCGGCAATCTTCGCCGTCATGGCGCCCTCGTGCTGGGGCAGATTGGTCATGCCGCCCCCGGTCAGGGCGGCAAGATCGAGCAATGAGCCAAGATCATCGGCCCTCGCCATGCGCACACGGCAGCGCATCTCACACTTCTCCGGGGTTGAAAGAGAGGGCTTCGAGCAAATGCGCGCGCGCGGCGCGGCAGGCATGCCACAGATCGCCGCTTCCCAGATCGTGCGGCTGGATCCGTTCGGGCCACCAGCGCTCCACCACGCGGGCCAGCACATCGCACTTTGCCTCGTCGACGATGAAGCGTTGATCGACAGCGGCCAGAGCGCGGTCAACGAGCGCCACCCGCAGTCGCAGGCAGGCCGGGCCGCCGCCGTTGCGCATGGATTCGCGCACTTCGATCACTTCGATCGAGGAAATCGGGTTCGGCCCCGCGACGATCTCCTGCAACCACGCCCACACACGCGCATTCTCGCGGCTTTCGCTCGGCACGACCAGCGCCATGCTGCCATCGGGCAGGGTGACCAGCTGGCAATTGAACAGATAGGACGAGATCGCATCGTCAAGGCTGACCCTGTCTGCGGGTGCCTCGAGGATGGTGAGGCCGGGCACGCGCTGCGCCAGGGTTGAAAAGACGGCGTCGCGATCGGCAAATGCCTGTTCATGACAGAACAGCACATGTTCGTTGGCGACGGCCACGACATCATTGTGGAACGCGCCTGCAGCGATGGCGGCATCGGCCTGCCGGACATGCAATTGCCCTTCCGGCTCGAGTCCGTGCCGGCGGGCAACCGCGCGCCCTGCAGCCTCGCTCTGCCGCGCCGGAAACGGGCCTTGCCCTGCTCGGCCGTAGACAAAGACCTCGGTCGACTTGTCGGCATGGGACGCGCCAAGCCGCATGAAGTTTGCCGCGCCTTCATCGCCCAGCCGCGCGGGCAGGGCCGGATGGACCGTGAAGTAGCGTTCGTCCGCGAAAGCGATGCGCAGCTGCCGTTCGGTCTGGGCCGGTTCGGTGCTGCGATGGAGCATGGTCGAGAGATTGGCGACCGAGAGATGGACCTTGCCATCCTGCGTATCGGCAGCAGGCGAAACGGTTGCGGCATTGGCGGTCCACATCGCCGATGCCGACATGGCATTGGCAAGCAGCGCAGGCTCTTCCTTCCAGGCGGCCGCCAGCACCGCATCGTCACTGCCTGAAAAGCCGAGCGCTCGCAGCCATCCGGCATTGGGCCGCTCGTGCGGCAGGAGCATCCCCTGCACCAGGCCCAGCCCGATCATCCGGCGCATCTTGGCGATGCCTTGCAGCGCGGCTTCGCGCGGTCTGGACACGCCGCCCCGGTTCGACGCCGAAGCGATGTTGCCGAGCGACAGGCCCGCGTAATTGTGGCTCGGGCCGACAAGGCCGTCGAAGTTTACTTCGCGCACCGGATGTCTCCTAGGCTGCAGCGGCAAGGCCGGGAATGCTTGCCGTCATGTCTTCGACCTTCGGTGCTTCGAAGCTCGCGACCGGGTAGGCACAGTAATCGGCGGCGTAATAGGCGCTGGGGCGATGATTGCCCGATGCGCCGAGCCCGCCGAACGGCATGGAACCGGCCGCGCCCGTTGTCGGTCGGTTCCAGTTGAGCACCCCGCAGCGGGCGCGGGCGGCATAATGCTCCCACTTGGCGGGATCATTCGAGACCAGCCCGCCCGCGAGGCCGAACCGGGTGGCGTTGGCGGCGTCGATCGCCGCCTTGAAGTCGGGCACGCGGATGACCTGCAACACAGGGCCGAAGATCTCCTCGTCCGGCACCGCGACGCCGGTGACATCGAAGATCGCGGGCGCCAGAAAGGCCATGCTACGGCCTGCCACCGGTGCAAGCGGCATGATCGTGCGCGCCCCCGAGGCGACCAGCCGCTGCGCTGCCAGCTGCGTCCGCGCGGCAGCGGCAACCGACACGAGCGGCCCCATGCTCGGCTCGGGCTGCTCGTCCCACGCGCCGATCGTCAAGCGGCGCGACAGGCTGGCGGTGGCCTTGACGACCTCGTCGCCCCACGCGTTGTCGGGAAGGATCAGGCGGCGTGCGCAGGTGCAGCGCTGGCCGGCCGAGATGAAGGCCGATTGCACCACGATCGAAGCAACCGCCGCAGGCTCCCCGTCCCACGCGATCAGCGGATTATTGCCGCCAAGCTCGAGCGCAAGGATCACCTCGGGGCGATCGACCAGCTGCCGGCGCAGCACCGCGCCGGTCGCGGCCGAGCCGGTGAACAGCAACCCCTGAATGCGTGCATCCGCCAGCGCCATCCCGGTTTCCTTGCCGCCCTGCACGACCTCGAGCACCCCTTCCGGCAGGCTCGCCTCGGCCCAGCAATCGGCCATCAGCGCGCCCACCATCGGCGTTTCTTCCGACGGCTTGAACACGATCGTGTCGCCGGCCAGCAAGGCCGGGACGATATGGCCGTTGGGCAGGTGTCCGGGGAAGTTATAGGGCCCGAAAACCGCCATCACGCCGTGGGCGCGGTGGCGCAGAACGGCGCGGCCAAAGGCCATTTCGCGGGCGGCCTCGCCAGCGCGTTCGGCCTGCGCGGCAATCGAGAGTTCGATCTTGCCGCGCATGGCTAGGACTTCCTGCTGCGCTTCCCACAGCGGTTTGCCGCTCTCCTGCGCGATCGCCCGCGCCAGTTCCTCGCCGCGCTGTTCCAGCACGGCTTCGAAGGCCCGGGCAATGGCAATGCGGTCGCTGACGGGGCGGGTTGACCAGCCTGCGAAGGCCTCGGCGGCGCGCTCGACAGCCGCCTTGACGGCCCGCGCGCCCGTCACCGGGCCTTCCCAGACCACCGCGCCGGTGGCCGGGCAGGTGGATTGCAGCATGGTCACGCCATCACCTCCTCGCCCGCTTGCTTCGCCATGGCGCGCACGGTTCGCTCGCAGCTTGCCTCGAGGCGGGCGAGCACCTCGCGGGCATCATCCTCGCGCAGCTTGAGGGCAGGCAGCAGCCGGACGATGTTGTCGCCGCCGGCGGCCAGCAACAGGTGCTCGCCGCGTGCTGCGGCGATGAATTCGCGGTTGTTGGTGTGCAGCCCGATACCGACCAGCAGGCCCTTGCCGCGCACATCGCGGATGACCTGCGGATAGGCCTTGCCGAGCTTTTCCACCCCGGCGCGCAACTGGGCGGAACATTCGCGCGCATTGGCGAGCAGGGCGGGGCTGGAAATCTCGTCAAAGGCGGCATTGGCGACCGCCATCGCAAGCGGATTCCCGCCATAGGTCGAGCCATGGCTGCCCGGGTTCATCCCCGAGGCGGCGGCGCGGGTCGCGAGGCAGGCCGACACGGGAAAGCCCGACCCCAGCGCCTTGGCCAGCGCCATGATATCGGGCTCGCAGCCATCGAACCACTGGTGCGCGAACAATCGCCCGGTGCGGCCCATCCCGCACTGCACCTCGTCATAGATCAGCATAACGCCATGCCGGGTGCACAATTGCCGCAGGCGGCGCAGTGTCGCCTCGTCCAGCGCATGGGCGCCGCCTTCGCCCTGCACCGGCTCGACAATCACGGCCGCGGTCGTCGGGGCGGCAATTGCTGCGGCGATCCCCGCTTCATCCGCCAGAGCGAGGTGACGGAAACCGGGCATGGCAGGCCCGAAGCCGTCGAGATAGGCCGGATTGCCCGATGCGTTGAGCGCGTCATAGGTGCGGCCATGGAAGGAGCCGTGAAAGCCGATGATGTCCACGCGCTCGGCCGCTCCGGCTGCGGCATGGTGGCGGCGTGCGACCTTGATCGCCGTCTCGACCGCTTCGGTGCCGGTGTTGGCGAAGAACACGCAATCGGCAAAGCTGGCATCGACCAGCTTCTGCGCCAGAACCTGCTGTCCTTCGATCTGCATGCCGTTTGCGACATGCCACAGCCGGTTGGCCTGCCGCGTGATCGCTGCGACCAGCGCGGGGTGGCAATGGCCCAGCGCATTGGTGGCGACGCCGCCCACGCAATCGAGCCATGCGGTTCCTTCGGCATCGTACAGCCAACTGCCCTTGCCGCTCACCGGAGTGATGTTTGCGGGGGCATAGACCGGCATGATCGGATTATTCATGGCAAAACCTCTTGATGCGAATAACGCATTTGATGAGGGTTTCGCTTGGCAACGAGAAACGAGTTGTGCTCACCTGTTAATGAGAAAACGGAATATGGATCGCGCGACGTCGGCACCCGTCGGCGTGCAGTCAGCGCTCGGTCCGGGCCTCCTCCAGCAGCCAGTCCCGAAAGATCGTGAGGCTTGGCGACAGCGGCTGGCCTTCGGGCACGACGAAGTAATAGCCATGTTCGGCGGCGAGGGTTTCGGCCAAGGGCGAAACCAGCGTGCCTGCGGCAAGTTCGGGCCCGATCAGGAATTTGGGTATCAGCGCGGCACCGGCGCCCGCTGCCGCAGCCTGGGCAAGCATCAGGAAATGTTCGAATGACGCGCTGGGCGCGGGCGGTTCCTGATCGACCCCGGCGCGATCGAGGAAGATCTTCCACGCGCTGCGCCTCTCCGCCTGCACCAGCAGAGGCCATTCGAGCAGATCGGCCACCTTCGCAATCGGCTGTCGACGCAACCGGTCGGGCGCACAGACCAGAATCGATTCCTCGTGGAACAGCAGTTCAGGCGCGCCGCCCGGCCAGTCGATGTCACCAAAGTGGATGGCGCCGTCAAAGGCTTCGTGGGCGAAGCTGAAGGGAAACGTCCGGGCCGAGAAATTGACGATGATATCGGGATGGCGCGCGGTCAGGCGCGGCAGGCGCGGCGCAAGCCAGCGCATGCCGAAGCTGGGCAGGGTGGCGATGTTGAGTTCCTTGTCGGACCGTCCGGAAATGGCCGCCGCCGTGGCCGCGCGGATCTGCTCCAGCGCCGGACCGATCGCCTTCAGATAGGCCTCGCCCTCACGGCTCAGTTCGACCCGGCGGCCGTTGCGGTCGAACAGGCGCAATTGCAGCCAGTCCTCCAGATGGGCGATCTGACGGCTGACCGCGCTTTGCGTCAGACCCATTTCCTGACCCGCGCGCGAGAAGCTGTCGTGCCGTGCGGCGGCGACGAAACTGGCGAGGGCACCGATCGGCGGCAGCAGGCGGCGACGATTATCGGTCATTCTGTTTCCTCATCAATTGATGAAAGGCTTGCGTTTGCCTTTCTAGCCGAACCGGAGATCATGGAGCCATAAATTTCGGTGATTGCAGCACTGCATCCGGGATCTGGAAGAGCCGGGCCGATAGGGCCGCAAATGAGGGTTTTGCATTATGTATCATCAGATGCCAGCAGTTGCAGAGGCTCGGCCGCAGACCGCTGCCGCGCCATATTCCGCCGGGATTTTCAGCGGCCCGGTGTTCGAGATGGCGCGTCGCCAGTTCGATCGTGTGGCCGACCATTTGCATATGGCCGCCGATGAGCGCGAACGCATCTTCATGCCCAAACGGGCGATTTCGGTTTCCTGCCCGATCCATCGTGACGACGGCTCCGTCGCGGTGTTCACCGGCTATCGAGTGCAGCACCATCTCACCCTCGGGCCGACCAAGGGCGGCACCCGGTTTGCGTCGACGGTCGATGTCGGCGAGGTCGGGGCGCTGGCGATCTGGATGAGCTGGAAATGCGCGCTGCTGGGCCTGCCCTATGGTGGCGGCAAGGGCGGTGTGACGGTTGATCCCTTCAGCCTGTCGTCACGCGAGCTTGAAGCACTCTCGCGCCGCTACATGCAGGAAATGATCCCGTTTGTCGGCCCGCAGATCGACGTCATGGCGCCCGACATGGGCACCGACGAGCGGGTCATGGCGTGGTTCATGGACACCTATTCGATGTATCAGGGCAGCACGGTGACCGAGATAGTCACCGGCAAGCCGGTCGAATGCGGCGGCACGGTGGGACGGCGCGAAGCGACCGGGCGCGGCGTGGCCTATTGTGTCCGCCGGGCCATGGAGCACATGAAGATCGCCCCGCAGCATGCCACCGCGATCATCCAGGGCTTCGGCAATGTCGGCTCGGTCACGGCGCAGGAACTGGCGCTGCAGGGGGTGCGGATCGTGGGTGTGAGCGACCATACCGCCGCCTATTACGATGCCGGCGGGCTCGATGTGGAGGCGCTGCTCGAGCATGTCCGCGAGCACCGCGTGCTGCGCGGCTATTCACAGGAAAGCCTGTGCGATCCTGACGAGCTTCTGACCCGGCCGTGCGACATTCTCGTGCCTGCGGCGATGGAGCGGGCGATCACGGCAAACAATGCGGCCCACCTCAAATGCCGCATTCTGGCGGAAGGCGCCAATGGCCCAACCACACCCGAGGCCGATCGCATCCTTGCCGAACGCGGCGAGGACCTGTTCATCATCCCGGACATCCTGTGCAACGCGGGCGGCGTGGTGGTCAGCTATTTCGAGTGGGTGCAGGACCTGCAACGCTATTTCTGGGGCCATGCCGAAGTGCGCGAGAAGCTCGAACAGAGCCTGGAACGCGCGTTCCAGCGGGTCATTGCGCGCGCCGGGCGCGACCGGATCTCGCATCGCGATGCCGCCCTGGCGCTGGGGGTCGAGACTGTCCGCCACGCCAAGCAGACGCGCGGGCTGTTCCCCTGACCGCATGGCAGGGGGGGCTGCCTCGCCAATCTCCTGTCCGGTCGCCGACGGCTTGCCGACAGTTCAGCGGATGGTGGCCGACCCGGCGGGATCGGCGTCACATCCCGCGCGGCATCATCACCTTGTTGCAGGTCATCGGCGCCATGCGGCCAACGGTCCACATGGCCTCGTCGCCCTTGCTCCAGTGTCCGTCGTCAGAACATTTGGCGCAGCTAGCGGCGTAAATTAGCGGAGTGCGGACCTCGTCTTTTGTTGGGTTTTAGGCGGCGAGCTTGCGGTGTTGCAAGCGCCGATGTTCAATGGTGTGTCGCTTGATCCTTTCGCGCTGTTTAATGATGGCTGGTGCCCTGCCGAAGTATGCGTCTGCGGGCGTTACGTTGCACAGCGCTTGGTGGTAGCGCTGGTTGTTGTAGTGCTCGACGAACGCTTCGATCTGGCCTTCGAGGTCGCCGGGCAGGAAGTAGTTTTCCAGCAGGATGCGGTTTTTCAGGTCTGGCGCCAGCGCTCGATCTTCCCCTGGGTCTGGGGATGCATCGGAGCGCCGCAGACATGGCTCATCTTGTTGGCCTCGATGTATTCCGCCAGTTCGCCGGCGATGTAGCTGGGACCATTGTCGCTGAGCAGCCGGGGCTTGTGCAGCACCGTGGCACTGTCACAGCCGGACGCCGCCAACGCAAGGTCCAGTGTGTCGGTGTGAAGCGTCCCGGGTTTTCCGGAGGCTCCTATTTGTGAGAAGGAGCCACAATGAGTGCTACGAGGAACAAGTTTTCGCCTGAGTTTCGCGACCGTGCGGTGCGGATGGTGGACGAGCATCGGGGGGATCGCCCCTCGGAGTGGGCGGCGATGAGTTCGATTGCTGCCAAGGTTGGCTGCACGACCGAGACGCTGCGCCGCTGGTGTCGCGAGGAGGCGAGCCGACGAGCGGGACCAGCGGCGCAGGCCGCAAGCGAACGCGATCGGGTCAAGGCGCTGGAGCGCGAGGTGAAGGAACTTCGCCGGGCCAACGAGATCCTGCGCAAGGCCTCGGCATATTTTGCTCAGGCGGAGCTCGACCGCCACGGCAAATGGTGATGTCGTTTATCGATACGCACCGCGAGGAACTGGGTATCGAGCCGATCTGCCGCGAGTTGGCGATCGCCCCGTCCTCATATCACGAGCATGCTGCCCGGCTTGCCGATCCCGACAGGCGACCGGCACGTGCCCGCCGCGACGACGAGCTGCGCAAGGCCATCAAGCGTGTCCACGATGCCAGCTTTGGCCTCTACGGCACGCGCAAGGTTTGGCATCAGCTGCGCCGCGAAGGCGTGGCAGTCGCCAAGTGCACCGTGGAGCGGCTGATGCGCACCATGGGCCTGGCAGGCGTGCGGCGAGGCAAGACAACGGTCACCACCGTCAGCAACCCGAAGACGCCATGCCCGCTGGACAAGGTCAACCGGGAGTTCCGCGTCAGCCGGCCGAACGCTCTGTGGGTGGTCGATTTTACCTACGTCCACACCTGGGCAGGGTTCGTCTTTGTTGCCTTTGTGATCGATGCCTACGCGCGGCGCATAGTGGGCTGGAAGGTCAGCACCAGCGCCACCGCGAACTTCGTGCTCGATGCCCTGGAGCAGGCGATCCATGCACGCAGGCCAGGCCCCGAGGACGGGCTGATCCATCACAGTGACAGGGGCACCCAATACCTTGCCATGAACTACACCCAGCGCTTGGCAGAGGCCAACCTCGTTCCGTCCGTGGGCAGCGTTGGTGACAGCTATGACAATGCCCTGGCCGAGACGATCAACGGTCTCTACAAAGCCGAAGTAATCTGGCGGCAGCGATCCCGGCCGAGCGTATCGGCCGTGGAAATGGCAACCCTGCGCTGGGTCGATTGGTTCAACAATCACCGCCTGTTCGGGCCCATCGGGCACATCCCGCCCGCCGAGGCCGAAGCGAACTACTATGCAGGCGGAAGAGGCATCACATTCGGGCTATTTTTCAAATTAATCTCAGATATTTAGCTAGTTCGGTCTCACCAAAAAGCCCGCCGAAGGCCCGCAAATGGCGCTTAATGTACTGGTTTGATGCCTTTTTAGGGACTCAGGGCTGAATTTTCGGCTTCCAAAGCTGGCTGGGATCGATGTCCGCTTTGCGCCCCAATCTCGGCCATTCGACGTTCTGTGATCGCTGCCCGATAGCTGCCTTTCGAACGCGCGGACGATGCCACGGCACCATCCGCACTTGCAACAATTTGAGCTTTGCATTAATCCGCCGGGCCCGGTCGCGCCGGGTGGCTCAACCCAGCACCTATCCCCGGGACAACCTTTAAGACCGGCATTCTGGCCGCACAAAGTGATCGCAGCTGAGCGATGCTTCCCTGCACGGGACGGGCGCCTGAGCGGCTGGAACTCGCCGCTGTTCGATGGCCTACCCGTCACCATCGTCATGGCAGAAGCGGAAGGCGAAGCGCAGCGCGAGAAGCTGGCCAGAACACAAGCGGTATTCGCCTCGGATCATCCTGCCACTTTCATTGATTTCTTGCTTTAAAGGCTCGCCACATTCAAAGTTCGCGCCCCGCATGCTCCCTTCGGGTGTCCGCCAGAGTACCTGCCCGAGGTAGACCTTGTGGCGCAATCAGTATGGTCACAACTTTACAGGGTGAGTTTCGAGAAGGAAGCGCTGTACTGCGTCGCCGAACGCATCGTTCTCGTCGCCCGCAACCATATGCGACGCACCAGCGATATCGCTGAATTTTGCATGGGGAACCAGTTTCCGGAATTCAGCGGCGCCTTCGGGAGAAACAAGGTCGCTAGATCCACCGCGCACGAGATGGACCGGGAGCGACAGCGCCGACGCAGCCTGAACAAGCTCGGTCGACCCGGCGGAAGCGTCGTCGGTAATGGTGCGTCGGCGCGTAACGTTCTCGACGAATGCCGGATCCCAGTGCCAATAATACCGCCCGTCCCGTGCCTTTCGAAGGTAACTCTTCAATCCCGAGGAACTTTGCCGTCTCTCGCGGTGCGGCAGATATGCTGCGATTGAAGCGGAAGCGTGCTCGGGCGATTCGAACCCTTCTCGGGCGTGCTGCGCCATGAAGCCGAGGACCCGCGCGACCCCGTTCGCTTCCATTTGCGGCGTAATGTCTACGAGGGTTAGCGAGGCGAACGTGCCGGGCGCGATCGTGCCCTCGGCCACAAGGCCCGCCAATCCTCCCAGCGACGCACCAATCAGCGCCGGATTGCGCTCGAAACTCTGCGCAACTGCAACGAGATCCCGACCGAAATCGTGCACATCATAAGAGCCGGTCGGGGACCAAGGACTTTCACCATGCCCTCTGAGATCGAGGGCAATCGCCCGGTATCCAGCCCGGCCCAGGCGACCGGCGACTTTTCTCCAGGCGCGCCGTGTCTGTCCGCCTCCATGAGCCAGAAGCACAGGGAAACCGTTAGCCGGTCCGAATGTACTTGCTACAAGCGTCAGGCCGTCGGCACCAGGAAGCAACAGGCGATCCTCGTTCACGAGCGCGGCCTCCGGGCAAGAAAGAAGAATGCCAGCGCCGCCAAGGCGCAGCCAATGGCTGCAATTATCGATAGGTCTGTCAGAATAGCTGCCGACACGATGAGCGCTGCCGCGATCAGGTCGCTGGAACGCATGGGCGCCACACCTGTCGACTTTTCCAGTCGCGCAAGATCCTGAGGATCCAACCGGATCGGCAGCTGTCCGCGGCGAGCGATCGACGCCAGGTTCTCGACGATCTCCGGGGTGCCGAGAAGCGCGCGTATCAGCGTCGATGCTGTCCGCCGGGCATTTCCGCGCAAGTTTGCCAGGCTGGCGCGCTCCATCAGCAGTTGTTTGCCGATCGGAGCAAGTTCGGATGTTATGTCGAAGCGCGGGTCAAGACGGCGTACGAACCCCTCGGCGGTGAGCAGCGTGCGCAGCATCAAGGCGAGGTCGCCGGGTAGGGCCAGTTGGTAAGTCCGCAGAAGCTCGAATACATCGGCGAAAATGCCAGACAGGTCGATCTGGTCGAGAAGCGTGTTGCGAAACTTGCCGACCAATTGATTAAGCGATGCCTTCAGCGCCTCACGATCGACCGCCGGATTGCCTGCCCACTGAAGGAGAACGTCGACCAGATCGTCGATATCTTCTCCGGCGATCGCCAGTGACAGGCGCACCAGTTCGTCCCGCCGCTCTGGCAGCAGAGTGCCCACCGCGCCAAAGTCGATGAATACCAAGGTCCCGTCGGGGCGGATCAGCACATTGCCCGGATGCGGATCGGCGTGGAAGCGACCGTTGAAGATTATCATGCTCAGCACCGCGCGTGCATAGCCGCGCGCGACGGACGTAAAATCCACGCCGGCGTCCCTCAGTGTGGCCAAGTCGGTCGCCGGGATCGCGTCGACCCGCTCCTGGACATTGAGACTGCGCCCGCTCACCTCGTTGTCGAAGTGGGCTGTCTCGATCCCGAACCGTGCAAGATAGCTGCCGATCTCCGCACTCGCGCGTGCTTCAGCACCCAGATCCATCTCACGATCGAGGCTTTCGGCGAAGAACCGCAACAGCTCATCGGGCCTCTGTCTTTCGACAAGGGGACTGGCGCGTTGTGCCAATCGGGCAATGCGCCGCAGTAAACGCATGTCGGCATCCACGACGCTTTCGATCTCTGGCCGCCGGATCTTGACGATGACCGCAACGCCGTCGCTCCGTATTCCTGCGTGCACCTGCGCTATAGAGCCGGCCGCGATCGGCTCCCGATCCAACTCACGGAAATACTGACCGGAGTCTTCCCCGAGCGCCTGGGCAAGCGGAGCCTCGATACGCTCGAACGGTACGCCCGGAACGCGATCGTGCAACTGCGAAAGCGCCGCCGTCCAATCCGGCCCCAAGAGATCGCTTCGCATCGCGAGGATCTGGCCAAGCTTGGTCGCGACCGGTCCCAGTTCGCGCAGTGCCTCGACCAGGGCTTCCGGGCGCGTCGGATGTGTATTGGTTTGAGATCGGGCTGATCCCAACGCGGAAACGATGCCGCCCAGCCCGTGGCGGCCGAGTATTGCTATGACCTGCGCAAGCCGCTTCCGGTCACTCATGCGCGAAGGCGTCACGTCTGCCATCAGAGAGCATCGCGCCTTACGTTTTCGCTGACCATCTCCAGAAGCGAGTGCAAGCTACTCTTCTGTTGCGGCGTCATTCCGCTCCATATCCTCAGGTGGGTCGCGTCTGCCGCCCGTCTGAGGTCAGGGAGTATTTCCTCAACCCGTCTGGTCAGGCCGAGGCTCCACGACCGCCCGTCTGTCGGGTCACGGCGGCGCTCGATGAAGCCTTTCTGAGTCAAGGCGGTGACCGCGAGGCCAATGGTCGCGGATTCAAGTTCGAGACGCCTGGCGAGGTCGGTCTGGTTCAGGGCAGGATCTTTGATGAGCTGCGCCAGCACGCGCCACTGCGTACGATTGAGGCCCAGCGGCTGTGCTCGGTCATCGAATGCCTTGCGCGCGGCGCGGCTGATCTCGTCCATCATGAAGATCGCTCGATCATCGTCGGTGATGACATCGTCGAGTGCGAGAGTGTCCTCGTCTTCCGTCATAAGGGGGTTCTATCGGTCGGGAAAAAATAGTAAAGGACTTTCGTATTTTGTTTTGACCGCTATATCGCTCGCGCAACGGCTCAAACGATGGCGAGGAGCGTAATTACCATGGCGGACGAGACAGCAGGCATTACCGATGAAGGCGCACGTCCGAAGGGGTTGTCCAGTCCGCGGGTCCGGCTGGGCCTGCTGATCGTCGGCATTCTGGTGCTGCTCGCCGGGGGCTACTGGTATTACAATTATCAGACGTACGGCCGATTCCAGCAGTCCACCGACAACGCTTATATCGCCGCCGACAGCGTCATCATCTCCCCCAAAATTGCCGGTTACGTCGAGCGCGTACTGGTGACGGAGAATCAACCGGTCGCGTCGGGCGATGCACTTGTCCAGCTGGATGTGCGGGATTATCGCGCCCAGACGAACCAGGTCGAAGCCCAGATTGCCGCGTCGCTCGCCGGAGCAGATACAGTTCGCGCACAACAGCGAGAGCAGGATGCGGCTATCGAGCAGGCCCGCGCACAACTCGCCGCCGCATCCTCGCAGGCCGGTCTGGCTGCGGAGCAGGTTGCGCGTTATCGCCCCTTGCCGCTTCGGGAGCGGAGCCGCGCGAGAGGCTCGACCAGCAGGCCCAGTCCAGAGAAGCGCAGGCCCAGGTCGCGGCGGCGCGCGCCGCGCTCACGGCTGCACAGCGGCGGCGAGGCACGCTTGGCGAGCAAATAGACCAGGCCAATTCGCAGGCCAACGCAGCTCGTGCGCAACTTGACGCCGCCCGCCTGAACCTGTCGTCGACCACGCTCCGGGCCAGCATTTCCGGGCGGGTGGGTGACCTCACGGTCCGACCTGGACAATTTGTTCAGCCCGGCCAGCGGCTGATGAGCGTGGTTCCCACCGACCGCCTCTATGTGACTGCGAATTTCAAAGAAACGCAACTTGGTCTCGTTCGCCCCGGGCAACCCGTCACCCTGGAAATCGACGCGCTGCCGGACCTCAAGTTATCGGGAAGAGTGGAAAGCATTGCTCCCGGGACCGGGGCAGAATTCTCGATCCTGCCTCCGCAAAACGCGACGGGTAATTTCACCAAGATCGTTCAGCGCGTCCCGGTCCGCATATCCATTCAGGCTTCTTCCGAAGTCCTGCGTCTGCTGGTGCCGGGCATGTCCGTTGTCGCCAGCGTTGATACCCGCGGCGCCAGAGACGAACTCGATTCGATCCGCAACGCGGCTAGAGACTGACCGATGGCAGGTGCCTCTGCTGCGGTTGCTCCGCCGGTCGAGAAGGCCGATGCCACGGCCTGGATCGCCGTAGCCGCCGGTGCACTCGGCGCGATGCTGGCAACGCTCGACATCTCGATCGTCAATTCCGCGCTGCCGACGATACAGGGAGAAATCGGCGCGACCGGAACCGAGGGCACGTGGATTGCGACAGCTTTCCTTGTAGCCGAAATCATCATCATCCCTCTGAGTGCATGGCTGGAAAGACTGCTCGGCCTTCGAACTCTGCTCATCGTCGCCGTTTCCGCATTTACGGCCTTTTCGGTGTTGTGCGGCATTGCCACCGATTTGACGACCATGATCATCGGCCGCACCGGTCAAGGATTCATGGGAGGCGCGCTGATTCCAACCGCCATGACCATCGTGGCGAAGCGGCTGCCTCCATCGCAGCAACCCATCGGAATGGCCCTGTTCGGGATGACGGTGGTCCTTGGTCCGGTCATGGGGCCGCTCGTCGGGGGCTGGCTTACGGAGAACCTTAGCTGGCACTACGCCTTCTTCGTCAACGTGCCCGTCTGCGCCTTGCTCCTGGCTCTGCTCTTCATCGGGCTGCCCCACGAAAAACCTGACTGGGTCTATCTGCGCGAGGCGGACTGGGCAGGCATCGTAGGCATGATCCTTGGTCTGGGGGGGCTGACCGTCGTTCTGGAAGAGGGTCACCGCGAGGAATGGTTCGAATCCACCCTGATCGTGCAGCTCACGTTGATGACGATCGTCGGCTTCGCGCTTCTGACTTACGGACAGCTGTATGCGCGCAAGCCAGTGCTCAAATTGCGCCTGATGCTCAGCAGGCAGTTTGCCAGCGTCGTGGTCATGGCGCTGGCACTCGGCATGGTCATGTATGGCTCGACCTACGTGATCCCGCAATTCCTTGCGATAATCTCCGACTACAATGCCTTGCAGACTGGGTTTGTAATCTTCTGGATGGGTGTTCCGGCCTTCCTGCTGATGCCTGTGCTGCCCTTCATGATACGAAGGACTCACATCCGGATTGCGGTCGGCGTGGGCATGTTCATCATGGCGCTAAGCTGCTTCGTCAGCATCAATCTGACAGCGGCATCGGGAGGTGGAGTGTTCACCGAAAGCCAATTCCTGCGAGGCATCGGCATGATCCTCACGATGATGTTCCTCAATCAGGCGACGGTAGCTTCGGTTGCCAAGGAGGATGCCGGCGATGCTTCCGGGATTTTCAACGCTGCGCGAAACCTCGGCGGTTCGTTCGCGCTCGCGGGGCTTGCCTCGTTCCAGGATCAGCGCCTGTGGCATCATAGTCGGCGCATGGAAGAAACCCTCAACGCCAACAGCCCCCGGCTACAGGAATACCTGGGCGGCATGACGGCGTCGCTGGGCAGCCCACAGGCCGCGCTGGAGATGCTTTCTGGCATCATTCAGCGCGATGCGTTCGTAATGACCTACAACGATGTGTTTTTCGCCATGGGCGCGATTACCCTGGCCACCGTGCCGCTGGTACTGTTCCTCAAGCCTCTCCCGAAGAACGTATCCCTTTCGATGCACTGAGAACTCTATGCGCAAGACCCTAACTCTCCTCGCTCCCATGGCGCTTCTCACGGGTTGCATGTCCGGTCCCGACTATGCCGGTCCCCCGCAACTTGCGAACGCCGCAAGCGACGCGTTCGTACGGGCCGGCCCCGAAATCGATCCGTCAGCGCCGATTGCCGGCGACTGGTGGACGCTTCTCGGCGATCCGGTCCTCAATGATCTGGAAGCACGCGCGCTGGCCGGCAATCCGGGCGTGGCCGCGGCGCGCGCTCGCATCGAACAGGCAAGGGCTTCCGTCCGCCAGGAGCGCGCCAACCGGCTGCCCGCCGTGGCTGCGCAGGCGACTGCGATCCAGGCGAAGATTCCAGGTCTGGATATCGGCAGCGGCCCGCCCGCGGGATCGCCCGCCGCTCCTGCAGACACCGAAGAGCAGGACAGCCTCAGCGTTTACAACGTCGGGCTCAATGCAAACTGGGAGATCGATTTCGCAGGGGGGCAGGCACGGCGTGTCGAGACGGTCAACGCTCAGGCTGCGGCCTCGGTGGCGAACGCCGAGGATGCGAAAGTTCAGCTCGCCGCTGAAGTCGCGCGGGCTTATGTGAGCCTGCGGGAAGCGCAGGGGCGGCTCGAGCTCGTCCAGCGCGAGCGTGAGTTGCAGCAGCAAACTCTCGAATTGACCTATCAGCGCTATACGCAGGGCGCTCTCGCGCTATTCCCGGTCGGCAACGCGAACGCCGAGCTCGAATTGCTCAACTCGCAGATCGCGGAAGCGCAAGCGGACATCGATGTGTTCAAGGACACGCTCGCGGTGCTTACGGGCGAAGCGCCCGGCGCACTCGACGGGCTCCTGGCGGCTCAGGCCGAAATCCCACTTCCCCCCGAACGGGTCGCGGTGGGTGATCCCGCCGCGCTGATAGCGCGGCGGCCGGATGTTCGTGCCGCGGAACGAACGCTCGCGGCGGCGAATGCGCGCATCGGAGTGGCGGAGGCCGCTCGCTTCCCCAAGCTTTCATTCATGGGCATACTCGGTTTGGGCGGATCGCAGCCGGATGACATCTTTGATCTCGGCAATCTGTCAGCGATCGCCTTGCCGAGGCTACAGTGGAACCTGCTTGATTTCAGCCGCACGGCAGCATCGATCGAGCAGGCCGAGAGTGCGCGCGACGAGGCCGAAGCACGCTATGTTGAAGTGGTCCTCGGCGCACTGCGCGATGCCGAACAATCGCTTGCCCGGTTCGGGCAGCAACGAGCCAACGTAGCCGCGCTGGCGCAAATCAGTCGACAGGCCGACACAGCTGCGGAGCTTAACGAGCTACGTCGCGCAGCGGGGGTTATATCGCAGGGCGAACTCAACACTTCGATCCGCCAGCGCGAACAGGCCAGAGCAAATCTCGATCGGGCGATCGCCGCCATGACAAATGGCTGGATCGCGATCCAGAAGTCCTTGGGATTGGGATGGACCGACTCATAAACGCGCCGCCGTCGGCTTGGGATCAAAAGGGGATAGTCCGAACAGGATGATGGAGTACACACCAATGTCCTATAATGCAGGACATCGACCTAAAGCGGACATTCCGCAATCGGCCCAGAAGCAGCTGGACAGCTTCGGGCGTGAGCTGCCGGGCCGCAACGCGCCTCATTTTTAGACGTTCGAGGCCCGTCCTAATCTTCCCGAGAGCAGACGATCGTTAATCTATGTTTCGGACGTTTACGAAAGGCCCAATAAGTGTCGCTACGATCGTAGGCGGAGTGCCGCAATCATGGCATCTCGCGCCATGGCAACGCGCGGGTGGCGCAGCGATGAGCGCGCCCAGACGAGGTAGAATGCGTTACGCGGCACCGTGATCGGTGCAGGTATCTCGACCAGCGTGCAGGTGGCGCGTTCGCTGCGGGTGAGGTAGCCGGGCAGTACCGTCCAGCCGAGCCCCGCGCACAAACCCGATCGTAAGACTCTGAGGTCGGGAGCGGTCAAGGCCGGCTGGTTCGTCAGCTCGATCTGATTCGCCTCGAGCCAGGTTCGCAGCAGCGGCCGGTCGAGATCGTAGGCGAGGTGCGCTGTCCGGTTGAGCCCGTCGGCCAGCGACAATTCGGCAATCCGCCCCGCCACGGCGGGCGAGGCTATGGCGCGAAGGTGCTCTTCGCCCAGCGCATGGAAGGCCAGTCGCGTATCTTCGGGTTGCGAAGCCGTAACGGCCAAATGCACCTTGTCTTCGAGGAGCATGGCATAGAGCGCATCGCGCCCGCCGATATGCAGGCGCAGATCCAGCCCCGCATCCAGCATCGGCGCTAGTCGAGGCGTGATCATTTCCCCGAGCAAGTCGGACGGCGCGGCAATATGGACCGTGCCCGAAATGCGGGACGAACGGGCCCTCGCCGTGGCCAACGCTGTTTCCGCCGTATCGAGGCTGTTCCCGATCGAGGCCGCCAGGTCGTCGGCTATGGCTGTCGGTCGGACGCCCCGCGAATGGCGATCGAACAGGGGATGGCCCAATTGCGCTTCGAGCGAGGCGATGTGCTGCGACGCAGCCGGTTGGGTGATGCCGATCGCCCGGGCCGCATCGCTCAGCGAACGACGGCGGTAAACTTCGACGAAGGTGCGCAACTGCATCAGGGACATTCTCGTTCCATAAACTGATTTATGGCGGTTGGCTATTCCAGTTGGATTTCATGATGCCCGCTGATGCCTATCTGTGTTGGCAACAAGGACCGAACGAATGCCTGACCGACGCCACCTGCTCAAAAGCCTCACCGCCATTTTCGCGACCGGCGCGATTGCTCCGATGGCATTCGCCCGTTCCAACCACGTTCAAAGAAAAGGAGATTTGAAAATGACCCGTATTCTCATGGTGACCACGTCCGCCGACCGCATGTCCCCCGGGACAGAGACCACGGGTGTATGGCTGGAAGAGCTGACCACCCCGTACTACGCGTTTCGCGATGCCGGCGCCGACGTGACGCTCGCCTCGATCAAGGGCGGCGCGGTTCCGGTCGATCAGCGCAGCGTCAACGCCGACGGCGAGAACGACGCTTCGGTCGAGCGCTATCTGAAGGACGAGGCGGTGAAGGCAGAGGTTGCCGACACGCCGGTTTTCACCAGCATCGATCCCACCGGCTACGATGCGCTGTTCCTGCCCGGCGGCCACGGTACCATGTTCGACTATCCCGGCAGCGAGGAACTCGCGCGGCTTGTCGAGCGCTTCGACCGCGAAGGCAAGATCGTCGCCGCCGTATGCCATGGGCCCGCCGGGCTCGTTTCGGCAAAGAACGCAGACGGCACGCCTCTTGTCGCTGGCCGACGGGTCGCCGCCTTCACGGACAGCGAAGAGCGTGCAGTCGGGCTTGATGACGCCGTGCCGTTCCTGCTCGAAACCCGCCTGAAGGAGCTGGGGGCGAAGCACGAAGGTGGCCCGGACTTCAAGCCGTTCGCCCTGCGCGATGGCAACCTGGTGACCGGGCAAAACCCCGCCAGCGCCACCCGCACCGCGGAGCTCGTGATGGAAGCCCTCAAGGACAAGGCTGCCTGACCATGCGCTATCTTCACACCATGCTCCGCGTCGCCGATCCCGAAGCGGCGGTCCGGTTCTTCACGCTGCTGGGTCTCAAGGAGACCCGGCGGATGGAGAACCAGGCCGGGCGCTACACCCTGATCTTCCTCGCCGCCGCCGAGGATTTCCGTGGCGACGGCGAGCGGGGCGATGCCGAGGTCGAGCTGACCTACAATTGGCCTCCCGAGGACGGCAGCGCTCCCGAGACCTACAGGGGGGGGCGCAATTTCGGCCATCTCGCTTACCGCGTCGACGATATCTACGAGACGTGCGCGCGGCTGCAGGCGGGCGGCGTGACCATCAATCGTCCGCCACGCGATGGCCATATGGCCTTTGTCCGCTCGCCCGACGGGATCTCGATCGAACTGCTTCAGAAGGGCGAGCGTAAGGCTCCGGCAGAACCGTGGGCATCGATGGCGAACACCGGGGAGTGGTAGCTGCCGCAAGGTTTGCCGTCCCCGACTGCCGGAAAGGATCCTGATATGAACCACGAGGACAATAGCCGGGCCGCCCTCATCGACGCGCTCAACGGGCTCCTCGCCGATCACTTCGCCCTCTACCTCAAGACCAAGAGCTTTCACTGGCATGTGACAGGTCCGCAATTCCGAGATCTCCATCTGCTGTTCGACGGTCAGGCGACCGAAATCCTGGCGCTGACCGATGTGATCGCTGAACGTGTTCGCAAGAACGGCGGGCTGACGCTCACGTCCATCGGCGCCATCACCGCGCGCAGCCAGATCGCAGACCAGGACAACGCCCGGCTCGATCCGCGTGCGATGATCGGCGAACTTGCCGACGACAACCGCAAGCTGATCGCGGCCATGCGCGACGTGAAGGCAATCGCGAATGCGGCCGGAGACAATGCGACAGATGGCGCGGCGGATGACTGGACTGACCAGGCCGAGCAGCGCGTCTGGTTCCTGAGCGCGCTTGTCGCCTGATCTTGGAAAACTTGGAAATGACCCCCTACACCAATCCGCGGCTCTTCGAGCCTCTCGATATCGGCGATGTGACCCTAGCCAATCGTATCGTTATCGCGCCGATGTGCCAATATTCGGCCGAGGATGGCGCGATGACCGACTGGCATCAGATCCATCTCGGCCAACTGGCAATGTCCGGCGCCGGAGCGCTCACGATCGAGGCGACGGCGATCGTTCCCGAGGGGCGTATCACCTATGGCGACGTCGGCCTCTATGACGACCGCACCGAGGCGGCGATGCGCAAGGTGATCGAGAGCGTGCGGCGATGGTCCGACATGCCGCTCATTCTCCAGCTGGCCCACGCGGGGCGCAAGGCTAGCTGCGCCAAGCCATGGCGCGGAGGCGCGCAAATCGCCCCGGACGCGGAAAACGGCTGGCAGACCCTGGCCCCCAGTGCCATCCCGTTTGACGCCGCCGACCACCCGCCGTTCTCGCTTGACGCCGCGGGCCTCGGCCGCATTCGCGAGGCATTCGCCGACGCGGCCCGGCGCGCCGGAGAACTCGGCCTCGATGCGGTCCAGATTCATGCTGCTCACGGCTATCTGTTGCATGAGTTCCTCTCGCCGCTCTCCAACCGCCGCGATGATCCCTACGGTGGCAGCTTGGAAAACCGGATGCGTTTCCCGCTCGAGGTGTTCGACGCAGTGCGCGCGGCGTTTCCCGCCGATCGACCTGTCACCGTCCGCGTTTCGGGCACCGACTGGGTCGAGGGGGGCTGGACTGCGGACGAGACCGCCAAGTTTGCGCAGGAACTGGAACGACGCGGTTGCGCTGCGATCCACGTCTCCAGCGGAGGCCTTGACCCGCGCCAGCAGATACCGGTCGGTCTTGGTTATCAGGTTCCGCTGGCACGCACGGTCAAGGACGCGGTCAGGATGCCCGTCGTCGCTGTGGGCCTGATCACCGATCCGCAGCAGGCAGAGAGAATTCTGCAGGATGGCCATGCGGACGCGATCGCCATCGCTCGCGCCGCCCTTTGGGATCCGCGCTGGCCCTGGCACGCGGCTGCCGTTCTGGGCGCTTCGGTCCATGCACCTCCGCAATATCTGCGTTCCGAGCCCAACGAAGCGGGACGCATTCTGAAGGAAATGAAACCATGATTTTGAAGTCAAAACTGCTTCTTGCCGCCACTGCGGTGGCTTCGCTCAGCGCCTGCGCGATGACACGGGAGGCCGCCCAACCAGTCATTGAGCAGGTCGCCACCTTCGATGGCGCGATGCCAACCGGCGTAACGGTTGCCCCCAACGGCCGCATCTTCATCAACTTCCCGCAATGGGGCGACAATGCGCCATTCACCGTCGCCGAACTGGTCGATGGCAAGGCGGTGCCCTATCCCGACGCCGCGACCAATCGCCCCGATCCGGCCGACCCGGCGCGGCATTTCATCTCGGTGCAAAGCGTGGTTGCCGACGGTGCCGACCGCCTTTGGGTACTCGACACGGCGGCACCGAATTTCTCGCAGCCTCAGGCCGGGGGTGCGAAACTGGTCGCGATTGATCTCTCGACCAACCGTGTGGTGAAGACGATCGTGCTGCCGCCCAGCGTAGTGCTGCCCACGACCTACCTCAACGACGTGCGCTTCGATCTGCGTCAGGGCGCTGAGGGCGTCGCCTATATCACCGACAGCAGCAATGCGGGCGTCGGCGGCATCATCGTCGTGGATATCGCCACCGGGCACGCGATCCGCCGCTTGTCAGGTCACGCGACTACAAATCCCGAGCCCGGCTTCACCCCGACCATCGACGGCGAAGTGCTGATGAACCGTCCAGCCGGCGGACCTGCTACGCCGTTCGCGGTGGCGAGCGACGCGATCGGGCTCAGCGCCGACGGCAGAATGCTGTATTACGGACCGCTGTCTGGCCGTACCCTTCACGCAGTTCCGACGGCCATGCTGCGTGACCCTGCGGTCTCCGAGGAGGAGCTCGGCCGCGCCGTTCGCAGCATGGGGCGCAAAGGTGCCTCGGACGGGATTGCCGAAGATGACAAGGGCCGCGTCTTCGCCGGTGATTACGAGAACAACGCGATCCGCGTGTTCGATCGTGGCACCTGGTCGACGCTGGTCAGCGACCCGCGCATCAGCTGGCCCGATACGCTGTCGATCGGTGCCGATGGCTATCTCTATTTCACCGCCAACCAGCTCCACCGCCAACCCGGCTTCCATGGCGGGCAAGACCTGCGCCGCAAGCCCTATGAACTGCTGCGCATCAAGGTGAGCGGCGCGCCCGTCCTACTGACAGCCAAGTGAGCTGACCGTTCCGGGCCGTTGCGCGAACCGCAACAGCCCGGACCTGCATGAAGGATTTCCGATGGTACGCCCAATCCTCTCCGAACCAACTGTCGAACGTTATCTGCCAATGGTCGCAGAGGCGGTGGGACCGGACTTCGCCGCCTACCGCAATCACATCTACCGGGTTCTGAGCTATGCCCTGCACTTCCTGGGCGACGACCCGCGGGGACGCGAACACATCGGGTTTGCGCTGGTGTTCCACGATGTCGGAATGTGGGCCGACCGCGAACTGGCTTATCTGGAGCCATCAGAGACTGTTGCCGAGCGGGTCCGGGAGCAGCACGCACCCCATCTCGACGCCACACTCGTTGCCAATATCATCCACTGGCATCACAAGTTGCTACCCTTCAAGGGGCCCGACGCCGCGATCGTGAACGCCGCGCGCAAGGCCGATTGGATCGATGCAAGTATGGGCACGGTGCGGAATGGAGTTGCCCGGAAAGATGTGGCGGCGATCGAAGCGGCTATCCCCGTGCTGGGCTTCCCGCAGATACTGATGCGGCTCGCAAAGGACTTGCGTCATGGCAATCGGCTTGCAGGGCTGTGGCGGGTCCTGAGCCATGTCTACAAGATTTGATCCTTGACGGTGTACGGCAGCTTACGGATTTCGCTTATTAAGTGCCGCCTGACCGTTATCGGCCCACTTTCTGCCGTTCAACATATCGGCGAGTATCAACCCGGATAGAGTTCAAAGATTTTCTGCTCCGCATTGCGCAGACCAAATCTCGCGGCTGTCAAGCTGCCTCTGCGAGCTTCCTGACCTTGATATCGTTTTCATGCGCTCGGGCTTGGGCTAGTTCATAGGTTGTCTGCATCCGCAGCAGGGTATCAGCCTTTATCCCGAAGGCCTTCTCGAAGCGGATCGCCATATCGGCAGAGAGATTGGCGTTGCCGTTGAGCAGCGTGCTTAGCGCCTGTCGCGAGACACCGAAGTGTGCAGCGAGATCGGTCACGCTGACCCCAGCAGGCTCGACAATCTCACTCTTGAGCCACTCGCCAACATGGACGGCGAGCGATGGGTGCATCTTAAGCGCCATGATAATCCTCCAGATCCATATCATTCAACGCGCCTTCTTCATTCACTTTGAAGGTCAGGCGCCAGTTGCGTGTCACGGTCATCGACCAGGTTCCCTTCCGGTCCCCAGTGAGTTCGTGGAGGCCGAAGTTTGGCGGAACGAACAGTTCGTCCATGCCTTCCACCGCATCAATAAAGGCAAGCATCTTGCGCAGCCTACCCACATCACCCACCAGGCCTTTGGCATTGCCGGTCTCGAAGAAGCGGCGCAGGCCCTTATGCCTGATGGACTCGATTTCCATGAAACCTCTCTAATCGCCACGCACAAATCTGTCAAGTGTCGCGTGACGCAAGACGGTAATCACTCAGGTCGGAAGCGACGCGGCCGACCTTTCAGAAAGGCCCCCGAATAAAGCATTTGCGGGCCCCAGAATGTGGTTTTGTCAGAAGTCCGCGAAAAGGCCCGCAAAAATCTGAGGCTGGGATTATCAGGGACGAGTCGAGATTCAGTCGATCAAAGCCGCAAACTGCTGAAAGAGTAGGCGAAAGACGAGCCGAGACAAAAATTCGGAGAACCAATGTGAGTCCTCCAAATCTCCCGTTTTCCCTATATATTTCAAAGCCTTAATATACTGGTGCCCAGAAGAGGCATCACATTCGAACTTCTTTTCCGTTTAATTTCTGATGTTTAGATATTTCGGTCAAGCTGAAAAGCCCGCAAAAGGCCCGCAAAATCCCTCTAATGTATTGGTTCGATGCCTTTTTTAGGACTCGGAATTTCAATTTCAAACTTGACCGCGGAGTAGGTCGTTATCCGCTTTGCGCTCCAATCTCCGCTATTCTACGGGCTGCGCGCTCTGCCCGGAAGCAGTCATCCGTTCGGTTTACTTTAAATCATCGATATTCGTTCCAGCTTCTCTTCTTTTTGGCCGATAGTCTGGGAGGGGAGGATTTGATGTAATTCCCTCAACCTGAATATCTTCGATTTTTTCACTGAGAGGAGCAAGTTCGCGACTAAGCTCGCGAAGGTCCGTTTCACCTTCAACCAAAGAATCTTCGACCGCCGGAATGCCACTCCTTATCTGGGAAAGTTTGTTTTCAGCGTTCTGCACGCCCTCCCTGAATTGGCGAAGGCGTCGTTGCGCGATAGCAGAAGCGCTCCGCCCTGAGATCCGCCGATCTGCATCTCGAAGATTATTTCCCCATCCACCAACCCTGTGCCCTAAGTCTAACAATCTTCCTTTTGTTGAGGCCAATCGTTCGTCCCAACCTTCGGCGTCCGATGCGAGTGCGGCCGTCGTGACTCGAAGCCGGACAAGATCGGAGGTGATCACCCGTTGCTTTTCTGGCTCCAGTCCTTCGTTCAGAGCGCGAATGCTATTTGCCACGGTCTCTACAGTGGCGGTCGCATCCCTCCCCAATAGTCCGGTTTCGTCCGCGGCGGGAATGATCTTTTTTCCTGACTTGTCGGTGTAAATGCCCTGACGACCCCGTCGGCCCTCGAGCACGAGCGCAGCCTCTCCAGTTATCAGATCCGTGCTGATTGTCGCTTCAAGGCCGTGGACTTTCGCCGCAGAAGGATCGAGAGTCAGAACAACGACCACGTTTTCCGGTTCATTTTCCGCCAGACGGACCGATGTTACCTGTCCCACAGGGACTCCCGATAGTGTTACAGTCGATCCCGACTGAAGGCCTTCCACGGAGCGATCAAACTTGATCTGATATGTTTCCTGATTTGGTCTGGGATCGATTAGCCACATCGCGAAAGCGATGGTCGTAAGCATCAGAATGCCAACGATCCACGCCACTAGGGAGAAGTTTGCGTTAGTTTCCATCTAGCACGCCGCCAGCGGTTTGTTCGTCCGGCAGAGGGCCGGTGCAATGAAAGTTCGCGTCCCGCATGCTCCATTCGGTTGTCCGCTATAGAACATGACCGAGGTTCGTCCCCTGGCGCAATCGCCACGAGCGGGGCATCCGGGCGCGTCGAATGTGTTTTGGTTTTGAGATCGGCCTAGTCCCAACACGGGCGTGATGCCGCCCCGCCCGTGGCGACCGAATATTGCTATGACTTGCGCAAGCCGCGTCCGGTCACTCAAGCGCGAAGGCGTCATGTCTTCCAGGCCGCTGCTGGAGGATGTGATTTCAAGTCTCCTGGCGATGTCCGTCTGGTTCAGGGCAGGAGCTCTGATCAACTGCGCCAACACACGCCACTGCGTACGATTGAGGCTCAGCGGCTGTGCTCGGTCATCGAATGCCTTGCGCGCGGCGCGGCTGATCTCGTCCATCATGAAGATCGCTCGATCATCGTCGGTGATGACATCGTCGAGTGCGAGAGTGTCCTCGTCTTCCGTCATAAGGGGGTTCTATCGGTCGGGAAAAAATAGTAAAGGACTTTCGTATTTTGTTTTGACCGCTATATCGCTCGCGCAACGGCTCAAACGATGGCGAGGAGCGTAATTACCATGGCGGACGAGACAGCAGGCATTACCGATGAAGGCGCACGTCCGAAGGGGTTGTCCAGTCCGCGGGTCCGGCTGGGCCTGCTGATCGTCGGCATTCTGGTGCTGCTCGGGGGCTACTGGTATTACAATTATCAGACGTACGGCCGATTCCAGCAGTCCACCGACAACGCTTATATCGCCGCCGACAGCGTCATCATCTCCCCCAAAATTGCCGGTTACGTCGAGCGCGTACTGGTGACGGAGAATCAACCGGTCGCGTCGGGCGATGCACTTGTCCAGCTGGATGTGCGGGATTATCGCGCCCAGACGAACCAGGTCGAAGCCCAGATTGCCGCGTCGCTCGCCGGAGCAGATACAGTTCGCGCACAACAGCGAGAGCAGGATGCGGCTATCGAGCAGGCCCGCGCACAACTCGCCGCCGCATCCTCGCAGGCCGGTCTGGCTGCGGAGCAGGTTGCGCGTTATCGCCCCCTTGCCGCTTCGGGAGCGGAGCCGCGCGAGAGGCTCGACCAGCTGCAGGCCCAGTCCAGAGAAGCGCAGGCCCAGGTCGCGGCGGCGCGCGCCGCGCTCACGGCTGCACAGCGGCGGCGAGGCACGCTTGGCGAGCAAATAGACCAGGCCAATTCGCAGGCCAACGCAGCTCGTGCGCAACTTGACGCCGCCCGCCTGAACCTGTCGTCGACCACGCTCCGGGCCAGCATTTCCGGGCGGGTGGGTGACCTCACGGTCCGACCTGGACAATTTGTTCAGCCCGGCCAGCGGCTGATGAGCGTGGTTCCCACCGACCGCCTCTATGTGACTGCGAATTTCAAAGAAACGCAACTTGGTCTCGTTCGCCCCGGGCAACCCGTCACCCTGGAAATCGACGCGCTGCCGGACCTCAAGTTATCGGGAAGAGTGGAAAGCATTGCTCCCGGGACCGGGGCAGAATTCTCGATCCTGCCTCCGCAAAACGCGACGGGTAATTTCACCAAGATCGTTCAGCGCGTCCCGGTCCGCATATCCATTCAGGCTTCTTCCGAAGTCCTGCGTCTGCTGGTGCCGGGCATGTCCGTTGTCGCCAGCGTTGATACCCGCGGCGCCAGAGACGAACTCGATTCTGATCCGCAACGCGGCTAGAGACTGACCGATGGCAGGTGCCTCTGCTGCGGTTGCTCCGCCGGTCGAGAAGGCCGATGCCACGGCCTGGATCGCCGTAGCCGCCGGTGCACTCGGCGCGATGCTGGCAACGCTCGACATCTCGATCGTCAATTCCGCGCTGCCGACGATACAGGGAGAAATCGGCGCGACCGGAACCGAGGGCACGTGGATTGCGACAGCTTTCCTTGTAGCCGAAATCATCATCATCCCTCTGAGTGCATGGCTGGAAAGACTGCTCGGCCTTCGAACTCTGCTCATCGTCGCCGTTTCCGCATTTACGGCCTTTTCGGTGTTGTGCGGCATTGCCACCGATTTGACGACCATGATCATCGGCCGCACCGGTCAAGGATTCATGGGAGGCGCGCTGATTCCAACCGCCATGACCATCGTGGCGAAGCGGCTGCCTCCATCGCAGCAACCCATCGGAATGGCCCTGTTCGGGATGACGGTGGTCCTTGGTCCGGTCATGGGGCCGCTCGTCGGGGGCTGGCTTACGGAGAACCTTAGCTGGCACTACGCCTTCTTCGTCAACGTGCCCGTCTGCGCCTTGCTCCTGGCTCTGCTCTTCATCGGGCTGCCCCACGAAAAACCTGACTGGGTCTATCTGCGCGAGGCGGACTGGGCAGGCATCGTAGGCATGATCCTTGGTCTGGGGGGGCTGACCGTCGTTCTGGAAGAGGGTCACCGCGAGGAATGGTTCGAATCCACCCTGATCGTGCAGCTCACGTTGATGACGATCGTCGGCTTCGCGCTTCTGACTTACGGACAGCTGTATGCGCGCAAGCCAGTGCTCAAATTGCGCCTGATGCTCAGCAGGCAGTTTGCCAGCGTCGTGGTCATGGCGCTGGCACTCGGCATGGTCATGTATGGCTCGACCTACGTGATCCCGCAATTCCTTGCGATAATCTCCGACTACAATGCCTTGCAGACTGGGTTTGTAATCTTCTGGATGGGTGTTCCGGCCTTCCTGCTGATGCCTGTGCTGCCCTTCATGATACGAAGGACTCACATCCGGATTGCGGTCGGCGTGGGCATGTTCATCATGGCGCTAAGCTGCTTCGTCAGCATCAATCTGACAGCGGCATCGGGAGGTGGAGTGTTCACCGAAAGCCAATTCCTGCGAGGCATCGGCATGATCCTCACGATGATGTTCCTCAATCAGGCGACGGTAGCTTCGGTTGCCAAGGAGGATGCCGGCGATGCTTCCGGGATTTTCAACGCTGCGCGAAACCTCGGCGGTTCGTTCGCGCTCGCGGGGCTTGCCTCGTTCCAGGATCAGCGCCTGTGGCATCATAGTCGGCGCATGGAAGAAACCCTCAACGCCAACAGCCCCCGGCTACAGGAATACCTGGGCGGCATGACGGCGTCGCTGGGCAGCCCACAGGCCGCGCTGGAGATGCTTTCTGGCATCATTCAGCGCGATGCGTTCGTAATGACCTACAACGATGTGTTTTTCGCCATGGGCGCGATTACCCTGGCCACCGTGCCGCTGGTACTGTTCCTCAAGCCTCTCCCGAAGAACGTATCCCTTTCGATGCACTGAGAACTCTATGCGCAAGACCCTAACTCTCCTCGCTCCCATGGCGCTTCTCACGGGTTGCATGTCCGGTCCCGACTATGCCGGTCCCCCGCAACTTGCGAACGCCGCAAGCGACGCGTTCGTACGGGCCGGCCCCGAAATCGATCCGTCAGCGCCGATTGCCGGCGACTGGTGGACGCTTCTCGGCGATCCGGTCCTCAATGATCTGGAAGCACGCGCGCTGGCCGGCAATCCGGGCGTGGCCGCGGCGCGCGCTCGCATCGAACAGGCAAGGGCTTCCGTCCGCCAGGAGCGCGCCAACCGGCTGCCCGCCGTGGCTGCGCAGGCGACTGCGATCCAGGCGAAGATTCCAGGTCTGGATATCGGCAGCGGCCCGCCCGCGGATCGCCCGCCGCTCCTGCAGACACCGAAGAGCAGGACAGCCTCAGCGTTTACAACGTCGGGCTCAATGCAAACTGGGAGATCGATTTCGCAGGGGGGCAGGCACGGCGTGTCGAGACGGTCAACGCTCAGGCTGCGGCCTCGGTGGCGAACGCCGAGGATGCGAAAGTTCAGCTCGCCGCTGAAGTCGCGCGGGCTTATGTGAGCCTGCGGGAAGCGCAGGGGCGGCTCGAGCTCGTCCAGCGCGAGCGTGAGTTGCAGCAGCAAACTCTCGAATTGACCTATCAGCGCTATACGCAGGGCGCTCTCGCGCTATTCCCGGTCGGCAACGCGAACGCCGGTTCGAATTGCTCAACTCGCAGATCGCGGAAGCGCAAGCGGACATCGATGTGTTCAAGGACACGCTCGCGGTGCTTACGGGCGAAGCGCCCGGCGCACTCGACGGGCTCCTGGCGGCTCAGGCCGAAATCCCACTTCCCCCCGAACGGGTCGCGGTGGGTGATCCCGCCGCGCTGATAGCGCGGCGGCCGGATGTTCGTGCCGCGGAACGAACGCTCGCGGCGGCGAATGCGCGCATCGGAGTGGCGGAGGCCGCTCGCTTCCCCAAGCTTTCATTCATGGGCATACTCGGTTTGGGCGGATCGCAGCCGGATGACATCTTTGATCTCGGCAATCTGTCAGCGATCGCCTTGCCGAGGCTACAGTGGAACCTGCTTGATTTCAGCCGCACGGCAGCATCGATCGAGCAGGCCGAGAGTGCGCGCGACGAGGCCGAAGCACGCTATGTTGAAGTGGTCCTCGGCGCACTGCGCGATGCCGAACAATCGCTTGCCCGGTTCGGGCAGCAACGAGCCAACGTAGCCGCGCTGGCGCAAATCAGTCGACAGGCCGACACAGCTGCGGAGCTTAACGAGCTACGTCGCGCAGCGGGGGTTATATCGCAGGGCGAACTCAACACTTCGATCCGCCAGCGCGAACAGGCCAGAGCAAATCTCGATCGGGCGATCGCCGCCATGACAAATGGCTGGATCGCGATCCAGAAGTCGCTTGGGTTGGGATGGGTCGAATTGTCTCGCGACAATCGCACGTCGGTTGAGCCAGCTCCGGTCGATCGAAAATCAGTTATGAAACCTGAACAGAGTTAGGATAAGTTTTCTCAGAAGTCTGCCCCGCAGCCCCTTCCAACTTTTCCTAACGCGTCAGCACCTCGTGCACTGCGACCCAATCTTGGATCATAGGGGTCAGCATGTTTCCGCCTTTCGCAGAGTGCGTTTGCCAGTATCACCATCGGATATCCCGATTGCACTATTCGGTGACTCTTCATTGTCGTTTCTATGTAAGGCCTTAAGCTTTCCGCGAGCATCTCGTAGCGACATCAACGAGCGATCGTACAGGCATTTCGAGTGCAGCTCGCATTTGGCCGGTTCGATGACCGCCTCGTCGGTAGGCTTACGAGGCGGTCATCGAGCATTACGCCGCTCTGGAAAAGCTATAAAGTCATGGGTCGAAATACGAACTAGCTGGCACTGTCCTTTCGGGTCGTTGGGAGGACCACCGATCTCCCCGCCAACACGATCTGGACCTGTTAGAAACTGAACCCCAAAGCAACACCATATCTACGAGGATCCAAAGTGTAGATATTGGTAAAATTCCCCGAGGATGCGTCGGTCAAGTACAATCCTGTCACCGAGCTGCTGTCGAAAATGTTCTGAACAAATCCGCGCACGAACCAACGCTCATCCGCACTGTTCAACTGCACGATCGCGTTGGCTTGCACGAATGGCTCGATCCGGTTGACCCTGCCGTTAAAGATATTGCCGTATTGCTCACCAGTCAGCGCTACGTCCACGCGAGGAACCAGAGTCATGCCATTGTCGAAAGTGGCGGTGTACTGCACACCCATCGAAACCTTCATTTCGGGGGCCTGCGGCAACTTGTTCCCTTTTATGTTGACCTCTACGCCAGGGCTTAATACCGCAAGGCCGCTGCCCGCCGGAACGGCTCCGGCCAAGACATCGCAAATGCTGAATGCGCCGCTTGACGCAAGATTGCCGTCATTAGGAAATTCTTCGGGACCACGAAGACCCAGAGCTGCGTTCACTCCGGCGACGAATGCGTCGGCCACGCCGGGGGCTGGCCCGGTTACGGCACAATTAGCACCGTTGCTGATATCCTTGATGATGACGGCATCAGGATCGCCGCCACCCGGGTCGCGCGGATTGGAGAAGAACTGGTCGCCGGCAACTTCCGCGTTGAGATAACTGAACGTCAAGTTGACAAGCCAATCGGGATCGGGCCGGATAACGGACTCTAGTTCCACACCCCAGATATCGGCATCGATAGTATCATTAACTGAGGTACGGGCGACGATGCGGCTAAGCTGCAACCCGCTATACTTATAGTAGAATGCAGTAGCGTTTAATTGCAGTGCGCCATTCGCAAAGGTATTTTTCGATCCGATTTCAAATGCGTCGATGGTTTCTGATCCGAAGCTTTCAGCCACATCGAAAACGGGCGAAAGGGGCGGGTTGATACCCCCGGATTTATAGCCCCTGGCATAAGATGCGTAAATCGAATTGTCAGGCGTAACTTCGTAGTCGAGCACCGCACGCCCGGTTATTTCATCGAAACCTACTTCTCTAAATTGCGTCAGCTGCTCACCTGGCGTACCAGGATCGGCATCAAAAAGACCAGAGGGACCGGTTAAGGGAGTGATCGGGCTGTCGAACGGCTCCCCGTCATTCGCGTAAGGATTGAGGAAGCTAATCAAGGTCGTGCGCGCAGTCACGTCTTTCTTGTCGTCGTTATACCGCAAACCTCCGGTGAAGGTCAGACGCTCGGTCAGGTCGACGTAGATCTCCCCGAACACACCGAAGCTCTCAAGATTAGCCTCGAGAGAATTGTTGCGGTACATGGATGTTGCGAAGTAGGATGGCGGTGCACCGCCTGCCAAAGTACCAAACGATCCCAGAATGGCACTGGCGTAGTCAAGCGCGAATGAGTTTACATAGTAACTGTTGTCGGTAGTCTTGGACTTTGCATAGATCCCTCCGAGCAGGAAATTGAATGCTCCGTCGAAATCACTGGAAAGGAGGATTTCGCCGCTCCAGGATTCGCGTTGCTCTGAAGACCTGTCGAAGGATAGCGGCGTTTCGCCGCACAATACATTACCTTCGAACGCGCCCCTGTTCCCATCATCGTTATCGGAGGTGCACAATAAGCCCCCTGGGCCATTGGGGATGAGAGCCTCCACAATCGGGGTAAAATACGCCGACGAACCTGGCACGAACGCCGGTGCAGGTGCGGGGAGGCCGGTAGGCAAACCGTTGGCCGCGAAGCCGGACAACACGTTCAAGGCCGTAGCAAAGCCGGTACGATCCTGAATGCCCAGAAAGTAGTCCTGCCGGGAATCGACTTCGGTGTCCTGATAAAGACCGGTTGCAGTCAGTGTCATAGCTCCGATGCGCTGCTCGAGACGGGCCTGTAGCTGCACTTCATCGGCAAAATAGAATGGAGTATACGCCGTGTTTACCGTGCGCACATCGTCGGGCTTATCGAATCCTGCAAATGCATCGGGGCCGTACAGGCTTCCCAATCCCAGTACTGAGGGAATTCCCTGAATAGCGAAGAACTCTTGCGAACTGAGCGTTGCGCCGACTGTGGAATTGGCATTGGTGATGTCAAAGTCGCGGCGATTGTTCAGACAACCCAGCACGCCGAGCGGGTCACGCTGGCAGGCCTGCTTTTGATTACGTAAACGGGTGTCATCTTCCCTGAAATAATATGCCATGAAGTCGAGAGTGGTATCGGCACCGGGTTCAAAACGAAGAGAACCACGAACAGCGTACATGTCTCGGTCGTCGACATCCGAATTGTCGAAAAGGTTTGTGGTGTAACCGTCGCGATTCAGAAAGAATCCGGCTACCCGAACGCCGATAGAATCGCCGATCGGGACATTGACCATCCCTTCGGCCTTGATGCTGTTGTAATTCCCATACTCGAACTCTCCGGCCGCGCCGAAAGAACCGAGGTCAGGCTTGGCTGTCACAAGGTTGACAACACCCGAGGTAGCGTTGCGGCCGAAGAGGGTGCCCTGCGGCCCCCGTAGGACCTCAATTCGCTCAAGGTCAAAATATTCTGTTTCGAACAGCCGGGTACCAAAAAGAGGGGAACCATTGATATGGATAGCCGTCGCTGCGTCACACGTCACACCAACACAAAGATCGCCGATACCACGGATGGTGAAGGACGACCCGGTGAAGTTGCCCTTCGAAAATGAGACGTTCGGGAGCGTCAATTGAAGGTCAGCAGCGTTCTCGATCTGCTGGCTTTCGAGAGCCGTAGCATCGAAGGCACTGACCGCGATCGGCACCTCTTGCAGACTTTGAGATTGGCGTTGGGCCGTCACGATGATTACGGATCCTTGGGGTTCCGCCTCATCAGTTGTGGAATCCTGCGCTAAAGCCATCTGCGGCCAAGCCAAGATGGCCGAAGTGGCGAGCACCATCGCTCTCAGTGTCATATAGCATCCCTTCCCATCTCTTCAGTGCGACGATAATTGGCTCCGCCGCTTACTGCAAAATGGGGCGACCTCGAGGGTCGCCCCTTAGTCTGTGGAGAGGAGAGGGAGAGAATTAGCCCAATCCCCGTCCATGGGCATATACATCCGCGTGATATTAGTAAAGCGCCTTATCTTTTGACCCCATGGGCCACGATCCAGATCGCACGCGGAGTGAACGTTTGCTAAAGATCAGCAATGGTTGGCGTGCTAAGCGAGTTGCTCCCGATAAAGCTTTTGCCCCAGCTGGCATCGAGACCAACGAAGCGTTCGCCGTGCCGACGGCGACAATAGTTCGGATATAGTACAAGATGAATATGGACGCCCTTTGCCCCCATCTCGCTGGCCTCTGACCAGGAACCAGCCTCTTAGTATGGGGGATCTCAGAGGCTCCAAAAGGCCAGTACCGCCCGTAGCGCAGCGACGAACGCGAGCGGCTGATCCAGCATGAGATGATGGCGTGCATCGGGCACTGCAACAATTGGTATCTTTCCCCCTCCCAGTTCCCGGATATAGCGGGCGGAATCGCGATCAAAGAGCTGACTTTTCTCGCCGTACACAATCGCTTTGCGCCCGGGCGCATCGACCAGCCTCTGGCCTACTGTCAGCCATTCGTCGGGCTTGTTGCTGCGCCGGAACACTTCGGGAGAAAACTTCCATGTCCACTCCTCGCCATCGCGGCGGAGAGAGTGATAGGCCATGTAATCCATCAGGAACGGCTCACCAACTGCCTGCGGCGGCGACAGGATATACCTCTCGCGCGCCGCTTCGTAGGTGGGGTAGCGTCGCACCGGTTTGTCAGGATTACCCGACCCGGGGCTCGATCTGCCCATGGTCCAGTATTTCTCCAGCTTTTCGGGCCGCATCACCATGAGATCGCAGACAATAACGCCGGCGAAGGCATCCGGCGATTGGGAAACGGCGGTCAGCGCTGCACCCGAGCCGAAACTATGGGCGATGATCGTCGGTCTGCTTCCATCTGCAAACAAATCGAGCGCTTCGCTGATCTCGACAAATTCCTTTCCCCGCGCAGCTATATCGGCCACGCCGCGCATCTCGCTATCGCCCATACCGGCCAGATCGAACGCCACCACGTCGTAGTCTTCGGCAAGGTACGGTGCGATGAAGGCAAAGCAGCGGGCATGGGCGAGAAAACCGTGAGTCATGAGCAATTTGGGCCGGTCACGCCTGCCCCAGCGAAGATAATGCACCCGCGCGCCACCAACCTCTACGAAGCCTTCCTCACGGGGCACGCTCAGCGCCCAGGCGAACCATTCGGGTATATCCGCCCCGTCGCCGGCCCATACGGGATCAATATCTGTTGACCCGTCGTGGATTGGTTTCATTTCATTCATTTCGGCGCAGTCTCCATACCGGATAGTGTATTCCTGATAAAACCACGATAATCGTGCCGTGCGACATCGTGGCATAGATCGGCGTAACCAGATACGCTGGGGAAATTGATCAGTTGTCGGGGTTTGCCGGGAATATTGGCGCCCATGTACCACGATTCAGCCTTGGGGAAGAGCGTCATCGACCCTACTTGGGCGACCATATCGGTCCAGCTTCGCTGGGCCAGCGCATCGGCTTCGAAAAGGCCGATCCTGTTATCGCGCAGCCAGATCAGGAAATCGCAGATCCAGTCACCCTGGATTTCGGCGCTTGTCGGACCGTTGGAAAAGCCTGAAGGGCTGAGCGGTCCGTAGGCGAACAGCATGTTCGGAAATTGGGCGACAGCCATGCCCAGATAGGCTTTGATCTCACTCTTCCATGCTTCTGCCAGCGCCAGCCTTCCGCGGCCGGTGATGTTCATGTCGATGAGCCCGCCACGACCGGCATCGAAGCCGGTCGCGAAGACAATGAGATCGCACGGGATCATGCCAGTGGCTGTTTCTATCCCGGCCTCGGTGACGCGAGTGATCGCGGTGTCGTTCAGATCGACCAGCGTCACATTGTCTTGTGCGAAGATCTCGTAATAATTCTGTTCGAGCGATGGTCGCTTGGTCCCGAAGGGATGTGGCGGCTCATCGGGAGCGAGCTTCTCGGCAATGGTCGGGTCGCAGATCCGCTCGCGCACCTTGTCACGCCAGAACTCGTAGGCGTGGCGATTGGCGTCCTCGTTCGTCAGTATGTCAGCGAAATTATGATACCAGAAGCGCAACCCTCCTCGCTGCCACAAATCCTCGAAATGCGTAGTCCGCTCTTCCTCGGTCACAGCCAGGGCCGAAATGTCCAGCGATTGGCATTCGAAACCGCCACTTGTCGTAAGCCTTTTCTGGAAGACAGCGGGATATTCGGATTTTTCGCGAAGCTGACGATCTGCGTCCAGTTTTTCCTGCCGCATGGGAAGGGCGAGAATCGGGGTTCGCTGAAAAAGCGTCAGCTGCTCCGCGCAGCTTGCCGCCTCCTGCGCCACCTGTACGCCGCTGGCACCCGTGCCGATCAGGGCGATCCGGCGGCCGGAAAGGTCGATGCCTTCCTGCGGCCAGCGGGCGGTATGGCACCATTCGCCTTCGAAATCGCTAAGGCCCGGGATATCGGGAATGTAGGGTTTCGAGGCGAACCCCAGGGCCGGCAAGAGGAAACGCGCGCTTACTTTTCCGCCATCGTCGAGCTTCAATCGCCAGCAGGCGGTGTCTTCATCGAACGGCGCGCTTTCGACCCGTGTTTTCATTCGCATTGCCGGCCAGAGGTCGAGCGTATCGCAGACGTGGAGGAAATAGGCGCGCAGTTCTTCCCAGCCTGGAAATCGTTCGCTCCACGTCCAGCTTTTCCATACTTCCGCAATGGAAAATTCGTAAAGTGGAACCTGGGAATCGACCCGTGCTCCCGGATAGCGGTTCCAGTACCAGATTCCGCCCGGCTGCTCCGCTGCGTCTACCAGCAGAACATCGAACCCCGCCTGACGCAGCTTGTATAGCAGGTATATTCCGCTGAACCCGGCCCCGACGATTACGACATCATAGTCAGGAAGGGGCGAATGGCTCACGAGGCCCCGGCACCCGCTTTCGCGATGTCTTTGGCCGTAGTATAATCCGCCTTGCCGTTTGACGCGCGCAAGGCGGTTTGCGTTGGGCAAATCGCCTTGGGCGTTTTGTAACCTGCCAGTTGCTGGCGCACGTGATCCTTGATCGCTTGCGCGTCGAAGTCCGCATCCTGGGTCAAATGCACCACAGCGGTCACCGCTTCGCCCCATTTTTCGTCAGGCACCCCGACGACAAGCGCGTCGGCAATGGCGGGATGGGTTTTGAGCACTTCCTCCACCTCCTCGGGGTAAACCTTTTCACCTGCGGTGTTGATGCAGACGCTGCCGCGGCCCAGCAAGGTCAGGCTTCCATCGGATTCCACCCGGCACCAGTCGCCCGGGATGGAGTAACGCACGCCATCGATCGTCCTGAAAGTCTTGGCCGACTTTTCCGGGTCCTTGTAGTATCCTGTGGGGATTGCGCCCTTGCGGGCAATAAAGCCGGGCACGCCGCTCCCCGCCTCGACCTTCCGGTCGTTCTCGTCGAATACGTCGCAAAATTCCCCGATCCCGAATTTCGCGGTGTTGGTGCCGCCCTGTGCGGTCGTCACCGACAAGCCGTAGCCCAGCCCTTCCGAAGCGCCAAAACTGTCCATGAGGATGACCTGGGGGATATGTTTGCACAGGCCCGCCTTTACCTGTTTACTCCACATGACGCCGGACGAGATGATCGAAATCAGGCTGCTCGTGTCCCAGCGCTTCGGGTGGGCGTCCAGCGCCTGCAGCATGGGTTTGGCAAAAGCGTCACCGACAATGGCGATGCTCTGCACCTTGTGCTGGTCCACTGCATCCCACAATTCTTCGGCGTCGAAGGATGGATCGGACAGCGTGACGATGGCCCCGCCCGACATGAGCGTGCCGATAGCAGTAATGAACCCGGTTCCATGCATCAGCGGGCACGCCGGCAAAGTGATGCGCGCAAGCTCGCCCTGCTTCACCAGGGCCACCATTTCCTCCATGGTCTGGGGAACCGGACCCAGCAGCTTTTGCGCGTCGAGCTGAGCCTTGCGCATATCATCGTGTCGCCACATCACGCCCTTGGGCATGCCGGTGGTACCGCCTGTATATATGAACAGCAGGTCATCGGGGGAACGCTCGATATCGAGAGGCGCGCCGTTACCTTCTACAAGTTTTTCGTAAGGAAGCGCGAAGGAAGCGATCTGCGAAGCATCGCCGATTTCTACAAATGTATGAACCTTGGTCAACCGTTCCTTCAGTTCAAGAATGCAGTCGCGGAACTCGGAACTGTAAACAATTACCTCGCTATCGGAATCGTCGAAGATGTAGAAAACCTCCTCGGGACGGTAACGATAATTGATGTTCACGTGCGTGAGGCGGCCCTTGAAGCACGCGGCCATCAATTCCCCGTATTCGGGACGGTTGCGCATGTAGAAGGCTATCTTCGCCCCGTCGCCTGCACCTTGCGCGCGCAGATTGCGCGCCAAATTGTTCGAACGCTTCGACATTTCGGGCCAGCTAATGATCCGGTCGCCGTGAATCAGCGCCGGAGCATCTTCTGGGACCGCAGGCTCGATTGCATCAAGGATGTCGCCAAGGTTCCAGTCGATCACGTATTAATTCCTCTCTCCTTGGTGGCCACGATTTTGTCGGTAGCGTGCGCCTAATTCATCGTCTCATGCGACCTGCGTCCACCCCTGCAAGGCCGCTGCTTCGGCCCGGACCGCTTCGGGACCGCCCAGAACCTGGCGGTCGAAACCGATTCGCTTGAACCAGAAATGCAGACCTAGGAGATCGGTAAAACCCATCCCCCCATGCACCTCGGTTGAGGTTCGGGCGACAAAACGGTGGACTTCGCCCGTATGTGATTTGGCATGGCATGCCACCAGCGAAGCCTCGTCGGGCGTCGCATCGAACGCATGGGCGGCATACCAGACCAGCGAACGGCATGGTTCATGGCGGGCAGCCATTTCCGCGCACATATGCTTGACCGCCTGGAAGCTGCCGATCACTCGTCCGAACTGTTCGCGCTGCCCGGCATAGTCGACCGCTTTTTCGATCATAGCCTGGCCCGCACCGAGGCTATCGGCGGCCAGGAGCACCCGGCCGGCGTCCCGCAGGCGCCTGACTGTGGCCCCACCATCGTCCGCGAGAGCCTCGCCCGCTACGCCAGAAAACCGCAGCTCCCCTACGCTCCGGGTGCGGTCGATCGTTTTGAGAGCAACCTTCTCCAGACCCGCAGCATCGCCAGCTACGGAGTGCATACGACCGGCGGTATCGGCTACCAGAAACGCGTCGGCTTCCAGGAAGTCGAGCGCGAACAAAGCCGTTCCGTCGAGCTTTGCGCCGTCGAAGTCCACGCCTGCCCGGTCCCGGATCTCCACCGTTTCCGCGATCGCGACGGCGATTTGCGCCTCGCCCTTCGCTATCCTCGGCAGCCAGTGCGCCTTCAACTCCTCGCTACCGCCCTGTGCCAGCGCAAGGGGTGCCAGTACATGGGCACCGATAAAAGGCACCGGCGCGACGGCATAGCCGAGCTGCTCGGCCACAACGGCGGCATCGAGCATTGTCATCCCGAGCCCGTCATGTTGCTCGGGAACCATCATTCCCCAAATGCCGATTTCGCCCAGCGCCGAACGCACGTTGTCGCTGAAGGGAACCGAGCCCTCCGCGCATTCGCGCACATGATCGAGCGGACAAGTATCAGCAAGAGTGCGGCTGATCGCGTCGCAGAGCATCTCCTGGTCTTGCGAAAGTCCGAAATCCATCAGGCGGCTCCCTTATTCTGCCCGCTTGCAACGGCCGTCGCCTGTTCGGCCGCGGGAGGCGTTGCGAACTTGGGTTCGCGCGGCATTTCCAGCCCGCGTTCGGCGATGATGTTCTTCTGGATCTGGGCGGTGCCTCCACCGATGATCAGACCAAGCTGGAACATGTAGTTCCACTGCCAGGCACCGTCTTCGCGCTCGCGCTCGCTTCCGTGATAGAGTATGCCCATCTCGCCCATTGCGTCGATCGCGAGCGCGGAAATCTGATGGGCGAGCTCACAGCTCTGCAGCTTCACGACAAGTTTCGCCATGCCGCCGGCATCCCCCCTAAGGCTGTTCGACAGGATGCGCATGCCGTTGAATTTCATCGCCGCGACTTCGGCTTGCAATGCAACCAGCCGGTCACGCAGAACGGCGTTGTCCATTGCGCAACCCTGGCCGATGCGTTCTTTTTGCATCAGCCTGACCAGCGCCTGGAGCCGGTTTTCCAGTGCATCGGGGTCGCCCAGCATGCCACGTTCATGGCCCAGTGTGGCATTGGCCACGTACCACCCCTGCCCGCGCTGCCCGACGATCTGATCCAGGGGAACCCGCACGTCGGTAAAGAACGTTTCATTGAACTCGGCATGACCGGTCATGGTCTTGAGTGGTCGGACCTCGATCCCTGGTGTGTCCATCGAGAAGATCAAGTAGGAGATGCCGCCGTGCTTGGGCGCGTCCGGTTCGGTCCGCACAAGGCAAAAGATCATGTCCGCCTGCTTGGCCGTGCTGGTCCAGATCTTCTGTCCGTTGATGACAAAGTCGCCATTTTCGACGCGGGCGCTGGTCTTGAGCGCGGCGAGGTCCGATCCCGCTCCAGGTTCCGAATATCCCTGACACCAGACTATCTCGCCATTAAGGGTCGGCTCGATCCATTGCCGTTTCTGGGCTTCGGTTCCGAGTTCCAGCAGCGTGGGAACGAGCATGGAAATGCCCTGGTTCGCAAGGCCTGCGGGGATGCCAGCGCGCGAAAATTCCTCGGCAATGATCCGCGATTTCAGGATGTCCGGCTCGGCTCCGTATCCGCCGTATTCTTTGGGAATCGTGCGCGCGGTGTAACCATGCAGGATCAACAGCTGTTGCCATTCGACGGCTTCGGGGGAAGGGCGCGCGGCACGGCCTTGGCCATCGGGTGCGCGGTGACCGTGGGTTTGCAGGAACTGGCGCACTTCCTCGCGAAACACGTCATACTGGGGTCCGTAGTCGAGATCCATCTTGGTCTATCCTTCTGCGCGCGCGATCGCGACGGGTCGGAATACTGGCAGGCGAAAATCTTCGGAGATCGGCTCGAAATCCAGCGTGACCGGCAGATCGAGCTCAAGCTCGTCGAGCGCGCAATCGACCAGCCGGGTTGCCATGCGCACTCCCTCCTCCAGTTCCACCACCGCAGCGATGAAGGGAATCTCGCCGGCGAAGGCGGGATGCAGTGCCTGATGGGTCACCGTCCAGGAAAACAGCGTGCCATTGCCGGTGCTACGCTCCCACGACCACTCAGGAGAACCGCATCGGGCGCACATATAGCGCGGCAAATGCCGAAAACTGCCGCATCCTTCGCACTGCTGGAAGTAAAGGTTGCCGTCCTGACACCGGTTCCAGAATTCCTGCTCCACCGGATCCTGCGGGCGCGGCTTTGGCTTGGCTGGTGCGGCCTGCGCCGAGGGGCGCATCTTGGGCGGCAGATCTTTCTCGTCGCTCACGCAAACCTCCTCAAAATCGCTATACTGCCGTCACCCAGATCGCCCCAGCCGGTCACCAGGCCGGTCTGGGCGCCTTCGACCTGCCGCTCCCCACAATCGTGGCGCAACTGACGCACCGCCTCGACGACATGGTTCAGTCCCCAAACATGGGCCTCGCTCAGCAGGCCGCCATGGGTGTTGACGGGATAGCGCCCGCCCAGCTCGATCTGGCCATTCGCGACGAACTCTGCCTGTCCACCTGGTTCGCAATAGCCCAGGGCCTCCAGCTGCAGGAGAACCACGTAGGTGAAGCAGTCGTAGATCTGCAGAAAATCCATGTCTTCGCGATCGACCCCCGCCATTTCGAACGCGCGCGGCGCGGCGTAGCTCAGGCCGATCTTGAAGGGGTCGGGACGCGAAGGGATATCGTCGGCGGGGTAAGGATGCCCTTCAGCCGCACCGGCGATGCTCACGGGAACATGCGGCATGTCCCTGGCGCGGTCCATTCGCGAAACCACGACTGCGCATGCCCCGTCAGTCTCCAGACAGCAATCGTAGAGGCGAAAGGGTTCGGATATCCAGCGCGCGGAATGGTAGGTTTCGGCATCCAGTTCCCGGCCATAAGTGAAGGCCTGCGGATTCATCTGCGCATGGCGACGGCACGCCAGTGCAACGGCCGCCATCGCTTCCGGGCCGATATCGTAAATTCGGGAGTGCCGGGTGGCGAGCCAGGCATACATCTGCACCGGCAGGAACACGCCATACGGAATGTAATAGCCTTGGATCGTATTCGTCAGGGTGTTCATGTTCATCGGCCGCGTCGGCGGTGCGCCAGGCTTGGGCCGCAAGGCGGAATAACCGTTCCACCCGAGCGTCACCAGCACATGGTCGCATAAGCCGCTGGCAATTGCCATCGCGGCGTTCTGGAGTGCCGTGGTAGGGCTCGCCCCGCCCATGTGGACCGTAGAGGCATAGCGCAGAACTTCGATACCGAGGTTAGCCGCCATCTCTTCCGAGGTGGTGTAGATCGGCGGAGGAACCATGCCGTCGATATCCGACGGCTTCAGCCCTGCATCTGCTATGGCTTTGCGCGATGCTTCCAGCATCATGTCGACCGCGGTTTTCTCGGTGCCTTTCACGAAAGCGGTTTCGCCCACTCCGGTGATGGCCGATTTGTCGCTTAAGCTCATGCCTGCCTGACCGCCTGGTAATCGCGTTCGAGCTGTTCGGAAAGAGCGCGCACCCTCTGATAGGTCTCCGGCGGACGCAGTCGCAACCCGCGGCGGACATCCTCCAACGGACGATCAAGATTTTCTTCCCAGTAGAAGGTGGTCAGATCGGCTGCAGCCCGGCCCCGGCGCCACGCTTCAAATGCAGCGCGCGCCACTGGCAACTGGGCAGCTTCCAGTTTCATCTTGGGAATGCCGACGCCCAAGATGAAAGCGATCCCGTGATTATAGAATTGCGCGTTTCCGAAGGACAGCACGCACAATTCGCCCAGTGCGTCCCTGCCGTATCCGGCGACGACATGAAACAGGTCATGCGAATCGCGAAGGCGCCGACGATAGAGGGAAACATCGGGGTCGCCGAGGTCCTCCAGACCTCCGGCCTCGCTGGCTTCCGCCAGACCTTCTGCTGTCAGACCCTCCCCGTAAACAAAATCGAGGTAGGCTCGGCCAAGCGTGCCAGACGCACAGGTCGCAAGGCGTTTGCGATCGCACAAGGTTTCAAGTAGGTCGGCCCGGTCGGAAGCGATACGCCGCCCATCGCTCGACTTCATGAAGCGATTGAAATTCCGATAATAGGAATTGCCCGACAATGCCTTGACGATACGGAACACCTGCGCCGTATCCTCCCTGTCGGCAATCAACTGCCTCATTGCCCCAGCGCTCTGAGAGGCTCTACGGGGCGGCGCAATTCATGACCTTTGGCGTAAGCCATCTTCTTGCCTCCTGCGCTTCACTTGTAGATGCCAGCGGACGCCAACGCCTTCTCGGCTCCATCGACCAGGTCGCGCATCACTTCGGCGGCAGGCCGGATCGAATCGATCAGGCCGATGCCTTGCCCCGCGAAGCCGGGGATGACATCCTTGCGCTCTGCCTTGATCCCGGAGGCCATGACCGGGCCGGAGATCATCGACTGATAGGGCATCGGCAGAGGCTCCTTTCCGGCCTGCACCCAGGCGTCGGCCCATTTGTTACGGATCATGCGCGCCGGTTTGCCGGTAAGCGATCGACTAACGACCGTATCGGCATCGCCGCTTTCGGTGATCGCCTCTTTCTGGAAGCGCTCGATGCCCGCTTCCTCGGTCGCGAGAAATGCCGTGCCGACCCACGCGCCCTCTGCCCCCAGCATCATCGCAGCGGCAACACCCCGGCCATCCGAGATACCGCCGGCCCCAAGGACAGGAACACGATCGCCAACGGCGTCGACCACCTGGGGAATCAAGGAAATAGTCCCGATCGGCGAGTTGTGACCTCCGCCATCGTGCCCTTGCGCGACGATCATGTCGATGCCCGACCCGACGACCTGTTCGGCGTGCTTGACCTTGCCGATCACCGCCATGACCTTGGTGCCATTGGCATGGAGCCGATCCATCCACGGTTCAGGATTGCCAAGGCCGGCAGCATAAACCGGCACCTTTTCCTCGATCACCACTTCCATCTGCGCCTCAAAGAATTCCTTCGAGAACAACTGCGGGCCGCCCTTGCCCATTTCAGGCGCGCCCGCCGCCCGCATGGCGGCGGCAGCATCGACCTCCGGAAGCTCTTCACGATCCATGAAGTCGCGCGCGAACTGCTGATATTCACCCATCAGATCCATGGGATTTTGGGGTGCAGCACCGCTTTGAGGGGCAGAGCCGCGCCTGACCGACGCGGGGAGCAGCGTATCGACACCGAAAGGTTTGTCGGTCAATTCCCGGGTCTGGCGAATCCAGTCACGCAACTGATCGGGCGAACACGCCGCGGCACCCAGGACCCCGAGCCCGCCGGCATTCGAAACCGCAGCCGCCAGCGCCGGAACGCTCGCTCCGCCCATCCCGGCAAGCAGGATCGGGTACCGGATCCCCAGCATTTCGCATATTCGGCTCTTCAACGCCATTCTTCCTCTCCAGCCACTTGCCTAAACGCACACTCAAACTATTGAAAATTCTACAGCTGCCCCCACCGCACCCGCTGCGAGACCAGCTCGGGGCTGCGCTCCGAAAGATAGACGGCAGAGCCGGCCACCAACCGGCTCATTGCTTGACGGGCCGCGGCGCTGTCGCCAGTCCGCACTGCCTCGAGCACCCGCACCAGAAACTTCATCTGCACCGCCCGTTCCTGTGCCGAATATCCCAGCGAATGGGAAAACTCGCGGGTCAACAGATGCATCGCAGAGGTCAGCAAACCGAACAGCGGATTGCCGCTCGCCCAACCCAACAAGTCGTGAAATCTGCGATTAAGTTCCTCGAATTGATCAGAGGCTTCATGATGCCTCAATTCCGCCAGACACCCTGCCAACGCGCTGAGATCAGCGGTAGTTGCACGCTGGGCTGCATACCCTGCGACATCGGGAGCAATTGCTTCGCGCAATTCAAGCAAACCACGCAAATCGGCTTCCATGAAATGCAGAATCAATGACAAACTGCTTGCAAAATCGCCGGTCTGCGGACGGGCTACGACGGGACCTCCACCACGGCCGAGCTGGAGATGGATGACCCCTTGCAATTCCAGGAACCGCAAAGCCTCCCGCAAAGTTGCGCGCGCAACCTCGTAACGCGCGAGCATTTCATCCTCGCGCGGAAGCCTGTCACCCGGGTTATGGCGACCCGCCTCGATGTCCCGCACGATGCTTTGCGCAAGAGAAAGGGCACGCTTGGCCTTCTTCACCGCTGACATCCGCCACTCATCAGCACACCCGCACCTCTCGAATAAAAAGTATAAGGATATTAGCGAACCTTCGTTGGATCGGCACACTATCCGATGGGATTGGTGTCTGCAAGGGACTAAAAGAGTATACGATTTATTGACTGCACGAGATGTCTCCCTTAAGGATGACTGAAGGCCGATCAGGCCTGAGATGTAGAAGGAATAGTTCTTATGGACAGCCAGATCGCCGAGCCGGATGCCGCGGCGAGGATCGCGTCAATTCCGATCGAGGAAATCGACGTGGCCCGGCCAAGCCTGTTTCAGAACGATACCATCGGTCTATTTTTTGACAGGTTGCGCGCCGAAGAACCTGTCCACTACTGCCGCGAGAGCTATGTCGGCCCTTACTGGTCCATTACCAAGTTCGACGACATCATGGCGGTGGACACCAATCATAAGGTCTTCTCTTCGGAAGCGAAGCTAGGCGGAATTGCAATCCAGGACATGCATTCGGTGGAAGGCGCGCTCGAACTTGAAATGTTCATAGCGATGGACCCGCCCAAGCACGATCAGCAGCGCAAGGCGGTGACTCCGGCAGTGGCTCCGTCCAACCTGCAACTGCTCGAGCCGATCATCCGCAAGCGCGCGGGAGAGATTCTCGATGAACTCCCGATTGGCGAAGATTTCGACTGGGTGGATAAGGTTGCGATCGAGTTGACGACGATGACGCTGGCAACCTTGTTTGATTTCCCTTGGGAGGAGCGGCGCAAGCTGACGCGCTGGTCCGATGTAGCAACTGCGGCACCTGAAACCGGGATCGTCGAATCCTACGAGGCGCGGCGCGAAGAACTCATCGGTTGCGCGATGTATTTCAAGACTCTGTGGGACGAACGGATAAACGAGGAGCCGAAGAACGACCTCATCTCGATGATGGCTCATTCTCCCGCCACGCGCGACATGCCGTTCCTCGAGTTTCTCGGCAATCTTATGCTGCTGATCGTCGGTGGAAACGACACAACACGCAATTCCATCAGCGGCGGCGTGCTCGCCTTGAACCAAAGCCCGGACGAGTACGCGAAACTCGACGCGGATCCTTCGCTCATTAGCAAAATGGTTCCGGAAATCATCCGTTGGCAGACCCCCCTCACTCATATGCGCCGCACCGCGCTGGAAGATTGGGAGATCGGCGGCAAACAGATCAAGAAGGGCGACAAGGTGGTGATGTGGTACCTGTCAGGCAACCGCGACGAGAGTGCTATCGAGCGCGCGGACCAGTTCATCATCGACCGCAAAAATCCGCGCCATCACCTCTCATTCGGCTATGGCATTCACCGCTGCATGGGAAACCGGCTCGCGGAACTGCAGCTGCGGATCATCTGGGAAGAAATTCACAAGCGCTTTTCCCGGGTCGAGGTTGCGGGTGAACCAGAGCGTCTTTTTTCAAACCTCGTCCGCGGAATCACCAGGCTGCCGGTGCGGCTCCGCGCCCGCTGACTCTCGAGATCGAAATGCGGAGTTCAAGATGATCAAAATTACGTTCGTGGCTAGCGATGGTGAGCGACGGGAGGTCGAAATAGAAGAAGGCGAGACAGCCAGGGAAGCGGCGCTATACAATGACGTGCCGGGTATCGATGGCGATTGCGGAGGGGTATGTGCTTGCGCGACCTGTCATGTGCATGTCGATCCCGAATGGATCGACAAGGTGGGTCGGCTTATGCATGATGGAATGGAGGCCGACCTCTTGCAGTTCGCCGAAGGCACCACTGAATACAGTCGCCTTGCCTGTCAGATTCCGATGAAGCCGATGCTGGATGGATTGGTTCTTCACCTACCCGAACAACAATACTGACGGAGGGATCCTCGTCCCCGTAGCCTACATTCTTATCTGTCTTTCCTTGATTCTTCGAGAAAACACCCATGGCCACACAAATCGAGCCCGCAACCCAGACCGACGAAGACGCCTTCCGCGCGGAAGTGCAGCAGTTTCTGGCGGACAATTTTCCCGCCGAACTCAAGGGCCAGTCGAACGCGCTGGCCGGCGTGGACGGCCCCACCAATGAAACGCCGGCGCAGACCAAGTGGCGCGAAGCCGTGGGCGCGCGCGGCTGGGGCACCCCCACCTGGCCGAAGGAATACGGCGGCGGCGGCCTCACCAAGGCGCAGGCCAAGATCATCGACCAGGAATTCGCCAAGGCGGGTGCCTACAACCCGATCGGCGGCATGGGCGTCATGATGTTCGGCCCGACGCTGCTCGAATACGGCAACGAGGCACAGAAGCAGGAGCATATTCCGCCGATCTGCCGCGGCGAAATCCGCTGGTGCCAGGGCTATTCGGAACCCAATGCCGGCTCTGACCTCGCGAACCTCCAGACCTTTGCCGAGGACAAGGGCGACCACTACCTTGTCAACGGCCAGAAGACCTGGACCAGCGGCGGCCAATGGGCCGACAAGTGCTTTGCAATTGTACGAACCGACAAGAGCGACAAGCACAAGGGCATCAGCTTCATGCTGATCGACATGGACACGCCCGGCGTCGAAGTCCGCCCGATCACCATGATCAGCGGGACCAGCCCGTTCTGCGAAACCTTTTTCACCGACGTGAAGGTCCCGAAGGAAAACCTCGTCGGCGAGGAAGGCCAGGGCTGGACCATCGGCAAGCGCCTTCTGCAGCACGAGCGCACCAACATCTCGGGCGGCGGCAGCCTCGCCCGACTCATGGGCCAGAGCCTTGGCGATATCGCCAAGAAGTACCAGCCGACGGGCGCCGACGGCGAACTCGCCGATGCGGTGCTGCGCGACAAGATCGCTGATTTCGAAATCCGCTGGAACAGCTTCCTGCTCACCGCGCGCCGCGCGATGGAAGAGAGCAAGGCAGCTGGCGGCGTCTCCGAAATCAGCTCTGTGCTCAAGAAGCTCGGCACCAAGCTGAGCCAGGAACGCAGCGAATTGCTGATCGAAATCCGCGGGTTGCAGGGCCTCGGCTGGGAAGGCGACGGCTTTTCGGACGGCGAGCTCGGGGCCGTGCGCGCGTGGCTCTTCGGAAAGGCCACGACGATCTATGGCGGCTCGACCGAAATCCAGAACAACATCATTGCCAAGCGCGTGCTCGGCATGCTCGACCACCAGTAAGAGAGGGGAGCAAGGACAATGGCCGTTCTCAACGAAGCACAGGAAATGCTGCGCGACATGGCGCGCGATTGGGCCGTCAACGAAAGCCCGGTCACCGAATTCCGCAAGGTCCGCGCCAGCGGCGAGCCCGAAGCCTTCAACCGCGACGCCTATGCGACGATGGCGCAGATGGGCTGGGCCGGGGTCATCATCCCCGAAGAGCATGGCGGGTCGGACTTCGGCTTCCTGTCCGCGGGCCTCGTCGTCGAGGAACTCGGCAAGACGCTCACCGCCAGCCCGCTGGTGATGAACACCGTCGCCGCCTCGGCGATCGTTCTTGGCGGCAGCGACGAGCAGAAGGCCAGGTGGCTGCCCAGGCTGGCGAGCGGCGAGGCCATCGCCACCCTCGCCGTCGACGAAGGGCCGAGCCACGATCCTGCGAAGATCGAGACCAGTGTGTCCGACGGCAAGCTGAGCGGCACCAAGGCCTTCGTCCATGAAGCGCATGGTGCGGACCTGTTCGTCGTCGCGGCGAAGGACGGGCTTTACCTGGTCGAGAAAGGCGACGGCGTCGCGCTCACCACCCGCAAGCTGACCGACCAGCGCAGCCATGCCGACGTCACCTTCGACGGCGCGGCGGCGGAGAAGCTCGCCAATGGCGGCGACAGCCTGCTCGATGACGTGCTCGACCGCGCGCGCGTGCTCACCGCAGCCGAAATGCTCGGCATGGCGCAGCAAGTGTTCGACGACACGCTCGACTATCTGAAGCAGCGCGTGCAGTTCAACCAGGTGCTGGCGAGCTTCCAGGCGCTGCAACACCGCATGGCGGACCTCTTCGCCGATCTCGCCCAGATGCGCAGCGCGGTCGAGGCGGGCCTGCAAGCCGTCGATGCCGGCTTCGGCGTGGCGCGCGCGGCGACCATCGCCAAGACGGAAGCCAACCGCGTTATGCACACCATGGCAAACGAGGGCATCCAGCTGCACGGCGGGATCGGCATGACCGATGAGTACGACGTCGGCTTCTATCTCAAGCGCGCCCGCGTGCTGGAGCAGAGCTTCGGTTCGTCGAGCTGGTTAAAGGACCGATTTTCCAAGCTTTCTGGCTACTAGAAACCTGCATGTAGTGACCTGCATGGCATTTTTGCCACATGCTTGTCGACAATGTGAAATAATCCGTCAATTCATCTACCAAGTCTTGAAATGAAACGCGCTTATCGGCATCGTTTCTAACATCGACTAGTGCCTAGGATGGGGCACATTCTTAGAGGAGAGGCACATGAAAAGATTTCCATCACGCCACCATTGCGCCCTTAGTGCATTGGCAGCGGCACTTGCCTTCACACCGACAGCCGCCTTCGCCCAGGATGTTGGCGAACCCGATGCGGATCTGGTTGAAGGGGCCGATGTCGAAGACCAAAACGTAATCATTGTTACCGCGCAAGGGCGATCGCAGGTCTTGGCGGATGTTCCAGTCGCCGTGTCAGCTGTTTCCGGAGAAACCCTCCAGAATTCGGGCGCCAGCGACATACGTGAGCTGAACCAGGTTGCACCGTCCCTGCTGGTGTCTTCCACCGGCAACGAAGCTAACGGTTCCGCGCGTATTCGCGGTATCGGCACGGTCGGCGACAACCCTGGTCTGGAAAGTTCGGTCGCGGTTTTTGTCGATGGAGTCTATCGCTCTCGTTCGGGAAGCGCCCTGAGTGAGCTCGGCCCTATCGACAGGGTCGAAATCCTTCGCGGTCCCCAAGGTACTCTGGGCGGGCGGAACTCATCGGCAGGCCTGATCAATATCTACACCGCACCGCCCGAGTTCGATTTCAGCGCATACGGGGCCTTCACTTATGGCAACTATGATGCGATCCGCGTCGAAGGTGGCATAAACGCTCCGCTTGGCGACACCGTAGCTGCGCGTGTGGACGGCGTTTACTTTGAGCGCGACGGCTTCTACAACGATATTACCAACGGCGGGACGATCAACAATCGCGATCGTTATCTGGTCCGCGGTCAGCTCCTGTTCGAACCCAATGACGACCTGTCCATTCGCCTTGTCGGGGATTATTCCAAAAAGGACGAAGCGTGCTGTGCCGCGACGTTCGTCCAGCCCGAGTTTGCTCCGCTTGCACGGATCAGCGCTGGATTTGATCCCTTTACGAGGCCATCGGATGGGGCCGCCCTGACGAGTACCGCAAATCCGATCGTTCCCGTGTTGCTTGCGCTTGGGCAGGATCCGCGTGCCCTCACCCAAGACACATTCAACCGCGACCTGTACCCTACGCCGGGCAGAAGCTATGAAGGCGAAACCGAAGACTACGGTATTTCCGCTGAGATCAATTGGGATTTCGGGAACGTCACGTTGACGTCTATCACGGGCTACCGTGAATATGCCAACAGCCAGGGATCTGACACCGATTACACTACTGTCGATATTCTCTACCGCGCTCCGACCGAGAATGCTCTTGCTCGAGACTTTGAAACATTCACTCAGGAACTGCGCCTTACCGGTGAGGCCTTCGATGGCAAACTCGATTGGTTGATCGGCGCGTATTACGCCAATGAAGAACTGCAGGTGCGTGACAATCTGCGGTTCGGCACCCAGTACGGCAATTTCGTAGCGTGCCGCATCGCTATCGCGATCAACCCGGCTTTGGTCAATCCGGGGGCTTCCAATTGCCTGGGTGCCAACGTGGCGGCATTGGACGGTACGCTGACCGGAAGCCCGGCATTCGGCGCTGCAACCCCGGCGATCCTCGCAGGTATCAACAACCTTGCAAGCATCAGCGATTTGGGAACGGTCAGCGAGGTCTACAATCAGACGAGTGAGAACTTCGCGTTCTTCACGCATAATATCTTTGCGATCACGGATACGCTCGATTTGACGCTGGGGCTTCGTTATACAAACGAAACCAAGGACTTCGACGCAACTTTCCGCAACGACAACACGGTTTGTCCGACAAACCGCAATCTGCTCGGAGGCTTTCTGGGTGTTCCGACTTTGGCACCTCTGGCCGGTGGTATCATCAGCCTTTCCTGCCAAGGCAATTCGACATCGGAGCTCGATGGAGTTTCTCTCGAAGACTCGCGCGAAGAAGAGGAGTTTACCGGCACGGCTATCCTGAGCTGGAAGCCAACTCCCGATCTGCTAGTCTACGGTTCGTATTCACGCGGCTACAAGGCGGGCGGTTTCAACCTCGACAGGTCTGCACTGTCAAATCCGCTTGCGTTCGATCCGGCCAATATCTCGGCAGCCGCGCTGCAGTTCGATGAAGAAACAGTCGATGCATATGAGATCGGCCTCAAATACTCGACACGCGAGTTCGGGGTTAGCATTGCAGGCTTCCGGCAAGAGTTCAGTAACTTCCAGTTGAACACGTTCAATGGGGCGTTCTACATTGTGCAGACGGTCAATAGTTGCGATAGCGATCTCGGCGGGGCCGACAGAGACGCAAGCGCGACAACCGGTGCATGCTCTTCCGATGAAGTTGCACCAGGTGTGATCGCTCAAGGTGTCGAGATCGAAACCTATCTACGGCCCGCTCGTGATTTGGATATTACCCTTGGCGTCACCTATTCTGATACGAGCTTTGAAGACAATCTTATCGGGGACGATACCGGGGCACCGCTCGACCCCGCACTACGCTTGCTGCCAGGCGACAACCTGTCGAATGCACCAGAGATCGTGGCAACATCGTCGCTTACGTGGACGCCGCCAATCGGCGACAGTGGGCTCGAAGGCCTGGTCTTCGTGAACGCTCGTATGGCTGGTGATTACAACACCGGCTCCGACCTGCTCTTCGGCAAGGAACAGGACAGCTTCGTCGTAGTGAACGGGCGTGTGGGTCTGACCAATATTGCGGATCGCTTCGCGATCGAGGGATGGGTCAATAATTTGTTTGACGTTGGGTATACGCAGGTGGCCTTCAACACGCCTTTCGTGGCTCCGCAACAAACGTTCTCCGCTTTTCTTGCGGAACCGCGGACTTACGGCATCACCGTGCGCGGCAAGTTTTAAACTTACTCGCTAATTGCAAGAGGGTTCGGCGCTTCGCTGTGTCGAGCCCTCTTTTTCGAACTTTTATTTGCTCACGACTAGGTGGCGTCCGAACAAAAGTTCCGTGTGCTCAATATCGTCGATGATGTGATAGGGAGAGGCCGGCAGCGGTGTTCGCTGCATGAATCCCTCTTCGCTGGGCTACCAGCCGCCGGCCCCACAAACAATCTTGCCTCGTCCTGCCATGCTGCCTTACGCTGCGCTCCAGGCCGCCCAGCAGGGCGACCCCAACCGCCGGAACTCTAACTTAACCGGTGGACCACCCTGATGGGGCAGGTCAGGTGGAAGACTACAACCGAGAGAGACCGCCCTCATCCCTTGGCTACGCGACATCGGCGGCGTTCGCCGCCGAACTAGATAAGCAATGGCCTGCTTCGCCACGCCCTACGGGCTCCGCTGCGCAGCCCATTGCTTCAACCGCGCTCATACGCATCAACGCAGCTCGGCTCTAATCCCGGCTGGGGGGAAGATCAGGGGGTCACGTCACTCATTGGAAGGCGGCTATCGCGACGCAATTCGCTCTGAAAGTCGTGGGACTATTTTGCAGGTCTTCGAGGAACAGACCTGCTAATTTTCGCCCTGCAGTTAGTTCCATTAGGATAACGCTGTTAGCATACGTAGGCACCGCGGCCGCTAGCCAAAAGGTTGCCAGTAGGACCGTATACACGTGTTTCAGCGACCGAGATATTTTTACCGATCTTGATTATTTTGCCCGATGCTACGAGTGGTCCCGAGGTTGCCGGGCGGTGGTAGTCGACCCTCAGATCGGCGGTCGCCTTGGCCCCTGTACCTTGCGACAATAAGGTGTAGAGCCCGGTTAAATCGATCAGAGAGGCGAGCACGCCGCCATGCGCTGAACCGATTGCCGGGTTTGACACGATCTCGTCGCGCCAAGGCATCTCCAGTTCAAGCTGCTCGTTCGAGCATGACCGTAAAGTGAGGCCAAGCCACCGGTGAAACGGGGCAATCTGCAGGATCTCTTCGAGGCGCTTAGGATCGATCCTTGTCAGATTATCGGTCATGTAACGGCTCCCTGCGGACTGTGATTACGCTTGAGAAAATCGAGTATCGCTGCCGAAAAGGCATCGTTGGCATCGCCAACCACCATATGTGTTGCCTCTGCGATGTCGGTGTATTCAGCGTGTGGAACAAGTTCGAGCAATTGCGCGACCGCGTCTTCGGAAACCAGATCGCTCGATCCGCCGCGAATAATATGCAATGGCAGCGAAAGCCTGCTGGCTGCATCGTTCAGCGCATCAAACTGGCGTTCCTGATGAGCCGGATCGCTTCGCTTGGCTAGTGTGATGTTGCGGATAAAGGCCGGATCCCAATGCCAGTAGTAGCGGCCGTCTTCCTTCTCTCGCAGATAGCGCCGTAAGCCCTTGCCGGCTCCGCGCTTGCGGCGATGTGGCATGTAGCGCGCGATGACCTCTGCCGCTTCGTCCGGTGAAGAGAAACCGGTCTCCACGTGCTCCTCCATAAAGCCGACTACGCGCATAACGCCCCCCGTCTCCATACGCGGCGCGATGTCGACGAGAGTGAGCGACGCGAAGCGGCCCGGCGCAAGGTGTCCTTCGGCGATCAGTCCGGCCAACCCGCCAAGGGAGGCCCCGACGAGCGCTGGCTTGCGGTCCATTTTTGAAGCGATCGCAACGAGATCTGAAGCGAAGTCGCGCGTTTCGTAAGCGCCCTCGGCAGACCATTCGCTGTCGCCATGACCGCGCATATCAATTGCGATCGGACGAAATCCCGCATTGGCGAGATCGGCTGTGACACGTTTCCATGCGTGACGGGTCTGGCCGCCCCCGTGCGCGAGCAAGACCGGTAAAGCATCGGCATTTCCGGTCGCTTCGGCTGCTATGGAGATGCCACCATCTCCCCCGATATGGAAAGTTTGCGACTGCATACCGCAACCTCATATTGTAAATCGATTTACAGTAAACGGCTTTATTTCCTGATCCGCTATGGTAGGTTGCCCTAGATGGCTGCCATGACGGGCTATGACGCGGATACAAAGGGGGGCAAGTTCCCTCACCGATACCGATCGGCTGTTCTTTCTTATGGAGGAAGTGACCCGGCGTTTGCGCAGGACCGCCGATTCTTCGGTTGAACAATTCGGGCTCACGCGGACGCAATGGAGTATATTGGCTTATCTTTCGGAGCCCAGGCATGACCCAGACAGAGCTGGCTCGGGAACTGAAGCTAGAGCGCGCTAGCATCGGCCAGACTATTGATCGCCTGGAAGAACTTGAGCTGGTGGAAAGACGCAGGCGCGAAGAACGACAGGCGCGTTTGGCGGGTTCATTTACGCCCTGCCGCAATCGAGCTACTTCCCAAGATGCGAGTAGAAGCTGATGCAATGTATGCTCGCTTGCTCGGGGGGATCCGTTTTGGGGAACTGGAGCGCTTACGCGGATCGCTGGCTAGGATGCATGACAATCTGGGCAGCGAGCCATAATCACTCGAAATCGAGCCCATGCCCCGCGTTCACGCCCGCGTTTGCCCTTCAGGGGGTCTGATGCTCAGATGAGGGACGCCGAGCGCATGCGATCATAACATCCCGGCAGTCGTGGCAGGCGAGGTGGCCGGAGCCCCCGCACTCACCCAGCGCCGTTCGGTTCCTTATCAGCTTGAGCGACCATCGGATTCAGTTTCTGCTGTAGCGTGAAATCAGCGAGTGTTTGCATGGCGGCACTGCTAGCGAATATGGTTGACGCTGAGCTTGAACACGCCAGGCATGCGCGAGCCTTCCAAGATAGCGCTATGGATAAGCATATGCCGAAAGATGAGATACGTGATTACGCCCCCAACGAAAAGGATGACATCCTTTATTTGCTAGAAGAGGTGAACAGGACCGCTCGGCGGACCTTCGACGCTCTGATCGTGGGGCTCGACCTCAATCAAACACAATGGCGGATCATCGCGTCCTTGTTGCGAGAACCTACGCTAACACAGACCGAGATTTCTCGCCTGCTCGAGCTTGAATCGGCGACGATAGGACAGGCTGTCGCAGTTTTGGTTGAAAAAGGTTTGATCGAGCGAGAGCGGGCGGCGCACGATCGAAGGGTTTGGAACCTCCACCTCACCGAGCAAGTAAGAACCATCTGGCCGGAACTGCGCGAAGCGGCTGATCGACTCCACGAAATTCTCTGGAAGGGAATGTCTGCGCCTCAAATCGACCTCCTGCGTACGATGCTTCGAAAAGTTGCGGAGAATCAGAAGCAGGCTGACACTTGCGAAGAAAGCCGATGAAGCATGATCTGGAAAACAGTGTCGGTGAACTGACGCGGCTAGCAGAACTCGGTCAGATTTTCGCCCGGCACGGTCTGAAAAATCTCGGAAGCTTGCTTGGCTTTATGCCGGTTTCGGAGAATGAGCCAGATACCGAGGACTTGCGTCCTGCATCGGTGGTGGCGCTGTTGCGCGATGTCGGCCCTGTCGGAATAAAGCTTGGCCAGCTCCTGGCGACCAGAAGCGATCTGTTTACACAACCCTGGATTTCCGCGTTCGGCACTCTCCACGACCAGGTGGAACCGCTGCCGTTCGATAAGATCGAACCGGTGATTGTATCGGCTTGGGGCAGCGACTGGGAACGTGAATTCGCCGCTTTCGAGAGAAACCCGATCGCCTCAGCCTCTATCGCGCAGACTTATGTCGCAACCCTGCTGGACGGAAGCGAGACTATCGTGAAAATCCGCCGACCCGGCATGGCGTCCAGGATCGAGGCGGACATGAGGCTGTTGACACGGCTCGCGGGCCTCGCCGAGCGTCGGTCAAGCGACATTGCTCGCTATCGACCCGTGGAATTCCTTCAGACATTCGCCAAGAATTTAGCGCGGGAGATGGACCTGGCGGCAGAAGCACGTGCCTGTGAAAGGATTGGCGGTTATCTGGAGATGCTTGGGGTGAAGACGCCCGCGATCCACTGGGAACTCACAGGCTTGACGATCAATGTGCAGGAAGCCCTGGGCGGAAAGCCCGCGTCGCGGCACCCGGCAACTGATCCGGCAGGGAATGCCCAGTTCGCGAAGCGCTATGCCGATGCAGTGCTACGGATGATCCTTCTCAATGGAGAGTTTCATGGCGACCCGCATCCCGGCAACGTCTTCTGGATGGAAGGGAACCAGGTAGGCTTCATCGATTTCGGCTCGGTCGGCTTTCTCAGCGGCGCGCGGCGTCAGGAAATCGTCCGACTGATTTTCGCTATCGCGAACGGACAGATAGACAAGGTGGCCGATCTGCTGCTCGACTGGGCAGGCAATCCACTCGTGGATCGCGCGCAATTGGTGATGGACCTGGATGAGCTGATCGCGGAATTTAGCGGCACAGCTCTTGCCGGGATAGAATTCGCGGCAATTTTCGATCGGGTTTTCGGATTGTTGCGCGATTATCGCCTCGTATTGCCGCCCGACCTCGCTATTTTGCTGCGCACCCTGCTGACCGCAGAGGGCTTCGTTCGCTCTTTGGCGCCGGACTACAATATCGCCGAAGAAACGAAGCCGATCGTGATGCAATTGTTTGCCGAGCGATTTTCGATCGGAGCCGCGCGGGATCATTTGGCCAAGGTCCGCAGTGGCCTGCTTGATTTCTCGGCATCGCTGCCCGAGCTAATCGATAACGTTGCCTCGGTCGCTCGATCAGGTACGATTCAGGTATCCATCGACCCAGCCAGTCTGAACCATCTGACGCGGGAAGAGGACCGCAGCACCCCCGTCAAGGGTCCGGTGGTGGCAGCGTTGATCATCTCTGCCGCATTGCTGGCCGACCAATCGTTGTTACTGGCAGGAATTGTTCTGGCTTTCGCGGGAATAGCACTCATTCCTAGATGGAACTGATAAGACCACACACAATGAACGCTTAGACCACGGCCGCCCGGCACCGATATTGGCTACATCAAGGGAGAAGAGTGGAAATGACCGAACAGAAACCTGCCGAAGCGGTGCCTGCCGCCACCATGCTGCTGACCTGCCCCATCAGGGTGGTCCACCGGTTAAGTTAGAGTTCCGGCGGTTGGGGTCGCCCTGCTGGGCGGCCTGGAGCGCAGCGTAAGGCAGCATGGCAGGACGAGGCAAGATCGTTTGTGGGGCCGGCGGCTGGTAGCCCAGCGAAGAGTGTGGCCGGACGGTGTTGTAGTGGATACGCCAGCGCTCGATCAGGATGATTGCCTCCTTCAGAGTGTAGAAGATCTCCCCGTTGAGAAGCTCATCCCTGAGCTTGCCGTTGAAGGATTCGTTGTAGCCATTCTCCCATGGTGATCCGGGTTCGATGTAGAGAGTCTTCACACCAATCCGCCAGAGCCAGTCGCGCACGGCATGAGAAGTGAACTCAGCGCCATTATCGCTACGGATGTGATCAGGCGGACCATGGCGTTGGAACAGCTCGGTCAGCACGGCCAGGACATCATCGCTCTTGAGCTTGCGCTGGACATGGATCGCCAGGCACTGGCGGCTGTACTCGTCGATCACGGTAAGCATGCGGAAGGCCTTGCCGTCATGGGTGCGATCCATGACGAAGTCGTAGCTCCACACATGGCCACTATATTGCGGACGCAGCCTCACGCATGATCCATCGTTGAACCACAGACACCGCCTTCCTGAGCCGCTGGTTCTCCTTCTTGAGATCCTTCAATCGCCGAGCCTGGCTGACCTTCAGCCCACCGTACTCGCGTCGCCAGCGATAGTAACTCTGCTCCGAAATCCCCAGCGATCGGCTGATCTCCCCGATCTTCTCTCCGTGCGAGAGCCGAACTTCGGCCTCACGCAGTATCCCGATAATCTGTTCCGGCGTGTATCTCTTCCGTGCCATTCATCAGCCCCTTTCAAGCCGTAAATAGCCGAAATCCTAACTCTCAAAACGGACCACTTTTCGGGGGGAAGGTCACCTCTGGCCGATGGGAAGGACGCTGACAGGCTGGAAACCGCAGTTGGGCGGTTGGGGCTTGATCGACCTTAGAAACGCGCAATCGGTCGATCCGTTTTCCCTGGCCTCAGATGAACTCATTGAGGTTACCGACTGGGAACTACTTGATTTTGCAGTTCAAGTTGTCAAGCAATGGCTCCAAAGGAAGGGTTTCGAGATCATGTCCACTCACTCAAATCCCAACGTCGATCCGAACATCTGATTTGTCGGAGACAATGGACCCGAGTGGGTAATCGTACGAGCAGCGCGATATCCAGAAAAGGTGGCTCAGATCCCGAGCAACGTAGAGGCCATCGCTAAGCAATGCGAAGCTCTCAGTCACTTGGGGAATTTCGCATCTTTTGGCTTTGCGTTGGCGGAAAACGTTGAAAGGCCCATCTGGCGGGGACACGCTGCCGATGTCCAATTCGAAGGCATTAAGCCGATCTGATCCGGAAGCTCTCATTGCTCCACGCAGGTGTGCGATCTCTTGAAGAATCATGCGGCCATATTCGTGCTCGGCGGTCGCTTTTGGGGTGTAATATAGCCGCCGCTCACCGGCACGCTCAAGACCTTTGTCGGCGCGCAGGTGATCGCGAGCCAGCGCCGCTCCTTCCGTTTCCGCTGGTCGAAGCGTGGCCTCAGCCTTGCGCTCGCCGGCTTTGAGCAACTTCCCACCGACAAGGAGGAACCCGGCCAATGAGCCTTCTCCCATCTCCCCTCGCTGCTGCGCTTGCCGGAACCGGCCTTGCCTGTTTCGCGATCGGCGCGACAAGCTGTTCGATCAGCGCATCGCGCGCAGCAATTGCGCGCGGGCAGAAAACGGGATTGCCCTCTCCGTCGCTCATCGCCTCGGAGCGAAGATTACCATCCTCGTCGGCGAAGACCTGCATCAATCGTACCGGGAAGCTCTTGGAAAGGTAGCATTCGAACGCGTCAATGGCGCGCAGAAGTTCGCCGAGCTTCTCCGGTTCGAGGATCGCCGCGTAGTGGCGCGCTTGCGGTGTCAGCAGCGCACCTTTGAGGATGGCCGTCGGGTCCGTGGTGCAGCGGCCGGTGGCAGCGCCATATCGGAACACCCGGCTCGCGAAGGAGCGGCACTTCTTGGCGGTCTCGCGGTTGCCTCGCGCCTCCAACTTCTTGAGCGGGGCCAGCATCATCTGCGGGTCGACATCCGAAATCGGCATGTGCCCGATCGCTGGTTTGAGCAGGTCTAGGAACCAGCGAGCCTTGAGCAGGGTGGCCTCGGCGCGGCCTTCGCCGACCATCTTGTTCTCGATGTACTCGCGGGCAACTGACTCGAAGGTGTTGGCGGCGCTGATTTTGGCCGTCGCTTTGTTCTTCTTTCGCGTCAGAGCAGGGTCTTCACCCTTGGCAATACGCAGCCTGAGTTCGTCGCGCTCGAGGCGGGCCGCTTGAAGACTAACTTCGGGCCAGGCACCAAGAGCGATCCTCTTTTCTTTGCCGCCTACGTAATACTTCAGCCGCCAGAGCTTGGAACCGTTGGGGAAGATTTCGAGGTAGAGGCCGCGCTCATCGGCGCGCTTGTAGGCGGTAGCACCGGGCGAAAAAGCTCGGATTTGCAAGGCTGTCAGTGCCATTTGGGGGCATGACCTTTCGCCAGAAAGGGGCATGTGGGGGCATATGCCCCGCTCCATGCCCCTGATTGTGGGGGCACGGCCTGAAACAGCGTGAAACACGCGGCATCAAAATCCAGCCAAAAATGGCAGATTTCTGCGGTTTTTTCAAGATTTTTGATGCCACTCCCGCAGGAGTTTTGGTGCCAGAAGAGGCATCACATTCGAAATAATTTTTTACGTCTTATCAGATAGCTAGGAATTCGGTCGTCTCCAAAAAGCCCTCAAAAGGCCCTCAAAAGCCGTCTAATGCATTGGTTCGATGCCTTTTTCGGGACTCCAAATTCAATTTCTCCCTATGCGAGTTGGGCGATATCAATGTCAGCTTTACGCCCGTATTGTGTTGAAAAAGTCGGCCCCGCCGCGCCGGAGGTTAATTTCGGGCAACAAAAATTCAGAGTGAGCTTGCCGCTTGAATCATTGTTACACTACGAGGCGTGCCAAAGTTCTAGTGTTACCGACCAAAACGGGTGGCAGAGTTTTTCAACACAATACGCCCGGATTCTGGACGTAGCCCGCGCATAGCAAGGTGCCCGAAAGCGGACCGCTTGCTTTTCTGCTCTGGCAGGCTGAGTCAATTGTGAGTGTTGGATGGAACGTTGGTCCGTAGCTTGGATCTGCTGGATTAGCCTTCGCCGGCTAAGCTTTCCAATACCGGGCACCGATCATCACTGGTAGTGCCACACTGCCTGATCAATTTTGTCAGAGCAGTTTCCATGCGCGCAAGGTCCGCCAGCTTGGCGCGGACGTTCCCGAGATGCTGTTCCGCGATTGATTGCACTTGATCGCAATGCACATCGGGCCCCGGTGTGAGGTCGAGCAGCGCCCGCACCTCTTCAAGGGAGAAGCCGAGTTCGCGCGCACGCCGAACGAAACGCAGCCGCTCGATGTCCCGAGGACCGTAGTCGCGGTAAGCGCCCCTTCGTGGAGGCGGGTCGATGACTCCTATCCGCTCATAATATCGGATTGTCTCGATTTTGCATCCGGTCTGTTTCGATACATCACCGATTTTCACACGAAACCCCTTGAGTCTGTAGTTGCTACAGACTGTAAATAATTGCGGGAATCGGGTTTTGGAAAGGGACGACTGGTGCGCAGCTTCAGCACATGGTGGAACGGATTAGCGGCGGGCAGCGGTGTCTTTGCTGCCTTCGGAGCAGCTGCTTGCTGTGCACTCCCATTGACGCTTACGTCAGTTGGTGTGGGTTCCGCGTGGCTTGGCAGCATCTCGCCTGTCGTAGCCCCCTATCGCCTCCCCCTGCTGACCCTCGCGTCGGCTCTTCTCCTCGCTGCGACCCTCCGTTTGCTCTGGCAGTTTAGGCAGGCACAAACATGCCCGGCGGACAGTGCATGCGGATCACCGACCTATCGAGCGCTGACCGCCATAGGGATTGCCATCGGTGCTGCGCTGCTGACAGGTGCCTTCCTCTATGGCTGATCCGATCCTGATCTCGCGCTTGCGCTGCCCCGAATGCGGTCATGAAGAAGACATGGAAATGCCGACCAACGCCTGCATGTTCTTCTACACTTGCACGGGCTGCGGCGTGCGTCTCAAGCCGCTCCACGGCGATTGCTGCGTGTTCTGCTCCTACGGCACAGTTCGCTGTCCTCCGATACAGGAAGGGGACTGCTGCAATGGCTGAGGCTTTCGATTTCATTGCGATCGGATCGGGAACGGCTGCGCAGGTCGCGGTCCACCAGATGGCCGACGCCGGGAAGCGTTGCGCGGTTATCGATTACAGGCCCTACGGTGGCACATGCGCGCTCCGAGGGTGCGATCCGAAAAAGATGATGGTGAGTGGAGAGGAAGCGCTCGCTGCACACAGGCGATTGAAGGGGAAGGGTATCGAAGGTTCTGTTTCGATTGACTGGGGTGACCTCCAGGCATTCAAGCGCAGCTTCACCGACCCCGTCCCTGAAAAGCAGGAAGCTCGCTACGAGCGAAAGGGCGTCGCGACCTTCCACGGCACGGCTCGCTTCGCTGGCCCCGGCCGGATCGTGATAGGCGAGACGGAACTGTGTTTTTCCCACGCTCTTATCGCGACGGGGGCGGAGCCTCGATCACTTGGCATCGAAGGCGAGCCGTTGCTGACCCACAGCGATGCATTCCTAGAACTCGAAACCCTTCCAGATCGGATCGTATTCGTCGGCGGTGGATACATAGCTGCGGAATTTGCCCACCTCGCGGCGCGGGCAGGTGCAAAGGTGACCATCATCCAACGAGGCCGCATTCTGAAAGCCTTCGACCCTGACACGGTCGATTGGCTCATGCCGAGTTTCGACGATCTCGGCATTGAAATCGTGGACGCCGAGGTGAACAGCGTAGCGAAGAGAGGCGGCGTTCTGACCGTCCATGCTGGCGACCGCAGGATCGAAGGGGACTTGGTGGTGCACGCTGCCGGAAGAGTCCCTGCGATCGGTTCGCTCGATCTGGGGGCGGGAGACGTCGCCTGTGACGAGGGTCGCTTGGTGCTTACCGCTCAACTACGAAGCCAAAGCAACCCCAAAGTCTTCGCGGCGGGTGACGCTGCTGCAAATGGTCCGCCACTGACTCCGGTCTCCAGTCATGATGCCAAAGTGGTTCTTGAGAACATACTCGAAGATAGCGGCCGAGCTCCGAACTATTGTGGGGTTCCTAGTGCACTTTTCACGGAGCCGCCGGCGGCGCGGGTCGGAATGCTGGAAAGCGAGGCGCACGAGGCAGGTTTGGATTTCACGGTGAATGCTGGATCGCACCCAGGTTGGTTTTCGGCAAGGCGGCTGAACGAAGAGATCTACGGCCACAAGGTGCTGGTCGAAACTGGAACAGGACGCATCCTTGGGGCTCACCTGGTCGGCCCTGACGCTGACGAACTGATCAATATCTTCGGCTTAGCCATCCGACATGGGCTTAATGCGGACGATATTAAATCGACTATGTTTGCTTACCCTACAGCTGCCTCCGACGCCGGATCTATGTTGGGTTGAGCAGCACCCGATCGCCGGAGTTCTCTCCATTCCAACCCAACGACTGCTTTCACACAGCGGTGTAATGCGACCAATGTCCGCTCACGGGTCGCAAGCCGAATGTCCGCTATCTGCGCCTTGTCGACCAGGACCGGACTGACCACTAGCGGCCCCATCGCAGCCCAACTTAGAAGTCGGCAGAGATGCTGGCTTTGATTGTGCGCGGGGTTCCTTGCAGCAGTGCGGCAGAAAAGACGTCGAACGCGCTGGCCCAGTACTTTTCGTTCGTGATATTATCGGCCGAAAGGCGGAGCGTGACCGGCGTGTCGTCCGCCGCGAAGACGTAGCGCGCACCGAGATCGATACGCGTCCAGCTATCGAGTTCGAGCGTGTTGGCGGCATCGACCCACTGCGGACCCGTGTGCACTGCACGCGCTGTGATCGTCGCGCCAGGCACAAAGCCCAAGTCCCACTCCAAGTCTGCATTGGCGGTGTATTCGGAAACGCCAGGTACCTCGTTGCCGCTGACGAGCTTCGCATCGGTCAGAGCTGCGCCGCCGATCAGCCTCAGGCTGGGTGTCAGATCGCCGTTGACCGTGAACTCGATGCCTTGGTGCGTCTGATCCCCGAGGTATCCGAAGCTGCCGTCGGCAAGCACACCCTCTCCCGGTCGCTCAAGGCGGTAGGCGCCGAGACCGACGAAGACATCGCCCAGTGCCAGCTTGCCTCCAACCTCGTACTGCAGCGACTTGCGCGGGGCGAGAACCTCGCCCGGATTGTTTACGAGTGCCGGATCGAGCGGCGCTGTCGGGCCTTGCTGGAGTGCTTCGATCCGGTTGCCGTATAGCGATAGGCCATCGAACGGCTGCAGGACCACGCCGATCACGGGCGTAACCGCACTATCATCATATTCCGTCGCGAGGTCGCCGCCGAAGTAGCTGTAGCTCTTCACATTGATGGATTGCAGGCGCAGACCCGCTGTGACCTGCAATCGATCTTCGATCATCCCCATCGTGTCCGATGCGAAAGCGCTCCACAGTCGCGTCCGCGCAATCGGGAATGGATCAACCAAGTCGCCGCCGACGAGGGTCGAAGAAGGCAGGTCCACTTGTGGGGTGTCGTAGATATTGGTGGCGTAGTCGGCAAAACCCGGTCCGTAGCGAAAATCGTAGGCGTTGCGGTTCACCTGCCAGCTGGCATTGCCGCCGAAATTGAACTCGTGGGTGATCGCTTCGCCCAGCTTCGCGCGGATGCCAGCTTCGAGCGCTTCGTTGTTGTCGGTCCGCGGGACGAACAGCGCCGTGCCGTTCGCAGCACCGCTGGCGGCATCGAGAACGGTTATGCCGCCGTAAATACCCTCCTCGCGCCCGTCGCGCGCACCGGCCCTGAAGTATGCCAATGCATTGTCGGCAAGATCGTATTCCACGGCCAGCGCGCCGAAAACATCGCGCAGTTCGGTGTAGGTGAAATCCTGCGCATAGTTCGCATCGCCATCGGGAACGGCGGGGATCGTTGCGCTTCCGACGGTGACCTTCGGCCGGAAGGCGTCGATCCGGACATTCTGGAACGCCAGGTCGAGAGCTGCCCGTAGCGGGCCACTGTCATAATCGATCGCACCGCCCACGACCTGAGTGCGGCGATCTTCACGGTCGATCGACGTTTCGCCGTCATGATAGGCTGCATTCAGGCGAACGCCCCATTCGCCGTTCTGGCCAAAGCGGCGAGCGACATCGAAGCTGCCGCCGAAGTGGGCATTCTCGCTGGCTGAAACGGTTACGCGATTGAGGTCGGTGTCTCCGGCCCTCTTGAGCTGCAGATTGACGCTTCCGCCAAGTCCCGATCCGCCCGGTGCTGCACCGTTCAGGAAGGCGCTGGCGCCGTTGAGGACCTGGACGCTTTCAAACAGTTTTGGAGGGCGGTGCGCTTCTGCTCGTCGATATCCGTACAAGTGCCGATCCAGCGCTGTATCTCACCCTGCTCGTTGAGGATCGGCAGCGCACGACCGATCATCCAGCGATAATCACCGCTGTGATGCCTCAGGCGATATTCAACCTCGTACGGTTCGCCGGTAGCGAGGCTGTGGTTCCATTTATTCCATGCATCGGCCTGGTCATCCTCATGAAACATCCCGGCCCATCCTTCGCCGTCGGTTGATCCGACAGGGACACCCGAGAATTCATACCAGCGCGCATTGTAATAATCGTGGGAGCCGTCGGGAAGAGTCGACCAAACCATCTGCGGCATGGTGTCGGCGAGCGCATGGAAAGCAGCTCCGGCGGATTGCAGCGCATGCTCTGTAGCCAAGGGCAAGACATCCGGCGCCGAGGAGGATTCGCGGCTGCCAAGCTGGAAATTCGTGATGACTTTTGCATTCATGGCCAGCTTGTGACCTTCCCGGGATGAACAGAATCGGACCGATAGGATACCTGTCGTATCTTGTTGATTTTCAAACGCTGACGCTCATCGCACAGGTAGGATTGAGAGTAAATGCAGCGGATATCGCGAGAAGTGAGGTCCTACTTTTCGCAATACCAGATTCTCGGTCTGACTGACGGGAAGGAATTACTAGGTCCGAAATTCACCTCGGTCTCGGAGTCGAAAGCTCCATTCAGGTTTCGCCCTTCCGTAATACCGATTATCAGCCTCGCATGCACCACGCCGACTCTAAACCGCTCGCCCATGATCACAACTTTCTGAGCGCTTCGCACGACGCGCATGAGCAGCGCACGCGCTATGTTGTCGCTTTGACCGCCGCGATGATGGTGATCGAAATTGTTGCGGGGCTGTGGACTGGATCGATGGCGCTTCTCGCCGATGGTATCCACATGGCGACCCATGCAGGTGCCTTGGGCGTCGCGGCCTTCGCCTACTGGTTTGCCAAGCGCCATGCGAACAACCCGCGTTTCACATTCGGTACCGGCAAGGTGGGCGACCTCGCCGGCTTCGCGAGCGCGCTTGTCCTCGCCATCTTCGCAATCGGGATCGCGGTTGAATCGGCTCAAAGGTTCGTCAGTCCGCTCACGATTGCCTATACCGAGGCTATCTGGATCGCCGTGCTCGGCCTCGTGGTGAACCTCGCGAGTGCCTGGCTGCTTGGTGCCGATCATCACCATGGGCATGATCACGACCATCATCATCACCACGACCATGCGCATGCCGATAACAATCTGCGCTCCGCCTATTTCCACGTGCTTGCCGATGCCCTGACCTCCGTCCTGGCTATCGTGGCCCTTCTCGCCGGCATGTACCTCGGCTGGGCATGGATGGACGCGGCAATGGGGCTGGTGGGTGCTTTCGTGATCGGGCGCTGGTCATGGTCACTGCTGCGCGATACCGCTGCCGTGCTTGTCGACGCCGAAGCGGCCTCTGAACGGTACACAGAGGTGCGCGAGGCGCTCGAGGACCGGGACGCCGCGATCGGCGATCTGCACATCTGGCGGATCGGTCCTGGCAAGTATGCAGTCATCGCCTCGCTCATCGCCGATGATCCGCTCGCGCCCGACAATTATGCCAGCCGACTTTCAGAGCATGCAGAATATGTGCACGTCACGATCGAAGTTCATCGCTGCGAGCATCCGCATCCCGAGCTTCGCGCGGCCTGATCGCGCCGTTCTAAAAGACCGAAACAGTATTCGAGGACTGTTATACTGTAACAAAAGACTTATACTTCATCGTGTTGCGGAACTTGCAATCTTGATGCGGTTTGCTATGAGCCATTGGAATCCATGACTACAAGCTATCGTCGCCTTGTCCTGCACCCTTTCGTCGTCCTGCTCATGCTGGTCGCGATGGTGTTCGTGACGGCGGCGGATGCTGCTGCTTGCGGTGCCGAAGTGGCGCCCGGAAGCACGCCCGTTCTGGCTTCGCTCGATAGCGCTTCTGCGTCATCCGCAGCCGCCGACGAAGTGCCGGGCGATCCGGATGCGCCGGCCGAGCAACACGGCGTGTGTGGACACGGCCATTGCCATCACGGGGCGAGCTTTGCCGGCACCGTGCAGAAGGATTCGGTCCCTCACTTGGTCGTGGTTCCCGATGCGCCTCCCGCCGAAGCGCTCGCTTCCGACATTACCGACCGACTGAAGCGCCCCCCTCGCGCCTGACAACCGTCACCGCGCTGCATGCCGCAGCGCAGTTCGGATCGTCAGCAGAGGAATTTTCGAAAAATGTCAGCCATTCATTGGCGAGGGGTCCTCCTTGGAGGGCTGTTCCTCGCCGCTCAAGCCACGACCGTGGCGGCGCAGGAGCGTGAGCTTCTGACGCTCGAAGCTGCGCTCGCTCGTGCGGGCATCGTCGACAGCGCAGATGAGCCCCCAGAAAATCCGCGCCTGATCGGACCGCGGGCCGAAGCCGACGCGGCGCGGGCCCTGGTCGACCAGGCGCGGCTGCGGCCCAACCCCGAAATTGCTTTCGAAGCCGAAAACATTGCCGGAAGCGGCGCATTTTCGGGATTGCAGGCCACCGAGTACACTTTGTCCCTGAGCCAGCGGCTCGAATTGGGCGGCAAACGGGGAGCGCGCGTCCGCGCCGCCCAGGCGGAAGCGCGCGTCGCGGCCCTTTCAGGAGCGCTCTCGGTTGCTCAGCTAGGGCGATCGGTACGCGAACGCTATGTCGAAGCCGTCTCCGCGGCAGCCCGATTGGAACTCGCGCGGGACATAGTCGAGCGCAATCGCGAGCTTGCCAGGATCGCAGGCGTACTGGTCGATGTCGGACGGGAGCCTCCCCTGCGCTCGCTTCGTGCCGAAGCGGCACTTGCGGAGGCGCTCGCGGAGCTTGAAGCGGCCCTGGCCGCCGACCGTGCGGCGAGGACTGCGCTCGCCGCGCTTTGGGGCGAGGCAACACCTGCTACGGACGTGCCTTCGGTGTTCCCCGAGATCGAACCTCCGGCGACGCTGCTCGCCTCGCCTTCGGCCTTACGTCTTCAGGTCGCCCGTGCCGAACGCGAGGCTGCAGATGCCGCGATCGCCCGGGAACGCTCTTTAGGCATTCCGGATCCGGCGATATCCGCCGGTGTCCGACGGTTCGAGGAAAGCAGAGACCAGGCGTTCCTCGTAGGCGTTTCGATCCCGTTTCCGTTCAGTAATCGCAACCAAGGAAACATCGCTGCTGCCGAGGCGCGGCTTCGCGCCGCGACGGCACGGGAGGCGATTGCCCGCACCGATTTCGAACTCGAAGTCACGCAGGCTCGCGGACAATTTCTGGCAGCCGAAGCGCGGGTCGAGACCCTCGCGGAGACGTCCTTGCCCCAAGCCGAGGAAGCCTTGCGCCTCGTTCGGATTGGCTACCGCAACGGCAGATTTCCGCTGATCGAAGTTCTGGCTGCGGCCGAAGCGCGCGACACCATCCGTGAAGCATTGATTCAAGCCCAGGAAGATCGTGGCCGCCTGGCGGCGACGCTGATCTGGCTCGGCGCACAATGAGGTATTTCCAAATGAACCGTAGACGTCTGGCCGTTTTTATCGGCGTGATCGTTTCAATCGCCGCTGCAGTGTTTATGCTGTGGCCAAGTGGCAGTGCCGACCAGCACATTGAGGAAACGAGCGAGGAGGCCGAGCTTCCCGAAGGGCTTGTCCTGCTTGGCGCCGAACAAATCGAAGCGTCCCAGATAGAGGTCGAAACCGTCAGTCAGGGATCGGCGGTCGAGCTGGTCTTTCCGGCCACCGTCGCGGCAAGCCCGACGGCAAGTGCCCGCATCGATGCCCGCGCAGCGGGCGTAGTCCGCAGTGTCGGCAAAACGCTGGGTGATTACGTGAGGCAGGGAGAGACGATTGCCCGCATCGAGAGCGCCGACGCCGCTGCTCTTGCGGCGCAACTCAGCGCAGCGGGCGCGCGGGTCAACGAACTGTCCGCTGCCTACGATCGGGAGCGCCGCCTTTTCGAGGCCAATGTCACCGCACGGCAGGATCTCGAGGCCGCGCGAGCAAATCTGCAAGTCGCCCAGTCGGAACTTGCGCGCGCCCAAGCGGCAGTCTCCGCGGCGGGCGTTAGCGGCGACGGGCGCTCCCTTGCGGTTACGAGCCCGCTCGCAGGCCGAGTGACCTCGGCGCCTATCGTTCTCGGCTCCTTCGTCGATGCCGGGGAAGAACTCTATCAGGTCGTGAATCCGAGCGGCATGCAGGTCGAGGTTGCCCTCCCGTCGGCTGAAGCAAGCCGCATCCAGCCTGGCGACGAGGCGACTCTGGAAATCGCGGACAACCGGGAAGTGGGTGCGCGCGTGCGGTCTGTCACTCCCTCGCTCGATCCCGAAAGCCGCAGCGCTACGGCGGTCCTGTCGCTCGCAAGGCCGATCCCCGGCCTGCAACCCGGGGCCTTCCTGCAGGCACGTATCCGCCCCTCGGGTGAGGTCGACACAGGCCGCATATCGGTGCCGGAAAGTGCTGTCCAGACAATCGATGGCGCAGAAGTGGTCTTCGTTCGCACGCGCCGCGGGTTTCAAGCCCGTCCGGTGGTCACCGGTGCGCGTTCGGGAGGACGGGTGGTCATCGAGTCCGGTCTCGAAGCGCAGTGGCGGATCGCCACCGCCAATGCCTTTTTGCTGAAGGCTGAACTCGAGAAGGAGGAGGCCGAGCATGGACACTGATCACATGCAGGACGCTGATCGCTCCCACCGCCATGGCCTGATCGGCATGATCCTCGACGTCGCCGTGCGCTTTCGCTGGGCAATGGTCGTGCTGACGCTCGGTGTGGCAATCTATGGCGTGGTGAATTTGCTGCGCCTGCCCATCGATGCCGTACCCGATATCACCAACGTACAGGTGCAGATCAACACCGAGGCACCAGCCTTGTCGCCCTCGCAAGTCGAGACGCAGGTCACCTATCCTGTCGAGACCGGGCTTGCCGGTATCGAGGGTCTGGAGATGACCCGCTCGATATCGCGCAACGGGTTCAGCCAGGTGACCGCGATTTTCGAGGAAGGGACCGACATCTATTTCGCGCGTCAGCAGGTCAACGAACGGCTGACGCCCATAAGCGCCTCCCTACCCGAGGGTGCCGAACCGGTGATGGGACCCATCTCGACCGGCTTGGGCGAAGTGCTCATGTATACCATCGAGTTCGAGTTTCCTGACGGCAAGGAAGCACCGCTGGGCGGAGCGGTCGGTTGGCAGTCCGACGGGAGCTTTGTGACCGAACGTGGCGACCCGCTCGACAGCGATGTGGCCAAGGCTGCCTATCTGCGAACCATCCAGGACTGGGTGGTTGCACCCCTCATGCGGTCGGTCGACGGTGTGGCAGGTGTCGACTCGATCGGCGGCTTCGAAAAGCAATACCTCGTTCAACCCGATCCCGCGCGATTGACCGGTTACGGTTTGTCGTTCGACGAAGTGATTACCGCGCTGGAAGCGGCCAACCTCGCCGAAGGCGCCAATTTCGTCGAGCGGGCCGGTGAAGCGCTCCTCGCCCGGGTCGATGCGCGCCTCGGCAGCGTCGAGGATATCGAGCAGGCGGTCGTTTCCACCCGCGAGGGAGTCCCCATTCGCGTGGGCGATATCGCCACGGTCAGTATCGGCGGCGACCTGCGAACGGGCGCGGCGTCGCTGAATGGCGATGAAGCAGTCGTGGGGACCGTGCTCATGCGCGCGGGCGAGAACAGCCGCACCGTTTCGGCCCAGGCGGCCGAACGGCTCGAGGAGGTTCGCAGCTCCCTGCCGGAAGGAATTGTCGCGGAGATCGTCTACAACCGGTCTTCCCTGGTCGATGCGACGATCGCGACCGTCGAGAAGAATCTTGTCGAAGGCGCGCTTCTGGTGATCGCGATCCTGTTCTTGCTGCTGGGCAACATCCGGGCAGCGATCATCGCGGCGCTGGTCATTCCCTTTTCCATGCTGATGGCATCGATCGGAATGAACCGGCTCGGCGTTTCGGGCAATCTCATGAGCCTGGGTGCGCTGGACTTCGGCCTGATCGTCGATGGTGCCGTCATTATCGTCGAGAACAGTGTCGCGAGGCTCGCGGCCCGGCAGGAACACGAAGGCCGGCTTCTCACACTGGGCGAAAGGTTGACGGAAACGCGGCTTGCCGCGCAGGAAATGATCAAGCCGACTGTGTACGGGCAGGCGATCATACTTCTCGTCTTCGCACCGCTTCTGACCTTTACCGGCGTCGAAGGCAAAACCTTCTCGCCCATGGCGATCACGGTCATGCTCGCGCTCGCCTCGGCGTTCGTGTTGTCGCTGACCTTCGTCCCGGCAATGATCGCCATCCTGCTCAACAAGAAGCTGACGGAAAAGGAGGTCAAGCCGATCCGGATCGCCAAGGAGCGATACGGACCGCTGGTCCGCAAGGCGATCACCCGCCCCTGGCCGGTCATCGGCATGGGCGTCGGCATCTTCGCCTTTGCGGCCTTCGTGTTCAGCTTCCTCGGGAGCGAGTTCACACCGCAATTGGACGAGCGCGACATCGCCGTGCAATCGCTGCGTATTCCTTCGACCTCGCTCGAACGTTCGCTCGCGATGCAAAGGCGGGTCGAGGACCGGCTCGAGCAGTTTGAGCAGGTCCAGCTCGTCTTTTCGCGGACGGGCACGGCAGAAGTGGCTAGTGACCCGATGCCGCCGAACGCTTCCGATGCGTATGTGATCCTCAAACCCCGTGAGGAATGGCCCGATCCCGACCTCGCCAAGGACGAGTTGGTCGCGCAAATGGAGAGCGCCCTCAGCAGTCTCGTCGGCAACCTTTACGAGTTCAGCCAACCGATCGAATTGCGGTTCAACGAATTGATCGCAGGCGTTCGCGGAGATGTTGCCGTCAAGATCTACGGAGACGATCTCAGCGCCATGACCTCAGCGGCGAACGAGGTTGCGGGCGTGCTGCGCAATGTCGACGGCGCCGCGGACGTCAAGGTCCAGCAAGTGACCGGGTTCCCCACCCTCGATATTGCCTTCGATCGGCCAGCGATTGCCCGTTACGGGCTGAAGGTCGAAGACGTTGCGCAATCGGTGGCGATCGCACTGGGCGGTCGGCCTGCGGGCCTCGTTTTCGAAGGCGATCGCCGCTTCGATGTGGTTGTGCGGTTGTCGGACGCGACCCGCGACGATTTCGACCAGCTCGGTGCTTTGCCGGTGCTGCTCCCGAACGGGGCAACCATACCGCTACGCTCGGTTGCCGAGTTCCGTGTGGTGGATGGTCTCGCGGAGGTTCGCCGGGAACAGGGACGCAGACTGGTGATCGTTTCGTCCAACGTGCGAGAACGCGACCTCGGGTCTTTTGTAGAAGAGGCCCAGGAAAGGGTTGCGGCGCAGGTCGAACTGCCCGCTGCCGCGTTTATCGAGTGGGGCGGTCAATACCAGAACCTCCAGGCTGCTCAGGAAAGACTTCAGATAGTCATTCCTATCGCTTTCGCGGTCATTCTCTTGCTGCTTTACATGGCGGTTGGGGGCTGGGTGCCGGCGCTCGCCGTATTCAGCGCGATCCCGTTGGCCCTGGCAGGCGGGATTTTCTCCTTGGCTCTACGCGGGATGCCATTCTCGGTATCTGCGGCGGTAGGCTTTATCGCCCTGTCGGGTGTGGCGACCTTGAATGGCCTCGTGATGGTGACTGCGATCCGTCAGCGGCTCGACAGGGGCATGGCGCTCGATGACGCCATCGTCGATGGTGGATTGGCGCGCCTAAGGCCGGTTCTCATGACCGCGCTCGTTGCATCGCTCGGCTTCGTGCCGATGGCCATTGCGACCGGGACCGGCGCGGAAGTGCAACGTCCCTTGGCGACAGTCGTCATTGGAGGGTTGATCACCGCCACCGCGCTGACCCTTTTCGTCTTGCCCGCAATCTTGAAGCTGGTTTTCGGGACCAGAGAAGATGACCGGACCTGGCGACAGCGTTGGTGGGACAGGCTGCGGCGCAATGTGACAAGCGATGAGCAGCGCGAGCTGAAGGACATCACATGACCGATCGGGAAAGGAGAATACGGTGCTGGCACTGAAGGAAAAGAACGGACTGCTCTGGATACGTGCCGGAGGCAGGCAGGGGGATGAAGCCTATGACCGCTTTGTTCCCCAATTCGAACATATCGCAGAGCGCGAGGCCGGTACCGTCCCGATGGTGATCGAGCTCGCGCCTGACTTTTCGGGTTGGAACTTCGGAGGTCTCTGGCGCGATCTCAAGTTCGACATCCGGCATAAGGATTGTTTCGGCCGGATCGCCATAATCGGCGACAGCGAATGGGAAGAGTGGGGCACGAAATTGTCATCCTCACTCTTCCGCACCGAAATGAAGTTCTTCCGGCCAACACAGCGTAGTCATGCGGAAAGCTGGGTACAAACCGAGGAGGACGCAGCATGAGTGGCGGACATGAGGTCGATGTCGGGTCGCCTGAAAAGCGCAAGACCCTGTGGGTTGTCCTGTGGCTTAACGTGGCCATCGCGATCGGCTTTTTCGCGGTCGGGTATTTTGCCGATTCTAATGCGCTGTTGGCGAACGGCCTCGATAATTCATCCGATGCCATCGTTTATGCGCTCAGCCTGCTCGCGCTGACCCGCTCACGGACCTGGAAACGCGGGGCCGCACGTTTCTCCGGCATCATGCTGCTGATCTTCTCTGCTGGGGTTATCTTCGATGCTTACCGACGGTTTGTGGAAGGGTCCGATCCGGGCGGGATATTGATGATGGCGATGGCGTTCATCGCGGGGATGGTCAATCTCTATTGCCTGCGCCTGCTGCAGAAGATGGAGAACAAGGACGTCAATATGCGGGCGGCGACCACCTTCAGCTTCAACGACTTTATCTCTAATGGCGGGATCATTATCGCCGGCATCATTGTGATGCTGACCGGAACCAACTGGCCCGACCTCGTTGTGGGCATCGCGGTAGCTTGCATCGCTCTCTATGGCGGCATCGAGATTCTGCGCGACGCTCACATGGATAGCCACGACGATGCGGGAACCAAACACGGCGAGAAGAGGAATTGACCCTATTCGATCTTCCTGCACAATGTGTCCGATGCGCTGGCTTCGGCCGGTGTGATCGTGGCTGGCGTGCTCATTCTGCGATACGAACTTTATATCGCCGATCTGACCATCACGGTGGTCATTGGTGACTTTGTGATCTGGCAGGGCGTTAATTTGTTGCCTCGCACGGTGCGTCTCTTGATGGGCGCGGTGCCGGACGAAAGCGAGTTCGATCGCATTGTGAGCGACCTGCGTGACGCAGAAGGCGTGGCCGACGTCCATCACGTCCAAGTCTGGAGCATCAGCGAGCATTATCGCGCGCTTGAGGCGCATGTCGTTCCTGCCGAATCTTCGTTGCAGGCTTTCGAGGATGTGAAGGCGCGGGCTCGCGGTATGCTCGAGACGCAGCACGCCATCGCCCATGCAACGTTCGAAGCCTGTCTCGCTGCGGACTGTGATCCCGACATGATCCCGGACCATCAGGTCGAGAAGAACCATCATCACGACCATGACCGCGACCATTGACAAGCGCGGCGATCGGGTCGGTCGCTGTGGGTAAGCTGCTTGGCAGCGCACGACATGAACCGCCCTGCATCACGAGATTGCATCGCACATCTCCGAGACCAGCGACGACGAACGTTTTCCAATGGTCCCCCAGCGCGTAGTTGCCGACGTACGCAGCGTAATGGCGCGCGATGATATCGTTGCGCTCGACAACGGCATCTACAAGATCTGGTTCGCCAGAAACTACATCGCCCACGAGCCTGGCACCATCCTGCTCGACAATGCATTGGCGACGATGGGTGCTGGCCTTCCATCCGCCATGATGGCTGCGATGCTGGCGCCGGGGCGCAGAGTGCTCGCGGTATGCGGCGATGGCGGGTTCATGATGAACTCGCAGGAACTGGAAACGGCCGTCAGGCTTGGACTGAACCTTGTCGTTCTCGTTCTGAATGATGCAGCATACGGGATGATCCGCTGGAAGCAGGACCAGCTTGGCTTTCCGGACTACGGCCTGACCTTTTCCAATCCCGACTTCGTCACCTACGCAAAAAGCTATGGAGCGACCGGTCACCGGGTGGAGCGGATCGCAGATCTTGTGGCGGTCCTGAACGCCGCATTCGAGGCGGGCGGCGTGCACCTTGTCGATCTGCCCGTCGACTACTCCGAAAACAAGAAGGTGCTGATCGACGAACTCGGCGCAAAGGTGTGCGAGCTATGAAGACGATCGTTCACAATCCGTTCGACCGCGAGCCGGTTGCAGAAGTGGCGCTTGTCGACTGGGCTCAAATCGATGAATGGCTGAGTGAAGCGCAGTTGCTCCACCGCGACCGCCGTGGCTGGCTTGCCGTGCACGAGCGTATTGCTATCCTCCGGCGGGCAGCGGATATCATGCGCGAACGAGCCGAGGATCTGGCTCTCCAGATCGTCAGGGAGGGCGGCAAACCCCTGGTCGATGCGCGCGTGGAAGCCGGTCGCGCGATCAACAGCGTCGACTTGTGCGTTCAGGCGCTCAGCGATGGCGGCGGTCACGAGATCCCCATGGACCTGACAGAAGCGGGTGCGGGAAGGACGGCATATACCTTCCGCGAGCCGATCGGTCCTGTCGTGGCGATCTCGGCATTCAATCACCCCCTCAACCTGATCGTCCATCAGGTTGGACCGGCGGTAGCAGCCGGGTGCCCCGTTCTCATCAAGCCTGCGCTGGAAACGCCTCTGTCATGCCAGAGCTTCGTGAACATTCTCCATGAAGTCGGCCTGCCCGAGGCCTGGTGCCGGTTCGCTCCGTGCAGCGACGATGTCGCCGAAAGGATGGTAACCGATCCGCGCACGGCGTTCTTCTCATTCATCGGTTCTGCGAAAATCGGCTGGATGCTTCGCTCGAAGCTGGCGCCCGGAACCCGCATTGCTCTCGAGCACGGCGGCGCGGCGCCGGTAATCGTGGACAGCGGCGTGGAGCGCGCAGCAGTGATCGCCTCGTTGCTCAAAGGCGGGTTCTATCATTCGGGTCAGGTCTGCGTTTCCGTGCAGCGCGTATTCGTCCCTGCTGCAGAATTGAAAGACTTCGCCAATGACCTAGGGCGAGCTGCCGAAAAGCTGGTCGTGGGCGATCCCGCCGATGCCGAAACCCAATGCGGACCCCTGATCCGAACGGAGGAAGTCGACCGCGTCGAACGCTGGGTCGATGAAGCCATTGCAGCAGGCGGCACCCTGGTCTGCGGGGGAAGCCGTCTGAGTGACACTCTTTTCTCCCCGACCGTCATTGTCGATCCTCCCGAAAGTGCCAAGGTATCCCAGGAAGAAATCTTCGGCCCCGTGATCTGCGTGTATGGCTATGACGATATCGACCTGGCTATCGAGCAGGCCAATGCCCTGCCTTACGCCTTTCAGGCCGCTATATTCACCGATCGGCTGTCAATCGCCAATCATTGCATACAGTCTCTCGCGGGATTGGCTGTGATGGTGAACGACCATACGGCATTCCGCGTCGACTGGATGCCTTTTGCAGGTCTGCGCCGCTCCGGGCTTGGCGTCGGCGGGATCGCCTATACTATGGCGGATATGAGCCTTGAAAAAATGGCCGTCTGGAACTGGCCTGCGGCGGCATCATAGCCCGTTCGACAGACCCGGGATGGCGACACGGGCAGCTTCGCACTCGTCGGCCTTTCCCGAAGTTAAGTCTCTTATGGGCGGCCGACAAAAGCCGTGCATTGGCGAGCCTGACCGAACTGGCGCACGAGGCGCGGACATCAAGGCTCGGCGGTACCCGCAAGTGCATCGATGATGCGGCAATCGCCTACAGTGTCTTGCTCGCAGGCAGCGATCATACGCCCAAGTTCCGTCCGCAACGCCTCCAGGCTCGCGATCTTGCGCTCGACCTCGCCGAGATGGCTTCTGGCCAGAGCGTCGATGCCCGCGCAGGACCGGTCGGCATCATCGGAGAGATCGAGCAATTCCCTGATGCGTGCCATGGAGAAGCCGAGATCACGCGCGCGCCGTATGAAGTTAAGGCGCGCTTCCTCTGCTGGTCCATAATCGCGATAATTGGCCCGCGTGCGTGGAGGGGCAGCGAGGATACCCTCACGCTCGTAGAAGCGGATTGTTTCGGATTTGACGCCGGTTATCCGGGCAAGTTGACCAATTCTCATGACAAAGGCTCCTGCGGCTTGACCTTGTAGTTACTACAAGGTGCATAGGGCGGATCGACGCAAGGAGTCGAGTAAATGGGAAAGACCTGCTGCGGTCCCGATGAGGGCGGTGCAAACAACAACGATCCGACATGGCGGCGCATTCTGTGGATCGCGCTGGGCCTTAATGCAATCATGTTCGGTGTGGAGATCGTGGCAGGCATTGCTGCGGATTCGCGCGCCTTGCAGGCCGACGCGCTCGACTTTCTCGGTGATGCGGCAAACTATGCTATCAGTCTCGGCGTAGCGGGCATGGCGCTCGTCTGGCGCGCGCGTGCGGCTCTCGTAAAGGCGGCGACCATGCTGGCTTTCGGCCTGTGGGTGCTCGGCTCGGCCATCTGGGGTTTTTTTGTCGGGGCGTCGCCCGACCCGGGAACGATGGGCGCCATCGGTTCTCTTGCTTTGGCGGTAAATCTCGCCGTCGCCGCGATGCTGTTCCGGTATCGCTCGGGCGATGCGAACATGCGCTCGGTGTGGATCTGTTCGCGCAACGACGCGATCGGTAATATCGCCGTGCTGGCGGCAGCGATTGGCGTTTTCGGCACCGGCCGTGCGTGGCCCGATCTGGTTGTGGCGAGCATCATGGCAGGACTGGCGGTGTGGGGAAGTGCCGAAGTCTTCAAACAGGCACGTGGCGAACTGCGCTCTACCTAAACTCCAGAATATGCCCGCGATTGCGGATTGAGGGAAATACGTTTCCGTCTAGACTCTGCTATTGCGAATTAATTGCAACAGATATAGAGACCCCTCATGCATCGCATCGTCTCCGCCACCGTCCATCCGGCACTGCGGCTCATTCTGCTGGCGCTTGCGCTGTGTCTGTCCGTCACCGCGAACGCGGAAGAACCCGATGTGCGAACCACCTGGCGTCTGCTCGATTATATCGCGGTCGACTACGCCTCCGCGGTTTCCGAGGGACGTGTTGCCGACGAATTCGAATATCGCGAAATGGTGGAGTTTTCCGATGTCGTGGCGCGGCAGGTCGCTGCATTTCCGGACACTAAAGACAATCAAGCACTCATCCGCCGATCGGACCAGCTGCGAGCTCTGATCGCCAACAAGGAACCTGCCGAGCAAGTTGGGCGCTTAGCGCGCGCGCTGGCAGCCTCGTTGCTGACAGCCTACCCGGTTCCGCTCGCCCCTTCGCAGGCGCCCGACCTTGTCCGCGCCCGCACTCTCTTCGCGCAGAACTGCGCCTCGTGTCACGGCGCCGCCGGAAGTGCGCCACCGGCCGCAATGCAGGCGCTCGATCCCCCGCCGATAGACTTTACCGATATCGACCGGGCACGGCAGCGCAGTGCGTTCGGGCTTTACCAGGTCATCACGCAGGGGCTTGAAGGAACGTCCATGGCCAGCTTCGCATCGCTGTCCGACGAGGATCGCTGGGCGCTTGCATTCTATGCCGGCAGCATTGCTTTTGAAGATGTGGCCAAAGGCGAGCGTATCTGGCGGGAAGATGATGGCATACGCCAGCTTGTCCCCGATCTCGAGACGCTCGCCGCGCTCACACCGGAAAGTCTGGCCGAGGAGATCGGAGAGGACCGTGCGCTCGCCGTCATGGCCTATCTTCGCGCCAATCCCAATGCGGTGGGACAGGCAAATGACACAGGTTCGCTCGCTTTCGTTCGCGATACGCTCGATCGCAGCCTGTCAGCCTATCGGGCTGGCGACCGTGAAGAAGCGCGGCAGCTTGCCCTGTCTGCCTATCTCGACGGGTTCGAACCCCTGGAGGCCCTCCTTGCAACGCGCGATGGCGGTTTGATGCGCGAGGTAGAACAGGCGCTCGGGCAATTTCGGGCCGGAATAGAGTCCGGTGCGGATCCATCCGAACTACAGCAACTAAGGGCTCGCATCGATAGTCTGCTGGCCAGAGCCGAGGGAGCGTTGGCTCCTGAGGCGGCCAGCGAAATCTCGACCTTTCTCGGGGCGTTCACCATCCTGCTGCGCGAGGGGATCGAAGCACTTCTGGTTGTGATCGCCATGATCGCCTTTGTGAAAAAGTCGCAGCGCTCCGAGGTATTGCCCTATATCCATGGTGGCTGGATCGCTGCTCTTTTCGCAGGTGTCGCCACCTGGGTCGTAGCAACCTACTTCGTAAGCATCAGCGGGGCGAGCCGCGAGATGACCGAAGGGATCGGCGCGCTGCTTGCGGCTGTCATTCTCGTATCGGCCGGGATCTGGATGCACGGCAAATCCCAGGCCGAGGAGTGGCGGCGCTATATCCAGGAAAAAATGGGCAAGGCGCTTTCGCGCGGATCGGCATGGTTTCTCTTCGGGCTCGCCTTTGTCGTGGTCTACCGCGAAGCTTTCGAGACTATCCTGTTCTACGCTGCCCTGTGGAACCCGCAGAGCAGCGGCATCATACTGGCAGGTGCCTTGTCGGCAGTAGCGCTGCTGGCGCTCATTGCTTGGGCCATGCTGCGCTACAGCCGCAAACTGCCGATCACCCAGTTCTTCCGCTACAGTGCTATCCTGATTGCGATCCTTGCGCTCATTCTCGCGGGCAAGGGCGTGGGCGCTTTCCAGGAGGCCGGAGTTCTTTCCGCCACTTTCATCGCCGGCTTGCCGCGCCTCGCCGAACTCGGCTTCTTCCCGACTGTCGAGACGATCGGCGCGCAATTGCTCACGCTGCTGGCCCTGATTGCCGGATTTCGGGTAAGTCGATCACCATCGGGACCGCAGCCGGCAGCTGTCGAGGGATAGGAGATCCCGGTTTGCGATCAGCGGGGTCCGGTGCCGAGACGGCGCGCGAGCCACAAGGTGGCGGTGGGAACCGCGACCCACATCACGATCGGTACCAGGCCGATTTTGGTCCCGGGCACAAGCGGCATGATTGCACTATAGGACCACCCCCAGTCGGCACCGACAGCCAGCACTTCGACCATGGCAGTAATGGCCAGGCCGATTCCCAGGAACACGACCAAACGCGAGATCGGCCAGTCTACGAGCCACGGCGTTTTACCACTGCCGACAGAGGCGCCGAGATAAGCGGCCACCATGATCCCGGCATCGCCGAACGAGGCCAGGCCGCAGCGACGTGCTGCCTCGGCAGGCGACAGACCTCCCGACTGGTAGAAAGGAAGCTGAAGCATCTCCCAGGCGAATGCGATAAGAATTCCGAATATCGCGATCCAGAGGGCTGGATGAGCACCGCGCCATTCGCGCGATTCCTCAGAGATTTGGTCCTGATCCTGCATCGTCTGATTCGTCACTCCTGCGATCTCCGTCCCGTCCCCATCGCTCAGGTATCGAATTTGGGAAGAGCGAGGCCGCGCAGGCGCAGGGCGTTGCCGATCACCGATACCGAAGACAGGCTCATCGCTGCGGCCGCGATCATCGGGTTCAAAAGCAACCCGGTCCATGGATAGAGGACACCTGCTGCGACCGGTATGCCGAGCGCATTATACGCAAAGGCAAAGAACAGGTTCTGCCTGATGTTGCGCATAGTGGCCCGAGACAGGACGAGCGCCTGAACAACGCCGACGAGGTCGCCGCGCACCAATGTCACGCCCGCGCTTTCGATCGCGACATCGGTACCCGTTCCCATCGCGATGCCGACATGCGAAGCGGCAAGCGCGGGTGCGTCGTTTATGCCGTCGCCGGCCATAGCGACCCGGCGACCCTCGCTCTTCAACTGCTCGATCTTGCGATGTTTGTCCTCGGGCGAGACGTTCGCTTCGACTTCGTCGATACCGACCTGGCTTGCTACCGCACGCGCGGTGGCTTCGCTGTCGCCGGTAAGCATTACGATTTTGATGCCGCGCTCATGCAGCGCGGCAATAGCGGTGCGGCTGGTTTCCTTGATCGGATCGGCGACAGCGATAAGGCCTGCCGGTGCCCCGTCCACGGCCACGAACATCACCGTCTGTCCGAGGCTTCGGCCTTCGTCCGCCGTTGACCGCCAGCCTTCTTCGAGCGCCCCTATACGCTCCATCATCTTTTCATTCCCGATCGCGACCAGGCGCTTGTCGACATTTGCCTGGATACCTTCGCCGGTCACGGATTCGATATCGGAAGCGTCGAGAATGGCAGCGCCCCTGTTTTGAGCCCCTTCCACGATCGCGTGGGCGAGCGGATGCTCGCTTCCTCTCTCAACGGCAGCGACAAGGCTCAGCAATTCCTGCTCGTCGAAATTTGGCTGCGGTTTTACGTCGACAAGATCAGGCTTGCCCCAGGTCAGCGTTCCGGTCTTGTCGACGACCAGCGTATCGATCTTTTCCAGCGTTTCGAGCGCTTCGGCGTTCTTGATCAGGATGCCGTGCTGGGCTCCCTTGCCGGTGCCGGTCATGATCGACATTGGCGTCGCCAGTCCGAGCGCGCAGGGACAGGCGATGATCAGAACGGCGACCGCGTTGACGAGCGCGTAGGCAAGGGCCGGTGCCGGTCCCCAGATGGCCCAGACGACAAAACTCACGATAGCGACAAGGACGACGATGGGGACGAACCATCCGGTGACTTGGTCGGCGAGCCGCTGGATCGGTGCCCGGCTGCGCTGCGCCTCCGCCACCATCTGCACGATCTTCGAGAGCATGGTGTCCGCGCCGACCTGCGTCGCGCGCATGGTGAAGCTGCCGGTCTGGTTGACAGTGCCTCCGATCACGGGATCGCCAGCGCTTTTCTTGACGGGAATGGGCTCGCCGCTGATCATGGACTCGTCGATGGCGCTGCTTCCATCCTCGAGCGTGCCATCAACGGGGACCTTGTCGCCCGGACGCACGCGCAGCAGGTCCCCCGACGTCAATTCATCGAGCGGTACTTCGCGCTCATCGCCGCGACCGAAGATCTTCATCGCGGTCGGGGGCGCGAGTTCGAGAAGCGCTCGCAAGGCGCTCGATGTCGATCCGCGCGCCTTAAGCTCGAGCACCTGCCCGAGCAGCACGAGGGTCGTGATAACCGCTGCGGCCTCGTAATAGACGCCGACCCGGCCCGCATGATCGCGGAAAGCCTCGGGGAAGATGTCCGGGGCGAGGGTTGCCACAAGGCTGAACAGATAAGCGATGGCAACGCCGAAGCCGATCAGGGTGAACATGTTGAGGTTCATGGTTCGGACTGATTGCAGCGCGCGGGTGAAGAAGGGCCAGCCGCCCCAAAGCACCACCGGAGTGGCCAGCAGAAGCTGCAGCCACTGCGCGAAAGCGGGTTCGATGACCTGATCGAACGGTCGCGACGGGATCATGTCGCCCATCGCATAGGCGAAGAGCGGCAGGGTGAAGAGCGCGCTCCACCAGAACCTTCGCCGCATGTCGACGAGTTCGGGATCGGGGCCCTCGTTCAAGGTGACCGTTTCGGGTTCGAGGGCCATCCCGCATATCGGGCAGGAGCCCGGCCCCGGCTGCCGGATCTCCGGATGCATCGGACAGGTGTATATCGTACCTTCCGGGACATCCTCGACAGCATCGAGGTGCGCCTTCGAAAGATACATCTCCGGATCCGCGCGGAACTTGTCGAGGCAGCGCGAGGAGCAGAAGTAATGGTCGCCACCCTCGTGTCGATCGATGAAGCGGGCGCCGTCCATCTTCACGCTCATTCCGCAAACGGGGTCGGTCGCCGTACCCTCGATTGCATTGTGCCCATCGCTCATCTGTCGTTCTCCCCTAATTGGCCGTGACCACGAATTGCCCCATCATGCCTGCGTCCTCGTGCTCGAGGATATGACAGTGATACATGTAGGGATTGTCGGGATCGGTATTCTCTTCGAACCGCAACAGCAGCCTGACCTGTTCACGTGGCTTGACGATAACGGTGTCCTTGAAGCCCGCCTCTTCCGCCTGCGGAGGCCGACCGTCCCGGTCGAGCAAGCGGAACTGCACATTATGAATATGAAAGGGATGGGCCATCATCGATGCGTTGGCGATTTCCCATATTTCCCACTGACCCACCGGTACGCGCTGATTGATGACATCCATGTCCATGGTCTCGCCGTTGATCGCCATGCCCCGACCCATCATGCCCATATCGAGTACGAAACGGCGGCTGCGAACGGCGAGCGAGGGGTCTGGCGCGGCTAGCGCGGCCAGGGTGGGCGGGAGCATCACTGGAGTCGATGATCCGGAGGGACGCATATCGAGGATCGAAAAGGTGCGGCCCTGCCTCTCGCGACCGGTCCGGTTTCCCATCATTCCGCCGTCCATCATACCCCCGCCTTCTCCGGCCATCATGCCCATGGCGTTATCAGGACTGCTGGCATTCAGGCGCAGCGGGCGCCCTTCGGAAAGGTCGACGATCACTTGTGCGCGTTCGCCTGGGGCAAGGGTAAGACTGCGAATCTCGCGGGGTGCGGCAAGCAGGCCGCCATCGCTTGCGATGAGTTGCATCGGACGATCACCTTCGAGCGAGAAGGTGTAGAACCGCGCATTCGATCCATTGAGAAGCCGCAGGCGCAGCGGACCGGCGGTGGCGTCGAAAACGGCATTGGCCGTTCCGTTCACATAGATGCGCTCACCTATCACCCCCATCATCCGCGAGTGCATGTTGAGCGGGTAAACGAGGCGGCCTGAGCTGTCGATCACGCGATCCTGCACGACGAGCGGGATATCATCTACACCGTACCGGCTCGGCAGATCGAGGCGATCCTCTTCCTCGTCGCGCACGTAGATCGGGGCAGCAAGTCCGGCATAGACCTGTGGTCCGGCCCGGCGATGCGTATGAGAATGATACCAGTATAGCGAAGCGCGCTGGCGTATTTCGAAGGACGGGCTCCAGCGTTCGCCGGGCCGCACGAGTTGGTGCGGTCCGCCATCCGCGGTGGCGGGAAGTTCGAAACCATGCCAGTGGACGGTCGCATCCTCGGCAAGCTTGTTGTCGATATGAAAGCGAACCTGTTCGCCGCGGCGCATTTCGAGGGTCGGACCGAGATAGGATGCGTCGATACCGATCGTCGGTGACGGCGTGCCGGGCACGAATTCTTTCTCGCCCGGTGTCAGGGACAGGCGAAAGACACGCTCGCCCCGTTCGATCGTTCCGGCCTGTAGCCGAGGTATGGCAAGAGGATTGCTTGCTCCTCGCTGATCGAGCGACACCCTGCTTTGCGTGTCGCAACCCACCAGCGGCAGCGCCGCGAAACCCGTCGCCGCGAGGCCGGCGCTTTTCATGAAGTCGCGGCGATCCTTAAAGTCGGGCCTGTCGATACCGGGCATATTCACCTGTTTTTGCGTGGGAGGCACCGGCGCAACCGCGCGCCTCCCACCCATCATGCTATCGCGGCGTTACCGAGGTAACGACGCTGCCTTCGGTTCCAGTACGAAATTCAAAGGCTATTCCCTCACCGACACTGACCTGTTCGAGGATTTGCGCGTCGGCTTCGAAGGTCATGGTCATCGCGGGCCATCCGATACTTTCGACCGGACCGTGCTCGATGGTCACGGTGCCCGCCCCGGGATCGATGTCTGTTACCTTTCCCTCCGCGCTGGCGCTCTGCTCGCCGCCGGTCTCCTCCGCCATCGGCATTTCGCCTGACATGGGCATACTGTCCGAGTTCGCCATCTCGTCAGACATCATGGTCCCGGTGCTGTCGTCTGCAGCGTCGCAAGCTGCAAGCGCCAGCGGTGCCGCGAGCAGGATCATGTAGGTTGGGGTACGCATTCTTCTTCTCCTTGAGGGTTCGCCGGTTTTTCCGGACGGGGACGCCGCAACAACAGATAAGCGGCGGGAAGCAGGAACATGGACAGGAGCGGGGCGGTGATCATGCCGCCGACCATCGGCGCGGCGATGCGGCTCATGACTTCCGAGCCCGCGCCGGTGCCGATCAGGATCGGAAAGAGACCCGCAAGGATGACTGCGACGGTCATCGCCTTGGGCCGCACGCGCAGGAGCGCGCCTTCCCGGATGGCCTCGTCCACTTCTTCGGCGCCCAGGTCAGCTTGCCGTCGCTCCAGTGCGGCTTTCAGGTAAATCAGCATCACCACGCCGAATTCGGCGGAGACACCGGCAAGCGCGATGAAGCCGACCGCAGTCGCCACCGACTGGTTGTAGCCCATCAGATAGAGCAACCAGTATCCGCCCGTCAGCGCGAAGGGCAGCGTGCCCATGATCAGCAAGGCTTCGTCCCAGCGCCGGAAAATGAGATAGAGCAGCAGGAAGATGATCGCGAGCGTCGCGGGAACCACGATCTTCAGTCGCTCATAGGCGCGCGTCAGATATTCGAACTGGCCCGCATAGGACAGGCTGACGCCGGGAGGCAGATCGACGCCCGTGGCGACGGCCTCCTGCAGATCGGCGACCACCGAGGTAAGATCGCGGCCACGGACATCGACATAGATGTAGCTGGTCAGACGACCCTGCTCGCTCTTGAGCATCGGCGGACCGTCGCTGACGGCGATACGGGCGACAGTGCCGAGCGTAATCTGTTGGCCGGACGGCGTCAGAACCGGCAAGGCCCTGAGTTCATCGACGCTGTCCCTGATTTCGCGGGGATAGCGCACATTGATCGGATAGCGCGCCAGCCCCTCGACGGTCCGTGCGACATTGGCGCCGCCTATTGCACCAGAGACGATCTGCTGGATGTCGGCAATGTTGAGTCCGTATCGCGCGGCCGCCATCCGGTCGATATCGACATCGACATAGCGACCGCCCGACAGCCGCTCGGCCAGCGCGGAACTCACGCCAGGCACGGTCTTGGCGATACGCTCCACATCGAGTGCAACGCGTTCGAGTTGATCGAGATCGTCGCCTGACACCTTGACCCCGATCGGGCTCTTGATTCCGGTCGCGAGCATGTCGATCCGGTTGCGGATCGGCGGCACCCAGACATTGGCGAGGCCCGGCACCTGGACGACCCGGTCGAGTTCCTCGACCAGCAGATCGGGCGTCATTCCCTCGCGCCATTCTTCGCGGGGCTTGAAGCGGATCGTCGTTTCGAACATCGTCAGGGGAGCCGGATCCGTCGCTGTATCGGCGCGCCCCGCCTTGCCGAACACCGTTTCCACCTCGGGGACCGACTTGATCAGGCGATCGGTGCGCTGCAGCAGCGCCGAAGCCTCGCCGGGGGAGAGGCCGGGCAGCGCGCTCGGCATATAAAGCAAATCGCCTTCATCGAGCGGCGGGAGGAACTCGCCGCCAAGCCGGGTGAAGGGGATCGCGGTGGTCAGGAAGATCAGCGCCGCGATCACCAGCGTTGCCTTTGGGCGCCGCATGACCCAGTCGAGCCCCGGACGATAGATTTTCGTCAGCCAGCGGTTGAGAAAATTGGAATCCTCCGAAGGGATCTTCCCACGGATCAGCCATCCCATCATTACCGGCACCAGCGTTACCGACAGAATGGCCGCGGCCGCCATGGCATAGGTCTTGGTGAAAGCGAGCGGAGCGAACAACCGCCCTTCCTGCGCCTGCAGGGTGAAGACCGGTAGGAACGACAGCGTAATGATCAGCAGACTGAAGAACAACGCCGGTCCCACTTCCTTCGATGCATCGGCGATGATCCGCCAGCGTTCCTTCACCGCGAGCACGGTATCGGGATTCTCGTGTTCCCATCGCTCGAGATGCTTGTGCGCGTTCTCAATCATGACGACGGCGGCATCGACCATCGCACCGACCGCGATGGCTATTCCACCCAGCGACATGATGTTGGCATTGACGCCCTGGATGCGCATCACGATGAAGGCCGCGAGCACGCCCAAAGGCAGGGTGATGATGGCGACAAGTGCCGAGCGCGCGTGCCAGAGGAACAGCGCGCATACGAGCGCCACGACGATAAACTCTTCGATGAGCTTCGTGGTGAGGTTCTCTATAGACGCATCGATGAGCTGAGAGCGATCGTAGGTCGTGACGATCTCGACGCCTTCGGGAAGGCTTGCCTGCAAGTCGTCGAGTTTCTGTTCGACGGCCTGTATTGCGCTTCTTGCATCCGCACCCTGGCGCAGGACGATGATGCCGCCGGCAACCTCGCCTTCGCCATTGAGCTCGGCGATGCCTCGGCGCAGTTCGGGGCCGACCTGGATCGTCGCTACGTCGCCCAGCGTGACCGGAACGCCGCCGCTCACCGCGCGCAGCGGGATCGCCCTGAAATCGTCGAGGTCGCCGAGATAACCCGAGGCACGGACCATATATTCGGCTTCGCCCATCTCGACGATCGAGCCGCCCGCTTCCTGGTTGGCGGACTGGATTGCGCTCACGATCTCGGCGTGAGTCACGCCGAGCGAGGCCATCCGGTAAGGCTCGAGCACGACCTGGTATTGCTTGACCATTCCTCCGACGCTGGCGACCTCGGCAATGCCGGGGATTGTCTTGAGCTCGTAGCGCAGGAACCAGTCCTGCAGGCTGCGCAGTCCGGCAAGGTCGTGTCCGCCGCTGCGATCGATCAGCGCATATTCGTAGATCCACCCTACCCCGGTGGCATCGGGGCCGAGCGTGCTCGTCACGCCATCGGGCAGGCGGACCTGCACCTGGTTGAGATATTCGAGCACACGCGATCGCGCCCAGTAGAGGTCGGTACCGTCCTCGAAGATGATATAGACATAGCTGTCGCCGAACATCGAGTAGCCGCGGACGGTTTTCGCCCCCGGCACCGAAAGCATGGTCGTTGCCAGGGGGTAGGTGACTTGGTCCTCGACGATCCGGGGGGCCTGCCCCGGATAGTTTGACCGGACCACAACCTGCACATCGGACAGATCGGGCAACGCGTCGACCGGCGTCGTGCGCACCGCCCAGAAACCGGCCAGCGTTACCGCGACGGCGGCGAGAACGATAAACAGGCGGTTGGCGATCGAGGCATCAATTATCCGAGCAATCATTGTCCGGCCCTCGTGATAGACTCGATCCGGGGGCCGGCATCCTGCTGGGTGAAGGTGAAGCGCACCCTGTCTCCCGTCTCGAGCCCGCGCATTTGCGCCGCGCTCTTCGTGCGGAAGGTCATGGTCATCGCGGGCCAATCGAGCCGGGGCACAGGACCATGCCGCAGCGTCACCGAACCATTGGCGATCGACTGGATCGTGCCGGTGGCACCGAAGGTCGCTGGTTCGTCCTCGCCGCCGGTGGAAGCGTCATCTGCCTGATCGACCGGACGGACGTCGAGTCCGGTAAGGCTTGCTTCGGAATCGAGCAGGAACTGACCCGATGTCACGACCTGTTCGCCGGCCGACAGACCGGCCAGAACCTCGGTCCTGCCACCCGCTTCGCGGCCGATCCGGACCTCGGCGGGCATGAAACCGCCCTCGTCCTGCTTCACCATCACGATGGTTCGACGTCCGGTCCTGATAACGGCTTCGGACGGCACCAGCAGCGCGCGGCGTGTGTCCGGGGTCAGCGAGACCTGTGCGAACATGCCCGGCTTGAGGCGACCGGATGCATTGGGCAGTTGCGCACGAACGGTGATCGTACGGCTTGCATCCTCCGCGCTCGGCAGGATAGCGACAATGGGTCCGGAGAAGCGTTCCTCGGGGAATGCGGTCAGCGTCGCGCTGACAGGTTGCCCGACGCGTACATTCGCCGCCTGCGTTTCAGGCACCGCGGCTTCGAGCCAGATCGGTGAGAAACCGGTTATCTCGGCGAGCGTCTGTCCGGCCATGACTGTCATTCCCGGACGCACGCCGAGCGATGTGATGGCACCTCCAATCGGCGCGGTAACGGTGATCGTGGACTGCGGACGTCCATTGCGCCCTACCGATGAGATCAGGCCTGGAGGCATGCCCAAAAGGCGCATGCGTTCGCGCATGGCCTGCGCAAGTTCTTCATCACCGCTGTTCAGGACGGCCAGATACTCCTGCTGCGCTCCGCCCCATTCGGGAACCAGGATATCCGCGAGCGGCGCGCCCCGTCCAACGACATCGTCGGGCGCGCGGCCGTAGGTTCTTTGTACATAGCCTCCGGCACGTGGCTGGACGATCGCGACGTCGCGTTCGTTGTAGGCCAGAACGCCTGTGACGGTTATTTCCGGCTCGAGGACGCCGTACTCGGCTTCAGTGGTGCGGATGCCGAAATTCTGCACCAGGCCGGGATCTATCCTGACGCCTGCAGTGGCCTCCTCGCCCGCGCACTTGGGCACCAGCTGCATATCCATGAAGGGCGAATTGCCCGGCTCGTCGAAGTGCTGCCCCGGCACCATCGGGTCGTACCAGTAAAGGACCTCCTCGCATTCGGTCGCACTGCCGCCCGCGTCGCTTGCACCACCCTGGCCTTCGCCGAGCTGCGAGAGACCATAGCCGGCGGCAAGACTGATGAGCGCGACCGTGCCTGCCATCGTCCAGGATTTCTGGCGCGGCGACAGCCTGTCCCACGCGGCTCCCATTGCGGCTCTCATCGGCCATACTCCCCATAGGTCAGTCGCAGGTTCGCGGCGGCTTCGACGGTCGCTTCCTCGCGTTGCAGAATGTCCACCCGCAGCACGGCGAGCGTTTTGATGGCGTCGATGACGTCGAGCAGTTCCGCGCGGCCCGCGGCAAAGCTCGCGCGCTCGAGGTCCACGCGGCTTTCGGCAAGGGGAAGCAATTCGTCGGTCGCGCGCTGCCATTGTCGATAAGCGCTGCGCCATGCCGCGAGATCGGTTTCGAACCGGGCTTCGAGTTCACGCAGCCGATCGGCTCTGGCCGACTGTGCCGCAGCCGCTTCGGCTTCGGCGGCGGCTATACGCGGGTTTTGGCGCCGGTCCGCGAAAATCGGGAGCGTGATCGAACCCATCACCGAGATTGCATCGCCAAAATCGGGATCGCGCCGTCCATAGCTCACATTGACGCCGAAATCCGGACGCCTTTCCGATCGGGCAAGATCGCTTCTCGCTTCCGCTTGGCGGACCTGCGCAAGCGCCACGACGAGCTCCGGATTGCTTTGAAGCATGGCCCGCAAACCTTCGGGATCGAGATCGGCCGAAGGGATGGTTCCGGTCGCGGTGGCGGTCGGCAGAGCGGTATAGCGCGACAGCATGGCCTGAGCGGCCTCTCGGTCGGCCTCGATCCTGGTCCGCATATCCTCGACTTCGAGCACGGCACGGCGTATTTCCAGACTTTCGGCGGGTCTGGCCGAACCGGCGGCGACAGCACTGCGCGCGAGTGGTACGAGCCCCTCGATTTCAGCAAGTGCATCGTCGGCGACGGTCAGAGCCCGTTGGGCATAAGCCAACGAAATCCATGCCATTCCTGCTCCGACGCGTACCCTGTAACGGGTCTGACGCAATTGTGCTGCGGCAAGGTCGATGTCGGCGTCCGCCATTCCGAACCGGGCCCGACGTTTCGCGAGATTGGGAATCTCCTGTTCGATACCGACTTGGATTTGCGTAGGGAGCTGGCGACCCAGCTCGAACGCAGCCGGCCCGCTTACCGGCAGGTTCTGGATGCCCGCGCGAAGGCGCGGATCGGGCAGTTCATCGGCAGCGTCGGCGATCTCGCGCCGGGCGTCCAGTCGCAGCTCGCTTGTGCGAACCTGGGGCTGGTCGCTCGTTGCTGCTCGCAAAGCTTCTTCATAGCCCACCGACTGGGCATTACTCGCCGGCGCGAGGGCCAGCAGGACCGGAATCGCGGTCCAAGTAATTCGTTGCATGATCGTTCATCCGCAAAAGGAGCGCGTCAGACACGCGTTCCGGATCACCGGCCCGCATCGAGCGCAGGTCGTCCATCCAGAGGCAGGAGCGCACAGGCTTATGCCTGCACGCGGGTCATGCCGGAAATTGCGGAGGTGGCGGTTCTGGCCCCAGCCTTGGGGCCGCGAGCGAATTGGAGACTAATCTGCTGAACTGAGAAGCCTGCGCCGGTATTTCACCGACCAGGGTCGCATCACCCCCTGGAACGAGGGGCGGGATGCAGCCGAATGCCACGAGACAATCCAGCCGAAGGTTCTTGCAAGGCACGCCGTCATGATCGTCCATGGAAGCTGCGCCCGCCATCATCTCCATCTCGGCGCAGGCCGGTTTGCCTGCATCGACCGCCTGAGGCAGGGCAGATGCATGCGCTGCCGACTGGACGAACAGCCCGCAGGCGATCAGTAGCAGTCCAAGGGTGCGCAAGACTCGCATAAAAAAAGCGTAAAGCTTTGAAGAGCGCAAGACAAGGACCTCGCATCGGGTGCGATGGTTCATCACGACGCGTGCTGCCAGGCACCCATCGAGCCCAGATATATATCGAGCTTGCCAAATCCTTTGCTTTGCAGCCAGCCCGCCGCCACACTCGCACGCATTCCACTGGCACACATGACGGAATAGGCGCGTTCGCGATCGAGCTCGGCGAAGCGGGAATTGAGCTCGCCCACGTAGATGTGGTCCGATCCCTCGATCGCGCCGCTGCGCCGCTCATCGAGGTCACGCACATCGAGCAAGGTCCAGTCGTCGCGCTTGCGCTCGAGACGATCCTGAACCTCGTTCGTCCCGATCATCGGAAGGCTCGCCATCTTCATTCCTTGCGCTGCAGCCGGCACGATACCGACATAGCCGCCGACGATCGAGTCGAGCCCGATCCTCACAAGGTGCGTCATGGCCGAAGCCAGCTGGTCTTCCGCCGATCCGACGAGGGCGATTGTTTCACCCTCCCTGATGAACCAGCCCGCAAACGCCGAAATCATGCCGACCGGAAGGCATATCGAACCAGGCAGATGCCCGCTTGCGTATGCAAGCGGATCCCGCACGTCGACGACATGGTCGGCGTCGATTTCGCGGATGTCCGAGAGCATGAGACGTTTTGGTCGCAGGATCCGTGGCGCAGGAGATGTTCCCTCGACATTCAGACGCTCCATCAGTCTGAAATAGGGTGGCTGGTAATGATGCTCGGCGAGCTTCGCCTCGATGAATTCCTCGCGATCGGCTATCTGGAGCCGCGGATTGTTGCGACGTTCGTGGCCTATGGTCGAGAATTCCCGGTTCGCCATTCCCGAACCGCAGACCGAGCCTGCTCCATGCGCGGGGTAAATGATCGCCTGGTCACCCAGACCGCAAATCTTCTGCAGTGAATCGTACAGGAGGCCCGCGACCTCCCGCGCGCGCTCGGGATAGAAATCGGTGCGTCCGACGTCGCCAACGAAGAGCGCATCGCCGGTGAACACGCCGACCGGTCCTTCGGGAAAATCGTCGTCATGGAGGACGAAGGCGAGATGATCGTCGGTGTGACCGGGAGTTTCGAGCACCGAAATCCGCAACTTCCCGATCTCGAAAACGTCGCCCTCTCGCGCGGTGTCGGCGAAAACAATCTCGTCCGCAGGGTTTGGACCGTGCAGAACGCGGGCACCGGTCATTTTGGCCAATACCGGCGATCCCGTGATGAGATCCTCATTCCTGTGCGTTTCGAAGATATGCGTGATCTCCAGCCCTTCGGCGCGGGCACGCTCGACATAAATCTCGCAGTCCCGGCGCGGATCGATGACCGCTGCCTTGCCCTGCGAACCAATCAGATAGGAAAGGTGGGAGAGGCCGGGGGTCTTTATCTTCTCGAGCAGCATGTTTTGCCTCGTCGTTAGAGTGTTTCCGCGAGCCCGCGTCGATCTAGTCGATCCCGAATTCGGCTTTGAGCGCCGAGACGTTCTCGAAGCGGTCTGCTTCTGGCCGGGCGATAGCGGGTTTAGCGTTGACCCAGGTGTTCTCGCAGACGAATTCGAGCATGGCTGCCGCGAGGTCGGCGTGCCTGCAACGAAAGCAACCCTCGGCAAGACGCTCGTCGGTAATGACGGCTTCACCCGTATAGGGTTCGTCGAGGAGCCAGCCCGGTCGCGCAGCCGTCCATTTCAGGCCTTTCGCGCGCTCCAGAAGATCTTCCATGGCGCGCATCTGTTCGAGAATATTGTGCAAGGCTGGTCTTGCCGTGAGCTCGAACCATGCAGGAACGCTGGGTTGCGGCTCTACAAACGCCGCCGATATCACGACGATCTGGGAAATGCCGGTCGTCGACATCGCTTCCACCAGCCTGCGGGTTCCCTCCGTGTAAAGCGGAGGCGGATCGATCGTCGTGGATGGACTGAACCCTATACCGAGTGCGGAAATGACCGCACGACAACCTTCAAGCTCGCTGCTGAAGTCGTCATTGAGAACGTCGCACTGGAAATACTCGACATTGTCGACCCTGTCCGATGGTTCGGGCAGGGTGTGTTCGAACGCTCGTACCGCGATGCCCTTGCGGACCGCATGGCGCAATATTTCCGTGCCGGTCTTTCCTCCGGCACCGAAGACCTCAAGGGGGGCTGCATCGGTCACAGGCTCAGCTTCCACTGTAGCACCTCATTGTAAATTCGGCCGCGCTTGCCGGGCCGATCATGATTATGGAGCGGGCACCGACGGAAGCCGGCGCCCGCTCGCTCGTGTTCACGCTTCGCTGTTGCCGCAAGTCGTGTACCCCCAGAACCCGAACTCGTCCTTCATCCGGGGGCCGGCGACGATGAGCTCCTGCATTTGCAAGCCCGCGTCTCCTTCGTCATCGAGAATGCGCGTACGGATACGAAGCTCACCATTCGCATACTCACCCGAGGCGCTTGCCGTAACAGGGATCAGCTTGCCGTTGATCTTGATGGCCCCGCGACCGCTGTTGTCGTAGACGAATGACGGAAAAGCGACCTCGGTCAGGCGGAACTGGCACGTGTTTTCGGCTCCCAGCGCGGCGAGGTCCGCCTCGCTCATGGTCTCGGGCAGCATGAGGCCGGGGCTGAGGTTGGCAAGAGCGCTCGCAGCACTCTCTATCGGAGCTGCCGTCGCCGGAGGATCGAGCTGCGCTTCGCGATCATTGCCGACCGCGGTATTGGTGTTGCAGGCCGCCAGCGGGAGGGCTGCAAGCGTCAGAAGTGCGATCTTGTTCATTGCTGCATCTCCTCGGGCAGGCGTTCTTCGGTGCGTGGACCGTTCTCCTCGATGTCCTCGATGAGATATTTCATCTCGGCGATCTCACGCCGCTGCGCGACGATGATGGCCTGCGCAAGTTCGCGAACCCGCGGATCCTTCAGGCTCGCCCTCTCGCTGGTCATGATCGCGATCGAGTGGTGCGGGATCATCGCGGCCATGTATTCGGTGTCGTCGACCGTGGTCTGGCTGCGTACGAGCCATAGCGCGAGTGCGAATACGAGGGCTCCGACGCCCAGGATGATGAAGTTCTTGGTCCGGTCCTTGTACATGCCCCACATGAAGAGAAGCATGACCACCATCATCATCGCGCCCATGACGAACATCATCCAGAAGCGCGTCTCGCTCCAGAACACGTCGTCCATGTCGAAGCTGTTGGCGTACATCAGGAAGAACATGATCACGGTCGAGGTCGATACCATGGCCATGAATCGCCAGTAGTTCCCGCCCCCTCCCTTATCCGAGTGGGATGTGCTTTCAGTCATGCGTTTTCTCCTTCCTTCATCATGGTCCAGAACAATTGTGCCGAGCAGCTGATGAGCGCGAAGCCGGTCAAGGCTTCGACGCCGGCAATGACGCGCAGGTGCTCGGTCGGGTAGATGTCGCCGAGCCCCAGCGTGGTCACGTTGATCAGCGAGAAATAGAAATAGTCCATCGCACTCATCGCCGGCGTCTTGTCGAACCCGCCGAGGCCCAGCTCCGCGCCCAGCCAGAAACCGCCAGCGAAGAGCGTCGCGACAAGCAGGTGCGATGCCAGGACGAGAAGCGCGACCCCAAGTTTGGCGGAGAAATTTCCGGGTGCGTCGAGCATGCGATGCCCTGCGCCGAGGATCGACAGATGCACGCCGACCGAGGCCAGGAAAAGTGCAATGGCGAGAATTAGTGCGGCGATCATCGATGATCTGCATCGTGTGTGGCGGGCATGTCACGCAGCGCAGGATTCCGACGGAGATAGAACCATTCGGCTCCGAACACTGCGGCAATACCTGCGACCGCATAGGCGACGACCGCAGGGTCGGTTTTGAGCTTGGCGAGGGCAAAAGCTGTCAGGACTACGCCGTCTGCCATGAGCGCCGACCAGAGGATCCAGGCACGCGCGCCTATTTCTTCCCGCAAACCGCGCAGCACGCCCCAATGCACGAGCATGTCCATTACGAGATAGAAGAACGCTCCGAGCGAGGCGATCCGCGAAAGATCGAACAGGACCGCGAGCGTGCCGGCGACCACGACGGTATAGACCAGCATGTGACTGCGGATCGGTCCCTTCATCCCAAAATGGCTATGCGGGATCATCTTCATTTCGGTCAGCATCGTCAGCATTCGCGAAACGGCGAAAACGCTGGCGATGACACCCGAGGTCGTGGCTGCGATCGCGATTGCGACTGTGAAATAGAACCCAAGCTCTCCGAGCGCGGGGCGCGCAGCTGCCGCAAGCGAGTAATCGCGCGCTTGCGCTATTTCCGAAGTGCTGAGGCTGGCTCCGACCGCCACCGCGACCAGAAGGTAGACGACCACGCATACTGTGATCGAAATGATAATAGTTCTGCCAACATTTCGGTGCGGATCGATGATTTCGCCGCCGCTGTTGGTGATGGTGGTGAAACCCTTGAACGCGAGGATCGAGAAGGCGACCGACGCGAGCAACGCGTCGAGACCCGAAAGCGCGACTGGCTCTGAGAAGGCGCCGCCCGAAAAGCCGCTGGCCCAGATCGCCGCAATCGCGAACAGGGCGATGCCGCCGATCTTGATCGCCGACATGACGAGAGAGAAACCGCTGACCGATTTGTTGCCTGCCGCATTCACGAAATAGGCGAAGACGATGAGCGCCAGTGCCGCGACGGAAACCAGAATGCCGCTGCTCTCGAGCCCAAAGGGCCGCAAGGCATAGGTCGCGAAGGTCCGAGCGACCAGGCTTTCGTTGATGACCATCGACAGCGCCATCAGGAGCGATGCCGATGCTGCAACAACACCCGGTCCGTAGGCCTTCTGAAGAATCATCGCGATGCCGCCAGAGGAGGGCCAGCGGTTCGACATCTTGATGTAGCTGTAGGCGGCTAGGGAAGTGACCAGGGCGCCGACTATGAAAGAAAGCGGAAATAGCGGTCCAGCCAGTTCGGCAATCTGGCCGGTCAGTGCGAAAATACCAGCGCCGATCATGACGCCGGTTCCCATTGCGACACCGCCAAGCAGCGTTATCGATCCAGCACTCTTCCCATGTTGATCGTTGCCATCTGTCTGCAAGTCTTTCCCCTGTCGATGTCCTCCCGTCCGAGAAACATCACGACAAGCAGTACGTTGCGAAGCGGCTCACCCCTCAAAAAATTTTCTGGCGGGGCATGAGCCATCCTTGGGCTGGCCCCGAAATCGCGTTGAGCTATCGATTTCCGGCGGCGCGCTCTTTCTTCCTGCAGCGATGCCGATGGCGGCGCGTCAAGGCACGGCAGTCCACGCTGAGTGCGCCTAATATTCAGCGCGTCAAATCAGGAAAACCGGGCCTGGAAAAACCGGTGCAGCGGGACCGCGATGAGTGCGATGTACCAGCCGTAGAGAAAACTGCCCACCGCTCCTGCAAGAAATCCCGACAGGGTCAGCCATTCGAACCATGGCAGCAACGGAGCCCAGGCTTGGTGCATGTGAAACCGCTCGGGTGCGAGGACTCCGAAGGCAATGCATAGGAGGTAGCTGACAAGCAGGAACACGCTGAGCGTCCAGCCCCATGCGAATATCGAGTTCTTGATTGATCCTTTTACCATCGCATTTCTCCCACTTCGTGCGTCCTAAAATTATGCAAACGGAAGGGTCCGGGACCGTCGGGGCAGCCGGCCCCGGACCCAGCGGGATGATCGACAGGCATCTTAGCGCCCGTCCCGGTGTCCCGGGCTTCTGTGTTATTCCCGCGCGATTGTTCTTCAACGAGACATCGCCCTTATTTCTCGCGCGGCCACTGGCGTCAGTTCCTTACAATCACCGATAAGATGCGAAGACGCTCTGTCCGGTCGGACCAAAGGCGATGACCTCATAGGGCTGGATCCGGTTTCCGGCCTCCATGCCGGGCGATCCCAGAGGCATTCCCGGAACCGCTAGACCGGCAACGCCGTCGGGCCGCTCGCGCAAAAGTCGGGCGACGGCTTCGGCGGGCACGTGACCTTCGATGATGTATCCATCGACCTCCATCGTGTGGCACGACCACAATTCTTCCGGTACGCCGCGCGCTGTCTTGATCGCCGCCATGTCGTTGCTATCGACCGATGCCACCTTCGCGTTCATCCCATCTTCAAGATGGCCTGCCCAGTTGAGACAGCATCCACATCCGGGGTCCCTGAACATCGTATAGGTCGCTGCCTGAGCCACGTTCGAACAGGCTGCCAGCACGAGCAAGGCCGCGCCGCTAATCGATCGCCGGAGCAGCGAAGGCTTTTTCAAATTCATTGTGCAATTCCTTTCTTGTATCCGCGCCATAGCGAGATCGTCCCGGTTGCCGTCGGGAACCGTTGGAGCAGGCATGGCTCGGTGAAGATTTCGGCGAATAGTTTTTCGACCTCGCCGTCGGCGCTGGGCTGCGTGTCGCTTATGCCGTCAAGAGACTGGACGGTCGCCCGGAAGAGGCTCCGCATGAGTGGGCTATCCTGCTTCATATAATCGGAGATCAACACCGTTCCGCCTGGCACGAGCAAGCTTTCGATGGTTTCCAGGATTGTCTGCTTCTTGCGCAAGGGGACCTGGTGCAGGACGAGGCTGCTGACGATCTTGTTCGGCTGCCACCCTGCGGGCAGCTTGAGGCTTTCGAGAAAGCCATTGTGCCATTTCACGAGATCGGCTCCCGCGCCAAACTTGCGCCGCGCAAGCGCGAGCGCATCCGGGTCGGGTTCGACACCGATCAGACCCGCTTCCGGACAATCCGTCATCAAGGCCTTGAGAAGAGTGCCGGTTCCGCTGCCAACATCGATCACCCGGTCGCCGGGGACAAGGTGCAGTTCTTCGACAATCCTTTGTCGCCAGAGATGTTCGCGGGTGAACAGACCGATCGCCCGGTCGTAAAGGGGCGTCAGAAAGCTCTTGCCAAGAAGAGGCGTAAATTCGCCGTGATCTTCAGGTGCGGTGATATTGTTCACGAGCTGGTTCCCATTCATCCCGGGTTCGACCCGATTCTGACAGACCCGTCTCGGTTACGTATGGCGCTGGACATTCCCTCAAAAAAAGAAGTTTAAGGGATTGTGCAGGCGAGCGCGTATAGGACACGTGCAACCCACAGGAGTTTTTCGGATGCGTGACAATCACTCTCTTGATGCGGTGCTCGGAACGCTTTCCACCACCGCCGCCAACGAGGTCCCAGCCGACTTCATGGATGGCGTTTGGCAGCGCGCCGGACAGCTTGGCGAAATCGCCGACCGACGCCGCCGGACGGCCCTTTTCGTCGGTCTGTTCGTCGTCGGGCTTGGAGCTGGCGCCGGAACGAGCGGTTGGCCCGGCGGCTATGGCACGTCTTCCGCGTCATTTGGCGAGGGTCTTATCCTCGGCGAACAGCTGTCCCCATCGGCGCTCCTCCATGTGGAGCAATAGGGTTTGAAGACGACGCATATCGTTCTCGCGGTGCTTCTCGCAGCACTTGCAGGATGCCTCGGCGCGATTGCCGCGGATCGCTGGGCCAATCACGAGGCCGGCTCCGGCCTCCACGATTTCGTGCACGACGAGCTCACCCTGACGGCCGACCAGGAGCAGCGTCTCGATGCGCTCGAGGCCCGTTTCGCTGTCGAAAGGGCACGGCTCGAAGGATCGGCGCGCGCAGCCAATGCCCGGCTCGCCCAGGCGATGGAAAATGAGCACGAGTACGGTCCCGAGGTTTCGGCCGCGATCGACGAGGTGCATGCGCGTATGGGCGATCTGCAGAAAGCAACGGTACGGCATGTCTTCGACATGCGTGAAATTCTCGAACCCGAGCAGCAACGCCAGTTCGACCGCAAGGTCTCCGACGCCCTGACCCGCGACCCGCGCGACTGAAGCGCCATGTCGGGGGCGGGCGACAATCCGGATGAGGCCCTTGTCTCGCAGGTGAGGGCCGGTAACAAGCGGGCTTTCAGCAAGCTCGTCGAGCATGAAACCGGTCGGCTTCTCGCGCTCGCGACACGCATGCTTTCCTCTCCTTCTCAGGCGGAGGACGTTGTTCAGGACAGCCTCGCTTCGGTGTGGCTGACGCGCCATCGGCTCGATCCGGACAAGCCGATCGGACCCTATCTGACAACCGTCGTCCTCAACCGCTGCCGGGACCGTTTGCGCAGGCGCAAGGTCGCAGGCTTTTTCGGACTGTCGGGTGATGACGAACTCCATTCCATCGCCGACGATTTGCCGGGTCCTGAAGCGTTGGCCGTTTCCAGGGAAGAGCTCAATCTCGTTCAGGCCGAGATCGCGCGAATGCCTTTAAGGCTGCGCGAAGCGCTTGTGCTCGTGACCATCGAGGGGCGTAGCCAGGCCGAGGCGGCCGATCTTCTCGGAACGACCGAAAAGGCGATCGAAACCCGCGTATATCGCGCGCGCAACAGGCTGAAGGAGCGCTTCGAAAAACTTTGAGGGGTTGGCTGGGCGCGCGCGTAAGTAACGGTAAACGCCAAGTCAGGAGCCCTTTATGATCGCCGTCAATCGACGCAAGTTTCTCGGAGCCGGAGCAGGAGGAATGGGTCTGCTCGGCCTTGCCGGGGCGATGCCTGCCTGGGCACGGGGCGCGGACATCCTCGCAGGTAACGCCCGCAAGGGGCTGGACGAGATATCCGGCCCCAATATCGACCTCACCGTTGCCCGATCGGCCTTCGCGACCGGCAACAGGCGCGGCGGCGCGATCGCCGTCAATGGCACGATCCCCGGTCCGCTGTTGCGTTTGCAGGAAGGCACGACCGTCCGGCTCAATGTCCATAACCAGCTCGAGGAAGATACTTCGATCCACTGGCACGGTCTGCTCGTGCCGTTTCAGCTCGATGGAGTGCCCGGCGTGAGCTTCCCCGGTGTCAAACCGGGAGAGACCTTCACCGCCGAGTTTCCGGTTCGCCAATCGGGCACTTACTGGTGGCACTCGCATAGCGGCCTGCAGGAACAGGCCGGGCATTACGGCGCGATCGTGATCGATCCCGCCGGACCCGATCCGGTTCAGGCCGACCGCGAATATATCGTGGTGCTGAGCGAATTCAGCGCCATGTCGCCCCACACCATTTTCGACAAGCTCAAGAAGGGCGAAGGCTACTTCAACTACAACCAGAACACCTGGACCGACGATTACCCGCTTTCGGGCGAGGATCGCCGGATGTGGGCGAAAATGCGCATGATGCCGACGGACATCCTCGACGTGTCGAGCGCGGCTTATACCTATCTTCTGAACGGCCATGGCCCGCTCGACAATCTGGAATACCTCTTCCGCCCGGGCGAACGCGTGCGGCTGCGCTTCATCAATGCCGGCGCCATGACCTTCTTCAATATTCGCATTCCCGGCCTGCCGATGACCATCGTTCAGGCGGACGGGCAGAACGTCGAGCCGGTGGAGGTCGACGAGTTCCAGATCGGTGTGGCCGAGACATACGACGTCGTCGTGACGCCGGGCGCGCAACAAGCCTACACGCTGGTCGCGGAGTCGATGGACCGCTCGGGCATGGGTATTGCCACACTCGCGAGCGCACCCGGCGCTCGCGCCGCCATTCCGCCGCTGCGCGATCCGCCGCTTCTGACCATGGCCGACATGGGCATGAGCGGCATGGACCACGGCTCGTCTGGCGATGCCGGCATGTCGGGCATGGACCACGGAAGTGGCGGCGACATGGCGGGGATGGATCATGGTTCGTCCGGCCAATCCGAGATGGCAGGCATGGCCGACATGTCGGGGATGCAGATGCGCGACACATCGCTTCTGCCGCCCGATGTGAAGGTCGGGCCCGGTCTCGACATGGTCTCGATGAACCCGGTCGACCGCATGGGCGATCCCGGCATCGGTCTCGCCGATGTGCCGCATCGTACGCTCGACTATCGCAAGCTGCGCGCGCTGACTCCACACCGCGAGGGCCGCACGCCGTCCCGGCGAATGGAAATTCATCTGACCGGCAATATGGAGCGCTACATGTGGTCGTTCGACGGCAAGAAGTTCTCCGCCGTCTCAGACGAGCCGATCCGTTTCGCCTATAACGAGCGCGTGCGCGTGAAGCTCGTCAACGACACGATGATGGCGCACCCCATTCACTTGCACGGTCATTTCTTCGAGCTGGTCAATGGCGCGCCGGCCGATCGTCAACCGCTCAAGCACACGGTAATCCTGCAGCCGGGTGGCAGCGCGCAGTTCGACCTGACGGCGGACGAGCCGGGCGACTGGGCCTTCCACTGTCACCTTCTCTACCACATGCATGCCGGGATGTTTCAGATCGTCACGGTCGCCAATCCCGACGGGAGCGAAGCATGAAAATTCGTATTGTCAGCCTGCTCGCATCGGTCGCAGCCGGCTCAGTTCTCGCCTCCCCCGCGGCGGCGCAGCATGCCGGTCATTCGCCGGCGGAGCCGCAGCAAAGCGCCGAGGCGCAGGCTGACGCGAAGACGAAGTGCGAGGAAGAAGCCGAGCGCCATCGCGCGATGGGGCATCCGGTTGCAGATGGAGCATGCGAACCGGCTGCTCAACCTGAAGCCGCCATGGACCGCTCGCAGATGGATCACTCAACCATGGATCATGGTGCGATGACCGCTCAGGATGGCCATTCTGGCATGACAATGCCTGTGGACGCTGCCCGTCCACAGGCATCGCCCGAAAGTCATGAAGGAATGGATCACGGCTCGATGCCGCAGGGCAAGCCCGCCGAAGGCGCGATGGATCATTCGCAGATGAATCACGGCGAGATGGGTCAGGCGGAGGCCAGTTCGTCGATGGACCATGGGCAGATGGATCACAGCCAGATGAACCATGGGGAGACGCCTTCGCAGGACAGGCAGGGCATGGACCATTCGGCGATGCAGATGGGCTCGGACGATGATATCCCGCTGCTGCCGCCTCCTCCAGAAGCAGGGAGCGGCCCAGCGCGCGCGGCGGTCGCCATCTGGGGCGAGGAAGCCATGAACGAAGCGCGCCGCGAGCTTGTCCGCGAGACCGACGGAGGAATGCGCTTCTGGTTTCAGGGCGACCGGCTCGAGTACCGCGCCCGCGAGGGGAAGGATGGATATCTGTGGGACATCCAGGGATATTATGGCGGCGACATCGACAAATTCTGGTTCAAGTCCGAGGGTGAGGGCAGCTTCGGCGAACCCATAGAAGGCGCCGAGGTCCAGGCGCTCTGGAGCCGCGCCATTGCGCCCTTCTTCGATTTCCAGGCGGGTGTTCGCCAGGACCTGACCGGTCCGGAACGCACGCACGCGGTTATCGGTATCCAAGGGATCGCGCCTTACCAGTTCGAGGTCGATGCCGCGGCCTTCGTCTCCACCAAGGGCGATGTGACGGCGCGTTTTGAGGGCGAACTTGATCAGCGCATCACGCAGCGGCTGATCCTTCAACCGCGTGCCGAAATCGCACTTTCCGCTCAGGATATTCCCGAACTCGGCATTGGCGCTGGCCTCGACCGGATCGAGGCAGGTCTGCGTCTTCGCTACGAGTTCGCACGCGAATTCGCGCCCTATGTCGGCGTTTCCCAGGAATGGCGCATCGGCGACAGCGCGGATTTTGCGCGGGCCGCCGGAGAGGATCCGAGCGTCACCAATTATGTCGTCGGTGTGCGATTCTGGTTCTGAAATCTCAAAAAGGATAGAACTTCCATGACCAAGCCTTTGACACGCATCGCGGCGACTGCGCTTGTTGCCACGCTGATACCGCTGCCAGCCTTCGCGCAGCAGATGGACCACTCTTCCCATGCGAACCATCAGATGCACGCGATGGACGCTTCGGCGGACGATGTCGCGGGCGCTGAAGAAACCCTCAAGGCCTATCGCACCGCTCTTGAAGCGCGCGACGCGCAGGCAATGCGCGCGCTCTTCGCCGAGGACTCGGCGATCTTCGAGAATGGCAAGGCCGAAGGAAGCTTTGCCAATTACATGGAGCACCATTTGGGCCCCGAGCTCGACGCGATTGTGAGCTTCACCTTTACCGACCCCACGCTGACCGTCACCCGGATGGGGCACATGGCCCATGCCTATGAGACGTATGGCTATCGCATCGAACTTAGCGATGGCCGGGTGATCGAGCGCGACGGCGTGGCGACATCGGTGCTTGCTCACGATGCGGACGGGTGGAGAATCGTCCAGTACCATTCCTCGTCGCGCGCGCCGCGCAACTGATTACGGCTTTCGAAGAGGTAGCACCGGTTGGCAACGCCGTCGCTGAAGCTGCGCCTGCATGTGCTCGGCAGCAAGATCCACAAATGGCTGGCGATTTTCGTCGGTGTCCAGGTTCTCTTGTGGATGGGAACCGGCGCCCTCATGTCGTTTCTCGACCTGGAAGAAGTTCGCTCCGAACATGTCGTTTCGCGTGAACAAGAGGCGCTGCCCGCCGATGCCCCGCTCCCGGCCTGGGTCGCAAACGACGGTACTCTTGCAGCGGTAACGACACGTTCGCTCGACGGCGATGCCGTGACCGAGGTCCGCAAGGTTGACGGTAGCGTGAGCCTCCACGATCCGGTGACTGGGCGTAAACTCTCCCCCATCTCGGCGGCAACGGCAAAATCCATCGCCTTGCGCGCATGGACCGGGCCGCGCACGACCATCGAGGCCGCACGGATCGTCGATGACCCCATCGGAACCGAGTTTCGCGGCCCTTTTCCGGCCTGGCAGGTCACCTATGCTGACGAGGCTTCGACGCGCATCTACATCGATGCCGCCAGCGGCACGCTCGGGGCGGCGCGCAGCGATACATGGCGCCTGTTCGATTTCATCTGGGGCCTCCACATCATGGACTGGACCGAGCGCGACCGCATCAACAGTTGGTGGCTGCTGCTGTTCGGCATTGGCGGCACGATCATAGCCCTGTCGGGTTTCGTCCTGCTGGCGAACCGGATGCCGAGGCTGCGCCGCCGCGCAAAGAAGAGCAAGCTCGCCTGAGCCCATGGGGCTTATTCGCGTGGGCGAACGCCTTACCCTCGTTCGCCAGGCCGAACGCGGCCAGGAGCCGAATGCGTTCGACGATCGCGATGATGCCGCCAGCAAGCGTGACCACCCGGGCGCACTTCAGTCGCGCTGAACTATCAAATTAATGCGAGGGGCACGCGGCTGCCGTGCGTATCAGGCACATAGGTCGCACTTTAACTGCAGGGTCGGGAGACATACGAGACATGAAAGCCCCCTCATTTCTGGCGCTGCTCGCCGCAAGCCTGCTCTTCGTCGGACCCGTTCAGGCTCATGGCGACGAAAAGCACGGCGAAGAGGCGAGCGCCGCGCCTGCTGCCACCAATGGCGATGTGCACGACCAGGCGGCCATGGCGCAGATGGGCGAGACTGCGGATGCTGGCGAGTCCTCCGGCGCGCACGATGAAGCGGGCGCAGCCCATGACGAGGCCGGTGGCCATGCGGATGAGAGCGAAACCGGCGTCATGGCCGTACTGAAAAAGCTGCATCCGGCAACGATCCACTTCCCGATCGCCTTGTTTTTCATGGCTGCGGCCACCGAATTGTTCGTGATGCGCCGGAAAGGAGCGGGCCTGGAAAGTGCGGTGCGCGTACTCGTCTACGGCGGAGCAATCGGCGCAGTCGTCGCAGTTCTGTTCGGATGGATTCACACCGGTCTGTGGTTCGGCGGCGATACTGTCATGCAAGTCCATCGATGGACCGGTATGCTGATCGCGGTTCTCGGTATTGCGATGGCATACCTCGCGAGCAGGCCGAGCCAGAGCCGCGCATGGTTGCGCGCGTCGATCTTCTCCATGGCGGCACTCGTTCTCATCCAGGGGTTCCTTGGCGGCGAGCTCGCGCACGGACCGGACCATCTTGGCGTTTCGTGGCTCTGAAGGAGTTGAATAACATGCGAATTCTGAAATCGAACACCGCGATAGCATTTCTCGCGACCGCGCCATTGACGTTCGCTCTCGCCGCTTGTGACCAAGCGCAGGAGAGCACACCGGCTGCTGAGGTTTCGCCTATGGGCGAAGCTGCGGTGGTGGCTGGCACGGCACCCGAGGCGGGTCTTGCCGATCCGGCAGCCTCTCCCTCCAAAGATGAGGCAGCGACCGCTCGGGAGGACGCTCTTTCGACAAATGGCGCCGCCACGCCCGCCTCACGGCACGCTGCCTCTCCCGCATCACGCGCAACTGCCACACCCGCACCTCCAGCAACACGCACGCAACCCGCGAGCGAGGCGACCCAGCCGGCCGATCCCCATGCGGGTCATGACATGTCCTCGATGGCCGATCACGACATGGAAGGTATGTGATCGGACGCGTTTCCCGGTGACACGGCTATCCAGGAGATACCCTCGGCAAAAACACAAACGAACATCGCAAGATCAGGAAAGGACGGCCCCGCCTCCCCCCGACGCCCTGCGGGTCGCAGGTGCCCCCAAGGGGCCGTTCAGGAACCCCGCGTGCAAACCAACCCGACGCGCGGGGTTCCGTTTGCCCGGCTTCGCTGTCGCCGTGCCAGGCGCGTCCCGGCATGGCTTTGTGCTATGTGAGCAGCGCGCAGACAATCGCCTCGGTGCTTATGAAAGGAACCGCATATGTCGGAAACGGGAAAAGCCGGTGCGCTGTCGCGCTGGGAAGACGAAGGCGGGGCATTGCCCTGCGGGCCGCAGGAAGCGCTCGCTGCCGATTGTGAGAAATGGGATATTCCGCCACTTTCCGATGCCGAAATGATCCAGTTGCGCATCAGGGTGATCGCCCTTGAGAACATGGTGCTCGGCCTTCTGTCGAAGGCCAGCGCCAATCAGCTGGCAGCAATCGAAGAAATCGCGGAATTCATATCCCCGCGTGCCGATGCGAAGCCGCATCCGCTTACCTTGCACGCTGCCACGCAGATGGAGCATTTTGTCGAACGCGCCCGCCGGCTTCGCGAGGCACCCTCCCCAGCTGATCAATCTACTGCACGGTAGCTGGGCTCTTTCTATTGGTCACAGGGGATACGTCGAGGTGGCTATGTCGAGTGCTTAATACGATCGGCCACCCACCCGTCGATCTCGCTTTCCGCCCACGCAACCGAGTATCCTCCGAGCTGCACAGGCCTCGGAAACTTGCCCTCGGCCATCCAGCGATAGATCGTTGAACGGCCAAGCCCGACGCGGTGCTGCACTTCGGGCAAGCGAATGAGACGCGTCACCCGACGGGGCTCTGTTGCCTCCTTGTCGATCTCTTCACCCACGATGGCCTCCTTCGGTACCGGCGAAGACATCGCCAATCAGGGCGTCCTTGCGTTCAAGCTCGTCGATGTGATCGGAAAGCAGGCGGGCGACACGATGCGCCGTGCCCTTAGCCCAGCGCGGCTTCACATCGTGAACCTGGTTGCCCAGGACACGTTCGAGCGCTGAAGGCAGTTCGCCGGAAAAGTCCTCGAAGAATTGCGCGAGGTCCGATTGCAGCCACGCAATCGCGTGATCGCCGCTGCTGACGAGAAACAGCAGCAAGTGCGCGTGCGGCGCGACGCCGCACGCTGCAAGAATGCGCAAGGCTTCGCCGAGGCTGGCCGACCGTTCGCCGGCAAGGACGCGGCGCAGGGCATCCTTATGGATCTGCGCGTCGCGCGCGATGTCGCAGCGGGCACGGCCGCTGGCTTCGACGGCGGCCAAAAGCAGCCGGGCGAGGTCGGCGCGAACTTGTTGTTCTGCAAAGAGCGCCATGTTGGTCATCGGCGAATCCTTTCCGGTGGAGGTGATCGAATCACCGGCTAAACGCGAAGGAAGCCTGTAGGAAAACGAAAAGAACATTAAGAGAACATAGAGGAAGGAACGAATCAGCTTCCTTCGGTGATTCGCGCGAATTCCGGTCGTGTTCGCGCATATGACGGCACGCTTCGCGCCAAAGCCGGCACAGTCGGCGCTGCAGCGCAATTGGCCGGCGCAAATCCCGGCCATCGCACCTTCAGATGTCGCTTTTTACTTGATCGGCAGCCCCAAAATCCAGTTCCCGATTTCCTACAGGCACATGTTCTTTTTATGTTCCATTGTGATTCGAATCAATGGAGCACCACTCGAGATGACCTCTCTCAATTGTCGGACCGCGATAGCGGTCGCCTGCCTGGGGATGATCGCGACCTCCTCTCAGCAAGTCCGCGCCCAGGATTTCACCCTGTTCGAGCACGCGATCGTTCCGCCGAAGACGGACCAGCAGCCGGCTAGACAATATCTTCCTGCAATCTACCCGGCCGGGCCAGCAGACGTATCCTACCGGGAAGGCCTGTATATAGCGGCGATAGCCGAGGCTGAACGCCGTTACGGGCTTCCGACCAACCTGCTTCGTGCTCTTATCTGGGCTGAGTCCCGCTTCAATCCGATGGCTGTGAGTCCAGCTGGTGCTGCCGGGCTTGCTCAGCTTATGCCAGCCACGGCGCGAGAACTGGGCGTCCGGAACCGTCATGACCCTCTTGCATCGATCGACGGTGGCGCCAGGTACCTTCGCGACATGTTGGACCGGTTCGACGCGGTCCACCTGGCCTTGGCTGCTTACAATGCGGGCCCTGGTGCCGTCTCCCGATCACGCGGCATTCCGAAAAATGGTGAAACGCCGCAATATGTCCGGACTGTGTTGGGACGTTGGCAAGCAATTGGTACGTACAATTGACGAAACTACCTGATTTCCGGCTATTGTCTGAAATCATGTGCCGGAATGAAGACGGACAACGCTAGTGAGTGAGACCCCCGGTGAGCCGTTCGACTTTCGCAAGGCGTTGAAGGCACAAAAGCGCCAGAAGCTGAGAAAGGAGATCGCATTGGGTTTGGGAGCATTCGCGATTGTATTTGCTGGAGGGATGCTGGCATTCACCTGGCCAGTCCATGATGCCAATCTTGCTAACGACGATCAGCAGCCGCAGGCTTTATTCCAGCAAGCGAGCTCCCCACAATTCGACATCTGCGGATCGATCCGGCGCACATGCGTCGTGGATGGAGATACTTTCTGGCTTGATGGCGTGAAGATCCGCATTGCCGACATCGACACTCCCGAGATCAGCGAGCCTCGTTGCGACTATGAGTACCAACTCGGCATGCGTGCGACGCACCGCCTTGTCGAGTTGCTGAATGCCGGGCCCTTTGAACTGAGGACCATCGGGAACAGAGATGAGGATCAGTACGGTCGCAAATTGCGGGTTGTTACGCGCGGCGGCCGCTCGCTTGGCGATCAGCTGGTCAGCGAAGGCTTGGCGCGAACCTGGACCGGGAGACGTGAACCATGGTGCTGAACCGCGACCAGGAATTGTGGGCGGTCGCGCTCTGGGTCGAAAAGAACCATGGCAAAGAGGGACCCGCGTATATCGCGCAGCAAATCGAGCGGCTATCCAACGAAGGGGACGAAGCAGGCATAGCAACGTGGAAGACTGTTGCTGAGCGCTTCGATCAGCTTAGCTGCCAAAGCCCTACGAGCTGAGGCTCAGCACGATGCGGAATTGGCTTAAAGTCTGGAGCATCAGAATTGAGTTCGCCTTGCTCGCGTCAGTGTCCCTGATAGGTCTGGTCCTGAGCCTTCAATCCTGCACTGGCTGAGAAGAAATTCGTTCTTCCGATCAACCCTTGGCAAACTTTCCCATGATGACCTTTCCTCCTGTCCGCAGCTCATCGAGGTAGTCGCTCCACCATTGAGCCATTCGCACGCGCTCGTCCCAATGCTTGCCGCGATGGTAGATGCCACGCACAACATTGCTGTCGCCATGTGCCAAGGCACGCTCGATTGCATCCGGATTCCAAAGTCCCGACTCGTTCAGGAATGTTGATGCTGTCGCCCGGAGTCCGTGCGCGGTGACTTCTTCCTTCGAATATCCCATGCGACGGAATGCGGCATTGAGCGTGTTTTCACTCATGGGACGCTTGGAGCTGCGCGCAGACGGGAAGACATATCCTTCGCGGCCGAGCATCTCGGCCAGGTCTGTGAGATAGCCTCTAACTTGCTTGGACAGCGGGACGGCATGCGCTCGGCGCGCTTTCATTTTACCGGCAGGGATCTTCCAGACCCCATCGACCAGATCGATCTCATGCCATTCGGCGTGGCGGAGTTCGCCGGGGCGTACGAACACATGCGGCGCGATCTGCAAAGCAAACTTCGTCACCATGTAGCCAGTGAAGTCGTCGATTGCGCGCAGCAGCCCGCCTAACTCGGTGGGCTCAAGGATGGCTGCATAATGCGTGGCTCTCGGCGTTACGAGAGCACCCTTCAGCATACTGGTCGGATCTGATTTGCAGCGGGTGGTAGCAACACCGTAGCGAAACACGCGGCCTGCGAACGAGCGGCATTTCTTCGCAGTCTCGTGCTTACCAGTGGCTTCCAGTCGTTTGAGAGGAGCCAGGACTTCGAACGGCTCGATCTCGTCGATGGGTCTGTTCCCGATGGTAGGCGCAAGCTTGTCTAGGAAATAATTGGCCTTGACGATCGTGCCATCGGCGCGGCCATTCTGGACCATCATCTGTTCAATATACTCACGTGCGACTGCCTCGAACGTCTGTGCAGAAAGGAACTCGGCGCGGATTTTCCGCTTCCGCTTCTCAAAGGCCGGGTCGCCGCCAGAAGCAACAGCTCGTCGTGCCTCGTAAGCCGCGTCTCGCGCTTGCTTGAGGCTGATGTCGGGATAGCTGCCGATGCAGAGCTTCTTTTGCGCGCCGCCGATCCGGTATCGGAATCGCCAAAGTTTGCCGCCGGTCGGCGTGACCTCAACATATAGGCCGCGCTCATCGGTTACCTTGTACGGCTTATCCTTGGGCTTGAGTGCGCGGAGGCGAGTATCTGTCAGCGGCATGTGGGGGCCTTTTCATCTGGGCCTTTGCGAAACGGCCTCAAAAGGCCCACAAAAGTGTCTGGAACCCCCGAGAACAGGCGGGACGATCCGGAACGATCCAAGGGCCAAATCCCTAGGATTTCTGCGGGTTTTATAGATTATTTGGGAGAACGTGAGAAGAACAAATGGTGCCCAGAAGAGGACTCGAACCTCCACGCCCTTGCGAGCGCCGCCACCTGAAGACGGTGCGTCTACCAATTCCGCCATCTGGGCACGAAAGCCTGCCGGTCATTGGTGCCGGAAGGCTGGGTAGGTGGGCGCGATTAGCGGGGGGGCGGGGGGCTGTCAATGGCAACATCGTCCTGCTTTGCGCGAGACCGTCTTTGCCCGGGTTACCCTGCTCGGCGCCGATCCCCACGCGCCTGCTTTGCCCCGGTCGCGGCGTCCGCACGCGGCGTTCGCCGCTGCCGCAACGCCACTTCGTGCGTCCTGCCGCCACTGAACCGAGGGAATGACGCGCGACGCGGCGCCGCGCCCTCGCGCAGATCCGCCGCTCGCGATGATCGGAACGCTTGCCTCCCGGCGAGCGTTGACGCTAAGCGCGGCCACATCCTTGTCCGGCAACCTCGCCAGCCACAACGAGCACCTGCATTATGCCCACCTCCTCTCCGCTTTCCGGCCAGCTGGTCACGATCTTCGGCGGCACCGGCTATATCGGCAACTATGTCGCGCAGGCGCTGCTCGCGCGCGGGGCGCGGGTGCGACTGGCGAGCCGCTCGCCCTACAAGGCGCAGGACCTGAAGCCGCTCGCCAATCTCGGCCAGCTCCAGATGATGCCTTGCGACATCACCAAGGAAGAGCATGTCGCCGCCGCGCTCGACGGAGCGAGCCATGTGGTGAACCTCGTCGGCGCGTTCGAGGGCGATCTTGTCAAGCTGATGGGCGAGGCACCCGGCACGATCGCGCGGCTCTCCGCCGCGGGCGGGGTCAAGGCGCTGGTGCATGTCAGCGCGATCGGGGCGGATGCGTCATCCTCCACCGATTACGCGCGCGGCAAGGCGCTGGGCGAGGAGCGGGTCGCGGCAGCCTTTCCCACGGCTACGATCCTGCGCCCCTCGATCGTGTTCGGCAAGGACGACAATTTCCTCAACCTGTTCGGCGGGATGATCGAACTCTTTCCGGTGCTCCCCGTGTTCGGCCCGCAGGCGAAGCTGCAACTGGTCTATGCAGATGACGTCGCCGAGGCGGTCGCTGTGGCGCTGGAGCATCCCGACCGGCACGGCGGCAAGACCTTTGAACTGGGCGGGCCCGAACAGCTGACCATGATGGAGATCCATCAGCGCATCGCCGCGGCGCAGGGGCGGAAGCGCACCTTCCTCGCCATGCCCGATGGCCTCTCGGCGACCTTCGCGGCGCTGCCCGGCACCCCGATGAGCCGCGACCAGTGGGCGCTGCTGAAGGCGGGCAACACCGTGGCGGAGGGTGCGCCGGGGCTTGCCGATCTGGGGATCGAGGCCAGGCCGCTGGGCCTGTTCCTCGACAAGTGGATGTTGCGCTATCGCAAGCATGGCCGCTTCGGCGCGGCGAACGAGCGGGCCAAGACGCGCAAGGGCTAGGCCTCAGCGGCGGAACTGCAGCACGTTGGCGGGCGGCTTTCTCGGCGGGGGCCGCAGGCGCTTGTCGGCGAGGGCGTAGCGCAGCGCCGCGCCGACCATGATCGCCGAGGCCACGAGGATTACCCCGGCCCAGAACCAGTAGGGCGGGCCGATCGCCGCCGCGATCGCGCCGGTGTCCGACAGGACCGCCTGCCCGTTCATCGTCACCCGCTCGGTGAACAGGTAGCGCCAGTCGCCGAAGCCGCTGTAGACGCCCAGCAGGCCGAGGAATTGCAGGGTGAAGCGGTCAACGCTGGGCGAGCCGCGCCAGGCGACCAGACCCAGCACACCTGCCACCACCAGCAGCGCCCACCAGCCGGTGGCCGAGCGCACCCAGATCAGCGTGCTGAGGAGGATCGCGGCGAGCACCAGCCACAGCACCGGCCGCCATGCGCGCGGATGGGCGCTGGCGACGATGAGCAGCGCGCCCACCATGCTCGGCGCGAGCGGGCCGCCTGCGGCAATCGCGGCGGGTACGAGGCGCGAGGCGCTGCCGCCGAGGCTGTATTCGGCATAGCCCGAGCCATTGGGGAAGATCACCAGTTGATGGAAGGACTGGCCCAGCACCATCGCGGTCAGCCCGTGGCCCATCTCGTGAAACCAGGTCGTCAGGATATAGAACGGGTAGGCGAGATAGTTGCCGAAAGGCAGTGCGGGCAGCATCGCCACCAGCAATCCGGCGACCACCAGCCGGCCGATGGCTTCGCCTTGCGAGCCGGGTGCGACCAGCTGCTGCACGGCCTCAGCCCGCCTCGCCTTCGGGCGGCGCATGGCCCGAGGCATCGACCCGGATACCGCTCTCGTCCTCTTCCAGGCGCTCGGCCTCGGCGTCCTCTTCGCGCTGTTCGCGCAGGATCGACCAGCTGGCGAGGAACAGCCCGGCCACCAGCGGGCCGAGCACGATGCCCGAAAAGCCGACGAGGCTGAGGCCCCCCAGCGTGGTGACGAGGATGATCCAGTCGGGAATCCCGGTGTCGCGGCCGACCAGAACGGGGCGCAGCACGTTGTCGGCCGAGGAGATGACGAAGAAGCCCACCAGCAGCACGAAGATGCCCTGCCATGTCTCGCCCGAGATCAGCAGCCACAGCCCAGCCGGCAACCACACCGCGCCCGCGCCGATCACCGGCACCAGCGCAAAGAACACTGTCACCACCCCGAACAGCAAGGCGGAGGGCACGCCTGCGATCAGCAGGGTGATCCACGCCAGCGCGCCCTGCACCAGCGCGACCACCCCGGTGCCCTTGATCGTGGCGCGCACGATGCCGAGGAAGCGGTTCGCCAGCCGGTCGGCGATGCTGCGTTCGACCGGAACCGCGCGCAGCACGACGCGTCCGATGCGCTCGCCATCGCGGAGCAGGAAGAACATCACATAAAGGCCGACGCCGAGGGACAGCAGAAAGCCAAGCGCGCCGCTGCCGATCGACACGGCCTGCCCCGCGATCATCCCGGCGCTTTCGGTGAGCAGTTCCTGCAAGCGGGCCTGCACTTTCGCCACGTCGGCCCAGCCGGCGCGGTCGATCGCGTCGCGTGCGACTTCTGGCAGCATTCCGTGGGCCTGATCGAACCACGCCGCAAGATCGATCGGCTGTTCCTGCAAGGCGGCGAGAAGCACGATGGCCTGTTCCGCAACCATCGTCGCAACCCACAGCGCCGGAACCATGATCACGAAGAAGATGATCATGAGGCTCAGCCCCGCCGCCGGATTGCGCCGCCCGCGGGTCTGGATCAGCGCCTGCTTGTAGAGCGGCTGGAACATGATCGCCGCCAGCGCGGCCCACAGCAGCGGCTGGGCGAAGGGCCAGACGATGACGGCCATCAGCAGCGTGACCACCGCGAGGATGATCAGGAAGCTGGCGTGCTGCAATTCCTCGGTGCGGTGGGGCTGATGGGCCATGTGTGCGGGTGCCTAGACGTCGAGATTCGCCACGTTAAGGGCATTATCCTGAATGAACTCGCGCCGTGGTTCGACGATGTCGCCCATCAGGCGGGTGAAAATCTCGTCGGTCACGTCGGCATCCTCGACCTTGACCTGCAACAGCACGCGCGCCTCGGGGTCGAGCGTGGTCTCCCACAGCTGTTCCGCGTTCATTTCGCCCAGACCCTTGTAGCGGGCGATCGCCAGCCCCTTGCGCCCGGCGGCGAAGATCGCGTCGAGCAGCTGCGTCGGGCGGCTGATCGTGCCGTCGAAGGTGGCGGGCGGCGGCGCGGCGGCTTCCTCGGCCTCTCCGGCGAGCGGATCGTCGGCGGGGGGCGTTTCGGGCTCGGGCTCTTCGGCCACGTCGCCTGCGCGCACGAGACTGACGGGCGAGGCATAGGCATCGGCCTGCGCCGCGGCGAGGCTGTGGAGCTTGTGCGCTTCGGTGCTGGAAAGGAAGCGCCCGTCGATCTCGTGGACATCGGTGACACCGCGCCACAGGCGTTCGAACACGACGGTGCCGTCCTCGCGCTGCGACGCGCTCCAGCGGGCTTCGCGGTCGCCCGCGCCGAGGCGTCCGGCAGCCCGTTCGAGCGCGGCGGCCAGTGCATCGCCCGCCAGCCCCGGCTCGAGCGCGCCCGTCAGTGCCATCTGCTCCACGATCCCGCTGTCATAGCGGCGCGGAACGAAGGCGAGCAGGTTCTTGAGCCGCAGCGCCGAATCGACCAGCGCGCGCAGATCCTCGCCCCCGCGCGCGCCGCCCTGCGTTTCCAGCACCCGGCCTTGCAGCCCGGCATCGACCAGATAGCGATCGAGCGCGGCCTGATCCTTGAGATAGACCTCGCTCCGCCCCTTGGAGACCTTGTAGAGCGGCGGCTGGGCGATGAAGAGGTGCCCGGCCTTGATGATCTCGGGCATCTGGCGGTGGAAGAAGGTCAGCAGCAGCGTGCGGATATGCGCGCCGTCGACGTCGGCGTCGGTCATGATAACGATCTTGTGGTAGCGCAGCTTTTCGAGGTTGAACTCGTCGCGGATGCCGGTGCCCATCGCCTGAATGAGGGTGCCGACCTCCTTCGAGGAAATGATCCGGTCGAAGCGCGCGCGCTCGACGTTGAGGATCTTGCCCTTCAGCGGCAGGATCGCCTGGGTCTTGCGGTCACGCCCCTGCTTGGCCGAGCCGCCTGCGGAGTCCCCTTCGACCAGAAACAGCTCAGACTTGGCCGGATCGCGTTCCTGACAATCGGCGAGCTTGCCCGGCAGCGAGGCGACGCTCATTGCGCCCTTGCGGCTCATTTCGCGCGCGCGGCGCGCCGCTTCGCGCGCGGCAGCGGCGTCGATCACCTTCTGGATGATCGAGCGGGCTTCATTGGGGTTTTCCTCAAGCCACTCGGTCATCTTCTCGCCCATCAGGGTTTCGAGCGGCGAGCGCACTTCGGAGCTGACCAGCTTGTCCTTGGTCTGGCTGGAGAATTTCGGGTCGGGCAGCTTGACGCTGACGATCGCGGTCAGGCCTTCGCGCATATCCTCGCCCGACAGGCTCACCTTCTCCTTCTTCAGCATCCCCGAACGCTCGGCATAATTGTTGAGCGTGCGGGTCAGCGCGGTGCGGAAGGCGGCAAGGTGCGTGCCCCCGTCGCGCTGCGGGATGTTGTTGGTGAAGGCGAGGACGTTTTCGTAATAGGAATCGTTCCATTCCAGCGCGACATCGATCCCGATCCCGTCCTTCTCCGCCGAAACGGCGATCGGCTCGGGGATGAGCGGCTGCTTGTTGCGGTCGAGATATTTGACGAAGGCCGCGATGCCGCCTTCGTAATAGAGATCGTGCTCGACCACATCCTCGTGCCGCTTGTCGCGCAGCTTGATGCGCACGCCGGAGTTGAGGAAGGCGAGTTCGCGGTAGCGGTGTTCGAGCTTCTCGAAATCGAATTCGGTGACGTTCTTGAAGGTATCGTGGCTGGCCTTGAAGGTGACGCGGGTGCCCTTCTTGAAGCCGTTGGCGTCGGCATTGCCGCTGGCCTTGGGCGCATCGCCCTTCACTTCGAGCGGGGCGACCGAATCGCCGTGCTCGAAGCGCATCCAGTGCTCCTTGCCCTCGCGCCAGATGGTGAGCTCCAGCCATTCGGACAGCGCGTTGACCACGGAAACGCCCACGCCGTGCAGCCCGCCCGAAACCTTGTAGGCATTGTCGTCCGAGGTGTTCTCGAACTTCCCGCCCGCGTGCAGCTGCGTCATGATGACTTCGGCGGCCGAAACGCCTTCCTCGCTGTGCATTCCGGTGGGAATGCCGCGCCCGTTATCCTCGACCGAGACGCTGCCATCGGGGTTCAGCTCGATCAGAACGAGGTCGCAATGCCCCGCCAGCGCCTCGTCGATCGCGTTGTCGCTGACCTCAAACACCATGTGGTGCAGGCCGGAGCCATCGTCGGTATCGCCGATATACATGCCCGGGCGCTTGCGCACCGCATCGAGGCCCTTGAGAACCTTGATCGAATCGGCGCCATATTCGTTGGCGTTGGGCAGCTTTTGCGGGGCAGGATTGTTGGTATCGCTCATGGCCCATCATATAGGCGCTGGCGACGGGAAACCCAACTGCGGGCGGGCCGCAAGCCGCGCTTTTCCACGAGTCACAAGGGCATCTGGTCGATGCGGGCATCCGGGCGGCGTCAGGGAACCGGCGCGAGGTAGGCCGCATAGACCCAGCCCTGATGCGGCACGCCGTCGATCCAGCGCCGGATCAGATACCAGTCCCCGCGCGCTTCGAGCCGTTCCACCTGCTGTCCATTGCCGATCGGCCCCCAGTCGAGTGTGTCGAAACTGGTCCCCGGCCCGCCGCGCACGTTGAGCTTGCCGCCGGTGGTCGCGACCACATAGGTGACCGGCGTGACCTCGTCGTCGCGGTGGTCGATCAGCCGGCGGAAGCGCATCATCGGGAAGGCCGGGCCGGGATCGACCTTCCACCGGCGCACCGTGTCGATATCGCGGTGCCCGACGATGTCGACCAGCGTGCGATAGGTTTTGAGCAACGCCTTGGTCAGATCCTCGACCGCCTTCAACTGCTCCTCGGGAAACAGCGGCCAATATTGCCGGGCCGAGCCCACCCACGGGTCCTGCGCCTCGATCATGCCCGGGAAGGGGGCCAGCTTGGCCGCGCTGCAGGGCTGGCGGTTCCAGTTGAGCCAGGCGCCGTCCGCCGCCTTGAAGTGATAGCCGGGATTGACGATCTCGATCCCGATCGAGAAGTGGTTCACCCCCGATCGGCCATGATAGACCGCAGGCCCGGCGTGAAAGGCGCGGTCGGCGGTGGAGACCATCTGGGTGATCGTGCCATCGGTCTCGACCACAAAATGCGCACTCGCCCCGCCGTTTTTCTTGAAGGCGCCGATCGCGGACTGCGCATTGTAGCTCGCGGTATAGTGCATGACGATCACTTCGCGCGGATTGTTGCCGCCGTAGAAATTGGGCGAAGGCACCTGCGGGGCATCTTCCAGCCAGCCGTCGTTTGTGAAGCGCATGGGGTCTCTCTCCGTAAAAGGGACACGATGCGACTCGAAGCTGGGGTGCTTTTTGGGGCAGACTATCACACGGGCGCGCGCTGCACGCTTGGCCAAATCCGCCAATCGTCACAGAGGCCTAGAAGGCGGGGCGGAAATGCACCTTGCCCTGCCACATCGTCGCGTCGAACAGCGGCATCATCGCGCCGCGCATCGTTTCGTCGAATTGCGTCACATGGCACTGCACCGCAGCCTTGGCGGCCTCGAGATCCTCGGGGGTGTAGCGCAAGGTTTCGTTCAGCAGCTTCGGATCGGTCTCGGCCCATCCGGCCATCTCCGGCACCGGCGGCAGGCGCCCGGCGGGAATGCCGACATAGAGCAGGCGCGGGCGATAGGCGGGGGCGAGCGATTGCAGCGTCTCGGTGACGAGCGCGCTGACCATGCGATGATCGGCGTGGCCATAGCCGCCATCCGGGCCCCAGGTCAGCACCAGCTCGGGCTCGATATCGACATAGGCCTGCGCGAATTGCGCAAGGAAGCGCCGGGCCGGGGCATCGGGCGATTGCGGGGACTGGGCGAGGGTGCCGTCGCCCAGGCCTTCCAGAAACCGCACCTGTGCACCCAATGCCCTGGCGGAGCATTCGGCGTCGGCCCGCCGCACCGCGCCAAGCTCCGCACCGCGCTCGCGGGTGGTGACACCCGGCCCCTGATCGCCGGTGGTGGCGAACAGGATCGTCACCATGCGCCCCTGCCGCGCGAGCGCCGCGAGGGCAGGGGCCATGGTCAGCTCGTCATCGGGATGGGCGACCACCACCATCACCGGTCGCGGTGCACGCGGTTCCTGCGCACCGGCCGGTGCAACCATCAAGGCGGCCAGTGCGGCCAGACGGCAATAGCGGATCATGTCTCTCTCCCTCCGCGCCGCTTGTGACACCGGAGCGGTCGGCGATGCAACATTTGCCCGCGCGGCGGATTGGCACGGCATGATGATGACGCTGATCGTGGTCGCGGTGGTATCGGGCGCGCTGCTCGCCGGGGCGGTGTGGGGGATTTATTTCCGGCTGGGCCGCAAGACCGAGGGGTTTCTGGTGGCCCTCGCCGGCGGCGCGCTGCTGCTGTCGCTGGTGAGCGAGCTGATCGAACCTTCGATCGAGCGCAGTTCGGTGATGCTGGCGATGCTCGGCGTGCTTGCGGGCGCTGTCACCTTTACGGGAATCGACTATCTGATCGACGAGAAATGGGGCGAGGATGGCGGCGGGGGGCTGCTCGCCGCGATCACGCTCGACGGGGTGCCCGAAAACCTCGCGCTCGGCGTGGCGCTGATCGGAGCTTCGCCGTTGGAGGTCGCCGCGCTGGCAGGCTCGATCCTGCTGTCGAACCTGCCCGAAGCCGCCGGGGGCGCGCGCGCAATGGCGGACGGCGGACGCTCGAAGGGCAAGATCATGCTGCTGTGGGCGGCAACGGCGGGGCTGCTGTCGGCCGCCGCAATCATCGGCAATGTCGCGCTCGCCGGAGTGAGCGAGCACTGGCTCGCCGTCATCCGCTGCTTTGCCGCAGGCGCGGTGGTCGCCAGTCTGGCGACCGAGGTCTTCCCCAAGGCCTATCGCGAGGATCACCACCTCGCCGGGATCGCGACAGCGCTGGGCGTGGTGCTGGCTTTCGGTCTCGGCTCGCTGGCGGGGGGTTGAGGCTCGACATCGGCGCGCGCGACCATATGGTGCGCGCCATGACATCCTTCGATCCGCTGACCGCGCTGGCCGAACCCTTCGGCAGCTTCCCCGACATCCTGATGCAATGGTCGCGCGTGAAGGGCGACGATTGCGCCCTGCGCGACGAGCGGCGCGAGGTTTATTGGGCCGAGCTCGTGGGGCTGGTCGAACGGCTGGCGGCGCGGTTGGTGGAGACGGGCCTCCAGCGCGGGCAGTCGGTGGCGATCCTCGGCACCTCGAGCGTCGAATACGCGCTGGTGTTTCTCGCGGCGGTGCGCGCCGGGGGTGTGGCCGCGCCGCTCACCACCAGCGCCTCGCCCGAGCAATTGGAGGGCATGGCGACCGATTCGGGGGCGGTGCATCTGTTCATCGACGCCGCCAAATCCGCAGAGCTTGGCCCGGATTTCATGGCGCACCTGATCCGCGTGCCGCTGGAGAGCATCGATCAGTGGATGGCCCCTCCCGGTTCCCGCGCGCCGGACTTCGTGCCGGAGCCGCAAGACCCGTTCAATATCATCTATTCCTCCGGCACGACCGGCATTCCCAAGGGCATCGTCCACTCGCACCGGATGCGCTGGCGGCAGTTTGCCGCGACCGCGCTGTCGTACCTTGGCGCGGGATTGGAGGTTTGCTCGCTTGCTTCGACGCCGCTCTATTCGAACACCACGATGGTCGCCTTCCTCCCCGTGCTGTTAGCCGGGGGATGCGTGCGGGTGATGGGCAAGTTCGACTGCGCGAAGTGGCTTGGCTTTGCGCAAGGCGATCGCACCACGATCACCATGCTGGTGCCGGTGCAATATCAGCGGCTGATGGATTTCCCGCAGTTCGACGACTTCGACCTCTCCAGCCTCAAGCTCAAATATTGCACCTCCGCGCCATTCTCGGCCGAGTTGAAGCGCGAGGTGCTCCAGCGGATGCCGGGCGGGCTGATCGAGATCTATTCGATGACCGAAGGCGGGGTCGTGTGCCTGCTGGCGTGCCACGAATTCCCCGACAAGCTCCACACGGTGGGGCGTCCTGCGCCAGGGAGCGAGCTGAAGGTGCTCGACGACGAAGACCGCGAGGTGCCGCCCGGAACCCCCGGCAACCTCGTCGGCCGCAGCCTCACCATGATGAGCGGCTACAAGAACCGCCCCGACAAGACCGCCGAAGCGCAGTGGATCGACCCGGCGACGGGCGAGACATGGATGCGGATGGGCGACATCGGGCGCGTCGATGCGGAGGGCTTCGTCGAACTGGTGGGCCGGGCGAAGGACATGATCATCTCGGGCGGGTTTAACATCTATCCGAGCGATCTGGAGGCGGAGCTGTGCAAGGAGCCGGGCGTGGCCGAGGCCGCGGTGGTCGGCGTGCCCTCGCGCGCTTGGGGCGAGACGCCGGTGGGCTTCGTGGTGCTCAAGGGCGAGGCCGACCCGGCAGCGATCATGGCGGCGGTCAACGCGCGGCTCGGCAAGACCCAGCGGCTCGCCGCGCTCCATGCCATCGGCGAAATGCCGCGCAGCCATATCGGCAAACTGCTCAAGACCGATCTGCGCGCTGAGGCCGAGCGGCTCGGCGGCACCGAATAGCGCGCCAGAAACAGTTCGGCCCGGCTCCTCGGGTGAGGAACCGGGCCGGACTTGAGGTGTCTGCGCTTGGCTCCAACCTCTGCGGCAATGCGCCTCAGACGATGAAGGTGTTGAACGCCGCGCCGCTGAGGGTGACGGCGAGCAGCAAGGCGACAGCCTTTTCGGTGATCATGGTCATGATCCAAGTTTCCCTGTTTTTGTTGTGGTTTGGGAACCCGGGCAGCCAAGGGGGGGAGAGGGCGACTGCCCGGGTCTGAGCACCATATACAAAGCTGCGCGCAATTTTCAATCTCTAACAAGACTGAAAATAATTCATCACCGCAATCGAAAAAGGCAATCTGTGAGGGCCGGGGACGCGTAACGAGAGCGGGAAGCGCGGCTCGAGACGCGGCCACCTGTTCAGGGGGGGGGAGGGTGGTGGCCGCGTCTCTTCCGCTGCGTGTCCAGCCGATCGGCCGGACGATGACAGGGCGGGAGGGCCGGGCGAGGGGGGAGAGCCCGGGCCGCTCCTGCCGGTCGGCAGGCGGGCGTGCGGTCCGTCTTCGGTTTCCGCCGCCGGGCGATGGGCCCCAAGGGGGCAAGCCGGGATTGGAGAGAGGGGCCCGGCACCGATCGCTCGAGGGCGCAGATGGTGTTCGATCAAATCGAATTCAAATGCGAAAACGCCAAAGTCTCTTGCGGGAAATGCAACGATTTCTTCGAGGGTATTACGAAAAAGGCCGCCGGATCGCTCCGGCGGCCTTTCGTTTCAGACGTTTGCCCAAAATCAGTTCGCGGCGACGCTGCGGCCCTTGCGGGTCTGGAGCGAGGCGACGCGCTCGACTTCGGCCAGCGCGGTGGCGCGGGCTTCGGTGACGCACTTGCTGTCCACCGCCGGGCGGCCATAGGTGTAGCGCGCGGCGCTCTCGATGGTGCAGGCCTTGCGCAACTTGGCGTCGATCCGCGCTTCGAGCGCGGCGCGGCCTTCGGCGGTGGTCACGTCGACATCGGCATAGTCGACGCGAACGGTGACGGTGTCGTCGGCCACGGCCGGCGCGGCAACAGCGGCGAGAGCGATCAGGGGGAGAGTGAAACGCATCGTGAGACTCCGGATGATGAGAGGGTGTCGTGAGGTTCGATGCCGCTTTCCGGCATTCGGTTGCTGTTTGAAACTCTGGTGCAGTGCACAAGAATGATGTGCAAATGCGAAATATGCGAAATTGGTTCCGAAGATTGCAACCGGATCGCATCGAAAATTCGGGAACCCTATGAAAATGCGGTGCTAGATTTTTGCTGCGGTGCAAAAGAATGGCTGCGGTGCGCGGCGATGCTGGACAGCGCGGGGCCTGCTTCGTAATCCGCCGCCATGAGCGCGCACCCCTCCGGCCCCGCAGCGGGCGATTCCGCCATTCCCGAATCGATCCTGATCGTCGATTTCGGCTCTCAGGTGACGCAATTGATCGCGCGCCGCGTGCGCGAGGCGGGGGTCTATTCCGAGATCGCGCCTTTCACGCAGGCCGAGGCGGCCTTTCACCGGTTGAAGCCCAAGGGCATCATCCTCTCCGGTTCGCCCGCGAGCGTGCCCGAGGACGGCTCCCCGCGCGCGCCGCAGATGCTGTTCGAGGCCGGGCTGCCGATCCTCGGCATCTGCTATGGCCAGCAGGTAATGACGCACCAGCTGGGCGGCGAAGTCCGCCCCGGCCACGAGACCGGAGAAGGGGGCGAATTCGGCCGCGCCTTCCTCACCGTCACCGGCGATTGCGCGCTGTTCGACGGGCTGTGGGACGTCGGCGAGCGCCATCAGGTGTGGATGAGCCACGGCGACAAGGTGACGCAGTTCGCCGAAGGCTTCGAAATCGTCGCCACCAGCGACGGCGCACCCTTCGCGGTGATCGCGGACGAGGCGCGCCGCTTCTACGGCACCCAGTTCCACCCCGAAGTCGTCCACACCCCCGATGGCGGCAAGCTGATCGCCAATTTCGTGCGCCATGTCTGCGGGCTGGCGGGCGACTGGACAATGGCCGAGTTCCGCAAGACCAAGATCGCCGAAATCCGCGCGCAGGTGGGTGACAAGCGCGTGATCTGCGGCCTTTCCGGCGGGGTCGATTCGGCGGTGGCGGCGGTGCTGATCCACGAGGCGATCGGCGACCAGCTGACCTGCGTCTTCGTCGATCACGGCCTCATGCGCATGAACGAGGCCGAACAGGTCGTGACCTTGTTCCGCGATCACTACAACATCCCGCTGGTCCACGTGGAGGCTGAAGAGCTGTTCCTCGGCGGGCTTACCGGCCTCACCGATCCGGAAGCCAAGCGCAAGTTCATCGGCAAGACCTTCATCGACGTGTTCGAGGCCGAGGCCAAGAAGGTCGGCGGGGCAGACTTCCTCGCGCAGGGCACACTCTATCCCGACGTGATTGAGTCGGTCTCCTTCACCGGTGGGCCGAGCGTCACGATCAAGAGCCACCACAATGTCGGCGGGCTCCCTGAGCGTATGAACATGGCGCTGGTCGAGCCGCTGCGCGAGCTGTTCAAGGACGAGGTCCGCGATCTCGGCCGCGAGCTGGGCCTGCCCGACGCCTTCGTCGGCCGCCATCCCTTCCCCGGCCCGGGCCTTGCGATCCGCATCCCCGGCGAAGTCACCAAGGAACGCTGCGACATCCTGCGCAAGGCTGACGCGATCTATCTCGAGGAAATCCGCAACGCGGGCCTCTACGACGCGATCTGGCAAGCCTTCGCGGTGCTGCTGCCGGTCAAAACCGTGGGCGTGATGGGCGACGGGCGCACATACGACTCTGTCTGCGCCCTGCGCGCCGTCACCTCGACCGACGGGATGACGGCGGACGTCTTCCCCTATGATGCCGGGTTCCTGACCCGCGTGGCGACCCGTATCGTCAACGAGGTCAAGGGCATCAACCGCGTGGTCTACGACTACACCTCCAAGCCGCCGGGCACGATTGAGTGGGAGTGAGGCTTGGGCGCTAAAAAGAAGAAGCGAGAGCGCTTTTTAGGTGATCACCCTTTTTGTTGTTTTTGCGGCGGATTATCGCCTGCGACGACAATCGATCATGTGCCTAGCAGGGCATGCTTTCCTGGCAGGATTGGTCCAGTGGGTTTCGAATTCCCAGCCTGCCAAGATTGCCAGCATAGATACCGTCAGGAAGAACAATATTTCGCCTTTATCTGTCGGATGTGCGATCGCGACAACGCCAACTACGACCGAGACACCTCGCGGCGACTGATAAGCGGGGTGGCCAATAATCTGAAGCACTTGCTGCCAAATCCGCACTTAAGCGCCATTGAGAAACGACGTGGATTGAAAAGCCTTGGGTTATCTAAACCACTCGGAATGGCTTCCTCAGATATCCCGGTAGTCGAACTGCCTCCAGAAATTGATCCTGTTCTTCGCGCAGTTGCGATAAAAATTGGTTTGGCTCTGTTTTATCGACATAAAGGATCAGTCGCCAAAAGCCACTATGGCGTTGCTGCTTATTGGTCACAATTTTCAGATCAAACCGCGATGCAGAAACTTTCGCGAATCGCAAAGGAACTTTCTGGCGCAGAAATTGGGAGGCGCCCAAATCTCGAATTTGGGAATCGCTTCCAATACCGTTGGTCAAAGGAAGCAGAGGGCGAGCCTGATATCTTCGTTTGCTTAGCCCGATTTGGCTTGGGTTTAACCATCTGTGTGATGATCGCCGACATCACTAATTGGGCTTCGGATGAGTTTGATGAGGAATGGGTGACGCTGGGGCGGTGGGCAAGTGAGAAGTTCTTTGAGGTATTTTAGTTATTCGAATTTTTTCAAATTTTTATCGCGACCAGAACAAGCGCATGTTTGTCCCCTCTTTCAGCGCGCTGTCGAATCGCATATCGCTCGGCGCCGAGAATTCTGCCTGAAAGGTCCCGCTATCGTGACGTCGAACCTTCGCCGCCTTGCAATCACGGCCGCATTTGCGATGGGCCTTGGCGCCTGTGCCCAGCAGCCGGCAGGCGATGCGCCGGGTGGCGAGACCGCTGCCGCCGCGCCGCTGACCGAGGGGGACTGGACGCTCGATCCGGCAGGCTCGCGGCTTTCCTATGTCAGCATCAAGGCGGGCGAGGTGGCCGAGGCCAACCGGTTCGACACGCTGTCGGGCAGCGTCGCCGCCGATGGCACCGCGAGCCTCGATATCGACCTCGCCTCGGTCGACACCGGGGTGGACATCCGCAACGAACGGATGCGCGAGATCTTCTTCGATGTGGCCGAAAACCCCACGGCCACGGTGACCGCCAAGCTCGATCCGGCGGCTTTCGCAAGCCTTGCGGTGGGCCAGTCGCTGACCCGCCCGCTCAAGGCCAATGTCACGATCAAGGGCGCCAGCAGCGATGTCGAGACCGAGGTGCTCGTCACCCGCGTCGCCGACGACCGCGTGACCGTGGTGCCGACCGCGCCGGTCATCATCTCCACCGACATGTTCGATCTGACCGACGAGCTGGGCGAATTGCGCGCGCTTGCTGAACTTCCCTCGATCACGCCTGCCGTGCCGGTGACGTTCAGCCTGGCCTTCAAGCGCGGCTGACGCTACGGCGCGCGTCACCGCGCCGGACGCCTCGCAAAAGCGGGCTTGCAAGGCCTGTCGAAGTGGGCTTGTCTCCCGCGCAAACACGACTTTGCACGGGAGATCACACACCATGAAAACCGCCATCACCGAAATGTTCGGCATCCAGCACCCGATCATTCAGGGGGGGATGCACTATGTCGGGTTTGCCGAGATGGCGGCGGCGGTGTCGAATGCGGGGGGGCTCGGCATCATCACCGGGCTGACACAGGGCACGCCCGAGAAGCTGGCGAACGAGATCGCGCGCTGCAAGGACATGACCGACAAGCCCTTCGGCGTGAACCTCACCATCCTGCCGACCCTGACCCCGCCCGACTATCCGGGGCTGGTGAAGGCGGTGATCGACGGCGGCGTGAAAGTGGTCGAGACCGCGGGGCGCAACCCGGTCGAGCTGCTCCCGCCGCTCAAGGATGCGGGGATCAAGGTGATCCACAAGTGCACCTCGGTGCGCCACAGCCTCAAGGCGCAGGAAATCGGCTGCGATGCGGTGAGCGTCGACGGGTTCGAATGCGGCGGGCACCCGGGCGAGGACGATGTGCCCAACTTCATTCTGCTGCCGCGTGCGGCGGACGAGCTGGAAATCCCCTTCGTCTCCAGCGGTGGGATGGCTGACGGGCGCAGCCTCGTCGCCAGCCTCGCGATGGGCGCGCAGGGCATGAACATGGGCACCCGCTTCATCGCCACCAAGGAAGCGCCGGTGCACGAGAACGTGAAGCAGGCGATCCTTGCCGCTTCCGAACTCGACACCCGGCTGGTGATGCGCCCGCTCAGGAACACTGAACGCGTGCTCAACAATGCCGCGGTCGAACGCCTGATCCAGAAGGAGAAGGACCTGGGCGATGCCATCACCATTCAGGACATCCTGCCCGAAGTCGCCGGGGTCTACCCCAAGATCATGACCGAAGGCGCGATGGACGAAGGCGCGTGGAGCTGCGGCATGGTCGCCGGGCTGATCCACGATATCCCGACCTGTCAGGAGCTGATCGACCGCATCATGCTGCAGGCCGAAGAAATCATCGCACGGATGCAAGCCATGGCACGGGGATGAAGCGCGCGCGCGTGAACCGTGCGGTTTTCGCGTCCGGCGGTGGGCTGAGAGCGTTCAACTAGGTAACTCCCCGCATTATTTCTCCGCACGCTCTGCGGCACCATACGCGGCGTGCCAAGGTGATTCTGGAGGGGGTCGCCGGGGCACGCTTTGGCGTGTGCTTCGGACAGGCTGCGGGAGGCCTTTCCGGCTGATTTGGACGGGGAGGTGAGCATGGATTTCATGACTACGGGCGCTGCGGTGCCCGGCGGGTTGATCATGGCTGCAGCATTGGCCGGGTGGATGCTGGGGCGCTGGCAGAGCGGGCACGCACGCCCTGCTCAAGCGTCGCCGCTGGGCGATGGCTTGATCGGGGGTGAGTCAGGTGCGGCGTGCTCCCCGCCCGAGCAGACCCGCGCCGGCGCAGGCGACACTGCGGGCGCGAGCGGCGTCTCCGCCTGTCAGCACGCCGCCCGCGCGGAACGGCGCGAAGTGACCGAGGCGGCGCGTTCGCTGGCCGAGCTCCACGACGAGATCACCGCCTATCGTCAGCAGGAACAGGTACTCGCCACTGCGGCCAGCGAGGGGGTGGCGCTGGAACTGGCCGCCGATTCCCAGCGGCAGGAGTGTCGCTATCTCGGCCTGATCGGCCAGCCGACCTGCTCGCTGCCCCATGGCGGCCATGCGGCCTGCACCCATTCCGCAGGCTGCGCCGCAGCCATGCGCGCGGTTCAACCCTCGGCGGGGGCGTCGGGCTTCACCCGGGTGTAGGGCACGAAGTCCTCGAAGAACACGGTGCCGGTGAAGAAGCCCAGCACCCGGTCGACCGTGGTGGTGATGTCGAGCCGGCAGAGCTGGGTCGCGTTGAAACGGTTGGTCACCAGCGCATCATTATCGTCAATCGCCGAAGGATCCCGGGTGCGCTGGACATAGATCGTGTTGCCCGATCCATAGACGTAGGCCGTGCCGTCGATCGTCTGCATCCGCTGGTTTGGCAGCGTGCGGATACAGTTCACCGGCTCACCCGCGACCCGGCCTTCGAGCAGCTTGGCAAGGCGCGCTTCGCCCTTGGTTTGCGGCGCGGGGGCCTTAGCCCCGGTTTCGACATCGCCTGCGTCCTGCGCAGCGAGCGGCGTGAGGGCAAGGCCAGAGGCAGCAGCCGCCACCAGCGCCGATGTCAGGAATGTTGCGCGTTTCATCACAGGATCCTCCTTGATCCACCCCACCCGCTCGCGCGGTCTGGCACAGCCGGGCTGAACACGCCCTGACTCGCCTCAGTCGCGCTCCAGATCGACATCCATCCGCAGCGACCCGGTCTTGCGGTCGCGCACCAGCGTCACCGATATGTCGAGCGATTGGTCTTCCTCGCGATCAAGCGGATAGGATGCGTCGTAATCCGCCAGCACCTCACGATTGCGCAGGTAGTCGGCAAAGGAGGCTCCGTTGCGCTGCGCGGCTTCGGTCAGCTGCTGTTCGGAATAGACCGGCGACTCCTTGCGCTCGAGCGGGGCGGGAAGGCAGGCCTCCAGCCGCCCCTTTACCGTCTCCAGCGCACGCCGCGCCTCGGCTTCGTCGTCGAAGTCCCAGTCGCAATTGATCTGGAGCTCTTCCGCCGGGCCATAGAGGTCGCAATTCTCGGCCCCGCGCACCGCATCGGCGGCGCCGTTCAGCGTTACGTCGATCGTGCCCGCGCCGTTGACGGTGGCGCCGAGGCCCTTCAGCCGCTTGGCATTTTCGGCCAGCATCGCGCCGATGACTGGGCAAGGCCCGGCCGCCTCGGCCACGCCGGGCAGCGCCAGCGCAGCCAGAACGAACGCGCTAGTGACCCGCATCCGCGCCCGAGGCGATGTCGGGCAGCTCCGCCTGCACCGCGCCATCCGCCGGGCCGCCGCGCAGCACGAAGCGCCGGTCGCAATAGCCGCAATCGACATAGCCGTGCTCGTCGATCTCGAGGAACACGCGCGGGTGGCCCAGCGCCGCCGGACGATAGCCCGCGCCGCCGCGGATGCCGCTGGCACCGTCGCAAGAGACGCGGCGGGTGTCGACCAGCAGGACTTCGGGAGGAGGAATGCTCATGGGCCATGCCGATACAATCCCGCAGCGCCGAGCGCAATTGCCTTCGCCGCCCCGGCGCCCTAGGGCTTGCGCCATGTCATCCGAACCCGCGATCCGCATCGACAATCTCGTCAAGCGCTATGCCCCGGCAAAGGGCGCCAAGGGCACCATGACCGAAGGCAAGCTCGCGCTGGGCGGGGTGAGCTTCGATGTGCCGCAGGGGGCGATCTTCGGGTTGCTTGGGCCGAACGGTGCGGGCAAGTCGACGCTGATCAATATCCTGGCGGGCCTCGTCAACAAGACCGGCGGCACGGCGGAGATCTGGGGCTTCGACATCGACCGTGACCGGCGCAACGCCAGCCGCTCGATCGGGATCGTGCCGCAGGAAATCGTCTTCGACCCCTTCTTCACCCCCTTCGAGGTGCTGGAGAATCAGGCCGGGTTCTACGGCATTCCCGCCGCCCTGCGCCGCAGCGAGGAACTGCTGGAAGCGGTGCGGCTCAGCGACAAACGCAACGCCTATGCCCGCACGCTGTCGGGGGGCATGAAGCGGCGGCTGCTGGTGGCCAAGGCGATGGTGCATTCGCCCCCGATCCTTGTGCTCGACGAGCCGACCGCCGGGGTCGATGTCGATCTGCGCCGCCAATTGTGGGAGTTGGTGACCGAAATGAACCGCGAGGGCGTGACCGTGGTGCTCACCACCCACTATCTCGAAGAGGCCGAGGAGCTGTGCGACCGTATCGCGATCATCAACCACGGCCAGCTGATCGCCAACAAGCCCACCCGCGAGCTGGTCGACATGGCGCGCGAAAAGATCGTTGCGGTGACCGTCGCCGAGGATCTCGTTGCCGCGCCCGCGCATGATGCCTTCAGCAAGGTCGCGGTTACCGGCCCGCGCGGGGTCGAGGTCACCTATGACAAGGATCGACTCAGCGCCGGGCAGGTGCTCGCCATCCTTCAGGGGCAGGGCCTGACGATAGAAGACGTCACCACCCGCGAGGCCGATCTGGAGGATGTCTTCGTGCAGCTCACCGCCAGCGCAGGCTGACAGCGGGCGCGCGTTCAGGACGGGGTCGCGGCGTTGCTGTGCGAAGCCTCGTCCTTGCGCCTGCGCCATACGCGGCGTCCGCGGCGCTGGATCGGTGCGCCGCAGTGGCTGCATTCGCCGACATAGACGCGGCCATTCCAGACCACGTTGCGGCGGACCGGCTCGTGCCAATTGAACAGACAGGCGATGGGAGAGATGATCGACATGGCGAAACGCGCCCTTGGAGAGAAGTAGACGATTCGAGCGGTTGCGATCCTCTCGCGCTGCCCGTTCGGGCTGATTCGCGATAGGAGCGGTGTAACATCATGTTGCACTGCAACCTAGGGCGAACCCCTAAGTCATTTGCCTTAAAGGCGCGTGACCGGCATCGCTCTTGCCTGTCGCGGCAATGCGCGCCATGGCAAAGGGATGGCGATGGAGAGGGCCCTGCGACCGGTGGATGACAACCCTGCGCACGATGTCGTCGTGATCGGCTCGGGCGCGGCGGGGCTGACGGCGGCGCTGGCGCTGGCCGAAACGCGGCGGGTGCTGGTGCTGGCCAAGGGCTCGCTCACCGGCGGCTCGACTGCCTGGGCACAGGGCGGGATCGCCGCGGTGCTCGACACCGGCGACACCTTCGAAGATCACATCCGCGACACGATGGTCGCGGGCGCGGGGCTCAACGATCCGGCGACGGTCGAATTCGTGATCGAGCGCGCGCCGCAATCGATCGACCGGCTGTGCGAGCTGGGCGTGCCCTTCAACCGCGAGAGCGGCGATCTGCATCTCACCCGCGAGGGCGGCCATTCGCACCGCCGCATCGTCCATGTCGACGATGCGACCGGCTGGGCGGTGCAGTCGGCGCTGCTGAAGGCCGCCGAGGCCAACCCCAACATCACGCTGTTGCCCGGCCGCACCTGCATCGACTTCATCACCGATCGCCACCGCGAGGCTTTCTCGGCGGCGGGGCGGGTCTGGGGCGTCTATGCGCTCGACGAGGCCACGGGCCGCGTGGAGCGTCATGTCGCGCGCGCCACGATCCTGGCGAGCGGCGGAGCAGGGCGCGTCTACCAATTCTCCACCGCCCCGCGCGGCGCGACCGGGGACGGGATCGCGATGGCATGGCGCGCGGGCGCGCGCGTCTCCAACATGGAGATGATGCAGTTCCACCCGACCTGCCTCTACAATCTCGAGGTCAAGAACTTCCTCATCACCGAGGCGGTCAGGGGCGAGGGTGGGCACCTGCTCCACCCCGAAACCGGGCGCCGCTTCATGGTCGATTACGACCCTGAGCGGATGGAGCTCGCCCCGCGCGATGTGGTCGCCCGCGCGATCGACGACCAGATCAAGCGCTTCGGCCTCGATTACGTCCATCTCGATATCAGCCACCAGCCCGCGGACTTCGTGAAGGGCCACTTCCCGACGATCTACGACAAGCTGATGGGTCTGGGCATCGACATGACCCGCGAGCCGATCCCGGTCGTCCCCGCACAGCACTATACCTGCGGCGGCGTGGTGGTCGATCTCGCCGCGCGCACCGATGTGCCGGGCCTGTGGGCGGCGGGGGAGTGCACCGAAAGCGGCCTCCACGGCGCGAACCGGCTGGCGTCCAACTCGCTGCTCGAATGCTTCGTGTTCGGCGAGGCCGCGGCGCAGGACATTCTTGCAAGGTGGGACAGCCTCGAGGACGTGCCTGCCATCCTCCCATGGGACGAAAGCCGCGTGACCGATTCCGACGAAGAGGTCGTCATCAAGCAGAACTGGACCGAAATCCGCCGCTTCATGTGGAACTACGTCGGCATCGTACGCACCACCAAGCGGCTGGAACGCGCCGCGAGCCGCATCGAACTGCTGAAGCGCGAGGTCGAGGATTACTACGGCGCGTTCCGGGTGACCACCGACCTGATCGAACTGCGAAACCTGCTGCAAGCCGCCGAGCTGATCGTGCAAAGCGCGCTCAAGCGGAAGGAGAGCAGGGGGCTGCACTATACGCTGGATTATCCGGCGATGGCGGCGGAGGCGAAGGATACGGTGCTGGTGCCGTGACGGAGCAGCACGCGCTGATCGAGGCAGCAATTCATCGCTACCTTTTGCTTTTTGAGTTTGAGAACACATCCTCCACTTTGCGTGACATAGCGATGGCGCTCGATGACCTCGTCCGCGTCTATTTCGATACCCCGGACGTCGAGCCAGACACAATCGATGGGCCTGCGGCACCGCAGTTCGATGAAGCCGGGTTTGGCCAGAATGCGGCTCGTTTTTTCGAAAGAGACGACGTGATCTGGCTCATCGACCCCGAAGGTGGGCCTGATCAAAAGGCCATGTGCACCTTCGCAACGTCCGAATTGGCTGAAATCGCCGCCGATCTCAACAAGGTGCTGTGGTTGTTCGAGAATGGCTCCGCGGCTGATGCAATCTGGGAGTTCCGGTTCGGCTACCAAGCACATTGGGGCGAGCATTTGCACCGGGTAAGGCACTATCTGCACGGGCTTTCCGCTTGGTAGCATGACCCGTTCGTCCTGAGCTTGTCGAAGGACTGCTTTTTTCTTGCCGCCGTGCAAAGGGAAGGACAGCCCTTCGACAAGCTCAGGGCGAACGGTCGAGGGAGTTCGGCTAGCGTTCAGGCGCGCCGCTCTACCGAGTTGCCAAATGATGCAAAGATGGGGCGCACAATGAAGAAGCTGCTGACTTCCCTTTCATTTGTGGCGCTGGTGGCCACACCCCTCGCCGCCCAAGACCCCGAGCCCGAAACCACCAACGCCATCGTCGTCACCGCCCAGCGCTCCGGCGCGCCGATGTGGACGATCGATACGCCCTCCGGCACCATCATCCTCGTTGGCGAGATCCGGGCGATCCCAAAGTCGGTGGCGTGGGAGCCTGCGCGGCTGGAGGAGGCCACGCGCGAGGCCGACCGGGTGATCCTCGGCGCGCGGCCCAAGGTTTCGCCCGGCGATATCTTCCGCCTGATCTTCTCGGGCGGCAAGTTCACCAAGCTGCCCGACAAGACCGTGGCGAGCCAGTATCTCACGCCGGAACAATGGGCGCGGCTCGAAGCGATCGGCACGGCGCAGGACGAGGACTATTCGCGCTCCAGCTTCCTGATGACCTCGTTCCAGCTGCTGTCGAAGGAGCTGCGCTTCAACCGCGACACGGGCGACGACACCACCGATGTCGTGAAGAAGGCCGCCGACAAGGCCGATGTGCCCACCACCCGTGCCGCCACCTTGCGCGGCGAGGACCTGCTCGACAATCTCGCCGCCGCTCCGCCCGAAACGCATATCCCCTGTCTCGCCGCAGCGATGGACGCGCTGGAGGGCGGTCCGGAGATCGTGGCGAAGCGCGGCACCGACTGGCGGCGGTCCGATATTCGCGCGGTGATGGCCAATCCGCTCGAACAGGCACTGGGCAAGTGCTGGCCCTGGGCGGATGACGAGGTGGGGGGCGAACTCCGCACCATCTGGACCGATCGCATCGCCGAAGCCGGCACCGCGAAGGGCACCACGCTCGCGGTCGTGCCGCTAAGAGTGTTGGCGGAAGAGGGCGGAGTGCTTGACCAATTGGACGCACGCGGCTTCGATATCGCCGGACCTGTCTGGAGATGACCGGGCGGGCCGCCACAGAGGAACGCCCGCGCCCATGCCCACCATCACCACCCCCAACACCGGTATCGAAATCTTCTATGAAGAGCAGGGCGCGCCGGACGCTCCGGTGATCCTGCTGGTGATGGGCCTCGGCGCGCAGCTGACCCTGTGGCCGGACGAGCTGGTCGACGCATTGGTGGGCGAAGGCTTCCGCGTCATCCGCTACGACAACCGCGACATCGGCCTCAGCCAGAAGTTCGAAGGCGCCAAGGCCCCGGGCCTTGCGGTGCAGGTGCTGCGCAAGAAGATCGGCTTTCCGGCCAAGGTGCCCTATACCTTGAAGAACATGGCCGACGACGGGATCGGGCTGCTCGATGCGCTCGGGATCGATCAGGCCCATGTCGTGGGCGCCTCGATGGGGGGGATGATCGTGCAGCTGATGGCGATCCACCATCCGGAGCGGCTCCTCACCATGACCTCGATCATGTCGACCACCGGCAACGGCAAGCTGCCCCAGGCCGAAAAGCACGCGATGGAAGCGCTGATCGCGCCGCTGAAGGGCATGGACGAGGAGACGCTGGTGGAACACGGGCTCAACATCGCCCGGAATATCGGCAGTCCCGGCTATCCCTTCGACCCTGCCGATCAGCGCGAGCGGGTGCTGAAGAACATGCGCCGCTCGGTCTATCCGGCGGGGCTGCCGCGTCAGCTTGCCGCGATCATCGACGATGGCTGCCGCCGCTCGCGCCTCGCTGGCGTCACCACGCCGACGCTGGTGATGCACGGCGAGGCCGATCCCTTGGTGAAGCTGGCAGCGGGCGAGGATACCGCGGCGCATATTGCCGGCAGTCGGCTGGTGACGATCCCCGGATGGGGCCACGATTTGCCGATCCCGCTGATCCCGCGCATCGCCAGCGAGATCGCCGCTCACGCGCGAGGGTAGGGCGCTAAGCGCTTTTCCTAGGGGAGGGCGTGCGCATCTTGGCCAGTATTCTGAGGCAACCTCCCGGCTTTCCCGGTCTGGAAGGCTTCGCCATGCTGATCAAGCGACAGGTGCAATTGGGCAGCCGCATCATCATGGTGCTGATCGTTCTGGCCGTGGCGGTCACGGGCGCCACCATCGCGCTGGTGCGCTTTGGAGGGCCGATGACGCAGGAGAATACGCTGCAGGACGTGCTGCTGGCGGACATTCTCCCGCCGCCCGCCTACAGCGTCGAGCCCTTCCTGCTGACCTCGCTGATGGCCGCCAACCCGGCGAGCGTACCGAAGCACATGGAGCGGCTCGACGTGACGCGCGAGGAGTTTCGCCAGCGGCAGGCCTATTGGGCCGAGACTCCGGTGCCGGAAGAACTTCAGGCGCAGGTCGATGCCACCATCGCTTCGGCCGATGCCTTCTGGAAGGTGCTAGACAGCCGCTTCCTTCCGCCTGCGCGCGCAGGCGATGCGGCGCGGATGCGCGCGGTGCACGAAGGCGATTTGGCGAAGGCATACGAGGCGCAGCATGGCCATGTGCTCAAGCTGGTGGCCATGTCCAACGCCTACCGCGCCGATATGGTGGCGCGCAACAATGCCACCACCGCCGCGCTGGTGGCGCTGGCGGGCGTGCTGGTGCTGGCGCTGGCGGCGGCGGTAATCCTCGCCGCGCGCCGCATCCGCGACCGCGCGATCGAGCCGATGGCGCAGATGTCGAACGCGATGGAGGCGATGGCCGGGGGCAATCTCGACGTGCCCGTCCCAGGCGTCGGTAGGACCGACGAGATCGGCGCGATGGCCGCCGCGCTCGAGGCGTTCCGCGCCGCCGCGGTCGCCAGCCGCGCCGCCGAACACGATCAGCGCGCGATCGTGCGCTCGCTGGGGGAGGCGCTCGCCGCGCTTGCCCGCAAGGATCTGGAATACCGCTGCGGCGATGGCTTCCCGCCCGATTACGCCGTGCTGCGCGAGGATTTCAACACCGCGCTCGAAGCGCTGTGCGAGGCTATCGCGCGGGTGCGGCTGGGATCGACCGGGGTCGAACGCTCGATCGCCGAAATCCGCGCCGCGACCGAGGATCTCGCTTCGCGCAACGAAGTCCAGGCCTCGCGCCTTGCCGAGACCGCGCAGGCGCTGTCGGCGGTGACCGGCGCGATCGGGCAGATCTCGCATGACGCGCAGGCCATGCATTCCGCCATGTCCGAAGCAAGCAGCCGCGCGCGCGACGGGCACGAGGTGGTGCAGCGCATGGTCGCGGCGATGAATGCCATCGCGCGTTCCTCGCAGGAGATCGCGACGGTGATCGAGGTGATCGATTCGATCGCTTTCCAGACCAACCTGCTCGCCTTGAACGCCGGGGTCGAGGCCGCGCGCGCGGGCGAGGCGGGGAAGGGCTTTGCCGTGGTGGCGACCGAAGTGCGCGGGCTGGCGCAGCGCTCTGCCGAGGCGGCCGAGCAGATCCGCAAGCTCATCTCGGGCAGCGGCGCGGAGGTGGCCGAAGGCGTGAAGCTGGTGGGCGAAAGCGGCACCACGCTGAGCCAGATGGTCGCCAGCGTCGATTCCATCGGCGGGCTGATCGCCGCGATCTCGCACTCGGCGCAGAGCCAGTCGCAGCGGCTGAGCGAGGTCGATCATGCGGTGGCGGCGATGGACCGGATGACGCAGGCCAACGCCGCGATGGTCGAGGAATGTTCGGCCTCCACCCGGTCGCTGGCGGACGAGGCGCGAGCGCTGATCGCCGAAGTCGCGGCGTTCCAGACCCGCGGGTTCGAACGGGCGGTCGATCCCGCCGTCGGCAAGACCATGCGGCGCGACAGTCTCGCCGCAGAGGTCGCCTTGCCCCGCCGCAAGGCACTACCACGCGCGGCGTGAACTTCTGACGCGCTACAGCGTCTGTCCGTCGTCGAGCACGAAGTCCGCGCCCGTCACGAACGCGCTCGCGTCCGAGCACAGGAACAGGATCATCGCGTCGAGCCCCTCTTCGCCCATCAAGCGGCGCTTGGGGAACTTTGCGATCTGTTTCTGCCCGCCCTCGGTATCGAACCAGGCATCGTTGATCGCGGTGCGGATATAGCCGGGGGAGACGGTGTTGACGTTGATGCCCGTGCGCGCCCATTCGCGCGCCAAAGTGCGCCCCGCCTGCACCACGCCCGCCTTGCTCGCGGCATAGGCGACGAGGCCGGGGGAGGGCTCGAACGCGGTGATCGAGGCGATCAGCACGATCCTGCCATTGGTGACGCCGTGCGCCATCATCCGCTTCGCGCCTTCGCGGGCTGTCAGGATTGCGCCCTTCAGGTTGATCGCGAGGGTCTGTTCGATCTCCTCCTCGGAAATGGTCGTCGCCATGCCCGCGCCGTCCACCCCCGCATTGGCGATCACCGTGTCGACCGGGCCGAAGGCGGCTTCTGCGGCGTCGAACCCGGCGATGATGTCGGCCTCGCGCGCGACGTCCATGCGGATCGCGGCGGCGTTGGGGCCGATTTCTTCGACGAGCGCTTCCAGCCGGTCCGCCCGCCGCGCTCCCAGCGCCACATTCGCGCCGCTTGCGGCAAGGATGCGCCCGAAGCGGGAACCGAGGCCCGATGACGCGCCGGTGACAAGCGCGGTGCGCCCGGTGAGGTCGAAGGAGAAGCTCATGCGGGGTTACTTAGCCGCAGGCAGTTCCCCGTTCACGTATTTCATCAGTGTCGTCTGGAAGTGGCGCACGCGGCTGTCCTGATAGTGGCCGAGCTCCATCAGTCCGTCCTTCATCGCCTTCATGCCTTCCTGCACGTAAGGCAGGTTCGCCATGTCCTGATCGAAGACATTGGCCAGCTGCGGCCCCATGATGTCGTTGGCCCAGGCGAAAGGCTCGTCATCGGGGATGTAGGTCATCGCCACCGCGCGGGGGCGTTCCTCGCCCTTGGGGGTGGGGAACAGCAGGCGGATTTCCATGATGCACCAGTCGGGCGTGTCACCCGGCAGCCAGCGATAGACCAGCGTCGGCAGGAAGCCGATCCACGGCGCGAAGTTAGGGAAGATGTTGTAGGTGAAATTGTCGAGAATCTCGGTGTCGGCGGCGTCCGAATAGTCGTAGCCATATTGGCCGGCGAACCCCTTGCGCCCCGCCTCGGCCAGCACCTTGCGCGCGGCGAGCGGATCGTCGGGATCATAGCTGTCGTCGGTGCCGTCGCTCGCGGAGAATCGCCGGTTGGTGCGCGCGTCCTGCCCGCCCGAAAACTCGTTCATCTTCTCCAGCACGTAGTCCGAATTCTTGCCCTTCACGTGCGGGCTGAGGACGCCCGACGGCGTGATCGCGCGGTTGAAGTGGTCGCCGATCAGGTCATAGCGCGTGTTGGCATCGCCGAGGAAGGCGAGCAGTTGCGGGTGGGTGGTGATCGAGTGCCAGGCTTCCATGAAAGCCTCGGCCGTCGCCTTCCAGTTGGCGGGGATCTTCTTCTGCACCCACATGCCGGTATAGCGATTGGCGAAGTCATACCGCTCGTAATGCGAAGCTGCCGGGCCGAGCCAGGTCTTGAAATCGGGCAGGTCGTGGTTCTCGGTGAGCATCACAAAGCCCTGCCACAGTTCGACGCGCGCCTGCGGCAAGTCCATGTCCTTGCCTTCGAGGTGCTTGAAGTCCCACGCGCAGGGGATTTCCTTGAGGCTCCCGTCGTTCCTCCACGTGAACCCGTGGAACGGGCAGCGTAGCTGCACCGACGCGCCGCTCTCGGTGCGCAGCTTGCGGCCGCGGTGGAGGCAGGCGTTGTAGAAGGCCTTCACGCTGCCATCCTTCTGGCGGATCAGCAGGAAGCTCTTGCCGGCGATGTCGAACACCACGGTGTCGCCCGCATCGGGCATCTCGTCCTCGCGCGCGGCGAAGAGCCAGACGTTGGGCCACATCTTCTCGCGCTCCAGCGCGGCGAATTCCTCCGAGATATAGGGCGCGACCGGCAGGGGATCGTCGCCCATGTCGATATGGGTTTCCTCGAAGAGGTAGTCCGGCGCGCGGCGGGTGTCGCCGTTGAGCATGTCGGTATAGCTGATGCCGGGGCAGCGGTCAGCGCGGGCTAGGTCCTTGATCTCGTTCATCGGCCTGATGCGTCCTCTTGCGGGGGGTGGCCCCCGTCCCTCGTCCTCGCACTTTGTGCAGTGTCGTGAGCGGAGAATATCACACAGGTTCCGACGCGGGGCACACTATCGGATTGGAGAGGAACATGGGCCTTTCGGGCAAAATCGCGTCGCTGGGCGAGGTGATGCAGCTGGCTTTCGTGCCCGAGGATTTCGACGCGGCGGTGCGGCACTGGACCGAAGTCATGGGCGTGGGGCCGTTCTTCCTGATCGAGGGCATTCATCTGGACGGCATGAAATACCGCGGCCAGCCGACCGAGGCGGTGTTCGACCTCGCGCTCGCCTATTGGGGCGAGATGCAGATCGAACTGATCCGTCCGCGCGACGATCACCCCTCGATCTACACCGGCGAATATGCGCGGGTCGGCAACGGGCTGCACCACGTGTGCATTCTGGTCGACGACATCGCCGAGGCAAGGCGGGTCTGCGCCGAGGCGGGCGCGGAAGTGATGATCGAGGGGACGTTTGGGACGAGCGAGGTGATCTATGTCGATCCCGGTGCCAAGAATGGTGGTGGGGGCCCGGGCACGCTGGTGGAGATTCTCCAGCAGGCCAACGATGGGCCGGACCTGTTCGGGATGATCAAGGCAGCGGGCGTGGGCTGGGACGGGAGCGAGCCGCTGAGGCGGTTGGGGTGACCTTGCCCCCTCCTCTTCAGAGGAGGGGGTTGGGGGTGGTGGCGCGGGCCATAGGCACACGCGCTGCCGCAAGGCACCACCCCGCTGCGACTAACTCCGCTTCGCTCCATAAGTCTCGCGACCCTCCTCTGAAGAGGAGGGCGAATAGTGCGCTAACCCGGCCCGCAGGCGCTCGATCCCGCAGGGATCGAAACGCGCCGAGGAGGAACGCGCGGAGGCGCGTTCCCTAATCAGACGCCCCCAAGTAACCCAATTGCCCCGCCTTGAAGATCGTCTGCGCGCGGTTGACGCTGTCGAGCTTCTCGCCCGCGCGGTGGATGTGGTAGCGGATCGTCGCGTGCGACCGGTCGAGGATCATGCTGATTTCCTTGTCGGTCTTGCCGATCGCCGCCCAGCGCAGGCACTCGACCTCGCGTTTGGACAGCACGCAGTCCGACGGGATGCGCCGCTTGGTGCGGTGCGCCTGCACATAGCCTGCGACGAAGCACCGCGTCACCATCGCGAACAGTGCACCATATTCGGCGAATTCGGCCGAAAGGTCTTCCTTGTCGCGCTCCATCGAGATGAAGCTGCTGGCGGAAATCTGGCCGAAGGGCAGGTGCACCGGAATCACGATCGCCGCCTTGCACAGCGCCCGGCGCTCGAAGTCGTTGAGGTCGATCTCGGCGAGGTAGTGGTTGCGCCAGCGGGTGTTGAAGCCGTGGGCGTTGACCCAGAAGGGCTCGCTTTCATAGCGGCAGGCACGTGGCAGCGGGGAGTGGAGCGCCAGCCGGTGATCCTCCCACCAGCGCGCACCGTCATCCAGCCAGCGGAAGATATCGGCGTTGAGGATCGTGCCGTCGGCATCGACCATCGGTTCCTTGGAGGAGATGTCGTCGCACACCGCGATCTGCATCCCGCGTTCCTGCGCGATCCGGGCGAGGTTCACGGCCGCATCATGGATGTCCTCGGGGCAGGTGATTGTGACCTGCTCGAGCAATTGCTCGAGCGATTCGCGCCCCTGCGGCGTGCGCAGTTCGACAACATTGGTAGCCATGATCCGGTCAGCTCCTCTCCAGCCCCGTCCGTGCGCCCCGATTCGCGAGACTAATCGCGTTTTTCGGATTGTCCTCATCATTTACGTAGGGGAACCGCGCGCGCGGCGGGGCTAGCGAAAATGATGAGGAGACGATTGGCGATGGCATTTGCGGGTGCGAATTTCGGGGCGGTGCTGAAGGCGCTGGCGGCGGCGATCCCGCCCGGCAGGCCTGCGCTGGTGCATGGCGAGCGGGTGATTGGCTGGGGCGAATTCGACGCCGTGACCGACCGGATCGCCGCCGGACTGCGCGCGCGGGGCCTTCAGCCGGGGGACATCGCCGGGCAGATGCTGCGCAACACGCCCGAATATCTGCTGGCCTATTTCGGCTGCGTGAAGGCGGGGGTGGTGCCCGTCAATGTGAACTACCACTACAAGGCCCGCGAGCTGGCGGACATTTTCAGCCGCTTCGGATTGCGGGCGCTGTTCACCGAGAGCGATTTTGCCGATCTCGCGCGCGGCGATGCCGGAGGGCACGCTGACGGTCGATGTCGGGGGCGCCGACTGGGCCGCGCTGTGCGACACGCCGCTGCCTGCCGGTTTCGCGGTGCATGACGACCCCCAGGCACTGTTCCTCACCGCGACGGGTGGCACCACGGGAATGCCCAAGGCGGTGATGTGGCCGATGGATCAGGCGTGGCAGGCCTTCAATATCGGCGTCTGGCAGCGCCCGCCGGGTACCCCGCCGCTGGTCGCGGGCTCGCTGGCGGAACAGGTCGCCGAGGCTGTCCGCATCGGTCCCGATCATCCGGCCAGCACCTCGCCGCTGCTGCTGCTCTCGCCGCTGATGCACGGGGCAGGGCAGTTCACCGCGGTGATCCACCTGCTCAAGGGCGGCACGCTCGCGCTGCTGCCTGCGCCCAAATTCGATGCCGATCTGGCGCTGGACGAGATTGCGCGCCTCGGGGCGAGGGGAGCTTTCATCGTCGGCGATGCCTTCGCCCTGCCGCTCGCCGACCGGCTCGATGCGCGCGGAGATGCGGGCGCGGTGCTGGCGAGCCTGCGCCAGCTGGTATCGTCGGGCGCGGTGTTCTCGCCTGCAGTAAAGGCGCGGCTGATCGCCCACGCGCCCCACCTGACGATCGTCGATGCGCTGGGATCGTCGGAAAGCTCGGGCACGGGAGTCATCATCACCAGCGCGCAGGGGAGCACCGGCGGGGGCAAGTTCCAGCCGCTCCCGGGCCGCGAGACCAAGCTGTTTGACGAGTTCCACAACGAAATCCCGCCCGGCAGCGACGGCGTCGGCATCGTCGCGCGCACCGGCCCGTTGCCTCTGGGCTATCTCGGTGAGGACGCAAAGAACGCGGCAACCTTCCCGGTCATCGGCGGGAAGCGCTGGCTGATGACCGGCGACCGCGCGCGCTGGGCGGCGGACGGCAGCCTCGCATTCATCGGGCGCGACAACATGTGCATCAATACCGGCGGCGAAAAGGTCTTTCCCGAGGAAGTCGAGGCGGTGCTGCTCGATCATCCGTCGGTGAAGGATGTGCGCGTCGTCAGCCTTCCCGACGCGAGGTTCGGTCGCAAGATTGTCGCCGTGGTGGAAGCGGAGGGCGAGATCGACCAGACCGCGCTCGACACCCATGCCCGCGCGGGGCTGGCGGGCTACAAGATCCCGCGCCGCTATATCCTCACCGACCGCTCGCTCAGGCTCAACAATGGCAAGCCCGACTACAAGACCGCGCAGGCCATCGCCGACGCGGCGGCGGAGGGCGCTACGCCGTAATCGGCAGGCTGGCGACCACCACCGGGCCGTGATCGTGCCAGCTGGTGGTGATCGTGCCGCGATGCGCTTCGACCGTCATCGCAATCAGATCGAGCCCCTGACCGCCTTCGCGCGAGGTCTGGCCGACGGGCTGCACCGAGGTCTCCTCCCAGGTCAGCATCAGCCGCCCATTTTCCTCGCGCGCCCGCACGGCAATCGCGCCGCCATGGTTCATCGCGCCATGCTTGGCCGAATTCATCGCCAGCTCGCCGATGATCAGCGCCACCGCATCGGCCTGCGCGCGTTCGACCAGCACGGGCTCGACATCGTCCAGTTTGACGGTGCAGGCCGAAGTGTCGAAGGGCTTCACCAGCGCAGGGATCAGCTCGCTCACGTTGCGCGGCACATCGGGCGAGGTGAAGAACGCCTGCGCGGTGCCAAGCGCCAGCAGCCGCGCGTTCATCTCCTTGGCGAAGGTCTCGTGCTCGCGGTTGCCCATCGCGAAGACGCTGATGAGGCCGCAGACCATCGCATAGGTGTTCTTGAGCCGGTGGCGCAGCTCGTCCGCCGCGACCGCCAGCTGGCGCCGCTGGAATTCGGCCTCGGTGACGTCGCGCGAGATCGCGAGATAGCCGACATGTTCGCCTTCGGGCGAGGTGACGCGCGAGACGGTAACGTTCCACCAGCGCGGCGCACCTTTGGCGGTTGGGCAGAAGGCCTCGAAGCGCACATTCTCTCCGGCCTGCGCCCGCGCCAGCGAATCCGTGATCAGCGCGCGGTTATCTTCGGGCCACAACCCGCTCCATTCGCGGCCATAGATGGCGCTGCTGTCGTCGATCTCCATCGCGCAGATGCCGTTGGAGTTCATCCACAGTACCTTGCCCGCAAGATCGATCAGCTTCACGCAATCGACGCTCTGGTCGAGCACGTTGGCGAGCGCCTCTGCCGAAATGGTGGCTGTCTTGAGCATGAAAAATGTGTCCCCTCACTGCCCGCCGAAATCGAAGCGCCTTGCGCCGACGTTTGCGGGTCAGGAAAGACGCTAACTCGCATGAGGGCAAGCGGTTCCGCAGCTTTCTTGCGCAACAATCATGCCGTGGCCCGTGCAAAAGATTCACGGGTGGATTCGAATGATTCACTCCCCATATTTTTCTTCACAGATTCAATTTTGGGGTTGCGGGCTGCGCGACTCAAGCTTGGTCCACGCGTCGCGGGCCGGACACCCGGCTGAAACCGGGCTGTCATGGTAACTAAGTGCTTAAACGCCCGTTGACGGGAGTCCCGGGGTGATTCATCATCTAGTGGTTCGGCGCTGATCGGACCCCCAAGCCTTGGTGAAACGTCCCCGCCCCGTGAGAGGGCAGAGGAAGGACGATTCGCTCCGGTCCGGGGGCACGGCGAGAGGTTCCGGATGGGATCGACCGATGCGACAACGGGGCCGGAAACGGTGCACCCTGTTGGCAAGTCTGTGGACCAAGCGGTATAGAACAGAATCGGAACATGGCCCCTTGTGTCATGGTGCCGATTCGGGGGACAACAGGGGCTTCAGATGGATTTCAAGGCGAGCGACAACGTGTCGGATGAAGTGACGAATGAACTGGACGCCGGCACGCCTGCCGCGCCCGCCGAAGCGAACAATGAAAAGGCAGTGACCATGAAGACGACCGATGCCGGTTCCGATGTGCTGATCGCCGCGAAGGCGGGCGAAGCGCTCGCCGGCGCGATGGCGGAGGTGGCCAAGGCCGCCGCCGTGCACGACAGCAAGAAGGTCAACGACCGCCGTTTCACCATCGTCACCGATGCGAGCCGCGATGCGCGCCTCACCGATTTCGGCAAGGAAACGCTGACCGATCGCTATCTGCTGCCGGGAGAGACCTATCAGGATCTCTTCGCCCGCGTCGCGGATGCCTATGCCGACGATGAAGCGCACGCCCAGCGCCTCTATGACTACATCTCGAACCTGTGGTTCATGCCCGCAACCCCGGTGCTCTCGAACGGCGGCACCGCGCGCGGCCTGCCGATCTCGTGCTACCTCAATTCGGTCGAGGACAGTCTCGAAGGGATCGTCGGCACCTGGAACGAAAACGTGTGGCTCGCCAGCAAGGGCGGCGGGATCGGCACCTATTGGGGCAATGTCCGCGGGATCGGCGAGCCGGTCGGCCTCAACGGCAAGACCTCGGGCATCATTCCCTTCGTGCGCGTGATGGATTCGCTGACGCTGGCGATCTCGCAGGGCTCGCTGCGGCGCGGCTCGGCGGCGTGCTATCTCGACATCAGCCACCCGGAAATCGAGGAGTTCCTCGAAATCCGCAAGCCTTCGGGCGACTTCAACCGCAAGGCATTGAACCTCCATCACGGCGTGCTCGTCACCGACGAGTTCATGGAAGCTGTGCGAGAAGGCGCCGAGTTCACCCTGCGCAGCCCGCGCGACGGGTCGGAGCGCGGCAAGGTCGATGCGCGCTCGCTGTTCCAGAAGCTGGTCGAAACCCGCCTCGCCACGGGTGAGCCCTATATCGTCTTCAACGACACCGTGAACCGCATGATGCCCAAGCATCACCGCGATCTCGGCCTCAAGGTTTCGACCTCGAACCTGTGCTCGGAAATCACGCTGCCGACCGGCATCGACCACCTCGGCAATGACCGCACGGCGGTGTGCTGCCTCTCCTCGCTCAACCTCGAAACCTGGGAAGAGTGGAAGGGCGACAAGCAGTTCATCGAGGACGTGATGCGCTTCCTCGACAACGTGCTGCAGGACTATATCGACCGCGCCCCGGACGAGATGGCCCGCGCCAAGTATTCCGCCGCGCGCGAACGCAGCGTCGGGCTCGGGGTGATGGGCTTCCACTCGTACCTGCAACAAAAGGGCGTCGCCTTCGAAAGCGCGATGGCCAAGGCGCTGAACCTCCAGATGTTCAAGCATATCCATTCCAAGGCCTCGGAAGCCTCGATGCTGCTGGCGCAGGAGCGGGGCCCGTGCCCCGACGCCGCCGACATGGGCGCGATGGAGCGCTTCAGCTGCAAGATGGCGATCGCGCCGACCGCGTCGATCTCGATCATCTGCGGCGGCACCTCGGCCTGCATCGAGCCGATCCCGGCCAATATCTACACCCACAAGACTCTGTCGGGCAGCTTCATCGTCAAGAACCCCTATCTCGAAAAGCTGCTCGAGAAGAAGGCGAAGAACTCGACCAATGTCTGGAACTCGATCCTCGAACGCGGCGGGTCGGTCCAGCACCTCGACTTCCTGACGCCGGAGGAAAAGGCGGTCTACAAGACCAGCTTCGAGATCGACCAGCGCTGGCTGCTCGAATTCGCCGCCGACCGCACGCCCTATATCGACCAGGCCCAGTCGCTGAACCTGTTCATCCCGGCCGATGTCGACAAGTGGGACCTGATGATGCTGCACTATCAGGCGTGGGAACGCGGCATCAAGTCGCTCTATTACCTGCGCTCCAAGAGCGTGCAGCGCGCCGGCTTCGTCGGCGGGGTCGAGGCGGACAACACCTCGCAAGCTCCCAGGATCGAACTGAGCGCCGCGGGCGAGCAGACCGATTACGAGGAATGCCTGAGCTGCCAGTAACAGGAGAAATTCGAGTTTCCGGTGCGAGCCGGAAAAAACTGAGGCCCGGACCAGCGCTAACTGGACCCGGGCCTCTGACACCAACCCCGAGGGGCGGCTGCCGTTACAACCACACAATGTGATTTCGCTGTGGGTCAGTCAATCCCTTGGGGCAACTTATGGAGCTTTAAATGTCCCAGTACTCCCCTCAGCAATTGGATATAATTTTTGCCCGCACGACGAGACCGTTGAACGCCTTGCTCGCTACGCATCATCCTCGCGATGCGGCTGTGGACGAGCATGGTAATGTGATTGCTCGGTCGCGATATGGTGACTTTAAGTCATCATATGGATGGGAGGTCGACCATCGCGTCCCGACGGCGCTTGGCGGCTTGGGCGTGCTGGCAAATCTCAGAGCGCTGTCCTGTCCGGCTAATCGGCGCATGGGTGGCATTATCGGTAATGTGCTGAACGCGCTCAGATAAATGTAACGAGGAGAGTCTGGGGTGTCAGATAATTTCATCCCAGACTCTTTCTTCAAAAGGGGGGAAGCATGAACCTGCCATTCGCCGTCGCCCTGCTGGGCCTGTTGGTCAGCGTCTGGTTCGCCGTCCAGTCGGTGCGCGAGCTGAAGCGCGGCAAGCCCGGCCACGGGCGCAACGCCGCGGTGATCCACATCGCGATGATCACCATGCTGGTGCCCTTCTGCCTGATCGTGATGGCCTATTACTGGCCTTTTGCCTGACCCCTGAATCCACCGGCGCCCGCGCGCCGTATGTGCTACACACCATCCACCTTAGGAGTATCCGCCCATGTCGCTGCTCGAAGCCCGCTCGACCTACAAGCCGTTCCAGTACCCCTGGGCCTATGATTTCTGGAAGCGCCAGCAGCAGATCCACTGGATGCCCGAAGAAGTGCCGCTGGGCGAGGATTGCCGCGACTGGGCGCAGAAGATCACCGAGAACGAGCGCAACCTGCTCACCCAGATCTTCCGTTTCTTCACCCAGGCCGATGTCGAGGTGCAGAACTGCTATCACGAAAACTACGGCCGGGTGTTCAAGCCCACGGAAGTGAAGATGATGCTCGCCGCCTTCTCCAACATGGAGACGGTGCACATCGCGGCGTACTCGCACCTGCTCGACACCATCGGGATGCCCGAAAGCGAATACAGCGCCTTCCTCGAATATGAGGAAATGAAGGACAAGCACGACTTCCTCGGCCAGTTCGGCGTCGAGAGCGACGAGGACATCGCCCGCACGCTCGCGGCCTTCGGCGGCTTCACCGAAGGGCTCCAGCTGTTCGCCAGCTTCGCCATGCTGATGAATTTCCCGCGCTTCAACAAGATGAAGGGCATGGGCCAGATCGTCAGCTGGTCGGTGCGCGACGAGAGCCTGCACTGCGAAGGCATCATCAAGCTGTTCCACACCTTCTGCGAGGAACGCCAGTGCCTCACCAAGGCGGTGAAGGAAGACCTGATCGACATCTGCCAGAAGACCGTGCGGCTGGAAGACGCCTTCATCGACCTCGCCTTCGAAATGGGCCCGATCAACGGCATGAGCGCCAAGGAGATCAAGCGCTACATCCGCTACATCGCCGACTGGCGCCTGAAGCAGCTCGGCCTGCAGGAAATCTACATGATCGAGGAACACCCCCTCCCCTGGCTCGCGCCGCTGCTGAACGGGGTGGAACACGCCAACTTCTTCGAAACCCGCGCGACGGAATATTCGAAGGGCGCGACGCGGGGCGACTGGAACACCGTGTGGTCGTCGTTCGACAAGCGACAGAAGGCGAAGGCTGTGAACGAGGATGGACTTGGCGATGAGGCCGAGGCCGGGCTGTTTGGGGCTGAGGCTGCGGAGTAAGGGGGGTGCGCTTTCGGTCAGAGATCGAGCGGCAGATCTTTACTCATGTTTCGAACTGTGGAGGAGATCATTGTGCCTGTGGTAACAGATGGCCGCATTTCGATGAAGACGAAGCACTCGCAGCGGCTGAGGATTTGGTCAAGCGAGGGTTATTAGTCGGTGGCTTCCCGCCAAATCCGAGCAGGAAGTACGGGATAGATTGGGGGTATCTCGCATTGCCTAGGTCGAACCTTAGGGCACTATCAGAGGACGGCCTGTGAAGCCTAAAGTCACTTTTATCGAGCAGAGTGGGCCAGTCGGTGAATATGGGCGCGCTCTCTACGCTATTGCTAGATCCGTTATCAGGGCGCTGATCGATTCATTGTCAAATGAGGACCTCACTGACCTAAATACGCCGATTGAATTTGTGACATTGAGGCAACTCGCTAAAATTGCACGTGTAGATCTTGACAAAGGGATGAGAGGCGATGGCTTCGAATGGGCTGTCCACGAAGCGTTGCTTGGGGGCGAGCCAACCGTGGCGGAAACAGTTTATCGCGCGATGAAGCGTGCCGCACCGAAACTTCGCGATGAGGCACCCACTTCGCTAATGTTCGGCCAGGAACGCGCGAAATATCTCGGGTTCATGGATGCCACTATTGACCAGGCTGGCGGCGCAGATGCGTTGCTTCTGCCCACAGGAAGTGGTCGTCCCTTTCGCTTCGCTAACTATATCCCGACGGCTGCACAGGGATACGTCGCCGAGGCGTATCTGCCCGACCGAATCAAAAAAGTCTGGAAGATAGACCTCTTCTTGTCGACTCAAGATGATGCACGTCACTTGGCTGCTACCGTCAAGAGTAACTTCGACCTGCTTGAGGGCGGGAATGGCCTGAGGGTTGCGATCGTTCCAGAATCTACCCACCCTGCTAATGCTTCAGGTGTTTTTTATGATCAGAAGAGCCAACTATGGGTAGCCAGTCTAGCAGATCCTAATGGCTTTATGGGCCTGTTTAACGATGGCTATCATGCTGTAATGCGTGCTCTTTGCACCATTGGGAAGCAGCCAAGGCCCCCATATTACATTAAGCCGAGTGCGAAGGCCCAGAAACTAGAAGAGCAGCTTATAAAATACGCGGGTGCGAGTGTTTTGGAAGTTGAGGCCGCATTGGATGAAGCAGCTCAACAAAATTTGGTCGGTGTAACGCATGCATTGATAGGCGTAAACGCGCCTGATTGGCTGAGAATGAAAACTCTAGCACCGAAAATAATCAGCCCTAAACCTAGATTTATCAAGCTCGATTAAATTTCGTGTTTCTTCTTTCTAACCTATACATCCTGCGAGAGAGGTTAAGGATCGGCCAATAGGGTGCTTTCGGCTCGCGGCGCACTCCAAAAACCTCGGCGTAGGCCCATCCCGCTGCGACTAGGCGGCAGAGCCGCCAAGTCTCGCTCCCTTCCCGCCTGCGGGAAGGGTTGTCGCCGATGTCCGATCCCTTGGTGGGGGCAGGAAGGGTTGTCGGAGAAACCCGATCCCTCGCGCTTGGCGCCGGTAGTCCCCCTCCCGCCTGCGGGAGGGGTTAGGGGTGGGCGCGGGGCCATTGTGGCTGGCGGGTCTGTCTCGACACCTCGGCGCAGGCCCACCCTGCTGCGACTAACTTCGCCTTTGGCTCAGTAAGTCCCGCGACCCTCCCGCAGGCGGGAGGGTTGGTCAGCGCTCCGCCTTCAAACTCCGCAGCCGCTCGACCTCCTGGCAAACCGCGGTCACCACGCCCTCGATGTTTGCGTGCACATCGTCGTTGGTGAAGCGCAGGACGGTGAAGCCATGCGCTGCCATCCACGCATCGCGGCGCACGTCGCGCTCGGGCGCGACATCGTGGCTGAAGCCGTCGAGTTCCAGCACCAGCTGTAGCTCGCGGCACAGAAAATCGGCAAACCACGGCCCGACCGGAATCTGGCGGCTGAACTTTGCGCCGATCTGGCTGCGGGCGAGAAACTGCCACAGCGCCCGCTCCGGCCCCGTCGCCTCACGCCGCAGCGTGCGCGCGCGGGCGGTATCGCGGGGCTTCCAGTCAGGCATTTCAACGCGATATCGCAAGCCGGAGTTCGCGGCAAGGCAGGCCCACCCCCAGCCCCTCCCGCAAGCGGGAGGGGAGTTTCAGCGCCAGCCAGTCCCCCCTACTGTTTGCGGGGAACCGCAGGTGTGGCGCAGCGACAGCAGTCAGGGGTGGGCACCTCCCTTCAACTCACGCAGCCGATCCACCTCCCGCCGGATCGCGCCCACCACACTGCCGCTAACCTCCCCGTCCCGGGTCAAGCCCGGGACGGGGGAGGGGTGCTGGCGTTGCACTGTGCGGCCCCGGCGATCCGCTTTCGCCGGAAGGACAAAAGCGCCGCTGCAACCCTTCCGCAACCTCTCCCGCGCTATGTCGCGCGCATGAAGCCCGCCGATCTCTTCTCCCCCGCCAACATCGCCACCGCCTTGATCGCGATGAACTTTCTCGCCTTCGCCGCCTTCGGCATCGACAAGGCCAAGGCCGAGCGGGGGGCGTGGCGGATTTCGGAGGCGGCTTTGCTCAACCTGGCGTTCTTCGGTGGCACCCCGGGAGCCTATGCGGGCCGCGCGCTGTTCCGGCACAAGACCCGCAAGCAGCCGTTCGTCAGCCACCTCCACACCATCGCCGTGCTCCAGCTGGCCGCACTGGTGGGGCTGGCGGTCTATCTGTGGTGAGGCGGGCGCTTTCCTACTCGCGCCTGTCGGCGTAACACCGCTGCACCGGGCCGCGCACAGCGCTACCCGCCGCCGCCACGCAAGCCTGCGCGCAGGGTACGGATCACAGCCCGCGCGGGGTCGGGAGTTTTGGTCTTAGACAGTGTCTCATGTGTCTCATCGTTCAGCCGCAGTGTTCGCAAGCTGAACGATGCCGCCGCAAACGCTCAACCCTCGCTGTCCTCGCGCGGGGTGGTGCGGCGGTCGGTGCCGGAGCGGCGGTCGCCCTGTCGGCGGTCGGGTCCTTCGAAGGGCACCTGCGCCTTGCGCCGGTCGCCCTGTCGCCGTCCTCCGCCCGAGCGGTCTGCGCGCGTGTCGTCAGTGCTGTCTTCGCCCATGCCCGTTCATCCCTGCGGGCGGGCCCGGCTCTTGCCGATGGCGCGCGCCCGTGTTGCAATGTCAGAAGTGCGACCTGCTCAATGGTTAACATCATAGTCCGTAAATGCCTAATATGAGGTTACCGGCCACCAAGCCGCTTGGCCGCGGGGCGGCAAGACGCTAGGGCGCGCGGGCCACCGCGATGGGTGCGCGCAGGATGACAAGCCCGGTGACCGACAAGCCCAACCACCCCCAAGCCGTCTCGCCCGATCTCTCCAAGGCCGAAGTGCTGATCGAGGCGCTGCCCTATTTCCAGCGCTATGCCGGGCGCACCTTCGTGGTGAAGTACGGCGGCCACGCCATGGGCGACCCCGAGGCCGCGCGCGACTTTGCCGAGGATATCGTGCTGCTGAAGGCGGTCGGCATCAACCCGGTGGTGGTCCACGGCGGGGGCCCGCAGATCGGCCAGATGCTCAAGCGGCTGGGGGTGGAGAGCACCTTCGTCGACGGGCTGCGCGTCACTGACGAGGCTACCGCGAAGGTCGCCGAGATGGTGCTCTCGGGCGCGATCAACAAGGAGCTGGTGAGCTGGATCGCGGCCGCCGGGGGCAAGGCGATCGGCATCTCGGGGAAGGACGGCGGGCTCGTCACCGCGAAGAAGGTAAGCCGCACCACCCGCGATCCCGACAGCCAGATCGAGCAGGTGGTGGACTTGGGCTTCGTGGGCGAGCCGGCGATGGTGGACACCACGGTGATCGACACGATGGTGGCCGCAGGGATGATCCCGGTGATCGCCCCGATCGCGCCGGGCGGGGACGGGGCGACCTACAATATCAACGCCGACACCATGGCGGGCGCGATCGCAGCGGCGCTGGGCGCGGCGCGGCTGTTCCTGCTGACCGACGTGGCGGGCGTGCTCGATGCGAACGGCGAATTGCTGAGCGACCTCACCCCCGCCGACATCGGCCGCTTGCGCGAAGACGGCGTGATCCGCGGCGGGATGGTGCCCAAGCTCGAAACCTGCGTCGCCGCGGTGCAATCGGGCTGCGAGGCGGCGGTGGTGCTCGATGGCCGGGTGGGCCACGCGATGCTGCTCGAATTCTTCACCGCCCGCGGCGCGGGCACGCTGGTGCGCGCCTGACCGGGAACTCGGCTATGGCGCGAGGCGTATTAACAGGCTAATACGCCCGCCAAGGGACAAGACCGGGCGCGCGCTGCACAGGCCCGCGCGCTCACACAGTGGAAACGGATCGCAATGACTGACTCACTTTTCCAGATACTCGCGATGCTGATCAGCACCGCCAACATGCTGCTGATCATCTGGTTCATCATCGGGCTGCTGTTCGCCTTCAACGTGGTGAGCCCGCGCAACCAGTTCGCCTATGCGGTGCACGATGCGCTGAGCCGGCTGTTCGAGCCGGTGCTGCGCCCGATCCGCAAGGTGATGCCCGATACCGGCGCGATCGACTTTTCGCCGATGGTGTTCCTGCTGATCCTCAACGCGATCGGCTACATCCTGCAAGGCGCGATGACCTGATGGCAGAGGCAGCGGTGATCGACGGCAAGGCCTTTGCCGCATCCTTGCGCGCCCGCATCGGCACGCTGGCGGCGGATTTCGTGCAGGCGACCGGGCGCAGGCCCGGCCTTGCGGTGGTGCTGGTGGGCGAGGACCCGGCCAGCCAGGTCTATGTCGGCGCCAAGGCGCGCGCCTGCGAGGAAGCCGGGATCGCCAGTTTCGAACACCGCCTGCCCGCCGAAACCAGCGAGGCCGAACTGCTGGTGCTGGTCGAGCGGCTCAACCGTGACCCCGAGGTTGACGGGATCCTGGTGCAGATGCCGCTCCCGAACGGGCTCGACGAACAGGCGGTGATCGCCGCGATCAGCCCGGACAAGGATGTCGACGGGTTCCACGTCATCAACGCCGGGCGGTTGAGCGTCGGGCAGGCGGGCTTCGTGCCCTGCACGCCGCTCGGCTGCCTGATGCTGCTCAAGGATCGTCACGGCGACCTCAGCGGGCTGGAGGCGGTGGTGATCGGCCGCTCCAACATCGTCGGCAAGCCGATGGCGCAGCTGCTGACCGATGCCAACGCCACCGTCACCATCGCGCACAGTCGCACGAAGAATCTGCCCGAGGTCGTCCGCCGCGCCGATATCGTTGTCGCTGCCGTGGGCCGTCCGGAGATGGTGCGCGGCGACTGGATCAAGCCGGGGGCAACCGTGATCGACGTCGGCATTAACCGCCTGCCGCCCACCGAGGACAAGCCCAAGGGGCGGCTGGTGGGCGATGTCGCCTATGCCGAGGCGCGCGAGATCGCGGGCGCGATCACGCCGGTGCCGGGCGGGGTCGGGCCGATGACGATTGCGGTGCTGCTCAGGAACACGCTGGTCGCGGCCCATGCCCATGCCGGGCTGGCCGCGCCCGAGGGGCTGTAATCCGAACGGAGGTTGCGATGCGCCGGTTTGTTGCTGTTCTTGCCATCACCGGACTTCTCGCCGCCTGCGCCGGGCAGGGCGGGACGCCCAAGCCGAACAAGCGGCAGCTGGCGATGATCGACCGCGCGCTCGCCACCGCGCCGGGGGCCGCGCAGCCGAGCACCATCGTCGCCGCCGAAATCGCCTTTTCCCGCGCCGCGCGCGAGCGCGGGCAGTGGACCGCCTTCCGCCTCTTCGCCGCGCCCGGTGCGCTGCTGCATGGCAAGAACGGCCCCTTCGAAATTCTGCCTTGGCTCGACACCCAGAAAGACCCGCCCGAGGCGGTGCAATGGGAGCCGCGCGCGGTGGTGATGAGCTGCGACGGGGCGGTCGCGGTCAGCCAGGGGCGCTACCGCGATCCCGAGGGCAAGGTCGGCAACTTCGTCACCGTGTGGGAGCGGCAGGCGGACGGCGAATATCGCTATGTCTTCGATGTTGGCGGCGACGACGTGCCGCAGCCGCCGCCGAAAAAGCCGGTCGAGGACGGCAATATCGTCGTCACCGCGCTCGATCTGGTGGAGGGGCTGGTCGCCACCTGTCCGCGCGGCGGGCCGGGTAGCGCCCCGCCGCCGCCCGCGATCCCGATGGGCGAAGACGGCAAGGCCGATGCCAGGCTCTCGAAAGACGGCACGCTGCGCTGGCGCTGGGAACAGCGCGCCGACGGCACGCGCTATATCGCCGCCGATTACCTCTATCAGGGCCGCTGGTTGACGGGCATCGAACAAAGCCTTGTGCCGACCGGCGATTGATGGGAGGGGCGCGCAAGCCTCCGCTGCAAGCGATACGATGGTGCTGACCGAACTCTTCCTTTCCGCTTTCGTCACCCTGTTCGTGGTGATCGACCCGCCGGGGTGCGCGCCGATCTATGCCGGGCTGACCAAGGGTGCGACCGCCGCGCAGGCCCGCACGATGGCGCTGCGGGCGACCTTCATCGCCGCGATCATTCTGCTCATTTTCGCGCTGTTCGGGCAGGAATTGCTGGGCGCGCTGCATATCGAGCTTGATTCCTTCCGCATCGCGGGCGGGCTGATGCTGTTCTTCATCGCCTTCGACATGGTGTTCGAGAAGCGCACCCAGCGGCGCGAGGAGCGCGCCGAGAAGATCGCCGCCACCCCCGAGGTCGAGGATGTCTCGGTCTTCCCGATGGCGATGCCGATGCTCGCCGGGCCGGGCGCGATCGCGGCGGTGATGCTGCTGATGAACGAGGCCGAGGGGTGGCCCGAGATGCTTGAGGTGCTCGCCGCGCTCGCTCTGGTGCTGGCGATCACGGCGGCCGCGCTGGTCGCGGCGGGGCCGCTGATCCGGCTCTTGGGCGACAAGGTCGAAGCGGTCATCACGCGCCTGCTCGGCGTGCTGCTGGCCGCGCTTGCGGCGCAATATGTGATCGACGGGCTGAAGGGCAGCTTCGCGCTCGCCTAGACCCTGCTGCAACCGACCGCGCGCTTAATCAAAACGTAACGATAACAGCCGTAAACGCCCTGCAACCCCCATGGTCGCAGGGTTGACACCCCTCTGGCCTTCGGGGATATCCCGAAATGGGACATTTGTCGCGGTCGCGCGAGGGGGATCAGTGGGAGTTTCGCTTCAGAAAAGCCAGTCGGTGAGCCTCGCCAAGGAGGCGCCGCACGGGCTTTCGCAGATCACCCTAGGGGTGGGCTGGGATGTTGCCAAGGGGGGCTTTTTCGGCGGGCTGTTCGGCGGGGGCGGAGACATCGATCTCGACGCCTCGTGTCTCACCTTCGATGCGAACAAGACCGTGCTCGAAGCCGTCTGGTTCGGCAAGCTCACCAACGCTGCAGGCACGATCCGCCACAGCGGCGACAACCTGACGGGCGAGGGCGAAGGCGATGACGAGAGCATCGCGATCAAGCTCGACCAGCTTGACGGCAAGGTCGAATATATCGTCCTTACCGTGAACAGCTTTCGCGGGCAGACCTTCGACAAGGTCGCCAATGCCTTTGGCCGCGTGGTCGACAACAAGAGCGGGCGCGAACTTGCCCGGTTCGACATTTCCGAAAGCGGCCCGCATACCGGCCTGATCCTCGCCACCCTGTCGCGCAGCGGCGGGCAGTGGGATTTCAAGGCGATCGGTGAGCGCACCGGCGGCCGCACCGTCCACGATCTCGCCCCGGCAGCGCGCGCTGTCATCTGACCCTGCGCGCCCGGCGCGCCAACCGCTTCAACTTGCCCGGAGAATTCTCGCATGCAGCTGCAACGTGGCGAAAAACGTGCCCTCGCCGATCTGGGGATCGCCCCGCAATGCACCGTCACGGTCGATTTCGGCATGGCCGGGATCGACATCGCCGCCTTCGGGCTGGAGCCCGGGCAGAAGATCGGCGACGATCGCTATGTCGTGCTGTTCTCCAACCCGCGCTCGCCCGGCGGCGAGGTGGTGATGACGGCGGCGGGCAATTCCGCCACTTTCACCGTCGATCTGGCGGCCCTGCCCGCGAATATCGACCGGATCGTCTTCACCGCCACGCATGACAGCCGCGCGGTGGGCGAATCCCGCCCGCTGACCGTCACCATCGATGGCGGCAAGGCGAGCTTCGATGCGGCTGCCGCGCTCACCAACGAAAAAGCGGTGATGCTGGCCGAGCTCTATCGCCATTCCTCGGGCTGGAAGCTGGGCACGATCGCAGCAGGCTTTGCCGGTGGTCTGGCGGCGCTGATCGGGCATTTCGGCGGCGAAGTCGCCGAAGCCGCCCCGCCGCCGCCGCCTCCGCCTCCGCCCCCGGCACCGCCTCCCCCGCCTCCGCCGCCGCCCGCTGCGCCGGTGAGCCTCAAGAAGATCAGCCTCGACAAGGGCAATTCCTCGGTCAGCCTCAAGAAGCAGGGCAGCAGCTTCGGGGAGATCGTGCTCAACCTCAACTGGACCGCGCGCACCCAGAAGAAGGGCTTCTTCGGCGGGACGCAGCAGCTCGACCTCGATCTCGGCGTGATCTTCGAACTGGCCGACGGCATGGGTGCAGGCTGCATTCAGGCGCTGGGCCGCAGCTTCGGTTCCTACCACCAGCCGCCCTTCATCGAGCTGTCGGGCGACGACCGCACCGGCGCAGTCGCGGCGGGCGAGACGATCCGCGTCAACGGGCAGTATTTCGACTATATCCGCCGCATCGGCGTTTTCGCGCTAATCTATGAAGGCGCGCCCAACTGGGCGGAGACCGATGGCGTGGTGCGCCTCAACATTCCGGGCCAGCCCGAAATCGAAGTCCGCATGGACGAGACGGGCAGCCGCGAGCGCCTGTGCGGGATCGCGGTGATCGACAATGTCGGCGGCGAATTGAAGATGAGCCGGCTGATGCGCTTCTACCAGAGCCAGAAGCCGTTCTCCGAGGACATCGGCATCTATCTTCAGTGGCAGCGCGGCAGTAAGGATTAAGCATCATAACCGCCGCGCGACGCGGCCAAGGGGATAATAACGGGATGTTCAAGCATTTTGGGGGCTCATTGCTGTTCACCCTCGCCGGGCTGCTGCTCGGCGCGTGGTATGGCTGGGAGCTGTATGGCACGGTCGACGGCATGCTCGGGATCGTGTGGATCTGCGCGGTGCTGGCGGTGCTGGAAGTGTCGCTGTCCTTCGACAACGCGGCGGTCAACGCCTCGGTGCTGAAGGACATGTCGCCGGTCTGGCAGCAGCGCTTCCTCACCTGGGGGATCGCGATTGCCGTGTTCGGGATGCGGATCGTCTTCCCACTGGTGATCGTGATGGTCGCAGCCTCGCTGGGCCCGGTCGAGGCGCTGAACCTCGCCCTGACCGAACCGGTGCGCTATCAGGAAATTGTCGAGGGCGCGCATATCGGCTTGATGGGCTTTGGCGGCGCCTTCCTCGGGATGGTCGGCCTCAACTACTTCTTCGATAGCGACAAGGAAGTGGACTGGATCGCCGCGATCGAGCGTCCGCTTGCCAAGGTCGCCGATATCGAGGCGGTGTCGATCGGGCTGGTGCTCGCCGCCACCTGGGGCGTTTCGACCGTGCTCGCCGACGCCGACTCGCTGACCTTCATCACCGCCGCGATTGCGGGCCTGCTGACCTATCTGGCGGTCGAGATCGTCAACCACGTGCTCGAACCGCCCACGCCCAGCACCGGCGATGTCGCCAAGGCGGGCTTTGGGGCGTTCCTGTACCTCGAAGTGCTCGATGCGAGCTTCTCCTTCGACGGGGTGATCGGGGCCTTCGCGCTCACCAACAACCTCATCATCATCGCCATCGGCCTCGGCATCGGTGCGATGTTCGTGCGTTCGATGACCATCTTCCTCGTCAAGAAGGGGACGATGAGCGAGTATCGCTACCTCGAACACGGGGCCTTCTATGCGATCCTCGCGCTGGCGGCGATCATGTACCTCAACACCTTCGTCCACATCTCCGAAGTCATTACCGGCCTGATCGGCGCGGTGCTGATCGGGCTCGCCTTCTGGTCCTCTGTGCGCTGGAACAGGGCCAACCCCGATGGCGACGGGGCGGACGAAGCGCTCGCCTGACGCGGCGTTGCAACACGAATGACGGATGGTCGCCGGAACGGGTCCGGCGACCGCCAGAACAAGGAAAGGAAGACGAAGAATGGCTATTTCGCTGTCAAAGGGTGGCAATGTCAGCCTGTCGAAGGAAGCCCCGGGGCTTGACCGCATCATGGTCGGCCTCGGCTGGGACGTGCGCGCGACCGACGGGCAGGATTTCGACCTCGATGCCTCGGCGTTTCTGTGCAACGCGGGCGGCAAGGTCCGCAGCGACATGGATTTCTGCTTCTACAACAACAAGAACGTCGCCAGCGGCGCGGTGATCCATCAGGGCGACAACCGCACCGGCGAGGGCGACGGCGATGACGAGCAGATCGAAATCACCCTGTCCAAGCTCCCCGCCGATGTCGACAAGGTCGCGGTGGTGGTGACCATCCACGAAGGCGACAAAAACGGCCAGACCTTCGGCCAGGTGTCGAACGCCTTCATTCGTCTGGTGGACGCCAACAACAACAACGAAGTCGTGCGCTACGACCTGTCGGAAGACGCCTCGGTCGAAACCGCGATGATCCTCGGCGAAGTCTATCGCCACGGGGCGGAATGGAAGTTCCGCGCGGTGGGTCAGGGCTTCAAGGGCGGCCTCGGCCCGCTCGCCGGGCACTTCGGCGTCAACGTCGGCTAATCGGCTGCGCGCGCGGTTCCGGCACGGGCCGGGGCCGCGCGCCGCGCTGTCACAAGGAACAGACACAGATGGCGGTTTCGCTCAAGAAGGGCGGCAATGTCTCGCTCTCCAAGGAGGCTCCGGGGCTCAATGCAGTCACGGTCGGGCTGGGCTGGGACGTGCGGCGCACCGACGGCGCGGCCTTCGATCTCGACGCTTCGGCCTTCGTGCTGGGCGCGAACGACAAGGTGCTGTCGGACGCGCATTTCATCTTCTACAACAACAAGATCTCGCCCGATGGCGCGGTGATCTACGGCGGCGACAACCGCACCGGCGAGGGTGACGGCGACGACGAGACGATCATCGTCGATTTCGGCAAGCTCACCCCGGAGGCCAAGAAGGTCGTGGTGGCGGTGACGATCCACGAAGGCGAGATGAAGGGCCAGAACTTCGGCTCGGTCCAGAACGCCTTCGCGCGCGTCACCAACAAGGCCGACGGGCGCGAACTCGCGCGTTACGACCTGTCGGAAGACGCTTCGATGAATGTCGCGATGATCTTCGTCGAGCTCTACCGCGGCAATGAAGGCGACATCAAGGTCAAGGCGATCGGCGAAGGCTGGCGCAGCGGGCTCGAAGGGCTGGCGAGCGCGATGGGCGTCAACGTCGGCTGAACCGCGCCGCGATGCAGTCTGCTCTCCCCGGACAGCGCCTGGCGATCACGCCCAAGGCCGATTGCCGCATCCACCTGCGCGGGGGCGAGGGGCAGCGCGTTGCGGTCGCCGCCATGAGCCAGAGCGCCGGCGGGCGGGTGCTCGCCTTCGACCGGGTCGATCCGCAGCAGTGGTTCATGCAGGGCATGGCCGAGCTGGAAGGCGATTTCGAGATCGTCGCCTATGTGATGGACGATCGCCACGGCGGCTTCGTCAACGCGGCCTATCCGATCGAATTTACGGTCGATGGCACCACCCACCAGATGCCGCAACCGACCGAGCAGCTCGCCGCGGTTATCCTCGCCGAGGTCTATACCCGCAATGGCGAGCGGCGGATGAAGCTGACGAACGAGGGCTTCACCTTCGGGATCGACGCCTATGTCCGCGCGCGCAATCTCGCCGGAGTGCAGGTGCCGTTCCGCAACACGCCGGACGTGCCGCCGCCCGGAAATGGCCCGATCCCGCATCCCGATGGGCGTGGGTCTTCGCGGCCCAAGCCTGCACCGGGGCAGTTGCTCGGGTCGGGCAGCGGGGTGCTGATCGCGCCCGACATCATCGTCACCAATGCCCATGTGATCGAGGACGGCCAGCGCTTCGAAGTCGGCCCTGCGCGCGATGTCGCGGTGACGCTGGCGGTCGACGTGCAGCACGATCTCGCGCTGCTGCGCTGCCAGACGCGCGGCGAACCGCTGCCGATCCGCATCGGATCGCCGCTGTTTCTGGGCGAGGATATCATGGCGGCGGGCTTCCCGCTGATCGACGTGCTGGGGGCCGATCTCAAGGTCACCACCGGCAATGTCTCGGGTCTCACCGGGGGCGGGGGCGACGTATCGCGCTTTCAATTCAGCGCGCCGATCGGATCGGGTTCCTCGGGCGGGGCGATCATCGACGAGTTCGGCAATCTCGTCGGCGTGACCTCGGCCAGCCTCGCGCATGACAATATGCGCCATCGCGGGTCGATCTCCGAGAACGTCAATTTCGGCATCCGCGCCGCGCTGGTCTATGAAATGGCGGCGGCGGCGGGTGCGGAGTTGCCGCCGCTGGCGGTCTCGACCGACAATCTGCGCCGCAACGTGGTGGCGCGCGCGCGCAATGCGGTGGTTCCCATCATCGTCCATGCCTGAGGATGCGCCGGGCCGGGTCAAGGTCGATCTGCCGACCGGCACGCTGGTGCTGCACGATGTCGCGCCGGAGCGGGTCGCCGACCTGTGCCAGTTCGCCGCGCGGGCCAATCCCAAGCGCGGTTTCCTGATCGTCTCCACGGTGCTGGGGCGGCACCTGCCCACGCCGCCCGAGGCTCTGCGCGCCGCCGCCGATGCGCTCGCGGCACAGCTGCCCGAACGCCTGCCCGAGCCGGTGCTGTTCTGCGGCATGGCCGAGACTGCGACCGGGCTGGCGCAGGCCGTCTGGGCGGCATGGCGCGCGCGGCATCCGAAGGCCGGGAGCGCCTATGTCCAGTCGAGCCGCCAGACGGTCGAAGGCGCGCGCGTGCTGTGCCGCTTCGAGGAAGACCACAGCCACGCCGCCAGCCACATGGTGCAGGTCAGCGCCGAGATCGAGCCCATGCTCGCCGCCGCGCGCAGTCTCGTCATCGTCGACGACGAATGCAGCACCGGCGCGACCTTTGTCGAGGCGGCCGAGGCGCTGGTGGCGGTGCTCCCAAGAATCGAACGGGTCGCCTGCGCCAGCCTTACCGATTGGAGCGCAGGGGGCTTCCTCGCCCGGATGCCGCGCCCCGCCAGCACCCATTCGCTGATCGCCGGGACGCTGGAATGGACGCCGGGGGAAGGGCAGGCCGCCGCCACGCTCGCCCCCACCGCCAACCGCCACGGCACCGCGCCCGCCAGCGGAATGCGCAGCCGCACCGGACTGCTCGCGCCCGAGGCTGCCACCCGCGCTCCCGTCACCGCCGCTCCGGGTGAGCGGGTGCTGGTGCTCGGCGACGGCGAACACGCCTACGAGGCACTGCGCATCGCCGAGGAGATCGCCGCGCAGGGCGGCGTGCCCGCGCTCCAGTCGATCACCCGCACCCCGGCCATGCTCGGCCATGCGATGCGCAGCGTCACCACGCTCGCGGACGCCTATGGCTCGGGCGCGACGTGCCATGTCTACAACCTCGTCGCGCACGACCCGGCGCGCATCGTGATCGCCGCCGAGATCGCGGGCGGGCAGGCCGATGCCCTGCGCGGTTGGCTCGCGGACGCGGGCAGCGACGCGGTGGTGGAGCTGGCGCTGTGCCGCTATGGCGAGGCCCCGTGACCGCGCTTCCCCCCCTGATTCTCGCCGACCTCGACGACAGCCTGTTCCAGACCCGCGGCAAGTGCGGCGACTGGCCGGAGGAGCGCCTGCGCCCGATGAGCCGCCTCGTCGATGGCGCGCCCAGCGGCTATGCCACCCCGCCGCAGCAGGGGTTGCTCGCATGGCTGGCGCATGGCGAAGTGGTGCCCGTCACCGCCCGGAGCCGCGCGGTGCTGGCGCGGGTCGATATCGCGCAGGCCCCGGCGATCTGCGCCAATGGCGGCTGCATCCTCACCGCCGAGGGCACGCCCGATCCGGTCTGGCACGCGCGGCTCGAAGCGCTCGCGGCGGCGGGTACGCCCCCGGCGGCGCTCTATCCGCAGCTCACCCAGGCGCTCGACGCTGCCGCCTTCCGCCACTGGATCGTGAGCGAGGAGGGCCTCGACCTCTATATCGTCATCAAGAGCAATCTGGGCGACGTCCCGGCGCTGGAGCAGCTGGCGGAGCGCCTGCAAGCGCAGCTCCCCCAAGGCTGGCGCATCCACGCCAATGGCAACAACCTCGCCTTCCTGCCGCCTTGGCTGAGCAAGCGCGCGGCGGTGCGCTACTGGCTCGACGCCGTGCGCCGCGACACGCCCGAGCGGCTGGTGGTGGGGATCGGGGATTCGTGGTCGGACGCGGGCTTTCTCGACCTTACGGACGTGGCGATGATCCCGACGCAAGCCCAGCTGTGGCAGCACATTGCGCGCGGGCACGACTGGATCGACTGATGGCGTTCCACGGCTCCTACGCGCCCGAGGATGTGACCTTCCTGCTCAAGCCCGCTGCGGTCGCACTGACGGGCGTGGCGGAGAAGGAGGCGCTGATCCAGTCGGGCGCGCGGCACTATTCGGAAATGCTCTCGGAAGAGCGCCTGCCGGATGAGCGCTATCTCGCGCTCTACCGCGCGGCGCTGGCGCGCAATGGCGGGCGTTTGAGAGCCGATGTCGAGACGCTGGCCGATGCCATCGCAGCGCGGCCGGAGACTGCGCGTAGTTGCACCATCATCTCGCTCGCCCGCGCGGGCACGCCCATCGGCGTGCTGCTGCGCCGTGCGCTCGTCCGGCGCGGGCTGGACGTGGCGCATTACTCCATCAGCATCATCCGCGGGCGCGGGATCGACCGTGTGGCGCTCGCCCACATCGCCGCAACGCGCGGCACGGCTGATGCGGTGTTCGTCGACGGGTGGACCGGCAAGGGCGCGATCACCGGGGAGCTTGAAGCGAGCCTCGCCGATGGCGCGACGGGCTTTGCGCCCTTCCTTGCGGTGATCGCCGATCCGGCGGGCTGCGCCAGTCTGGCGGCGACGGCCGAGGATTATCTGATCCCTTCCGGCATCCTCGGCGCGATCGTATCGGGACTGGTCAGCCGCTCGGTGCTGTCGGACGATCTCGTCGGGCCGGGAGACTTCCACGCCTGCCGCCACCTCACCGAACACGCCGCCGCGGACCAGTCGCGCGCCTTTGTCGATGCGGTCGAGGCCGCGCCCTTGCCGCAGCAGACCTTCCCCGGCTGGAGCCCCTCGGGCGCACGCGAAAGCCGTATCGCCTGCACCGCGCTGGTGGAAGGGCTGATGGCCGAATGCGCCGTTCCCGACGTCAACCGCATCAAGCCCGGCATCGCCGAGGCGACCCGCGCGGTGCTGCGCCGGGTGCCGCACGCGGTTTTCGTGCGCGACCGGGACGATGCGGAGGTCGCACACCTGCTGCATCTCGCCGATCGAAGCGGCGTGGAAGTGCATCAGCGGGAACTCGGAAACTACCGGGCCGTAACCCTGATAGCCAAGGCTGGAGACGTTTGATGACCAAAGCCGTCGATCTGGGGGCCACGCTCTACATCCCGGTGCAGCACCCGCGCCTGCCCGAACTGCTCGCCGGGGCCAATCCCGATCTGCGCTCGGTGGTGATCTGTCTGGAGGATTCGCTGCACGAGGCGGACGTCGGCGCCGCGCAGGAGGTGTTCACCGCGATCCTCAGGATGCTTGATGCGGTGCCGCCGCAGCTGATCGTCTATACCCGCCCGCGCAGCCCTGAGATGCTGAGCTGGATGCAGGCGCAGCCGGGGATCGCGCGGCTGGCGGGCTTCGTGCTGCCCAAGATCACCACCGCGAACCTCGCCGACTGGCTGGCGCGGCTGGAGGGCACGGGCCACGGCATCATGCCCACCATCGAGAGCGCCGAAGCCTTCGACCGCGCGGCGCTCATCCGGTTGGCGGGCGCGCTGGGACCGCTGGGCGCGCAGGTCCATGCGGTCAGAATCGGCGGGAACGACATCCTCAACCTGCTCGGCGTGCGCCGCTCGCGGGAGCGCACCGCCTATGACGGGCCGCTCGGCCTCGCCATCGCCACGATGGCAAGCGTGTTCCTGCCCGAGGGGCTGGCGCTCTCCGCCCCGGTGTTCGAGCATTATGCGCAGACCGATCTGCTGCGCGAGGAAGTCGCGCGTGACATCGAGCATGGCCTCCTCACCAAGACCGCGATCCACCCCTCGCAGGTGGCGATCATCCACGCGGCACTGCGCCCGCTCGCCAGCGAGGTCGAGGATGCGCGCGCGATTCTGGCGCGCGAGGCGCGGGCGGTGTTCGGGCAGGGGGGCAGCATGTGCGAGCCGACCACCCATGCGCGCTGGGCCGCAGGCGTGCTCGACCGCGCGGGCGTGCATGGCGTCGCCGGGGACGCGCCGGGCTTTCCGCAAGCCCCCACTCGGGTCGCCTGACCCCGCCCTGCCGGCCGTGCCCGTCCCCGCCATTTCCAAGCGCCGTCATGCCGAACTGGCCGGGCAGGCGCTCAAATATGTCGCCGAACTGGCGCAGATCGAGCCGCTGAGCCCGGCCTTCGACCACAAGCTCGAAGCCATCCAAACGCTCGGCAGCGATGCCATCGCCGCGCTCGGCGCGCGCCATGCGGGGAGCCTCGCGCACGTCGCGCCGCCGCCGACCGAGGGCATCGCCGCCGCCATCGCCGCGCTGCGCCGCATGGCCGAAAGCCTCGAACCGCTGCGGCAGGGCAATCTGGTGGAGGGCGGCAAGCGTTTCGGGCTGTTCGCCGCCCGGCCCGACCCGGCGGCCTATTTCCGCCGCTACCGCGCCGCGCAGGGCGACATCGAGGACGCGCTCGCCCGCCTCACCCGCGAACGCGACGGGCTGCTGCGCGCCAATGTCGCGCTCGAGGTGGAGCGTGCGAGCCTCGCCACGCCGCTCACTGCCCTGAGCGAACAGGCGCTGTTTGCCGAGGAAGTCGCGCTTACGCTCGAAGCGCGGGCCGATGCGATGGCGACGCGCGAACCGCTGCACGCGCAGCGGCTGCGCTCCGATGCGCTCCACGCGGTGCGCAGCCGCCAGCGCGACATCGCCGAAGCCCGCGCGCTCGCGCAGCAGGCGGTCGCGGTGCGCGAGGTTGTCAGCGACAGCAACCGGCGGCTGGTTGCAGGAATCGAACAGGCGACCGAGACCATGGTGCTGGTGCTGCGCACCGCCATCGCCGCCGCCCGCCTGATCGCGCGGCAGGAACTGGTGCTCGACGAGATCGCCAGCCTCAACCGCGCGGCGAGCAACCTCATCGCCAGCGACGCGCCTGTCTGCGCCGAGGCGGATGCCGCCGCCTTGCAGGAGGCTTTCGTGCGTCTTTCCCATGCGCTCGACCAGCTCGATCAGGAACGCGCGGCGATCACCACCCTTTCCCCTCGCGGCAAGCCCGTCTAAGACATCGCCGTCAGCCCCTCGCCGGGCCTTGGAGACAATCGCGACCGTGGGTCTGTTCGAAACGCTCAGGAAGATGTTCGCCGCGCCCGATGTGGAGCCCGCGCTGCCGCCGCGCGCTGCGTCGGCCCCGGCGGCCCCCGCGCGTCCGGCCTTCGACTACGGCGACGCGCGCATCCCCACCGGTGCGCGCGAGAAGATCGCCGGGGTTCTCGCCAGCCTCGACGCGGTCGAGACGATGATGGACCGCGAACAGGTGCAGGCCGTCAGCCGCACCGAGATCGAACTGATGCGCGGCGAACACCTGCCCAAGCTGGTCAAGAGCTACATCGACATCCCCCCCGCCCACCGCGCCGAGATCTTCCGCACCACCGGCAAATCGGCGAGCTTCATCCTCGAGGAAAGCCTCGATGCGATGCAGGGCCGGATCGACGAGATCGCGCGCAATCTCGCGCAGCACGATCTCGATGCCTTCGCCAGCAACGCGGCCTTCATCAGCCGTCGTTACCGCGACAATGATCCGTTTCGGTGAGGCAGGCGAACACCCTCGCCGTGGCCGGGCGCGTGGCGGCGCTGGCACTGGGGCTGATGCTGGCGGGGATATTGTTCCTGCTGATCCTGATGGGCGACTGCTGGGCCGCGTCAGACACGCCCGAGGCGACCCGCACATGCGAAATCGAGAAGAGCAGCGATCTGATCATGTTCATGGTCCTCGCTGGTACCGGCTGGATCGCAGGACTGGTGCTGGCCTTGCGCGGGCTGCCCTTCGCGCGGCGTCTGGCGCTGCTGAGCGGTCCTGTGGCCTTCGTCGCAGTCGGCGTGCTGGTCTAGGCCCTAAGCCCAGTCGCCCAGCAGCGGCGTGAATTCGTCCACCCGGATCAGCTGCCACACCCCGCCGGTGAGGTAGGGATCGTCCGCCAGCAGCGCGCGGGCGGCGGCTTCGTCCTCGGCCTTGACGATCAGCAGCGAGCCGATGATCAACCCGTCGGCGCGCTTCAACGGGCCGACGATCACGAAATGCTCGGCATTGGCGTGGATGAATTCGAGATGCGCGGGCCGATGGATTGCGCGCAGCCGTCCGCCGTCTTCGCCGTCGCGGCAGTGAAAGCAGAACATCCGCATCCGTGTGGCCCCCATAAACTCGGGCGAAGGCTACCCGCAAGGCGGGGCCGGGGCAAGGGAGCCCAGGCGGTTGCAAAGACTGCGCTTGAAGCGCAGCCTTGCGGGGTTCAGAGCGCCGCCAATCCCCCCGAATCGTTTCAGGTAACACTCTATGGCCGACCATTCCGCCCCCTTCACCATCGACCGCACGACGCTGCGGCGCGCCTATCGTCAGGACGAGGAGGCCTGCATTGCCGAGCGGCTGGAGCAGGCCGCACCCGCGGCGCGGGTGCATGATGCGGCGGCGGGTCTCGCGATCGACCTGATCGAGGGCGCGCGCGCCAAGAAGGCCAGCGGTATTGACGCCTTCCTGCAGCAATATGGCCTCGATACCGAGGAAGGCATCGCGCTGATGTGCCTTGCCGAAGCCCTGCTGCGCGTGCCCGATGCCGCCACCGCCGACGCGCTGATCCGCGACAAGATCGGCAGCATCGAGTGGGGCGAGCATCTCGGCGAAAGCTCCTCCACCTTCGTCAACGCGGCGACCTTCTCGCTGATGCTGACCGGCGAAGTGCTCGACCCGCCCGAGGCGCGTCAGCGCGGGATGGGCGGGGTGCTGAAGCGCGCGATCAATCGGCTGGGCGAACCGGTGATCCGCACCGCGACCGCGCAGGCGATGAAGATCCTCGGCGGCCAGTTCGTCTTCGGCCGCACCATCGAGGAAGCGCTGAAGCGCGCCGCGCCCGAACGCGCGCGGGGGATCACGCACAGCTTCGACATGCTCGGCGAAGCGGCGATGACCTTCGCAGATGCCGAGAAATACCGGCAGGCCTATGAAGGCGCGCTCACCCGGCTGGCGCGCGAAGCGGGGGCGGGGGTCGTCGGGTCTCCGGGGATTTCGGTCAAGCTGTCGGCGCTGCATCCGAAATATACCGTCTTCCACGCGGAGAAGGCGCGCGCGGACATGGTGCCGGTGGTCAAGGCGCTGGCGCTGAAGGCGCGCGATGCCGACATTCACTTCACCATCGACGCGGAGGAAGCCGAACGTCTCGAACTCAGCCTCGACATCATCGAGGAACTGGTCGCCGACGACGAACTGTTCCAGCGCCCCGACGGCAGCCGCTGGGAGGGCTTCGGCCTCGCCATTCAGGCCTATCAGAAGCGCGGAGTGGCGGTGTGCGACTGGGCGGGCAAGCTGGCCCGGCGGCACGGACGCAAACTGTTCGTGCGGCTGGTCAAGGGCGCCTATTGGGACAGCGAGATCAAGCTCAGCCAGGTGGGCGGATATTCGGACTACCCGGTCTTCACCCGCAAGGTGGCGACCGATGTGTCATACCTCGCCTGCGCCGCGCGGCTGTTCGAACACGTCGACGTGATCCACGCCGCCTTCGCCACGCACAACGCCTATACGATCGGCGCGATCAAGAGCATGAGCGAGGGCAAGCCGTTCGAATTCCAGCGCCTGCACGGCATGGGCGAGGAAGTTTACGAGGCGCTTCACGCGATCGAGGGCAACCGCAAGACGCCGGTGCGGATCTATGCGCCGGTGGGCGGGCACAAGGAATTGCTCGCCTATCTGGTGCGGCGCCTGCTCGAAAACGGGGCCAACACCAGCTTCGTCAACCGCATGGGCGATGCCGATATTCCGGCCACGGAACTGGTCGGCGATCCGGTGGCCGAGCTTGCCGCGATGAACCCGCGCCGCAATCCCGCGATTCCGCTGCCGAAGGACATCTTTGGTGCGCGCCGCAACAGCGCCGGGATCGACCTCAGCGATCCTCTTGTCCGCGAGCCGCTGATGGCGCGGCTGGCCGCGCTCGAGAGCAAGCCCTGGCGCGCCGAGCCGACCTTCCTCGCCAGCACCGCCGGGGAAATCGCCCCGATCACCATGCCGCATGACCTGTCCGTCGTGATTGGTGTGCGCCGCGATGCGACTGCCGAGGAAGTGGACGCCGCCTTCAACCGCGCCGCGCAGATCCAGCCCGGCTGGGATGCGCTGGGCGGTGAAAAGCGCGCGCTGCTGCTGGAGGAAGCCGCCGACCTGTTCGAGGCGCATACCGACGATTTCCTCAGCCTGTGCCAGCGCGAGGCGGGCAAGACCCTGCTCGACGCGGTGCTCGAACTGCGTGAGGCGGTGGACTTCCTGCGCTTCTACGCGGCCGAGGCGCGGCGCCAGTTTGCCGCGCCGATGATCCTGCCGGGGCCGACGGGGGAGGAGAACTCGCTCTCGCTCCACGGGCGCGGCGTCTTCGCCACGATCAGCCCGTGGAACTTCCCGCTGGCGATCTTCACCGGCATGGCAAGCGCGGCGCTCGCCGCGGGCAATGCGGTGATTGCCAAGCCCGCCGAACAGACCCCGCTGATCGCCGCGCTGGCGGTGAAGTTGTGCCACGAGGCGGGCATCCCGCCCGAGGCGCTGCAACTGCTCCCCGGCGCCGGGCCGGTCGGCCAGATGATCACCGCTCACCCCAGGCTGGCGGGCGTCGCCTTTACCGGGTCGACCGAGACCGCGCAGGCGATCAACCGCACGCTCGCCGGGCGCGACGGGCCGATTGCAACGCTGATCGCCGAAACCGGCGGGCAGAACGCGATGATCGTCGACAGTTCGGCCCTGCCCGAACAGGTCGTGCGCGACGTGCTGGCAAGCAGCTTCCAGAGCGCGGGACAGCGCTGCTCGGCGCTCAGGGTGCTCTACCTTCAGGACGATATCGCCGATGCCATGCTCGAGATGATCCGCGGCGGGTTCGAAGCGCTGAATATCGGCGATCCGGCGGATTTCGCCACCGATGTCGGCCCAGTGATCGACCCCGATGCGCAGGCGCGGCTCGAACGCCATGTCGCGCGCTGCATCGCCTCCGAACGCCCCGTCACCCGCCTGCCGCTGCCGCCGGGGCTGGAGAAGGGCTGCTTCGTCGCGCCCACCATCGTCGAGATCGGCGGGATCGGCGATCTGTCGCGCGAGCATTTCGGCCCCGTCCTCCACGTCGCGCGCTTTAAGGCGAGCGAGCTGGGGCAGGTGGTCGAGGACATCAACGCCAGCGGCTATGGCCTCACGCTGGGCCTGCACAGCCGCATCGCCGAAACGCGGCGCTTCGTGCAGGCGCGTGCCAGAGTGGGCAATTTTTACGTCAACCGTAACCAGATCGGTGCGGTGGTGGAAAGCCAGCCCTTCGGCGGGGAGGGGCTTTCGGGCACCGGGCCCAAGGCGGGCGGGCCGCATTACCTTGCGCGCTTTGCCACCGAGCGGGTGATGACGATCGACACCACCGCCGCAGGGGGCAATGCGAGCCTGCTGGCGGCAGGCTGAGGGACGCGCGGTGCCGGACATCTTCAAGGTCGCCAGCTACAACATCCACAAGGGTGTCGGCACCGACCGCAGGCGCGATCCGGCGCGAATCCTCGGCGTGCTCAATGAGGTGGATGCGGACATCGTCTGCCTGCAGGAAGCCGATCTGCGCTTCGGCACGCGCGAAGCGGTGCTGCCGCGCTTCCTGATCGAGAGTCACACCGATTACATCCCCGTCCCGCTCGACGTGCAGCACGATTCGATGGGGTGGCACGGCAACGCGATTCTGGTGCGGCAGGGCATCAAAGTGGAGAGCCACGACATCATCCACATCCCCTGCCTCGAACCGCGCGGGGTCGTGACCGCGCGGGTGCGGATCGGGGAGGTGGGCCTGTCGGTGTTCGGGATGCATCTCGACCTGTCGGGCCTGTGGCGCGCGCGGCAGGCGAAGACCATCGCCGCGCTGGGCGATGCGGCGCGCGGGGCGGGGCCGACGGTGCTGATGGGCGATCTCAACGAATGGCGCGCCTCGGCGGGGTGTTTTCGCGAGTTCGGGCGGCATTTCGCGCTACTCGATCCCGGCCCGAGCTTCCCCAGCCGCCGGCCGCTGGGACGGCTCGACCGCATCCTGCATTGCGACCGGCTGCGGGTGACGGATTGCGGCGTCCACCGCAGCGCGGCGGCGACGATCGCCTCCGATCACCTGCCGGTTTGGGCGCAGTTCATGCTGGCGTAATCGGCGAGGGCGGATGGTCATGCATCCGGGTGGAGGAGAGAGGTGATGCACTATACAAGGCTTGGCGCATGGTTCGCTGCCGCCGCCCTGCTGACCGCCGCCGCGCAGGCGCAGGTTCCGGTGGTGCGCGCCACCCCCACGCCGCAGCCGCCTCAGGCCGACGCGACCTACGGCTTGCCGGGCGCGGTCAACGAGCGGGCTCTGCGCGCGCGCACCAACCTGCTCGCGCTGCTCGAAGGTCGCCTCTCGACCGCCGATCTTTCGGCCCAGGAGCTTCAGGACATCGTCGATTTCCAGCGCATGGTGCGCGGCGAGCAGCCGATCGACAACCGCACGCCCCAGCAGCAATGCATCGACGAGGAAGTGCGCCGCAACGACGGCCGCCCGACGCAGCTGGCGTGGGAGGTGATCCGGCTGAAGTGTCGATAGCGGGGCGACCTACGGGCGCGGCGGGACGAAACGCAAAGGGGCCAGAGATCGGCCCGCTGCAAGACAGCGCGGTGGCGGGGCCTCGGTATAGCAAGGCGATTGTTCTCATGGATATGGTGGGATAAATGATGCCCGGGTGCATCCCGCCGTGCTCGCGGCACACGCACGAACCCTCCTCTTCCGCTCGAGCCTGACGAGACATTGCATGAAGCCCGCTCTTCACCCTGACGAGACCGACCGCCTTCGCGAATTGCATCGTTATGGCATTCTCGACACCGAGCGCGAACGCGAGTTCGACGAGCTTGTCGAGATCGCATCGGTGATTTGCGATGCGCCCGTTTCCGTCGTCAATTTCATCGACGAGGGAAGGCAGTGGTTCAAGGCAGAGGTGGGGCTCGGCGTAAGGTCGACGCCGCTCGAAACGAGCCTGTGCGGACATGTCATCCTGCAAGGTGATTTCGTCGAAATTCCCGATACGCTGGAAGATGCCCGGATGGCGGACAATCCGCTATGCACCAGCGACCCGGGATTTCGCTTCTACGCAGGCGCAGTGCTGAAGGGGGGCAATGGCCTGCCGCTCGGCACCTTGTGCATCCTCGATCACAAGCCTCGCACACTGACGGACCATCAGCGCAAGGTGCTGCGCGTGCTGTCACGGCACATCATGCGCGAACTCGACCTGCGGCTCGCTCTCGAGCAGGAACAGACGCTGCGCCGCGAAGTCGACCACCGGATGAAGAATTCTCTCGCATCGGTTGGCGCGCTGCTTTCCATGAAGGCGATGCGGGAAAAAGACGCGGCTGTCCGCCATGCGCTCGAAGATGCGAGCAACCTCGTGCGGTCGATCTCGTCGCTCCACGCCGAACTTCACGAGATCGGGGGGAACGAGCAGGTCAACCTGCGGTCGCTGTTCGGCCGTATCGAGGCCGATCTGAGCAAGCTGCTTCCCGATGGCGTCACGCTCAGGATCACTGTCGGTGACGATGCGGTTACGCCCAAACTTGCCAATGCGCTTGTCCTCATCGTCAACGAATTCGTTTCGAATTCGATCAAGCATGCTTTCGGCACCGGCAGCGGGTCGATCAGGATTGCCATCGCCGGGGGCGGCAAGGGTTGGACGATCCTGTGCCGGGATGATGGAAGCGCGACCGAGCAGGACGCCCAGCGTGCGGCTGCCGGCTCGGGCCTCGGCACGCAGGTTATCCAGTCGCTCGCCAGTTCGATGGGGACTACGGCTTTCTGGCGCGCCGATGGCAGCGGGATGGAGCTCGAAATCGGCTTTACCGACGGCTAGGCGATCTGCGCGGGCTGATCGCCAGAAGCCAAAGAGGGGATAGAATCCCCACCGCCCTTGCCCCCGCGAGCGGCATCGGGAATCCCTCTTGCATGGCGATTCTCTCCGACAAATGGATCCGCGCGCAGGCGCTCGAACACGGCATGATCGAGCCCTTTGTCGAAGCCCAGCGGCGCGACGGGGTGATTTCCTATGGGCTCTCCTCCTACGGCTACGACGCCCGCGTCGCGCCCGAGTTCAAGATTTTCACCAATGTCGATAGCGCCGTGGTCGATCCCAAGGACTTCGCGGCGAACTCCTTCGTCGACCGCGAGACCGATGTCTGCGTGATCCCGCCCAATTCCTTCGCGCTCGCCCGCACGGTGGAATACTTTCGCGTGCCGGAGGACGTGCTGGTAATCTGCCTCGGCAAGAGCACCTATGCGCGCTGCGGGATCATCGTGAACGTCACCCCGCTCGAGCCGGGCTGGGAAGGACACGTGACGCTGGAGTTCAGCAACACCACCCCGCTCCCTGCCAAGATATACGCCAACGAAGGCGCGTGCCAGTTCCTGTTCCTGCAGGGCAACGAGCGCTGCGAGACCAGCTACAAGGACCGCGCGGGCAAATATATGGGCCAGCGCGGGGTGACGCTGCCGAGACTCTAGGACTGCGGCTCTGGCCCGCTTTCCTACAGCCTCGGCATCGCGGTAGGTTCCCCGGGCAGACCCCGTGGAGCCGCGCCGATGCTTTTTCTCCCGAAAACTTTTGTCCGTCCGCCCGCAGGTGTGAGCGCAAGCGTCAGCATTTGCACGGCAAATTCGCCTGTTGGGAAGTTGTCGCGCTGTCATCCTTGTCACCTTTCCAACCGCCGCAGCGATGGACTTTGACACCCGCCCCGCGCGATTGCATGGCTGTGGCAGAACCAAGGGAGACCAAACATGAGCACCCGCGAATTCGACATCATCGTCTATGGCGCCACCGGCTACACCGGGCGGCTGGTGGCGGAATATCTCGCCACGCATTACGGCAGCCGCGATGACGGGCCGAAATGGGCGATGGCCGGGCGCAGCCTTGCCAAGCTGGAGGAGGTGCGCGACCTGATCGCCGCCCCTGCCACCACCCCGCTGGTGGTCGCCGATGCAGAGGATGATGCCGTCCTCGAAGCCATGTGCCGCCGCACCCGCGTCGTCATCACCACCGTCGGCCCCTATCAGCTCTATGGCGACAAGCTCGTGGCGGCCTGCGTGAAGACCGGCACCGACTATGCCGACCTTTGCGGCGAGCCGGCATGGATGGCCGAGAAGATCGCCGAGCATCAGGCCGCCGCCGAAGCCAGCGGCGCGCGCATCTGCTTTTCGAGCGGGTTCGATTCCATTCCCTTCGATCTCGGTGTGATGATGACGCAGAAGGCTTGCGTCGAACGCTTCGGCACGCCCGCCCCGCGCATTCGCGGCCGGGTGCGCGCGATGCAGGGCACCTTCTCGGGCGGCACCGCGGCGAGCCTCGGCGCGACGATGAAGGCGGCGGCCAAGAGCCCTTCGCTGATCAACGTGCTGCGCAATCCCTTTGCGCTGACCCCCGGTTTCGAGGGGCCGGATCAGCCCTCGGGCATGATCCCTTCTTACGAGGACGATCTCGGCAAGTGGTCCGCGCCCTTCGTGATGGCGCCGATCAACACCAAGAACGTCCACCGCACCAATTTCCTGCTCGGCCACCCCTATGGCACCGACTTCAAGTATGACGAGATGGTGCTGACCAGCCCCGGCGATGCGGGCAAGGCGGCGGCGCAGGCGGCGCTGGAATTCATGAAGAACCCCTTCGGCTCCAAGCCCCCCAAGCCCGGCGAGGGCCCGAGCAAGGAGGAGCGCGACAACGGCTTCTACGACGTGGTCTTCGTCGCCGACATGGCCGATGGGCAGCGCCTGCAATTCGGCGTCAAGGGCCGCTACGATCCCGGCTACGGCTCGACCAGCCGGATGCTTTCCGAGACGGCGATCGGGCTGCTTTCCTGCGACAAGCCGGGCGGGATCGGCACGCCGGGCAGCTTCCTCGGCGAAGATCTGGTCAAGCGGCTGGAGGAGCACGCCGAACTGACCTTTGCGGTGGAAAGCTGACACGAAAAAGGGGCAGCCGGCGCGACCGACTGCCCCTGATTGCGACCCTCCTGTTGCACGCGCGCGGGAAGCTACGGATCAGAAGCTCATCCGGATGCTCGCGCGGAAATTGCGGCCCACCAGCGGCACGAAGTCCTTGGTGAAGCTGGCATGGCGGCGGCCATTGACATCGAAGATGTTGTCGGCGGCGAGTTGCAGGGTGACGTTCTGATTGTCCGCCAGCGGGCGCCATGCGACCAGCGCATTGACCAGCGTGAAGCTGTCGGTCGGTGTTTCGAAGGTAGTGACGCGGTCCTGTTCGCCGAACCACTGCACCTCGCCGCGCACGTCGAAGGCCCCGGTCTGGGCTTCGAGCGCGCCGAGCAGGCTGAGCGGCGGGATGCGCGGGACCGCGGTGCCATCGGCCAGCTCCGCCTCGACATAGGAAGCGCGCAGATCGGTCAGCAGGCGGAAGCCCTCGGTGTCGACGATGGGGTAGTTCAGCTCGGCTTCGACGCCCCAGAAGTCGGCATCCTGCTGGAGGTACTGGAACACCGGCAGGTCGTCCTCTTCCTCGCCGGTTTCTTCCAGGAAGATGTAGTTGTCGAACCACTGGCGATAGGCGGTGAGGTTGAAAGTGCCCGCGCCGATGGAGCCGCGGGCATAGGCTTCGAGGCCCCAGGCGCGTTCGGTGCTGAGGTCGGCATTGCCGATCTCGAACGCCTGCGTGGCGATATGCGGGCCGTTGGAGAACAGCTCCTCGGCACTTGGCGCACGCTCGGCGCGCGAGCCGTTGAGGCCGATGCGCACGCCGTCGATGCCTTCGTAGACAAGGCCGAGTGCGCCCGAGACGGTGTCGTAGTCACGCGCAATGCCGAGCGTCTGGGCCTCGACATTGGTGAACTCGGCGCGGGCGGCGGCCTCGATCTGGAGCGGGCCGGTGCCCCACTCCTGAAGCGTGAACAGCGCGACCTGCTCGGTCAGGTTGGGCGGCACATAGGCCTCGGCCCCTTGGGCGAAGAAATCGCGGTGGAGGTATTGGACCCCGCTCGACCCGCGCAGCATCCCGCCGGTGTTCTGCACCAGCTCGGCGCGGGCTTCGATGCTGGCAACATCGAACACCGTGCCGACCTCGGCACCTTCGAATTCGGTGTGGGTATAGTCCGAATAGCCGACCCTGAGCTTCAGCCGCTCGAACGCGCCGTCGCCGAGAAAGACGTCGCCCTTGAAGTCGGCGCGGAACTGCTTGAGCCCGATGGTGACGAGCTCTTCGCCCTCGTCCTCGCCGCCCTCTTCGCCTTCGCCTTCCTCGCCGTGGTGGTGGCCTGCGCCGGGGCGGGTGGGGACGCCGTAGGTGGTGTCATACCAGCCCACCGCCGCGCCGAAGGTGCTTTCGCCGAGGATCAGGCCGAGGCCGGTGTTGATCGTCCAGCTTTCCATCGCCGAATTGGGCACGGTGCCGCGCTGGCCGGCGGCCTCGCGCAGTTCGGCGGCTTCTTCGAGTTCGCCCTCATCCTCTTCCTCGGCCGCGTCGGCGAGAAGGTCGGCGCGCAGCGCGTCGGAGACCTGGAAGCCGCCGATTTCGACATCATTGGTTTCGCGCCACGATCCGTCGACATGAAACACCAGATTGCTGCCAATCCCGACATCGAGGCTGGCCGCCCCGGTGCGCAGGTCGGTGGCGCTGTCGACCCCGGCGAAGGCATCGAGGTGGAGGTTGTGGTCGGGCATGCGGGTGGGGATGCGCTTGTCGATCACGTTGACCGCGCCGCCGATCGCCTGGCTGCCGTAGAGCAGCACGGCGGGCCCGCGCAGCACTTCGATGCGCTCGACCGTGATCGGCTCGATCGTGGTGGCATGGTCGACCGAGGTGTTCGACACGTCCGACGTGCCCACGCCATCGACCAGCACGCGCACACGCTCGCCCTGCTGGCCGCGCAGCACCGGGCGGGAGGAGCCGGGGGCGAAGCTGGTGGCCGAAACGCCGGGCAGCTTGGTCAGCAGGTCGCCGATCTGGCCGTTCACGGCATCGCGCTGGATGTCGCGGATTTCGACCACGCTGGTTCCGGCCAGCACGTCGAGTTCCTTGAGGCCATTGGCGCTGACGATGATCTCGCCGGTTCGAGCGCTCTGGCGGTTGTGAACGTCGTCCTCGACCGGAGCGCCAGCGGGCTGGGCGGCATCGGCCTCCGCCGCGTCCGGGGCGGTTTCGGCAAGGGCGGGGGTGGCAGCGCAGGCCAGACCGAGCGCGGTTGCAAGCGCAAGGCGAGAGGAGGCAGGGCCGGAGGTTGTCATGGTCATGGGGCTTCCCGTTGCTTTTCTCGGAGGGGTATTATGAGATAACGTATCACGCGACTAGCGCCGCGCGATACGAATGCAAGCGGAAAAAAGGCGGGCCGCCGACGACAGCCGACGAAGTGCGGCAGACTTGCGGCAGCGGCCCCGTATCGTGTGAGGTTTGGTGCTAGAACGCCAGTTTGATCGCCGCACTCGCAGAGACCGCGCGCTCGTCGCCCGCGATCAGCGCGTCGAGGCTGCCGCCCAGCGACCAGCCGCCGCCCAGATCGACCTCGCCGCTCGCCGAGGCGACGAACCCGTCCTTGCTGCCGCGCGCGGGCAGAATCGTGAAGGACTGCGGCGATCCGGCAAGCGTCATGGCGACCGCGCTGTCGTCCCGCTTGCCGGTCAGATAGCGCAGGTCGACCAGCAACCGGGCGCTGTCGCTGCGGTGCGAGACGAAGCCGCCCAGCGTCGCCCGCGTCCACCCGTCGCGCGCGCCATCGCTGGCGAGGTCGAGCGCCCCGGCACCGGCTTCGGCGAAAGCTGAAAGGCGCGTGCGGCTGTATTCGACACCCGCCGCCGGTCCGAAGGCCCAGCTGTCGCCGCCCATGCCGAAGCGCAGGTCGGCCGACAGCGCGGTGGTGCGGGTTTCGATCGCTGCCGAGGTCGCCCGGTCAATGCTGCCGAACCGGATCGCACGCGCGGCGGTGCCATCGGCCGAGGCATGGCTTGCCGCCACGACCGCCGTCAGCCCCTTGCCCAGATCGCCGTAGCGGGCGAAGCCGCCGATATGCCAGCCGTCGAGCTCGGCGTGGGAGAGGCGCGCGGCGTTGTCGATGTCGTTGCCGATCCAGCCACCACCGATCCCGGCGGCCCAGCTGTCATCCTCGCCATGATAATCGAGGCCGAGGCTCAGCCGCGTCTGATCCTGCGTAAAGCGCGCGCCATTGCCGTCGGCGGAGACCCGGCCGCTGCGCAGGCTGCCTTCGGCCCAGGCGTCCCACCCCTGCTTGCCCGGTGCGGCGCTGCGCCGCCGGTTGGCGGTGCTGGCCAACATGGCGCTGCGCTGGGCTGAGGCGAGCACATCGGCATAGATCTCGCCCGAGGCGAGGTCGAAGGCGGCGCGCGCCTCCTCCGCATCGAGCAGCAGGATCGCGTTGTAGACCGCAAGACTGTCCGAGCCTGTGCTGCGATCCAGTTCCATCAGACCGCTCGCCGCCTGACGCTGGTTGAAGGTCAGCGCCACATCCGGGAACTGCCGCAGCACGCTGAGCGTGAGGAAAGCGCGGCGCGCATCATAGCCCAGTGCGAAGTCGAGGAAGGCGGAATTCTCGACCAGTCCGGCGAAGGTGCCGGTCAGCGAACCCCCGGCCTCGACGATGGTGAAAGTGCTGCCATCGACATAGTCGGTGTCGGGGCTGAGCAGGTTCACCTCCACCGTGCCCCCGGCGAGAACCACATCGCCCCCGGCCACGACCCGGTCGCTGCTGCCGTTCGCGGCGAGATCGACCAGATAGCGCGATCCGGCGGCAAAGCTGAGATCGCCCGCGACGTTGAAGGTGGCCGCCGCAGGGGCCGTGCCTGCGCCGGGGGCAAAACTGCCGCCGATGGCGAGATTGCCGACGGTTCCGGTGCCCGTCAGCGTGGTGCCCGCGGCGGTCGCGAGCCGGCTGCCACCGACATCGCGGCCCAGCGTTCCGGTGAGATTGAGGCCGCCTGCCATCAGGTTGAACAGGCCGACAAAGTCGCTGTGCGTGCCGCCAAGATCGAGCACGCCTGCCCCGTCCTTCTCGATCGTCCCCGCGCCGCTCAGGATGCCGGAAAAGGTGCCGTTGCCGGTCTGGTTGAACAGCAGCGTGCCCGGCGTATCGATGGCGATGGTGCCGCGCAGGCTGGTGGTGTCGCCCTGCAACGTGCCGCCCGCGACCGTGGTGCCGCCACTATAGGTGTTCGCGCCGAGCAGGATCAGGGTGCCCAGATCGGTCTTGGTCAGACTGCCACCGCCCGTCAGCGCGGATTCGATGGTCGCGACGAATGCGCTCCCCTCGGCCGAGCCGTCACCCACGCGGATGATCGCGCCCGGCGCATCGAGCCGGATCGCTCCGCCGGTGACGGTGTAACCGGTCGCGGCGAACTGGACGCCGTTGGCAAGGCTCACCTGCCCGGCGGTGTTGTCGACCGTGACGGTGCCCGTCGCCGCCGAAGGTGTCGCTGCGAAGCGCGTGAGCGTCGCGGCCGCTTCGGGCACTTCGGGTGCGCGGAAGATCAGGAAGTCGGCCGGGTCGAAGACGCCGTTGTGGTTGGCCTCCGGCGTGGTCCAGTTGGTGCTCTCGACGGTCCAGGTGCCGCTTCCACCATTGATCAGGCCATCTGCGGCGGTGTTGCCGCCATCCCAGAAGATGAAGTCGAAATCGGGCGTGGCGGCCTGCGCCAGCAGATTGACCTGCCCCGCGGTCGCCAGATCGAGCGTCAGGCCGGTCAGTTCGAACCCGTCGGGCACGTTGCCGAAGGCCAAGCCGTTATCGGTCAGCGTCCCGCCGTAATTGATCAGCCGGAAAAGCCCGCTGCCGAAGCCGCCGATGTTGCCGATGTTGAGCGTGCCGTCGAGCGTCAGGTCACCGCCGACGATGATGAGATCGCTGCCGATGCCGGGGGCCTGACCGGGCAGGCCCAGCTCGAAATCGAGCACCGATCCCGCGCTCAGCACCAGATCGCCGCCGATGGTGAAGGTGCCCGCCGAATTGCCCGGCGCGAGCGTCGCATTGCCCAGCGTCACATCGCCGCCGAAGGTGCCGGTGCCCGACAGGCGCGCGTTCTCGAAGGTCGCGCGCGCGGCGTTTCCGCCCAGCGTGCCGTCGAGCACGATCTCGCCGCCGCTGACCGTCAGCGTGCCGCCAAAGCCCCCGCTTGCCCCTGTCAGGCGCGTGCGTCCGGCGAGGTGCTCGATCGCGCCCGCCCCGGTGATCGCCGACGCGATCAGGAAATCCGTGCCGGTGTGGTTGATCTCCAGCGTGTTGCCACTCGTCAGGCCGACCGAGCCGACATCGAACGTGCCCGCCGCCCCGGCAGACCCGTCGGCCCGGGTGCCGATCGTCACCCGGTTGCCCGCGACCGAGCCGAGGTTGAGCGCACGGGCGGCAAAGGTGGCGTTGCGCAGGATCAGATCGGTGCCCGAAAACCTGAGGCCGATGCTGATGGTCCCCTCTGCCGTCAGGGTGGAATTGTCGACCACCAGATTGGTCGTCTCGATCTGGAGCCCGGAATTGGGGCCGCCGGTCATGATCCAGCTGCTGCCATTGGTGATCGCCATCGTCCGCAGCACGCCGTTGAAGCCGATCCCGTTGTCGCTCGGCCCGCGAGTGACGAGGCGCGCGCCGTTTTCGATCACCACGGTGCCCCCGCCGGGATTGCCGCCGCCCAGCGAGATATTGCCGCGGATGTCCATCGTGCTGTCCGCGCCCGAAATCAGCAGCTGCGTCGCCGGGCCGAAGGTCGGGTTGAAGCCGTTGAGGATTTCGAACCGCGCGCCGTCACGGATCGACAGTGACGTATCGAAATTGAAATCGCTCCCCCGGTTGGCATCGGCAGCGACCTGCCACAGCGAACCGGCACCGGTCAGGGTTATGTCGGCGGTGTTGATGATGCTGGCCCCGGTGAGCAGGCTGCCGCCGCTCTCCACCCGCACGACCATGTGCGCACCGTTGAAGTCGCTGAGAATCTGGAGCGGCGCGCCGGTCACGGCATCGGCAAGGCCGCGGGTCGAAACCACCGAGCCCGGCCCGCTTACCAGCAGGGTGCTGACCCGGTCGCTCGCCCCGAAGCGCAGCTTGTCGAAGCTGGCATTCCCGCCGGCGGTCACCGTGATATCGCCGCCGAAGGTCATAGCGCCTTGCGCGATCAGGCGCGAATTGGTGCCGGTGACGAGGAAATCGGTCTCGTTGTCCGCCGACCAGCCGCCGCCGCCGGTGCCGTCGATCAACCCGCCGCCCTGCACCGTTACGGTGGTGCGCCGCGCCGTCTCCCCCGACAGCTCGAGCCGCCCGGTCAGCGTCCCGCCATCGACCAGGATGGAGCCGTTGCGCACCGAAAGCCCCGCGCCGTTGCCGCCGGTGAAATTCACCTGCCCGCCGCTGCGTACGATCAGGCTGCGGCTGACCGGCCCGCCGATCGAACCCAGCGCGCTCAACCCATCGGCGCGGACGGTGAACTCGCCGCCGTTCTCGATGATCACGTCGCCCACGGGCTCGCCCACGGTGGCCGCGTTGAAGTTCACCACACCGCTCGTCAGCCAGCGCGATCCGGCGCCCGAGACCAGCACCGAAGTGCCCTGACCCAGCGACCAGTTTCCTGCCGGCGACACATCGTCGACCACCCCGCCGTCCAGCACGCGGAAGCTCACTGCGTTCGTCCCTGCGCCCAGTGTCCGGGAATTGCCCGGATTGATGTCCCAGCGGCTGCCCGCCCCCCGCACGGTGACATCGAAGCTCGCCGGAACGCCGTTGGAGGCGAAGCTGAACCCGTTGCTGGTCAACTGCCCGCCGCTGTCCACCAGCAGAAAGCCGCCGGTCGCATTGCTGCCCTGCGCCATCAGGAACAGGTCCGTGGCATAGCGCGAATCCGCCCCGCTCACCGTCAGCCGCGCGCCGAGCTGGCCGATGGTCTGCTCGATGCTCGCCGCACCGCCGCCGGTCACGCTGATCGCGCCGCGGGTCTGGATCCCGGTCACGCCTTCCAGCGCCGATCCCGCCCCGTCGATATTGATCTGGCCCCCCGCGCCCATCGACCAGCCGACCCCGCCGGGGTAGGTCACCCGCGCGCCATCGAGGATGTTGAGGATGCCCACCGCGCTCGCATCGTTGAGGTTGCCGATCCGCACGCCGCCTGCGCCGCTGTTGATGTCCCAGCGCGATCCCGCACCCGTCACGGTGATCGTCCCGCGGCTGTTTTCCGTCACGCCGATCAACCCGGTCGACGAGGTCAGCACGCCGCCGTTCTCGATCAGGACGGTGCCGATCGCCGAGGGGCCGACGCCCACCTCCAGCGCCAGCCCGCCGGGCCCCGAAATGGTCGATCCGGCCCCCGACAGAATCAGCGTGCCGACGCCGCCCGCCGCGCTCGACACGCGCGAGCCGCCGACGCTCAGCAATCCGCCGTTCGCGTCATCGCCGAGGATCAGCTGACCGCCGTCCGTCACGGTCAGTCGGCCGGTGCCGTCGACACCGATCCGCAGCGTCCCCGCCCGCGCTGTCTGGCCGGTGCCGACCCGCGGCGCGTTGGTTTCGCTATCGATCTGCACGGAAGACCGGCTGCCGGGCGTCTGTCCGTTGTCCCAATTGTCCGCATCGTTGTAATCCTCGCTCTCGCTGCCATCCCAGCGCTGCTGCGCCGCGGCGGGGGTGGCCAGCGCCAGCCCCGCGACGCTGGAGAGAAGCAGGACTGCCAGTCCGGTGGTGGAACGTGCTGCCGACATGGGTGATTCTCCATCGCTTGAAATCGGGCAGGGGCCCTGCTGCAAAGCCCCCGGTTTGCGCGATGGAGTGTGGCGCGAGGGGCGGTCGCATCCAAAGTGGCATGATGTTGCAGGAGATGGCTTCTAGCCGCAGATTGCGGCGCGCAGGCGCGCGACTTCGGCCTGCGGGTCAGTTCCGGGCCATGCTGGGCGGTCGAAGCTTGCCGATCAGGGCGGTTATCTCGCGATCGCCGCGCCAGCGCTGGGAGAGATAGCGGATCGCCCAGGCACTGCCCCAGGTCTCGTTCCGGGCAACCGCCTTGCCGAGCAGGCGCAAGGTCGCTGCGCGATCATCGGCGGCGGCGGCGATCATCGTCGGCCAGGGGAGAAAGCTGCGTTCCCCGGTGGCGATTTCGGTCTCCATTGCGCGCACCAGCACCGGCAGCACCGCAGTCTGCCCTTGCGCCAGAGCCGCCGTCATCGCCTCGGCATGGGCGGCTTCGCGCTCCAGTTTGCGGATGCGGGCGTGGGCGGCGTATTCCTCGACGAATCCCGCGATGTTGCCCTGTTCGAGATAGACGATCGACAGATAGTCGCGCGCCGTCGCCAGTTCGGGATCGCGCTGCCGGAGCGCTTCGAGCCTGCGCTGCGCCTCGTCCACCTCGCCCCTCGCATATTGCGCCCATGCGAGGTCGACGAGGATCGGCACCGAGGCCGGTTCAAGCAGGCGTGCGCGTTCGAGCGCCTTCAGACCTTCGTCGAAATCGCCGTTGTCGATGAGGATGTTGCCGAGCCAGAAATGGGTCTGGGCCGATTGCGGCGCGGCGGCGATGGCGGCGGTGAAGCGGCGCATGGCTTCCTGCCGGTTCCCGCGCCACCAATATTCGATAAAGCCGAGCGCGCGCAGGGCATCGGGATCCTCGGGATTGATCCGCAGCGCGGCATCGGCGGCCTGCTGCGCGCGTCCGAACGCGACCGGATCGCTCATCGAGCCGAATTCGCGGGCGAGGATATAGCTGTCGGCCAGCGCGGCGTGGGCGGGGGCGAAGCCGGGATCGCCGTCGGTCACCTGCGTCAGCTTGGCGATCGCGGCGGTGATCGACGCCTCGCTGCGCCGCGCCCAGTCGCTGCGCGCCTCGAGATAGATGCTGGCAAGCGCTGGATCGTCGGGCAGGCTGGATGGCGCCTCCGGCGTGCGGCCTTGCGAGAAGGCGAAGGCTCCCAGACTGATGACGCCCAGCATCGCGGCCAGCGACAGGGCCAGCCGCAGCGGCCCCTTGCGGGCGGACGGTGCGGGGGAGGGGGCTGCGGCGGGAGGCGTTGCTTCCTGCGGCTCGGCCTCGGTTTCGGGATTTTCGGCGAGCCAGGCGTCGAGCTCTTCGGTCAGCGCGAACACGCTGCCGCGTCCCTTGCCCGGAATGCGATGCACCGGCATCCCGCGGTCCGCTTCCCAGCGAATGACGGTGGACCGCTCGCGCCCGAAATGCGCGCCGATCGCTTTCCAGCCGTCAAGCCGCATCGCGCGGTCCGATCGCGATGGCTTCCTTCACCCGGATTTTGACGAAAGGGCGGGGAGAAAGGGCAGCAGGATGCATGAGCAAGAATGATCGCGCGCGCGAAACTCCGGAGTTTCCGATATCGCTTCATGGAGTGCCGATTTTCGGGAGCCTGCGCAATCTGTTTCCGCTGCGGCGCAGCAAGCGGCCCGGCGAACCCCACGCATCGCCCGCGCCCCGGAGGGCGCCCGAGGCGGCGTTAGTACGCAATCATGTCGGAAAACTGGAGCGGGCGAAGGGATTCGAACCCTCGACCCCAACCTTGGCAATTGGCCCGAGCAACTTTTCCGGATTCACTCGATTCTGCGCTAGGTTGCTCCATAATACTGCATTTCAAGCTTTTTTCTTGACGCTCGAGTCGCCGCCGGTAACCTAAACCTCGCCAGAGTTTGATCCCATTTGCTTATTTTCTGCTTATTTTGGCCAATTTCCAGAATCCTTGTAAGCACCTTGTAAGCAATTTGAAAACAGCTTGTAAGCAGCTTGAAAGCAGTCGCGAATGAGGCGGCAAATGTGCAGAAAAACAGACTTCATGTCGCTTGTAAGCAGGATTGTGGATGGCGCTCCGGCTTGGCGAAGGAATTGAATTATGACGAAAATTACCAAACAGCTCGTCAGCGCATTGAAACCTCATCCCGATCCCAGAGGTCCTGCTACCGTGTTGACATGGGACAGCGAACTTCGAGGCTTCGGCGTCGCAGTTGGAAGGACCGGGGTCAAAAGCTTCGTGGTCCAATACAGGAATGCCGAGGGTCGTTCGCGGCGGAAAGTGATCGGGCGCTTTGGACTCATGACGGCTGAAGAGGCGCGCCGGACGGCCCGGACCATCCTCGGTGACGTCGCCCGCGGCGAGGATCCCGGCAAACCCGAACCGGCTGCGCGTGGCCACACTGTCAGCAGCATCTGCGACTGGTACCTGGAACGTGCCGAGAAGCGCCAGATCATCGGGCGAAGCCGGAGGCCTATCAAAGCCTCGACTCTGGCGATGGACCGGAGCCGGATCGATGCCCATCTGCGACCGCTTCTTGGCGACCGGCCGATTGATACGTTGAAGCTAGGCGACATCGAAGCAGCCCAGGCCCAGATTGCCGCGGGAGCAACTGCCAAGCCGAGAAAAGGCTCAAGGGGGGGCGCGACGAAGGGTGGAGAGGGTGTCGCGGCGCGGGCGATGTCGACGCTCCACTCCATCCTGGAGCATGCAGTGCGTCTTGGCGAGATCGAGAAAAATCCCGCACGCGGGATCCGCAGGCTTGCCAGTACGCCGAGGATGCGGTGGCTCTCGCAGTCCGAACTGCGCAGACTCGGGGCTGCGCTTCGGGAAGCGGAGGCGGACCTCGAGCATCCCACGGGGCTTGCTGTTATCAGGCTGCTGCTACTAACGGGATTCCGCCGGCTCGAAGCACTCAGCCTCGAACGGGCATGGCTGCTGGAGGAAGAGAACGCAGTCCATTTCGCGACGACCAAGACCGGTGCACAACGCCGCATCATCGGGAAGGCTGCCCTCGAACTACTGAAGGCGCAGCCTGACACAGGTTCGAAGTTCTTCTTTCCCGCAGACTGGGGAGACGGTCACTTCATCGGTGTCGTGCGTGTGCTTGAACGCGTCTGCATGAAGGCCGGCCTCGAAAACGTGACCCCGCACGTCCTCAGGCACACCTTCGCCAGCGTCGCTGGCGGCCTGGGCTATTCGGAGCTCACGATTGCCGCTCTTCTGGGCCATGCATCCCGTGGGATTACCCAAAGATATATCCATATCGACGAGCCACTCCGCGCTGCGGCGACCGCAATTGCGGACCAGATCGTCAGCCTGCTCGAAGGCGGTGATGGGGCGCAAAGCGACACCGCCGGGCGATAGGATTTTTTGCAGAAGAACGCGGCCGATTGCTGGTGTGCACGTCCAGTCGGATGTCAGTTGCGTCCTGTCAGTTCGAGCCGACGACCGATGCGACAAGGCGGGGCACCGCTTCTAGGCAATTGGCACGATAGGCCGCGAGCGCGAGGATGCCATCGGCTGGCGACCGACCAAGGCTTTCCTCCAATTGCAGCAAGGTTTCCGACGCCGCCGGGATCATTGCTGGTTCCATCCTGCGCGCGGGGCCGAGCTTTTCGCCGATCTGTTCGACGCAGCGGATGAGGAACCGGTTGCCGCTTGCCGAGGCGATGCTCTCGAAGACGGCCGCAAGCCGGGCAGCGTAGTCGTGGGTTTCCGCCGAAAGCGGGCGCGAAACCGCGCCCGATGTGCCGAACGCGCCGAGCGCATGGACCATCAGAAGATGATTGACGTCCAACATGTCCCGTAACCCCTGATCGGTCAGCCGGGGGACCCGGAACCCGTCTCCTGGGCTGAACTCGACCAAACCTTCGCCGGTCAGCTGATTGAGACTGTCGCGCACCGGCGTCATGCTCACGCCGTATTCTTCGGCAAGCCGCAAAGCCTGCAGTTTCGCGCCCGCGGGGTAGGTGCCGACCATCAGCTCCTGCTTGAGGCGCTTGTAGGTCGGCGCAAGAACGTGGGCCGGACTCATCGCTGCTGACGGCGGGCCTCGGCATACTCCTTCACCGCCACTTCCTGGTCGGGCCGCAGGGCATCGCGGGCCTGAAGATAATCTGTCGTCGTCCCGGAAAGCAGTACGGAGGGACACTGTCCTTCGAAGTTTCCGAGGTTGGGGCGGTGCTGGGCATATCCCGCAAGCTCGGCCAGCTCGGCCGGAAAGGTGCACGCGACATCCGGAGGGTAGGCGAGCCAGAGATTCTCATAGGGTTTGAGCCAGCCAAGACTGTAGCCGATCACAACGGCGCGCCGTGCCTTGCCGGTGCGATTGGGGCCGGCACCATGAATGGTCGAGCCAAGGAAGCAGATGGCATCGCCCGGCCGGCACTCGGCAACGACCGGCGGTCCGAGCTGGTCGAGGTCCGCGATGTCTAGCCTATGCGTGCCCGGATAGATCCGGGTTGCACCGTTTTCGGTGGTGAAGTCGGTCAACGGCCAGATGACATTGAGCAGATACTCGTGCGCTCCCTTTATCCCGGCCCACATGTCGTGGTCGCGATGGGGGAACTGCTCGACCTCGCCTGGATGGATCGCGATCGCCTGGGCGACATTGAGCTGGATGCGCTCGCAGGCACGCCCGAGAATTGTCCGTGCAAGGTCGAGCACCAGCGGCTGGAGCGCGAGTTCGGCGGCCAGATTGGACCTGCGCAAAAGGCTTCCGAAGCGTTGCGTGCGGTAGCCGTAGAAGTCGCCGTGCCCGAAAGGGACGGCTGCAAAAGCCGGTGCGAGATCCCGGTCAAGGCAAGCAAGCGTTTCGGCCGCCAGAGCCTGCGGGATGATACAGTAGCCCGCGCCCTCGAGGATACCCAGCCAGTGCGATCGTTCTGCATCCGGGGTCACAGGGCATGCTCCGTTTGTGCTTCGCTTACCCGGAATGAAACTGGGACATAGATGTCCCGGCTCGCAAGATCGGCAGGGGTGTGCTGATCGATCCCTATCTGCAGGCCGACCAGATCCTCGCCATTCAACTTGCATGGCGCGCCGAGAGCGAAGCAGGTCCATCCGAATCTTGCGATCTGCCTGTACCAGATCCGGCTGGCGACCGCGGTGTAGCCGGACAGATTGCGCTTAAGCGCGTGGTCAGCGAGCGCGCTGACCAGCTGGTTGCGCGCCAGCCTGCGCTCTGCCGTCGGCAGACCCGGATCGACGCAGAAGCGGGTGATCTCGCGCAGATCCGGTGAGCGGGGCACCGGGCCCTCGCACAGGCACGGAAACAGATCGCCAAGAATATGGGGCCGTTCGGTAAGGAGCAGGCGTGCCGAAGCGCGGTGCCTGCCGTGTGTATCTGTCACGAGGATGTAGGTGGCGTTGTGATTGTCGAACTGATCGATCTCGTAGATCCCCTCGACAACCGGCACGTCCCATCCCAGAGCGTCGACGAAGACCTGCTTGCGGGCATGAAACATCTCTCGAAGTACCCGATCTGCGATACGGGCGTTCGGGCGGGTAGGGCTGGATTGCATAGCGGCCTGCCTGTCAGGGGTTGGACAGGGCTATTGTCGGCAACAATCGGCGGGCGAGGTATCCCACGAAATGGGGACCCCCCTGTGTCTTGGCAAATTGCCCCCGATGCTGGCCCCGCACCGGGCCCCTGTGCCTCGCGCTGCTGACTGTCAGTGCGGATCGCGCCACCTCAGCAGGTCCGAGAAGCCGATCAGACCATCGAACAGGGCCGATATGATCAGGGACTGTTTACAATGCACCTGGTACCGCTCGCGTGCGGTCTTGAGATGCTGGATCACGGTTTCGGTCCCGATTCCCAGGATGATTGCGGTCTCGGCGGCGGTCTTGCCTCGCGCGACCCATAAAACGCATTCGCGCTGCCGTTCTGTCAGCGCGGGACGTTGTGCGGCCCGGGCCATGTCATGGAGACGAAGGGCGCATCCGAGCGCCTGCGCGCCGACACTCTCAGCGATGGTCAGACGCCCTCTCGGCAGCTTGCGGTCAGTGGCGACGGCAAAGGTGCAGGTGCCGCGAGCCAGCCCCGGAAGATGACGTGGGACGGTGAACCCGTCCCCTATTCCGCAGTCCTTCCCGACCTGCAACATTTGCCGGTCGCCGCGGGTCAGGGGAATGAGCGACCCGATCGCATCCCATGAGAAGCCGGTGAAGGACTTGTCGCAGGCCCGCCTTACGGGGTCTCGACCGGCCAGTTCGAAGCCGACATAGACCCTCGCCCACTCTTCCGGATAATCGTGAAGGAGGAAGCTGGGAGCGATCGCCCGCGATGCCCGGAATTCGAGACTGAGCGCGAAATGATCGAACCCAAGCTCGCGGGAGAATCTGGCAAGCATCCTGTTGAGCTGGGTCGTCGTGACAACCTGTTTGAAATCGGACGCAAATTCTTCTGCAAATCGAACTTCCATGGGCAAGACCGTCCGACAGGCGGGGCACCGTCCAACGCGCCTTCGCCTGATCGCCTAGAGAAGCCCGCATCGCCGGTTTCAATCCGGCGTTGCAGTGCCTGCCGAAGCAAAAGTAATCCTTTCCTTTCCGGGCGTACGCTGCTGCCGCTCCGCACGCGTCTCGTGAAAAGTTATAACGCTTTCAATTTGTTTGAAAAGACACGTGACGATCATGCGACCGCCCGGACGCTAGCGGGAGATGTCGACTTTCGTCGGCCAACGGGCATTAAGGAGGTCGCGATAGCCGCCGTTGACCAGTTGAAGACCCTCGGCAAGAAGACGCTGGATCTGACGCCGCCGGGAAGATGTCTTCCACTCGATCGCGCGCTCGGCAGGTGCATCTCCGCCGGCAAGGGTTGCTGCCACATGCCTCAGACTCGGCGTTGATACCCGGTCGTTTGCACGCGCATCCAGCACCGCCAGCATCTGGCGGAGCCGGTAGTGCTGGAAGGGCGTCGGGTGCAGGACGCTGGCACGCGCGCGGCCGACGGGGAGGTCCGACCGGAAGTGAAATGCCGTGAGTGCGGCGCTTGTCACCTCAAGGGCCCCTTCGGCGGAAATCACATAGGCCGGCCCGTCCCCTCGCTTTAGCAGCAGCCGATGCCGCCGACCCTTGCTGTCAAGAACGAGATGGCGGCCCGAGGGGCCCCTCCTGTCACAGATGACGCTGCCACGAGCCATGTCTTGGACATGCGGCGGCCAGCGATCGAGAGAACCAACCAACGTGAGGACGAACGCGCAGCAGTCGCATCGCCAGATCGCTGGTGCTGCCTGCGGCGCGGTGGAAGGATCAATGGGGAAATTCAAGGCCCCATGGATGCGCGGTCCGAAGCGCAGCGGACGAGTCCCTGGCGCTATCCCCCATGCCTGCGAGCCGGGCAAACTGGCGTCGATATTCGCTGTTGCGGCGCAGAAACTCCTGCGCGTAGTCAGCAAAATCCTGCGATTGCCGCTGCGGATGGCGGTCGTCGGATCGGGCCATGAGGCACCTCCTGTTCCGACAAGCATATCTAGCCGTCTCACGCGAACCCGATCATCCCATGGCGCCGGAAAGGCCGTCCCTAATTCTGGGTATATGCGGACTGGCTGCGCCGTTTGCCCAGCTGGCGGGCGACGCGCGTAACCGGGCGTTGAAAGCATCCGTTGGGAGATGCACCGGTACCTTTAGCTGACGCCTGGACATGCGAACCGGCGCCCGGTCAGCAGAAGCATAGCACATTGTTGCAAGTCACCCGACAACATCGGCAAAGCCTCGGCCGCGCGGCGCGCCATCGCGAAGACCTGCTTATATCATTCAAATTGGACCTTATTCCGGGTTGCTAGCGACAGGTTTTGAGAGCACAAAGGAACGGTGCGGTCTCCAACACTGGCAAAGTCCGCGCGGAAATTTCCGTCAGACATCACGCACGCCGGTCTCATGAAAGCCCGGCGGCTGTCACATATGAGGCCTGCAACGCGGTCTCCCGGTGATGGCACAAGTCTGGATGGTGCGAGGCAATCGGCCGGCGAGGCCGATGCCGCCACCATGCCTGTTCGCGTGATCCATGACCGAGCGCCGATCTGCCGGAGAAGCACTCCGGGCACCTTCGCATTCTTCAAAGGCAAGCCCGACGCTGTGTCTTTGCTCCGGATACAGGGCCAGGCTGGATAGCCTCTACCGGTCCGAAGCTGAAGCACTGCGGGCATGGCTGGCAAGGCAGGTCGGTCATGTGTCGGCCGATGATCTTGTCCACGAAGTGTTTCTGCGCGCGGCGCGATGCCCGCAGCTCGGCGAACTGCGCAATCCCCGGGGTTTCCTGCGGCGAATCGCCCGGAACCTGATCATCGACCGGGTCCGCAGGCTGCCCCGCGCGAACGCCATCGTGCCGCTGTTGGAAACCATCGATACGGCCGCCGCTCCCCAGCAGGAGGCGGGCCTGCACGCGCGCGAAACGCTGGCCGCCTATGAAGATTCATTGGCGCTCCTTCCCGCGCGGACGGCGCGCATCTTCGCGATGAGCAGGGTCGAGCGGAAGACCTACCGCCAGATCAGCGAGGAGCTGACAGTCACGCCCGCGACCGTGGAGTATCACATGATGCGGGCCCTGCGCTGCGTCAGATTGCGTCTTGCCGAAGCCCGCGGAGAGAGGCTCGGAACGAAGCAAATTTAATTTCAATTGAAACTAAGGTGCAGGGCCGATCCTGCGTCATCTCTCCTGCGGCAATGACGGTCAACGCATGCCGGAACGTGAAGGGGAGAAGATGATGTCATTGAAAAGCAGGGCCTTGAAATTCCTTTTTGCGGGCGTCGCGGCGGGCGGGCTGGTGGTCCCCGCTCTTGCCCGGGACCCGCTGGGCGAACCCGGCTCGCAGAACCCGGGAGCCAGCGAGGACGAGGCCGAGGTTCCGATCGTTGTCACGGGCACGCGCATCCGGGGCGCACGCATCATCGGCGACACGACAAGGGTTGACCGTGAAACGATCGTGGACGCGGGGCAGATCGACCTCGGAGAGGCCATGCGCAGCCTCCCCCAGAACTTCTCCGGCGGGCAGAATCCGGGCGTCGGGTTTGGGGCGGGGGGCGCCAACAGCAATGTCAACTCGGCCTCGAGCCCCAATCTGCGGGGCCTGGGAGCAGACGCAACACTTACGCTGCTCAACGGGCACCGGCTACCGTATGATTCGGCTCTTCAGGGCGTCGATATCTCGGCGATTCCGCTTGCTGCGGTCGACCGGATCGAGGTCGTGCCCGACGGGGCCTCGGCGATTTACGGTTCGGACGCTGTCGGCGGGGTAGTCAATGTCATCCTGCGACGTGACTTCGAAGGCGTCACGACCTCGGCCCAAATCGGAGCCAGCACCGACGGCGGCTACTTCCGGCAGCAGGCCGACATCGTTGCCGGCACGACATGGAGTACCGGCGGCGCGTTGATTGCCTACGACTACGCGCATAACGACGCGATCAGGGCCGATCAGCGCAACTATGCCGCATCGCTCGATGCCGACACTTTTCTCTTTCCGTCACAACGGCGCCATGCGCTGACCCTGTCGGGCTATCAGGAGCTTGGCAACGGCGTGCGGGCCAGTCTCGATGCACTCTATTCGTCGCGGACATCGCGGATTGTCAGCGGCACGCCGGCGGCGCGGTTCATCTCCGAGCCCGAGGTCGAAAGCTATACGCTTGCGCCTTCGATCGACGTGGACCTGGGCGGCGGTTGGGAGGCTCGGGTCATCGGTATCTATGGTGCGGACCGGACAGACTTGCGTACCGATTTCGTGCCTCAGCCCGGCACCGGCAATGTCACCACCGGCTGCTTCTGCAACGAGGTCCTGTCGGCGGAAGCGGGCGCGGAAGGACCGCTTTTCGCGCTCCCGGGGGGAAGTGCGAGGCTCGCTTTCGGTGCGGGGTTCCGCAACAATAGCCTCGACTTCACAAGATCTGTGAACGGCACGGTTTCGGCGGCCTTCGACCGGACCCGGCGCAGCCGCTTTGCCTATGGCGAGCTCTATCTCCCGGTCGTCGCGCCCGACAATGCAATCAGCGGCGTTGCCGAGCTGACCCTTTCGGCGGCGCTGCGCTACGAGGACTACACCGATCTCGACCGGCAGCTGACACCGCGTGTTGCGGCAATCTATGCGCCGATCGAAGGCCTCCGGTTTCGCGCGAGCTGGGCGCGTTCTTTCAAGGCGCCCACCCTATTCCAGCAGTTCACCCCCTATCAGGCCTTCCTGCTCCCGGCTCTGGCGTTCGGCACCGGATCGCCGGGTCAGACGATCATCTTCACGAGCGGGGGTAATCCCGACCTCGAATCCGAGCGTGCCCGCAGCTGGACCGCCGGTTTCGAGCTTGAACCCGGCGGGCTGCCCGGTCTCTCTCTGTCCGCGACCTGGTACGATATCCGCTACAGCGACAGGGTGGTGCAGCCGATACCCGGCTCGATCGCCGCAGCTTTGCGCGATCCCGGCTTTGCCAGCCTCATCACCCGCAATCCCGGCGAAGAGCTGCTCGGCGATATCATCGGCGGCGCCCAGCTCGGCCTACAGAACTTCTCGGGCGCGCCTTACAGTCCTGCTTCGGTCCTCGCATTCATCGACAACCGCAACATCAATGTCGCCCTCCAGAACATCGAGGGTGTCGATGCCCGGCTTGCATGGACCCGCCGCATTGCCGCCGACAGAAGTTTCGGGTTCGAACTGGCCGGCAGCTGGCTGGACTCAAGCCAGCAACTGACGGCCGAACTTCCGCAGGTCCAGCTTTCGGGCACGGTTTTCAATCCGCCGCATTACCGGGCTCGCGGTACCGCGCGCGCCGAGCTTGGCAGCTTCAAGGCCAATGCGGCGATCAATTACACCGGTGCCCTTGTTGATCGCCGGTTCGCCACCGAAAGCCGCATCGCGCCGCAGGCAACATTCGACCTCGGCCTCAGCTACGACCTGATTGCAGGCGAGGGACGCGAGCCGGGGCTGACGGTTTCGCTGACGGTCCAGAATCTGTTCGACCGGGAACCCGAGGCGATCAGGATCACCGGCCCGAACGACACGCCCTATGATTCTACAAATTTCTCGCCGATCGGACGGTTCATTGCCGTGGGCATCAGGAGGCATTGGTAATGGGCCTGCTGCTTGCGGCATCGCTTGCCCATGCGATCGTACCGATCGCCAACATCCCGGTTCCGGAGGGCGATCCCTGTACGTTGTTGGAACAGTCGCCCACGGTTCGACCCGGCGGAAGCGTCACGATCGATGATCTGGTGGAACTTGCCGATATTGGTCGCTCGGATCCGAACGAGACAGCCAGTCCGTTCGGCATCTCGCCCGATGGTCGGCAAATCGCCTTTCTCGTGCGGCGCGGCAACGCGCAGACCAACAGCTACTGCCAGACGCTTTTGGTGATGCCGCTCGATGGCACCGGAACCCCGCGGGAGATCGCCCGCGATGCCGCCTTCATCAGGGATGACTTCGCGCTGCGCAGCTTCACTTCGGTGGCCGCCGGCTGGGCCAAGGTGATCGTTCCGCGCTGGTCGCCCGACGGAAAGACAATCGCGTGGTTGCGGCTGACGGATGGGATCAGCCAAGTCTGGCTGTCGGATCCGGCAGGAAGAACCTCACCGCGTCAGCTGACGGCATCGCCCGACAATGTCGACGACTTCGCCTGGACGCCCGACGGGCAAGGGATTGTCATCGCCACCCGTCCGGGGATCAGACATGCAGCCGAGGCGATTGCTGCCCAGTCACGCCGCGGCTATCTTTACGACGAGACCGTTTCGCCGCAATTCGGCGTACGGCCGATCCCCACAGGTCCGATGCCCAAGGTATACGCACGGGTCGACATCGTTTCGGGGCAGACGGCTGATGCCGGGCAGGGGGACGTTGCTCTGCTGGTCCCTCCACCGCGTGCCGATGCCCCGGAAGGGGCACGGCTGTTCACGCCAGGACCAGCTGAAAATGCGGCCTGGCTTGAACCGAAGGACCCCGACAGGTTCATTTCGCCTTCGCGCCTGGTCCTGCGGAGCAATGGCGAAGAGATGCGATGTAACGGGGCGCAGTGCGAAGGCATTCTTCGCCTGTGGTGGTCAGAGACGGAGCACGCCTTTCTCGCCGTGCGGAAGGGTGGGTGGGGCCTTTCATCGATGGCCATCCTGCGCTGGAATCCTGATGAGTCCGCTCCGCGCGAGGTCCTGGTCAGTGATGACATGCTCATCGGCTGCAGTCCGGTCGGTGCCGAGCTTATTTGCGCCCGGGAGGGCGCTGTCATGCCGCGACGACTGGTCGCGCTCGACCTCCGGAGCGGCGCGGAACGTCTGGTCTACGATCCCAACCCCGATTTCGCGGCGCGGACCACCGGGCCGGTGCAGCGTTTCCGCTTCCGCAACGCCTATGGAGTCGAGAGCTATGCCGATCTGGTGCTTCCCCCTGACCACAAGCCCGGCGAGAAGCACCCGCTGGTGGTGGTCCAGTATATCAGCCACGGCCTGTTGCGCGGCGGTTCGGGCGACGAAGTACCGATCCAGCCGCTCGCTGCGAGAGGATTTGCGGTTCTGAGTTTTGCCAAGCCCGATCTGGTTCCGCAGGTCGCGACAGCCCGGGATTCGATCAAGCTCCTCAGGGCCAACCGTGTCGACTGGCTCGATCGCCGCAATGTCCAGTCCTCGCTGGAGATTGCGGTCGGCCTTGCGCTTCGGACCGGCGCGGTCGACCGGGAACGCATGGGGATCACCGGCTGGAGTGACGGCGTCTCGTCGGCCCAGTTCGCCCTGATCAATTCTGACCTCTTCAAGGTAGCGGCCCTCGGTTCGTGCTGCGAGGACATGTACAGCTTTGTGCTCGAGGCAGGCCCCGCTTTCAGCGACTTCACCCGCAGTATCGGTTACAGGTTCTTTGAACCGGGAGACGAGGAATTCTGGCAGCCCATGTCGCTGATCCAGAATGTGGACCGTGTCTCGGCACCGATCCTGATCCAGAATGTCGACAGCGAATATGAGGGCGGGCTCGATGTTGTCGAGGTATTCCGGCTGAACAACAGGGCCATCGAGCTCCATGTCTTCGAGGACGAGACCCACTACAAGTGGCAGCCGGCTCACCGCCGGACGGTCTATGAGCGCAACATCCGCTGGCTCGAATTCTGGCTGATGCATCGCAAGACGTGCAAGAGTGACGCCGCGACGCAGGCGGAGCTTGAAAGGTGGCAGGCCATGCCAGACGCGCCGTCCGCAGAAAGCCTCGTCTGCGCGCCGCTACCCTAGCCCATCCATTCGCGGGCCCAGTTCTCAGCCTCGACGAGGTCGAGCACCCGGTAGATCACGGGATCGTCGCGGTTGCGGTCGGTCTGCAGCGCGCGCTCGATTGCGCACATGTCAATGAGGCCGGCCTGATTGAGAATGCCGCTCGCCAGTTGCTCGCGAAAGATCTTCCGGTTGCGGTCGAAGATTTCCCTGAGGAAGCTGTCGGGCCCGGCCTTCGATGTCCTGCGATGGAGGCTCCTCGGCAATTCGGCGGCAAAGGCCTTGCGGGCAAGGGAACGATTGATGCCGCCATCACACCAGAGCCAGGTCGGAAGGGCAAGGCAAAGTTCGAGCAACGGCTGGCTCATCAGCGGCGAGAAGCGACCTGCAGGGTTCGCCGGTCCGTGACAATGAAGCTGGGCGCGCATGATCAGGGCGAAATGATCCTGCTTGCCGCGATGCCCTGGCGTTATGTCGCTGGGCCACGGCATAGCCGGCGACAAGGCTTCGAAGCCAGGCGCACGAACTGCGGTCAGGCGCGTATCCGCCGGCCATGCGGGAAACCCGGGACGACCGGCAAGGCGGCGTACCGTGGCGCGGACCATTTTGCCGATATCCGATCCGGTGACACCGCACATGTCGAGCAGGGTCATAGGCCAGGGCGAGAACAGGCCCTCGGCCAGGATCCGGTCGGCGACCGGTGCGGGGGAGTGCAGGTAGCAGAACAGATTGTCCCCGCCGTTGCCGTCCCAGATACTGGCGGCACCCGATTGCCGGCCTGCCTTCGCGAGCATGGCATCCACACGGGTCAGGAAGGATTTGCGTGAGGGGCGAGGCAGTCCTGAAGAGGCACATTGGAACGGATCGAAGTCTTCCGGTGCATAGATTTCCTCTTCAAGCCTGACGCCAAGGTGACCGGCGAGCTGCCGGGCTGCGGCGCGCTCGTCACCGCCGGGATCCCGTGTCGCCAGCGTGACGCAGGAAAAGGGCAGTGCGGCCGCAGCCAGCGCGCCGCAGATTAGCGAGGAATCCACGCCTCCCGAGACCGCCACGACCGGCGGACCGAGCGCGCGGTGCCATGCCGACATGACCGACAATGCCGCCTGGCGCAGCCTCTGTGCCGCCTCCGCGACCCCGGGCGAGGGTCCGCGCGGCAGGAATTCGCCCGCCTGCCAAATGGCGTGCTCCGAAAGCGCGCGACTGCGCAAAACGGTGAGGCAACCCGGGCGCAGCTCACGCACACCCTCAAGACATGTGGTCGTGGTGCGCAGGTCGGGGCGGGTGAGATAATCACCCAGCGCGGCCAGATCGATGGCAGGCCGCGCGCCGTCGGCTTCAAACAGCAGGCGTGGATCCGATGCGACCAGCAGATGTGTCGTGGTCATGCGGTAGAAGACGGGCATGAGACCGCCGGGGTCGGGCAGAAGCCGGATGGTATCGCCATCGGTGAGGACAGCGAGATACGTGCCCCAGCACCGGGCCACCAGCTCCTCGGCGGCGGCATCGGGATCGCTGACCTCGGTGATGTGATTGCCCGACCTGTCACCCGGCGCATCGCGCCCGAAGACATGGCCGAGCACCAGCCCGCAATACCCCAACCGCTGAACCGGCGTTGCGCCGCCAGCCCAGTATCGCGCGGTACGCGCACACAGAGAGAGATGATCGGCCGCCGCCTCCGGCACCTGACGAGGGAGGCCCCCGGCGCTGAGCGGTATCGCGATGGCAAATTGCACGGGCGTCACACAACCAGCAATGGTGTGAAGCGCTGCGTCTCGTCCCACGTGTCATTGATGATCAGTGAGCCCGATTGTGCCCAGCAGTGGGCGCCAAAGGGGGAGCGCCTGACCCCGATGACCACTGTGGCGCGTATGCCATGACCGGCGAGCATCAGCGCGCAGGCGAGCGAGCGCGCAAGGCAGCGATCGGCGGCTGTCCGCAGGAGCCGTGCGCGATCGAAGGCATGCCCGACGCGGTTGATCGCGGCTTCGCGGTCCGCACATGGGCGCGCCGACGCCTGATCCAGTAACCTGCGGGTTGAATGCAGGACAGCATCGAATGCTTCCGAGGCAAGCCGGCGTTCGGTGCGGCGCTGCATCCACAGCGCGCGCGCAACATCCGGAAGCGAGAATCGCTGCTCATCGCCTGAGCACCAGGCGCCGGACGCGGCCTCCCATTCCTCCGGAAGCGCCAAGGCGGCGGGCACATGCCAGCAAGAGAGATCGCCTCTTGCCATCTCGCCAACCATGCAGGCATTTTGATTGTCGCGAAGCCGGAAATACCGGTCGCCTTCGAGGTCGAGAAAGATGACCTCGCCGTCAAGATCGCGCCAGGCGTGGGACGCCTTGTCAGGCAGATTGTGCATGACATGAACGAGGTGCGCACCCCCCAGGGATGCGCACCTCGCTTTGCTCACGCGCCGGTAGCGCCGAGGATGTAGCGCGACGGGCCGGTGCTCAGATCGACGTCGAAAACCGCGTTGCCGCGGGTTTCGACCGATGCCTTGCCGAGATCAACCTGACGCTCGTCCCGTGTGTTGTGATCATGCATTTCCTGGCTCCTCTTGGCTTTTCGCGACTCCGATCGTCGCATGGCCGAGGATGTGCCTGGGCGCTGGATCACGCTATTTTATAATGATTTTATAATGTCAGCGGCTTCGCGGATCAGCCTCCGAAGACGGCGTAGCGCCGCTTGCTGCCTTGCGCCTTTGTCGTGCAAACCCGCGGTCCGATGCGATAAAGCGCTCCAGCATCGGCGCGACTAGATCCGCAGGCTGGGGCGCCCCCGCTGACGACCCGCCATTGAGCACGGCCGCATAGCTGGCGAGCTCGCGGTGCAGCCGCGCCGGTATCTCGATCGTGAGCTTGACCGGCTTTTCGCCCGTGATGTCGGAGAGCCTGAGCCGCGTCATGATGCAGGGCCGAGAACCAGATCGCGGGTAACCAGCACGCGCACCGGAGTGCCCGGCCGGATCGTCAGTGTGGGACGCACGCCGAGCTCGCGCGAGACCACCTGTTCGCCCGCACGGTTGACGCTGTCCTGGCTGCCGCGCCGCAGCGCGCGGGCGAGTTCTTCGTCCGATCCCGAACCGGATTCAGCGCCAATTGCGAGCAGCGTCGAGACAAGCGCAGCGCGCAACACGCCGCCCCAGTGGTAATCCACCCCGTCCTCGAGCCCGGCATAGCCGGAAGGATCGGAGGCAGGCTGGCGCTCGAGCACGATCGACCGTCCGTCGGGAAGGATCAGCCTGTTCCAGGCGAGCAGCACGCGGCGCTGCCCGAAACCCACGTCGGAAGCGTAATCGCCGACCAGTCGCGACCCTTGCGGGATCAGCAGCCGGCGACCGGTCAGGCTGTCAAAGACGTTCTGGGTCACCTGTGCGGTGACAAGCCCGGGCTGGTCCGAACGCACGCCGGTAATGAGCGCTGCCGGAATAATCGCCCCGGCCATCAGCGTCGCATTTGACCCCGTGCCCGTGAGCCGTTCTCCTGACGCGGTCCGCCGGTCGACCGGTCGCTCCAGAAAGCCTGTCGATCCTGTTGCAGGGTTCGGCTGCGATGTCTGAAGCAATGACGCAGACGGCGGAACAGGCACAGCGGCGGGCACCGGGACGCCCGCACTGCCCGCGGCAAACAGCCGGCTTGCGCGCGCCGCCTCGCGCTCCTGTTCGAGCCGCTGGCGTGCCATCTCGGCGGGGTCGGGAGGCGGCACTTGCGTCACCGTGGCCGCGCCGCTGGCCGGTGGCAGCGCGGCCACCGCACCGCGATCCTGCGCATCCAGGATCGACTTGCCGAGATCACCGGGAAGCGGCGGGCCGAGCCGGGGGACCTCGGAATAGTCTGCGGGCGCCGAGGCAAGACCTTCGGCGACCGCCACACCACCGGTGTTGGCCAGCTCTTCGCCCGCATCGGCATTGGGCGATCTCAGCGCGAAGATCAGCGCGCCGCCAACGAGCGCCAGCCCGGCGGCGCTCGCCAGACCAATTGCCTTGCGCGAGAGGCGCACGACCCGAGGCGCCTCGCCGCGCAGACGCACGATACTTTCAGCATCGACGCGTTCGTCACCGGCCGCGTTGGGGCCGGGCGCCGGAGTGCCGGGTGCCGTGATCACGATGCGCCCCGGGCGCGATTGGTGATAGTGACGCGCTGCTGGCGGCGGCCTGCACCGAGCCGCAGTTCGCCGCGCTCGAACAGCCGGTCGACAATGAGATAGCGGCCAGACACGCGGTAATTTGCGAGTTCGGCGGTGTCGTCCTCGCCCAGCACGAAGAAGGGCGGTAACTCGCCTTGCGCGATGTCAGGCGCGAACTCGATCAGCGTGCGCTGCCCGTCATCGAACACCCGCACCGGCCGCCAGCGCGGCCGGTCGCCAGAGAGCCGGTAGTCGAAGTTGAACTGCTCGGGCACCAGGCCTGCGGCGATGGGCGCCGCGCGCACGGCATCCGCTTCGGCGCGGCGCAGAGCGATGAGTTCATCGTCCGGATAGGTCCAGCTGACCGACGCCATCCACGTGTGCGCCGTCGCGCGCAGCTCGAGGTGATAGGTGCGGCGGTCGGTGTTGATCACGAGATTGGTGGCGATGCCGGGCCGGGTCGGCTTCACCAGAATGTGAACCCGCCGGGTTGTGCCCGCCCCGCTCAGCGTGTCGCCGATCATCCATCGCACCGTGTCGCCGGAAGCGACCGGTCCCGGCCCGACCAGCTGCTCACCGACCTGGAGGGCGATGTCGGTCACCTGTCCCGGCGCGGTGTAGACCTGATACAATGCGCCTTCGCTATAGGCGTAGCGCTGGATCGCATTCTCGAACCCGGCATCCTCGGGCTCGACCCGCGCTGCCGCGTTCGCCGCTCCCACATGCGCCTCGGGGCCTGGCGCAGGGGAGCGGCGCGCGGCAGGGGGGGAAGCCTGCCGCGAAGGAGGAGCAGGCGGCAATGATGCCTGTAGAGGAATGACCGGCAGGTCGGTCGTGAGCGCGACGAGTGCAGCGCAAGCCGCGCGCGCTTGCGGAACCGGGGTGGCGAAGACCGGCGAGGCGGCGACCAGCGCACAGGAGGTGGCGAGCGCAAGAGCCATGCAGCGCGAAGGAAGGTTCAGGCGTGTCATCAGCCAAGCTCCTTTGACCAGTTGATCGATGTGACGAAAATGCCGAGCGGGTTGCGTGTGAGTGCGTCGGGTGTGCGCGGCGGCTGGACCGCTACCCCGAGGATGGCGGTCCAGCGTGACGTCCCGGCGAGCGCGCCATCGCGGTAGCGGCGTTCGGTCCAGGCGACCCGGAAGCTTTGGGGCGAGGCACGGATGACGCTTGTGACATCGACCGCCACCTGTTCGCGGCCGATTGCCGCGAACGGATCGTTGGTCCGCGCATAGTCGTTGAGTGCGAGCGCGCCGCGATCGCTTGCAAAGTCGTAGGCCCTGAGCCAGTTCGCGCGCACCACCACCGGATCGGCCGGCAATGCGCGGACCTGTTCGATAAAGCGCGCAAGATGAAACGCGATCTGCGGATCGCTCGGCGTGAACCCGGCCTCTGCCGGAGCAACGCTGCGCGCCTCGCCGAGCTTGTCGACCTCGACCACCCAGGGGACGATCGTCCCGCGTGCATTCTGCCAGACGAGCGCGCCGGTCAGCGCCGCCGACAGACCGAGTGCACCGAAACAGGCATAGCGCCAGCTGCGCGCCTGGACCCGGGCCGAGCCGATGCGCTCGTCCCAGACCTGCGCTGCGCGCTGGTAGGGGGTCTCGGGCTGCCGGGTCCTGCCGTACCGGATCGTGGGGCGTCTGAACATGGAAGCCTAATCCTTCTCTCGCGTGTCGATCGCTGCGCCAGCGCCGTGGCCGTCGCCGCTGCGCACCGTGTGCGCGGCAAGCGAGGCGGAGTGACCGAGACTCTGGCGCTGCTTCATGGTGCGGGCCCAGCCGGGCATTCCGGCATCGCTCCGGGGTTCGCTGGCGGCGGCGCCAGGCGCAGGGATGATCCGCCCGCCCATATTGCCGACCGCGCCGCGGGCGCCGTCGCGAAAGTTAGCACGGGCGGCCTCGGCTGCTCTGCGCAGCGGCGACATCGCTGCGCCGCCGGCTGCACGACCAACACCGGCCAGGCCGCCAACGACGGCAGTGCTGCCGCTTTTCCCGGCAGAGCCGGTGGCGTAGGCCATCGTCGCGCCGCCGGCAGCGCGCGAGGCTCCGCCAGCGACAGACGACGCGGCAGCCGCCGCTGCGCCTGCGGCGAGCTTCGCGCCGGCAACACCGCCGACCGCTGCGCCGCCGGCAAGGAGCGCGGTACCGGCAGCCGCGCCGGCTCCCAGTTGCGGGCCGCCCGCAACGATGCCGTTGGCAATGCCAGGGCCGAAGATGCCGAGTCCCAGCAGGGTCAGGCTGGCGAGCATGATAGCCAGCGCGTCCTCGATCGTCGGTTCGCCCGGGATCGCGCCGGTGAACTCGGCGAACAGCGTCGAGCCGATGCCGATGATGACCGCGAGCACCAGTACCTTCACACCAGAGGACACGACGTTGCCGAGCACGCGCTCGGCGAGGAAGGCGGTCTTGCCGAACAGCCCGAACGGAATGAGCACGAAGCCCGCAAGCGTGGTCAGCTTGAACTCGATCAGCGTGACGAAGAGCTGGATCGAGAGAATGAAGAAGGCGATCACCACCACCGCCCAGGCGAGCAGCAGGATGACGATCTGCAGGAAGTTCTCGAAGAAGCCGACATAGCCGAGCAGGTCCTGCATCGCTTCGAGCAGTGGCCAGGCGGCGTCGATCCCGACCTGCGCAACCCGCCCGGGTTGGAGCAGGTCGGCCGCGCCCAATCCCGACCCGCTTGCCTTGAGGCCGAGGCCGGCAAAGCTCTCGAAGACGATGGTGGCGAGTGCGCTCCAATTGCCGATGATCCAGGCGAAGATGCCGACGAAGAGCGTCTTCTTGACGAGCCGCGCAATGATGTCGTCGTTGCCGCCCCAGCTCCAGAACAGCGCCGCGAGCGTCACGTCGATCACGATCAGCGTCGTCGCGATGAATGCGATCTCACCCGACAGCAGGCCGAAGCCGCTGTCGATGTATCGCGAGAAGATCGCGAGGAAGCGATCGACGACGCCGGTTCCGCCCATCTCAGGTCTCCGGATCCACAGCGAGAGGCGCCCCGACCGATGCGGCGTCAGGTGCTTCGCCAAGCTCCGACGAGGCCTCTCCCCGATTGACGCCGAAGAAGCGTCGCCGCTTCTCGGCCCATGCCGCGCGGCAGTCGGGAGAGGAGAGCGCGCGTTCGCCCATCGCCGCGCAGGCCCGCAATTGCAGTGCGAGCGGATCGCCATCGCGAGGCTGGACCGCGCGGGACGGATCGCTGCGCGGCGCGGGCCCCTCCAACAGCTGGACCAGCGTCATCGTGACCGCGAGGCCGACGAACACGGCCGCGCCGATCCGCGCAAGGAGCTTGCCATCCATGCGGTCAGTCCTCGCCAGCGCGGCGGGCCTGCCTGGGCACATAGCGCGGACGAACGGCAAGGAAGCGGCGCAACTGCTCGCGTGCCTGCGCCTTGGCTGCGGCGCGTTCGGCCGCGTCGAGCGCCTGCGCGCGATTGGCTGCGGCAAGCGTCGCGGTGAGATCGGCGAGCTGGCGTGCCTGGAGCGCGAGCAGCTGGTTGCCCGCCTGCGCGGCCTGAAGCGCGCCCTCGGCCGACTGGCTGGCGCTCAGCAGATCGCCGATCGCGGCGCGCGATCCTTCGATATTGGCGACTGCGCCCGCCTGGACCTTGAGCGCATCCTCGAAGGCGGCCACGCTGTTCTGCCAGCGCGCTTCGGCATCGGCGATCATCGCCTGCTGCGACGTGCCGAGCGCCGCCCCGCGATATTGTCGGTCGAAGGCGGTCTCGATCGCGCGCACGTCATAGGCGATGCGCTGCGCCTGATCGAGCAGCTGCTGCGTCTGGCGGATCTGGTCGGTGAGCGGCTGAACGATGGTGAGCGGCAGGCTCTGGAGATTGCGCGCCTCGTTGACGAGCGAGGTCGCCTGGTTCTGCAGCATGCGGATCTGGTTGTTGATCTGCTCGAGCGTGCGCGCCGCAGTGAGCACATTCTGCGCGTAGTTCGAAGGATCGTAGACGACCCCGCCGAGCTGCGCGTGTGCCGGTGTCGAGGCCAGAGTGCCGAGACCGGCAAGCGCAAGCGCGCTCGCTGCGGCGAGGCTGCGAATGGATCGGGAACGGGTCATGCTGGGTCTCCTTCTTGGGGGGCAGGGTAAATCTCATCGCGGGACGCGGCCGGCAGCAACTCGGCGGCCCAGTCGAGGCCGCGATGCGCGAGCCAGGCGGCGGCAAAGCCGGCGCGCCCCGCCTCGTCGATGATCCGCGTGATCGCGCGCTGGTCCGCCTTCGAGGAGGCGGCGGTGAAGGCGAGCGCGACCTCGCCAAGCCCGAGATCGAACAGACGGTTGCCGCGCGCCGACTGGCAATAATATTCGCGCTTCGGCGTCGCCCGGCTGACGATCTCGATCTGGCGGTCGTTGAGCCCGAAGCGGCGATAGATCGACAGGATCTGCGGCTCGCGCGCGCGCTCGTTGGGGAGAAAGACCCGTGTCGGGCAGCCCTCGATGATTGCGGGTGCGATCGCCGAACCCTCGATGTCGGCGAGGCTCTGGGTCGCGAAGATGACGCTCGCATTCTTCTTGCGCAGCGTCTTGAGCCATTCGCGAAGCTGTGCGGCAAAGCCGGGACTGTCGAGCACCAGCCAGCCTTCGTCGATGATGATGAGCGTCGGCGCGCCGTCGAGTTGCGCTTCGATCCGGTGGAAAAGGTAGGCAAGCACCGCTGGTGCCGCTGCCGATCCGGTCAGCCCTTCGGTCTCGAACGCCTGGAAGTCGGACGATCCCAGTCGCTCGCTCTCCGCGTCGAGCAGGCGCCCGAACGGGCCGCCGAGACAATAGGGCGCGAGCGCCTGCTTGAGCGGCTGCGACTGCAGCAGCACCGCAAGCCCGGTGAGCGTGCGTTCGGATAGAGGGGCGCTCGCCAGCGAGCCGAGCGCCGTCCACAGATGCTCCTTGGTTGCCGGGTCGGGCACGACGCCTTCGGATACGAGGATCGCCTGGAGCCATCCCGCCGCCCAGTTGCGCGTCGCGTGATCGTCGATCCCCGCCAGCGGCTGAAGCAGGACGCCCGCCTCGCTATCGGCGGCGAGGCTTGCCCCGAGATCCTGCCATTCGCCGCCGCAGGCGAGCGCTGCGGCACGGATCGATCCGCCGAAGTCGAAGGCGACGATCCGCGCGCCCGGATAGCGCCGGAACTGCATCGCCATGAAGGCGAGCAGCACCGATTTGCCGGCGCCGGTCGGGCCGACCACGAGCGTGTGCCCGACATCGCCGGCGTGGAGGGCGAAGCGGAACGGCGTAGTGCCTTCGGTCCGCGCGTAGTACAGCGGCGGCGCATCCCAGTGCGGATCGCGCTCCGGTCCGGCCCACACGGCCGAGATCGGCAACATGTGCGCAAGGTTGAGCGTCGAGACCGGCGGCTGCCGGACGTTGGCGTAAACGTGACCCGGCAGCGATCCGAGCCAGGCCTCGAGCGCGTTCATGCCCTCGGTCACGCAGGTGAAGTCGCGGCCCTGGACGACCTTCTCGACCTGCCGCAGCTTCTCGGCGGCGAGCGCTGCATCCGCGTCCCACACCGTGACGGTGGCGGTGACGAGCGCCATCCCGACATGATCGGCACCGAGCTCCTGCAGCGCCAGATCGGCGTCCTCGGCCTTGTTCGACGCATCGCTGTCGAGCAGCACCGACGCCTCGTTGGTGATCACCTCCTTGAGGATGGCGGCGACAGATTTGCGTTTGGCGAACCACTGGCGCCGGATTTTCGCCAGCAACCGCGTCGCATCGCTCTTGTCGAGCATGATCGCGCGGGTCGCCCAGCGATAGGCGAATCCAAGGGTGTTGAGCTCGTCGAGCAGGCCCGGGACCGTCGCGCTCGGAAGGCCGACTACGCTCAGCGTTCTCACGTGGGCCGAGCCCAGTCGCGGCTCGAGCCCGCCCGTGAGCGGCTCGTCGGCGAGAAGCGCATCGAGATGCATCGGCGTCTCGGGTACGCGCACGCGCTGGATGCGGGTGGAGATGCAGTTGTGGAGATAGCTCAGCGTATCGCTATCATCGAGCCATCCCACTTCGGGAAAGAAGCCCTCGAAGAGCTTGAGCAGCCGGTCGGTCCGGTCAACGAAGCCGGCCAGCAGCTCGCGCGGGTTCACGCCCTTCTCTGCGCGGCCTTCGTATAGCCAGCTCTCGGCGCGCGCGGCATCCTCGGCGGGCGGCATCCACAGCAGGGAAAAATAGTAGCGGCTTTCGAAATGCGCGCCTTCCTCGGCAAACTGCGCGGCGCGTTCGCGCTCGACCAGCGCCGAGGCCGGATCGGGAAAGTTGCATTGGGGATAATCCTGCGCCGGGCGGCGGACCGCCTCGACGAAGATCGCCCAGCCCGAGCCCAGCCGCCGCAGCGCGCTGTTCAGACGTGCGGTCACCGCAATGAGCTCGGCGGGCGTGGCGCTGTCGAGATCGGGCCCGCGAAAGCGCGCGCTGCGCTGGAAGCTCCCGTCCTTGTTGAGGACCACGCCTGGCGCGACCAGCGCCGCCCAGGGGAGGAAATCTGCGAGCCGGTCGGCCTTGCGGCGGTATTCGCGAAGCGAGAACATCGCTCAGACCTCGCAATGCGCCGGAAAGCGCAGGTGCCGCCGCGCGACATCGACGAACTGCGGATCGCGCCGCGCCGCCCAGACCGCGGCGGCGTGACCGAGCGCGAAGCAGGTGAGCCCGGCGATCCACAACTGCAGGCCGAGCCCGATCGCGCCGGCGAGCGTTGCGTTGGCGATCGCCAGACCGCGCGGTGCACCTCCGAGCAGGATGTGCTCGGTCAGCGCGCGGTGCACCGGGACTACGAATCCGGGCGGAAGATCGGGCGCGCCAGCGTCCATCAGACCAGCGCTCCGCCGCCGAAGGAGAAGAACGAGAGGAAGAAGGACGATGCGGCAAAGGCGATCGACAGCCCGAAGACGATCTGGATCAGCCGCCGGAAGCCGCCCGAGGTGTCGCCGAAGGCAAGCGCAAGGCCAGTGGCGATGATGATGATCACTGCGACGATCTTGGCGACCGGGCCCTGGATCGATTCGAGGATCGCCTGAAGCGGCGCTTCCCATGGCATCGACGAACCGGCGGCGTTGGCGGGTGCCGCAAGCGCAAGCACGACAAGTCCGGACAGGACGAGAGCGGTCAGGCGCGCGCGCGCCCGGGACATGACAACAATCACGAAGGGTCTCCTTGGGAAGGGGAGCAGGGGGCGAGAATGTATTCGCCGGCGGCATCGAGGCCGCGGACCTCGGCGAGCTCTGTCAGCCGCCGTCCGGTCCCGTCGCGCACCAGCACCGCGATCACATCGATCGTCTCGGCGATCAGCGCGCGCGGGACGGTGACGACGCATTCTTGGATGAGCTGCTCGAGCCGTCGCAGCGTGCCCAGAGCGGAGCCTGCGTGGATCGTGCCGATCCCGCCCGGGTGCCCGGTGCCCCAGGCCTTGAGGAGGTCGAGCGCCTCGGGCCCGCGGACTTCGCCGATCGGGATCCGGTCGGGGCGCAGACGCAGCGCCGAGCGCACCAGGTCCGACAGCGTCGCCACCCCGTCCCTGGTGCGCAGAGATACGAGATTGGGCGCGGCGCACTGCAGCTCGCGCGTATCCTCGATCAGGACGATCCGTTCATCGCTCGAAGCGACCTCGGCGAGCAGCGCGTTAGTGAGGGTCGTTTTGCCGCTTGACGTGCCGCCAGCGACAAGGATGTTCCGGTGCGAGCGCACCGCTTCGGCAAGTGAATCGCGATAAGCCGCGGACATGATTCCGGCAGCAACATAATCGGCGAGCGTGAAGACCGCGACCGCCGGCTTCCGGATCGCAAAGCTGGGCGCAGCGACGACAGGCGGCAGCAGGCCCTCGAACCGCTCGCCTCCCTCGGGCAATTCTGCCGAGACCCGCGGTGCACTCGAATGCACCTCGGCACCGACATGATGCGCGACCAGCCGGATGATCCGCTCGCCGTCGGGAGCGGTCATCAGGCGGTCGGTCGCCGCGAGACCGTCACCGAGCCGGTCGACCCAGAGCTGCCCATCGGGATTGAGCATCACCTCGATGACGGTGTCGTCAGCCAGCCAGCTGGCGATGTCGGCTCCGAGCGCGGTCCGCAGCATGCGCGCGCTGCGCGAGGGCGGATCCGAACAGATGGGAATGACGCTCACCGAGGGCCTCCGGAGGGCGCGGCCGACTATCGGCTGCGCTTGCGAGGCAGAGCAAGAAGACACGATAACGACTGGACACAACAGCAAATCTCTGCGGGCGTGCGCTGTCGTTGAAATGCTAAGGTGCGCGTAGTTTCTGTTTGCGAGGACCGCAGTGCGACACCCGATCAGAGGGCCGAATCGATAACAGTATATTGCTGGCGATCATTGTAATGATTGTCATCTGCTCGGCGCCGGGCAGACAAAGCCAAATTTGCTTGTTTTGTGCAATGCAGCGTGTAGCAACCCCCGCCATGCGTAGTCTTACCCACCTCGAGCGGCTCGAAGCCGAGAGCATTCACATTTTCCGCGAAGTCGTGGCCGAGGCCGAGAATCCGGTCATGCTCTATTCGGTGGGCAAGGACAGCTCGGTGATGCTGCATCTGGCGCGCAAGGCCTTCTACCCCGCGCCGCCGCCTTTCCCGATGCTGCACGTGGCGAGCGGGTGGGACTTTGGCGATCTGCTCGCCCACCGCGACCGCACGGTGCGCGAATACGGGCTGAAGCTGATCATCGCCGAAAACGAGGATGCCGAGGCGCAGGGGATCAACCCTTTCGACACCGGCAGCGCGCTCTATTCGCAGGCACAGCTGACCGATCCGCTCAAGCGCGCGCTGACCGCCCACGGCTTCGACGCGGCCTTCGGCGGCGGCCGGCGTGACGAGGAAAAGGCCCGCGCGAAGGAGCGCATCTTCAGCTTCCGCAACGCCGCGCATCGCTGGGACCCGAAGAACCAGCGCCCCGAGCTGTGGAACCTCTACAACGCCAAGAAGGCCAAAGGCGAAAGCATCCGCGTCTTCCCGATCTCGAACTGGACCGAGCTCGACATCTGGCAGTACATCGCGCTCGAGAATATCGACATCGTGCCGCTCTATTTCAGCAAGCCCCGCCCGACGGTGGAGCGCGACGGGATGATTCTGGTGGTGGACGATGAGCGCTTCCGGCTGGAAGAAGGCGAGGAGCCCGTGACCCGCTCGGTCCGCTTCCGCACGCTGGGCTGCTATCCACTGACCGGCGCGACGGAAAGCGATGCGACCGAGATGAACCACATCATTCAGGAAATGCTGCTCGCCACCGGGTCCGAACGCCAGGGCCGCGCGATCGACAAGGGGCAGTCGGCCAGCATGGAAGACAAGAAGCAGGAGGGGTATTTCTGATGGACACGCCCTCCAGCTTCCAGACCGACAGCCTCATCGCCGAGGATATCGACGCCTATCTCGACCAGCACCAGCACAAGAGCCTGCTGCGCTTCATCACCTGCGGCAGCGTGGATGATGGCAAGTCGACCCTGATCGGGCGGTTGCTCTACGACAGCAAGATGATCTTCGAAGATCAGCTCGCCGCGCTGGAGAGCGACAGCAAGCGCCACGGCACGCAGGGCGAGGAGATCGACTTCGCGCTGCTGGTCGATGGCCTCGCCGCCGAGCGGGAACAGGGGATCACGATCGACGTCGCCTACCGCTTCTTCACGACCGAAAAGCGCAAGTTCATCGTTGCCGATACGCCGGGGCATGAACAATATACCCGCAACATGGTGACCGGCGCTTCGACCGCCGACCTCGCCGTGATCCTGATCGACGCGAGGAAGGGCGTGCTGCAACAGACCCGGCGGCATTCCTACCTCGTCCACCTGCTCGGCATCCGCCACGTGGTGCTGGCGGTGAACAAGATGGATCTCGTCGGCTACGACCAGTCGACCTTCGAGCATATCGTCGCGGACTACCGCACCTTCGCCAAGAGCATCGGGATCGCGGACTTCACCGCCATCCCGATTTCGGGCTTCAAGGGCGACAATATCACGACCGCGCCCTCGGCCAACACGCCGTGGTATGATGGCCCCGCGCTGATCGAGCACCTCGAAAGCGTCGAAGTCGATGCGGCGGCTGCGCAAAAGCAGCCGTTCCGCATGCCGGTGCAGTGGGTCAACCGCCCCAATCTCGACTTCCGCGGGTTCGCGGGCCAGATCGCCAGCGGCACCATCCGCCCGGGCGATGCGGTGCGGATCGTGCCTTCGGGCAAGACCAGCACGGTCAAGACGATCGCCACGTTCGACGGCGATCTCGAAGAGGCAGTCGCGGGCCAGTCGGTCACGCTGACGCTGGCCGACGAGGTCGATTGCTCGCGCGGCGATCTGATCGCGGCGGCGGGCGATCCGCCGCAGGCCTCCGACCAGTTCCGCGCCACGCTGGTGTGGATGGACGAGGAAGCGCTGAAGCCGGGCCGGGGTTACTGGCTCAAGCTCGGCACGCAGATGGTCACCGCCACGATCCAGCCGCCCGAATATGAGATCGACGTCAACAGCCTCGAGCATCTCGCGGCCAAGACATTGGGCCTCAACGGCATCGGCGTCGCCGAATTCGCCACCGACCGCCCGATCGCCTTCGAGCCCTACGCCGCCAATCGCCAGCTCGGCGGGTTCATCCTGATCGACAAATTCACCAACGCCACCGTCGCGGCGGGGATGATCGAGTTCAGCCTGCGCCGGGCAGACAATGTCCACTGGCAACCGACCGCGATCACCCGCGACGATCACGCCGGCATGAAGAACCAGACCCCGCGGGTGCTGTGGTTCACCGGGCTTTCGGGCTCAGGCAAGTCGACCATCGCCAACGAGGTCGAAAAGCAGCTGTTCCTGATGAACCGCCACACCTTCCTGCTGGATGGCGACAACGTGCGTCACGGGCTCAACCGCGATCTCGGCTTTACCGAGGCCGATCGGATCGAGAACATCCGCCGCGTGGGCGAAGTCGCCAAACTGATGGCGGATGCAGGCCTGATCGTGCTCACCGCCTTCATCTCGCCGTTCCGCGCAGAGCGACGGATGGTGCGCGACATGCTGCCCGATGGCGAATTCATCGAAATCTTCGTCGACACCCCGCTGGAGGTCGCCGAGGTGCGCGATGTGAAGGGCCTCTACAAGAAGGCGCGCGAGGGCAAGCTCAAGAACTTCACCGGCATCGACAGCCCCTATGAAGCGCCCGAGAACCCGGAAATCCGCGTCAACACCGTGGACATGACTCCCGAGGAAGCGGCGCGCTACATCATCCAGCAGATCCTGCCGTTGAAATAGTCATTACAGGGGGCAAGCATGGTATTGTTTCACGGTCGCGAGGCGCACAGCCGGTCACTTGCCAAAGCGGTAAGCTGGCGAATCCTCGGGAGCATCGACACCTTCCTGCTTAGTTGGCTGTTCACCAGTTCGGTAAAGGCGGCAGGTGCTATCGCTCTCACTGAGGTATTGACCAAGATGGCGCTCTACTACCTCCACGAGCGGGCATGGAGCGGAATCGGCTGGGGCATGAAGCCGATGTCGGTGAGCGGCGACAGTCTTAAGGGGGATTCCGCGTGACCGATGCCGAACTGGCCGCGCACCTCGCCGAGACGGCCGGGCGCCTGCTCGTTGACGTGCGCGCCAGCGGGGTGTTCACCGGCAAGGCGCTCGGAAAGGCGGGCGATGCGACCGCCAACGAATTCCTGTGCCACGCGATCCGCCATGCGCGGCCCGATGACGGGCTGCTGTCGGAGGAGGAAAAGGACGACACGCGGCGCTGCGCGCAGAGCCGGGTGTGGATCGTCGATCCGGTCGATGGGACGCGCGAATATGGCGAGGCGCGCGCCGACTGGGCGGTGCATGTGGCGCTGGCGGTGGACGGTATCGCGCAGATCGGCGCGGTGGCGCTGCCCGGCCTTGGCGGCGGCCTTGTCCTGCGCTCCGACCAGCCGCAGCCCCTGCCTTCGATGGCCGAACGCCCGCGCTTCCTCGTCAGCCGCACGCGGCCTGCCGCCGAGGCTCAGGTCGTCGCAGAGGTGCTGGGCGGAGAGCTTGTGCCGATGGGCAGCGCCGGGGCCAAGGCGATGGCGGTGGTGCGAGGCGAGGCGGAGATCTATCTCCATTCCGGCGGGCAGTATGAATGGGACAGCTGCGCCCCCGTCGCCGTTGCCGCCGCGCACGGCCTCCACTGTTCGCGGATCGATGGCAGCCCGCTGGTCTATAACCAGCCCGATACCTATATGCCCGATCTGCTGATCTGCCGCCCCGAATGGGCCGAGCGGGTGCTGGCCGAGGTCGCCAGTCTGGCAGGCTGAAACTGACGCGCGGCGAACGACCGGAACCGGGCCTGTTGTGCATTGCAACATCGAAAGGTGCTTGCTAGTCCCGCCGCCAAGCCGAGGGTCGCACCTTCTGGGGGAATCTTGTGAAAGTTGCCATTTGCCAACGCGGGTGCCTCGACCATATCGCGGCATGCTTTACAGCCTTACAGGCAAATGCCCGCCAGAACGCGATCGCCTGACGATGAATGCGCCCGCCAGCATCGCTGCCGAAGAAGGCATCCCCGCCGTCATCGAGGGCGAGCCGCTCAAGGGCCGCCATGTGCTGATCGTGGTCGAGAACCTGCCCCTGCCGTTCGACCGGCGGGTGTGGCAGGAGGCGCGCACTTTGAAGGCGGCGGGCGCGCATGTCTCGATCATCTGCCCCACGGGCAAGGGCTACGAGAGCCGCTTCGAAGTGATCGAAGGCATCGAAATCCACCGCCACCCGCTACCGCTGGAAGCCAAGGGCGCGATCGGCTTCCTCGCCGAATATGGCGCGGCGCTGTTCTGGGAGACGGTGCTGGCGTGGCGCATCCATTTCAAGCGCCGGATCGACGTGATCCAGGGCTGCAATCCGCCCGATCTGATCTTCCTTGTCGCCCTGCCCTTCAAGCTCTTCGGCGTGCGCTACATCTTCGATCATCACGACATCAATCCCGAGCTCTACGAGGCGAAGTTCAACAAGCGCGGGTTCTTCTGGCAGCTGATGGTGCTGTTCGAGAAGCTGACCTTCAAGGCCGCCGACGTCTCGATTGCCACCAACCATTCCTACCGCAAGATCGCCATCGAGCGCGGCGGAATGGCGCCCGAGCGTGTTCATGTGGTGCGGTCCGGCCCTGACCTCTCCAAGCTCAAGCGCGTGCCCCCGGTCGAAAGCTGGAAGAACGGCCGCGCGCACATGGTCGGCTATGTCGGCGTGATGGGCGAGCAGGAAGGGATCGACCTCCTGATCGACGCGGTCGAGCACATCGTGCGCACCATGAAGCGCGAGGACATCCAGTTCGTGCTGGTCGGCGGTGGTCCGGCGCTGGCGGAGCTAAAGGACATGACCGCCCAGCGCGGCCTCGGCGATTTCATCACCTTCACCGGCCGCGCGCCCGATCAGGACCTGTTCGAGGTGCTCTCGACGATGGACCTCGGCGTCAACCCCGACCGGGTCAACGCGATGAACGACAAGTCGACCATGAACAAGATTATGGAATATATGAGTTACGCAAAGGCGATGGTCCAGTTCGATGTGACCGAGGGTAGACGCTCGGCAGAAGGCGCATCGCTCTATGCGAAGGCTAATGATCCGGTGGACATGGCTGAGAAGATTGTCGAGTTAATCGACGACGCCGAGCGAGCGAAGGAAATGGGCCGCTACGGTCTGGAGCGGGTCGTGAATGAGCTTAACTGGCAACATCAAATCAAGCCGCTGCTCTCCGCCTATCAGCAGGTGCTGAGCCGATAATTGCGCTCTTGGGCCCCCTTGGTTTTCTTGCCCTCGAACAATAAGTTTGTTCCGAACTTGCACTCATTATCGCTCCGTCTGGTTCCGAAGAATTTTTCCGTATCGCTTGAGCAGCTTGTACGCCCGGGAAGCCCATGCCTTTCGATCTAGGGTACCCTCCCAGCAGGTTTATGTCTTCGCGACCTGGTTACAACGGCACCAGTTTGCAGGATGCAGCCCGAGTCTTTGGCACCGAGGATGATTGCCTGCAGCATGTCTGGGCACAAAGTTCAGATGCAGTCTCGGCCTGCAGGACCTGCGGAAAGCTAGGTCGCTGGTGGCGGCGACGCGGGGCCAAGTATTTCCAGCATTGTTGTGGGGCAACCATATCACCACTCAGCGGTACGCTGATGCATGCGACCAAATTGCCGTTACGTCTCTGGTTTTATGCGATGCTGCATTTTGCCAATTCAACCGAGGGCGTAAACGCCGCATTCCTTGGCCGGCATTTGGGAATCACCTATCCGGCTGCATTTCGCATGGCTTACAAGATCCGGCTCCACTTGGCTGCCCTCGAAGAACGCGCCGAGCCAATTGCCGTAGGGCAGGACATTCATGCAAGATTGGTCACGGTGAACAGGGCACGATCTGGATCACAGAGCCCAAACACGCTGAATGTTCTCTTCGTAGCCTCTGATACCCGATTGGACTGCGCAGTCCTGCCTGCTCCGCGGCGGCATTCAGTGAGGGCTGCGATAGAAAGCCTGATGCCAAATCACGGGCAAGTGCTCACCACCTGTCACCGCACCAGTCAGGTCCTGTCAGCCTACAAGACGCGGCAACCGCTGGCGACTTTCGAGCCGACCTTCTTCATTGATCACCCGGCAGATCGGGATCTCATAAGCGGGTTCCTGTCCTATTTTCTCAAGCCATTCAATAATCATCACAAGCATGCATCCCGTGAGCATTTCTGGCTCTATCTCAAAGATTTTCAGTTTCGATACAATCGCCGAGATCACTCAGGCCAGACATATTGGGATATGGTTCGATCATTTCCCCAGCTCGATCTCCAGAGTTTACAGAGGCGACGATGATGCCAGGACCTAATCGACCCAAAAGTCCCGGCATAATCGAGTTTTTTGAACGATTCCCGAATGAGGAGGCATGTCTTGATCACATCGCGATGCAAAAGTGGGGAGAAACACAAATTTGTCCGGAATGTGGGGAAATCGGCGGCCTGAAGAAACTTAAAGGCGCAAAGAAGTGGTGGCATTCTTGTCGGAAACAATTCTCAACATGTAAGGATACGATATTCTATCGATCAAATGTTTCTGTCCTGGCATGGTTTTATGCAATTTTTCTGTTCGCAAATTCCTCAATGGGAATGCGGACGCCTTTCATCCGAAAGCAACTTGGCCTTGGACACCGCGGCGCGATCAGGGTTTGCGAGCTGATCCGCCTGCACATGGCGTCGATGCCCCGCCCCGAAGCGCTCGGAGGGCCCGGGATTCTCGTGCATGTAGATGAGGTCCATCTACGACGACTGATCAGCGAAAGCGGTGGGCCACATGAGGCAGCGATTGTCTTGGGTATCGCAAGTCAAGGCCGAGTGATGTGCGGCATAGTGCCAGACAGGAAAGCGAGCACTATCATTCCAGCCCTTCTGGCCCGGATCCGGCCCGGTTCTACCGTCGTGACGGACATGCATTTGGCTTACAGCAGCCTCCAGCGGCATGGTTATCGTCACTTGAGGATCAATCATTCCGTAGCGTTTCATGACTTCAACGGGCAAACCAACAACGACATCGAGGCGTTCTGGGCGACGGTGAGGCGCAGTTTTCGCTCCTACCGCCAGGTTTCCAAATCCAATCTCTGGGCCTATCTTGCCGAGATCGAATACAGATACAACTTTAGGCATTCAAAGCATTTGATTTTTGAGGATCTTATTTCTCATTTTCCAAATGGCATTCTGGATGAGGAAACTCAGTACAAGGGCAGATATTATTGGATCTGAATTTCCTCGATGATCTCGGATCAAATTTTTAACTGATGATGGCTGGAGCTTTCTTGCAAGAGGCTGTCCAGCACGCTCTGACCCCGAACTAGCCTGCCAAGCCGGGGCAGCGTCCTGCGGCCGCCGTGCGCAGGCGGGTGCCCGCAGCGGCATCGCGGCGGGTGAGCGCGCGCAGGCTCTGGTCCAGCACCTTGCAATCGAACGCCGCACCCCTGGCAAGGCTCTCGGCAGCAATCGCACTGAAGGCGGCAGGCGGCATCACCCGCGCGCCGCGGCGCAGGAACAGCGGGTGCCATCGATCTCCGCCGGTGACGATCGCCACCAGCGTGCGCTGACCCATCCCGTCGGGCTCGCCAAGCACCGCCGGGCCGAGCTCTTCGAGCAGCGCATCGGGCGTGCGATCCATCAGGAACAGCGCGGCATAGCGGCGCGCGGCTTCCGCCGCGTCGCCCGCCGAGAGTGCGAGCCGGAGCACCGCCTCCTGCGCCATCGGTTCGCGCCAGCCGCGCTGGCCCGCGACCTGAATGGTCCGCGCGGCGTCATCCAGCTTGCCCGCCTTGGCCTGAGCGACGGCAAGCAGCGAGAGGTTTTCCGCCGGCAGCGGGCGGCGGCGCACCAGCCGCTCGGCCTCGGCCAGCGCTGCGGCGGGATCATCCCCGCTCGCCGCGGCCTGCGCCACGCGCGCCTGCGCGTAATTGCGCAAAGCCTCGGGCACCACGCCAACCAGAGCTCCGCGAGAGCGCGATCCGAGATCGAATTGCAACAACACCGTCAGCAGCGCGGTGGCGGCGAGCGCGGTGAGCCAGACGATTCGCCCAATCATGCCAGCGCCCTCCGGTCGCCCTGCGCATGGTCGAATGCGGTGCGGGCGAGCAGCAACAGCGCCAGCCCCGCGAGCGCGAGGATTGTCTGACTGCGGAGCGGATAATCGGTGATCGATTGCAAGGCGATGGCCAGCAGAAAGGCGCTGCCGCTCCACGCCACCCAGCGCTGCGAGGATCGCCGCACCCGCCAGCTCAGCCAGCCGATCAGCGCCATCCACGCCGCTGCCAACGCGAGGCCAGAGGCGCCAGCCTCGATCGCCAGCTCGATATAGTCATTATGCGCGCGACCGGCGCGGCGATTGGTCAGGTTTTCGAGCGATTCGTCGACCTGATAGATCTCGTCGAAGGTGCCCATTCCCGCCCCCAGCGGCCAATAACGGGTAGCGCTGAAGGTGGCATCGTCCCAGATGAAGCGGCGCGGATTGTCCGTCGCCTCGAAGCGTTCGAACGTCGCGCCGATGCGGCCCGGCGGAGAGGACACCATCAGCGTGCCGAGGCCGGCGCCGAGCACGGCCAGCGCGCCCAGCCCGATCAGCACCGCGCGACCTGCCGAGCCGCCGCGACGGCGCTCGGCCAGAGAGCTTGCGAGGCCGAGTGCGATCGGCAGCAGCGCCAGCACCACCCCGGTGCGCGACTGGGTCAGCACCACCGCGAGCAGCAGCAGCGCGCTGACCGCCAGCCGCGCAGGCAGCACCGCCGGATGCGGACGCGGGGCAGGCAGCAGCAGCGCGAGCGCAAGCGCAAAGGTCAGGAACAGCGCAGTGGAATTGCGGTTGGCAAAGGTGCCGAGCAGGATCTCTCCCGGCGCAGGCGAGCCGTAGAAGGTGCCCGCATCGCCCGTAGCGCCCAACTGCACCGCGCCGAGAATCGCGGTCACGATGCCGCAGCCGACGATGATCCAGCACAGATTGATCAGCCGCGCCCGCGGAAGCGTCCATGCCGCCAGCAGCACCGCCAGCGGGGTGACCAGCGCGGTCAGCGCCAGAGCCGTGCGCAGCGGATTGACGCTGAACGGCCTCCAGCCTTGCGCGCCGCCGGCGAATTCTAGCGAGCGCTCAACCAGGGTGCGGCTGGGCAGGGCGCGCCAGACCGATTCGGGCAGGGGCACGAGCTGGAGCAGCGGCAGCGCCAGCGTCGCGAGGATCAGCAAGCGCAGGGCGAGCGGCGATTCGCGCCAGAACGCGGCGCATTCCCGTGGGCGCAGAGCCAAGACGGCCAACGCGGCCAGCTGCACAGTGAGATTGGCCAGCGCTGCACCGATCCCTCCGCCACCGGCCAGAAAGGCGACCAGCAGCAGAACGATGATCAGCGGAAAGGTGATTCGGTCGGACGGGTGTCGGTCCAAAGGTCAATTCTCGCGGAGAAAGGCACCGGGGGAGGCAGGGCGTCAGGCCCGCCTAAGCAAAACGCCCGGCACATCGTACCGGGCGTCCTATCCTTGCTGGAACTCGAAAGCTCCCGGAGAGCTTGATCAGCAAGCGCCCGGCGAGGCGCAATTGTCGTCTTCAACCGCGAAGTAGATGCCGACGCCGATCAGGGCAACAGCGGCAATCCCCAGGGGAATCGCGAGGCCCGAACCTTCTTCCTGACCTTCACCGGCAGCCGCACGGCCGAGGCCCGGAGCAGCATTGCTGACCGAGTAGACGGCGCCGCTGTCGCCAGCGCGGGTGTTGGCCTGAGCCACGATCGGCGCAGCGACGAGGCCGAGTGCAGCGGTTGCAGCCATCAGGCGAGTAGCGGTCTTGATCATGGTTAAGCCCTTTTCATAACGTTCTTGGAATTTGGACTACCGCAATGCAGCAAGCTTTGCAACCCGCTGATAGCCCGAATTGGTAAAGGATTTCCGTTTTCCCGTCGTGCGCCAGCAACATATCGCCGTATCAGGGCTGCCGCAGCGCGGCCTGCGCCGAATCGAGCAGGGGTTCGAAGCGGTCGATATCCCCGCCGAGCAGCACGGCCTCACCCCTGAGCAGCCAGGCATGGGCCTCGAAGCGGCCATCGGGGTGCTTGGCCGCGCCGACCACGATCTCGCTCGGCAAGCCCCTGCGCATCAGCCAGCGCTGGGCCGCCATCGCCTGCACCAGACAATCCGCGCGCCAGGGGACCCGCACGGCCATGGCCGAAACGAAGGCGGCGACGTGCCGATAGTGACTGTCGGCCTCCTCGGGCGACGAGCTTCGCGCGGCGGCACCAGCCCGAGCGCTCTGCGCGTTGCGCCGAAACACCTCCGCCGGTCGGGTGCTATGGAGAAACAGCCGTGCCCGGGCGAGCTCCAATCCTGCCCGCACAGCACACGCCACAAAGCGCGGAAAGGGCATGGAGCGGCGCAGCCTCATCGCGGCGCGCCCAGAGCGAATCTCTCATCATAGGCCGACGACATGACCGGCCCCCGCCCGCGTTCAGTGGCGGACGATGAGACCATTTTCGGCAAGTTCTGCGAGGAAGCGGCGCAGGTCCTGTTCGACAGTCTCGCGCTCGACATCGTATTTTTCGAGGATGGTATCGCACACTTCGGCCACCGGCTGTCCGGCCTTGAGGCCCTCCCACAGCAGGCTGCCGACGGGGTCGAGCCCGTAATAGGTGCCGTTGCCGAGATGCAGGATCACCGTCTCACCGCCAACCGGGTTGGCGATGGCATCATCACTGAGGCGCCAGCGTTCTTGCAATACATCGGTGCTCAAGAGTGGTCTCCAATTTCCTTGCGCCCCTTTTGCACGGTTGCCGGCTGATGTGAAGGCGCAGTCGGTGCAAGGCCCTGCCTTGCTTGCACAAGGCGGGCAAATCTGCGACCCACCCGGCGATGTGGGGACCGTGGAATTGGCGATGCTGACAGAGCAGGCTCTCGATCAGGCCGCAGAGGAATTGTGGCGCGAGGGGGTGTGCACGCTACGGCAGGCGGTCGATCCGGGGGTGCTCGCCGATTGCCTCGCGCAGCTTCAGGCGCACCACCCGCGCCTGTTCAAGCCCGATGCGACGGCCGATAAACTGTTCGTGTCGACCGGCCGGTTTTACACTGCGGTCGAAATCGGCGATGCGCTGGCGCGGCGCGATGTGCTGCTGCCCGCCGCGGTCGAAGGGGTGCTCACCGCTGCGCTCGGGCCCGATTTCGTGTTCGATTCGTGGGGCGTCATCAACGCCTTGCCCGGAGCCGAGGAGCAGCACTGGCACCGCGACGGGGGCATCCTGTTTCCGGGCCATCCGCTCGAAAACATGCTGCCCGCCACCGCCGTCACGCTCGCCATTCCGCTGGTCGAGATGAATGACGAGACCGGCACCACCGGCTTTGCCCGGCGCACACACCGGGCGGGCGACCATCCCGAAGTTCCCGATTACGAGCCGCGCGTTCCGGTGGGTGATGCGCTGCTTTGGGATTACCGGGTGTTCCACAAGGGCATGACCAACCGCAGCGCGATTGCCCGTCCGCTGATCTACGCCACGTTGTGCCGCGACTGGTGGAGCGACACGCAGAACCATGAAGGTCAGGCCCGCCTGCTGTTCAGGCGCACCGCTTGGGAGACGCTCGACCCGGCCCTGCAACCGCGCTTTGCACGAGCGCAATTGATCGACTGACGCGCCTAGCTGCGGTAGCTTTCCAGAAGTTTGGTGACGTGCCCCAGCGCGTCCATCTTGTCGCCGAACCTGTCGGGATACCGCTCCATGATCGCGACCGCGATGTCCTCGAGCGTGCGCCCCTCGCCAACCAGCGCCAGACAGGCGGCGTCGATCGCCATCTGCGCGGTGGCTTGCGGCACCTGATCATGCGCATGCGGGCGCAGACGGTCGGGCGAGAAGACCGCGCCCTTGAAGGTCGACTGGCGGAACCGCAAGGTCTCGGCGCGCTGGGCGCCCGGGGCAATGTCGGTGTCCCACGACCAGATATACTTGCCATCGACCATCTGCACCCGGATGCGGGCGGTCAGGCCTTCGCCAGCCATCAGCCGCACCGGCTGTTCCAGCGGCAGAAACTTCTGCTGATACACCAGCGGCGGTTCGCCGGGGCCATTGCAGAACCGCAGACGCTCACCGATTTCCGCTTCGAACCAGATCAGCAGGCCATGCACCGTATCGGTCCGGTCGGCGACGAATTCGACCGTCGCATCGACATTGGGATCGACGATCGTGCGGTAGTCGAGCGTGGCGAAGCTGGCGGGCTGCGCGACGAAGGCCGCCGGTTCGAGCTGGGCCGGAGCGCTGAGGTTGACGGCGTAGGGGTGCCCGGCGCTCAGATCGAGGCCATAGTTGTTCGTCAGCCACGGGCGCACGCAGGGCTGGTAATGCCTTGGCGAATGCACCGGCGCGATGCGCAGGGTGTCGCGCATCGGCACGAGACGTCCGCCCTCTGCCAGCAGCCGCGTACGCGCATCGACGATCGAGGCGATGTGATGTTCGAACAGCGGCGTGATGCCGCGGATGTCGGAGACGATCACGTCGGCCTTGCGCTCGGGCGTGTAGCGGGTCGAGATGTCGCGGATCACCGTGATTTTGTTGGCGCAGCCGTTGGCCTGCGCCATCGGCATGATCAGCTCGACCGCGGGATCGGGCTCGATCGCGATCACCTCGCCCGCCCCATACTTGCAGGCGAGCATCGAGAAGATCCCGAAGCCCGCACCAATGTCGATCACGGTGCAGCCCGGCGTGATCGCGCGCTTCAGCGCCTCGGCATAGACCGCCATGCGCGGTTCGCACTCGATCATCAGGCCGAAGGAGGCAATATCGTAGCCAGTCGGACGTCCCATCAGTCGTTCATCGCCTTTCTGCCCATGATCGGGCGGGTGCCATTGCTGCCCAGACAGGCAAGGATCATGGCGTGCAGATCGTTCATGCACGCAAAGTCGTGGGGGTAGGTCAGCCGGTAAACCGGGATCGCATTAGCCAGCATCGAGCTCTGGCCGAGCCGCCGGGCGGCCTTGGACTTGTCCGAAGGATCGAGCGCGAAGCTTTGCTCGACAATCGCCATGCAGGCCTCGCTCGGCCGCATCAGTTCGGCGGCGAGCGGGTCGTCCTCATATCCGCCGGCGAGGAAGAACAACCCCGCAATCGGCGCGGATGGAGCGGATTCCGCCGCGATCGAGCGCAGGTCTACCCGCTGCTTTTCGGAATAGTGCGCCATCGGCGAGGACGCCGCAGCATCGCCGAACACCTCGGCAATCGTCTCGGGAAAGAGGCGCAGGCTGGGGTAGACCGCGCTGCCGGTGTAGCCGTGCGGGCCCTCGTGCAGCACCACCGCGTCATCGCCGTGCAGCCGGTGGCCGGCCCGGTGCAGGCTGGCCGCAAGGGTCGATTTGCCCGCGCCGGTTTCGCCGAGGAAGACCGCCAGCGCGCCGTCGATCTCCACCCCGCTACCATGCAGCACCAGCGGGCCCTGCTCGGCGACGATGCGCGGCGCCACGTGGTCATAGAGGAGATGCTCGATATCGGCCGGTGTCGCTGCGGGCTGGACATCGAACACCGTTATGCTGCGCTGCGCCATGGCGATCAGGAACCGCGCCAGCCCGGCGAAGGACAACACGCACTCACCTGGCCCCAGCACGAGGCAGGAGGGGAAGCCTTCCGGATCCTCGCCCGCAAAGCGGACAAGCGAAAACCCCGGAGGCAGGTCGCCCCCGAGGTCTGTAATTCGCCAATCTGGCAAGGAACCAGAACGGAAAAGTTCCGGCAACATGCGGGATTCCCTAAACAAACTGGATAGGGTCAAAACCCCGCACGCTTGGCCGGAGCCGGGCGAGCCATCAAAGCTTGCGCGCGGCCTTCGCCATCGGGCCCTGATTCGGACCTTCGCTGAAGGTGCCGCTGCCGGCGGCGGTCAGCTTCGCGAAGCCACCATAAACGGCGAGCTTGGGGCTCTGATAGGACGCCTTGGCGTTATCATTGTTCAACAGGCTTGCCATAACTTCTCCATCCGGAACATAATTCTATTCAACAACAATCTGGATTGTCATTGATCGTCAACCATTCAGAGGAATAGCGAAGCATCAGTAGACTCGCAACCTCTGAATCCCAAGCTGGGGCATTTTTTGCTGCACCTGCTAAGTGTTCGATGCTGCGTGAGGCCACGTAAGGCTGCAGGTTAGCCAGCGAATCGACCAGCGCGGCCCGGTCTTCGCCGCGCAGGCTTTCGCCCCACAATTCGTCCTGAAGCAGCCCGCCAAGGTGTTCCTTGCCCAGCCGCCAGCGCACTGAATCGGGCAGCAACCCGGCACTCGCGCGCCGCAGGATGACCTTGGGCCAGCCATCGTCCTGAAGCTGATCAGGTGGCAGAGAGGCGGCAAATTCGATCACCCGCAGATCGCAGAAGGGATCGCGCGCTTCGATTCCCAGTGCCGAGGCGATCCGGTCATAACGCTCGCGTCCGACGACAAGATAGGGATGGATGTCCAGCGCCGCGCGCGTCCCGTCGGGGGCGAAGCGGTGCGGCGCGATGTGCCGGGCGTTGGCGGCGCGGCGGGCGGGGAGGTCGATTCGCGCGGCGAAGGAGTCCGAGAGCAGCGTGGGCGTCGGCGCGGCGGCGCGACCAAGCCCGGCAAGGCTGCGGCGCAGCGCGCGGAGCGGCTCCGGCACGATGATCCGGCCCAATTGGCGGACGATGTTCTCCCTCGCCCCCGGTACGGAGCCCCAGAAGCGTTCCTGCCCGCGCGCCTCGCGCCAAGCGCGTCCCGGGCGGCCCTTGCGCAGATGCCAGGCGACCATGTCAGGCGCGCCGAGCACGATATCGCCGCCCCCGCCATCAAGCATCACCTTGTGGCCCGCACGGTGCCCGGCGAGATACATCAGTCGCAGCAGGGTCATGTTGGTGTCGAAGGGTTCTTGCACCGCCAGCGCGAGCCGCTCCATCTCCGGGCGCAGCATGGCCATGTCCTCGCGCCCGATCAGGGTCGGGTCGAGATGGTCCATCGCCAGCGCACCGCGGATCGCCTGCGATTCGACACATGCGGGATCGCTGTCGATCGCGGAGAATGTCGCCAGCGGGGGCCGGCCCGCCTGCTGAAGCTGCGATGCGGCCAGCGCCGCGACCGATCCCGAATCGACCCCGCCCGAAAGCATCGCCGCGACCGGATCAGGCGCGCTCAGGCGGGCCGCTACCGCCCCGCCAAAAACGTCGCGAAAGGCCTCGGCATAGGCCGCGTCGTTCGGCAGTCGCAATGGCGCGGGCGGAGTCAGCTGCCAGTAACGCCAGATCTTGAGGTCGCCACGCGTCACGGTGAGGGCGTGGGCGGGCGGCAGGCGGTGGAGGCCGATGAAGAAGGTCGAGGTGAGGTCGATCGCTTCGAGATGCTCGAAATAGTCGGCGATCCGCGCCTCGTTGATCCGGCGTGGCACGCTCTCGTGGCGCAGCAGCGCCTGCGCTTCGGTGGCGAGCGCGAACAGCCGGCCCGGCGCGTGGGCGTAGATCAGCTGCCGCATCCCCACCTGATCGCGCGCGCACAGCAGCCGCTCGCAGCGCGGATCCCACAGCGCGAAGGCGAAGTCGCCACGCAAGTGTTCGAGGCAGGCGAGATCCCAGCGCAGATAGGCTTCGAGCACCAGCCCGGCATCGCCGATCACGCGCGCGCCCGGTGTAAGGCCCAGCGCCGCGATCAGATCATCGCGATTGTCGAGCCGGATGTCGGCGGTGATGCGGCAGCCGGTGCCGGGATGGCGTAGCGGTTGCCGCTCGACCAGCGCTTCCGGGGTGGTTGCCAGCAGCGCATGGCCGAGCGCTACCGGCCCTTCCGCCGCAAGGTGGCTGCCATCGGGCCCGCGTCGCTCAAGCGCAGCCAGCACCGGCGCCAAGTTATCGGGCGCAGCGGGCCGACCATCGCAGCGCAGCACGGCGCAGATCCCGCTCATCGCCGCTTACCTTTTGCCGTTCGAAGCACCGGTGGCCACCACCGGTCCGCTCGGCGTCAGCTCGATGATTCGGTCCGCCAGCGCGAGGCTTGCGGGGCGATGGGTGATGATGATCACCGTGCGCCCGGCCAGTGTGGTGATGCAGTCTTCGACAAAGGCGGCCTCGCCGTCGAGGTCGTACATGCTGGTGGCCTCGTCGAAGATGTAGATCGGCGGATCGCGCAGCAACGCGCGGGCGAGTGCGATGCGCTGGCGCTGGCCGCCCGAGAGGCGCACGCCGTCATCGCCGATCATGGTGGCAAGGCCTTCGGGCAGCTGCTCGATGAAATCCCACGCCTGCGCCCACCGCGCGGCCTGCTCGATCGCGGCGGGATCGGGCGCGGCGAGGCCGAAAGCGATGTTCTCGGCAATCGTGCCGTCGAGCAGCAGCGCCCGCTGCGGCACGAAGCCGAATTGCCGCCGCAGGGCCTTCACATCGAGCGCGGCGATGTCGCTGCCGTCGAGCGTGATGCGCCCCGCCGTGGGCTCGTAGAAGCGCAGCAGCAGGTTGACGAGCGTCGACTTGCCGACGCCGTTGGCCCCCGTTAGCGCGACGATCTCGCCCGGCGCGATGGCGAGGTCGAAGCCGCTGAGCAGGGGCGGCCGGTCGGGATAGGCGAAGGCGACCTGCTCGAAGGCAATCGCCCCGCGGGCCCGGCCGGGGCGCTGCGGCTGGCCATAGCCCGGCTCGGGCGGCATGGCGAGCACCGCCTCCAGCCGCTCCAGTGCGCCGCGCGCCAGCTGCCATGCGCCGTATGTGCCCGCGAGGCTCCCCACTGGGCGGGTCAGCAGCGCGGCATAGAACAGGAAGGCGAACAGATCGCCCGGACTGCGCGTGCCCGAGGTGATCGACGCGTTCCCCGCCAGCAGGATACCGATCGCGCCGAGCGCCGCCACCAGCGTGACGACCGGGCTGATGAAGGCTGTAATCCGCGTCTGCCTCAGTTTGAGCAGCCGCGCGCGTTCGACCGCCGCAGCATAGCGCGCGTAATGTTCGTCCTCGACCGCGAAGGCCTTGATCGCGGGCAGCATGTCGAGGTCGGTCCCGGCCTGCCACAGCACGTCGACCTCCGCCGCGCGCACCTGCGCCCCGAAATCGCGCAGCCGCCGGGACAGCAGCTTCATGCCGACATAGAACAGCGGCACCAGCGCGGGCACCACCAGCGCCATCGCCGGATCGATCAGGAACATCAGCACCACCGCGCCGACTGCGGTGATCATCATCGCGGGCAGCTGCGCGAGAGTGGCGGTGAGGAAGCTGCTGAGGTTCTGCACCTCGTAGCTCATCAACGACAGCAGATCGCCCTGCCGGTGGCTGTCGTGGAAGGACACGGGCAGCGCCTGAATATGGGCGTAGGTCTCATCGCGCAGCTCGGCGAGGATGCGGCCCGAGGCCTGTTCGGACAGGATCGTCACGCCGATGGTCGCCGCCGTCAGCCCCGCCAGCGCCGCGCCCAACAGCCAAAGGGTGGTGCTAAGGTCGATCACCGCGTTCCCGGCAATCCCCGCCGCCAGCCGCGCCGCCAGCCAGGGCAGGGCGAGCGTGGCGAGCGAGCCGAGCAGCGAGATGCCGCCGATCAGCGCAAGGCTGCCGCGATGCCGCCGCGCCCAGTGGCCGAGTGCGCCGAAACCCTTCTGAGGCCGCTCCATCTCAGGCGCCCCCCGTCAGCATTCGGCCAAGACCGGACACCAGCCGCCCCTCCTGCAACAGAGCGGTCGGCCAGTGCGCGGCCTCGGGGAAGCGTTCGTGCAGCACTTCGGGCCCCGGCAGCAGGGCATAGGAGAAGACCCGCAGCTTGTCGGCAAGGCTGGTGCTGGCCGACAGGTCAAGCCGCAGACGGGTGATGCTCGGCAGCGGCGCGATGCAGGCCAGCAGCGCCGCATCGCCCGGATCCTCGGCGAGGCGCGCGCGCAGATCGGGCGGAACGAAGGTGCCCATCATCGCCGCAGAGGCATCGAGCAGCGACAGCACCAGCGGCGCGGTGCCGGTGGCGGCTGCGGTGGTGCGCAGCGCGTCCCAGTCGGCGGGTGTGAAGGCCTCGCACAGCAGCGCCAGATCGAGCGCCCAGATCAGCCGATCCTGCTCGAACGCCTTATCCGCCCCGCTGCGGTAGCCGTATTTGTGGTGCAGCGCGCGGTTGATGGCGATGAGGATGATATTGTCGGTCGGCGGAACGCCGCGCGCGGCGTCGGACAGGCGCGGCAGGGGCAGCGAACGGGTGCCGACTCCCCCGGCTTCCAGCTTCTGCGCGATCAGTGCGCTGGCGCTGATCCGCCAGTGGAGATCAAACTGGTGCGCAAAGCCCATGTCGCATTCGGTCGCCCAGCTTTCCTGCAAGGGGCGCGCATCGCCGACCCGCCGAAAGCCGCTGGCGGCCAGCGCCGCGCGGGCTGCCTTGCGATCAGCCGGGCCGAGCAGCAGGTCGCTGTCCCCGCGCCGCCGCATCGCCGGATCGGGGTAGGCCGAATAGGCCAGCGCCGTCCCCTTGGTCAGCACGGCGGGGGTTCCGGCTGCGGCCAGTGCCGCGATCAGGCGGGCGGCGACGGTCCGGTGGCCCAGTTCCCAGAAGCTCTGCCCGCGCGCCTCTTCGCGCACGCGATCGGCCACTGCGCCGGGCCAGTCCTCCAGCGATCCGGGTGCGCCCAGCAGCGCGAGCGCAACGCCGTGAAACGCTGCCCGGTCCGCTACGGCCGCGTGAAACTCCGAGGTTGAGGGCCAGTCCTCAGGCCAGGGCGGCGGTGCCTCGCCGCGGACAGCACGACGCACCGACAACGCCAGAAAGCGATCGATCGCGTCGTTCATGGTTCGCGTTACGCTCCTTCGTCCAGCATGATGCTGCGACACGGGTGCCCTTCGGCATGGCGATGCCAACCGTGCCGCCGGTCGCCCGCCAAATTCGTTATATCCCGTTCAACTAGCCATTTCTCGCACCTGCACAAGCCGCCTCGCGATTCGCGGTTGACCCGCTGCGACCGTGCTGCAATGCAGCGCGCGGGTTGCAGCGATTTCATTTTCCGGAGGGTGCCGCGCAGTCGCTATGGCCATCGAAACGAGCAGACGCGGCATCATTCTGGCAGGCGGATCGGGCACGCGGCTCTATCCGCTGACGCGCGGCGTCTCCAAGCAATTGATGCCGATCTTCGACAAGCCGATGATCTATTACCCCCTCAGCACGCTGATGCTGGCGGGCATCCGCGAGATCCTGATCATCACCACCCCCGAAGACGCCGCGCAGTTCAAGCGCGTGCTGGGGGACGGGTCGGATTTCGGTGTGTCGCTGACCTATGAAGTCCAGCCCCGTCCCGAAGGGCTGGCGCAGGCGTTCCATATCGGCGCGGACTTCGTCAAAGGTCGCCCCAGCGCGCTGATCCTGGGCGACAATATCTTCTACGGCCACGGCCTGCCCGACCTGCTGCGGAACGCGACCGCGCGGGAGACCGGGGCGACGGTCTTCGCCTACCGGGTCAGCGATCCGCAGGCCTTCGGCGTGGTGGAATTCGACGGATCGGGCAAGGCGATCTCGATCGAGGAAAAGCCCGCCGCGCCCAAATCGAACTATGCCGTGACCGGGCTCTATTTCTACGACGATACCGTGGCCGACCGCGCCCGCGACCTTGCGCCATCGCCGCGCGGCGAGCTGGAGATCACCGATCTCAACCGGGTTTATCTGGACGAAGGCACGATGTCGGTCGAGATCATGGGGCGCGGGTTCGCCTGGCTCGACACCGGCACCCATGCCTCGCTGCTCGACGCGGCGACCTATGTCCGCATCACCGAGGAGCGGCAGGGGCTGAAGATCTGCTGCCCTGAGGAAATCGCATGGCGGCAGGGCTTCATCACCGCCGAACGCCTGCGCGAGATTGCCGCGCCGCTGAGAAAGTCGGGCTATGGCGAATATCTCTTGAACCTGCTCGACAACCCGTCGACCGGGCCGGTGCTGCCGTGAACATCATCGAAACCGCGCTTCCCGGTGTGCTGATCATCGAACCACGCGTGTTCGGCGATGCGCGGGGCTTCTTCATGGAAACGTGGAATGCCGCCGCCTTTGCCGGAGCCGGGCTGGATCTGACCTTCGTGCAGGACAATCACAGCCGCTCGCAGAAGGGCGTGCTGCGGGGGCTGCACTTCCAGAATCCGGGGCCGCAGGGCAAGCTGGTGCGGGTGGCGAACGGCGCGGTGTTCGATGTCGCGGTCGATCTGCGCGCCGCCTCGCCGACCTTTGGCCAATGGGCCGGGGTCGAACTCAGCGCGGCGAATAAGCGGATGTTCTGGGTGCCCGAGGGCTTCGCGCACGGCTTCCTCACGCTCGAGGACGATACCGATTTCCTCTACAAGTGCACCGCGCCCTATGCGCCGCAGAGCGAGCACACGCTGGCGTGGGACGATCCGGCGGTGGGGATCGAATGGCCCTCACTTGGCGCTGATCCGCTGATTTCGGAAAAGGACGCGCACGGGCTCTCGCTGGCGCAGGTGCAGGTGTTTGTATGAAGCAGAAACTCTACTGGGCAACGCACATTGCCACCAACTCTCCACTTCTGGCCAAGCACGCCCTGTCGGTCGCCCTCGAATCGCGCCGCACCCAGCCGCATAAGCGCCAGCAGATCCTTGTCGCCACGCACCACAAGGTGCTGACGGTGTTTCTCGCACGGGTGTTCCGGACCTTCGCCACCATCACTGGCCGCAGCTGGGACGTGAAGCCTGGCAACAACCTCGATTACGCCCGCGATGTCCTCGTCGCGCACCAGTCGCTTTTGCGCTGGGAGTTTCTGCCGCCTGGATTTGCCGGGATCCACGTGATCCGCGACCCGCGCGACGTGCTGGTCTCGAGCATGCATTACCACCGCAAATCGAACGAGCGGTGGCTACAATGGCCGGTCGAGAGGCTGGGCTGGAGGACCTATCAAGAAGCGCTCAACGCACTGCCGAACGACGAGGACCGGCTGATCTTCGAGATCGAGGGCGAAACCGGCGTCACGATCCGCAACATGCTGAACTGGGACTACAACCGGCCCGGCGTTGCCGAGTGCCGCTACGATGATCTCATCGGGGAACACGCGCTCGGCAACTTCACCAAGGTGATCGCTGGGTGGGACCTCACCGACAACGAGCGGGTGTTGCTTCGCGATCTGTTCGACTACTTTTCGCTTGGTGGTCCAGGCCAGAAAAAGACCCATATCCGCAATCCTTCGACCGGGCAGTGGCGCAAGCATTTCACGCCGCGGGTGCAGGACGCCTTCGATCGCGCCTTTCCGGGGGCCGCGGCCCAGCTCGGCTTTGAAGAGTGACGGGGGTGGCCATGAACGTCCTCGTCACCGGCGCGAACGGCCAGCTTGGCGGGGCCTTGCAGCGCACCGCGCCCGCATGGGCCGATATCAACGCGATCGATGTCGAGGATGTCGACCTCACCGATGCCGCGATGCTCACCGCGCGGCTGGTGGTCGAAGCGCCCGATGTGATCATCAACGCCGCCGCCTACACCGCGGTCGACAAGGCCGAGAACGATGAGGCTCTGGCGCGCGCGATCAATGCCGAGGCTGTCGCGGTGATGGTCGAGGCGATGGCAGGGACCGGGGGCAAGGTGGTCCACGTCTCGACCGACTACGTGTTCGACGGCACGGCCTCGACGCCCTATCCGCCCGACGCGCCGCGCAATCCGCAGTCCGCCTATGGTCGCACCAAAGCCGAAGGCGAGGATCACCTGCGCCCCGAAGACCTGCTGGTGCGCACCGCGTGGGTCTATGAAGCGGGCGGCGCGAACTTCGTGCGGACCATGATCCGGCTGATGAAGGAGCGTGACGAGCTGGGCGTGGTCGCCGACCAGATCGGCTCTCCCACCTGGGCCACCGGCCTCGCCCGCACCCTCTGGGCGCTGATCGAAAAGGGCGCGACCGGCACCTTTCATCACTCCGATGATGGCGCGGTCAGCTGGCACGGCTTCGCGGTTGCCATCGCCGAGGAGGCCCATGCGCTGGGCCTCATCCCCCGCATCCCGGCGATCAACGCGATCACCACCGCCGACTATCCGACCCCCGCCCGCCGCCCGGCCTTCTCGCTGCTTGATTGCAGCGCGACCCGCGCCTTTCTGGGCGATGCCGCGGTCCCCTGGCGCGACAATCTGCGCGCAATGCTGAAAGAGGAAGCGAAGCTTGGCTAATCTGCTTGTCACCGGCGGCGCCGGGTTCATCGGCGGCAACTTCGTCCACTATTGGAACGCGAAGCACTCCGAAGACCGCGTCATCGTGCTAGACGCGCTGACTTATGCCGGCAATCGCTCGACGCTCGAAGGCACGGCGGCCGAATTGGTGGTCGGCGACATCCGCGACACCCCACTCGTGGAAAGCCTGCTGCGCGATCACGCGATCGACACGCTGGTGCACTTCGCCGCCGAAAGCCATGTCGACCGCTCGATCAGCGGGCCCGACGCCTTCATCGACACCAATATCCTCGGCACCAACAGCCTCTTGAAAGCCGCCCGCAGCGTATGGCTGTCGGGAAGCGGCCGGCCGCACCGGTTCCACCACATCTCGACCGACGAGGTGTTCGGATCATTGGGGCCGAGTGATCCGGCCTTCTCGGAAATCACGCCCTATGCCCCCAACTCGCCCTATTCGGCGAGCAAGGCAGCCTCGGACCACTTGGTGCGCGCCTATCACCATACCTTCGGACTGGAGGTGACGACCAGCAATTGCTCGAACAATTACGGGCCTTACCAATATCCCGAAAAGCTGATTCCGCTGTTCCTCCTCAACGCGCTGCACGGGCGCAACCTGCCGATCTATGGCGACGGGATGAACGTGCGCGACTGGCTGCATGTCGAGGATCACTGCCGCGGGATCGAGGCGTGCCTCGCCAATGGCAAGCCGGGCGAGACCTACAATATCGGCGGCGGGGCGGAACTGCCCAACCTTGAGGTCATCGCCGCGATCTGCCGCGAGGTCGACCGTGCGTTCGCAGAGGTCGATGGTCTCGCCGAACGCTACCCCGATGCCCCGGCCGCGAAGGGCGAGGCGACCGAGAGCCTCAAGACCTTCGTCACCGACCGCGCCGGACACGATCGCCGCTATGCCATTGACGAGACCAAGGCCCGGGCCGAGCTCGGCTATGTCCCGGCGCATGACTTCGACGTGGGCCTGCGCCAGACCCTGCGCTGGTATCTCGACAACGAGGCGTGGTGGCGCCCCTTGGTCAAGGCCTAGGCTTCTGCTTCCGGATCCGCCCTGGCCATCCAGACTAGGGCAGCATTGGTCAGATTGCGGATCGCGACCGCAATTAACACGCCTAGGCTCGCGCCTGTCAGCCCCCATTGCGGGACCAGCGCGAAGACGGTGAGCAGGCCGCAGGCGGTCGCGCCGATCTCGACCAGCAGCACCGTGCGTTCGCGCTTCTGCATGACCAGCGCGATGCCCACCGGGCCGGCGGCGACATTCACCAGCTGTCCCACTGCGATCCAGCGCAGTGCCTCTGCCCCGGAGACGAATTCCGGGCCAAACAGGCCAAGCAACCATTTGGGCGCCATGATGGCGAGCAATCCGAGCGGCGATGCCAGCGCGATGCCGATGCCGCCTGCCACCAGAATGATCCGCCGCAGCCGCGCAGTGTCGCGGCTGCCGGCGGCGAAGGCGAGGTGGGGGCCGGCCATCGTGGCGAAGGAGGTGTTGATCAGCTCCATCAGCATGCATATCTGCACTGCGGTGCGAAACACCCCCGCGTCGGCAGCGCCGAGCATCGCGCCGATCGTGAGGAGGATCAGCCAGTTGCCGGCTAGCGTAACGAGCGGTGCCGTCGCCACCCAGGCCCCCGCCGCGATTTCGGGCCGGGCCGTCGGCGCGCTGCGTCCCTCCTTGCCCAGCGATTTGCGGACAAAATAGGCCCCGGTTGCAAGGGACATGGTCAACCCCGTCACCAGCGCTGCGGGTGCGAATAACGGGTTGTAATTGCCGCCCGATTGCCACAGTCCCAGCATCACCAGCATGGCGAAAGTCGTATAGCCCACCCCTTCAAGCGACTGCGACAGACGTACCTGACCGTGGCACCGCAGCAGCGCGCATTGCAACCTGACGAGCGGCAGCAGCAGCACCGCCGGGGCGATCGCGATGATGAAGGAAGCAAGCCCTGTATCCTCGATCAGCAGTGTGGCCATTGGCAGGCTGATTGCCGCAGCCAGCAGGGCAAGGGCAATGCCCAGATCAGCGACAAAGCGGAAACTCCCGCGGAACCGCTCTCTCGCCTCGGCCAGACGGTTTTCCCGCAGCAGCGTTGGTAGTTGCCGGACCATGATCACCGGCTGCCCCAGCGCGGCCATGCCGGCGAGCAGGGTCATGGTGGTGAAGGCGATCTGATAGAGACCGATGATCTTGGCGCCGAACATCTGCGCCATGATCCACGTTAGCGCAAAGCTCGAGATCGCCCCGGCGCCTCGCAAACCGAGGCCGAGCAGAAGATCGGAACGAAGGCGGGATGCCAGCGGCTTGGGCAAGTGATGCAGTCCAGATTGCAGAGCTCTGCTTCGCACAGGCGGAGTGTCTTGAGAGATGGCCGTGAGGGCGTCAAGCGCTATCATGGCCGCCCCGGCAGACTTTCCCAGCCCGCCGGAATCCTCGGCGCGCGCTGTCTGCACAGGTCACCTGTCACGGCATTGCCACAGGGCGAAATAGGGCATTTGTCCCTTTACGATCGGGGTGTTTTCGTTGAAGGTCCCATGTGGGTCAGGCACAGCTTTCAGACGGGGACTGGCGATCATTACGCTGCGGCAAGCTTATGAAGGGGTAGGCAATCGCGGCCCCGGTTTCGATATGCTGCGACTGGTCGCGGCGAGCGCGGTGTTGGTACACCACGCGATGAAGATCGAACATGACATCGTGCGCGATGACTGGCTGTATCAGTTCTCGCAAGGCTACGCCCAACTTGGCCTGCTGGCGGTGTCGGTTTTCTTTGCGCTCAGCGGGTTCCTGATCACTCCGGGGCTGGTGAAAAGCGGGAACGTGATCGGCTATCTCAGCCGCCGGTTCATGCGGATCATGCCATTGCTGGCCGCGGTGGTGGTGGGCACATCGCTTGTCGTCGGCCCGTGGTTTTCCGGGCTCCCGGTAGCGGAATATTACAGCAGCCCGGTGACGTGGCGCTATCTCAAGACCGTCACCACCTTCCTCAGCCTGCAACTGCCCGGCGTTGTCGACTATGACGGAGGCGACACGATCAACGGCCCGATCTGGACGCTGCACTACGAATGGACGTGCTACTTGCTGCTGGCGGTGCTGGCCTGGGCGGGTGTGATGCGGCGTCGCTGGGTGTTCCTGTCGCTCTATGCCACCGCGCTGGCGGGGCTGTGGTTCGGGCTCGGCCCGATCGTAGTCGATGGCGGGCGCACCAAGTTGTTCATTTTCCTGTTCCTGTTCGCCTATTTCGGCGCTGGCGTGCTGATCCAGTTGTTCAGCGATGTCGTGCCCTGGTCGCGCACGCTGATGCTGGCGGCGCTGGCGCTGCTGGTGGCGGCGTGGGCGACGCCGTTCGACTACCTGATTGCGCCCTTGCTCACCACCTATCTGGTGGTCGGCATCGGTCTGCTACGCTTTCCCAAGACGCCGCTAACGACGGGCGTCGATCTGTCTTACGGCGTCTACCTCATGCATTCGGTGGTGCTGATGATGCTGATGAACCTCTATCCCTTCACCTCGTGGCTGGCGCTGTTCGCGGTGTGCTGGCCGATCACGCTGGCGCTCGCCTATGCCTCGTGGCGGTGGATCGAGGAACCGGCGCTGGGCCACAAGGAATGGCCGGAACGGATCGCGCGCGGGGTGCTCGCCCGGCTCCGTCCGCGTGCGGAGGCCGGGGCATGAGCGCCGCTCAGCGCCATGTCGCCATCACCGGGGCGAGCGGCGGGATCGGGCAGGCGCTCGCCCGCCAGTTTGCCGCTGACGGGCACCGCGTGTCGGCAATGGGCCGCAATGAAGCCGTGCTGGCCGAGCTCGCCGCTGCTGCCCCAAACATCACCCCGATTACGGTCGATGTCGCCGATGGTGCGTCCTGCGCGGCAGGCTTTGCCGCGGCCGAGGCGGCGCATGGCCCGGTCGAGCATCTGATCGCTGCCGCCGCCGTCTATCCCAAGGCGCACTTCCTCGACCAGACGCCCGAGCATCTGGACGATGTCCTGCGCATCAACGTGGTCGGTGTCGCCAATGCCGTGCGCGCAGTGCTGCCTGCGATGCTGACGCGCAATTACGGGCGGGTGGTGGTGATGGGCTCGCTCGCCGACATGAACCCGCTGCCCGGATCGCTCGCCTATTCGGTGTCCAAGGGCGCGCTCCATTCGCTGGTGCGCGGGATCGCGGGCGAGATCGACCGCGATCGTTACCCGGATGTGCTGGTCAACGAATTCAGCCCCGGCGCGACCCGCACCGCGATGAGCGACTACGGCCATGCGCCGGAAGAGATCTACGCCATGCTCCTGCCGCTGCTGACCTGCGGGCGCGACGGCCCGCACGGACGGTTCTTTCAGGAATGGGGCGAGATCCGGCTGGGTGAGAGCTGGAAGGGCACGATCAAGCGGATCGTGCTGCGGCGCTGACCGGAGCGGCGCCTTCGGTGGCGATCCCCGGCCACACCGCGCTCCCCGCGATATCGCCGCCGCGCGCGGTCACCTCGGCCCAGAGCTGCTGGTCGAGCGCATAGATCGCCAGAATCCGCTCGCGCAGGGCATCGGGCAAGGCATAGGTCTTGATCTCGCGCGCGAACTGGTTGGCCATCGTGTTGAGATCGCGCAGCTGCGCCGGGCCCGCATCGCCGCGATAGCGCTGGCCGAGGAAACCGGCATGGGCCACGGTGCGATAGACCCCGGTGCGCGTCACCTTGCGCGCCAGATCGATGAGCGGCGTGCGCCCCGTCCGGGGCTTCGCGCCGCCCTCGTTGCCGCGTCCGGCAGGCGCGGGCGTGCGGATACCGCAGCGGGCCTCGATCTGCCGCACGGCGGTCTCGAAGCTCTCGGTCAGGTAGAGATGCGGGTCGATCCGCAGGCCCATGTTGCGGTCGGTGAAGAAGGCGTGCTGCGGCTCGTGATGCGCATCGAAGAAGTCGTAGGCGACTAGCTCGACAAAGGCCTCCATGACCGTGGCGATCGGGGCCTGGGCAAGCCGCATCAGCTCGTAGTGGATGTCCTCTTCAATCACCACCCGGTCTTGCCGCCATTCTTCCGCAATCGCGAAATGGGTCATGCGCAGCGCGGTTTCGGGCACCGAGGACAGGAAGCGCGATACCGGTTCGCGCAGGAAGGCAACCACGGGCCCCTGATAGTCGTCAAACGCCAGCCAGTCCGCGCATTCGAGCCGGTTTTTGGACTCGGTCGATGCGTTCTTGGAAATCCGCAGCAGACCGAGCGCGCGATCCTTGCGCGCCAGCACATATCCGTGCGGGTGGGTGGTGGTCAGGGGCTTTCTGAGCACGCTTTTTCCTGTTCCTGATGGCGAGAGAGGTTACGGCGCGACCCTGCTGCCCTCTTTTGGGGTGATCTTTTTTGCAGTGCAACACCCATCTCGCGCTTGCGGGCATCGGCTGCACCCCTTAGACCAAAAGTGGCTCCCGGAAAGGCCCGCCTCCCATGCTGAACAAGAAAAAAATCGGACGAATGATCCCCTATCCCGTGATCGAAAACGGGCGGAAGGTGATCAATATCGGGCCGCATCGGTGTCAGGTCTGCCAGTCGCCCGTGCGGCGGTTCCGCGACACCGGCTATGGCTTTGAAGTGCTGGAGCGTCTGCAGGTCGTGGGCGGGCTGCGCCGCTTCGCCGACCAGTGCCCGGTGTGCCATTCCAGCTCGCGCGAACGGCTGATCTGGTTCTGGCTGTCGCAGGCGGACAAGGGCTTCCGCTTCGCGCGCGACATCACAATCGCGCACTTCGCCCCCGAAAAGGGCCTGACGCGGCGAATCAGCGAAGCCGCGCCGAAGAACTACACCGCCTATGATTTCGAACCTTCGCGCTATCGCCATATCGACACGGTCGAACAGGCCGACCTGTCGGCGCTGCCGATGGCGGATGACAGCGTGGATCTGCTGATCTGCAACCACGTGCTCGAACACGTGCCCGATGTCGATCTCGCGCTTGCGCAGATCCGCCGTGTGCTGAAGCCCGGCGGGACGGCGATCCTGCAGGTGCCGCTGGCGCTGAAGCTGGAGCAGTCGATCGAATTGCCGCTCGATTCCACCGGAGAGGAACGCATCCGGATCGTGGGCCAGGACGATCACCTTCGCTTGTTTACCCCGGCAGACTACCTCGCCGCACTGGAGCGGGCGGGCTTTACCGTTGAGCGGTACGACGCCTTTGAAGATGACGACGCGGCGGCCACTGCCTGGATGATTGATCCCTTTGAACTGCTCTATCTCTGCCACAATTAAGGCGATGTCGGTCGGATCAGACCGACATCGCCAGCGGTGTCAGAGCTGCGGAAGCGCGCCGGCCGGTGACAGGCTGCTTGCCATCAGGCCCGGCAGGCCGAAGCTCCACACGGGCGGCAGCGGATTGATGGCGAGCGTGCCGGCGGGCGTGAAGTTTCCAGCCAGACTGTCGGCGAACTTGGTCGTATAGTCTCCGCCAATCACTGTCCCGGTTGATCCGACAGGGGCCAGGAAATTGCCATCGATGACATTGTTGGCGATCCCGACATCAAGGTGCTTGCCCGTTGGCGTGCCGACCCAGTTGATATTGTGCAGCGCATTGTTGGCGATGAGGCAGTAGCCGTCGGGATCGTAGCCCGTACTGTCCGCGCGGAGCATCAGGCGCTGGGTCGGCATCGAATTATGCGCGAACACCACATGGCTATGCGTCGTGCCGGCGAACTGACTGGAGACCTGCGTCCAGACGGCATAACCGCTGCTCGAAGGCACGTTGGTGAACGCATTGCCAACCACCACGAAATCCCGGCAGAGACCGCCATTGGCGGCGAGGAAGATGTTCTGGCCCCGAATTCCCGTCCCGCTGTTGAAGGCGATGATGCTGTTTTCGGTCAGTGCGATGCGCTGGTAAAAATCGCCGTGGAAGTCGAAGCACGTCACCAGTTGGAGAGCGACGTTCTTGACGTTCCGATCGGTGAACGGAGCGCCCTTGCCATCTGGCAACGCCAGCGCCGATGCGCGGCGGCTGTTATCCAGCACGCTCGCACTCCAATCAGGCAGGCTGTTGAGCCAGTCGGCCACGTCCTTCACGAAGTAACCTTGCGCTGCGGTTGCAGGATTATATCCGCTTGCCGTTGCAATAGTGTAGAATGTTTCGGTCCTGCCGATCGCAAAGGTCGCGTTGTTCGCACCCCATTTCGCGGTCACGGTGCGGCTGTTCCCATCGGCTGGCCCGGCAATCCCGAGCGTGGCGGTGGCCTGGGTACCGCTGTAGGTCACGCTCAGCGAAGGGAAATCCACCAGCCAGCCGTCGGTGCTGTCGAGACCGTCGATGGTGTTGCCGACCACGCACTGCCCATCGCTGGCGAAGTCTCGGAACCCCTGTGCAAGCGAGCAGCCGCGCACCAATCTTGCCGAGATGCAGGCATCGGACTGGGCCACCATTTCGCATTCGGTGAAGTAGGGCGAGCCTGCGACCGGGTTGCCATAGGTGCGGGGCCCCGCTCGCCAGAGCGTATAGCGGCCGCCGCTGTTGACGAACCGGCATCCGTCGAGCCAGTGATCGCCATCCGCCGAGGGCTCCGACCAGATGGTGCCGATATATCTCGTGTCGAAGGTAATGTTGCGGCCCTTGAAGTGCAAGCGGTTGATTTGCGTCCGGAACTGTGAATTTACGTCACCGTTGAAATCGGGTGTTGCAAAGACCACGGGCGCCTTTGCGGTGATGGTGCAGTATCCCTTGCCGCTATAGACGCCGCTGCCCGTTTTGGTCGCTGCCAGGTCTTCGGTCATCGGCTTCATGACCGTGATGAGGGTCGAATCGTCACCGTTTGTGCGGTGGAAATTGATGGCGGCGCCCACAGTCGCGTAATTCGCTCCCGCCACGGTCGGCGCGTCGGGATCGACCGTGATTTCACTGTCGTAAAACGTGGTGCGGGGCAGGAACAGGTAGGGACCGATCACCCGGCGCTGCATCGTCGCATCGGCAGGGATAGCCTCGACATAGAGGTTCGCCTCACCCGACTTGCCGGGCGGCCGGGCGAGATTGATCCAGTAACCCCAATAGCGTCGCTCGACCCCGTTGGCGTCCGTAATGGTATGAAACCGCGGTGCCACCACATCGAGGCTGCGGCCCTCGAAATGGAACCGCACCCGGTCGATCCCGCCGATCAGCGTGCCATTGTCGTTGGCCATGGCCATGACGCCCACTGTCAGCTTGTCGGTGAAGCGCTGATGGGGCGGCACCAACAGGCGCACGGCAGGCTTGGCGGTGGTGCGCACCGGATCGGCCGGGATGCTAGCAAAGCCTGTTCCGGGCACGCCGTTCCATTGCTCCGAAGGCAGGATCAGCGGCAGGGCGGTGGCAGCCTGAAAGACGGAATGCGGCCGCTGGTGCCGGCAGGATTGTCCGATGCCGAGCCTGCTCATTTGGCGAGCCCGACGATGTCTTGTGCCGTGGTCCCCGTTGCCCGGACCCGGATGTCGAGAATGCTGCCGCTGACAATATTGCGGAAGGTGACGAAGTCGTCCGAACCGACCGCCTTGAGCGTGATATTGCCGCTGGTCCCGATGTAGATCGCCTTGGTGGTCTTGCCCAGTTCCAGCGTGTCATCGGGGACGATGGCAAAGCAATCCGCGCTCGGAGCGATCAGGCTGTTGCCCGCGTTGGCATATTGGTCGTGGCTCATGTCTGTTTCCTTGCTCTAAAACAAACATGAACATCGTAAGTGACCGGGACTGCGGTAGGAAAATGATTTCTGCGCCGCGGCGCCATTTTCGGCGTTGGTCGCGGCACGGCAACCTGTCCGCGCGCCGGCGTTCAGTCCAGCGACGTGCGCCCGCGATAGCCGTTCCACCACTGGCCCGGCTGCATAACGATTGGGCCATAGGCGGCGCGCCGGGCGCGGTGCTTGCCCGAAACCAGCCCGAGAGCCGCGCTGGTGCCCCAGCGCCGGAAGGCGGTCAGCCAATAGGCAAGGCCGACCACCAGCGCGCCCACGCCCGGCCAATGGCGGCGGGCATAGTGCATCAGTCCGGTGAACTTGTAACGCGTGCGCGCAGCGGAATAGATCGCGCCGCTGCCGACATCGTGCACGATCCGACTATCGGGCGACAGCCAGACATTGAGGCCGGCCTGCTGCATGCGGGTGAACAGATCGATCTCCTCGGCATAGAGCAGGAAGGTAGGGTCAAAGCCGTCCAGCATGTCCCATGCGCGGCGGCTGATCATCATGAACCCGCCGCACAAGACCGACACCTGCTTGGGCGCCTGAAGGTTCTCCAGCTCGGCCCGGTCCGGCTGATCGCCCGGCAAGCCGAAGGCCTCGCGCAGAATGGCGCCAACCGAGGGGATGGTGAGGAAATTGCCGCCATCCAGCTCGCCATCGGGATAGGTCGTCACCCCGCCCCAAGCATCGCCCGGCTGGGTCTGGGCGAAGGCAAGCAGCCGGTCGATTGCCGAGTCGACAAGTTGCGTGTCGGGATTGAGCAGCAACAGATAATCGCCCCGCGCGTGGCCTGCGAGCAGGTTGTTGCCCTTGCCGAAACCGATATTGCCCTGACTGGGGATGACGCGCACCGCGGGGAAGGCCTCGCGTATCAGCGCCTCGGTCCCATCCGTGCCGTTGTCGACCAGGAGGATCTCGTAGGAGCCGGGGGCCGTGTGCTGGATCACCGAACCGATGCAGTCGGCGATGTATTGGCGGGAATTATAGGCAACGATCAGGATGCTCAGTGGTGGTCTGGTATTCCCGCCCGGGTCTGCCGTGTGGCTGGCGGTGTCCACAATCTGTGGTGGCGCGTCGGTCATGCTGCCATCCTCTTGCGCCATCGGGCAATCACACCGCGGACCGGCACGTCGTGGAACCGCGATACGAAGTGGCCGAGCACGAGCACGATCCTGAGAAAAGGGACAACCGTTGGCCAGCGGGCCAGACCCATGACCGTGGTCAGCTTGCAGACGAACCCGATCATCGGACTGTGGATGGCATAGACCGCAAAAGAGACATCGCTGAGAAAGGCGAAGACCGAGGCAACGGCACACGGCAGTTTGGAGCGGATGCCGGCGGCCGGCAGCAGTGGGAACACTGCAATTGCACATACCCTGTCCCGCGCACTCATTAGAGGCGATAACTTCCCCAACCAAGCCGCGAATGGCGTGACCGCGATGAGGGGCAATTCCGGCACAGGCGCATCAAGCGTCTTGGTCCATGAATTTTCGTGGACCGATGAAACGAATGTCATTGAGGAGGCGGATCCGCTGCGCGGCGGTTTCGGGCCACCTGATAAGGCAGACGCCTCGGTGTTTGGGGCAACTGATCTGTTAATGATATTACCACGCCTGCGACGATCATGAACCAAGCCAGATTATTGGCCCAGATGGATGTGGTCCACATAATCATGGCCGAACTCGAAAGGGACACGATCGCACCGAATGTTGTTGCCCGATCATAATCATTCAGTCCGCGGTTTCGTTGACCGCACCGCCAGACTGCCACGATCACGCCAAGCAAGATCAAAAGCGCGCATGGCAGACCGAATTTTACCGCCAGCATCAGCCAGTGATTGTCAATCGTTTCGGTAATCATCCAACGCGCGCGCGGCATGGATCTATCGCCGATACCGAAAAGTGGGTTGCGTGCCACGGACGCTGTGCCGTAGTCCCAGATGAGAATGCGGTAATAACCACTTCTCGGGTCAAGCGTGAAGTTGCGTATGAGAGTCCGGATAGCACCGGTGGAAGTCGTCAGCTCAAGTGAGACGTAGAGTGCGACGAACGCATAGGCGATGTAGACCATCCTTTCGCGGAGCCGCAGTATAAGATTGAAGACCATCTTATAGCCGATAAGAAACACTGCCATAATGATCGATAAGATGGCCGAAGAGCTAACAGTGAAGACCGCTCCGAACGATGCCAAGGCCCCAAGCCACTTGGATGGGCTTTGTACTCCTGACAGGAAATACAGTGGCAGAAGCGATGTCATGAACATGCCTGCCAAAATCGAATGCGGAAACGATGCTCGGGCGCGCAGGAGCCCGTAACGGACCTCATAAAGCTTATCGATCCGCGCGCGTTGCGGGAACAGATCGGCAATCAGCAGCTCATGCGAAATTGACTCAATCGCCAAAATAATGGCGATGATAATCACGCCGGGCAGAGCTTTCTGGAGGAAGGTCCGAAGGCGGCGCACGTCGGTGATGTAGGCGCGGCCGATTAGGTAACCGCCAAGCGAATCGACCACGAAACTGCCGCCGCCTTCAATTGCCTTGCCGACCCCTGACGTCATCAGATAGGCCGGGATCACCCATATGCTCCCCAGGATCAGCAAATAGTCGGGCAGCGTCAGCCGCATGTTCCGGCGTGCCATTTCGAAGATCGCGAAAGGCGCCATCACCATCAGCGCGACACGGTAAGGCGGAAGCATGACCCCGCCGATGTCCAGCGCGAGGCCCGCAGGCATCAGCAGCGCATAGAACGCGATCAGCGGAACGATTAGGTGCTGGCCGGGCGCAACGGTCTGGTAACCGGGCGGCACGATCGGCCTCCGGCGATAGGCAGCTGGAGCAATTCGTGTCGCCATCGCAGGTTCAACCCGGCCTTCGCATGTGCAGCAATACTGCAAGCTATGGATTAACGCTCAGGGCGTGTCAAACGCTCCGGCAGGCTCGCTTTGCGCACCGCGAAGGGGGTCTGGCGCACCGGCAAGGATTCCCTCGGCCACCCGCAGCGCATTGGCCGCAACCGTGAGCGCCGGGTTGATCCCGAGGCTCGAGGCAAAGGCCGATGCGTCCACCACGAACAGTCCCGGCTGCCCCCACACCTGTCCGGACGGATCCACCACCGATGTCTGCGGATCGTCCCCCATCCGGCAGGTGCCCATCGGGTGTCCGAGATTGGGTGCCCCCAGCCGCTTGAGAAAGCTGACCTTGAGCGGGGCGAAGGCCTGTTCCTGCAATGCCCTCAGACGCCGGGCGCGCACCATCAGTTCCTCTGGCGCGCGATAGGTCACCCCGATCCGGTCCTGCCCGGACTTCGGATCGACGCCCACAGCCTCCACCCGGTTGCTACGATAGGGCAGATCTTCGAGGTTGGAGGTGAACAGATAGGCGTTGCGATACTGCGCGGCAGCGATCCGTCCGACAATGTCTGCGCCTACCGGGACAAAGGGCAGGCGCGCAAGGCCGAGCGCGACCGCCTCTTCTTCGAGATACTTGCCCACCATCCATGGCGAGCCTGCCATGCCGAGCGACTGGCACTCGGCCAGCGGCATGGCGCCGTCCATGTAATGGTCGCGGAAGCCCAGTGTCTTGAAGGGGCCGTGCGCGCCGTCGGCCGGGTTGGCGTCCATGACCGCAAAGATATCGCCGAAGTGGAACATCAGGCCCCCCCCCACCATCTCGGGCACGCGGCTCGAAGGCCACAGATCGGCCGAGCGCTGGAGCACTAGCGGCGAATTGAGCGCGCCCGCCGCCAGCACCACCAGCCGCGCCGCGATCGACTCGCTCTTGCCGTCAGGGGTGCGGGTCACCACCTCGAAATGACCGCCCGCCTTGCGTTCGATCCGGTCGACATAGGCGACGCTGCGCATGGTTGCGCGCCCCTCGTCCAGCAGCGGAGCCAGCACGCGGCCGAAGCTGTCGGACTTGCAGCGACGCAGGCACACGCTGCCCTGACATTCGGAACAGCCGGGCAGGTAATCGATGCCGACATGCATCCGGTACGGATGACGGCCATTGGCGGTCAGCAGATCGACCAGCGCCGCCGTGTTGCCCGAAACCGACGGGGGCTCGCGCAAGTCGGCATCGTCGTCGGGATCGAGCGGGTCGCGCGTTCCGGCCACCCGCAGCATCGCCTCGCACCGGCGATAGAACGGCTTGATCGTGTCGAACCCCACCGGCCAGGCATTGGGCAGGGCCGAGGGCGCATCAGCGAGCCAGTCGGCCGGGCGGAAATCGACTTCGAAATCGCTGCGCCGCGCGCGGCCAAGGGCGGCCCCGTAGAGGGCGCCTGATCCGCCCGCAAGCTCGCCCACCACCGGTCTTACCGCGCGGTAGGACTGACCGGCAGACTGGCGCACCAGCAGCGGATCGCGCCATTTGCCGCTGCCCGGATCAGGATCGGGCGAACTGGCGAGCTTCTGCTTGAGCTTGTCCTTGAACGACAGCTTGGCCCCGCCGCCGGAAGACAGCGCCCCGCTTTCGAGCACCAGCGTCGTCAGACCTGCCTTCGCCAGCACCCCGGCGGCCATGCTGCCGCCCATGCCGCTGCCGATGACGATGACATCCCACATGGGATGCGTCATTCGGCCGGCTTGGAGGATTTCAGCGAACTCAGCTTGCGATGCAGGGCAGGCGGTGTCCAGTCGAGCATCAGGTGGCGCAGCTTCACCGACAGGTCCGGCTTGTCGTCCGTGCCGGGACGCGCCTTGAAAGCGGTGGTCCGCTTGGGCGCGAGCGCTTCGCTGCCTTCATAGGCGGTGTAGTAATAGGTCGCGATCGACCGGCGCGAACGGTCCGGCGGGCAGGCCAGCGGATCGGGATGGCCGTGGTAGCTGTCCAGATCGGTGTTGAACATCACCGCGCGGCCGAACACCGGGGAAACCTTGGTCTGGCAGGCCTTCATCTCGGTGTCCCACAGCTCGAGGTGGCCACCAAAGGAATCGTCCCAGTTCTCGTTGAGATAGATCAGCAGGTTGATCCGGCGCTGCAGCTTCATCTTGGGGTGCATGTTGAAATCGGCATGGACACCCAGGTGCCCGCCATTCTTGGTTTCATGCAGGCCGCCACCGGTGAAATACGGGTCGGCGACGAGGCCCTTCATGCCAGTCATTTCCTGCAGGAAGGCAAGAAAGGCTTGGCTGTTCAGCTCGTTGAGCAGCTGGCGCGTGAAGGGGCCGCAATCCTTAGGGTGGTACTGCGTCTTCTTCTGCTCCTGAGCGCGGGCGAAGGTCAGGCCGGCGTCGGGCTGCGGGAACTCGGCGATGACCTTCTGCAGCACGTCGCCGCTGACAAAATCGTCGATCACGATATGTGGGAAGGGCGATGCCTCGCGATAGCTGTCAGCCCGCTTCCGGCCCGCCTCGCGCGCTTGCTCCTCGTTCAGAAACAGCTGTCCGGCACCTGCATCGGTGAATTCAAGCACACTCATGACAAAACGCCCCAACCTCTGTAATATCAATGACTTCTTGCAATGGTGATCAGCCTCTCCCGGGGCTGGAATGATGCGGTGCTGATCACCGCTGTTCTCGCGACTGTCGTCACCCTTGCAACGTCCCGTACTTTACGGTGTTTTGCGAGGTGACTGCAAGCGATAACCGCGTCGTCGCGCTGCAGTTTGCCCGGACTGCAGACCGCTTCAGAACAACAATCAGCCGCGTTCCGATGCCGCGGCGGGGTTGTGTTTTCATGACACGCACGCCCCGGTCGCCGTCCCCGTGGCTGCCATCAGCGCCGAAGCATAGGCCTCGCCGATGGCCCACTTGGTGAAGCGCTGCGCGGCGGGCGATCCTTGCCACTCGGCCAGCGCCTGCTTGAGCGATTGCTCTTCCTTGGCAAGCGTGCGCATCGCGGCGGCCAGCGCTGCCGGGGCTCCCGGTGGCACCGCGATGGCGAAAGGGCAGTCGTCGAAATAGCCACTGACTGCCTGCCCCGCCGGGTAGATGATCGGCAGGCCGGCAAACAGCGCTTCGATGAACACCAGTCCGAAGGTTTCGCGGCGGGACGGGAGGACAAAGCCGGTCGCAGCGTTCATGCGTGCAGCGACGGCCTCCCGCGCGAGCGAACCTTCGAACACCAGGCCGGGCGCGTCCCCCGCGCTCGCTTTGGCGGCGGCGCTATCCTCGGGGCTGCCACCGCCGCAGATGGCCAGGGTCAGCGGTGCGCCAGCAGACGCGGCAAGCCGCAAGGCCTCGGCCATGGCGGAGAGGTTCTTGCGTGTGTGGCTTTTGAGGTGAAACACGCTGATCAGGCCGTTGCCACCTGGACGCGGCGGCAGCGGCTCGTCGAGCTCGGTCGGACAGGGAATGATCGCAACCGGCCCGCTCCGCCGCCCGAGTTTCTCCTCTACGGCGGCATGAGTCCACGGCGCAAAGAAGGTGACGAGCCGGGCATCGTGATAGACCCGGCGCAGGGCAGGGGCGAGATCGGGGCGCACCGCCAGGATCTTGGTGTCGGTGTCGCCCTGCACGGTGATCGCATAGGGCAGTTGCAGCCGCGTCGCGATACGGCGCACGGCGAGCCCCTCGATCGTCAGCTTGTGGCCCGCGACAAGATCAGGCCCTCGCGTCATGTTGGCGATCTGGCTGGCGATCCGGTCGCCCAGTCGTTCGAGAATGGTGCGATGAAACAGGCCGCGACCCGGTGCTGCATAGCCAAGCGCAAGGCCGTGTTCGAAAGGCACGCCGGTCAGGCCAAGATGGCCTGTCAGCACCGTGCGCACCGCAGCAGCAGGTGACGGGCTGATCCGGTTGAGCGAGATCACCGCGTGGTCGATCTCATCCGCCCCATCATCGATCAGGGTGCGGATCACCCGGGTCTTGGCCGGGTCGATCGGATCGGGGAAATCGGCCGAAAGGTTGAGCACCTTGGGCCGCGCGTCATCAGCAAAGCCCGGCAAGGCGATGGTGTCCGGCTTCTTGTCGTTCACGATCATCCCGCAATAATGATGGTGGTCAGATGCCGGCCGCGCTCGCCCGCCGGTACGTCACTTCTTGCCGTATTGATAATACTGGTACTGGTAGGTGTAGTCCGACCCTGCCTCCAGCGCGCGGTACTTGGTCAGCACGCCGCCCAGCACATTGGCGCCGACGGCCTGCAGGCGGCCGACCGCGGTGCGGGCCTGCGCCAGACTGGTGCGGTTGGCTTCGATCACGAACACGGTGGCGTCCACCACCTTGGCGATTTCCGCCGAATCCGCGAGGCCGAGCATCGGGCTGGAATCGAGGATGACCAGCGAATATTCCTTGCGGCATTCCTCGATCAGCTCGCGGAACGCAGCAGAAGACACCAGCTCTGCCGGGTTCGGCGGGATCCCCGCAACCGACAGCACCGTGAGATTTTCGCGGATGGTCTCGATCTTGGCTGCATCGAAGCTGACATGGCCCAGCAGGACTTCGGCAAGGCCCGCCGACGGGCGCTCGATATCGAGCAGCGCGTGGACCGACGGCTTGCGCAGATCGGCATCGATCAGCAGCGTCTTGCGTCCGAGCCGGGCAAACAGCTGCGCGAGGATCAGCGAGGTTGTGCTCTTGCCTTCGGAGGCCTGACTGCTGGTGAACTGGATCACAGCTCCGTTGCGCGGAACGGTGTAGTCGATCGTCGCCCTGATCGAGGCATAGGCTTCCATCAGCGTGCTGAACTGATTGGCCTCCTCGTTCTCCAGATCCTCGTTCTTCACGAAAGGCGTGAGGCCGAGGAAGGTCAGACCCAGACGATCCTCGATATCCTCGCCGCGGCGGAACTGGTCGACGAAGATTTCGCGCACCAGCGCCAGACCACCGGCCAGAGCCAGGCCGAGCGCCACCGCGATCATGAGATTGCGCGGCAGGCTTGGCGACTTCGGTGACAAAGGCACGGTCGCGGTGTCGAGCGGCGTTATCGAACTGCTTTGCAGGTTTGATGCGGTGTTGATCTGGTTGTAGCGATCGAGCAGACTCTTCAGTTGTTCACGCAGGGCTTCGGCTTCGCGCTCGAGCCCGGTAAACTCGATCTTCTTGTCCTGCTCCACCAGCGCATCGGAGGTGACCGAACCCAGCTCGCGCTGCATCGCCTCTTCCTGCTGGCGGGCGATCTGGAACTCGCTGCGGATCGAGGCCTTCACATCGGCGCCGGTGCGCTCGATCTGCTGATCGATGAATGACAGGCGCGAACGGATGTCGGCAATGGCCGGGAAGTCGTCATTGTAGCGCTGACGCAGCACCGCAAGATCGGCGTTGAGCTTGGCGCGCTCCTCGGTCAGCCCTTGTACCACGGGGCTGCCGAGCACCTCGGGGATTTGTGAGGCGGGCAGATTGGCGACGGCGCGCCACTTCTGCTCGGCGGCGATCCGGTTGGCGCGCACCGCGGCAAAGGTCTGGTTCACGCTGGCAAGATTGGCGCCGACAATGGTATTGGAGCCCGCCTCTGTGGTGCCCATGGTGTCTTGGGTGACGATGCCTGCGTTGCGTGCATAGGCGTTGGCTGCAAGCTCCGCCTCGTTCAAACGATTTCGGATTTGTTCGATCTGCTGGAGCAGATAATCACGCGCATAGGCATTGCTGTCCACACTACGGCGGATGTCGGTCTGCACGAACGCTGCGGCATACCCATTAGCAATCTCGGCTGCCAGAGTGCGATCTTCCGATTCCACGTTGATCGCGATGATCTGCGCTTCATTGGGCACAGATGCCGAGACGCTGGCCTGAAGGATCTGGGCCGCCAGCTTGACCTTGTCTTCTTCCCACTGCGCATCGGTGCGATTGGCCGGGCGGGCCTGATCAATCTCCGCCCCCAGCAGTGCGGCGCGCTTGCCCAGATCGAGCTCGCGCGCGACCTGTTCGGCCAGACTGCGGCTTTGGACGATCGCGATCTGGGTCTGCATGAAGGTGTCGATCTCGCTCGCCGAGAAGATCGATGCTGTGACTTCCTGCCCTTCGATAATGCTGTTGCCCCAGGGCGAGACCCGCACGGTCGCTGTCGCGCTATAGATTGGCGGCGTCAGCAGCGTGACGGCAACGCCGCTCATCACCGCCAGCACCATGACGACGGCAATCAACCAGCGTTGCCGGAAGATCGCACCGCGAAGCCATGCCACATCGATTTTTGGACCCGTAGGGGCCGGGTCAACGACTGGCGCTGGCAGGTATTGATCAACCCACAAGTTTCCGTTGTTGGGTTGCGGCGCTTCGATTATTGAACGTTCGTTCATTAAAAAATTTTCCATTTCAGGGCATAAGCCCAAACGGCTCGAGCGAAGGAACGTTTCTCTTTCGCGACAGATCCTATAAGAGACCGCCGCGCGAACTCAGGCCTACCTTGTCCCGGCGACGGCAAACACGCCGAAGACCGGCAGGGCCTTGAGCAGGTCTTCCCAGAACACCGACAGGCCATCGGTGCCCATCACCACCCGGTCGCCCGGCTGAAGCACGGGATCGAGCATCGTGCCCTGGCTGACCGCCTGATAATCGAACTTGGCGATCATCACCCCTTCCGGGCTTTCACGGAACACCGCGACCTGATCGATCTTCGCAACGCGTTTCGGCCCGGCCGCAAGCGCAATGGCCGTGGACAAGCGTGCACCGGGCTGGAAGCTGTAGACGCCCGGCTTTTCGACCGCGCCTTCGACCGTCACGAGATGCGAGGCGAAATCGGTGATGTTGACGCTGACCATCGGCGACTTAAGGCCGAGCGCCGCGAATCGGCGGGTAAGATCCTGCTCGAACTGCTTGGCGGTCATCCCGGCGGCAGGGATTGATCCGAGCATCGGCAACGACACGTTGCCCTCCACCCCGATTCGAACTGTCTCGGCCGAAAGATCGGGCTCACGGAACACCGAGACCGAAATTTTGTCGGTCGGGCGCAGCAGATACACGTCCGGACGCGCAAAGCTGTAGCCATCCTGCCCCAGATCGCTGCGCGGCTGTGTCACGCTTGCGCCAATCAGCGGCTCAGGAGACGAGACGCAACCCGACAATGCCAGCGCAGCGATCAAACCCAGCGATGTTCCCATTCCTGCTTTGTAGCTGCGATACGTCACCAGTCCCTCCATCAATGTCCAAAAATGCTTATACCCTCGATTTCTGCGGTGCAACATTATTGCGCCGCAATCCGTCTTGCCTCTTTGGCGCAGTATCAGCATGAGGGACGGGCGCAGTGCCCGAAGGCGCTAAGATTCCCAATGCAAGAAAGCGTCCGGAGCGTGACCTGATGGCTCAAGCTGCACCCTCAATACTCAGCCTGAGTGCCGCTGGGGTCTATCTCGTCGTGGTGGCTGGCTGTCTTGGGGCAGCTTTGACGGCTGCGCGATCGCGGCAGCCGGCGGGACACTTGCGAATGTGGAGCTTCATCGCGCTTGTCTTCGCATTCCTGATAGTCATGCGCTTCACAGGGATCGAAGAGGTGGTGCGCGATACTTTTCGAGACATGCTGCGGGTTGAAGGCGCCTATGCAGCGCGGCGCTCGTTCCAGCGACCGCTTGCGGTGGCGGTGATTTTCGGGGTTTCGGGGCTGTTCGCATGGGGCCTGTGGCGCCAATGGCGCGCGGCGCGGGGACGGCGCAATCTTGCGCTGCTCGCCGCGCAGGCCAGCACGGTCGCGATGGTGATGCTGGTGGGGCTGCGGATCGTTTCGCTGCACCAGCTCGATTCCGTGCTCTACGGACCGCTCAAGCTCAACTGGATCGCCGATCTGGGGGCAAGCCTGATGACCCTTGCTGCGTCGATGATCTATGTCAGGCTGGTGCGCCGGCAGCCGAACCCAGGTCGGCGATAATCTGCGCGATCCGGCGGCTGGCTGTGCCGTCGCCATAGGGATTGTGCGCGCGCGCCATCGCCTGATAGGCTTGCGCGTCATCGAGCAAGCGGCTGGTTTCGGTGACAATCGCAGCCGCATCCGCGCCGACCAGCCTTGCGGTTCCGGCCGCGACGCCCTCGGGCCGCTCGGTCGTGTCGCGCATCACCAGCACCGGCTTGCCGAGCGACGGCGCCTCTTCCTGAATGCCCCCGGAATCGGTCAGGACGATGTCGGAGGCGGCCATCATGGCAACGAAGTCGAGGTAATCCAGCGGCTCGATCAGCGCGATATTGGCAAGCCCTTCGAGCGCCGGTCGCATCACTTCGGCGACATTGGGGTTGGGGTGTAGCGGGTAGATGATCGCCACATCATCGCGCGCGGCGAGCGCTTGCAGGGCCTGCGCGATCGCCTGCATACCGGCCCCGAAATTCTCGCGCCGGTGGGCGGTCACGGCAATGATCCGCCGCCCGGCGAAGCGTTCCCGCAAGGGCGCGATGGCAGGGGCCAGCGCCGGATCGGCCGCGATCCGCTCTTGTGCAAACAGCAGCGCATCGATCACCGTATTGCCCGTCACATGCACCGCGTTGTCCGGCACGTTTTCGGCCCGCAGCGCGGCGGCTGCGGTTGGCGTCGGGGCGAAGTGCAGATCGGCGATCACGCCGGTGACCTTGCGGTTCACCTCCTCGGGCCAGGGCGAATAGATGTCGCCGCTGCGCAAGCCGGCCTCGACATGGCCCACCGGAATGCGCCGGAAATAGCACGCGAGGCTCGCCATCATCGTCGTCAGCGTGTCGCCATGCACCAGCACACGATCGGGCATAAACTGGTCCAAGACCGCACCAAATCGCGCAATGAGCCGCGCCGAAAGTGCATCGAGTGACTGATCCGGCTGCATCAGGTCGAGATCGACATCGGGCACCAGCCCGGCCAGCGACAGCACCGAGTCCAGCAGCTCGCGATGCTGGGCCGTCACCACCACCTTCACATCGAAGCGCCCGGTTTCGCGCAGCGCAGCGACCACCGGGAACATCTTGATCGCTTCGGGGCGGGTGCCGAAGGTAACGAGAATGCGGGGTTTCCCGCGCGCGTCGCTCCCCAAGCTACTCACCGCCGGAGCATTCCCCGCGTGTCGAACACCAGCTTGCCCGCAAGGTCGGCGGGGGAGAGATGTTTGAACGCGGTGTGATCGACCAGCACGACCACAATCTCCGCCTGCCGCAGCCCTGCGTCAAGCGTCACCAGCTCTGCGCCCGTGCCGTCGAAGGCCTTGGGCAGCCCGTCGGTGAAGGGCTCGACCACCAGAATGCGATTCCCATGGGTGTGGGCCAGCGCCTCGGCGATTTCAAGCGCGGGGCTTTCGCGGAAGTCGTCGATGTCGGGCTTGAAGGCGAGGCCGAGCAGCGCAACCTTGCCGTCCGGCGCGGCATCGAGCAGCGCGCGGATCTTGCCTTCGGTGTGGACCGCCTTGTGGTCGTTCACCTCGCGCGCGGTCTTCACCAGCCGCGCGGCCGAGGGCGCGCCCGCGACGAGAAACCACGGGTCGACCGCGATGCAGTGCCCGCCCACGCCCGGGCCCGGCTGGAGGATGTTGACCCGCGGGTGGCGGTTGGCGAGGCGGATCACCTCCCACACGTCCACTCCGATCACATCGGCGATCATCGAGAGTTCGTTGGCAAAGGCAATGTTGACGTCGCGGAAGGAGTTTTCGACCAGCTTCACCGTCTCGGCCACGCGCGCGGTGGTGTAGAGGCAGTCGCCCTTGACGAAGCTGGTGTAGAGCACTGCCGCCCGTTCGGCGCAGGCGGCGGTCACACCGCCGATCACGCGGTCGTTGTGGACGAGCTCGTTGACGATCCGGCCCGGCAACACGCGCTCGGGGCAATAGGCGAGCGCGATGTCGGCTTCCTCATCGCTGCCGTCCCTGGGCACGACGATGTCCGGACGCAATTCGCTGATGATTTGCGCCACGCGCTCGGTGGTGCCGACCGGCGAGGTGCTTTCTACGATCACGCAGGCGCCGGGGAGGATCTTGGGCGCGATGGCGCGCGCGGCGGCCTCGACAAAGGAAATGTCGGGCGCGTTGTCCGGCCCCAGCGGGGTCGGCACGGCGATCATGTAGAAGCTGGCGGTGGGCACCTCGGTCGAAGCGACCAGCGTCTGCGCGGTGATTGCGTCATGCACCAGCTTGTCGAGATCGCGTTCCTCGATGTGGACGCCGCCGGCATTGACGGTCTCGACCACCTTGGGCGAGACATCCACGCCGCACACGCTCCAGCCGTAGGATGCGAGCAGCGCGGCGGTGGGCAGGCCGATATAGCCCAGCCCGATCACCGCGACCTGATGATCGGGCGCAGGATGGCCGAGTGCCTTGCGCCCAAGCGCGGCGGTGGCATCGAAAGGAGCGTTCATGCGGTCAAAGTCCCGGTTTTCGGGATGGGTGATGGCCGCAAAGCCCTTAAAATCGCGTTAGGCCTGTTGCAATTTCGACGCTTCCGGCTCTTCGCGTGTTCTCACGAGGTTCTTCTGTGCCATCATATGATTTCGCTGTTCGCCTGCCCGACACTTGGATGGCTCATTGCATTTTAACCTGCCGGTGCGAGACCGTGCGCCTGCTTCGGGAAAGCCGCCATGTTCAGAGCATATCTCAACTGCATCCTTGCCGCCCTTGTGGGACTGGTCACACCGTCGCTTGCCGCAGCCCAGAATATCGAAGGGCCCGCTGAGATCATCGATGGCGACTCATTGCGGATCGCGGGAACCGAGATTCGCCTGTTCGGTGTTGATGCGCCTGAATTCTCTCAACCGTGCTTCAGCAATGGCACCGCGGTCGCATGCGGCGCACTGGCCAAGGACATGCTTGCAGGGCTGATCGGCAGTGCAGTGCTGACCTGCCAACCGCGCGACACCGATAGGTATGGCCGGATCGTGGCGACCTGCTGGATATCCGGGGTAGATGTTGGAGAAGCACTTGTGGAAGCGGGATGGGCCACGGCGTTCCGGCGATATGGCAATGACTACGTTGCCGCCGAGACCAAAGCGCGCACAGCACGCACCGGCATCTGGCAATGGGACTTCGAGATGCCCGAAGATTACCGGGCAAGCCGGGAGGCTGAACTGCAACCACGAGCGGCACAGGCCTCGCCTCGAAGTGCAGCGACCGCTCGCCAATATGAGGGCAATGGCCAGTGCCTGATAAAGGGCAATCACTCGCGGCGCGGCGACTGGATCTATCACCTGCCCGGCATGCCCTATTACGCCGCCACCCGCGCCGAGGCCTACTTCTGCACCGAGGTCGAGGCCCAGGCTGCCGGATATCGCCGCGCGATCGTCCGCTAAGGCCAGAACCGGGGCTGCCGAATCAGCCCAACGAGGTCCGATCAACGAACCCTATCCGGCCTCGCCTTCGCATCGGCCTTGAGCTTCTCAATGCGCTCCGAGCAGACCTCGTGCACGACGCGGCCGAGCTCCTCGACCCGGGCGCTGAGCCACTCGAGCTCTTCCTTCGTCACACGATAGTGCTTCGAGTAGCGCGCCTTGACGTAGGCATCCTTGAGCTTCTCAAACCGGGCACGATCCTTCTTTTGCTCGCGCGGCCAGACATAGGTGAGGCGCGGATCGATGCGCTCGGCCTGCGTGCGCAAGAATCCGAGATTGTGAACATGGGGAGTGTAGAAGGTGCATACCAGCAGCACACAGTGATACAGAAACTCTGCTGCTTGATGCGTATCGAAGGCGGCCTCTTTGAGCCGACCTTGGCTTAGCGTATACCGCGCCGTATCAAGTCGACCAGCACCACCCGGAAACCACTCGTCGAAGTACTCCTGTGCCATGGCGAGCGCCTGTGTCGGCGTCTTCGGCTTGGGCGTGTGCAGTTCGCTGTCGTCCGACTGGTAGACCGCGACCCCTTCGGCTTTCACGTCCATGAAGAAATAGCGTCCGTGGGCGAGCCCGTCGTTCACCTCCTGCAGCGTATGGACGATGAAATTGACCGGCGTCTGGAGCGTACCTGTTACGCCATATTCGCGCATCAGCCGCTCATCGAGCTTGGCCCAGTATTTGACCCGGTCGGTGAGCCGCTTGTCGCTGACGATGATGAGGAGATCGAAGTCCGAGCGGTAGCCCTTGGCGGTGTGGGGCTCATCGACCCAGGTGCCGCGCGCATAGCTTCCGTAGAGGATCACCTTGAGGATGCGTCCGGCCTTCTTCCACTCGTGCTTTGCCAGAGCAAAAGCGTCGTCAAACTCCTCGAAGATCAGCTGCACCACGCGCTCCAGCTCGCGCTGCTTTTGCGGGGGCAGATGATCAAGGTCGGTACGCATCGCTGAACCTCTAGCAAGCAGTTGGAATGGTTGCACCTGCCCAATATTGCCCAAGCGCGATCATACATGTCAGGGCGCCTCTCTGCTCTCCTGCCGTTCGTCGATTTCCGTGTCGCGGACGAGCTCTTCGTGCAGCAGTCGGCCCGTCTCCATGCGCCGCGCCAGTGCCTCGAGGAAGTAAGAAAAGCGCTTCTCGGCCTCGGCGCGCGCCGCAGCCGTTTTTTCGCCAGACGGCGGCGCGGTCGCAGAAAGCCAGCGGCGCAGGTAAAGCGCGAAGGCCTCGTTGCCGACATCGACATGATACCCGAGCCGGTCGAGCTGGCGCGAGATCCGGTCAAGCCGCCGGCTGAACGCTGCCTCGAGCCGTTCCGATCCGTCGGGCGAGAGGAAGGAGGACACCGCCGCTTCGACCACCGCCGCCTGCGAGACGCGCTTGCGCCCGGCATAGTCGGCAAGCTGGCGCGAAAGCTGCGGCGGCAGGCGGAAGGTGTGCTTGACGCGGTTGCCGGTGCTCACAGCTCGATCCCGTCGCCCGGATCGAGCGTTGCCCGCTGCGCGGTGGCGCGCATCTGCGCGGCGATCTGCTGGTTGCGCCCGGCGTCTTCTTCGGAGGGCCGGTCGTCGAACGCGAATTCGTTGGGGACGGGCTGCGGTGAGGGAACGATGTCCTCATGCTCCGGCAGTTCAGGCTCGCGCCGCACGCCGCCTTCCGAGGCTTCACTTTCGTCGCCCTCTTCAGCCGAAAAATCTGGGTCCGCCTCCGGCTTAGTGGCGCTAACCGGCTGCCTTTTCCAATCGCCCTCCGCGGGAATGTCTTTGGCCTTCGCGGTCGCAGGCGGCGGCAGAACCCTCTCCTTCAGCCGCGGGTCGGCGTAATACCGCGCCTTCTTCGCGCGGATCGGATGCGCGCCCGCCAGCATCACGATCTCGTCGGTTTCGGGCAGCTGCATGATCTCGCCCTGGGTAAGGAGGGCGCGCGCCGTCTCCGTACGCGAGACCATCAAGTGCCCCAGCCATGGCGAAAGCCGGTGCCCCGCGTAGTTCTTCATCGCCCGCAATTCGGTCGCGGTGCCGAGCGAGTCCGAGATGCGCTTGGCGGTGCGCTCGTCGTTGGTCGCAAAGCACACCCGCACATGGCAATTGTCAAGGATCGCGTTGTTTGGCCCATAGGCCTTCTCGATCTGGTTCAAGGACTGCGCGATCAGAAACGCCTTGATCCCGTAGCCCGCCATGAAGGCGAGCGCACTCTCGAAGAAGTCGAGCCGCCCGAGCGCCGGAAACTCGTCGAGCATCAGCAGCAGCCGCTGGCGGTCCGAACCTTCCGCCAGATCCTCGGTCAACCGCCGCCCGAGCTGATTGAGGATCAGCCGGATGAGCGGCTTGGTCCGGCTGATGTCGGAGGGCGGGACCACGAGATAAAGCGTGACCGGCTGCCGGGGGTTGACGAGATCGGCGATCCGCCAGTCGCATTGCCGCGTGACCGCGGCGATCACCGGATCACGGTAGAGCCCCAGGAACGACATCGCGGTCGAAAGCACGCCCGAGCGCTCGTTCTCCGACTTGTTGAGGAGCTCGCGCGCCGCGCTCGCGACGACCGGATGAACGCCGTGATCGCCCAGATGCGACGTGCGCATCATCGCTGCAAGTGTCGCCTCGATCGAGCGCGCCGGATCGGAGAGGAAGGCGGCGACCCCGGCGAGCGACTTGTCGGCTTCCGCATAGAGAACGTGGAGGATAGCGCCGACCAGCAGCGAATGGCTGGTCTTTTCCCAGTGGTTGCGCCGCTCGAGCGAACCTTCGGGATCGACCAGCACGTCGGCGATGTTCTGGACGTCGCGCACTTCGCCCGCGCCGCGCCGGACCTCGAGCAGTGGGTTGTATGCGGCCGAGGCCTTGCTGGTCGGATCGAAACGCAGTACCCGCCCGAAGCGCGCGCGAAAGCCCGCGGTCAGCCCCCAGTTCTCGCCCTTGATGTCGTGGACGATCGCCGAATGCGGCCAGGTGAGCAGCGTCGGCACCACCAGCCCGACACCCTTGCCGCTGCGGGTCGGCGCGAAGCACAGTACGTGCTCGGGCCCGTCATGGCGCAGATAGAGGTTGTGGCGACGCCCGATGATGACCCCCTTGCCGCCGAGCAGGCCGGCGCGGGCGATCTCGGACCGCCCGGCCCAGCGCGCCGATCCGTAGGTTGCGCTGTTCTTGGCCTCGCGCGCGCGCCATACCGACATGCCGATCGCGACCACGACCGAAACGAGCCCGCCCGAGGCTGCGATCATCCCGCCGGTCTCGAAGATGCCCGGCGCGTAGGCCTCGTAGCTGAACCACCACCAGAAGATCGACCACGGCGGATAGACCTGATGCCCAGCGAGGGTGAACCAGGCGCTGCCCAGTTCGCGCTGATAGGCAAGTGCGGCGGCGGTCCACTGGGTTGCGGCCCAGATGCCTCCCAGCGTGAGCGCGAAGACCGCAATGATCTGACCCCACAGGATCCGTGTCGCCGACATGGAGCGTCTCCTTCCGGCAGTAAACAGGCCAAGCCCGGACCGCCAAGGCAAGTACGGTTCGCTCAGCGCGCGCCCGGGCGCAGAAAAGGAAAGGCGCGGCTAGAGCGCCTCGACAGTGAAGTCGGGTCCGCCCGCCCAGGTCAGCCGGTACATCGCGCCCTGGACGACCGACTGCACGACATTGGGCCAGAGCGCCGCGATGCAGGTGCCGCCCATGTGCCGGACCGAAGGGTAGATGATCCCGTTGTGCCCTTCGGCCCGCGCGCGCGCCGCGAGCGCGTTGCCGGCGGGATAGCCCGCCGCCGGATCGGGATCGAGCGACGGATGCTGTGGGCTTTGGCGCAGATCGACGAATACCCCCGCCATGCTCGCGATCATCTCGCCATATTCGACCACAGCATCGAAGTCGCCCGCATCTGCGAGCGCGCGGGTGAGATGAAAGCCGACCTCGGCAATGCAGGTCTCCGCATCGAGCGCGGCGTACCACGCGCCGCGCGTCGCCGGGTTGAAGCGATTGGGCTCGCGCGGTTTTGCATAGGCGAAGCTTGCATTGATGAATTTTGCATGCGGGACGCCGTGCACCAGCTCGTCGGCGGCGAGCGTAGCCAGCCCGCGGTCCTCGGCAATCAGCCGGCTGCTGGTCGCGCCCTCGATCTCGGCGAGCAGCGCCTGCTCTTCAGGGTCGTCGGCGAGTGGCGCGAGCACTGCGTCGCGCTGCCGCGCGCTCGACACGAGGCGGATGGTGCGTTCGAAGGCCTCGCGCGCGAGCGGGAGGTCGCCCGCCGGATCAGAGCCCGCCACGAAGCGCGTCGATATACTGCCGGGTCTCGAGCATGCGCGGGATGCCGCCCTCGATCATCGCCTCGACCGGCGAGCGCCGGTCGAACACCGGCGCGCGGTTCTCGAGCCGCGGCCAGCGATCGGCGAGATCGTTGGCAAAGAGCAGGTGGAGCCCCTTGAACAAGCCGATCAGCGCCGAGGCGCGGGTCAACTGGTCCTGGCTGAGCACGCCCTCCCAGCGTCCCGCCTTCATCCGGTCCCACGTGCTCTCCGAAACGCCGAGCAGCGCTGCGCCCTCGGCGTTGCTGGCGCCCCAGGCATCGGCCAGCCGCAGGACGGCCGTCACCGCTGCGCCGGTGAGGCGCCGCCGGTCGTCATCGTTCGCGAACGTCTGAAGCCCCTGCGGTGCTTCGCTGTGCTGCAAGACTGCACTTGCCATATCGCATCTCCTGATGCGTAAAAATACGTCACGTGATGCGTTTGTCAAGTAGCGGTGATAGCGGACGCGCCGTCAGATCGCGGGGCCGCGTTTGCGCCCGAAGCTCCAGTCGACCCCGCCACGCTGATTGATCCGGCCTGCAACCTCCGCCCCGAGATGACGCTCGAGATCCTGTCGCCAGGGGACGAGCTGGAAGCCCGTGCCGTCATCGATCAGCGCGAACCTGCCCGAAGCGAGTGACAGGCGCTCACGATAGATGCCGGCGACTGCATCTCCCGGCCCGGCTGTCTGCGCCCCGGTCCCGAGCCGCGCCGAGATCGCCTGCGTTGCTTCGCGCAGTTCATCATCGCGCAACCGTGCGAGCAGATTGCGCGCGAAGACAACGCGTCCGGCGTGCCGCGTTGCCAACCCTTGCTCGGCGAGCCAGTCGATGCGCCGGTCGAGCGCGGCGCCGATCTCCGCTCCGAAGCCGGTATCCGTCCGGTACTGAGGTGGTGCGAGCAGTTGGCGATCGAGCCAGGTCGCGCCGTGTGCGGTAACCTGTCGCTCGATCGGAAGGTCCGACCGCACGAGCAGGCTCGCCTGCTCGCCTCCTTTCCGATCGGTCCAGCGACTGTGCGTGACGATCGCTCCCGGCGCGGCGTCGCTGGTCCGCTCGAGTTCGGGAAAGCGCAGATAATGCGTGCGCCCGTCGGTTGCATCGACGATCGCATAGGCTTCGCCGGTGAGCTCGTCATGAAGCCCGCGCTCGATCAGCCGCCCCTCGACCATCCTGGCCTCCGCCGCCATGCCGGTTGCCGGCGACAGCACGAGCCGGTCGGGCGCGACGGCGAGATGGTGCGCTGCCATCGCCCGGTGCATCGTCTTGACGATGTCGCCGCGCTCGCCAAGCTCCCGCAGCGTCGGTTCGAACCGCCCGGATATTCTCCAGCTGGCAGGGCCCATGGGCTCGGCCAGTCCCATCCGCTCGAGCGTCTGCGCCCGGCCGATCAGAAAGACCGCGTCGCGCCCCGTGCCCTCGGTCATTTCGGGCCGCAGATCGATGACGCCGCTCTCACCTCCGAGGCGCTGGAGGCGCCGGTCGAGGCCGGTCCAGCGCTCGGCGTCGACTTCGCGCCGGAGGGCCGTCTGGATATCGCGGTCGCTGCGCGGCCCGAGCTCGATCGTCACGCGCTCCTCGGCGCGCGTGCGCAGGCCATTGCTGATATACCCGCGGTCGATCACGAGGTCGCTGCCGTCGCTGGCGACACCGCGCACCAGCATGTGCACATGCGGGCTCGCTGTATTCCAGTGATCGATCGCGACCCAGTCGAGCTGCGTGCCGAGGTCACGTGCCATGTCGCTTGCGAGCTCGCGGGTGAACGCCTTCAGGTCGCTCATCTCGGCCGCATCCTCGGGCGAAATCATGAAGCGGAAATGATGCCGGTCGTCCTCGCAGCGCTCTGCGAACGCCGCGCCATCCGCATCGTCGCTGCGCGCGCTGAACATTCGCCCGTCAGCGCCATCGCGCGTCACTCCGTCACGGGAGAGATAGGCAATGTGCCGTGAAAGCGGTGCCGAGCGGAACCGCGCGCCGCGATGGCGGACCACGCGCGCCTTGACGATCACCCGCCGCTGGAAACGCCCCGGCCGGTGCCCGATGGCTGCATGCCGGCCGCGGCCCAAGCGTCCGGTTCCGCGCGCCGAGCCGCCGATCAGACTCCGGCGCGCCCGCCCGCTGCGCCGGCCGAGTTGCTGCACCCGGCCGACGAGGCTCCTTGCCTTGCGATAGCTTCTCGCGCCCTGATCGCGGCTCCGTCCCGGCCGAACGTCGAGATCGTCTTCCGCCATGTTCAGAACAGGCCTTGCCGTCGCCTGAAGCCTTGAAATGGCGCGCGATTCCTGTGTGAGCGACGGCACCTGAGCAGCCGAGACGGCGCATATTCCCCAAACAAACCAACCACCTGCACCCCGACCGACGGCGGTGCTTTTATCTTGCCATCCCCACTTTCCTTCCTTCCGGACAAACCTCCCTTGTATGCACCCGGCCCGTCGAACGAACGAACGGACCCCGCACGCAGGGCGCTCACGGGTCGACTGCCGTTGAAACGGCGAAGAAGAGATCGTGCGCCGGCTGCGCCGGGTGCGCGAATGGATTGCCCGAGGCAACGTCGCCGTCGCCTTCCGGCTGCGCTTCGGTCGCGTCGCCGGTCGCACCAGCTTGCGCAATTTGCCGGCGCGAGGGAAGCGCTTCGGCTGCAGCGAACAGCCGACCCGACTGCAACTGCGGTGCAAGCCGCGCGACATAGAGCTGCGTTTCGCGCGGGAGCCCGCGGCGTCCCGCGCGCCATGCCTCGTAGCGCCCCGGCCCCGCATTGTAGGCCGCGAGAAAACCCGGCGCGCCGTAGCGGTCGTACATTTCGCGCAGGTACGACGTGCCTGCAAGAATGTTGTCGCGCGGATCGAACGGGTCATCACCGAGACGGTAACGTGCGCGCTGCTGCGCCCAGGTGCTGGGCATGAGCTGCATCAGCCCCATCGCTCCGGCGCGCGATACCGCGCGGACCCGTCCGGCGCTTTCGGCGCGAATGACAGCGCAAATCCAGTGCGCGGGCACGCCGAAGCGCCGCGAGGCCTCCTCCACATGCGCCGCAATCGTGATGCGCGCAGGCCGCGGTTGCTCTGTACCCGGCTGGGCATGCGCGGGGGCCAGCGCTGCAAGCGCAAGCACCCCGAACAGCGCCACGCGGCGCAAGCGGGGGCGCATCGCTCAGTCCTTCGCCTTGCGCCGCGAGGGGCGCGTCCAGGTAAGCACATGCGCGCCGCCATCGCCCGCGAAGAGGTTGCCGCGCAGCGAAAATGGCAGCGCCGGATCGTCGAGCACGAGCGCGATGAACTCGCCGGCCTTCTCGCCGACATGGGTCCAGCCCGCGCCGACCTCGTAGGCCTCGTCGCCTTCGCCCGCAAACACGCGGTAGGTTGGCGCCTTGTCGTTGTCGCCCGGGCGCTCGGCGACGATCGTCAGCGGGACGTCGAGCGTGAGCGTGCGCAGCCGCCCCTCGAAGCCTTCGGGAGTGGTGTGGAACGTGCCGATTGCAGTCATTGGTCTTCTCCTCGGTTGCGGGGTGGTGGAAGCCGAAGTGTGGGTTTGGCGAGCCAGACGCGCGCGCCATTGCCCGCCTCGTCGGTCCAGACGGGAAGCGCGCGGCCGATCACCGCGTGCCGCGCCAGCGGCCCGAAATAGCGTCCGTCGAAGCTGTCGGGCGTGCTTGCATTGAGGACAAAGATCTCATCTGCCTGCAGCGTGCGGCAGCCCGCCCAGACCGGCAGCGCGCGCCCCAGCCTGTCGTGTTCTCGCGCCAGCGCGCGCGGGACGCCGTCGATCGTGATCGCCAGACCGGCCCGGCAGACGGTCTGACCTTGAAGCGCGGCGAGTTCCTTCAGCAGCGGGACACCGGCCGGCAGATAGCCGCGCTCGGCGAGGAGCGTGCGCAGCGCGGGCGGTGGCGCGATTGCGACCCGATCGCCGATCCGCAGATCGTCAGCGCTCTCGATGCGGTAAAGCCCGGTGGGCACGCTGGCCGTTGTATTCCAGACCAGAACATGCGCGAGCGGGAGCGCCGCGCTTGCGAGCGTCGCGGCAGCGATGGCGCCGGCCATCATAGCGGTCCGCCGCCTCATGGCTGCAGCCTCCGGCGCGCCAGCCATGCGCGATGCCGGCGCTCGTCATAGGCGCGCGGCTGCATGCCGCAGGCGAGCCGGTTGCCGATATGGCGCCAGTGATCGGGCGCGATAAAGCATGGATCGTATCCGGCGGCCTCGATCGCATCGATCGCCTGCAAAACGGCGCGCACCTTTGCCCAGCCCCTGGCCGCGAGCAGCAGCTCGCCGCCCGGGTCGACCTGCGGCAGCGTCGTGAAGCCCTCGCCGCGCCCGACCGCGCGCACGATGTCCAGCGTCGAGCGGACCGTGCCGTATCCGTTCGACGCCCAGCGCACGAGCGCGAACACCTGTCCGGGCGCATAGCTCTCGATGCGGCGCCTGCGGTCGATGATCCGCGCTGTGACCGGCCTGCCGAAGCGCAGCCAGTCCTCGTGTTTGCCCTCGCGCCAGAAGAGCGTGACATGGGTCAGCGGCCCCTCGCCGGATCGTGCCTGTTGCGGCGGCGGCGAAGGCGGTCGGCCGCGCGCTGTGCACGGGCGCGGCTGCGTTAGCAGGAATCCGAAGGATTCCCTGTTAGCACTGTTAAGGGGCATGAAAGCCGATGAATTCGAGATGCTTATGGTGGATCCGGGTTCCCGATCGTCCGAGCCGCCGGTTCCCGATTGTCCGTGTTTCAGGGTTCCCGATCGTCCGAGCATCACACCGACTTCTCCACAGGGCGGCGCCCAAGACGGCGCAGCGCGAGATCGGCAAGGTCGGGTTCGACCGGCGCGAACCGCAGGACCGGGCATCCATAGTGCTGGCCGAGGGCAAGACGGTAACCGGGCAGCGCCTGACGCCCGACGATCGCGCGCAGTTCGAAGGCGAAGCGCTTGAGCGGTGAAAGTGCGCCCGACTTGCGGTGAAGATGCGCGACCTCGAAGCTCCAGCCGCCCGACTGCCGGCCGCCATGCTTGCGCACGATGCGATAAAGCCAGCGCTCGAGACCGCCGGTCAGCGCGAAGTATCCCGGGTCGATCGTCAGCACGAGCGCGTGGTCGAGCACGCCCTCGTAGAACCAGTCGGGGATGATCATCTCGATACCGAGCGCGCGCCCGTCGGCAGCGATGATCTCGCGCCATTCGTTGATCCAGGAGAAACGGTGGCGGCGCCGTGCGCCGCGCTGCCGGATCGTCGTCGCGATACTGGTCGACTGCAGGCGGTCGAGGGCTGCCCTCAGCCTCTCGTAGCTCGCCTTGCCGGTCCCGCGACGCGTAAAGGTGAGGATCTCGTGCGGCGTAGCGAAGATCAGCCGCGAAGTGGCGCGCCCTGCGTCGCGCGCTTCGACCAGTTGGCTCGCGATCCAGATCAGCACATCCGCGTCCCAGATCGTCGCCATGCCGTGTTCAAGCGTCGCTTCGACGAGAATCGAAACCTCGCCCATGCGAAAGTCGATCGGGCGCACGCGCTTCGACTTGGCGAGACTGAAGAAGGGCCAGGCCATAAGGTCCTGTGCATCGCGCACGGCAATGTTTCCGCCGCAGCCGACGAACCGCACCAGCGAGGCTTGATCGGATAAGGATGTGTCGATCCGTTTCATCGGACGGGTCAGCGCCGGACCGGAGGGGTGTAGCCATCGAGCCGCTTGGCAGGGTGCACGACACCTTTGCCCGGATCGCTGGTCGAGCGGCGCAGGCCCTGTTCGGCCCAGTCGTCGAGGTCCTCGGGCCGGTAGACGATCCGCCCGCCCAGCTTGTGGTAGACCGGCCCGGTCCCGTAGCAGCGGTGCTTCTCAAGGGTCCGCGGCGAAAGCCCCAGATGCACGGCAGCATCGGGGGTGCGCAGGAATCGGGGTCGGATAGGGTCGGGAACCGCGTCCATGGCGTAACTCCGCTAGGGCTGGATGGAAGCGGCCAGTGACCGCCTGTTACAGAGCATGGTGGCGCAGCGCCGGCGCGCGGGGGGAGTGACAATCTGCGCCAGCCGGAATTGTCGCCTTTCGACCGGCAGCGCGCGCCGTCGCTGCCTTGCAAAGGATGCGCACCCCTGGAAAGGCGGCGGCCAAGGACTGCGTGCGAGGCAAGGGATCGGGACCTGTCGATCCCGCCAGCCTTGCGCCAGTCCGACCCGGCGCCGGCCGGGCGTGCGCGCGGGGCCCGGAACGAAAAAGCCCGCGCCCGCAGGAGCGCCGCCGCATGGTGGCGCGGGATCGAGCGCGTCCGCAGCCCCGCTCCACATAACGCGCAGGCGAGAGGATCGGCGAGTTCGGGTATTGGGGGGGGCGCCCATCGGCTCCCGCCCCGGTGTGGTCTGTCAGAAGTCGCCGACCATCGCGCCGTGAACCGTCTGAACGGCACCTGCAGCGATAAAGAGCGGCAGCGCGCCGTAGTCGCTCTTGTCGAGCGCGATGGAGCCGCGCTGTCGGTCCTCGATCAGATGCCGGTCTAAGACGCTGTGCGGCGCGCGCTGCTCTGCGAGCGCACGTGCCGTAAAGTTGCTGTCCGCATGGGACTTAACAGGTGCCCGTGTCGTCATGATGTCCCCCTACGTCTGTCGCAAGGCGACAGGGGAGGGCTGATGGCCTACCGCGACGCGTGTCACTGGATCGCCCCCGAGGGGACCGCGCTAGCCGGGGGGCGGAAACGATTTTGCGCGCAAAATGGTGGGATCCGCTCGTTTCTGACGCGTGGCCGGATCGGCCCCCAGCGTCGAACGAGCGATTGCAGAGCCTCCGGTATCATTGGATCGAGGTAAGGCCTCTGTATGCGGCTCGCTCGAAAGGGCGGGGACACCGCCATTCCCGCGCGGATCTTTTGGGCGCTGAGCGGCAAACGGCAGAGACAGACGAGGAGTGGCAGCGCTTGCCGGAGAGCGACGCATGCAAGACCAGGCTCTGATGCCGGGGCCCCGTTCGTCGGCTCGAAGGCCGGGTCGGCATTGATGCAAATCGCGAGCGTCTGTAACCGCCGTCCTGGGATTCGTGGCTTTCCGGTTTGAGCGGGGCATTACCGAGATCATCAAGAAGGGGTCCTGTCCGGCCGGACAGGACCCCATCGGAAGAGATAGACGCGAGAGTTCAGTCGATCTCGGGAGCGTCGGTGTTGTCGCTATCGTCGCCCGAGCCGTTGCCGCGGGAGAGGAAGTCGACCTTGTCCGCGAGGATCTCGGTGCCGTAGCGGGTAACCCCGTCCTTGTCCTCCCACTGGGTGTAGTGGATGCGGCCCTGGACACTGACCAGCTGGCCCTTGGTGCAGTACTGACCGACGGTCTTGGCGAGGCCGTTGAAGCAGGTCACCCGGTGGAACTCGCTTTCCCTGGCGGTGTATCCGTTCTCGTCCTTGTAGGTCTTGCCGTCCTTGTCGCGCAGCGGTCGATCGGTGACGACGGTGATGCCGGTGACATTGGTGCCGCCCTTGGTCTCGCGGGTGTCGGGCTCGCGAGCGATGCGGCCGGTGAGGATTGCGATATTGGTCATGGGTGTATTCCTTCAGTTCCTCAAACCGGAGACCATCTCCGGCTTGCGAACAGCTGAAAGAAGCAGGGCATGGGAGGACTGCACCGCAGGCCTGACGGGCCGAAGGGGAACCTGTTCATGACGGGTGGTGCGGGCAGGCGCGCGAAGCGCGACCACACGGCCGGAAAGGAACGGGTTGCCGTCCTCAGCTGACCTGATTCAGGACTGTTCGCGAACAAAGCCGGATGGGTATCGGGTGCGGGTCTGAAGGCTCGCTAGACCCCAATGCAATCAGCCTGCTCCATCGTCTTCCGATGCTGCCAGCAAATCCATGAAGCCCAAGCGCCGCTTCCCGGTCTTCCTCGCTTTCGAACGCCACGTCGAGATCGGGTGCGGACCCGAACATGTGCAGGAATGACCACAGTGCGAAGCGCTTGCCCCGGTCCTCCTCTAGGCCGAGATCGACCCGGCAATGCTCGATGCCGGCTGACAACGTGTCAGGGGCAACCCCTGTGAGGTTGATGGTGGCAAAGTAGCGCTGCAGCGGATCGTCAAGTTGCATGACCGGCCCATCGTCGGGTCGGCGCCGAAGGCACATCGAGGCATCGCAGATCTAGATGATGACGGGCCCGTCAGGACCCGGGAGAAGTACCCAAGGCGCCGCGACGATCGACCACGGTGATCCGGCGCGTCTTGGCATCGATCACCAGCCGTTCGGTCACGCCATTGCCCGGAAAGGCGATGACGTAACGCGGATTGAGCGAAAGCATCTGCTCGTTGCGCTTGAAGCCGGCGCGGGCACCGAGACGACGATCGAGCGAGTAAGTCAACTGCTGGACTTCGCGGCGCTCAGCCCAGCTCGCGGCAAGTCGGTCGGCACCCTTGCCGTCGCCGCCGTGGACCAAGAAGAGATCGGGAACCACATCCCGAACCTTGTCCAGTGTCGCCCAGATATTGTCAGCATAGGCACGTGCATCCTCGGCGCTGTCGAAGCTCTGACGACCACCGGCAAAGACCACCGGAGTTCCTTCCGGGATCAGGGCACGACGCCGGTTTTCGGCGTGAGCACGTAGGAAATCGCGGGCATCAATCACAGCCGAGGTAAGGTGGCGCGAATGGCTCGTACGCGAGCCGGACACGGGCTTCCAAGAGGAACCGGTCTCGTCGCGATAGAGAGCAGCCGCTGCCTCGCGCATCTGCTCGAAGGCCAGCATGCTGGCTTCGGCAGCCTGCGCGCGCTCGACCTGCTCTTCCAGATTGCTCGAATGCACTTCGGATCCATCAGCGGATGCCAGCAGAACCCGGATCTCGTCGCTGGCCCGATCCAATTGAGCCGACTTACGGCTGGCTGCGCGGTGAAAGAGATTGACCATGCCCCAGGCAATATCCTCGGCATCAGCCTCCAAAGCAGTGTCGGAAAACATTGCGAAAAGGTCGGACCACACGGCGCCAAGCGTCTGGTCGATCGCGTCCTCGCAGGGAAAATCGGTCTCGTTGAAGGGGGCTGGCCTGATGCTGAGGCCTGAAAGGTCGAGGCCGCTCAACTGATCGATGAAGCTGTCGTACATGGTGTGTCTCCTGATCGCGGGGACAAGGAAAGGAGGCACCATTGCCTCGGCCCTGTCCGCCGGAGCCCGATCAGGGCCGGCAAAAGGGGCGTGACGCACCGCGCAGCGGGAAACCTGCGGCCCTAGGCTGGCGCGGGCAACACGGGCCGACGGGCCGCAGGTTGCGGCGCGCACTGACCGGCCCAAGGGCCTCTCCCGGCGGACAGGGACGAGGCAGGATCAGCACCCGGTGTTGCAGGTGGATCGGGAGCGCTCGAAGATCGCTTCGCCATTCGAGAACCACCCGACCAGGCGCAGTTCACCGAACAGCTCGATGAACCTATCCGAGACCTGGCCAAGCCAGTGCCGTGCTCTTGCCGTTCGCGGGTTGTAGAAATCAGCCTCCCAGTACCGGGGATCGTCGCGCTCGGCGAGCCAGATCGCGGCAAGGCCGCACCAAGTCGATATGCCGCAATCGGCGAAGGCATTGCGCAGGAGGATGCGATCTTCGCGCCCGCGCCATCCATCGAAGCGCTCGAAGGACGGAAAGGCCGCCTTCGCGGTATCGATGACCTCGTCGAGGAGGCACTCGTAGACCCAGTCGACATCGTCGTCATCGAGCAAGCGAAAGGCCACCACGGAGCCGGTCGGATAACTGACGGAACGTCCCATTTCACGGCTCCTCAGGCGGCATCAGCGAGATCGTTGTTGGCCTCGCTTTCGTTGGAATGGTGACCACCCAGTTCAAGCAGCAGGCTGGCCGCTTCCTCGGCCTTGGCCGCAGCGGTGAGGATCGCGCGCTCGTCCGATTTGAGGATCTTGAGCCAGGACGCGATGTAGCTGGCGTGATGGTCGAGGTGGGTGACCGGAAGACCCAGTTCAGCGCCGAGGATTGCCGACGAAAGTTCGGCGATCAGTTCCTCGGCGGCATAGGCGTCGCTGCCGAAGCGGTTCTTGAGATCGCGGTCGAGCCGCGAAGAATGCCCCGTCCAGTGCGACAGCTCGTGCGTGAGCGTCGCGTAGTAGTGGTCGTAGGCATCGAAGAGTTCGGCTGGTGGCATGGTGACCAGGTCGCGCAGCGGCTCGTAATAAGCCTGCGCACCGTGATGGCGCAGGTCTGCGCCGATATGAGCAAAGAAGGCATCGAGCCGGTCTTCGCGTCCTTCGGGCTCAAGTGCGGCAACCAGCGGCTTGGGATGGTAAAATGCTGGGAGGCCGTCGCACTGGTCAGCGTTGAACACGGCATAGGCCTTGAGCACGCGCCGGTTCTCGGTGTCTGCTTCGCCTTCGGCGTTCTCGACCTCCTTGGTGTAGCTCTTGTAGAAGATCGCGATGGTCGATTTCTCACCCTTGCGGACCTGTCCGCCGAGCTGCTGACACTGGCGGTACGTCATCCAGTAGGGCGAGGCGTAGCCACAGCCATCGGCCACCATCCACAACCAGAAGGTGTTCATCCCGCGATAGGGGGTTCCACAGGACCGCAAGGGTCGGGAAACCGGGAGGCCGCGCCACGGCTTGACCCAGGGCTTTGTGCCTTGCTCGAGCTTTTCGATGATGGCGGCGGTGATGCGCGCGGCAGGCGAAGTCGATGCATTGCGGCGATAATTGGTCATGGGAGTTCTCCTGGTCGCCGGGACGGACACATCCCGGTTCAGGAAAAGCAAAGCTCTCTCCCCTCTTGCTTGGTATTCGCCGCTTTGCACCTCAAATTTGTTCATAGCTGATCGCCATCTGATCGCGTGAAGACGGCCAGGCTTACGAATCTATTTCAACGACCGAGTTTTTTTTGACCAGGCCGTCGTTCCCAGACGTCATGTCGAAGGACTGCCTGGGCCGGGAACGTACACGCCACTGATCAGGATCATAAGTGGCGACTATGCACGGCCCGCAGTTTTCCCTGACGACCTGCCCCCAATGCCTGCTTTTCAGATTGTCGATCTGCGATCCTGTTTCAGAAGACGCGCTACACTATTCGCGCGATGCAGCACCTGGCCGATCGTCATGGCGAGGGGTCATCACCGTTGGCCGCGATGGCCGGGCCGCAGAAGATTCCCGCCAGGTTTCTTGAGGTGATCCTGTCGGAGCTGACCCGGGCAGGTTTTTTGAATTGCTGCGCGGGAGAGGCGGGGACCTATGGCTTGCATTTCGACCAGTCGAGAACGCTTTTGGCGATCTGATGCGGCGCATGTGCGGCAGTCTTGCACTTGTGCCTTGCGTCATAAGCTATGCCCATGAAAAGACAAAGAATCACCTCGAAGACGGCAAATACCGGACGCGCGGACTGATGATTGAGGTGCGCGGCCGCGCCGCGCAAATACTGGCTGACAACCGTCTGTCGGACCTGATCGCGCCAGTCCCGTCGTTCGCGGATAAGGAAGCTTGGCGAGCCCGAACCAGTCACTCCGGCGCGTATATCTCACCTTTCATCGGCAAGCAGAAATTCTTCGCAATAACCCTATTGTCAATCAAATCACTTGAGTTTAATTCCGTCGCTGCGGACAGGCTCCGCGCAACGAAAGGCCCGCTCATGGACCATCCAGAGAAACACAATGCCACGGGCGGCCTGCTGCCCGAGGCGCTTGCGCATGTCGGAGAGGCGCTCTCCCGGCTGCGCTACGGCGCGATCCAGCTGACCGTGCACGACGGCAAGATCATGCAAATCGACGTCACCGAGAGGAAGCGGCTGACCGACTGACGGGCAGCCAAAGCGCTCTCCCCCCTTGAACCCGATCAACAACATCACAGGACCCGCAGACCGGACCGCCGGATGCATGTCCGCTCGAACAGGCGAACATCATGCATCCGACACCCATGCGCGGCACCCTGCAGCGCGGCGCGGCTACCGCTGCGATCCTTTCTGCCGCCCTTTGCGTCCCGGCCCATGCCCAGAGCGAGGTTGCGGACACCGAAGCCTCTGCCGCCGAGGAAACCGCCGTCCATGACATCATGGTCACCGCCCGTCGCCGCTCCGAAAGCGCGCAGGACATTCCCCTTGCCGTGTCGGTGATCGACGCCCGCCAGATCGACGCGACCGGGGCGTTCAACGTTGCCCGGCTTCAGCAGCTGGCGCCGACGCTGCAATTCTATTCTTCGAACCCGCGCAACACGGCCGTGAACATCCGCGGACTCGGGGTGCCCTTCGGCCTCACCAGCGACGGGTTCGAGCAAGGCGTCGGGATCTATGTCGACGATGTCTACTATTCGCGCGTCGCCTCGGCGACCTTCGACTTCCTTGATGTCGCGCAGATCGAGGTGCTGCGCGGGCCGCAGGGCACGCTCTACGGCAACAACACCACCGCGGGCGCCATCAACATCCAGACCAACCAGCCGAGCTTCGATTTGGAGGGCCGGGCCGAGATCAGCCTCGGCAATTACGCCTTCCGGCAGGCGCGGCTGGCGGTGTCGGGCCCGCTGTCGGAGACGGTCGCGGCACGCATCGCCTTTTCGGGCACCAGCCGCGACGGCACGATCCGCAATGTCGTGACCGGCGAGGACATCCAGAGCCTCGACAACCTCGGCCTGCGCGCGCAGCTTCTTTGGGAGCCGGCGGACAGCCTGCGGGTCAAGCTGGTGGGCGATTACAACCGGCAGGACGCGGTGTGTTGCGGATCGGTGTTCGTCGGGACAGGCGCAACGCAGCGGCCGCTCAATCGCCAATATGCGGCGCTGGCGGCGGCGCAGGGCTACGCGCCGCCCTCGACCGATCCCTTCGACCGGCTGACCGACCTCGATTCCCGGCTCAACGCGGGCAATGTCATCGCCGGGCTTGCGCTCAAGGTGGAGTGGGACGTGGGGCCGGGCACGCTTACCTCGGTCACCGCCTGGCGCACCTGGGACTGGCAGCCCGAGAATGACCGCGATTTCAACGGCTTGCCGATCGTCACCCTGTCGCAGAACCCCTCGCAGCAGGACCAGTTCACGCAGGAATTCCGCTACGCCTATGAGGGCGACACGGTCGACTTCGTGATCGGTGCCTTCGCCTTCGACCAGCGCATCGACACGCAGGGCACCGAACAGCACGGCCCGGCTTCGAGCCGCTGGACGATCAATCCGGCAAACCCGCTCTCCGGCGATCCCACCGTTCTCGACGGGCTGACCGCGCGCAACACACAGGTGCTCGAGAGCACCAGCCTCGCGCTGTTCGGACAGCTGAGCTGGGCGATCACCGATGCGTTCACGCTACAGCCCGGCCTGCGCCTCAATTACGACCGCAAAAGCGGATTTTACGAGCGGCGCGTCTTTACCGGCACGGGCGCGGAGCTGTCCGGCAGCGAGACCGACGCGCGCAGTCTGGCGCAGCTTGGCGTGTTCCGCCCTCAGGTCTCTGCGCCGGAGGACAGCGACTGGAACCTCACCTACGATCTGACCGCCAGTTACGAGGTCGCGCCCGATGTGCTGGCCTACGGCACCTATGCACGCAGCTTCAAGACGATCGGGATCAACCAGAACGGCCTGCCGACCGACGCCGGCGGCCAGCCGATCGCCGCGGCGGGCACGATCCGCCCGGAAACGGTCGATCACTTCGAAGTGGGGCTCAAGAGCCAATTCTGGGATCGCCGCGTGACGCTCAACCTCGCCGCCTTCCGCACGGATATCCGTGACTATCAGGCAACGGTGAACAACGGCCAGTTCGGGGTGCTGCGCGGGTTTCTCGCCAATGCGGGCAAGGTGCGATCGCAGGGGATCGAGGCGGACTTCTCGGTGCGCCCGAGCGAGCGGTTCAGCGCCTATGCGAATGCGGCCTATACCGATGCGAAATATGTTCGCTTCACCGATGCGCCCTGCCCGCCGGAACTGGCAGGCGGCACCACCGCGGCGCCCGGTCAGGTGCCTTCGGCCCCGGGCACTCCGGGCGGAATCAGCCCGGCCAATTGCGACATTTCCGGCCAGCGCCTGCCCGGCGTATCGAAATGGGCTTTCTCGTTCGGAGCGGAGGGTAACTTCCCGACAGAATTCCTCGGCAAACCGGGCGAGATCTACCTCGGATATGACGGCAGCTACCGGTCGAACTTCTCTTCCAACGCCTCCCCGTCGGTCTACACCAACATCGATGGCTATCACCTGTCCAACTTTCGCGCCGGCTTCCGCTCGGACGACGGGCTCGACCTGTTCGTCTGGGTCAGGAATGCTTTCGATGCGGACTATTTCGAGCAGGTCTTCGTCGGCCCCGGCAACACCGGGCTGATCGCCGGGCTGCCCGGCGACCCGCGCACCTGGGGCGCGACGGCTTCCATCACCTTCTAGCCCTGCCATTTCGCAGAGAGGACATGCCTCATGCCCGACCTCATCCCGCTCTTTCTTGATCTCCTGCCCTTCTTGGCCATCGGTTTCATAGCCCAGATGATCGACGGAGCGCTGGGCATGGCCTTCGGTGTCACCACCCAGACGCTGCTGGTGAGCGCCATGGGCGTGCCCCCGGCAAGCGCTTCGGCGAGCGTCCACCTGGTTGAGATGTTCACCACCGGCGCATCCGGCATCAGCCACATGTGGCAGAAGAATGTCGACTGGGGGCTGTTCCGGCGCTTGGTGCCCTTCGGGGTGTTGGGCGGGATCGGCGGGGCCTATCTGCTCTCGAACATAGATGCCTCTTCAGCCAAGCCCTTCGTGATGCTCTATCTCACTGGTATCGGCTTCTACCTGCTGTGGCGTGCGATCCGGATGTCGCAGCCGCGGTTCGAACATCCGCGCTACACCAGTCCGCTTGCACTCGCTGGGGGCTTCCTCGATGCGGCGGGCGGCGGTGGCTGGGGGCCGGTGGTGACGAGCAACCTGCTGATCCAGGGCGGCGATCCGCGCAAGGTGATCGGGACGGTCAACACCGCCGAATTCCTGCTGACCCTGTCGATCTCATTGACCTTTCTCTTCACGCTCGGCCCGGCGGCCTTCACGAAAATCACCATCGGGCTGATCATTGGCGGTGTGATCGCTGCGCCCTTCGGGGCGCTGCTGGCGAGCCGAGTGAGGCCCCGCACACTGCTGTTAGCGGTCTCGCTCGTGCTGATCATCACCAGCGCCTTCAGCATCTGGAAGGCTTGGCCGATCATCTAGGGCCTTGAGAACCAGCATGGATGCCGCACTGATCCTCAGTTGCGCCCTAGGGAGCGTGACCAAGCTCATTGGCGCGCTGGCCTATCGCTGAACGCCTTAACTGGTTCGCGATACCCGCTAAAGCTGAAGACGAGTTGCATAAGCACGGGCAATGTTGTCGCGGGCGCTGGTCGGGCATGTTTTGCACGCCGAATGCGACCGCTTTGAGCGCCCCTTTCGGTCAGTGCAGCTTGCCTGGCGAGCACCGGAAAGCCGATTGGATCCCAGCGGACGCTTTGCCTGGACCTGGGACTTTGCAGTCGTTCCCAAAGGACCCGCCGGACGGCTAGTTTCGCCAATAGCGGACACGATCTTGGTCGGGTGCCTGCTGGCTGACACCTCAGTCTTAACAGCGAGGGCGGATTGCAGCATTATTGCGCCTTATTGCGCAGGCGCTGATGACGGCGATGTCCGATAGGCAATCATCAGCCGCACCACCGCCCATAGCGGTCCGGTGAGTGCCGCAGCGATCATGCAGGCAGCAAAATCGGGCTGATACAGCAGCAGCGTGTTGAGCGACCCGCCGAAGAACCCGGGGACGATGGCGAGCAGGAAGGCAGCCATCGCCAGCGTTGTAGCGAGCGGAAACCAGAGGCTGAATAGCCCGGGCGTCCCCTGCACCCGCTTGCGCCGCAACCTTTCGCGCCGATGCCAAGCCCAACCCATGCTCGCGACAAACAGCAGTGGCAATAACACTATCATGACATAGGTCGCCCTGGGCCAGACGCGTGAACCTTCGCCGCGATATTCCTGCCCCAACGCCAAAGCAGTGACACCGTTGAGCAAGACTCCATTGTCGGCAAAGCCGATGCCGCCATTGGCGTTGATCAGCACGATCACCGCCTTGCGTTCAGCTGGCACCAGCGTCAGCAGCGCCTCGCTGCCAGGAACGAGTCCACTATGGGCTGCGGTTCCTGCTTGCCGGTCGATAAACCAGCCCAGTCCGTAGAAGGGCGATTGCGGGCTGGCGGGGCGGACCATCTCCGCCTTACCCGCCGCGCTGATGATGTCGTCGCGGCCATTGAGCATGATCGCGGCGTAGCGCGCCAGATCATTGGCGCTGGCAAAGATGCCTCCTGCCGGGGCCGCGACCTGCCCGCCCTCGCGTTCGGTGTAAGCGCGCTTACCGCCGAACCATGGACGGTGGCCACGAGCCACCCTGTCAGGCTCTGCGCCGCGGGCAACGAAGCTGTGCTTCATCCCGATGGGCACCAAGATGCGGCGTTCGATATAGTCGGCGAAATCCTCGCCGGTCACCGCCTCGATCACCGCACCGAGCAGGTGGTAGTTGGTGTTGGAATATTCCCAGCGTTCACCGGGAGAGTAGGCGGGGGTCCACCTCGCGACCATCGCGGCATGGGTGGCGAGGGTCTCCGCATGTGCATCATTGCCCTGCACGGTTGAATAGCCGCTGGTGTGGCTCAGCAACTGGCGCAGGGTAATCGCGCCGGCTGGCCGTTCCGAAAAGGCATTGAGATAAGTGCCAACTCCCGCGTCGAGATCGAGCTTCCTTGCCTCCACCAGTTGCATCACCGCCAGCGCAGTGAAGCTCTTGGACACAGATCCGATCAGGAATGGGGTATCGGGTGTGACCGGTTCACCTGCGCCGGCGAGGGTGGTTCCGCGCCCACCGGCGGCGATCACGCCCTTGTCGATTACTGCATAGGCAAGCCCCGGCGCCCCGGATTCGGGCCAGGCGGTGGTGACGAAGTCCTCCACCGCGTCGAGGGGAACCGATGCGCTGAGGCCAATTGGCAGAAGAGCCAAAATTATCAGAAGCATCCTGTGCAATTGATATCTCCGGTTTCAATAAACGGTCGAGATACTGTGTCTTTTGCAGACCGCCTGCGCCAATCACAAGGTGCAAGCCGGAAATTCATTTGTTACCATCGAGGTCACACGGGATTTTCAGGAAGGTTTGAGACAAGCGACGGGAGGCCGAGAGACAATGTCAAATTTCAGAATTTTTACGTCAGGACTGGCACTTCTTCTGGCGCATTTTTCTTCCGCAGCCGTGGCAAACACTTCCGGCACCTACTTGCTGGATAATGTGCAGGTGCTCGATCTTGACGGGGATGCTGCCGCGGTTCGTCCCGACATGGCGATCCTCATCAAGAACGGGACAATCGCCGCAGTCATGCCCGCCGGCGAGGCGGGCTCAAAGGAGGGCGTGGCGATCATCGACGGCGCGGGCCGGATCGCCATGCCCGGTCTTGTCGACATGCACGTTCATGTCTGGGACGAGGCCTCGCTCGGCGCCTATCTCGCCGCGGGGGTGACGACCATCCGCAATGCCTCGGGCATGCCGTTCCACCTGCGCTTGGCCGACCGGATCGCGCGTGGCGCGACGCTGGGCCCGCGGCTGATCACTACCGGACCGATCCTCAACAGCCTTGGCGCCAACGCGCAGATCAACCACCACATCGTCACCACGGCGGACGAAGCGCGCGCCGCGGTGCGGCAGCACCATGCTGCCGGTTATCGCCGGCTCAAGGTCTATTCCAACCTCACCCGCGAGGCCTACGAGGCGATCCGCGACGAAGCCAAGCTGCTCGGCATGACGATCATGGGCCACACCCCCGAAGGCTTGCGCGCGCCGGGGGTGCCTTACGACAAGCCTTTCGCGATTGCATTCGAGGAACTGCTCGACGACGGCTTTGTGACGATCGAGCACACCGAATCCGTCGTTTGGCACGGCCTGCGCGATGCGCATGACGAAGACGCTGGACGGGAACTGGCACGGCGCATTGCGGCTGCGGGGGTGGCGGTCGATCCCACGCTGCTGGCCTTCTACAATCTGCTGCAGGTAGCCGAGACGGATGGAGCCTATCTCCACCGGCCCGGCACCGAGCGGATCAATCCATTGCTGGTGGCGCAATCGCAGGCCGAATATGATCGCTGGACGGCTGAGGACCCGACGCGCCACCGCGAGGCTTTTGCCTTCTACCAGCGCATGACGAAGATGCTCTTCGAGGAAGGTGTGATGCTGGTGGCAGGCAGCGATGCAGGTATCTTCACCAACGTGCCAGGCACGTCACTGATCGAGGAGCTGGAATTGCTGGAGGGGGCAGGGCTCAGCCGAGCAGACGTTCTGCGGGCCGCGACCCGGAATGCCGCAATAGCCTTGGGAGAGGGCAATCTTTTCGGCCGTATCGCGCCGGGTCTGCGCGCCGATCTGATCCTGCTTGAACGCGATCCGGGGGCCGACCTGTCCGCGCTTAGAGCGATCTCCGTTGTAATCGCCGGTGGTCGCTACCTGGACCGCAGGCAGCTCGATACGTTGCTCGCGCAGGCTGCGGATCACGATGTCGCCCGCACGCAGCGCCATCTCGTCGAAGCGCTCGAGGCACAAGGCATCGATGTTGCCGCACTTGGGCTGTGACTGCCCAACAAGCGTGCAGTGCCATTGCATGTTGCAGCCTTGCGTCAGATTTCCGCCCAGTTGCAGGGATCATCGGGATGTAGCTGTGATCACGAAAGCCGCATGTCTGCTCTCGGCAAAAGCGGAAGTTGAGTTTGATCATCGTGAATGACTTAAACTGGGTCGTAAGCCGACAATATGAATTCAGGCGAACTGCTCGCGATACAGCCCACAAATCGAAACATTCGTTCCAGCAAATCGGCACTGTCCGATGTTCAATAGACCAGTCGGTCACTCCTTCATCGTGGCATCAAGATCGCCAAGCTGCTAGCGAGGCTGGCCGAGGCAATGTTTCGATCCGGTCAGCGAGAAAACGCAATGCAAACGCTTGGATTTTTTGCGCATCGCGATCAACGATTGTGGTCGTTCCTCTGCGCTTTACTCCTGCTCGGCTATGTTGTGGTTTTCGTATCCGATGGACTGGATCTCTCCGGGGCGACGGTGATTAATGCCTTGGGCAGTGCCGGGGCTCTTTGGATGCTTGGGTTGCTGGCTCGCCCGGTTTTCGTCCGTCTGTTTGCCATTGCGCGCACGCCATCGCGACTCATGTCGCTGGTCGTGGCGGGGTTGGTATTTGCGGTTCTGTGGTATGTCGTCGTCGCATCGTTCCTCGGATGGGCCAATGCCGGATTTCGCAGCGGCGGAAGCATCCCGGATTTCAGCGGGCCGGCGTTTCGCTGGCAGCTGCTGCAAGGTTTCCTCGCCGCTGCAGTGCTGTTCGCCCTCGTCGATGCGACCTTGATGTCCGAGCAAAAGGTTGCGACTGACAATGCCGACGCCCGTCCGGAGAAAGATGGTCCACGTCATCTTCTCATACGCGATGGCGACGAGATCATCCGGATAGCGGTCGACGAGATCGTCTCGCTCAATGCCGGAGACGAGCAGGTCGCGGTGAGCACCGGAGCGCGGAAACTGACGGTGCGCCGCAGCCTCAACGAGCTGGAAGAGCAACTTCCCGACCACTTCCTCCGGATCCATCGCTCCGCGATCGTCAACCTGAACGCGATCGAGCGGCTGGAGCCAGCGGGGAGCGGACGGTTGAGTGTGCACCTGTCCGACGGCACTTCGCCTGTTGCCAGCCGCAGCGGCGCGCGGTTGCTGCGCCAGCGCGCAATCTAGCGCTCCAACTGCCCTCAAATTTCGACCATTGGCGGACGCGGTCTGTCCATTCGCGGAATTTCGCACGGTGAGGCTGCTGATTCGCTTAACAAAATCGCATGAAAGCGATCCGACTGTCATTTCCCCGCCTGACCGCCCTGCTGGCGACAGCGCTCTGCACGGCCCAACCCGCGGCTGCCCAAGCAGGAGACGCTCCTGCTGTCGTACCGTGGGGTGAGCTGGCTCCGGTCGCCGCAGGTAAGCCGCGACCCCTGCGCGTGCCGCGGCGCAATCCGGAGGCTGGCGCTAGCGCCTACACCAATGCCTGGTGGTGGGAAGAGGGGCCCGATGGCCCGCGGTTTGTCCACGGAACCCGCTATGCGAAAGACGGCGTGTTTGTCTCGGTACGGCCCGAGGGGGACCTTCGCACGGTCGAACTTGAGGGCCGCTGGATCATCCCGCCGCTGGCGGAAGGCCATAACCACTTCCTTGAGGGCCCCTGGGCGCTCGGCCACATGAACGAGCTGCTGTCGCAAGGGGTGTTCTACTACAAGAACCCGTCGTCGGTCGGTCCGGTGGTGCGAGCCCACGCGGCACTGTTCAACCGGCCCGACGCGATCGACGCGGTCTGGTCGCATGGCTCGCTGACCAGCGCGGGCAGCCATCCGACGCAGCTTTATGCCCGGCTGAGCGGGATATCTGGCCTTGCGCCCGATGCTCTGGACGGGAAGGCCTATTTCCTCGTCCCCGATGTCGCTGCGCTCGAGCGCCGATGGCCCGAGATTCTGGAAGGAGCTCCGGACTTCATCAAGCTGATCTTCGATGATGCGAATGGCGAGCTTGGTGACAAGCCGCACGGCACGCCGCCCGAAGTCGCTGCGCGCGCGGTGGCTCTTGCGCATGCTGCCGGACTGCATGTCACGGCCCATGTCGTGACTGCGGCGGACATGCGGGTGGCCCTCGACGCCGGTGTCGACGAGATCACGCATCTGCCCGGCTGGAGCTGGGGCAATTACGGCGAGCGGTACTTCACCATTGACCCGGAACTGGCAGCCGATCTTGCCGACAGGAATGTGGCGGTCGTTGCTACCGCCAGCATCGCTGCGGAGACCGACGGTCGCTGGCGGCAGGCGGGATGGACGCCCACAGCACTTCAGGCGCTGCAGGCCCGCAATTTGCGGACGCTGCGCGCGGCAGGGGTGCGCATCGCGATGGGGTCCGACCAGCTGCGCCCGATCCGTGACGAGGTGGATTATCTTCGCCGGCTCGGAGTGCAGAGCGACGCCGACTGGCTTATGGCATGGATTCGCACGGGTCCCGAAACGGTCTTCCCGCAGCGCGCAATCGGGCGGCTGCTGCCGGGCTACGAGGCGAATTTCCTTGCGCTGGCCTGCGATCCGCTGGCGGATTTCGCCTGCATCGAACGCATTCTTCATCGCGAGAAGCAGGGTCAGGAACTGATCGTGGAGGACGCGCCATGATCCGCCAGCTGAAAGACGCACTCGTCGTTCTGTACTGCATGCTGCTGTGCGCCTGCGTCACGCCAATCGAGGCGGGTGGCCCGGTCACGCACTTCCGCAGCGGTTTGTGGTGGGACGGTTCGCGATTTGTAGCCGGCGACCGGTTCGTTCGCGATGGCCGGTTCGTGGGGGTAGACCGGGCAACGCGCACAATCGATCTCGAAGGGGCTTTTGTCGTTCCTCCGCTTGCCGACGGCCACGCCCACGGCTTCGACACGCCTGAACTGGCTCGCTCGGACGCGGCCGAATGGCTGCGCGACGGGATCTTCACGGTGCTGTCGCTGGGCGGGCCGGTTGCTGAATTGCAGACGGCGCGTGGAGCGCTGGAGGGCGGCGCGCCAACCGTGCTGTTTGCCGGAGCCATGGTTACCTCGCCCGGCGGGCATCCGATTCCCTATTACGAAGCACTCGCTATGGGGTTGAACTGGTGGCGCGCTACGCAGGCGGAGCGCGAGCGTATCCGGGGCAGCCGGCTGCTTGAAGGAAATGTCTATTTCGCGCTCGGATCAATCGCCGATGCCCGAGCCAGATGGGCCGAAATTCGCGGGACCAATCCCGATCTCATCAAGATCATCCTCGACGGAGATAACGGGCTCGCGACAGAGGTCGCGATCGAAGTGGCGCGTCTGGCACATGCCGACGGGTTGAAGATGGTTGCGCATGTCCAGACCGCGGCAGACGTTGAAACCGCCCTGATGGCTGGAGCCGATCTGCTGGCCCATGCCCCCGATTACGATCGCATCGCTGATCCGCTTCCGCCGCAGCTACTGGCCAAGATCGCCGCGCGCGGGATTCCAGTGGTGCCCACCTTCGCGCGCGAGATGGCGATGGAGCGCTGGGCACCGCCGTCCTCGCGACGCAACGAAAAGCAGATCGCTGCATTGCAAGCCTCGCATCGGGCGAGGTTGCAGGCGATGCATGCAGCCGGGATCGCGCTCGTTCCGGGTGCCGACCTCAACGGGCTCACCGCGCTCGACGAGTTGGCCTATTGGCAAGGAATCGGGGCTTTCGACGGATCGACACTGCTGGCGCTGGCCACTTCGGGCACGCTTGAAATTTGGGCCGGGCTCGACAAGCCCTGCGGGCTCTCGGTCGGCTGTCCGGCCGACTTCGTGGTCATTCGGAAAAATCCCGCAGAAGACATCGCAGTATTCCAACAATGGAGCGACATATACAAATCAGGCATCCCGGTGAACCTGGGAATACTGGGAGGTGATCCGAGCGCAACCGGAAAGGAATAGACGTCGCAGCCGCCCCAAATTGCGATTGTTGTTTACCCGGACCGGTTGTTGCCGGTCCACCTGTCGCCCCGATCACTCTTCAAATTAGGAGTATGCGAATGAACTATTGGCCGTTCGTTATCGGTGCTTTCGGAATAGGAGCCATTGCGGCAGTGATCGTAGCGGCGCGATCGTCGAAGGAAAAGCGCGGCCAGTTGATGTTGCTCGGTGCATCACTTCTTTTGCTGACGACGATGTTGCTGCTACTGCACGGAACCTTCGGGTGAGAAATCATTCGCCCAATGCCAATGAGCACGTTTTGGGCTTGGGCTTTCGGCTTTCCTATCTCAGCAACCGCTCGATCCAGCGCTACCGCTACCGGGCCCGGCTGGCTTTGCGCATCCTGCTAACCAGCACGGTGCTTTCTCAGTCGTTTTCTTCGTCGGGCTGAAACTCGATCTCGGCTGGTTCGCACTCCCCGCGCTTGTGATCGCAATGATCTCGGGCCCGGCAGCACTGTTTGCGACCTCTCCCATCATCCAGTCGAACATCGCGAAAAATGCGGGCGACGCCGCCACGATCGCTTTTGCTCTCAATGGTTCGATGTTGTACCTCGGCGAAGGGATCGGCGTCCTGCTTAGCGGTATCGGCATCGCTCAGGTCGGCCTGGCCGCAGTGGGCATTCTGGGTGCATGTGTCGGTCTGCTAGGTTTGCTGCTGACAGGCAAGTTGGCGCGGGAAGAGGCGTCATGCTGAGAGGCCGAATTCCGACTTTTGTTATAGTTCTCAATCAAGGCGCTGCCAGCAGCTGTCTGTTCTCGAGCAACAAAAGTTGAGGGTCGAATGTCTTCGATGCTAGCGCAAGGATGACCCTGAGAGGCCTTCATGCAAGTGGCGGAATTGTATCCACCTTAGGTCATGAGCGGCGGTCGAGGCCTGATTCCGGAAGCCGCCCGGCGGCTTCTGGCGGAAGCAGACTTTCATTCCTCTGATCGGGAGTGACTGGTTCTGGGTGGGCAGCCCACATCGTCTAAAGCAGGCCGCGAATGGCGGCTATTGCGGGTTCTTTTCCCAAAACCCGCCATTCAGCAATCGGCCCCGTTGCGGACATTCGTGCCTTCGGTCAAACTCATGGAATGAATAGAGCGACCAAGCTTGCGTTGTTTGTCACTGTTGTCTTCATGGTCGCCGTGGGCCTGACACTCCTCAACTATAGCTTCGGCCACAACGCTATTGGTCAGTCAGGTTCAGACTTTCTTGCTGGACAGCGCGAGCGAATCAGAACGGCGATAGTATTGGAGGCCGCTCTGCTGATCTGCGCCTACGTTGCCATTCTACTCTTCGCCCGCCGCAAAGGCTGAATGTCGGAATTCCACCCATTACCGGTCGTAAGCGGCACCCCGGCTCGACCCCGAAAGCGGCACGGCGGCTTTGCCCGCATGCTGAAAAATTCCCGCCGGTAAGCAACCGACCCCGTTGCAGATATTCACTGACCTCCGCATAATCGCGGAATGCGCCTCATGGACTACTTTACTGGGCAACGCTTACACCTGCGCTCTCCATTGCCTGCGCAAACAGCAGCCCAACGCATTAACGATGCCGCTGGCTCAATGTTCTGGCCTTTTGCAATGGGCGTCGTAGGCGGAGTTTGGTTGGGCAACGTTCGGCTACAGTATAGAAGCTCGCCCTTCGAATATAATGCGAAGCCTGTCCTTGCCGGTCGGCTTCGGGATGTCGCGAGCGGGTCGAGTTTGGAACTGCGGTATCGTGCGCCACTTTGGGTCTATGGTTTCTATTTCGTGTGGTATCTGTTTCTCACGCTCGTTGGTGCTGTCCTAATCGGCAACGGGTGGGCACCTGATATAACCAGTGCCGAAAAGGCAATGGCTGTTGGCATAACCGGGCTACTGCTTGTTGTCCCGATTGTGCTGCATGCGGTTGGAACGCGCCGGTCGGGTGATGAGCTTGCCGCCATACTCGACTTCGTATCCTCGAATATCAACGCGACGCGTTAACGCCCGCCTTCCACCCACATCCGGACGTCACAGCCAGCGCGGCTCGCACAGAATATCGGACAGACAACTCGGATGAGATTTTCGCCAAGAGCCGTCCTTCTGCGTGCGGCGCTCACCAACTCTGCGCTCAGCTAGCCAAGTAAAGCTCGCCGTCGGCGTCGAGTACGAAGAGACGACCGGCTCTATCGCGCACGATCGCGGCAGGGCGTTCGATTGCTCCGTCTGCGGGGGCGAAATCAGCGGTTCGGTTCTCCATCTCGTTCGCCGTATGCAATATGCCATCACTCAGGAACCCGGCTCGGAAAGCGAAAATCTTTCCGCTTCGGTCGGTGATCAGGATTCGGTCATCGAGACTGGCGATCCTACCGGTATAGTGGAGCCCACCAGTCATTCTTTCCCCTTGAAAGAACCCATTCCCATATGTGTAGGTGATGGACGGACCGTTCACAGCTGCCGGCGGGTTGGCAACCCGGGCGAAGGTGCCTTCGCGAAATGGCCAGCCGAAATCGAGCGGGCGCGCATCTTGGAAGAAGTAATTGACTTCCTCTTGCTGGTCCGTGCCGCTGTCGAGCAGGAAGCTGCGAGAGGCATAGCCACCCCCCCCGGCCGGGGAATGAATCCCGTCTCCGAACAGTTCTGCAAAGATACAATAGGTACCGACCGAGGCGCCGCAGAACGGATCGACCTGAACCCGGTAGAGCTTGCCGTAACCCGACGTAACATCCTGCGCCAAACTGCCCGAAGGATCGCCCAGTGCGCCGAACAGAAAGCCGTCGCCGCCAATGAAGAGGGTGCCGCGCGCTGCCTCGGTGGAGGGTCCAGCGAGGACATCGGAAACGGAATACTGCAAGACGGAGTCTTGGAGGACAATGGTCCGCACGATTACCCCCACTCCCGTGATGTGGAGCATGGCCACACCATATCCATTGAAGTGGGCAACTGCGAGCACACGTCCGGTCTCCCCGGACCTGAAGACATTACCAGTCAAATTGCCCGACCCGCTCCCGCTAAAGAACTCACGAACCGAGCCGTCTTGCGAGACTACGATCAGCCCGTCAGACCCGCTTGTGCGCGCGGCAATCACCGCATCGGTTCCAAGGCCGCTAGTCAGCCGAGTAAAATTGACTCCCTCGCGGTCGTTTGTGACCCGCACCGACAAGGCCAGACTGGTCGATCCGCCCTTGCCGTCTGTTGCGGTCAATGTGACTTCGTAGGTGTTATCGAGATTTGCATCGGTAGGCTGATCGAAGTTCGGTGCTCTGGCGAAGCCGAGCGCGCCTCCGACGAACGAGAATGCGGCGGAATCGCTTCCGCCGGTAATTGCAATCGTGACCGTATCGCCATCGGCATCTGTGGCAGCGGCGTTATAGAACGGCGTGCTGGAATTCTCGGCTACCGAAGCGGTGGTTGCCGAGGTGAAAGATGGGGCTCTGTTGATTGGAGCAGGGACTTGACCACCACCGCTATCATCACCGCCGCAGCTGGACAGTCCACCAAGCACTAGAAGGGAGGCGATCAGCCTCCGCGAAGCAACGCGACCCATTTGTTTTTCGTCTCCCCCTGAGAGAACCATTGTTTGGCATCGGCGAATGCGCTTAGCAAGGGTTAAACGCAGGTTATCAGATGTTTGCCAATGCTTTAACGGCTGGTTCAAAGCCACGTGGCGGAGCCCGCCTCTGTAAAAATAAAAGTAGAGCTGGCTGGAGCAGGGAGCAATCCCAACGCCTGGTGCACTCGCCTCTCAAATTCCCGGCGCAGGATTGCAGCCACCTGCTCAATAGTCGAAGCGAGCAATTCTTTTATTGTTGCCACCTGCTCCCCGCAGGATGGACCGATATCTGGGCTTTCAGATAAAAGCTGCCGGTCGGGAAACGACCCCGTTTTGGCCGACCGGCTTGCCGCCGAGTCGTCCCCCCAAAGAGCGAACGAACAACGGGTAGGCCACGTAAAATCATGCGCCACCGTCCCGTCAACTTTTCCCGCTGCTAGCCAAGGATGGCTTTGCTGCGCGGAATAATCCTGCGGCACAGCCACACCCCGGCCAGTGAGGCGAGGAACGCCAGAACAACCGTCGCGAGTGTCGCGGGGCCGGTAATCCGGTTGAACACCCCCAGCGCCGCGATGTGCACGAGATAGACGCCCATCATGCAGGCCGACACAGCTTCGACTTTGTATGGAAGGTGAGGTAACATGATCGCGGCAATCACCGCGCCCCCGCCGACCGCATAAGGCAGACTGACCCCGTCAACGTTGAGGACTAGGCACAATAGCAATCCCAAGCCGCCGATCAGTAGTCCCAACCGTTCACGAAATGCCACGCCCAGCAGCGCCGCCGGGATGGCGTGGAGATACTGCGCCAAAGGCACTGCCGCATCTAACTGCACTCCGCGCCACGGCGGTGAGGCAGCAAGCAGCGCGAAGGCCAGCAGCGCGCAAAGGTGGGGGTTGAGCCGGGCGGCCAGCAGATTGGCCGCGAAGATAAAGGGCAAAAACCAGAGGTGCGAGCCGTAAAGGATCGACTGCACCGGGTTCATGCCGTCATGGAAGGGCGACCCGTCGGCTGCAAATCGCCAGACAAGATAGAACACCGTCCAGAAAGCCCAGGGCACAAGCAAGCGCCGGGCCAGCTTGCCGGTGTCGCCTGCAGCGAAGTGCGTTGCCAAAGCGGTGAACGCGATCAGCCCAGAATATCCCAGCGCCGATCCGCTCGCCCCGCTGTGAAACAGCACGATCCCGAATGCCGCGGCGATGCGGACCATTTCGATGTTTTGATTTCGCTGCATATCAGGGTTTGCCAATCGTCGAACGATGATTCGGAGTTGAGCCCTTATTGCAGCAATTGCTGTATTGATAGCCGTGGCTTATTCTTTTTCATTCTGGCCTTGCCGGCCAGAAAAGACCTTAGCCAATGATTACTATATTGGTCGCGTGCAGTGGTTCCATGACCACACGGCCAAGGGGCGCGTTGCACTGTTGGCTGAAAGCATCACGGCTCGCGGCAAGTGGGAAACCGCCCTGCCCGGCTGCGGCGTCGTGAACCGGGCTATCGAGTACGAAACCACCTCAGGCGCGCTGGCGCGGCTTGACAAAGTTTTACGGTTCAAAGCCATTATCTCGGTCGATATGCTGGGCGCAAATGACAGTTTGCAACTCAAATCAGTTCTCGAGACTTCCGCTCGCTATCGCGCGATCATGCATCGCTTTGCCGGCACATCCCAAGTGATCGACTTGTCCACCACTTTGCGCGCGGGCAGTCAGACGGATGCGAATGCCCGGATCGCGGGCCTTAATCGTGCACTGGCTGGCGAGTGCGGCAGCGGATTTTGCCATATTGAAGGCGATGCTTTGAGTGAGCGATACGGTTCCGGCGCCTTAGGCAACTGCTCCGACTTCGACGTGCTTCAACATGACTCCGGCAGCTGTTTCCGGCACCGGATCTTGCCAGGACCAAAGGTCGGTTGTCGATCTCATGGGCAAACGATCCAGCCCTCGTAGATGCTTCATGAGGCGGACATTCGGCATTCGGCTTGTTAAAGCTTGGCCTTAAACACCGTAAAAATGGTTTCCTGACGGTTCGCAACGCCGCGCTCCATCGTAAGCTTCTGTCACGAGCAGACATGAGCGGTCCTTATCTAAACAATCGGCTATGAGTCGGCAGCCGAGCAGATCCTAAACACGCGGATGCTCCGCTTTCATGTGGATCGGCCCCTGCCGTTCTGTAGGCGCGGAACCATTTTCTCAATGCAGGCTGCGGCGCAGCACCCCGCCGTCCCCGGCCAAACCGGCAAATTCCGTACATTCATCCAGCAATTGTCCCGGCGGATCGATTACGAAATAAACCGTCTTCGGATCGATCAGCTATGCCAGTTCATTCTACCCGTTGGCCAGCGCTGCCGGGCGCACCACGGCGACGGCGCGCGCGCCATGGCCTGCATTGACCAGCGCGCGGAAGTCGTCCTCGGATTGCCTGATCGTGCCCTCATCCCGTAGCGCGAAACTCGGCGTCAATGACACTCCAGCCAGACTTCGACCCCGCTGAAATCGCAGGCTTCGAGGTGCTCGGGGCGGATCCAGAAGAAATAGACCCCGCCATCGCCCCAGCACCAGTCCATCGCATCGTCGGTGGCAATCTGCATCAGCAGCATCTGCCCGAAGGCGGGATCCTCGATCGGTTCGCTCTGCACCCCGTCATGATAGCCGCCCATCCGGTGCGGGCGGTTGTTGTAGAGCGCGCGCCAGGCCGGTTCCTGCGCGGCGGCCCAATCGGCCGGGAGCAGGTGACGGCGCGCGGGATCGAGGTAATATTCGATTGCGATCTGATCCATCCCCTGCGGCGGCTTGAGTTCGATCGTCTCGCGCGGCGACATCAGCGAGACCGGGAAATCCCCCGCACGGATGCGGCTGTGGCGCAGTTCGAGATGGTCGAAATGCTTGCCCTCAAAGGTCGCGGTCAATTGCTGCCAGTAATCTTCCTGCAATGGCGCATCGGCATCGCTCTTGCCGAGCATCGCCGTGATCTGATCACAGCCCTCCGCCAGCTTCTCGCGCCAAGCGAGCCATTGGGCGTGGCGGGTCTCGATGCTTTCCAGCAACTTTGCGGCATCCATTGAGCGGTATTCGGGAACCGCTGCCTCGAGGAAGGCGAGCCGCCGGGCCTGCCCCTCGCCGCGATCATCGGGGGCTATTTCGCGCAGGCGCTCAAGGCCTGCCCCAAGCTCTGCAATGAGATGCTGATGGCCGCCGTCGGCCAGCAGCAATTCGCGCGCCTTGTCGTCAATCGGCGAGCGGACTTTGAAACGCAGCGACTTGGCCAGCGATTCCACCGCTGTTTGCGCCTGCCCAAAGGTCAATGGCCGGATGCGCGGCATCGGGCTGGCGAATTCGGTCTTGCTGTGAGGCACATCGGCGTAGAGGACTTCCGACAGGTTGTCGGGGCTGGCGCTCTTCCACGTGCTGCCGTTTTCCTCGTGCAGGGTCAGCGCGTTGGGCATGGGAACAATGTCGATCGGCCAGCGGCGCCAGAAGGCGGGAATGTCGTCCTTATCCAGCCAGTTGTAACTACCGCCGGTATGGACCTTGTCGTGCACCGGGCCGCAATCGAAAGGTGGCCGACGTTCGCTGCCGAGTTTTCTGGTGTAGATTACGCGGTGAAGGCCCTTACCCTCGCCCGAGAAGTGGTTGGGATTGATGAAGAACAGCAGCCAGCCTGTGCGCGGGCCGAGGCCGACCCACATCTCGGCGGGCAGATCCTCGCAAGCGATCTGGGCGAGGAAGTGGAGTGGGATTTCGCCGCGCTCGGGATATTGTTCGTTCACTCCGCGCGGCCATTCGACTGCGTCGGGCATCATCGGCAATCCGCCGAGCCACGAACGCGGCGGCTCATCGCGCACCGGCACCTGACGGCGCAGGACGGCAGTAACGCGCTCACTGCGCAGGGCCGGTGGAGCGGGAGGAGAGGAACCGACGGGCGGAGCGGTCCGGACAGGTTTGGACAGTACGCGGGGCGCGGTCGGCTCGCCGTGCGCAGCGCGGATGCGGGCAAGCCGATCGGCAGGCGGTGACGCGCCGGGAATGTCAGAGCCGACCACAGACTCTGCAGGAGGCCGGGCTTGCGGTTGCAGGGCGTGCGCCTCGGCCTGCTCTTCGCCGTCCGCCGCCCGGCTCTCGGCGCGGCGCTTGGCCACCCGTTGGATGAGCAAAACGATTGTCACCAGAGCGCTGACCAGCAGTATAAGCGAGGTGTACTTGGAAGCAGGCTCCATCGCGGCGAAACCCTTTCATGCGTGCAGCGGCGGACAAACTGAGCCGCACATTAACACTGTTTAGGTTAATTTAGAGAATATAGGAGCCTGAAGGGGACGGGGGGCTCTCGCCGACTTTGCAAAAAGGCGATTGCAAGGCCTGAGATGCACATCGCTATCTGGCGCGGATAGAGAGACGATCAGTCTCGTGTATTGCTCGACGATGCCGATGCGTCGAGCGGTGCCAGAAACCGGGATACCGAACATTAACTTCAATGCCTTAGCTAACGCAGGGAGAGGTAGAACCCGGTATGATTTTGAAGCAATCGGACGAGCGCCGCAGCGATCTTGCAGAGCTAGCGCGATTGGCGAGCCAGTGCGACGCTGCGCAGAAGCGTCGGCTCGAAAGCGAATACAAGAAGTTGACCGCCGGCAACCAGGGCGAGCGGGATGCAGCGCATGTGTTGAACCGCATCTTCGGCGAATCTGACCGCACAGGCCTGCTTCACGATTTGCGGATCGGGGTGCGCGGTGAATTCGCGCAAATAGATCATCTCGTCATCCATCGTGGGCAAGGCCGTATCTGGCTGTGCGAGACCAAAAATTACAGTGGGCGAATGCAATGCAACGCGCACGGGGAATGGACGGTTTGGTATGGCAAGCAGCCGCAGCCTGTGCCTTCGCCGATCCAGCAGGCACGAATGCAGGCGATCGTGCTGCGGCGCTGGCTGGAAGCGAATGGATACGCCAGCCTTGAGGTGCTGCCGCTGGTTCTCGTGGCCCCGACCACCAGCGTCGATCGACGTCAGGTGCGCGACGATGTGACAATCGTGAAGTGGGATCAATTCGGCGAATGGTGGGAGCGTCAGAGCGCCGATCTCAGTGCGCTGGCGATGGTAAAGATGAGCGCAAGCTTATTCTGGGAGAAACGCGATACAGCTTGGCTGCGCGAATTGGGCGAAAAATTGTGCGGGGCACACACTCCCATCGTCTTCGACTGGAAAATGCGGCTGGGGCTTGCGCAGGCGAACGCCTTAAACAAACGAGGAGAAGAGGAGGGCAAGGTCCATCCGTTGGCTACAGATGAGTCCACCGCGTATCCAGCCAAGGTGATGCTGGAGGAACCAGGCCTTGACTTGTCACCCATGATGACTCCGCATGGGAAAATTACCTTCACCGCACTAGGCGATACAGAGGTGGCCGTCCGTAATCCGCCGGTAGAACCTTTGATCGACATTGTCCGCGGCACTGTGAAGGGCCGCGGTCGCTGGCACCCGCGCTTCAGGAACTGGATCGTGAAGGTCGAAGATTACGGCGAAGTGCGGTGCGAGATCGGGGCCCGACTGGCCCAAGCGTGGGATCGTCGTAGGGCCTAATCACCCACCTCCGGTCATGAGCATGATCGTTGAGTAAGTCCGAAAGCGGAACGGCTGCTTCTGGAGGAAGCCGACGTTCAATGCGGCGATTGTGAACGACCCTTTGTGGGCTGCA